>NZ_FMWE01000003.1:0-832472 GCF_900102805.1 Arthrobacter sp. UNCCL28
GTTCCAGCACCATTCGGTGCGGCGCCGGAAGGAACGGGCCGTGCCAAACGAGGTCGCGGCTGACTGGTTCGACGTGCCCAGCAGCCAGCCAAGGAACGCGTCCAATTCAGCTCTCCGGCTCACATCGGGACGTTCACCCGAGCGGCTCGCCCCGCACTTCAAACACCGGTACCGCTGCTTACCGGCAGCTGTTTTCCCGTTCCGAACCAGCCCGCGGCCACAAATCAAACACTCCAGAGATATGCAAGCACCCCAGCCACCCTAAGCTTCAAAAGCTTAGCTACCCCGGATTTCCCGCGCGATCACTGGGAAGCAAGCCCCTCCCATACACACGTTTTGTCCTATAACCCTGGTCTTTGCTGAAAAATGGCACAAAAAAAGCAGCTCCGGGGAGCTGCTTTTTTATTCTGGAGCGGACGACGAGATTCGAACTCGCGACATCCACCTTGGCAAGGTGGTGCTCTACCAGCTGAGCTACGTCCGCACATGTTGTCTGCCTGGCTGGTGCCTGGCCTTCAACAACAAACAAGTTGCCTTGTTTTGGTGGGCGATACTGGGATCGAACCAGTGACCTCTTCCGTGTCAGGGAAGCGCGCTACCGCTGCGCCAATCGCCCGTTTCCGGGTCCTTCTAAAAGGAGAGCGGACGACGAGATTCGAACTCGCGACATCCACCTTGGCAAGGTGGTGCTCTACCAGCTGAGCTACGTCCGCACATGTTGTCTGCCTGGTTGGTGCCTGGCCTTCAACAACAAACAAGTTGCCTTGTTCTGGTGGGCGATACTGGGATCGAACCAGTGACCTCTTCCGTGTCAGGGAAGCGCGCTACCGCTGCGCCAATCGCCCATGCATCCAGCCAGAAGCTGGAAGACATGGTTTTCACCGAGGTGGGTACGGGATTCGAACCCGTGTATACGGCTTTGCAGGCCGCTGCCTCGCCTCTCGGCCAACCCACCGTGTAAGCAGGATTCCGGGGAATTCTTGCCTTGACAGTGCCTTGCGAGCGGACGACGAGATTCGAACTCGCGACATCCACCTTGGCAAGGTGGTGCTCTACCAGCTGAGCTACGTCCGCAGTGTCGTTTTGACGGCCAGCCTTGCAGGCTTTCCGTCGCTTTCCGACGAGTAAAAACTCTATAGGAGGTTGTTGCAAACTCCAAATCGGGCGCTGATTTTTGCTTTCGGAGACGGCTGGATCCTTGTCTTTCCGCGGCTTGCGGAGAGTTTCACCGGTGTAATTCCGCCCGTGTAGTTCGCTGCCGGCGCGAAGGAGCTGATCGGTTTTGTATTCAGGCCGTGGTCGGTTAGTGTTTTCTATGCACCCGGGCGATTGGCGCAGTGGTAGCGCGCTTCGTTCACACCGAAGAGGTCACTGGTTCGAACCCAGTATCGCCCACCAAACAAAAACCCCCCGGTTCTCCGGGGGGTTTTTGGTTTCCGGGGATGTCAGCGTCGTCCTCAAAGTCTGAGCAGAAGCTTTCAGCAGTGCGGCAGGATGGTCGTGACGTTCGGCCCGGTGTAGACGTAGCGGTCAGAAACGTACTGGGCACCCAACGAGCCGGGGTAGAGCTTGAGCCAGATGTTGTCACCGTCTACCCATGTGCCGGTGGTCCAGCAATCGAATTCCTGGACCAGGCCACTGCTGAGCATGCGGCCCGTGAGCGCGTATCCGGTGCCGGGTCCTCTTCGGACGTTGAGGTTGTAGTTGGTGTAGACCTGAGCGCACTTAGCGCGGTAGTCGCTGAAAGAGACAGCGCCACCGTAGCCATTATGTGGGAACTGAGTGCAGTACTTGATGGTGCTTGACAGCTTTGCAACAGCCGCATTTGCCGGGGGAGCGACCATGGTCAACGAGAGTGTGATGCCAATGGCCGCTGCTGTGCCAAATTTCTTGAGTGTGGGTTTCAACTGTCCACTTCTCCTTCTCATCTTTGTTGCCTGAGGAGGCCATGGTCTCAACTGAGATCAGGCCTGACGGTGCCACGGTGAACTACCGCTGCCTATATGTGATGTGGGTTACGGAATCGTGACGACAAGTGATGAAATGGGAGTTGTCCCTGCGCGTCGAACGGCCTTGCGTTGTTGGCCTGGAGAAATATTTGCTGGGTCAGGAAACCTGCGCATCACCGAAGACGAGATAGCCCTGCTCGGAATATTCGCACTCGCCGGTGCCTGTTGAAGCACGGAAAGTCAGCGTTTGTCCCCCCGTCAGAACAACCTGCAGTGGCGCCCCTCCGTCGTCGTCTATTTGCAGACGGGTGATGAGCGCATCATCGAGATACACATCAACAATTGCTTTGATTCCAGCGGGGGTACCGGCGCGAAGACCCACTTGGGCCTTGAAAATCGTGAATGCGCCATCCAATTGATAGCTTGTCTGGTCGGTCGTTCCGTCGCAGCCCATGAACTGGGATGTTGATTTCGTGTACACGGTGCCCGATGCATCGCCTTCAAGTACGGCGCTGGTTTCGCCCACCGGCCTGGTGGATTCGTTTTTGAGCGCGTACAGCCACTGGCCGCCCGCCTGCAGGGAACCCGCTGCCGCCAGCTTCCCGGGTGCGGTGGTGGTCGGCGTCGGTGCCGGCGTGGATGTCCCGGCCGGGCTGTGACGCTCAGAAGCCGTAGGCCCGGAAAAGGGCGCCGAGTCCGTCGTAGAAGTGGAGGGGTCGGGTTTTGGGCCTTCCGGGCTGCCACCGGTACCGCAGGCTGACAGACCTAAGGTCATGGACATTGCCAGGGCAAAAATGGCGGAACGTTGGATCCTCTTCAAGACTGTTTCTCCTACTTTATAGCTGCGGAATTTCAGAAAATGAGGTGCCCGGACTAAGAGGGACAAGCTGCCTGGAAACACTGACTCGATGCCGAAGCCTGCTTCAGTCTCCAGTCCGAGGTGTCGGTGGCTAGTGGGGGGTTACGCTGTTCCCAATGCCGGTAACCGAACTCGCGGGGGCATCCCCGGCATAGCGTGCCGAGTTCGAGTTGCCGCTGACAGTGGCCATCTTCAGCGTGCCGGTTTTGACCGAATTGCCTTGTCCTTCCATGGTCAGTACACCGGTGGTGCGATTGTGCAGGGAATTGGGCCCCGAGACGATGGTGACGTTTTCAAAGGTGTCACCTGTGAGGAAATTCCCAACACCGTCAATCTGAATGGTTGTGGCATTGGCGGCCTGTACCGTATTCGAAGTTCCCATGACGCTGATTGAGTTGCAGGCACCGGAAATTCTCACCGTGTTCCCTGTTCCATCGATGACAACGTCACCACCCGAACAGTTCAGTTCGGCGGTAACAATGTCGCCTGTGACAGTGTGGGTGGTTCCGCTGGAAATCTGGAGCGCAGTTGGGGCGGTGGTGGGGATAATGACCTCTGGTCCGGAACTGGAGTTGGCTGCGGCAGGAGAATTTGATGTGGGGCCTGCAGATACCGGCGAACCAAGTTGCGGTGACGGGCTGGCCGCAGTGGAGACGGCACTGCTGACGGGCGCATCCGTTACGACTGCTCCTGCAGGAGCGCCGCCGGCACCGCATGCAGAAAGAGCAAAGGCTGCTCCTGCATTGGCCAAGACCAACGGCAATACCAGCAAGATCCTCCGGTGTTCGAATCGTTCCATGATTGCTTGTCCTTGATCTATAGCGTTGGTCCGCACTTTTCGTGCTGTGACGTAACCATCGCAGTTTCAACCAGTGCTGTCACGCCGGGAAAAATGCTGTCAGCAGAACTGCCGACAGCATGCCGGTGGCGGCGATGGGTAGCATTGCGTTCCATGGACAGAACCGGGGAAGAGACCCTTGCGACGGTGAGGGATGCGTTGATGCACAACCGGACATTCCTGGTGCGGGGCATTGCCCTTCTTCGGCTGGCCCAGCTGCTGCTGTGGCCGGCAGGCATTGTGTTCGGCCTGACTGCGGGCATTGAGAACCCGGCCCTGGCGACCGTCACCATTGTCCTGCAAACCCTTTGGTCCTTGATTTGGGTGACCATCGTGCTCAGCCGAAACGACATCCCTGTATGGTCGCTGTGGGCAGATGTCTCCATCAATGCCAGTGCTGCCGGCACGGCAGGTCTGGCGTGCTATCCCTGGGACGCATTGAGTTGGTCAAATTCCGCGGTTCCGTTGGCCATGGGAAGCATGTTTTCCCTCGCACTACTTTTTCCGGCACGGCGCGTTGTCCTGGCTTGGCTTATGCTGTCAACCGGTATTGGTGCCGGCGCCTCTGTCGCCATGTTCGGCCAGCATGCGATGGTGACTGAGTATCTTTCCACCTTGGTTATGCTCCTCGTCGTGGCTGCCTTGGCCTCACTGGTGGGGCACCGGCTGCGCGCGCTGGCGGAAAATGCCGGCCGCGCCGCGGAGGCATTGGAGAACTCCCTGCAGTGGCGCCGAGCCGCGGAAATTCAAGGCAGCGAACGGACAAGGCAATACCGCACGCTGCATGACACAGTACTCTCTACCCTCAGTGCGCTGGCCCGTGGAAGTTTGGATGCCTCAGACCCGCTCGTCCAACGCCGCTGCGCAGCTGATGCGGAATACCTGCGCTCGATTATCTCCTCGGCGGACCGGTCAGCGGCAAACAGGCTTCAGGGCGAGCTTGCAGCTCTAGGCCGGGAACAGGCGGTATTGGGCTTGAGGGTGCACCACCAGGTTGCCGACATGCCCGCAACCGTTCCCGAGGAGGTCGTCATGACGATTCGGGACGCCAGCAGGGAGGCTCTGAACAACGTCTTGAAGCATTCGGGGCAGAGCCAGGCATGGGTGACGGGGCGCGGCGACCCCTCCGGGAACGGCGGAGTCACGGTCACGGTAACAGACCGCGGGCGGGGATTCGACACGGGCGGAAACTATCCGGGCCTCGGACTGAGCGGTTCGATCATTGCCAGAATGGCTGAAATTGGGGGCAGTGCAGTGGTTGAGAGTCAGACCGGGCAAGGGACCAGCGTGGAATTGCGGTGGCCCGCATGAGCAGTCCTGTGCGGATTGGCGCGATTGACGATGACAGGATGCTCCTGCAAGGCCTTGCTGCGTGGCTGGAACCCTTGGAGGATGTGCTGCTGGTCAGGATGGCGTCCACGGTGGCCGAATACCTGCAGGATCAGGCGGACGTCGATGTAATCCTGCTGGATTTGAATCTCAGGGACGGCAGCAATCCCGGCCGCAATGTCCAGGAGCTCCTCGAAACAGGTGCAGCTATTCTGGTGGTTTCAACCATTCCAGATCAAGAACATGTGTTGGCAACTATTGAAGCGGGCGCTTCGGGCTACATCACCAAGGACAATGATCTGCCCAACCTCGTCGACTTTATCCGGTCCGCAGCTAAGGGCGAGCTGGCGGTCAGCCCGGAGTTGGCGTTTTTGCTAAGCACTGACGCGCGGCCGCAGCGACCCCGGCTTTCAGCCCAGGAATCCACGGTTCTGCGTATCTACGCCTCGGGGGCCACGCTGGCCGCAACGGCCCGCCAGGCAGGCGTCGCTTATGGAACGGCCAGAGAGTACCTTGAGCGTGTCAAACGCAAGTACACTGACGCCGGATGGCCAACCAGGACCAAACTTGAACTTCGCGAACGGCTTTGGGAAGAGGACCTCTGAAGCTCGGCTCCCGGCGTGGGAGCGGTGGCGGTGACAGACCGGAGACCCTGCCTACGGAAGTTTCACGAAACTTCCCAGGCTCTCCCACTCATGGGTTTCGTTATTCAGCAAAGTGGTTTCGGCGCCGGTGCCCTTTACCTCCCGGAGACCGTACTGGTAACCCTGCACTGAATACTCTGACAATCGGCCGTCCTGGCCTGACCGCGGCGTGAGTAAGGCGACATACTCTTTGCCGGCCTCGAGGTCGACGTCGTTTGTGATCTTTGCCTTGATGTACTTTGCGTCGGCCGGCTTTGCCCCGCCGTTGAGCCTCAGGATCTTCTCCTGCTGGGCGTTGTTGAGGCTGTTCCAATATTCGTCGAAAGTTACGGTTCCACCAACCCGCGAATAGTTCACCCCGGCGCCAGCGGCAATGTCGCCCTTGTAGACCTCGCGTACAGTCATCTTTCCCACGGTTTGGGGAAACACATGCTGGTTGTCGATGGGGCTGAATGTGCGCCCAGCGCCGATTGACTCAATATGGACCCGCGCGACGATTGGGTACTTATTGAACCCATAAAAGGGATCTTTCGGTTCCCACATGAAGTCGACATCGGTCCCGGCCGTTTGGATTTCATTGGCCGGGATGTTGGCGTAGGCGTCATTGGTGCTGTGAGGATCAGATGGCTTGCTGGTCCGGCCGGACCCCGGGCCCGCGGAATCTGCGCACGCCGACAAGCTGCCCAACAGCAGCACTGCCGCGATCATGATTGGTGCTGTCAGTCTATTCATGATGTGGGCACTCCTTCTTTGGAGCGATGGGCCGGTCCCCACCTCTCCTTTACGGCTTGACGCACGGTGTCGGACGCACTGCGCCCGAGGCCGGTTCGTGGGGACTCAGTTGCAGTGCAAGTTCACGCAGCTGGCGGGGCCGGAAAGGCTTGATGAGGTATGCCGTGGCCCCGGAGGCGATGGCGTGCAGTTCGTCATCCAGTTCTGCAAAGGCCGTGATCATCAGAATGGGGGCGGGTGAAACGGCGGCAAGCAGGCGTGCAGCCTCGCGGCCATCCATATCAGGCAGGCCCACATCAAGAGTGATGAGGTCAGGGTTGAGTCGTTCGGCTGCAACCACGCCGTCATGTCCTGTTTCGCAGGCGTGAACTTCGAAGCCGGCGTCTGTAAGGATCAACGCTATGAGGTCGCGGATATCAGTATCGTCCTCAATGACAACGCAGGTTCTTGGTGAATTCACGTGGCCCCCTTCGGGACAAGCTTACGTGCGGGACCGCCCGACGCCGTAGAGGCCCGCCGGTTCTGGTCCCGACGGACCTTCACCATTAGGCGCAACGCCCCGCCCGGCACCCTGCTGACGGGGGCGTGTGACGAGGACGGCAAGGGCTGCCGTTGCACAGAGTCCGAGTGTCCACCAAGGAAAGCCGGGGTCCAGCGTCTGGCCGGCAAAGGCTTGTGCTTGGTCCTCGCTTGGAGCATCAACGCGCTTCCCGCGTACCAGGAGTCGGTGGCTGTTGACGCCCTTTGGGGTGCAGGTAACGAGGGTGACCAGGTCTTGCCCTGCGATTTTGCGGAGGGCTTCGGTGTCTTCGGGCTTCACGGTCAGGATTTGGTCGACTTCATAGTAAATCGCCTTGCCCAGGACGGTGATGGAGAAGACGTCCCCCGTTTTGACCTTGTCCAGGTTGTCGAAGAGCCTCGAATTGACGAAGCCCGAGTGGCCCGTCAACACGCTGTGGGTGTCCGTTCCACCAACCGGCAGCCCAGAGCCGAAAAGGTGCCCGATGCCTTTGGACAGGGTTTCCTCGTCCGTGCCATGAAAGACGGGGAGGTCGCTGTGGATTGAAGGGATGCTGATGCGTCCCATCATGCCGTTGGGGCCGACGTCGAGGATGTTTTTGTACGTTTCCGAGCCGGCCCCCACAACGATCTGGCCGCCGTCGTCATTCAAAGAGTACGGATCCCTCAAAGGACCGCTGGGCAGGGCTGCATTGAATGCCCGGGCCTTCTCCAGCAACGAGTCCTGCGCTGAGGGTGCAAGGTTCTCCACCGTGTCGGCGTAGCCGCTGATTTCCGTGGCATGCACACGGTCCGAGAACCAGGCGGCCGCAGTTGGGTACAGCAGGATGCCTACGCCTATGACGGCGGCAAAAATGATGAAGAGCCGCTGCCCTGTCCAGGCGCGGCGACGTGTGCTCCGGGGGCGCAGCCGGTTTGTTTGCTTCGGTTTCATGTCGGTCCTGGGAAGGGTGGTGAAGTGAGTCGTTGGAACGGATGGAACCACCGTGGGGAAGAGCGCACATGATTGGCGTTCTTCCCCACGGTGCGGTCAAACTGTCAGGCCCTGATCTTCCGGGATTCAGCCTTTGTCGGCGCTGCGGCGTGAACGGATCAGCAGCAGTACTGCACCAACCACCAGGAGTCCGCCGGCTGCGTACAACAGGTTCGTTCCAACGCCACCGGTCAGGGGGAGTTCAAAACCGCTGTTGGAAGGGACGTTTTTGACTTGGAGGTCAATCCCGACTGCCGTGGAACCGGCGTTGATGACGAAGGACACCGGCGCGGCCAGCAGTTCGTATCCGGCTGGGGCGGTTGTTTCAACCAGGTAGTAGGTGCGGTAGTTGGCATCCCCGGGTGCCACAGCAGCGCCGTTCGCCCAGTCCGAGTAGCGCAAACCGGACAGAGTCAGCGTGCCATCGGCAGCTACGGTGAATACGGTCTGGCCGCTGATGGCGATCGGGTTGGTGCCGGCTTTGGCGTCTGCCTCGGAAGCGTAAACGGAGAAGGATGCGCCAGAAAGGGCTGTGCCGTTCGGATCGGTCTTCTGAAGGGTCATTTCGCCCCACTTGGTGACAACCGGCGGCGTAACGATCGGTCCACCCGGCTGACCCGGGGTGCCGGTGAAGCTTCCGGCGTTCGGGTAAACGGCAGCAACGTTCTCGATTTCTCCGACTGCGTTGGCGGTGGTGTTGACAACGAGCTGAACGCGGGTGGTGTTGTGCGCGGCAAGCACGGCCCGGCCGGCTGCGGTGAACTCAACCGAAACAGTGTTGCTGGCTGCATCGAAGGTCACCACGTAGTGGGTTCCTTCGGTGAGGACGGTGCCATCGAGCAGCGTTGCCGTTGCATCGACGTAGCTCAGCTTGGGATCGAGGACATCAACAATCTTGTAACCATCAATGATGGCTTCGTTCGGGATGTCACCGGTGATGGTGAAGTCGACCGCGTCACCGAGTTTCACAGCCGGGGCGTCCGTAACCGTCTTCTCAGCACCGGTCACAGAGTTCTTGGGGTAGACGTTGACGTCGTAGATCCAGTTGTTGGTGTTGTTGGGGTCAGTGAGCGGCACCGAAATCAGGAAAGGAGCCGACGGCGTCACACCGGCCGGGTAATTGGTTTCTGTCACCAGGTAGAGGCCCAAGGGAAGAGTGTTGAAGGCTGCTGTGCCGGTGGCGTCTGTTGTCCGGGATTGTGCGGCGCCCAGGGTGTAGCCTTCGGCCGCGATGGAACCAGCCGGATTGGCCGCAGAGAAAGAAGTGCTCAGGTTGTGGGCAGCATCCCAGCCGGCGTTCGTGCTCAGATCGATGGAATTGACCTGCGCGATGCTGAAGGTAATGCCCGACAACGGGGTCAGTGCGCTGGTATCCACGGCGGTGCCGTTGTTCGGCAACCCGGTGGGCGTGGCTGGACGCTCAAACTTGTGGACAGTGATGGAACCAGTCCGGGTGCCATCGACAAGGGGAGCGGCGGATGCAGGAGCTACGGAAAAGGACATAGCCAGCACCGCCCCGGCGATGGTGGCGGCGGCGGTCTTCCAAAGACCCCGGGAGCGTAAATTGCTCACGTGAACCTCTTTCTTTTTTTGGGGGTGATGCTCGGAGTGAACACCTTGGGGGGGAAATACGGTCCTACCTTGGGATGGCGGACCGGGTCTGGTATCAGGCCAATGCCCGCTTGCGTGAGCGCCTGAAGCTTGTGAAGGCCACGAACAGCGACGCCGTCAGGAGTCCTGTTCCGGCTGCCGTGAGCGGCCACCAACCAATGCCTCCTGTTTCGGGCATCTTCAAAGCAGGGACATCACGGACGGTAACGAGGAACACGCCGTCGCCGTCAGGGTCACCGCTGGTCACGACACCTGAACCGCTGCCGGCGCCCAGCGTTACGGCACCATTGGGCGCAACGGTGAACTGCACCGGCTCTGCGAGGAGACTGAATCCCGCAGGTGCCTGGGTCTCCTGGAGCCAGTAAACGCCCGGCTCGATTCCGGTGATCTGAAACTGTCCAATGCTGGAGGGGACAGGCGTCACAGCGTAGGCATTATTGACGGCACCGGCCGCACCCGAGGCGTCGTCGTGGATGGCCCAGGACGAGCCCGCCATGGGGACCCATAATGAACCCGAGGATTCCCCGACCTTCTCAAGAAGAATTTTCGACGGCGTGTGGTGGGTGGTGATGCATGCCGGATTCACTGGTGTGGCGCCAGTCGCGCAACGAAGAGGAGTCACGCTGCCACTGCCGGTGGCCATGTTGACGAGTTGGGAACTCCAGGCCGTCTGGGCGACGGTGACTTTGTAGCTCAGGACGGCCGTTGCACCGGCCGGAAGCGTGAATGGGGCGGTGGTGAGTACCGTCGAACCTGCCGGCGGGTCGGCTACAGCGACAGGCGCTGAAGTGCCAATCTTCAGTGTGGCGGATCCGGGCACGAAGGCTGCCTGATCCAGGACGTCCGCCAGGTTATCGGTGAGGACAACGTTGTTGATCTGCCCTCTGTCACTGGTGGCCGTCACAGAGTAGGTGATGGTTTCTCCGGGTCGAACAGAAGTGTTTCCGGCAGAAGGTATGCCGTTGACTGAGGCACTCTTTGCCATGGTCCACTGGGGTGTTACGGGGGTTGTGACGGTGGCGGAGCAGCCGGTTCCCGGAGACGGAGCACAGGCGGGATCAACGGTAGTGACCAGCGAGGTGGAGCCAGCCACAGGATTCGGTCCTCCACCTGGCATGGTGGGAACGGCGGTCTGGGCGGCGGGCACGATGGTGGCCGTATTGGTGATACTCGTTGAGCTGCCCAGGGCAACTGTGCCTGTAATCCTGTAGGTCAGTGTCCCGCCGACGTTGATACGTACAGTTCCGGAGATGCTTCCTGTGCCGCTGGGAGCGTTGCAGGCGGTCGGTGCGGTGGGTGGGAGGTTCGGGGTACCTGCAGCTGTCACACTGCAAGTCCATGCTGCGCCCTGGATGGATGAGGGCAAGGGATCAGTGAACAGAGCGTTCACGGCATCGCTGGGTCCGTTGTTATGCACCACCACCGTGTACGTGATGCTCTGGCCGGGCACGTAGGTGGTGAGGTCAGCGCCTTTGGTGATGGACAGGTCCACCACCGGCTTCACGGTCAGAGGGGCAGTCCCTGGAGAGTAAAGCCCGGTAATGGTGGGGAAGTTGTTGGTGCAATTGGGAACCGCAGTACCGTCGTTGGCTACGCATCCCGAGTTGTTGTAAACGCCGGGAGTGTTGGACGTAACGGTAACGGTAATGGTGCACGAGACACTGCCCTGTGCGAGGTTCCCCGTCACATCCACGGTCCTGCCCGACACTGTTCCGGCTGTGCGGACACACGTCCCGCCCAGTGGCCCGACGGCAGTCAATCCGGCAGGCATTGTGTCAATGAAATGCCATCCGTTCTTGGCCATGAGGTCAGAGGTGTTGGTGACGGTGTAGGTCAGTGTTGTGTTCTGCCCCTGCGTGATAGTGGTGGGGGCAAAGGACTTGTCCAGCTGAGGGGTCACGTCCACCAGTTGCGGAAGGTCAAAACCGACGTCGTTTCCGTTGCCTGTAGCCGTAAGGTTCCGCACCCGGATGCCCAGCGTGGGAGTCGTCCCGGAAACGGGAACTTGGATTGCGCCGGACTGCAGCTTCGCGACGCGGAAGCTGCTGCCGCCATAATTGACGGACTGGGAACTGGCATCGGAGCATGGATCCAAATTGGAGCCCACCACGGTGGGGACTCCGTTGATGAGGATGGCGAACTCCTGGCTCGCATGGTTGGAGAAGCAACTGGTTGCCCCGAAGATGCCTGAGATCGCGTAGTAATGCCCGGCAATGGTGGGAATCGTGTTCTTGGTGGTCTGCAACTGACGCCCCGCCAACTGGGCGCCGGTAACGCTGTTGGTGTACTCGCTCAGGATCTGGTTCTGGGCGGCCTGCGCGTCTGTCATGCCCTGGAAAAGGCCCATGGCATGTGCCATCTTGCCAAGCTCCGTGAAAGCGGTGTTCCGGCCACATTGATCGTTGGTCAGGATGTTCAGGAGTCCGCCGTTGCTGGGCAATGGCGTACCTTCGCGCAGGATCCAGCCGTTGCAAGCCTGGGCGCCGGGCAGCCATGCGGCATCGGCCGTGTACTGTTCACTGCCCGCTGCTGCTCCGCCGGTGTACGAGCCCAAGGGTATTGGCGCCGTAGCCGCGCTCGCATTTGAGAAATCTTCGCTGTAGACCAACTTTCCCGCCTGGGTGACGCCCGGCGTTCCAGGCAGGGCGGCAACAGGTGTGGGGGCATTGACGGCGCTGTAGCCGATGGTGCCGGCAAGGACCGCAAGAGCCGTTGCGAGGAGGACGAGCCGTGAGGCGGCACGCTCGCGGTTGGTCTTGGTGACGCCCCGCTTCATGTACTTCTGCATGGTCCATTTCTCCTGACATGCCACCGGAAAACCGGTAGCTCTTCGCCCAATTGGATGACTAGTGGATTTCAGAAGGGGATCGTGACGGAGAAGTGAGTGTGAGCTTTATCACACAGAGGCCGGTTTCCGGTCCTGCCGCGTCATCGCGCGGTTTCGGTTCCTCAACGGAAAACAAGGTACCGATTCGTTATTTTCCTGGGAGGTCGTCGGCTTTAGTCTGGTGGGGGAGCGCGGCCCCTGGACATGGCGACTGCGTGAGGGCTGCAGCAGCGTGGCTCTCCTGTTCCGGACGTTGTTGTCCGGGTTTTCCGTTCACCTTGTCGTGTCCGTCAGTAGGCAGCGCCATGGGGGCGGATCCAAGACGGAACAGATTGCGGGACAGTAGCTCTGGAGTGGGGCTGGCCGAGCCGGCACTAAGCGATGAGCAACTGGTTGAGCAGGTGCGCTCCGGTGACACCGCCGCCTTCGATGCTCTTTATGGGAGGCATCGCGTGATGGCGAGGCACGTCGCTGCAGCCCAAGTCGACAACAGTGCTGACGTTGACGATGTAGTGGCTGATGCCTTTGCATCCGTGCTGGAATCACTGGCCCAGGGGAAGGGCCCCGACTTATTTTTCCGCGCCTATTTGCTGACCGCAGTCCGCAAAACCGCTTACAGGGCCAATCGCTCCGGTTCACGAACGCGGCCCACTGACGAGTCCTATCTTCTGGATAGTGCGCATTACCATCAGGATTCGGTTCTGGCCGAGTTCGAAACAGCCGCTGTGGCCCAGGCCTTCAAATCCCTTCCCGAGCGATGGCAGGCCGTTCTGTGGTACGTCGACATTGAGGGCATGAAGCCCAGGGCAGCGTCGCCGATGCTGGGGCTCAGCCCCAATGGCGTTTCCGCCCTTGCCCTGAGGGCAAGGGAAGGGTTGCGTCAGGCCTATCTGCAGAACCATGTCAAAGCCTCTGTTGGCGAGGACTGTGAGGAGTACTCTGCGCAGCTTGGGGTCTATTCCCGCAAAGGACTCAGCCCACGGTCCGAACGGAAAGTTCAGTCCCACCTGGAGGAGTGCTCAAAGTGCACGGCTCTTTTGCTGGACCTTCATGATGTCCAATCCTCAATGAGGTCTGTGCTCTTCCCGTTGATAGCGGGAATTGCCTTCAGCCCGGCGATTGCCGCTTTGGCCTCAGCCTCTGGTTCAGCCGGTGCGACTGCCGCAGCAGGTGCAGCCCATGGCGGCATGGCACTGCCCATGAAAGTGGTTGTCGGGGTGCTTGTGGCTGCCGTGGCGGGCTCCGCAGCAGTGGCAGCCATGGGCGCTGCGGGCATGTTTGTTCCGGGCGCACAAACGGCCGAGATTGCGCCTTCGCCGAAGCCCCCGGGAGTAACTCCAAGACCTACGGCCAGCCCGACGCGGCCACTGGTTCCTGTTCCGGGGGAAACAGGCCAGGCCAATCCACCCATAGCAGGCGAGGTGCCGGCACTTCCCGCAATCCAGGTGGTGCTGCGGCGAAACACCAACCCCTCGTTGCCGGCACTGCCCCCCGCGCCCGGAGGGTCGACGCCAAAGGAGCCGCCTTCCTTGCCCCCGGTTCTGCCCACCATTGCCCCCTCGGCGCCCGGAACCAACCCGCCAGTTGTCCCTTCAGCATCCCCATCAGCCACAGCATCCGTCCCTCCCGCTGCCACGCCGACGGGCAACACCACGCCCTCGCCCCAACCGTCGTCGTCGAGTCCGACCCCGACTCCAACCCCGACTCCGACGCCGACCCAAACGAATCCGGCGCCGGCTGTTACTGCAGAGTTCGTGGCAGAACCCGGCACCACTGCTTCCGACGTGAATGTAGAAATTGTTTTCGTCCTCGGCGACGAGAGGATTCCAGCATCTGCTGAAGTGACATTCAGCTTGTCGGAGGGATCAGGCCTCATCCCCGGTAAATTGATCGAGCCATCAGGCTGGAGCTGCCGGAAGGAACGCGACGATATTCCGGAGCTGAAGTGCACCAGTACCGCAGTGGACCCGGGAGCCCTCGGTTTCCATATGGGAGTCACCCGCAACGACCCCAACCAGACAACCACGATGACCTACACGTTCAGCGGCAGTGGGATTGCGCCGACGACGTTCGTGGACACCTTTTGACCAGCGGTTGCTATGCCCGGTGGGTTTGGCCCGGGTAGGTTGGGTGCATCGTGTCGACAGCCCTCGAAGTCCCCGGCGTTGCGGGATGGGCGCCAAGGAACAACGAAAGTGGGTCCCGTGGGTTTCTTCAAAAAGAAACGGCCTGAGCAAGAACCGTCCGACGAGGATTTGTCCTTCTTCACGGTTTCCGAAGCCCAAAGGTTTCGGACAACAATCCGCGAAGTCTTCGGCGAGCTGGGCTACGAGGTACACATTTTCAGCGACCATGCCGTTGATGCTGCCGGACGGGGGTATGGATTCTGGAATGTTGCTGCGTCGTGCCATAACCGTCCGGAATCCCAATGGCGGGACACCATAAGAGAACATCTGCAGAAGGTTCTTGCCAGCTTTGAAGCGCCCGATCCGTTCGATGGCCTCACGCCTGCAGATGTGGCACGCCGGGTCCATGCACGCCTATACGAAGCATCCAGCATTCCAAATCCGGACGCTTATCCCCACACCGAATTTGCTCCAGGTGTGATCGAAATGCTGGCACTGGATCTTCCCGATACCGTGGCAGTGTTCAATCGGGAACACGCGGGGAGATGCGGAGGCTGGGAAGCTCTGCGTTCCCAGGGAATTGCGAACTTGAAGTCGGTGGAAGACCAGCACCTGGAAACCGTGCCTGTGCAAGGCGGTGGCTCATTTACTGCCCTCTTGGGTGATTCGGTCTATACGGCGAGTAAGGCTTTGTTGCTGCCAGGACTTGCTGAAGAGGCGTCCGGCCAAACCCTGCGCCCTGATCTTGGCTGGCTGATGAGCATGCCCAACCGGCATCAGTTGGTGTGGCACCTCATCAGCGATGAAACCCTGGTGATGGTCCTGGACGGCATGGTGCGATTCACTGCCATGGGATACGGCGACGCACCTGGACCAGTGAGTCCCCATGTCTACTGGAGCAACGGCGCTGGCTATGAGCAACTGACTGCGTTGTCTGAGGATGGAAAGTTGTCGATCCGCGTCGGCCCGGAGTTTCAGGCCGTTCTGGAAGCAGTTTTGTCCAAAGACTGAGCATTCCATCCTCCCGGCCGAGCAGATCGGTCAAGTTCTTGCCTGTTTTTGCGCCTCGTTCTACGGAAGTACAGCGGACGTACTGCGAATTCGCGTCACGAACCGCTGCATCGGCGCACTTCGTCAGCATGCAAGACGATCAAGAACCCGAACTGCCCCGGAACAGTCCCGGTCTTGGGCTGCCCTGCAAGGAGCTGGCGGTGACGGCTCCCGTCCTCGCCGCGAAGCTGGCCAGGCTGGCACCGGAGCAACTGGCAATGATCTTCCCGCCGGAGAATTCTGTCGGTCCGGTATGACACAGTCTTTATATGACTGCTCCACTGCTTGCCCACGCTACTGACTACGGCCGGATGTACGCCCGCTCCACCACGGAGCAATTCTCTGTGCCCTCCATCACTACGGTGATTGGACAACAGGCACACTCCCTGGACGGTTGGTTCAGTTACATGGGCGCGAGCAGCCTCGCTGCGGATCCGGAGCTTCCCGCGATTCTGGGTAGCCCGGCCAAGACCCGGCAGGCCATCAACAAAGCCGCAAAAGCTGCGGAAGCCTACCGGGATGCCGCAGCGGCGCGCGGCGACAGGGTCCACACTTACTGTGAACAGGTGGCCCTTCGTGCCCTGGGACGCCCCCACCGGATGCAGGAATGCAGGGACGACCTCGCAGCCCACGGAGAGCAGGCCTTTGCCGCCCGCTTTGATGAGTGGTGGGAACTTTACAGGGTGGAGCCGTTGGCCCCGGAGATCACCGTGTGGAACAAAACGGTGGGCTACGCCGGAACACTGGATCTTGTGGCCCGGATCAACGGACGTATCTGCCTGATCGACTACAAGACCAAAGGCACAACGCGGGACGGCACAGTCAAGGCCTTGGATGACAAAGTGGTCATGCAGCTGGCCGCAGGAATGAAGGCAGAGGAGAGCCTGGTTGATCCTGTTGCCGGTGAATGGGAGCCGTGGAAATACGGAGATAATCCCATGTTGCTGGCGGTGGCCATCGGAGAGACTGAAGTGCGGCCCATGCGGGCCAACCCGGAGATACTCAAGCACCATTGGTGGAAGTTTTGCGCGCTTCGCCGTGTCTGGGAGATGTCTGCGGACGTCTCTGCGGCGGGGCACGCACTATTGCCTATTGCTCCGCCCGTGTTTGCAGGGGTCGGTGCCGGAGCCGCGGTCACCGGCGATGCTCTCAACTAAACTGGCTTAGGCTCCGTAACACCCGGAGCCGGGTTTGACGATAGTGAGGACTGACAGCACATGGCAATTTTGAGTATCCGAATCATCGGGGATCCGGTGTTGCGCACCGTAGCGGACCCCGTCACCGACTTCGGTCCGGAGCTCGCCAAGCTGGTAGCTGACATGACCGAAACCATGGAGGATGTGGAAGGTGCAGGCCTCGCTGCACCGCAAATCGGCGTGAGCCAGCGCGTTTTTACCTACAGGATCGGGGGAGTGGAAGGCCACATCATCAACCCCGTCCTGGAGAACAGCGAAGATTTCCAGCCGGATGAAGTCGAAGGTTGCCTCTCGATCCCTGGCCTGGGTTTCCCGGTGCGCCGGTTCCGGGCAACCCGGGCTACGGGAGTCGACATGCATGGCAACCCGGTTTCCGTGGAGGCCGAGGGCATGCTCGCCCGGTGTTTCCAGCATGAGACGGACCACCTTGACGGCATTTTGTACACGGACAGGTTGGAAGGGGAGGACCGGAAGGCAGCCCTCCGCGCCATCCGGAACGCCAACTACCACGCCATCACGGAGAAGACTACGTCCCAGCGCGCCACCAGCGTGGGATCAAGCTTTGGTGGCGGCAGTTTCGGGGCTCCCGAGTGAGGGTCCTTTTTGCTGGCACCCCAGCCGTGGCGGTCCCGTCTCTGGACGCACTGGTTAAGGCAGGATTCGACGTCGTTGCCGTCCTGACACGCCCGGACGCGCCGGTAGGCAGGAAGAGGGTCCTGACACCTTCACCTGTGGCAGCTCGGGCCATGGAACTGGGTATCGAGGTGATCCGTGCCGCCAAGGTCGATGTGGATACCACTGCCCGGATCGCGGAGTTCGCCCCTGATGTCGCGGCCATTGTGGCCTACGGGGGAATTGTTCCGAAGTCTGCATTGGGAGTTCCCAGGCATGGGTGGGTCAACCTGCATTTCTCGCTCCTTCCCGCATGGAGGGGTGCTGCCCCGGTCCAGCGCTCCGTCATCGCCGGAGACGAGATCACTGGCGCAGTGACCTTCCAGCTTGAAGAGGGCCTGGACACCGGGCCGGTCTTCGGTACCTTAACGGAAGCTGTCAGGCCGGACGATACCGCCGGGGACCTCCTTGAGCGCCTCTCCGTCAGCGGTGCAGTGCTGCTCAGCCAGACGCTCTCCGCCATTGACGCCGGGCAAGCCGCCCCCCAACCCCAAACCGGGGAGATATCCCTGGCACCCAAGTTGACGTTGGAGGATGGCCGCCTTGACTGGCAGATGCCTGCTTTGGCTATTAATCGTCGGGCTCGTGGTGTAACCCCCGAGCCGGGGGCATGGACCACCCTGGAGGGCCAGCGGATCAAGCTCGAACCCGTAGGCCTCCGTCCTGATGTGAAGGACTTGGCGCCAGGTGCCATCAGGGTGGATGGAAAAGCTGTTCTTGTCGGCACCGGATCCCACGCCGTTGAGCTTGGCAGGATCCAGCCGGCAGGCAAGAAAATGATGTCGTCGGCCGATTGGGCCCGCGGCTTGGCAACACCCGAGAGAGTGGTATTCGAATGAGTGAGTCCGGCCGGCGAGGCCCCAACAACAGCGGGAACCGGGACGGCGGAGGACAAGGGAACCGTGGTGCGCGGGGTGAAAGCCGCCGCAACGCCCAGGGCCGCGAGCGGAACCGGGGACCCCAGCGCGGATTCACCAACAATGCTCCGTCACAACGGACGCGCCGCGCTGACCCGGCCCGGCTCGTGGCCTTCGAAGTGCTCCGCGCTGTTGCCTCCGAGGACGCTTACGCCAACCTGGTGCTTCCGGCCCGCATCAGGGAACACCGCTTGGACCGCCGTGACGCAGGCTTTGCCACCGAGCTCAGTTATGGCGCCCTGCGCGGCCAAGGCACCTATGACGCGATCTTGGCCCGTTGCGTGGACCGCCCCCTTGAGCAACTCGACCCCGCCATCCTGGATGCCCTGCGGATTGGCGCGCATCAGTTGCTGTCTATGCGCGTTCCTGCGCATGCAGCCTTGGACCAAACCGTTGGCTTGGCGCGAGCGGTCATCGGCGCAGGTCCGTCAGCCCTGATCAACGCGGTCCTTCGCAAAGTCACCGCGCACAGCATGGGTGAGTGGCTGGACATCCTCCTGGCCAACGAGACTGATGAAACAAAGATCGCAGCGCTCCGGCACGCCCACCCTGAATGGATTGTCCGCGCGCTGCGCCAGTCGTTGGTCAACCACGGCCGCCCGAAGTCGGAAATCGATGACCTCCTGGAGGCGGATAATGCCGCTCCGGTGGTCAATCTTGTGGCGTTGCCCGGGTTGGGCAGCTTGGACGAGGCCTTCGACAATGGGGCTACGGCGGGGGAGCTGGTGGAAGATTCTGCTTTGTCCGCCGGTGGGGACCTCGGCCGCCTGGAGTCGGTCCGTCGGGGCACCACCCGTGTCCAGGACGTCGGATCCCAGTTGGTCGCCCGGGCTTTGGCCGGCGTGGACCTTGGTGGAGCCATCGCCGAAAGTGAACGCTGGCTGGACTTGTGCGCCGGCCCGGGAGGCAAGGCCGCCCTTCTGGCCGCCCTGGCACACCGGGACGGCGCTACCCTGTTGGCCAACGAGCCGGCGCCGCACAGGGCCAAGCTGGTCCAGCAGGCGCTCTCGGCAGTTCCTGCGGACACCTGGTCGGTGCGGACCGGTGATGGACGCGACGTTGGTTCCGAACAGGCGGAAGCTTTTGACCGCGTGCTGGTTGATGTTCCCTGCAGCGGATTGGGTGCCTTGCGCAGGCGACCCGAATCGCGGTGGCGCCGCTCGCCCAAGGACATCGGCGATCTCGGTCCGTTGCAGCGGGATCTCCTGAAGTCTGCCATTGACGCCGTCAAGCCCGGCGGCGTGGTTGCCTATGTGACCTGCTCGCCGCACCCGGCCGAAACCACCGCGGTTGTCAGCGACGTCATGGCCAAGCGGGAAGACCTGGAACTGCTCAACGCCGGACAGGCACTTGACCATGTCAGCCTGACCGGACGCTTGGGTGCCGGTCATGAGCAAACGGCCCAGTTGTGGCCGCACGTCCACCAGACGGATGCCATGTTCATGGCAATCATCCGTAAAAAGCCGTAACCGCCGTAACCCGGCTTTCCACCTACCCAGAGGGGCTGCCTTGTCTCAGTGCTGTATCAACCCGAGCATCCTGTCTGCTGATTTCGTCAATCTTGAGGCGGAACTGCAGCGGATCAGCAATGCCGATGCCGTTCATGTGGACGTCATGGACAACCATTTTGTCCCCAACCTGACGTTGGGCCTGCCGGTGGTGCAGCGCATCCAGGCGGTCAGCCCGGTACCGCTGGACGCTCACTTGATGATTTCCGACGCCGACCGTTGGGCACCTGCCTACGCGGACGCCGGCGTTGCTTCCGTGACGTTCCATGCTGAGGCGGCCATGGCCCCGGTAAAGCTCGCCCGGGAATTGCGGGCGAGGGGGTCCAAGGCTGGAATGGCCCTGCGTCCGGCCACCCCGGTAGAGCCCTATTTGGACATGCTCAGCGAGCTGGACATGTTGTTGATCATGACGGTGGAGCCCGGTTTCGGGGGACAGTCCTTCCTTGATATCACCTTGCCCAAAATCCGTCGTGCCCGGGCAGCAGTAGAGGGCTCGGGCATCGGTGTAGCCATCCAGGTTGATGGGGGCATCACCGAGGAAACCATCATCAGGGCCGCAGAAGCCGGCGCAAACGTGTTCGTCGCCGGTTCGGCGGTTTATGGGCACCAGGACCCCGCAGCGGCGATTGATCGCCTGCGCGCAGCGGGCCAGGGCGTCACAGCGACGTTCGCCTGACGACCGTCACCACATGTTACGAAGATTGCCCGGGAATAGCCCGGGCATCTTGGTAGTTGTGGCAGAATAACAACACACATACGTGCTCCGGGGTCGGTGTAAGTCCGAACCGGCGGTTATAGTCCGCGACCCGCGAGCCATCGTGATTCCAAGTGATTGGAGCCTCGACGGCAGACGGTTGAACCGGTGGAATTCCGGTACCGACAGTTAAAGTCTGGATGGGAGAAGCACGTACAGTCATGCCTTGGGCGTTCCTTCAGCGACGCCCGGCATTGCGCTGTCGTACACCCCCGGAGTCATCGCGGCTTACTGGGAAGGAACGGCATGGACTTACTGCGATGGCTCTTCGAAGCTCAGATCCCCATTGGAGGATCTGCTCTTGTCTTACGCGAAGTGCTTGGAAACATCTTTGGGCTGCTCAGCGCCCTCGGCGGTATGCGCCGCAAAGTCTGGGCCTGGCCAATCGGCATACTCGGCAACATCCTCCTGCTCACGGTCTTCCTGGGTAACGTTTTCGGTGCAGCAGCACCGGCCACGTTGTGGGGACAGGCCGCACGTCAGGTCATGTTCATCACCGTGGCCATCTACGGCTGGTACCGCTGGAAGCAGGGCCAGGAATCGAGTGCCCAAGGCCGCGCCATTGTCCCCGGTTGGGCGGGCAACAAGGTTCGCATCGCACTGATCGCCGCCATGGTGGCAGGCACTGCGGCCCTCACGCCGGTGTTCGATGCCCTTGGTTCCTACCCGCCCGTTTGGGCTGATGCCTGGACCTTCATGGGATCTTTGCTGGCAACCTATGGCATGGCCCGTGGATGGACTGAATTCTGGCTGATCTGGGTGGCCGTTGACATTGTGGGCGTTCCGCTGCTGTTCAGTGCTGGATACTACGCCAGCGCGGTCATGTATCTGTTCTACGGCTTTTTCACCCTCACGGGGTTCTTCGTGTGGTGGCGGGCCGAAAAGCGTGAACGTGCCAGCCATGACGCCGGCCCGGAAGCCGTCGCCGTATCTGCGGGTGCTGCCCAGTGAGCGTGACCTGCACCCCGGCAGAACAGACAGCCATGGACGCCGCACTCGCCGCTGCCCTGGCCGGTCCCCGTGGCGCCAACCCTCTGGTGGGAGCGGTCATCCTCAGCCCGGAGGGCGAGCAACTGGCAACGGGTTATCACCGGGGAGCCGGAACGGCCCATGCCGAAGCGGACGCGATTTCCGAGGCCCACAAGAAGGGCGTCGACACCGTGGGAACCACCATGGTTGTCACCTTGGAGCCCTGCAACCATGTAGGCCGCACCGGACCTTGTGCCCAGGCGATCATTGCCGCCGGAATCGCGAAGGTGATCTACGCCGTCGATGATCCGCATGACCCCGCCGCGGGTGGCGCCCGAACCCTCCGATCCGCAGGGGTGGAGGTCCTTTCCGGGCTGGCCCTGGACCAGGCCTTTGACTTGAACCGGGACTGGTTCGACGCCGTTGCCGCCAAGCGTCCGTTTGTCACCTTGCACATCGCCCAGACGCTGGACAGCCGCATAGCGGCCGCCGACGGCACCAGCCAATGGATCTCCAGTCCGGAGTCGCTGGCCGACAACCATGGGCTGCGGGGACTCATCGACGCCATCTTGGTGGGTACAGGCACGGTCCTGATTGACAACCCACGGCTCACTGCCAGGGACGCGGACGGAGAACTTTCCCACCGGCAACCGCTGCGCGCCGTGATGGGTTTACGGGATGTGCCCGAAGACGCCTCGGTACGCGGCACTGACGGCAGGTTCGTGCACCTGCCCACGAGGGATCCTTCAGAGGCTTTACGCATGTTGTTCGACCAAGGTGTCCGGCACGTCATGGTTGAGGGCGGCTCGTCGATTCTGAGTACCTTCCTTCAAGCGCACCTGGTGGACGAGTTGATCGTCTACCTGGCTCCCACCTTGTTGGGATCAGGGACCCCCGCATTGAATGACCTGGGCATCACCACCTTGGCTGACGCCCAGCGGTGGTCCTGGGATGACGCCGGCGGCGGAGCTGTCCGGATGCTCGGCGAGGACCTTCGCCTGCACCTCAGATCACCAAGGGGCAGTGCGGGCAATGCCGGGAATGTGGTTCAAAACAAGAATTTGGTTTCGCGCAGTGAAGCTGCGGAACATCTCACAGGAGGACACTGATGTTTACGGGAATTGTTGCCGAACAAGGCACTGTGCTGGGTATTGAGCGTGACGGAGATGTCAGCGCCACCTTGCGCTTGAAAGCGCCTACAACCACTGCAGGTTTGGCCTTGGGTGGGTCCATCGCAGTGAATGGCGTATGCCTGACTGCCACGCAGATCGACGGCCAGGACTTCAGTGTCGACGTCATGGGCGAAACCCTCATCCGTACCACCATCGGCGGACTGGAAGCCGGGGACGCAGTCAACCTCGAACGCTGTGTGCCGGCGGGCGGACGCCTCGACGGCCATGTAGTACAGGGCCACGTCGACGGCGTAGGAGAGTTGCTGGAGCGCGAAGCCCTGGGTAATTGGGACCGCCTGCGCTTCGGGGTGCCGGCCCCGCTGGCGCGCTACATCGCCGAGAAGGGCTCGATCGCCGTCGACGGTGTCTCGCTGACCGTCACGGCAGTCAGTCCTGCCGCTGAGCAGGCCCCCTGGTTTGAAGTCGGGCTTATCCCCACCACGCTGGATGAGACCGGGCTGGGCGCCAAGCCCGTTGGCGGCCGGGTCAACCTCGAAGTGGACGTGCTGGCAAAATACACCGAACGTCTTCTGTCTTTCGCACCGCAGGCAGGGAACGCACCATGAGCGCCCCCACCCGGAATTCGCCGGCAGGATCGCCCCGGACCGGACTGGATCCGGTGGAAGCAGCCATTGAAGCCATGGCTGCCGGCAGGGCCGTGATCGTGGTAGACAACGAGGACCGCGAGAACGAAGGCGACATTATTTTTGCCGCCCAGCACGCCACGCCCGCCCTCATGGGGTGGACCATCCGCTATTCATCCGGCGTTATCTGTGTCCCCTTGGACGGCGAACGGGCGGACGCCCTCCTGCTGCCGCCCATGGTGGAAATCAATGAGGACGCCAAGGGGACGGCGTACACCGTTTCCTGCGACGCGGCGATCGGCGTCAGCACCGGTATTTCGGCGACGGACCGGGCTTTGACCGCCCGGATCCTGGCAGATCCGAGCAGCAGCCCGGCGTCCCTGACCCGTCCCGGGCATATTTTCCCGCTGCGCGCGGTTAACGGGGGAGTGCGTGAACGTCCAGGTCACACGGAAGCTGCCGTGGACCTGTGTCGTCTTGCCGGGCTCGCCCCGGTGGGTGTGATCGCAGAGTTGGTACATGACGATGGTGAAATGATGCGCTTGGACAGCCTGCGCGACTTCGCCGCCAACCATGGATGCCCCCTCATCTCCATTGAGGACCTGGTGTCTTATGTTGAGACGGTAGAGTCCCAGGCGGCACGTATTTCACAGGAGGACGAGGAGAAGCGATGACCGCATCGACCACGCACAGCAGCGACCATTCCGGACAGGCGCCGCACCCCGTCAGTGGTGGGCCGATCGTGCAATTGCCCACGGCATTTGGTGAGTTCGTGGCACAGGCATGGACAGACCTTGAGACGGGCCACGAGCACCTTGCCGTGAGTTCCCCGAACCCGCCTAAGGGCGGCCGTGCACCGTTGGTACGGCTCCATTCCGAATGCCTGACCGGTGACGTATTTGGTTCTTACCGTTGCGACTGCGGAGAACAACTGGCCTTTGCCCTGGAGCTCATCCACGCAGAGGGCGGAACCTTGCTCTACCTGCGCGGCCAAGAGGGGCGGGGAATCGGGCTGGCCAACAAGATCAAGGCTTATGCCCTGCAGGAAGCCGGTTTTGACACCGTGGAGGCCAACGAACAGCTGGGCCTGCCCGTGGATGCACGCTCCTACACTGCGGCGGGCCAGATCCTGGCGGAGATGGGACTGCACGAGGTCAGGTTGCTGAGCAACAACCCGGACAAGCAAAACCGTCTTGCCCAGGCCGGAGTCACCGTTGTGGAGATGGTGCCCACCGAGGTTCCCTCCCGCGAACAGAACCTCCGGTACCTGCAGACCAAGAAAGACCGGATGGACCACCTGCTGGCGCTCAACGTTGAGCCGGTCAGCAACGGCAAGACACCTTCGAACCAAACCTTTGACAGCACCCAAGACTGAACGGACTTCACGAAAATATGAGCGGACACGGCGCGCCCACTATTGACCTCACCACCCTCAACCCTGAGGAAACCTCGCAGCTCAAGCTCGCCATCGTGGCGGCAAGCTGGCACACCCAAATCATGGACGGACTGGTTGATGGCGCACTGCGCGCCGCAAAGGAAGCCGGGATCGCCGATCCCGTACTCCTGCGGGTGCCGGGCAGCTTCGAGCTTCCCGTGGCAGCTGCCAAACTTGCGCCGCACTTTGATGCAGTGGTGGCTCTTGGTGTGGTCATCCGCGGCGGGACGCCGCACTTTGACTACGTCTGCCAGGCCGCGACGTCGGGACTGACCGACGTCAGTGTCCGCACCGGCGTGCCGGTTGGCTTCGGGGTCCTCACCTGCGATACCGAGCAGCAGGGGCTGGACCGCGCTGGCCTGCCCGGTTCAAAGGAAGACAAGGGCCACGAGGCAGTGACCGCAGCCCTCGCCACTGCCGTGACCTTGAAGCAGTACAGCTAGGGGCATCGCGTATGGAGGGGATGTGGGTGTGTCTTCACTCACATCCCCTTCGTCATGCAACGCCCCAACAAGCAGTGTCAGCCCCGGAGCAAGTAGTCTGGAGGGCGTGAAGAATTTCGAGACGCTGTTCGCAGAACTGAGTGAGAAAGCAGCGACCCGCCCGGCAGGTTCGCGCACGGTTGCCGAACTGGACTCCGGAATCCACGGCATCGGCAAGAAAGTGGTCGAAGAGGCCGCCGAAGTCTGGATGGCCGCGGAGTACGAATCCGACGAAGCCGCCGCTGAGGAAATCTCCCAGCTGCTTTACCACCTGCAGGTCCTCATGCTCGCCAAGGGCCTCACGCTGGAGGACGTTTACAAGCATCTCTAGCCACGCCACTCCGGCGTACTTCCGCGGAGTCCCCACGCGTGGCCAAGGTGCCTGAAACCTCCCTTCAAACAAGAAAGTCTCCCCATGCTCCGTGTAGCAGTTCCCAATAAGGGATCCCTGTCCGAAGCCGCCTCGGCCATGCTGTCCGAGGCCGGTTACCGCCAGCGCCGCGACACCCGCGAACTGGTGATGGTGGACCCCGATAACGACATCGAGTTCTTCTTCCTCCGCCCGCGCGACATTGCTGTCTATGTAGGTCAGGGAACGCTGGATGTTGGCATTACCGGCCGGGACCTCCTGCTCGACGCCAAGGTCGAAGCCGAAGAAATCCTTCCCCTGGGCTTTGCCCCGTCAACCTTCCGTTTTGCAGGTCCGGTGGGTGACTTTGCCGGCGTCGAACAGCTTGAAGGCAAGCGTCTTGCCACCAGCTATGACGGACTCCTGCGCGACTACCTCGCCGGGCGCGGGGTCAATGCCACCGTGGTTCGCCTTGATGGTGCCGTGGAGTCTTCCGTCCGGCTGGGCGTGGCAGACGCCATTGCCGACGTCGTTGAAACCGGAAACACGCTCAAGGCCGCCGGAATGGAGATCTTTGGTGATCCCATCCTGAAGTCGGAGGCCGTGCTCATCCGCCGCTCCGGTTCAGGTGGAGCAGCCAACGGAACCGTCAAGGAAATCGACATCCTCATCCGCCGGCTCCAAGGCGTCCTGGTTGCCCGCCAGTACGTGCTGATGGACTACGACATCCGCAAGGACCTCGTGGAAGACGCCGCTGCGCTGACTCCCGGCCTGGAATCGCCCACCGTGTCACCTTTGCGTGACTCGGAGTGGGTTGCTGTGCGGTCCATGGTTCCCAAGAAGGAAACCAACCGCATCATGGACGAGCTTTACGACCTCGGCGCGCGTGCCATCCTGGTCAGCAGCATCCACGCCTGCCGCATCTGACCCGCGGTAACAGCAAGCCCAGAAAGATTGAGGAGCAGCACATGGCTGTAGCCGTCAGAGTCATACCGTGCCTTGATGTCGACGCAGGCCGCGTCGTCAAGGGCATCAACTTCGAAGGCCTCCGCGATGCCGGTGATCCGGTGGAACTTGCCCACCGCTACGACAACGGCGGGGCCGATGAGCTGACATTCCTGGACGTCACAGCCTCATCCGGCAACCGGGAAACCACCTTTGACGTCGTCAGGCGAACGGCAGAGGAAGTCTTCATCCCCTTGACCGTGGGCGGCGGCGTCCGTGGTGTTGCCGAGGTGGACAAGCTCCTGCGCTTCGGTGCGGACAAGGCATCCATCAATACCGCGGCAGTCGCGCGGCCCGGGGTCATCGACGAAATCACCCGCCACTTCGGCTCTCAGGTCCTGGTGCTCTCCGTGGATGCGCGCCGCACCCGCGAAGGTGACGTCCCGACGTCGTCCGGTTTTGAAGTCACTACCCACGGTGGCCGCACTGGAACCGGAATCGACGCCATCGCCTGGGCCAAGGAAGCAGCGGACCGGGGTGTGGGCGAAATCCTGCTCAACTCCATTGATGCCGACGGCACCAAGGACGGCTTCGACCTTGAACTGATCCGTCTGGTCCGTGCCGCGGTGAACATCCCGATTATTGCTTCAGGTGGCGCGGGGGAGCCGGCACATTTCCCGCCGGCCGTCGAAGCCGGGGCTGATGCCGTGCTGGCGGCCTCGGTGTTCCACTTCGGGCCGGACGACATGATCGCCCAGGTCAAAACGGCGATCCGGGACGCTGGTTTCGAGGTCCGCTAGCGCCAGGATTAAACAGAAATGGAGAGTCACTGTGAAAGTGACTCTCCATTTCTTTGTTAAAACAAGTGGATCGTTAGAGTCCGATGTCGGCAGACTGCAACAGTGCGACGGCGTCCGGCTGGCCTTCGAAGGTCACCAGGGCCTGGCTGGTGCGGCCATGGGCGTGCATGAGCAGCTCGCCCGGTTCGCCGACGATGGCAACCGAGACGGGGGCCCGCTTTGCCACATGCCGAGGGCCAGTAGGCCGAACCAGTACGATGCCGAGGTCCACTCCGCGGTACAAGAAGGCGGCCCGTTTGATGAGGTCGTCCCAGAGGGCGTCGGAATAGGCTTCGTCCAGGGCCCGTGGCGCCCAACGATCGCCGGCGCGGCGGATGTCCTCGGTGTGGACAAAGTACTCAATGAGGTTGGACGTCTCGTCCAAAGCCTTGATCTTCAAGGGAGAGAGGGCCGGGGGCCCGCCTCGGAACGTCTTGATGAGTTCCGCATAGGCCTCAGGGCTCTTGAGCTTTGCTGCAAGTTTGGAGGTGGCTTTCTCGGAGGCCTTGCCCAGGCTTGGAATCAGCAGGCCCAGGCCCACCGCAATTTTCCGTTCGCGCAGATATAAATGCGCAGCAAGATCCCGGGTCTGCCACCCCGCGCAGAGCGTGGGGGAGTCAGGTCCGGCCGCCAGCAGGGTTTCGGCCAGTACTTCTCGGGAAGGATCGACGAAATGCATCACTTGTGAAACTAGCACGATCAGAGCGCTCTTGCGCAGAGGAACCGCCGCAGAATCCGGCTCCCGCCAAAGGCACTAGACTTGATCTGATGTCAGAGCAGTCCGCCCCCAGCCCAACTCCTGCCGTGGAGCCCTCAAGCGACTCCGCCAGCCCCCTGCCGCAGGAGATCGCCACCGCCCTGAAACGGGATTCTTCCGGGCTCGTAGCCGCGATCGTGCAGCAGCATGACACCAACGAGGTCCTCATGCTTGGCTGGATGGACGACGAAGCCCTGCACCGCACCATGACCACTGGTCGCGTGACGTTCTACTCACGTTCACGCCAGGAGTACTGGCGCAAGGGCGACACCTCCGGACACGTACAGTTCGTGAAGTCTGTTGCCCTTGACTGCGACGGCGATGCCCTCCTGATCCGCGTGGACCAGATCGGCGCAGCCTGCCACACCGGAACCCGGACCTGCTTCGATGGTCGCGACTTCACAGTTGTTACGGGTCACCGCGACTAAGGCACCCACTACATTCCACTGAAGCACCACCTCAGATAAAGGCGGAGAAAATAGCCATGCAGGACCTTGGAATCATCAGCCCGGGCCTGGAAGAGTTCCGCGAACTCGCCGTCCACAGCCGCGTCATTCCTGTTCGCCTTAAGGTCTTGGCAGACGCCGAGACCCCCATTGGCCTGTACCGGAAGCTGGCCAAGGGGCAACCTGGAACCTTCCTCCTGGAATCCGCGGCAGTCGGCGGGGCCTGGTCGCGCTACTCCTTCATTGGATCGAAGTCCCGCGCCACCCTGACAACCAAAGACGGCCAGGCGCATTGGATTGGCGAGCCCCCTGTTGGTGTTCCAGTGTCGGGCAACCCCGTAGAAGCGGTGCGGGATACTATTGCTGCGCTGCAGACGGACCGCTTTGAGGGACTGCCCCCGTTCACCTCCGGTCTGGTGGGCTTCCTCGGTTGGGAAGCTGTCCGCCACTGGGAGCGCCTGACTTCCCCGCCCGAGGACGACCTGCAGCTTCCCGAGATGGCCCTGAACCTGGTCACCGACATGGCTGTCCACGACAACATGGACGGCACTGTCCTCCTGATCGCCAACGCCATCAACTTTGATGACAGCTCCGAGCGCGTGGACGATGCGTGGCACGATGCCGTTGCCCGTGTGCAGGCACTGCTGGAGCAGATCAGCACACCTGTCTCCCAGCCGGTTTCAGTGCTGGAGACTGCGGCCCTGGACTTTGCTTCCAGCGTGCAGGAACGCTGGGACGAGGCCAGGTACCTGGAAGCGATCGACCGCGGCAAGGAAGCCATTGTTGACGGCGAAGTGTTCCAGGTGGTGATTTCCCGCCGTTTCGAGATGGAGTGCGCGGCGGACCCGTTGGACGTTTACCGCGTCCTGCGCAACACCAACCCGAGCCCATACATGTACCTCTTCAGCTTGGAAGATGCTGACGGCCGCGAGTACTCGATTGTGGGGTCCTCACCGGAAGCTTTGGTCACCGTGACCGGCCAGGAAGTCATTACGCACCCCATCGCCGGGTCGCGCCCGCGTGGCAAGACCATGGAAGCGGACAAGGCGTTGGCGGCAGAGCTGTTGGCTGACCAGAAGGAGCGCGCCGAGCACCTGATGCTGGTGGATCTTTCGCGCAATGACCTCTCCAAGGTTTGTGTGGCCGGCACCGTGGACGTCACGCAATTCATGGAGGTGGAGCGGTTCAGCCACATCATGCACCTGGTCTCCACAGTGGTGGGCGAATTGGCCCCGCAGGCCAAGGCTTACGACGTCTTGAAGGCAACATTCCCGGCCGGCACCCTGTCCGGAGCCCCCAAGCCGCGTGCACTGCGGCTGCTTGACGAACTCGAACCACACAGGCGCGGGATCTACGGCGGCGTAGTGGGCTACCTCGACTTCGCCGGCGACATGGACATGGCCATCGCCATCCGGTCCGCGCTGCTCCGCGAGGGCCGTGCGTACGTCCAGGCAGGCGGCGGAATCGTGGCCGATTCCCACAAGCCTTCCGAGGCTTTGGAAACGGTCAACAAAGCCGCAGCGCCCCTGCGTGCCGTACACACCGCCGGATCCCTGCACAACGTTTCAACTAAAGCGGCAGGAAATACAGACGTCCCGGACGACGGGACTTCGGCCTCATGAGCACTGAATCCCCGTCTGCCCTCAAGCGGCCTCCGCGCTGGGCGCGTAAGTCCACCTTGGTCCTGGCCACCACGATCCTTGCCCTTGCAGTCTTCGGGGCCACAACGCAGACCTGGATCGAAGTGCGGCTGGATCCCACGGGAGCCTCCAACAGCGATCTCCACGTCCAGGGAAGCAAAGCCGCAACAGCAGTCACGGCACTGGCCGTGGTTGCCCTGGCCGGCGGCCTGGCCGCCTCCATTGCGGGAAGAATCGCGCGCTGGATCATCGCCGTCCTCATTGTCCTGTCAGCGGCCGGGATCATTCTTGCCGCGATCACCGTCCTGATGGATCCGTTGGGTGCCGCCCAAGGTGCCATTGCGGCTGCAACAGGTGTTTCCGGCGGCCAGGCCGATGCAGCCGCCACCGCCTTCCCTGTGGTGGCGATTGTTGCCGGTGCCCTGCTGGCTCTTTGCGCTGTTGCCTTGCCGCTGGCCGGCCGCCATTGGACCTCGCGAACCAAGTACGACGCCGGCGCACGGAGCCGGAAGAGCAGCAATGAACCGGTGGACGAGATTGACAGTTGGGACAGCCTGTCGCGCGGTGAGGACCCTACGTAGGCAGCCATAGGGGGCTTGCGGGCAGGTGGGGCGCAACAAATCCCCACGCGCCCGTCCTGACGTCGGGCGATGTCCCGGACGCCGCCAATAAATGGCAGAATGTAAGCAGTATTTATCCTGAGGAGATTTCACATGAGCAAAACCACAGTGTCCACGAACCAAGCTGAATCCACCATGGCCAGCCACGCTGACGCCATCGGCCACGGAAACAGCCCGGCTGCCTGGACCTGCGTACTCGTGATGCTGGTCGGTGCCTTGATTTCCTCCATCGCGTTCGTCATTGCCAGCACCCCGATCTTCGTTGGCGGGCTGGTAGTCATGGTCATCGGCCTGATCGTTGGCTTTGTCATGCGCAAGGCGGGCTACGGAGTTGGTGGCAGCAAGCTGCAGAACAACGGCCACTAATCGTGACCGTTCTTGATGACATCATTGTTGGCGTCAAGGAGGAGATGGAGGCGCGCAAGCGCCTCGTATCCCTGGCGGAGTTGAAGGACCGGGCAGCGGTGGCTGCTCCGGCCCTCGATGCCTGGGCTGCCTTGGGTGGGCCTGCATCGGTCCGCAACGACCTCAAAGTCATCGCGGAAATCAAGCGCCGCAGCCCCTCCAAGGGCGATCTCGCGCCTATTGCCGATCCCGCTTCCCTCGCCGTTCAGTACGCCGACGGCGGAGCTTCCGTCATCAGTGTCCTGACCGAACAGCGCCGCTTCGGTGGCTCGCTTGCTGACTTGGATGCGGTCCGCGCCGCCGTCGAGATTCCCTTGCTCCGCAAGGACTTCACGGTGGACGAGTACCAGATTTGGGAAGCCCGCGCCCACGGAGCGGACCTCATCCTGCTGATTGTCGCGGCGTTGTCCGACACCGAGTTGGCGGAGTTCAGCGCACTGAGCCACGAGCTTGGCATGAACGTACTGGTGGAGACCCACACGGAGGAAGAGATCGAACGTGCCGTGGCGGCAAACGCCCGGATCATCGGCATCAACGTGCGCAACCTCAAGACGCTCGACGTCGACCGTTCGGTTTTCGGGTCCCTGGCCGGTTTGATTCCGGCTGAGTCGGTCATCGTCGCCGAGTCCGGGGTCCGGGGCGCCGATGACGTCTCGCATTATGTGGCCGGTGGTGCCAACGCCATCCTGGTGGGGGAGGCGCTGGTCAGCGATTCCACCCCGCATGAACGCATTACTGAATTCAAGGCAGCTGGAGCTGCCGCCATCGCCGTCAGGAACTGAGGCAGTCACTGAAACACGGCGAACAGCCGCAAGGCAGCCCGGGCTGAAGCCCGCGGCTGCCTTGTGGCACGTGGAACTACCCAATGAACTAACTGGAACAGGACGGTGAGACTGATGGTCGACGCGCCAACAGCCGGCTCAGAAGAGAATGCGGCCGACGCATTCCTGCAAGGTGGCCCTTCGCTGCGCAACGCCTCCGGGCCCTACTTCGGCAACTACGGCGGACGCTGGATGCCGGAGTCCCTCATCGCCGCCCTTGACGAAGTCCAGGACACGTTTGAGAAGGCAAAGGCTGACCCCGATTTCATCGCGCAGCTCAAGGACCTCAACAAGAATTACTCCGGCAGGCCTTCCTTGCTTACCGAGGCCAAGCGCTTCTCGGAGCACGCCGGAGGGGCCCGCATCTTCCTCAAGCGCGAAGACCTGAACCACACCGGGTCCCACAAGATCAACAACGTCCTGGGCCAGGCCCTCCTTGCCAAGCGCATGGGTAAGACCCGTGTGATCGCCGAGACCGGAGCGGGACAGCACGGCGTTGCCAGTGCCACTGCTGCGGCCCTGCTGGGCCTTGAGTGCGTGGTGTACATGGGTGCCGAGGATTGCCGGCGCCAGGCGTTGAACGTGGCCCGCATGCAGTTGCTCGGTGCCACTGTGGTGCCGGTGACCAACGGCTCCCAGACCCTCAAGGACGCCATTAACGATGCCCTGCGCGACTGGGTTTCGAATGTGGAGCACACGCACTACCTTCTTGGCACCGCAGCTGGAGCCCACCCGTTCCCGGCAATGGTCCGCTACTTCCACGAGGTCATCGGCGAAGAAGCCCGCAGCCAGATCCTGGAGCAGACGGGCAAGCTCCCGGACGCCATTGCTGCATGTATTGGCGGTGGCTCGAACGCCATTGGCCTGTTCCACGCCTTCCTTGATGACGCCTCCGTGAAGATCTTCGGATTCGAAGCCGGCGGCGAAGGGGTCGAAACCGGCCGCCACGCTGCTGCCATCTCCTTGGGTCGGCCCGGTGTGCTGCACGGTGCACGTTCGTACCTCATGCAGGACGAAGACGGCCAAACGATCGAATCCCACTCCATCTCCGCAGGCCTGGACTACCCCAGCGTGGGTCCGGAGCACTCTTACCTGGCCGATATTGGCCGCGTTACCTACGAGGCTGTCACGGATACCGAGGCCATGGACGCCTTCAGCCTCCTGTGCCGGACCGAGGGCATCATTCCCGCCATCGAGTCCTCGCACGCCCTGGCTGGTGCCATCAAGATCGGCCACCGCCTGACTGAAGGCAAGGACAACCCTTCCGACGTCACGGTGATCGTCAACCTCTCCGGCCGTGGAGACAAGGACGTGGAGACTGCCGCTGCCTGGTTCGACATGTTGGATGAGGAAGGGCACGTCAAGGGCACCACCTTGTCCACGCGCAAGCCCAAGGGCCCCACCGAGCGCACGTCCGAAGCAGCCGTGGATGTCAACGAGGACCAGAACTGATGACTGAAGAATTCGCCAGCAAATCCGCTGCCGCCATCGATCGTGCCAAGGCTGAAGGCCGCGCCGCCCTGGTGGGCTACCTCCCCGCGGGGTACCCCACGGTCCAGGAGAGCATCGAGGCCGGAATCGCCTTGGCCCGGAACGGTGCCGACCTGATCGAAATCGGCATCCCGTACTCCGATCCGGTAATGGACGGCCCGGTCATCCAGGCTGCCACCACCGAGGCGATCGCCAATGGCTTCCGTGTCAGCAACGTTTTCGACGTCGTTGCCGGCATCACCGCCGCCACCGATGCAGCCGTTCTGGTCATGACCTACTGGAACCCTGTCATGCGCATGGGCGTCGATGAATTCTCCCGTCGCCTGGCCGAAGCCGGGGGAGCGGGGCTTATTACCCCGGACCTGGTCCCTGACGAGGCCCACGAGTGGTTCGAGGCCTCGGACAAGTACGGCTTGGACCGGGTGTTCCTCGTGGCACCGTCATCCACCCCGGAGCGGCTGGACATGACCGTCAAGGCGAGCCGTGGATTCGTCTACGCCGTCTCGATCATGGGCGTCACCGGAACGCGCACCTCTGTCAGCAGCAGTGCCGAGGACGTGGTGTCCCGCGCTCATGCTGCCGGAGCCGAGCGTGTGTGCGTCGGTTTGGGTGTGTCCAACCCGGACCATGTCCGCGAAATCGCCGCCTACGCTGACGGCGTGATCGTAGGAACCGCCCTGGTGGCGGCCCTTCGCGATGGCGGCCTTGACGCCGTCGGGCAACTCACCAAGAATCTCAGCGCCGGCCTGGGCCGCGCAGCTGCAGAAGCCTAGAAAAAGGAAACAGCGAAGCGAATGCAGACCGTCCTCCACGCTGCGGCAATGGTCCCCATGAGTATCCCGAGCCCGTCGTGGTCCGGTTTCGACATTCCGCTGCCGTGGGGGACGCTGCGTATCCACGCATACGCCCTCTGCATCCTGGCGGGCATCATCGTTGGCTTGTGGCTGACGTCCGCCCGGTGGAAGCGCCGCGGCGCCCCCGAAGGCAGCCTGTGGGACATTGCCATCTGGGCAATTCCCTTCGGCATCATCGGCGGTCGCCTCTACCACGTGTTCTCCTCACCTGATGCCTACTTCGGTCCGGGCTTTGACGGCACCGGCGACCTCTCGCTGATTCCGCAGATACAGCGCGGTGGACTGGGCATTTGGGGTGCCGTGGTCCTGGGCGCAGTGGGTGCCTGGATTGGTTGCCGGAGGGCCGGCGTGAAGCTGACGGCCTTCCTGGATGCAGCGGCTCCTGGCCTGCTGCTGGCACAGGCAATCGGCCGTTTGGGAAACTGGTTCAACCAGGAACTTTTCGGCGCCCCCACCACCCTTCCCTGGGGGCTGGAGATTGATCCCGCCAACGCCAACTTCCCGCCGGACATGGCTGCCGGCACGCTGTTCCACCCCACGTTCCTCTACGAAATGCTGTGGAACCTGGCCGGCGTCGCCATCTTGTTGCTCCTGGACAGGAAGTTCAACTTCCGGTGGGGACGCCTCTTCTGGCTCTACGCCATGTATTACACCCTCGGCCGTGTCTGGATTGAGGCATTGCGGATCGATGATGCCGAGCAGATTAACCTTTTCGGGATTACCACCCGGCTCAATGTGTGGACCAGCATCTTTGTGTTCATTGCCGCCCTTGCCATCTTCCTGGTTCTTGGCCGGAAGGGACGCCCTGTACCGGATACCCCGTATTTGCCGGGGCGCGAGCCGGATGAGACCAAGGAAAAGGAGCCGGCGTCGGTGACGAGCGTCACCAGTCATGATGTGGACGCATCTGTCTCAGATACTGGTTCGCGTGGTAATCTCCCAGATAACCAAAGCGATTCGGGCCACGTTGACGAGCCGCAGGAAACAGCAGGGGACGCGAGCAAGGACACCAAGTCCGGCACGGGTTCCGTATCTGCTGCCACTGCCGCAAGGAAGGCCCCCGGATCCACACCGAACGCAGACGACACCAAGTAGTCGCGTTCGGTAAAGGGGCAACAGAGTCACCGCTCGTAGGGCCCAGTCCACAGCGTCGTGGCACCCCGGAAACCGGATCGCAGCATACCGATGTTCACTGGTCAAGCCGGGGCCAGAGGTCTGCGTAACTGTTCGTTGCGCTGGATCGGCTGGCCTACAATTCCAATTACTAGCGCTTTGTTGTGCCCGTCACAGGGCAGGCAAGGTGGGGCCAACGTTGTCCCTTCCATACGCACGATCTCGAGGAAGGACGTCTCCCATGACCCATCTTCATAACCCCGGTTGGTCCGAAAAAATCGAACCGCAGGGTGCCATGTCTCCGTTCAAGCGCTTTGCCGCGCTCCCGGAGGCCCAGGGTCTTTACAACCCTGATAAGGAGAAGGACGCCTGCGGCCTGGCCATTATTGCCACGCTCCGCGGGGAACCGGGATACGACATCGTGGAAGCGGCACTGACCGCCCTCCGCAATCTCGAACACCGCGGCGCCGTGGGCGCCGACGAAGGTACCGGCGACGGTGCGGGCCTGCTGATGCAGGTTCCGGACGAGTTCTTCCGGGCCGTCACAGAATTCGAACTGCCCGCTCCCGGCCAGTATGTAGTGGGCACTGCCTTCCTTCCTGCTGAGTCCCGCGAAGCGGATACCGCCAAGGCAGGCATTGAAGCCCTTGCCGCCGACGAGGGCCTCACTGTCCTTGGCTGGCGTGAGGTACCCGTGGTGGCTGACCTTGTAGGCGCTATGGCGCGAGCCTGTATGCCGTACTTCTCGCAGCCGTTCTTTGCCTCCGCCACCGGCGAGCAGCTGGAACACAACGAGCTTGATTCGCGCGCCTGGCGTATCCGCAAGCGTGCGCAGAACAAGTTCGGCGTGTACTTCCCGTCGCTGTCCTCGCGCACCATTGTGTACAAGGGCATGCTGACCACCGCCCAGTTGGAGCCGTTCTACCCGGACCTCTCGGACAAGCGCTTCAAGACCAAGCTGGCCATCGTCCACTCACGCTTCTCCACCAACACCTTCCCGTCCTGGCCGTTGGCGCAGCCGTTCCGCACCATCGCCCACAACGGTGAGATCAACACGGTCAAGGGCAACCGCAACTGGATGCGTGCCCGCCAGTCGCAGCTGGCCAGCCCGCTGCTGGGCTCAGTGCCCGAAGAGCTGTACCCGATCTGCACCCCGGGTGCCTCGGACTCCGCTTCCTTCGATGAGGTTGCAGAGCTCCTCTGGCTGTCCGGCCGCCCCATCACGCACTCCATCATGATGATGATCCCGGAAGCGTGGGAGAACCACGCCACCATGGATCCGGCCCGCCGTGCTTTCTACGAGTACCACTCACTGCTCATGGAGCCGTGGGATGGGCCGGCAGCTGTTTCCTTCACCGATGGCAACCTGGTTGGCGCCACCCTGGACCGTAACGGCCTGCGACCGGGACGTTACTGGATCACCGAAGACGGCCTCATCATCTTCGCCTCCGAAGTTGGCGTGATCGAGGTTGAGCCCTCCAACGTGGTCAAGAAGGGCCGCGTTGCCCCGGGCAAAATGTTCCTGGTGGACACCGAGGCCGGCCGCATCATCGACGACGCCGAGGTCAAGGCCGAGGTCGCTGCCGCCAACCCCTGGGCCGAGTGGCTCAAGGACAACCTGATCGACATCAACGAGCTCCCCGAGCGTGAGCACGTGGTTCACACCGCTGCGTCGGTCAATATCCGCCAGCGCACGTTCGGCTACACCACCGAGGAGCTGAAGATCCTGCTGGGACCGATGTCCCGGACCGGTGCCGAGCCCCTCGGTGCCATGGGTTCGGACACGCCTGTGGCTGTCCTCTCCAAGCGCCCACGCTTGTTGTTCGACTACTTTGTGCAGTCCTTTGCCCAGGTGACCAACCCGCCGCTGGATGCCATCCGCGAAGAGTTGGTTACTTCGCTGAAGTGCGCCATCGGGCCCAACGGCAACCTCTTGGACGGCAAGCAGGTCCGCCAGCCGCAGATCTCCCTGCCGTTCCCGGTGATCAACAACGATCAACTCGCCAAGATCGCGAACATCGAAACCCCCGACGGCGATCGCATCGCCATGAAGGTTCGTGGCCTTTACCGCCCCGAGGGTGGGGAAGCGGCGCTTCGTGCGCGCCTGACCGAAATCTGCGAGCAGGTCTCCGGCGCGATCAACCGTGGCGTGCAGTACGTGGTGCTGTCCGACCGTGACTCGAACGCGCAGTGGGCTCCCATTCCTTCGCTGCTTCTGGTCAGCGCAGTGCACCACCACCTGCTCCGCAGTGCCAACCGCACCAAGACCGCCCTGGTGGTTGAGGCCGGCGACGTCCGCGAGACGCACCATGTTGCAGTGCTCATCGGTTACGGCGCATCTGCCGTCAACCCGTACCTGGCCATGGAGTCGGTGGAACAGCTGATCTCCAACGGCGATGTCACAGGCGTCACTGCAGAAGACGGCGTTTACAACCTCATCAAGGGCCTTGGCAAGGGTGTCCTGAAGATCATGTCCAAGATGGGCATCTCCACCGTGGCTTCCTACACGGGAGCCCAGACCTTCGAGGCACTGGGCCTGTCCCAGGAACTCGTGGATGAATTCTTCTCCGGCACGCACTCCCAGCTCGGTGGCGTGGGCCTGGACGTGATTGCCGCCGAGGTTTCGGCACGCCACCAGATGGCGTACCCGGAGGGCGGCATCGAGCACCCGCACCAGCCGTTGCTGGGCGGTGGCGAGTACCAGTGGCGCCGTGACGGTGAACCGCACCTCTTCAACCCGGAGACGGTTTTCCGCCTGCAGCACGCTACCCGCGAACGGCGGTACGACATCTTCAAGTCCTACACCAAGGGCATTGACGATCAGTCCGAGAACCTGATGACCCTGCGCGGGCTCCTGAAGTTCAAGGACGGTGTCCGTCCGGCGGTCCCGCTCGAGGAAGTGGAGCCCGTTTCCAGCATCGTCAAGCGTTTCTCCACCGGTGCAATGAGTTACGGCTCCATCTCCAAGGAAGCGCACGAAACGCTCGCCATCGCCATGAACCGGTTGGGCGCCAAGTCCAACACCGGTGAAGGCGGCGAGGACGTTGACCGCCTGCTGGATCCCGAGCGCCGCTCTGCCATCAAGCAGATCGCTTCGGGCCGGTTCGGTGTCACCAGCTTGTACCTGACCAATGCCGACGACATCCAAATCAAGATGGCCCAAGGCGCCAAGCCCGGCGAAGGCGGCCAGTTGATGGCACAGAAGGTCTACCCCTGGGTAGCCCGGACACGTCACTCCACGCCCGGCGTCGGACTCATTTCCCCGCCCCCGCACCACGATATCTACTCGATCGAAGACCTCGCCCAGCTCATTTACGATGCCAAGCGCGCCAACCCTTCGGCCCGTGTGCACGTGAAGCTGGTTTCGGAAGTCGGGATCGGCACGGTGGCCTCCGGTGTCACCAAGGCGAAGGCCGACGTCGTGCTTGTTTCGGGTCACGACGGCGGTACCGGCGCCTCGCCGCTGAACTCGCTCAAGCACGCGGGTGTGCCGTGGGAACTCGGCCTCGCCGAAACCCAGCAGACCCTCATGCTCAACGGTCTGCGTGACCGTGTGGTGGTTCAGGTTGACGGTCAGCTCAAGACCGGCCGCGACGTCGTCATTGCCGCCCTGCTGGGTGGCGAGGAGTACGGCTTCGCAACTGCGCCCCTGGTGGTTTCCGGCTGCATCATGATGCGCGTCTGCCACTTGGACACCTGCCCTGTTGGTGTTGCCACGCAGAACCCTGAGCTCCGTTCACGGTTCAATGGCAAGCCCGAGTTCGTAGTCAACTTCTTCGAGTTCCTCGCAGAAGAAGTCCGTGAGATCCTTGCCGAGCTCGGGTTCCGCAGCCTGGAAGAGGCAATCGGACACGCCGAGGTCCTGGATACCCGCGAAGCGATCAACCACTGGAAGGCCGAAGGGCTGGACCTGGACCCCATCCTGCACGGGCTGGAGTTCGACGACGACGTGCCGCTGCGCAACATGACCGGCCAGAACCACGAGCTGGACAAGCACTTCGACCAGCGGCTGATCACCATGGCGCAAGAAGCGCTCAGCGACCGCATGCCCGTCAAGATCACCCTGGACGTCATCAACACGGACCGTTCCGTGGGTACGATGCTCGGCCATGTGGTGACCAAGACCTTCGGGATCGATGTCCTGGCGACCGACACCATCGACGTCACGCTCAATGGCACCGCCGGCCAGTCCCTCGGCGCGTTCCTGCCCGCGGGCATCACCCTGCGGATGTTCGGTGATTCCAACGACTACGTGGGCAAGGGCCTCTCCGGTGGACGCATCATCGTCCGCCCGGACCGCACCAACGTGTTCCAGGCCGAGCGCAACGTCATTGCCGGCAACGTCATCGGTTACGGTGCAACCAGCGGTGAGATGTTCCTGCGTGGCCAGGTGGGCGAACGCTTCCTGGTCCGCAACTCCGGCGCGACCGCCGTCGTCGAAGGCATTGGCGATCATGGTTGCGAGTACATGACCGGTGGCCAGACCCTGATCATCGGCCGCACCGGACGCAACTTCGGTGCCGGCATGTCCGGTGGTACTGCCTATGTGCTGGACCTTCAGCCTGAGCGCGTCAACAAGATGGCCCTCGATACCGGCGAACTCCAGCTCCTGGAGCTCGACGCCGAGGACCGCGACATCGTTCATGGTTTGCTGACCAAGCACCTTGAGGAAACCGAATCCGTCCTGGCCGGCCGTCTGCTCGAAAACTTCGACGACACTGCCGCCCGCATCACCAAAGTGCTGCCGCGCGACTACGCCGCAGTCCTGCAAACCCGTCTCGACGCCATCGAAGAGGGTCTTGACCCCGATGGCGAAGAAGTATGGTCTCGAATCCTGGAGGTAACCGGTGGCTGATCCACGCGGATTTCTGAAAGTCCGGCAGCGCGAGACGCAGCCACGCCGTCCCGTTCCGGTCCGCATCATGGACTGGAAAGAAGTGTACGAAGCCCAGGAAAAGGGTGTCCTGAAGAGCCAGGCAGGCCGCTGCATGGACTGCGGCGTTCCGTTCTGCCACCAGGGCTGCCCGCTGGGCAACCTGATTCCCGAATGGAACGACCTCGTGTGGCGGGACAAGGGTGAAGAAGCGATTGAGCGCCTTCACGCGACGAACAACTTCCCGGAGTTCACGGGCCGCCTGTGCCCCGCACCCTGCGAAGCGTCCTGCGTGCTCGGGATCAACCAGCCTGCTGTGACCATCAAGCAGGTTGAGGTCTCCATCATCGACCAGGCTTTCGACAACGACTGGGTCCAGCCCCTGCCTCCGACGCGCCTGACCGGCAAGACGGTCGCGGTTGTGGGTTCCGGCCCGGCCGGCCTGGCCGTGGCACAGCAGCTGACCCGCGTGGGCCACACCGTTGCCGTGTACGAGCGCGATGACAAGATCGGCGGCCTGCTCCGCTACGGCATCCCCGACTTCAAGATGGAGAAGGAACAGGTTGACCGCCGCCTTGAGCAGATGAAGGCCGAAGGCACCCGCTTCCGGACCGGCGTCGCAGTTGGTACGGACGTGACCTGGGAGCAGTTGCGACGCCGTTACGACGCCGTCGTGGTTGCCACCGGAGCGACCGTTCCGCGCGACCTTCCCATTCCCGGACGTGACCTTGAGGGCGTCCACTTCGCCATGGACTACCTGGTCCCGTCCAACCGCAAGGTGGCGGGGGAGGACCCCGCGAACCACATCGACGCCCGTGGCAAGCACGTTGTCATCCTCGGTGGCGGCGATACCGGTGCTGACTGCATCGGCACCGCGCATCGCCACCAGGCGGCCTCGGTGACCACCCTCGCGATCGGCAAGCAGCCGCCCGCCGAGCGTGCCACCCACCAGCCGTGGCCCACGTTCCCCACCCTGTTCGAGGTCGCCAGCGCCCACGAAGAAGGTGGCGAGCGTACCTACCTTGCATCCACCGTTGAGTTCGTTGGAGAAAACGGCAAACTCACCGGAGTTAAAGTTGCTGAAACCGAGTTCGTGGACGGCAAACGCCTTCCCAAAGCCGGTACAGAACGGATCATCCCAGCTGACCTTGTCTTCCTGAGCCTAGGCTTTACCGGTGCTGAGCCGGCAGGAATCACGGAGCAGGTCAGCGCAGAGTTCGACAGTCGGGGCAACGTTGCCCGCGACGGCTACTACATGACGAACACCGAGGGCGTGTTTGTTGCCGGCGATGCCGGACGTGGCCAGTCACTGATTGTGTGGGCCATTGCGGAAGGCCGTGCATGTGCGGCCGCAGTGGACAAGTTCCTGATGGGAAGCACCATTCTCCCGGCACCGGTCGCCCCCACCGACCGGGCGATAGCGGTCTTATAGCGCCGGCAGGAACAACCTTTTACTCAATCAGCATGAACTACTTAGGGTAGGTATATGAGACGCGCAAAAATTGTGGCAACTTTCGGCCCGGCTATCTCCAGCTTCGACAACACCCTCGCGGTGCTGGAGGCCGGCGTTGACGTTGCCCGCATGAACATGAGCCACGGCGACTACTCCGTGCACGACATCACCTACGAAAACGTCCGCAAGGCTGCGGCGCAGCTGGGCAAGCCTGTTGCGATCATGGCTGACCTGCAGGGACCCAAGATCCGTCTTGGCCGTTTTGTTGACGGACCCCACGAGCTGGCCGTCGGCGACACCTTCACCATCACCACCGAAGACGTCCCCGGCACCAAGGACATCTGCTCCACTACGCTCAAAAGCCTCACCGAAGACGTCAACGTGGGCGATGCCCTGTTGATCGACGACGGCAAGGTGGCCATGCGCGCCATCGAGGTTGACGACGTCAAGGTTGTTGCCACCGTGACCGTTGGCGGCAAGGTCTCCAACAACAAGGGCATCAACCTGCCAGGCGTAGCCGTCAACGTTCCCGCCTTGAGCGAAAAGGACGAGGACGACCTCCGTTGGGCACTCAAGCGCGGCGCCGACCTCATCGCCCTCTCGTTCGTGCGTGATGCCTCAGACATCAAGCGCGTCCACGAGATCATGGACGAAGAAGGTCGCCGCGTACCGGTGATCGCCAAGATCGAAAAGCCGCAGGCCGTTGAGCAGCTCCACGAGATCATCGACGCCTTCGACGCCATCATGGTTGCCCGTGGCGACCTCGGTGTTGAACTGCCGCTCGAAGAGGTGCCGATCGTCCAGAAGCGCGCCATTGAATTGGCACGCCGCTGGGCCAAGCCGGTCATCGTGGCCACCCAGGTCCTCGAGTCCATGATCGACAACCCGCGTCCGACGCGCGCCGAGGCTTCGGACTGCGCCAACGCAGTGCTCGACGGCGCCGACGCAGTCATGCTCTCCGGTGAAACTTCCGTGGGCCAGTACCCCATCGAAACCGTCAAGGTCATGGCCCGGATCATCGAGTCCACCGAAGTCCACGGCCTCGAGCGCGTCCCCCCGCTGGGCACCAAGCCCAAGACCCGCGGCGGCGCCATCACCCGTGCCGCCGTCGAAATCGCCGACCAGCTGGATGCCAAGTACATCTGTACTTTCACCCAGTCCGGTGACTCCGCACGACGCCTCTCGCGCCTGCGCCCGGTCAAGCCCGTCTTCGCCTTCACCCCGGTGGAGCACGTCTGGAACCAGCTGGCCCTCACCTGGGGCATCCAGCCGGTGCTGGTTCCCTCCGTGGGCCACACTGACGAGATGACCGCACAGGTTGACAAGAGCCTGCTCGAAATGGATCTCGTGGAGGAAGGCGACCTGGTTGTCATCGCTGCCGGTTCCCCTCCCGGACAGGCCGGTTCCACGAACTCGCTGAAGGTCCACAAGGTAGGCGACCTCGCCGACACCTCCAAGACCGACGACGGTTCACGCAAGGAACCCGTTGGCCCGTGGCCGGAAAAGAAGTCCAAGGCCAAGAGCTAGCTCTTCGGTTGTTGAATGCGGGCCCCACCTTTTGGTGGGGCCCGCATTTTTGTTTTGTTGGTGCGTATTGCTTTGGTGCGTACGGCTTTGGTGCGTGCGGATTTGGTGCGTACGACGGCGGCCGCCCACCTCGTGCGAGGTGAGCGGCCGCCGTCGTGCGTTTGTTTCTTGTGGCGCTAGTTGACCTGGTTGATGATGGTTTCGGCAACCTCGCGCATGCTGAGGCGGCGGTCCATGGAGGTCTTCTGGATCCAGCGGAAAGCTTCCGGCTCCGTCAGGCCCATCTTGGTGGTCAGGAGGCTCTTGGCGCGCTCTACGAGCTTGCGCGTGGCGAACTGCTCCTGGAGGTCGGAGACCTCGTTCTCGAGCGCCTTGATTTCCTCGTGGCGGGACAGGGCGATCTCGATGGCCGGGATCAGGTCCGCGGGGGAGAACGGCTTGACGACGTACGCCATGGCGCCGGCATCGCGTGCCCGCTCCACCAGTTCCTTCTGGCTGAATGCAGTCAGCAGGACAACAGGAGCAATACGTGCCTTGACGATCTTCTCAGCCGCCGAAATGCCGTCCATGACAGGCATCTTCACGTCCATGAGGACAAGGTCAGGCTTCAATTCCTCGGCCAGCTGCACGGCCTTCTCGCCGTTGTCTGCCTCGCCGACGACGTCGTACCCCTCGCCCTTCAGGATCTCAATAATGTCCAGGCGGATGAGGGTCTCATCCTCGGCTACGACAACGCGTCGGGCCGGCTGGGCTGTGGGTGTGGACTCCGTCTGTTCGGTCACGGGATCTCCTTGAAAAGGTTCGGCGGGTTCATGTCCATCTTAGTGTGGACTCTTTGATGGCAGGTTTTTGTTGCATCAGCGTGCCCGGTTCTTTGAATCAGCCTATCTGCATGTAGAGTAGTTTCGCGTGCTGGGAAAGGATCGCGTTGCTCACAGAAATGAGAGCAGTCAGCGAGATTTAACTTCCCGGTAATCCGCGCCCGAGTGGCGGAATTGGCAGACGCGCTGCACTCAAAATGCAGTATCGAAAGGTGTGTGGGTTCGAGTCCCACCTCGGGCACTGTGTTGTCGCAGGTCAGGGGCCTATATGGCCCCTGACTGTGTACAAAACCCCTAAAAGTGTGTACACCGGCGTAGCGTTTTAAGCATGGCCAGCATCTCCACACGCACTAAAAAGGACGGTTCAAAGTCCTTCATGGTGCGCTGGCGGGAACCCAAGACGGGCAAGGCCCAAGGCCTCACGGTGGCCAGTGAATCCGAAGCAGAAACGCTCAAACGACTGCTCGACGCCAATGGGCAGAACTTTGAAATCGCCCAGCACGCGATCCTCACAAACCAGAAGCGTGTGCCGACCGTCGGTGAGGTTATTCAGGAACACATCGACCTGCTGATCCGGCCGTCGAGCGGAACGGTGAAGACGTATCAGACCATGCTCGATCTGCATGTGAAGAAGGTCATCGGCCACGTTCCTGTCGACAAGCTTGATTACCGTTTGATTGCCTACTGGGTGAAGTCGATGATGGCCAAAGGGCGCTCACCGAAGACGATCAAGAACGTCCACGGGCTGATCTCCGCTGCGATGAACACTGCGGAGATGCTGGGGTACATCACGCGCAATCCATGCCGCGGCGTGCAGTTGCCGAGCGTCGAGAAGGCTGAGGATGAAATGATGTTCCTCACCCATGCGGAGTTCGGACTGATTATGGACGGCATAGGGGAGCGGTATCGGGACTTTACGAACTTCCTGGTGATGACTGGCACCCGCTTCGGTGAGGCGACGGCTCTCACGGTTGCTGACATTGACTTGTTGGGGAAGCCGGCCACGGCCCGGATAAACAAGGCTTGGAAGCGGGACGGGAAGAACCAGTTCTACATTGGACCGACAAAGACGGGCGCCGGAAAGCGGACCATCGGTTTGAATCCTGCCCTTGTGGAGCTGTTGATTCCCTTGGTGGCTGGTCGCCCGAGCAGCGACCTGCTTTTCACTACTCCCAAAGGGGAGCGGATCGTGCACAAGCTGTTCTGGCACCACTACTGGATGCCAGCGGTCAAAGCAGCCCAGGACCGCGGCCTGCGGAAGAATCCACGAATTCACGATCTACGGCATACGCATGCTTCATGGCTAATTCAGGACGGCGTCCCCATCTTCACGATCTCGCGTCGGTTGGGGCATGCGTCAACTAGGACCACGGAGGGCGTTTATGGGCACCTGATGCCGGAAGCGCTGCAGGCTGGGGCGGATGCAACGGAGCGGTCAGTGTCGGCGTTTATGCGCTGAGGGGTTTGGCCTCTCCCGGCCCACTAAGAAGCCATGCGGTTGCGGGCTCGAGTCCCAATGAGCCGAGCGTTGGTTTCGTTTCCTTCGCGGACGTGGGGCGCTCGGTGCGCGCCGGGCAGTATCTCACTAAGTCTGGCGATCTCCGCGATGTGCTCAGAAGTGAACACGATCTTTCCCTTGCCCCAGCACGCGTGAGGAAAGCGTCCCGCAGCAGCGCCGTCACGCAGCCAGCCTTCACTGCAGCGCATGAGGGCTGCAGCTTCGGCAGGCTCGAAAAATTCCAGGTTCATCTCTATCCGTTCGTGGCAGTCTCGCTTGGACTTTCATGTTCGGATTTCCGAGGAAGGACATGATCGGTTGATTTTGCTAAAGGGTGCAGGCGGTCAAATCATGTGATGCTGTTGGCCTAAGGACGACTGCACCCGAAGTTGTGGCGCCACGAGCGGCCCTGCACGGGATGCCTTTGGCGCAACGACGTCGGTGTGGAAGCCTCTCGGCCGTGCGTTGGGGGCAGGGGCTAAGACATTGTTGTTTGGTGAGCGACGTGGCAAGTCTTGGGTGTTGATGTGAACTTTGTCCAGATTCTTGAACTTCCGGGCCTTTAGGCACTCCCAGATGTATCGAGGTTTCACTGGGCAACGCCTGCCTGCCCGTACTTGCGGGAGCCGCTGTTATGGAATTTTGGTGCCGACATCCAAGCGCGCGGCCTGTACGAAGGCTTTGGTCAGGGTAGGGACCTCGTTATTGGCCTTCTCTATCCTCGGACCGATTGCAAGTATCTCATCTTCATTCGCTGAGTAGTCTAATTCGATCATTCCTCGTCTGTTGCTGTTGAGCCGGTGCATGTCGTTGACAGGTGCACTGAGGGAAACAGCAGCAGCTGTGACGCTCTGGGCACCAATGAGTCTTATCTGACTGAGGGCAACAGTGGCTCGTCGTTGCGCCTCCCTGGCCTCAATGGCGGGATTCAACGTGGAGGTTGCTTCTACAATGGCTGACAGGAACTCAGCATATGCTGCTTGTTTGCTGTCTCGTAGCCATTGCTTGTGTTCGTGACTCCTGCCAAGAAATGCCCCCAGCCAGCTACCACCAAGGGCAAAGAGGCCAGTGCCAAGCGGAATAAGTAGCCACCACCACTGGCCTTGTTTGATGAGTTCATCCATCGCTTAAATCTACACAGGAGAAGAAGAGCCTTCTTGGGGACGTCCACGCCCGGTCTTTCGGAAATGTTTGAGTATCTTTGCTGCGGAGCGCCTCATGAATCGTGACTGCGTGGGGTCTCCCAGAATCATCCTTGTCGCAGATAGCAGCGCTGCACTTCCCTCAAGACATTTGTTGTCGAGTTCTTCTCCCTCGGCGGGCGGCATTGATTGGTCTTTGGATGCATTGGCATAAGCGGACAGTCGTTCAAGTTCGGCTTGGATCATGTGGGTACCTGTCATGGCTACCACTCCAGAGTCCAGGAGAAGTACATGCTCGGCAGCTCGCCGAAGTCGGGATGCTTGCTCCTCTATTCTCGCGCGATCCATCGGTCGCCTAAGCATTAATTGATTCTCACGGCTTATGTCGAGGAGATCCGTTACCAATTCGACCAACTTTTCACGTTTCCAAATGAAGCGATCTTCCATGCGCTCGGCTTTGCTGTTGCGGGCCGCTACGGTCGCGGTGATTCCGGACCCTAATGCACCGGCCAATAGTGTGAAGGATCCGACAACTATTAGCCTGAATGTCTCCGTGTCCATTGCCCAAACCTACAGGCTCGGCGACGCCATCGTTTTGCTGAATCGTTCCGGTGTACGCGCTTGGGAGGTCGGTAAGCTTGCAGTCATGTTTCAGACGGACTCCCATATGTACTTTGCTGACCAGCCTGACCCTGGCAGCCGGCTATGGCGCTATATGGACCTGCCCAAGTTTCTGTCCCTCCTTGAAGACAGTGCTCTCTACTTTGCTAGGGCAGATCAGATCGTTGACGGGTGGGAGGGAGCAACGGGTCCTTACAACGCTCAGATGCGCCCTCTTTAATACGGGGCTTCTGCTGAGGCTGTGACTGCTGCCTCAGACCTTCATCGCGATTTCTTCGTGAAACAAACTCACATGAGTTGCTGGCACGAGAATGATGGTGAGTCAGCCGCCATGTGGGAGATTTATCAGCGCGAAGGGCGTGGCCTAGCCATCACCACGACCTGGGCAGACCTCACGACGAGTCTGGCAACGGAACGAAAGATTCTTGGCGGTCGCGTCAATTATGTCGACTACACGTCGACGTTCATACCGGAGGGCGACAGCCTGAGTCCATTCATGCACAAACGGAAGAGTTTCCTGCACGAGCAAGAGGTCAGGCTAATCGCCAAGACCGGCATTGGAGGGGACGTGTACAGAGGAGCGTCAGGTGGTGAGGATGCGCGCGAAGGGTCTGGGCAATGGGTTCTGACGCGCTCCGTGAAAGAAGAGCCGGCTGTCATAGCCGTACCTGTTGATCTTCAGCGTTTGATCAGAAGCGTCTACGTTGCTCCCAAAGCACTGGATTGGTTCGGAGATCTGATCGAAAAGATAGTCCGCAGGTATGGACTTGACGTTAATGTTGTCCGCTCAGACCTATACACTGATCCTTCCAAACTTGTGTGAGAACCAGCCTCGAAAGGCAAAGTATGTAAGGGCGTAAGGTTCTACAGCCCTCAGCCGTGCCGCCCCGCGCGGGCCACTTGTGGAAGCTGAATCTAACCGCTCGCGGGCCTGGCCCCGGCTTTCCGGGCTCTCCACCAGATCGAAGTCGGGACTAGCGTGGCGAGGGGAATCAAAGCCAGCGTGGTCCAAAGATTCATCCACAGGGTCGGCCATGTCCCGAGCACGATCCCAGCGACTACAAACGGGATTCCGACGGCATTGATCTCGATGCTTTCCTGGGATGCGCGACCGATCCTCCGATCAATGTCTTCACTCAGTTCGGTGTGATCCTTGCGAAGCTCGTTCAGAGTTGACCGCGTGCCTTGCTGGGCTGACTGCAGCTTCTTGACCTGCTTATTCGAGTCAAGCATCTGGTGCTCCAGGATCTCCACTCGGCGCTCGAGTTCAGAGCTTGTCAGCTCAACCGAAGCACTGTCCCTCATGATGGATGCGTCGCCAAGCTTTGACTCGGACGGAATCCCGGCGGGGGACACCACAGTCCGCTTACGAATGAGGTTCCACAAAATCCTAGCCGCGCCGCGGGCCGTCAAGTGTATCCCGAGCACGCTCAGCACCACCGCTGAAGCATTCATGAGGAGCTCGAGGTTTTGAGGGTCCTGCAGCCAAGCGACCATGACCGGATCCTATCAACGACCCTAGAACGTAAGGAAGCAGATCGTTGCTGAAGACGGTCCCGCGCAGATCGACGGTGAACCTCCGTCCCTATTTCGCTGTCCTATGGGCTTGGGTACGGAAGTCCAGGATGGCAGGCTACGCATCACTCCCGTGCTCTGGACATGTCCAGAGTACGGGAGTTCAATGGTTGTAAGGGTTCGTTTCCGGCTCAGGAAGTGGAATTCGCATTGGGCGTTAATCGAACCGAGGGAACGCATCACTGGGGATGCCCATGAACAATAATCAATATCCCTCAGGACAATCGCCGGCGGAACGAGCCGCGAGAGCTTTCGGCAGTCTGACGCTCCCGACCCACCTGAACCTGGAACGACTCGTCGAAGTGGTCGAAGGCGTCCGGCATCGGCCGATACAAATCGAAGCTGCCCGGGCGCTGAATGGAGGATCGATCTGTGGTTTGTGGCTATCCACGGACGAAGTCGAAATCATCTTGCATGCCATTAGTCCTTCTGGGCTGCACCGGCAGCAGTTCGTCCTGCATGAACTCGGACACATGGTGTTGAGGCACGACGAATTAGTCGTCCCGGCCGATTACATAGAGGTCCTGTTCCCGAACCTACCCGTGGGCTTGGTCTCGCGCGTCCTTGCCCGGAGCAGCTTCACTGATGACTTGGAAGCCGCCGCGGAATCGCTCGCGGATCTTTTCGCGGAAGCAATCAGGAACAGTGCCAGGGAACCAAGGTCCTTCGAGAGAGTTTTCGAATGATCCAGATTGTGGCTGCAGCCTTGATTTGGTTACTCGTCATTTGCCTCCTCCCTGGAATGAGGCTAAGGCGCGATCACAACGTGCTGAAAGCCGCCATCACGATTTCAGTCGCCCTGACGCTCAACATCGATCAGGTCTATCTGGGCATCGATTCGGTACTGGGTGGTCGCAACTTCGTTGACGTGTTGGCCAATGTCTCTATGGTTGTTGGGATCTACTTTCTCTCGCGGGCAATCATTCGTGCGGCGACACCAGACGAGACGGTCGAGAAACGAGACACTCTTGGCTTGATTCTTTTGACCGTTGTGATCGTGGGCCTTGCAGCCAGCTTTAGTGCAATCGTCACCCAGGGTAGTTCCACTCGCTTCATGGTGGATTACGGTGACCAGTGGTCTGCTGCCGTCTACTCATCCGTGCAGTTCGTTTATATTGGCTACGTGGTTGGCGTTACCGGAGTTACCTGTTTCCGTTTTCGTGGCGACATGTCGAGGCCCTACTTCCGCGCGGCTTTTACGTGCATCGGGGTTGGCTGTAGCTTTGCCGTTCTCCTTGTATTGCTGGTGCTCGTCATGGACATTCTGCATTTGCAAGGGCGCCTTGATGCTATGCATGCGGTCTCACCTATTTATGATGCGGCGGTCGTTGCCGCCATGTTCTTCCTCTGCCTAGGTCTGGGCATACCGCCTGTTGCGCGTCGAGTTCTCCGCCATAGGGAGTCTGTGACCGAGGACGAGTTGGTCAGCAGCCTCACGAAAATCTGGGAAAAGACAACGAAGAAACGGCAAGATGTTCGGCTCGTGCGAGGCACCGAAATGTTCAGCCAACAGGACCGGGCACAGAGACTCCATAGAATGCTTGTTGAAGTACAGGACGCACTGCTAGTCGAACCCGGTTTAGGCAGCTCCTTGGACATCCATGACCTCAATGTTCTGAACGCTGCAGAGAATCACCTGGCGGGACCGATCGTGCGGAAAGTTCCAATTCGTCGACGGAAGGGGGATCGAGCGAAATGACGGATGATGCCACGTCCTCCGAAACCCCTCAGACCAGATTGGCGCGGAAGCTCAACCTTCTTCTTGACCTCTATGAGGCCAAGGGATTGGAGGTGTTGACCTACCCCGAGATCAATCGGCATATGAGTCAGCGTGGAACGCCACTTTCCCGCTCCCGCTGGGCGTACATGCGCAGCGGGGACAGCTCACTGGCGACCGATCCCATGCTGCTTCGCAATCTTGCAGAGTTCTTTGGAGTGGATCGTGACTACCTCGTGGACGATGCCGGTGAGATACCAAAGCTTGTAGACGCCCAGCTGGAACTTCTTCGTACGCTGCGAGAATCACGTGTGCGGAACTTCGCTGCTCGTCAGTTGCAGGGAATCTCCCCGGAGACCCTGGTGCGGCTCCGCCAAGTAATCGACGATCGAAAGAGGGCCCCGGGGGTGGACGATGCCGACAGCAACCAGTCGTAAGGCTATGAGGGTTGGAGTTCTTGCTGCATCCGGGGCTTTGCTTGCAGGCGTCGCCGGTGCAGCGTACTTCGCTCGCCAGGTTGTGGTGCCAAAACACATTCGTCGCGAGGATTTGGGCGTTAGGGCTGTGCGCGCCAATGGAGACGGATCTCTAGAAATTGAACTTCCCGCTACGGAACAAACGAGGGCGCCGGGACGATACAGCATTTGGTTTGGGCAGGGGACAGGCCACGCATGCCTTGGACGGGTCGTTGACTCCCACCTCGACCGAAACACGGTAGTCCGGGTGGTTGAGCGAGTGGACTCGGGCGACCTCGAACATGCCCAGGCGGGTATCTGGAGTGGGTACGTTTATTCGAATCCGGGGCAACTTGGTCTGCCGTACCAAGACGTTGAGATTCCAGTCGAGAACGGGGTCGCCCCCGCGTGGAGGTTCGATCCGCCGTCCAGTGACGCGTCCGGTATCTGGGCCATCCATATCCACGGCATGGGCGGCAAGCGGGCCGGAACTCTTCGCGGCATACCTATCGCGAGGCGTCTGGGACTGACGTCGCTGGTAGTCTCGTTCCGCAACGACGGCGACGCACCGCCGTCGTACGATGGCCGTTACAATCTCGGTCAGGGCGAGTGGCACGACGTCGAGGCCGGCATCAACTACGCCATTTCCAATGGCGCGGAGCGCATTGTCCTTTTTGGGTGGTCACTCGGCGCTGCCATCGCCCTTCAAACGGCGGCCCTGTCGCAGAGTTCGTCACGAATAGCCGGGATGGTTCTCGACGCTCCAGTCTTCGATTGGCGAACGACCCTGGCAGCGAACGCCAAGGCGGCTGGATTACCTCGTCCTCTTGTGCACCTGGGCTTCACCATTCTTCGATCTAAGGCCCTCCGGCGGGTGACCGGCCTTGCTGAACCGATAAGCTTCGATTCCCTGGACTGGTTGGCGCGAGCATCTGAACTGGACAAACCGATCCTCGTACTCCATGGAAGGAAGGACGACACAACACCCTTCGAAGCATCCAGGAAAGCCGCCTGTCTGAGGCCGGACCTAGTCAGATTGGTGGAGTTTGAATCTGAGGGCCACTCTCTGGAGTGGAATGTCGACCCAGAAAAGTGGGAGCGATCGGTCGAGGAGTGGTTCTACGGTCTTCCGCTGACTGGCTCTAGTCCTGAACAAGCGGGAGCGCAGTCGTAGGAGGCATTTGCACTGAGTACTGGGCAGCTAGGTCGATTAGCTGACACTCGACGAATGAGGCGTGAGCGGAGTAACGCTCGTCGGCCAAAGCCTGAATGTAACCAGCAGACTCAAGGACGAGGAGATGACGCCGAATCGTTGCTCGAGAGGCGTGTACCTCTGACGCCAAGAGCCCTGGGGTCGATGGCCCACTTCTGATGAGGAAGCGAAGGATCTGGCTCCGTGTTCGGTTCATCAAGATGGATGTCGACATTCAAACCACGGCTCAGGTTTGTGGGGGATGCTTGCTGTAGACGGGTCTACAGCAACAGGATACGCCTCATATAAGGAGGGGAACAGATCCAATGCGCAGTGATTGTTTAGTCACGGCGCGCGCGGAATACTGATGGCAACGCAGCAGAATTTCTCATCGAACGAGGTAGTTGAAAGGTGGAGCATGCCGGCGAAAGACGTAAGCCGCAACGGCGACTTGTCACCACAGGCGACCCTCGCCCGTCGGCTAAACCTGCTGCTCGACGTCGTTGTGGCCGAGAGGGGTTCGCCCGTCACTTTCAGGGAGATTGAGGCCGGACTCCGAGCTCGAGGAATCAAAATCTCCAGGGCCAGATGGTTCTACATGAAGGACGGGACAGGACGCCTGGTCAGCGATCCGCAGCTGCTTGCCGCTATCTGCGAGATGTTCGACGTCGATCCCTCCTATTTGCTGAACGGCGTCGAAGGCGACGTTCCCGAACGAATCGACTCGCAGTTGGAGTTTGTCAAGTCTCTGAGGGCAGCCCGGGTGAAGTCATTCGCTGCTAGGACGCTCGGGGACGTCTCGCCGGAGACGCTTCGCGCAATCTCCGAGTATCTGAACAAAGACATCGACTTGCACCCGAATGGGGAGCGTGCCGCGGCTACTCCTCCAAGACATACCGGAGATGGGCGTCCAGCAACTCCTTGATGCGGGCAGAATTCGCTGAGTAGCGAGGAGACCGGCCGTGGCGCCGTCCGGCCTCCACATCGACCTCAATGGCGCCGACCTGTTCAAGGGCTATGAGGTGTTTGGCGACGCTGGGCTCGCCGGCGCTGACCGCTGCGACGATATCCCCTCTGGACGCAGGACCATTTGCCGTCAGGAACCTCAGAATCTCATTCCGTGAGCGGTTTCCGAACGTCGCCACGGCGTCTTCAACGTTAGGCGACCAGGCGTCGTCGTGAGGCTGCGTGATCCGTGGCATGGCTCCATTCTTGCGGAACAACATGCAAAAAGTAAGAACCAGAGTCTTGACGATACTTTAATTATCTTCGACAATAATTTTTAGAAGCTTGTGTTGTGATCAGGATCGTTCCTGCCCACGTCGAGTCGCCCCATCTGGTGACGCTGAAGTTATTCGAATCCGTTAGTCGAAGCGGTGAGAGCCATGAGCCTGGAACACCTGGCGGGCAACGCTGAAATAAAGAACTCAAACTCATCCCCGGTGGACATTTCGCTGCTTAGCCCGGTAACACCGACCTTGCGAGTTCCCGTCGACCAAATGATGGGAGCCGTCGAAGGCGTGCGTCGCTACGTCATCTCGCACTTGGCTCGGATCGGCCGCTCGTGCGATGTGGACGATGTCATGCAAGACATCAGGATGGCTGTCTGGGACGGGGTGGCCCGCGGACATTATCGACAAATCCCTGGAGTTCCGTTCGAAGCCTGGGTGCAAGGCGTCACCGGAAATGTCTGTGCCGCGCACGTCCGTAGAGAGCTCGGCCACAAGACGCTTCCGTTGCTTATAGATCCGGGCGAAGGTGAGAGCTCGGAGATGGTCCGGCAGCTAACGGTGTTGGTCGTGTCCCGTGATTACCGCGAAGCCGAGGAGATCATCGATCAAGAATGGGCGCACATGGTTTTGGGGCTGACTCGGGCCGCTGTGTCAGCTCCGGTATGGCGCCTGGCGGTGGGCAGCCTGACCGAGCCGCGACGATACGCCCCTCCGTCGCCGCAAGACCGTCGCCGCTGGAACGCAGTCACGGCGGTTCGGCAGACTGCAAAGACAATAAGCAAAGCGTTGGATGTAGATCCTGAAGCTGTGCACGACATTCCCGGTCTGTGCCGGCACGCCGTTGGTTGCCTGCCGAGTCCCCTGCTTCGGGATGTGGCAGAAGCAATCGTTCTGCCCGAACATCACGGCATTGAACGGCAGGTTGCCATAGCAGCGGTTGCCGAGGAGTTCAAAGTCAGTGATCGGTATGTGGCAGTTCAAATTGGCACTGCCCGTCGCCTTTATCAAACGGCATGGAGAGTCATTCGCAGTTCCATGGCTTCGGCCGTTTGACTCATGTGGCTCATTGGGGAGCTGGGCAATGAACAGGTTAGGAGGCAGACATAGTGGAATCCCTTTGGCGTGGGCGAACAACTCGTCGGTGGGTGTTTGGTTTAGCACTGGCGGCAATCCTGGGCGCCCTCATTCTCGTTCTGGTCGCACCGCGGGAGTCTCCTTCAACAAAAGGCGCGGACGTCCCATCGGCGGAGTCTCAAGCCAGCAATGCTCCACCAAGCACCTCCCCGACTACTACAGCGAAACCAACGAGGTCAGGTCCACTTTCCAAGGTGCCGACGTCGGTTCCGCCTGTCACTGCCGATTATCGGGCGCTTGCTTCCGCGGCTGCCGTGGCTATCTTTAGCTGGGATACCCGAAGTTCGTCCTATTCGGATGTGTACGCTCGAATTCGGGGTTGGTGGTTCGTTCTCCCTGACGGATCAAATCCGTTGGCCGTCCTGGTCCAGGAGTTTGAGGCAACGGGAGTAAACGCGGGGTCCTTCGCTTCGCTTGCGGGCCAAGGTGCCTACAGGGTTGCAACGTTCGAATCCATGGCGTGCGACAACGAACTAGTGAAAGTTCGCGAACGGCCGGCTCCGTGGGTGGGGCTTCATGTCTGCACGGTTCGACTCAAGGTCGTTGACCAGACAGTCAGTAGCAGCAATTCATACACAGCGCCGGTCAGTGTCATGGCTAATTGCCCGCCTGCAGCGACCGCCCTGCCTGATCGATGCCAAATGGTCGGCTTCTATGCCTCGACTAGCCGGATCGTCTACTGATGCCGCATCCGGCTTGGGCGATGGTCCTATTCAGGCGCCGAACGCTCGTACGGGCTGCAACCGCAGTCGTTCTCGTGATCGTGCTTTCGCTGGGTGTTGCGGTCAGTACGGTCGCTTTAGCCTTGGCGGGCGATAAGCGGGAATCACCTGTCGGGTGTGTGTCGAGTAGCGGCGCTGTAACACAAAGCGTCCTCGCCGACAGTGGATCTCGGCCGGATGGTCAAGCCGTTGGACTCTCTGCAGGGCAGATTGCTGTGGCGCAGGGGTACACTTCCGTCGGGAAGCAACTTGGCGTTCCTCGGGAGGCGATGGTGATCGCCATTATGATGTCTCTCCAGGAGTCGACCCTCCGGATGCTCGCCAATGCGAATGTCCCTTCGTCGTTTCAGTTTCCACACGACGGGGTTGGGAATGACCATGACTCAGTAGGTTCGGCCCAGCAGCGACCAGCGGCTGGATGGGGAACCGTTGCGGAGCTGATGGATCTTTCCTACAACGCACGGGCATTCTATGGAGGGCCGGCTGGACCGAATCAAGGTAGTCCTCGAGGTTTGCTGGATGTGCCAGGCTGGTCTGCCATGAGCAAAGGGCAAGCAGCCCAAGCAGTCCAGGTCTCAGCGTTTCCAGAGCTTTATGCTCGATGGGAACCACAAGCAACAGCCATCGTTGACCTGCTCCAGGGTGTCACCACGGTCCCGACGTGCCGCGCGGGGGAGGGCGGCCGGCCTCAGCTGGTCTCCGCAGAAGGCTTGCCCCAAATCCGGCAAGAGATTTTGCGCTACACGCAGATGGGTGTGGGCGGTGCCTACGTCTGGGGTGGGACGGTTTTCAAGGCCTGGGACTGCTCGGGATTCGTGCAGTGGATCTATCGGCAGGTTGGGATCGAATTGCCTCGTGTGGAGCAGTGGCGGGTCGGGCGAATGACGGATAGCCCACAGATCGGGGACCTTGTCGTGCAGAACCCACAAGGTCCAAACAACTGGGGGCACGTGGGGATCTATGCGGGCAACGGCATGATGTATAGCGCGCTCAACCCGTCCGCTGGGACGTTACTGCATCCGATTGACTGGAACCAGGGAAGCGCCTTCTTCAATTTGTTGGAATAGATGGAATGATGGAACACCGTGATACTTCCAACGCGGCCATGTGCGAGAGCCTCGAATTTTCGACGCTCTACCCCGAGAAAGACTCACCCTGGTGTGGCTTAGGCGCGCTAGATCTCAAGGGTCGAGAGCTGGCCTGACTGATGACACCGCCGCATCTGCAGCCAGTACGAACTTCACTCCGATTTCTGCACTGAGGGAACCAGATTCAGGACTCAGGCGGACAACCCTGCCCTGAATTTCTGAATGTAAAACCTTGGCAACCCTTTTTCGCATGTTGATCAAGGAAGCGATGTCCTTCGCCTGTCGATCAGTCAGGTTGCCATCCCCGTGAACGATGGCATTCCTAATATCGATTACAAGGTCCATATCTGCCCACATCGGCATGCTGGCCAGTTGGACATCAAAGCCATTCTTCAACACTGCATTTCTGGCGGGCCATGATTGGTGGAAAGCACCATTATTCTCCTTTAGGAGCGCCCTTCCAAGCGGAGTTGAGTCCACTTGGGACTCGGAAACGAGTAAATCTATGAAGCGATCCACCAATGCCTCGACCCGAGAAGCAACAGCGACAATCTGGCCGCTCACATCATTATTCCAATTTGTTCGGATCAAATTTAGTGATCTAATGGTATCTTCCGTAAGCTTATAGACGGAAGCATCAATCAGCATATGAGCTTCCCCAGTTATATGCGGCTTTCGAAAGCGCTGAGTCACCCTTAACGGCTTTACCAATCTTGGTCTCATTGGCTCCGTCGATCGACCCCACACAAGCGGCGATGCCTGCCCGGGTGACATCAGAAGCCTGCATGTAAAGATCAGTGAGTTCGTCCAAAGTTATCGCCTTTCTCCGTGACAGGAACCATGCAGCTTCCGCTCGAACCGTCTCGTGTCGGTCTCCCAGGAGTGGTTTGACCCAACTCATGAATTGCTCTTGCTGGTCGGTTTCGCCGGGTTCCAGCTGTTCGGCTAGGGCGATCATCCACAACTTTGCCCATGGGCTTTGCCGAGGAAGGTCGGAAAGGCGTTTCAGCGTGGACCAGTTTTGAACCATTTCCGACCGGCGGCGCAAATAGGAAATTGTCTCATAAAGGCGGATTGGCTCTCGTTCAACTATTGCAATGAGCCAATCATCGTTGACTCGCTCTGCAGCAGAGCGAAGACGCTTAAGAGCTCCCGGGCCGAAGTGGGCGTGCACACCTCGCATAGGTTTTTCCCCTCTGCTCCAGTCCTCAATCACGCGGCTGAGAGAGACAAAGTCAACGTCGTCTTCGTCGGGCTCGATGGAGTCGTCATCATCAATGAACGGTGTGTCATCGTATCCCATATGTTCGGTCTCAATTGCCCGGAGCTCTTCTTCAGCCTGGCTCCTAAATTCGCCGAAAGCAAGATTAATCTCTTCAATCTCATGAACCACACGTGACTTTGGACGTAGCTTGGTCTTCCCCTCGGCGAGTACTAAGCCAATGTCCCTGGCCATATCTACCGCGTATTCGATGGCATCGTGAGCCGAGCTTTGACTGTTAGCAATTATGCGAAAATCATCTACATATCTGTGCACGACGAAGCCCTTCCTAGCGAGTTGGCGCTCGAGCCTCTCGATGTAGACATCAGATAAGCGGTGGCTGGGCTGCATTGCTTGAGGTAGTCCTGATTTGCGAGGAAACATCTCGCACAACAGGTCTCTTAGCGCCGTTACTGCACTTGAATCCATAGTCTGAACTAGAAGCTCATCGGCTAAGATCTCATGGTCGACGTACTCATAGAATGCTGCGATATCAAAGTCTACAATGTAATGTTCTGCCTCTACGGCATCGGCAGTGCCGAACTTCCGGTGTACATCTATGTCGACGTCCCGTGATGAAGGGGGAAAGTGTGGTTCGAGTCGCCGAACTAGAGCCTCATAAAGAACGCGTGCCTCTGGTGGAAGTATTGTTATCGGCCTGGGACCATGACCCCTTTTCGGCATGGTGATTGTTTCGACGATTGGTGAGTAACTGGATGTAACTTGAGCGCTCGTGTGGCGCGCCAGTTCGACAGTTGCGTCACTAAGACAACGCTGCGAAATAAGTAAGGGCATCTGAGAGCCTGGCGGATTCACTGACCGTACTGCCGCTTCTTCTAGTGCTAGTTTGTCGACTAGTTGGCTTGGCAATTTCACGCGTTGTCATCCTCCATATTCAGTGCATTCTCGACGGTGACGCACTGTAGTCGGTGCCGACTCGAAGGCGGAGCCGAGCGGCTGTAGTGCGTCCACCGTATCCGTGGAACGTAGTCCGAAGCGCGGGGACACACGATTTGTCAAAAATCAGGGGTGGATCGGTGACTGGACATAGCCGCTTGCGAATAATCTTGACTGAGCGAACGTTCGATTGATCGCTTGCAGAGCTAAAAGTGGCCAGACTGGCGGAGCATGCACGTTAGGAGAAGCGCCAGCATGGTGTTTCGGCTGGCGAGGGAGTTCGGCAACCTGGTACCTGAGCAGCGTCGAGTACACCACTTCGCCGTTACGCGTTCCGAACTCAAGCAGAACAAAGACTTCGTGGTGAATACTAACCGGGCAGTGATCGGTCCCAGGCATGTTCCTTTGGGCGGAGGGGCGAAGGTGTTAGACCGCGGTGCGTAGCCGGTGGGCTCCGCACGAATCCACCAATCACTGGGTATGACTTAGTCTGTTGCCAGCTCGCTAGCTCGGTCCTGCTCCAAACGCTGCCGTTGGATAGCCAGCGCCTTTTCTAGTCCCATTAAGAAGTTTGTCCAAGGACCGGCCCAGGATTGGCTATTATCGAGTTCAGCGCGCTTACAAAGAGCGTTGATAACTGATGTCTTGTGGGACGATTTGACCTTGAAGGGCTCCAGGCCGCCCTGAGAGTCTTCCGAGAAAATCTCAAACCATGAGGGGTGCTCCTGATGAAGATCCTGAACCCAGGGATCCGGAAATAGACCCTCAATAGCAAACCGGTCGCGGACGGATAAGTAGTCCTGATTAGATTGGAAGGGGATCTGCTTCTGGCCAAAGTACTGCTGCAACTCGCGCCTTTCCTTTATTCCAGCTTCATCGCCATCAAATACAGGAACGGCTACTCGTTCGCGCCTGATAAACCCATAGTTAGCTCTTAGGAATCCCGAAAGGTGTTTGACCCCACCGAAATCCAAAAATTCGGCCATGAACAATAGTGGCAGTTCTGCGTCTGATATCGCATCTATAGTCTTCATTGCCCAAGGAATTAGATCTTTATCCGACTGACCTTCAACTAGAACATTAATGTCACTAAGATTGAAATAGTCGCTAAAGGCCACGCCCAAGGCCTGGCTGAGGTTCTCGGTTGCCTCACGGTAGTTACGGAACGCATCCACTCTTGTAGTGCCATCGACTAAAGATACGCCGCTGATGCGGTGAACATTGCGCGGAACAAACGCGAGGGCATGGGTGGTGATCAGGACCGTGGAATCTTTCCTCAACTGTTCGACAAGATCGAGCGCCGAGCGGGAAAGTTCAGGGTGGAGATATGACTCAGGTTCTTCCAGAAGCCAAATTGGGCTTGCACCTTGAGATCGTAGTTGTTCGGAGATCCAGATCAAGCTGGCGAGGAGGGCTACTGACTGCACACCTTGCCCCTTGTGCTGGATCGATGTCCTCGTGGGATCTCCTAGGGCAAAGTCGAATCCGGTTAGAAGCCCTTCAAGTGAGTTGTTGGGGAATCCAAATGATGCAACGAAATGAGCCAGCCCTGCCTTCATGAGAGCAGAATTGATTGTTCCGGCTACGGTTTCAAGTGAGCTTTCGATCTCTGAGACGTAGGGTGATATTGTTTCAGCTACCTTCTTCACCATGAAAGGCATCAATAGTTCCGCATTCAGCTGATCCATTGTTTTGGCGGCTGGAACGTACTGAACGGAGAAAAGTCCCAGGAGATCAGCCACTAGTTTTGACTGGAGTCGACTGAAGGCCGTTTGCTCGGCAGGTGTCCCTGTCTTCTTCGCATTCGGGAAAAACTGGTAGACAGGGTTATCACTCGGAGACATAACCAGGGAGAGTGTGAATTCCGCACTATCGCGCACTCTTACGTCCACAAACTCTGAAAGCCGGTCGTAAGCCGAGAAGATGGCACAATCGGGGTGATCTTCCTCGTCCACGCCGGCGAAGGTAGCTACGAGGCTTGTTTTGCCGGACCCGGCAACGAACGAAAGATCGCGGGCTTTGGTAAACCCAAATTTGTTGTCAGGGCCCGTGAAGAACAGCTCGACTGCGTGTAGGAGATTCGTCTTACCGGTGTTGTTTGGACCGACGAGCGTTGTACCTCCTTCGCCAATTGTGAGGGTTTGATCAGTCGGGCCGACTGTACGGAAGTTTCTTACACGCAGCGCCTTGAGCTTCAACGACTTGTTCCCCAGTTTCGGACGGGCAGATCTAAGACAACTTAGCACTTGGCGTCACATTGTTAGACCAGCGTCCGGAGCTGGCTCATCGAACCAGAGGCGCGGGAGCATTCTTCCGCTAAGGAGCGCTCCGTCCTTGCTAGAAGGCTATGAACTCTGGGGGCGCCGACGATGGCCTCGGAAATCATGTCGTTGCCTCCCTCCATCTCCATGAAGTCGTGAGCCCAATCAGCTCATTCCATTGGAAGACGACTGGATGGAGCACCAGATGGTACTGGCAGCGGTGGATCCTGGGATCACACCAAACGCGAACTTTCCTTTTCTTGAGTCCCTCAAGCAGATCGGCGGCGGCATCCTCGTCGGCGCCTTCATCGTCATTGCAATCGTGGCGATCATCGGAGCGGCGATGTTGTTGGCCGGCAAACTGAGTCAATCCTCGAGACTGGCCTCAGGCGGTGGGGTGATCCTGCTGTGGACAGGCCCAGTCGCGGCAATCCTCGGCGGCATCAACGGATACATACTCTGGTCTCAGACGGCCTTTCCGTTGGGCTTCTAGCCGCGCGCGATCATGCCTATCGAATGTGACCTCAATGGGTGGTGGCCGCCGGGCTGCGGACTGGTTTCACAAGCCAACGACGGCGTCCAAGGTTCCATCACTTCAATCTTCGCCACCGTCCTTCAGAACATCGCCTCCTGGATGTGGGGGTTCATCACTGGGGCTTTCCGCGTCTCCGAAGTCGACGATTCACAATGGGCTGCCATCGGCGGACTCACCAATTGGTGGGTCATAGTAATGATGACTCCGCTGGTGGTTGTGATGATCCTTCAACTCCTCTCCGGATTGATCAGCCAGCAACCACGCCGCCTGATTAGGGCGCTCGTCGGGGGAGCCGCTGCGGTACCTTTGGTTGCCGCAGCGGTTTACCTAGTGCAGCAGCTCACCCGAGTGACTGACTCTGCTTCGACCGCTCTTCTGGAGTCCATCGGGACAGATCCGTATGTCGTTTTCATGCGGCTCTTCGGCTTCGAACGAGCTCCCGAAGGCTCCGAGCGCGAATGGAACGTCATCTCCCTTGCGCCGGGCAATCAAGGCGGAGCCGTCGGTGGCGCGATAGTGACCGTAATGGCTGTCATCGTCGTTTGGATTCTGGCGTTCATCCTCATGTGCTCGATGATCTTCAGGACGTTCGCCCTCGCCGTCCTCGCGGCTGTCGCGCCGGTCGCCCTGATGATGATGCCTTGGGAGAAGTCAAAGGCTTGGGCCGGGCGGTGGTGCGAAGTCGTCGTCGCGCTCTTGCTGGCGAAGCCACTGGCGGCGACAGTACTGGCCGCGGCGATCAAACTATTTGCGGATTCGACGTCCTTTGCCGGGCTGGCGGCCGGCACTGTCGGTATGGTTCTTGCCTGCGGAGCGCCACTGATGGCGCTGAGGCTGGTGAGCTTTGCGGGTGGCGAACTCGCAGCCGCGGCTCAAACGGCAGGCGGCGGCCACCTTCTTGCTCGCAGCAGCAGCGTCGTCTCCAGGCAGTTCAGCCGACAACTCGGCGGCCGCATGACGATCGCATCAATGTTGGGCAGATCGTCACTAGCTAGACCAATTCCCTCAAGTCGCAGAGACATCCCCACGCGCGCGCTGGCACCTTCAGTGCCCCTGCCGCGAAGCCTGACGAGTACGACGCCGAAACTCACCTCAGGTGTAAACGCTTCGGCATCCTACGGAGCAACCTCTGCCCGCGGAGGCGCCGCAAGGAAGGACAACGTGGTGAGGGGAGAAGTCGTCACCGAGCAGAGTAAGCAGGCGTCGTCTGCGACACCTTCGCCGACGGGCCGGAACCCGGCCGCCGGACCGCCTAGGGCAAACGCCCCCACAACCCCTCGGCAGCCCGAAGTGCGAAGTCCCGGCAGCGCGCTGCCCACATCCCAATTGCCGCCCATCATGCCCAAGGCTTCTGAGGGGCACTTCCCTCCGGAGAAACCCCATGACTGAAGACACGCGCGCCCTTGAGGCCGTCAAATTTCCCCGATACGAGCGCCGTGGCATTTTCATGGGGCTCAAGTGGTACCAGCTCTTGTTGCTAGCCCTCGGTATCCTGACCGCGATTATTGCCTCTGCGGCGGGAGGTCCTGTCGGACTGACAATGATGAGTCCCATCTGGTTGCTACTCATGCTCATGGGAGTGCTCCAGCACGCTCGAATTCCTTATCCCATCTGGGTCAGCCTCATCACACTGTTCTTCGTTCGAGTGATCCTGGGGCAGACCCGCTACCTCGCCCGCCCCGAGAAGGCGCTGAAAGCGGGAAAGCTTGCGCTGCCAGGCGGACTCGGCAGCCTCAAGCTCCAGATGACCAGCCGTGGAGAGTGCTTCATCGTCGACCCTCAGGGTAAGGAAGCGACCGTCGTCTTGCGTTGTACCACCAGGTCCTTCGCTCTCCTCGACGACGATGACAAAGCGTGGGCCGCCCAGGCATGGTCGCGTGTGCAGGCGGGACTCGCGCAACGCTCGGACATAGCAAGAATCGCCGTGCAGGACTACACGGTTCCGTATCCATCGTCGGCCCTCCAAGATTTCTATGACCACACCATCGTGCAAAACGGCGGCCGAACTGGTGGCAGTTCGTGGGGCGAGTTGGCGTATCAAGACTTGATAGCTGCAGCTGGATCCGCCATGAGCCACGACGTCTTGTTGTCCGTTGTTGTGGATACGGCTAAGTCGAGGAGGCGCATCAAGGAATCGGGCGGAGGGGTAGCCGGACTCGAACGTGTTCTGCGCTTGGAAGTACAGGCAATCACTACATCCTTGGCAACTCATGGAGTGCGGGTAGACGAGTGGCTTTCGGAGTCCCGGTTACTTGAAGTGTTCAGGGGTTCCTTTGATCCTGAAACGGTCTCGCGAGGGTCGGCGAAGAATGACAGCGAGCCGCAGCATGACCAGCGGACTGGGAGGCGGCGACTGAGTTCGAGCCCCATGGCCGTAGAGGAGCACTGGACTTATCTCCGTACGGACTCTGGATTCCACCAGACTTTCTGGGTCGCAGAGTGGCCCCGGCAAAAGGTGTATCCCGGATTCCTGCACCCGCTGGTTTATGTCGGCGACTTCCGGCACACCGTCACTCAGGTGATTCGCGCTGTGCCCACCTTGGAGGCGCTGCGGGACATCCGATCGGCCCAGGAAGCTCATGAAACCCGTCGCAGGATCAATGCCCGGTTCGACCGGCCCACGACCAGGGAGCAGCGAGCCGAGGAAGAAGAGGTCTCGCAACGCGAAGAAGAAATTGTGGCTGGTCATGGCGATGTTCGTCCGACCGCCTTCGTGACGATCACCGCGGCGTCCTTGGAGGATCTTGCCCGACACCGCCATGAACTCGAGTCCGCAGCAGCCGGTGCTTTCGTTGAACTTCGCTTGCTTGCAGGGCAGCAGTGGGCAGCATTCATTGCGGGCGGACTGCCTCTGGGAAGGGGATTGCGATGAGCCTCAAGAACCAAGAGGTGACCTATACGCCGTCGGGCACTCGCGCCGAACGCAAGAGTCTCAGAAAGGCGACAGCCGCTGAGTCATTGCCACAGAGGCGCAAACTCGGACAGCGGATCGATGAAGCCTTGGAACGGCGCGGTGAACGCGAGCGCCTTGTCGGTGATTGGGGGAGCAGGGAACGGCAGTCACTATGGGGACCGCATCGACTGCGGCCGGCACCTCACCGCGCCTCGACAATGACCTTCGCGGCGGCCTACCCCTTCATCACGGAGTCAGGACTTGGCCACGAGGGAACGTACATGGGAACTGACGTCTTTGGTTCGGGAGCCTTTTCTTACGATCCGTGGATCCTGTACGACAAAGGAATCATCAGCGGTCCATCGATCGTCGTGATTGGCACTGTAGGCACAGGCAAGTCAATGTGTGGGAAGTCGCTGGTTGCGCGCTCCATAACGCTGGGACGGAAAGCGGCTGTCGCATCGGACCCCAAAGGCGAATGGGTCTCGGTGGCCAAGGCGGTGGGCGGCAAGGTCATTTCCGTAGGTCCTGGGCGCACGGCACGGGTGAATCCTCTGGATGCTGGTCCACGGCCCAGGTCGCTGTCCGACACCCAGTGGAAGGCTGTCGTCCGGCAGCGGCGTCGGCAACTGATAGTGGCCCTGGTATCTCTCATGCGTCAGGGCACACCGTTGCATCCCGTTGAGCACACCGCCCTCGACATGGCCCTCATGGAAACCACCGCGGAAAACTCGACGCCGACCCTTCCTATGGTGCTGGACCACCTCTTGAGTCCTTCCGCAGAAACGCTCGCGCTTGTCGGTAAAGACGGCGGCGCATCGGTCAGTCACTCGCTGCGGCGCACGGTATCCGGCGACTTGGAAGGCATGTTCGATGCGCCGTCCACGGTGGCCTTCGACGCCGACGCGCCAATGATGGTCATGGACACGTCCGCACTCATCGGTGCGTCCGAACAGGCGTTATCCCTTGCCGCAGCCTGTAGCGCGACGTGGCTGGAAGCAGCAGTGACAAACCCCGACGGCGGCAAGCGGCTTGTGGTGTATGACGAGGGTTGGCGGATGCTCGCAGATCCATACATGTTGGCCAAGATGAGCGAGCAATGGCGCCTTGCGCGAACCTACGGGATTGCCAACCTCCTCATCATGCACAAAGTGGCTGACCTCAACGAGATCGGGGACAGCACCAGCGGTCACCGTCAGAAAGCCCTGGGGCTGCTGACAGAAGCGGACACACGCATCATCTATCGCCAGAAGCATGACGCCATGCGCCTGACCAAGGAAGCCCTGGGCCTGACCGAAGCTGAGTGCGAGCATGTTGAGAACCTGCCCAAGGGCGTCGGGCTCTGGAAGGTCGGAAACCGGTCATTCATCGTTGCCAACAGAGTGACCACCGACGAGCTGGAAGTCTTTGGCACTGATGACCGGATGCACCTGTGAGGAGTCGGCCGGGAAGCAGCAGTCCCTTGGTCGCGGCAGGACTCTGGGCGTTGACCGGCTATATGGCCTTCTGCCTGTTGGTCCAAGCAGCTGCACAGCTTGCTGGCGCTGTGCGTTGTGGCGGCAGGCCGCCGTCGTTCTTTAGCCCCGCTGCAGGCATTGGTCTGATTGCCGGCCGTTCGGACTGGATTCTAGGTACCTCCCGAAACTGCACCTTGGACATGGCTGCAGTCTGGTGGATTGTGGGAGTCGTCCTCACGTTGCTTGCGGCGCTCGCCGCTGCGTCGGCCCTCGCGTGGAGAACCTGGAAACAGTCCGGCGCGTGGCTACGGCAGGACATCCTGAGCAGGGATGGCGTGGCTGGCCGGGCAGAGATACTTCGGGACTTCGGAGCCAGAGCGGTTCGCAAGCGTGGGCGATACACTCGCCCGGGCCTCAGCAAGCCGAGCATTCACGATGTTTCGTGGACACTTGGGCGCTCCCGCGGGGTGACCATCCATGTTTCCACCGAAGAGTCGATGGTCATTCAGGGGGCTCCTCGCTCGGGCAAGGGCCTATACGTGGTCATCAATGCGATTCTCGATGCGCCCGGTGCTGTTGTCACCACATCAACGCGAGCTGACAACCTGGTGGTCACGATGCGAGCGCGGATGTCTGATGGGCGGCCGGTTACAGTCTTTGATCCTCAGGGCATGTCGGGTCTGCCAACGACGCTGCGCTGGTCGCCGGTACGTGGTTGCGGTGACCCCGATATCGCAACCCGACGGGCTCTTGTGATCACTGCAGATACAGAGATGAAGGGCGAGAACGCCGCGTGGCAAAAGCGCTCGCTGATCGTGCTCCAGTGCCTGCTCCATGCGGCAGCGCTGTCAGGGGAGGGCATCGCAGCATTCCGCAGATGGTCGTCCAGTCCGGTGTTGGCCAGGGAAGCGCTGGATATCCTGGGGCGTCCCGGCGCGGCACTGGGGTGGCAGGCAGATCTGATGGGGATCTTGGAAGACGACCCCCGGAACACTTCCAACTCTTGGATTGGTGTCTCAGCAGCCGTGGCTCCGCTTTCATCTCCGAGGGTGTTGGCGGCACTGAACCCAGAGGACGAAGCTCAAGAGTTTGACCCCAAGGACTTCATTAGGCAGCGGGGGACTCTCTACCTGATTGGCACACGCTCTGGAGCGGCGGCCGCTGGCCCCTACCTGTCCGCTCTGATCGACGACATCGACAACGCCGCGCGAGAGCTGGCCTTCGTCGCATCTGGAGGCCGACTCGATCCACCGCTTTCCCTGATTCTCGACGAAATAGCGAATCTGTCGCCGTGGCCCGGTCTGCCTGTGGTGCTCTCTGATGGTGGTGGTATCGGCATCTCGACGCTGGTGGTTCTGCAATCCCTTTCACAGGCGCGGAGTGGATGGTCGATCGAGGAGGCGGCCACCATCTGGGATTCCGCGATTATCAAGGTGATTTTTGGCGGAGGTTCGGATGAGCGTGACCTGCGCTCGCTGGCGGGTCTGCTGGGGGAGCGGAGCCTGATCCTAAACACTCGTTCCTGGTCCTCTCAAGGACGACAGGACGGCGAGCAGATTCGAGAGAGTCCGGTGATCCGTCTGGATGAGATCCGGCGTCTTCCTGTTGGCACGGCGCTCATGCTTGGTCGCCGCACGAGGCCGATTCTCTTGGACCTGCGTGACTGGCATAGGCGGAAGGATGCCGCTGAGCTAGGGCGATCGAAGTTGGAGACCGAGAGAGAGCTAGCCGCCGGCCACCTGAGTCGGCAGGAAGCGAACAACGAGGCTGACTCATGAGTACCCAGGCGGACGATTCTGACTTCGAGGTGGGGCGCGTATCTGACTTGGATGATGAACTCACGGCGGAACTGTTCCGTTCCTCGTTCCAGCCCTCGCCGCGCAGCGTCGGGGTGACCCATCGGTGGCGGGATATGTCATCTACGCAGGCGGAGGTGGTGTGGCAGGGCCTCTTCGATTGGGTTCGGTGGCTTGTTGCCACTTATCAGCTGACGACGTCAGTGGTGCCGGACTGTTGGTGGCGGCACTCAGAGATAGTGGCGGAGCTGTATGCGCTTCAACGGGCGGAAGCGGCGTCCTTCACGTCAGATGACTCGGGATTCGGTCCACTGGCGTTCCACGAGAGGCTGCCCCACGGCGTCGAACGTCTCCGATCCCACACTCGGACCGCCGGGTGCGTCGGGCTGCAGGCCCATAAGGAACCGGTCGCGAGGATTGTGCCGGCCGAGCCGGACTTCGACGACTGGAAGCTGGGCACCCACCAGACCCGCATCTGATTTCGTCATGCCGTTGCCAACTTCCATCGACATGAACAGGTGATCCCTTTCTAGGGCTGTCTAGAAGCACGAAGGATGGCTGTCGTGGCCTCTGCATCTGAACTGAATGCTGACGCAAGCGGGGCTGAAGAAGCCGCCGCGCCGCCGTCGATCGCACGCCTGTCACCCGAGGAACGCATAGCCGAACTGACCAGGGGACTCCATACAGCCCTTGAGGAAGCCATTGATTCGCCCATGCGCTGGCAAGTTCTGCTCGACGCGTCCGCAACCCTGTGGCGGTACTCCGGAGGTAACGTCGCCCTGCTGATGATGCAGATGGCACAGCGCGGTACACAAGAGCCGACGCTGGTGGCCGGCTACAAAGAGTGGGCCCGGCATGGGCGAACGGTTCTGCGGGGAGAGCACGCGCTCTGGGTGATCGCGCCCCGGACGGCCTCGATGCAGGAACTGATTTTGCCTGACGGAAAGCGCAAGCTCCTGCCAGCGAATCAGGCTGCACCTGATGATGCTGTCAGCAGGGGCAAGAAGAACGTGATCACGGGTTGGCGCGGGCAGGCGGTCTTTGACGTCACCCAAACGGAGGGCACGCCGCTGCTGGTGCCTCGTGCTGATGCTCACGGTGGGGCGGACGTGGGTGACCTGTGGAGTTCCCTGCGGGAGGTTGCGAAGGAACACAGCTTCCGGGTTGAGGTGTCGGGATTTCAACACGGCTACACCAGTGGTTATACCGACTTTGAGGCTCGTCGAATTCAAGTCGGTGCCTGGATGAACGACGAGGAGCGGGTAGCGGTTCTTGCCCACGAGCTCGGTCACGTCCTTCTGCACGGACCGGACGACCGTCTGGGGCGACTGTATGGCAGCAGCGCGAACCATCGCGGCCTGGCAGAAGTGGAAGCCGAATCAGTTGCCTATACCGTCCTGCGGGCCCACGGCATCGATCGTGGACCGCAATCAGCGTCCTATCTCGCTGGCTGGGCAGACGCAGTGATAAGAGCGGAGAAGGACTTGAAGCACGGTTCCGCAGATGGCTGGGTGCCGACGTCTCGAGTCGACATCGCGAAGTCCGTGCTGGGGAGGGTGACCGGGGCTGCCAAGGGGATCCTGGCGGTCTCGGATCCTCCCGGGTTCGGGGGGAAGTTCGCTGCCGCCAGTGCTGACCGGACCGTTGCGGACAATCCGACGTATGCCGGCGTCCCTGGACCGAACGCGTCATTGAATGGTCCCGAGATTGCTGGTCCTTGAACGCACAGGTGTCCGTCGGGAGAGGCCCGTGGACTAAGGAAGGTAACCCATCATGAATACAAAGATCCCCATCACTATCACGGGGAACCTGGTCGCAGATCCCGAACTGACCATCGGGGAATCCGGCACTCCGCACGCGAAACTCCGCGTTGCCGTGAACCAGCGGATTCAGAACCCAGATGGCACCTGGCGAGACGGCGAACCGGTCTTCCACAACGTGTCTGCGTTCCGGATGCTCGCGGAGAACGCTTCTACTTCTCTGAAGAAGGGTGACCCTGTGACGGTATCGGGAGAGCTTGAGTTCCGGTCGTACGACAAGGACGGGGAACGACGTGAAGCTCGGCGGATCATAGCCGACACCATTGGGCCGGACCTTCGCTTTGGCACTGCGACGTATCAACGCTCGGCCCGAGCGGTCGCCGAGCCCGAAGCCGCTGTGGAGGCTGCAGGGCCACAAGCGACGACGGCGACTGGCTGGCCCGCGTACAACGTGACGACGAAGGGGCCGGTGGCGTCCCCTTTAGACGGAGCTCCGGTGAATGACATGACGGTCTGACCCATCTTCGCCGTTTCAGGCCCACGCCTCCCTCGGGGAGGCGTGGGCTCTTTTTATGGGCGGGAGCCGCGTTCGAACATATGTTCTAATCTTGTTTGTATGAGACCAAAGCAAGACTCCATCGCTTTCGCCCGCATGATGGCACAAATAGACGCCGACAATAGCCACCCCAAGCCTGACGACGGCAAGATCATCGAGCTGGAACCTGGTAGTCAGCCTCTCGTTCGCGTGGGGGAGATATATGGTCGGGCGATCAAATACACGAGGACGTTTGGGCTGGTCGAGTGGGTGGATGACCGCCGGATCTATCACGTTGAGTGGTTCCCGGCGGGGCAGGTTAGGCGCGTGGACGAAGAAACGTGGAGGGGGCGGCCGCTGTAGGTTCTTGGTATCGGCTTCCTCTGGCACAGGTCGGTAAGCGAGTGTTAAATGACAGCCGGAGTTGGCGAAAGTGACTACACGAGTGGCGCCCACGCCAAGACATGGTCGCCGCTGATGCGATACGTCTCGGGCCAGGGAGCTCCCGGTTGCACCTGCGCTGGATCTGGTCGAATCAGCAGAACAGTTCCGGGCCAGATGGGCTCGGGGAGGGCTTCGATCCATGCTGGTTGGATGTAGTCGAAGTGATTCCACCTGATGGTGATCCAAGAGCCGGTCGGCTGCAGAGCGTCTACGGTAAGAACTGTAACCTCGGTTGTGGTCCCACCGGCCGTCTTCAAGCTCTCGATCCGCTTCCATTGTGCAGCGGTTTCGTCCTGCCACTGCCGTTGGCTGCGAAGCCGTTGGGCCCAGAAGAGCACGACGACTACACAAGGAGTCGTGAGGGCGACTAGCACCCAGGCCGTCCCGGAAATCGTGAGGCTTAGAGCCGTCAGGATTACGGCAAGCACCAGCGTCACTGCGCTCGCCACGATCAGAGCGGATGTTGCTACTCTCGGCCTGAGGACTGGGTTCATCTGCATACTTGCTCCAGCTTCCAGTTTAAAGCTGCCACCCCGCGCTTGTCAGGCTTATTGGGGAGTCGAACCCATACAAGTTACCGGCATCTTTCAGCCCTGACTCTGGTGTGGCGGCTTGGGTGATTTCTTGCCGTAGGTGGTCCCACTGCGCTCGCTGTTCCCATTCCCAGTCCGCCGGAGTCGGACCAAGGGCGAGCGCCGCGCTATTCACGCCCCACCGATCCCGGTACACGGCCACATCACGGAGCATTGCGGCCGACTCGAACGGATCTGCACCCGCCTCGATGTCTTTTCGCAATAGTTTGGCCCATTCAGGATCATCGAGTAGAACCGCGTTGGCGACGTGCTCCGCACGGTTCCCAATCCGCCGTCGTACTTGGGCCAGCAAGACTGCAAGGTCTGCGCGGTCTATCGGCAGCTGCTCAGTCAACGGATCGATGGGCGATGGGGGCATCGCCGAGCAGAACCTGCCAAGCCGGGCGTGGGCAACGGCGGTCAGGTCCAGCGCATTGGCTTCTGAGCCCAGAGTCTCGTTCAAGGCGCGATGGGCTCCAAGGCGACTGATGTTGTTGGCACGTCGCCAGGCAGCGACGGCGGCGCCCCAGGCCGGCGACTCGCGCATCTCCTCAGCGCGACCGGGCATGAGGGAGTCGATAGCCTTTACGAGATCCATACCCGCAGCGATTTGAGCCAAGTAGTCGTACTCGCGGCTCAGACGCTCGAGGCTGTCGGCGTGCTGCCGTTCGAAGTCCCGTACCTCGTGAGCCGTTCGCTCCGCACCTTCAGCAGCAAGGACCTCGCCAAGGATCACCCGCCAGCTCGAACGGGCAGTCGGGTCCAGGATTTCGTCCTCGTCCGGGTCGTTCTCGCTGACGTAGGCCGTGTTGGAGTGCCGGCCCCGGGTCATGCTGACGTACAGCAGTTCCCGCGTGAGACGGCCAGGGGTCACTACGGTGTGGCCGGTGTCGACAGTGAGGCCCTGACTGCGATGGGCCGTTGTGGCGTAGCCCAGCTCCAAGGATGACTCCACATAACTGCTCTGCAAGAGTAGGGCAGCTCCGGTGTCTTTGCGTATCGCGTTTAGAACGCCGTGGCGTCTATCGACTCCCGTGACTTCGAGCAGCGCCCCATTGCGAAGGAACTCACCACGATCGTCGCGAACGGACCTGTCATTTCGACGCGCAATGACGATGTCGCCGAAACCGGCTCTCAGCCCGTCCCGAAGGACCACGGTACGTTCCGCGTCCACGGCGCCCAGTCTGACCCGGTCGGCCTGGGCCCGTTCATTGAGCATTTGGACGGTCTCGTTATCAGGAGCTATCAAGACCGAAACTCGGCCAGCCAGAATGTCCGCATGCCAAGCGGAGTAGGCACGGTCGACCATGTCCGAGTAATGGCCATGCAGTATGCGATCGTGTTCCTCGTACTCTGCGAGCACAGACGGACGTCCCTCACGAAGCCCGAGGGAGGCTGACCGTTCCCACGGATCCTTGAAACGCCAGATCGTGCTCAACTGGGCAGCCTTCCCCTGCCGATCAAGCCAACCAAGCACACCGCCGGCATCGATGGAATCGAGCTGGGCCGGATCGCCAACCAAGAGGAGCTTGGCGCCGGCTTCCGTGGCTTGGCGGACCAGGGACGCGAGTTGGAGCGTTGAGACCATGGAAGCTTCGTCGACTATTACCAGCTGGTTAGGCCGGAACAGCCATTGGTTCTGTTCGGCGGCCAGACGGGCGACCTCCTGTTGAAGGCGGCCAACGATTGGGCCCCTGGTGGCCGCTGCCACACGGAGTCGATCGTCCGCTCGGAAGAACCGCCCTGCCCGCTCGGCCGCACCGGCCCCCACAGATTCATGCAGCCACTTGGCGACGTTCTCAGTGACCATTCGCAGCTCCGAGCCGAGAACCTCGGCGCTCGCAGCAGCCGGTGCCAAGCCAACAACGCTGCCCAGCCCATACGATGCCTCCCATGCTGCTTTGACTGCGCCAAGGGTGGTCGTCTTTCCAGTCCCGGCCGGACCGACGATAGCGTCGAGCCTGCTGGAGCTCAGCAGGACCTCCGACGCTGCTGTCAGCTGATCATCGTGCAGGGGGGACCCTTCGCCTTTTCTGTAGGAGGTGAGCGTCTGGAAGGCGAGCTCGACCGGCACGGTCGGACCGCCGCCGTCGTTCTTCGCCGCCAGGATTTCGTCCTCAAAGGCGAGCGTCGATTCATCGGTGTAGAGGCGTGACCCGTGGAAATCGAAGACGCTGCGTCCGGCGAATCGCAGATCATCGGCCGCATCCGCTGGGACGCCGTAGCGGTACCGGTTGAGGGGTACAGATTGAAGCTCGGCCGCTGTGGCCACGGCCTCGATCAGCGCGTTGCGGTCGGCGGGGGACGCGCATCGGATCTCAGCGCACACGCGCTCACCCTCGGCGATCAGGTTCCAACGATTCCAGGTTGAGCGCTTGGCCGCCACACGTTGTCGGGTGACAAGCCCGACGGCTGCTATCCAGTCGTGTGCAAAGTCGCCAAGGCGAAAAGGACGTGAGCGGGAACGCTGGATGGTGGCAGCCACGACTGACTCGGGATCGAAGTCCTTGTTCTTTGCTCTGTCGCGCCACTGTGCGGACAGAGTTCGTAACGGTGACGGCTCAACGTCTTTGGGAGTTCGCGTCGAGAGAGTCGCTTGCTGGCGCAATTTCACGATGGTTGTCGCTGTCGGGCGAGCTCCGTGCTCCGTGGTCCACTGTTTGACCAAGCGATCGGTTTCGATGTCGATGAGCCTTGAACGGTTGGAGAATTCGCGGACAAGGGCTTCAGAGATGCCAGTGAGTTGCTGGCTTGGATTATGTGTGTTTTGCGCTGGGACTCGGATGTCGGTGTCCGTGCCGAGGCTGGTGTGCAAGGCATCGAAGAGCAGCCCGTTGTAGTGTTCGCTGGCGGCGACGACGGCTTTGTATAGGGAGCGGGAGTCCAAGGTGACCCATGCACCGTCCGTGACGCGCTGGACTCGGTTCGCGATGACCAGGTGGGTGTGGAGCTGAGGGTCGCCGGCGCGGGATTCCCAATGGTCGAAGGCTGCGGCCATCACTCCTCTAGTGCCGACGTGAGCAACTCCGTTTCGCCCGGATCTGGTGTTGATGACCTGATCTTCCATCCAGGCCAGTGTTGCTTCGATGGCTTTGTGGTGGGTCTGAAGGATCTGCTCTTGGAGGTCTCGTGGGCTGAGCGCCCACAGCGTGGAGACTGACTTCGGGACGCTGAAGGTGAGGTCGAAGCCGGCGACGGCGTGCTTCGTCGAGTTGTGATTGCTGGGCTGTTGGTTGATCGGCGGCTGCCCGTGGGGTCTCCCTAGCGGTTCCTTGCTGTCGGGGTGGGTTGCGTTTTGGAAGATGGAACGCCCGTCAGCTTCAGTTACTTTTTCGCCTGATGTCCGGGCAATGCCGCGGAGTCCGCTACCCAGCCAAAGACCCTGAGGTGTTCCGGTTTTCACGTAATAGCTGATGGTGTCCGGGGGAGTAGGGGAGACGTCGTCCAGCATCGTGGACTTGAACAGGTACTTGAGCCCTGAACGTACGGAGAGCCTGGCAATGGACATTGTCATGGCCGTGTTCCCGAGCGAGTCTTGGATGGCAGCCAGCCTCGCCGACGGAGGAGGTCGAGTGTCACGGGGTCGAGGGCGATGCCCTTAGCACGCGAAATTTGGAGCAAAACGGCGGCTACACGGGCGAGGTCTTGGACGTTCGTTCGCTGGGCTCGCTTCAGGCGCAGGACTTCGTTGTGCAGGAGGCCGTTCTTGGTTTCCAGTTCGTCGTAGATGGCATGCAAGCGTTCCAGTTCGGAGGACTGCGATCGCAGCTCTGTTAGGAGCCGGTCAACGTTTTCGTTGTATTCGGATTCGGAACGCGTCTGCTGTTTGGAGTTCTGCCTGTTCACACCAGTTCATGTAGTCCGTACCCACACCCCGCATGATTTAACGGTCCGCTTGCCTTGGATGCCAGAGGTGTGAGAACGGGTGTGAGAACGGGTGTGAGCAATGATGATGTGCGGTGGGGCCAGGAAGATCACTCACGAGCGAGTCTGTTTGGGGCGTGACCTGTTGGACTGGCCAAAGAAACTGAAGCGCCAAGCGAGCAGGCTGTGGCGCGGTTTTTGTACGCGCGGAGGGGACCTGTTGGAGTGGCCAAAGAGACTGAGATGTCGGCGAGCTTCTGCCTCGGGTCCGCCGGAGTCAACTTCGCCAGGGCTAGTCCAGACAATCGGGCCATAGTTCCTGTGCCTCGGACCACGTAAATGAATCCGAGCTCGGGGTGGCCGGCCGGCGGGTCTCGCAACGCGCGCCAGATACGGTGGGGCCGTTCGCAGGCATTAGGGACTGGGTGAGCGTTGTCGCAGGCGACTGCATACCTTTGAGCGGCCATCGGCCCCTGGGAGTGCTGCATGATTCTATGCGCTTCATGATCTGACACCATCCTTGGTTCGAACCTGCGATAGCCTTCAGCGATTTCGCCAACAGATATGAACGAACGCTTGTTCATATCTTAGAATTTTGCTTCATGGCCGTCAACCCCCTGAGTGATGGCTGTCGGCTCGAAGGCGCGGTTCTGCCTGGTGTGCCAAATACCGCCGACAACCCTATTCCAATTGACACCGTGTGAGACGCAGGTAACAATATCTATAGCAAACAAGCGATTGTTCGCCCTTGTGATCAAAGGTGATCTGGCCCTAGGGGCCAAGATGGAGAAGAAGATGAAAGCACTAGTACTCACCGGCTTCGGCCAGGACCTTGAAGTGTTGGACGTGCCGGTGCCTGAGGTGACGCCCAAGGGCGCATTGATTCGCGTCGAAGCGAATGGCATTTGTCGCAGTGACTGGCACCTGTGGATGGGGGACTGGGACTGGCTCGGTCTAAATCTCGAATTGCCTCACGTCATGGGACATGAGTTCGCCGGGGTCGTTGAAGAGGTCGGTGGCGAAGTCGGCCGCTACAAGAAGGGCGACCGAGTGGTCGTCCCTCATGCTCACGGCTGCGGTGCTTGTGAGTATTGCTTGGCGGGCCACAACAACATCTGCGAAAACGTATCCTTTGCCGGAACCAATTACTGGGGCGGCTACGGCGAGTACGTACAGGTCCCGGACGCCGACCGGAATTTGGTAGCACTTCCCGACAATGTCGACTTTGACGCTGCCGCCGGCCTCGGATGCCGCTTCATGACCGCCTTCCATGGCGTAGTTGACCAGGTGCAAGTGAAACCGGGCGAATGGGTGGCCGTCCACGGGTGCGGTGGCCTCGGCCTGTCGGCCATCCACATTGCGGCCGCCATGGGGGCCAATGTCATCGCTGTAGACATCAACGAAGACTCACTCGCTCTCGCGAAGTCGTTGGGTGCGGTGGCCACCGTCAATGGACGTAACGAGGACCCGGTTACGGCAATCCGCGAAATTACTCAAGGAGGCGCCCATGTGGCGGTGGATGCCTTGGGCATCTCCATCACCTGCCAGGCGGCCGTCAACAGTCTGCGAAAGCGCGGCCGCATGCTTCAGGTCGGTCTGACCTCCAAAGAGGAGAAGGGCATGATTGCTTTGCCCATCGACAGCATCGTGCTTCAAGAACTGTCCATCGTCGGGTCTGCGAACATGCCAGTCTCCCGGTATCCGGACATGATGCGCATGGTCGAGCGGGGAATCCTTAACCCGGGCGCGATGATCACCAATCGGGTGGGGCTTGAGGAAGCTGCAGGCATTATCACCTCCATGGGTGAGTTCAAGGGTACGGGCGTCAGTGTCCTTAACCGCTGGTAAATACGAGTCTCACGGCAACAAACAACGGCATCACTGAAAGGCTGCAGCAATGAAGATGATCATCAACGGAGAGAGGCGGGACGCCCGAGACGGCGCCTTCTCTGAAACACTCAACGTCGCGACCAACGAAGTCATCGACACGATTCCATCGTCAACTGTGGAGGACATCCAGGAAGCGCTGGAGCACGCCCAAGAAGGTGCGAGGGTTTGGTCGGAAACACCCGCGCACCGACGATCCGAGATCCTCACCAAGTTCGTCGCTGCACTTCGGGAGAACATGGATGAACTTGCCGTCTTGCTGGCCGGCGAAAGCGGCAAGGTTCTCGCCCACTCTAGGAATGAGCTGGAAACGGCCGCTCGAATATTCGAAGGATTTGCGGAAGAGTCCAAGCGCATATTTGGCCAGTCGATTCCGTTGGACATCCAGCCTGGCCTCGAGGGTGACCTCCTCATCACCAAGCGTGAACCACTGGGTGTCATTGCTGCGATTCTTGCCTTCAACTTCCCTGCAGAGCTTTATGCGCAGAAGGTTGGCGCTGCTCTCGCTGGAGGCAATGCTGTGATCGTCAAGCCGCCCCAGGATGATTCGCTCACGTGTATCCGAATGACGGAGCTGCTTCTGGACGCCGGCGTACCGGGGTCCACGCTGCAGATTGTCACCGGATCAGGCTCCGTTTCTGGCGACTACTTGTCCCGAAGCCCCTTGATCAACGGGCTAAGCTTCACCGGAAGCACAGCGGTCGGAGAGCGGATTGCTGAGAACACCGCCCGCAACGTGGTCCGCACTTTCTTGGAGCTCAACGGCAACGACGCGTTCATTGTGTGCGACGACGCAGACATCGACTTGGCGGTGCAGCACGCGGCCATCGGTCGCCTTTACGGCAACGGCCAGGTATGTGTGGCCACCAAAAGGATCTTGGTGGAAGAATCCAGGTACAAGGAGTTCCTCGAAAAGCTCACGGCCCAAATCCAAGGCAAGAAGGCCGGAGATCCCACCGACCCTTCGACTGAAATAGGGCCCCTTATTAACGAGCGGGCAGCGAAGGATGTCGAAAGTCAGATCCAGCAAGCCATCTCTGAAGGTGCGACTCTCCGCCTCGGAGGCAAGCGTGACGGCGCATTCGTCGAACCCACCATCCTTGAAATCACGAGGGAAGTCGGTATCGCAACCGATGACGAGATCTTCGGACCAGTTTTCTCGCTCCTACCGTTCCGCGGTATCGACGAGGCAATTGAGATTGCGAACTCTTCTTCGTTCGGGCTGGGCGGCGCGGTCTTCTCAGCTGACTTCCACAAGGCCTTCTACGCTGCCGGAAAGATGCAGACAGGAATGGTTTCCATCAATGGTGGCAACTGCTACCGCCCGGATGGCAGCGCCTTTGGTGGCTACAAGAAGAGTGGCATCGGCCGGGAAGGCTTCCTCTATACACTTGAGGAGTTGACGCAGATCAAGAGCATCATCATGCGGGGAATTCTTACGAGTCCGTTGTCTCAAAATTCTGCAACTGGGACGGAAATTATTACCGGCGATTAAGCCGGGCAGGCTGGCTGGCCCTCGGGCCAGCCAGCCTGGAACTTAATTCTCTGGCTCATAAACAATTTATCGATGAATTAATGTCCTATGAGATCTGTGCGGGATCGCAGTTTTAGGCACCTTTGATTCATGGACGTGTTTAACTACTTCATATTCACTGGTGTGCCTTCAGCGACTTGAACTTAGGCTCACTCAAATCCTGCCCGACACGCCCATTCCGTACGAGTTCGTCGTCTGGCTTCGATCATGCGGCTACGGGCAGAAGCTTGTCCTGGCCGTGGTGAAAATCCTCTATTTTGGACCCTGAGATGACCATGAAATGATCATTTCAGAGGTCCATTTGCTATTTAACGACCGTTGGCTTCGATCTCTTCTGTTGTAGAAATTTTCCTCAATTTGAGCATTGACAAAGTGGCTTGTATCACAGCAAACTAGTGTATGTTCGTATCGAGTCAGCCTGCTGGATTGTTCTGCCAAGGCAAATATGAGGCGTGCAATGGAGCAGCCTGAGACGCAAAGTCTGCATCTCAATTAGAAGAGGCACTGAAAATGTCAACCGAAGTAAATGAAAACCGCACTACGAGTCCGTCCATTGAGGAGCTCACTCGACGGCTCGTTCGACTTGAAGATGTTCAGGCAATCGAGAAGCTGAAGTACACGTACGCCGGCTACTGCGATGATTCCTATAACCCCGAGGGCATCGCCGCCCTTTTCGTTGAGGACGGGCGTTGGATCGTAGACGGCGAAGGTGCAACCCTAGTCGGACACGACGCAATCCGCGGCCACTTCACAGCCCTTTCCGAGCGAATTCCGTGGGCCCTTCACTTCGTAATGGCCCCCAACATTGTCGTGGCCGAGGACGGACTGAGCGCCAAAGGTACCTTCTACCTGCTGTGCCTGTGCACGATCGAACAGACAGAGGATCCCTCGAAGAAAGACGCAGTCGTCCTCACTGTCACGTACTCGGACAAGTTCGTCAAACGAGACGGCACCTGGTTCTTCGAGGAGCTGATTGGCCGCACCCACCAAGTGTCCAACTGGGACAAGGGCTGGGTTGAGCAGCAGTTCCGGGACTAGTCCTGCGGAAGTTCCGCCGCGCTATACGCGCACGACGTCGACGCAATGGTGCGTCGTCGCCTAACCACTCTTTTGTCAAAGGAACCATCATGAAGAGCTCACGAAATTCACGGCGCACGGGCGTTGTGGCCGCAGCGGCAATGACCGCCCTGCTTTTTTCTGGCTGCACAGTCGAAGGCCCGAACGCAGCAGCACCTGGCGCAGCTGGCACCCCAGGTGCTGCGAGCTCCGGAGGCGCTCCAATTCCGGTCGACCAGATGTGTGGAGACCGACCGATCAAGATCGCACACGTTGCCGGTTTCGGCGCCAACTCTTGGCGTAAGATCACGGAGGCGGAGCTCCGGGATGAACTTTCCGCATGTAAGAACGTGACTGTGGACTACTCACAGGCTGACGGTGATTTGCAGAAATACATCACTGCCATCAACTCCTATTCCGCCCAGGGGTACGACGCCATTGTCACCTATGATGACTTCGGCAGCCAGGCGCTCAGTGCACTCTCCAACGCCAAGAAGGCCGGTGTGGTCGTCGTCCCCTACATCGCCGATCCGGGCGGAGAGGTAGGTGTCGACTACGACGGTTACGTCGCCTACGATTTCAAGACCGAGGGCGACACCATGGCCAAGTGGCTGGCGAAGCAAGTCCCGGCAGGCGGCAACGTCATCTTCACAGGCGGACTTCCCAGCGGCAGCCCATCCACGGTTGAACTCCTCAAAGGCATTGAGGCCACAAACGAACAGCTGGGCGCATTCAAGATCGCAACCCCGGAACCTATTGCCTCCAGCTGGGATCCTGCGTTCATGCAGCGTGCAATGTCAGGCGTGCTGACAAAGTTCGAAAAGATCGACGGCTGGGCCTCTGACTATGGCGTCGCTGATCTGGGTGGCCTTCGTGCCATGGTCAACGCCAACCGTCCCATTCCTCCACTGGCGACTTCGGCGACCGACAACGAGCTCGGATGCTTCTGGCTGGAAAATAAGGACAAGAACCCGAACTTCCAGCTTCTCACACTGGACGGCACCACAACGGTAGTGCGAATTGCCGGACGCAAGGCCTTGGCTGCTCTGAACAAACTCCCGGACAACGAACCCGAACTCTTCCAGCTGCCGACTTTCGTGGACACTGCCAACGGCAAGCTGCCGACCTGCAATAAGGACCTGCCGCCGGACGCAGACCTGTCTTCCGCCCTGACACCTGAGAAGTTGAAGGCAGTCTTCCAGTGACCTCCTCACTCCATGGAACCGCGAGAAGGGGGACCACCGTGATGCCACAGGATCCGCAAAAGCTGATCGGGAAAGAACCTGATGCCACCACCATGGCAAACGATTCGGTCGTCTTGAGGCTGGAAGGCGTCGACAAACGATACCCCGGTGTTCATGCTCTCAAGAATGTCTCTCTTGAGGTAAGCAAGGGGGAGGTTCATGCCCTTGTCGGAGAAAACGGTGCTGGCAAGTCCACCTTGGTCGGCGTAGCTGCGGGGGCCGTTTCACCGGATCTGGGCTCTGTCCAGATCGGCGGTGCGTCCACGGACGCCCCCAATCCTCAGTGGAGTCGGGAACAAGGGCTCGCGATTGTGTACCAGGAACCTGCGTTGCTGCCGCATCTGACAGTGGCGGAGAACATGCGATTGGGGATGCCTAAGAACCTGCGCCCGACAGTAAGGGGCCAGGTTGCCTGGGCTGAGGAAGTTCTCAGCAGTTGGAAGAACGTCGCTTCGATTGATCCGCGGGACCTGGTCAGTAGTCTTAGGCCCGATGCCAGGTTCGTTGTCGAAATCGCCAGAGCCATGGCAGAGGATCCCAAAGTCATCATTCTGGACGAACCAACTGAACATCTCCTCCCCGCGGCAGTCGACGAGCTGTTTCACCTCATTGACGCCGTGGTTCAGCGCGGCGGGTCTGTCGTCTATATCTCGCACAAGATCAACGAGGTGAAGAAGGTCGCGAACACCATTTCGGTACTCCGGGATGGTGCACTGGAAGGGACCTTCCCCGCACAGGACATGACCGAGCAGGACATCGTGAACCTTGTCGTGGGCCATCAGAAGTCCCGCGAGTCCGCCAGCGTGTCGTCGCTGGACGCGTCAGCACCCACGCAGTTGAAGGTCGAGGACCTCAGTGGGCACGGCTTTTCCGGCCTCAATCTGGAAGTTCGGAAAGGCGAAATCGTGGGGTTCGCCGGTATCGAAGGCCAGGGCCAGCGGGACGCATTGCGCGCCCTCGCGGGGCTGTCCCGCAGCAAAGGGTCGGTGACTGTTAACGGGGTCAATGTGAGGTTGGGCAGTACGACCAACGCGATGCGCGATGGGATTGTCTACCTTCCCCATGACCGGCACAACGAAGGCATTTTCTCGCGGCTCAGCCTTCGCGAGAATTCGTCTATTGGCTCGATTGCACAGCTCGCCCGCGTGGGAGTGGTGAGCTCCCGTCGTGAACAGAATTCGGTCATCAAACAGTTCGCTGCCCTGAGGGTCAAGGCCCCGTCTGCCGAAGTGGACATTGACACGCTCTCAGGCGGCAACCAACAGAAGGTGGTTCTCAGTCGCGTGTTGCTGGGAGGCTCGCCGATCCTGTTGGCCGACGAACCAACTCAAGGTGTGGACGTCGGAGCCCGCGGAGAGATTTATCAGATTCTACGCACGGCGGCGGCAGAGGGGGCGTCCATCATCGTTCTGTCGTCGTCGGCCGCCGAACTCGAAGAACTGTGTGATCGTGTTGTCGTCTTCTCTCGAGGACATGCAGCGAAAGAGCTGGTTGGTGAAGAGGTTTCCGAACGTCGGATCACGGAGGCTGCCCTCACAGCGAGCCAGCACCGCAGCACAGTCCCCCGGGGCAATCAGCCTGTGAAGAAATGGAAACGAAAACTCGCCGAGAACGATCTCATGCCGGGCGGCGTCCTTCTCCTCGCTACTATCGTGCTCGGAATCGTCGCCGCCTCTCAGAGCAGCTTCTACATGACGCCCAGAAACTTCGGGCTTGTCCTGCCTTTGGTCGCTATTCTCGCTTTCTTTGCCATCGCACAACAATTGGTAATGATGGTCGGTGCCATCGACCTATCAGTCGGGCCTTTGGCTGGTTTCCTCGTGGTTCTGGGGTCCTTTGTTCTGTCAGAGTTCCGGTCGCCAGTAGGAATCGGACTCGGGATACTCATTGTCACGCTCGCGGCCGCAGCCGTAGGGGTGGTCAATTGGTTCCTGACCACGGTCGTGAAAATCACCCCTCTGATCGCCACGTTGGTGACGTTCACTGCACTCCAAGGATTCGCGTATTTACTGCGGCCACTTCCCGGCGGTCGAATGGACCCGATGTTCACCGGCTGGGTTACCTCAGCCTGGGGTTTCATCCCATGGATGCTCATCCTGGCCATAGCAATAGCCCTCGTCCTAGAATTCACCCTGCACAAGAGCCTCTTTGGTATCCGTTTGAGGGCCGTTGGCTCAAACGCAGCAACGGCCAAGAAAGTTGGTGTTAAGTCCAACCTGGTGGTCCTGGCAGCATACGTCGGTTGCTCGGTGCTCGTGGTCCCTGCATCGCTCCTGCTCATGGCCCAGGCGGGAACGGGAAATGCCAGTATCGGCGACAGCTACACGCTGGCGAGCATCGGAGCCGTCGTTCTGGGCGGCGCCAGTATTTTCGGAGGCCGTGGTTCGTTCCTGGGTGCCATCATGGGGGCCATTCTTGTGATCCAGGCGAACACGGTTGTTCAGTTCCTGGGACTTCAAATGTACTGGCAGCAGTGGTTCATCGGTGGACTCACTCTTGCCGCAGCGGCCTTCTACTCCAAGACTCGCGCTCTTTCGGAACGGATATAGAGCTATGACAATCACGGTCGATTCCGCGCCAGCGCGGACATTCTCAGGCACACTTCGTTCCGGTGCGGGGCAGGTCATGCGCTCACCGATCCTCATTGCAACGGTCGCTCTATTCCTGCTGAGTTGGTTGTTTGCACCCGGAAGCGTATCGAGGAGCTCCATTGACTCGCTGCTGCCTTTCGCGGCCATCTTAGCGATCACCGCCATTGGGCAGACATTGGTAGTGATGCTCAAAGGCATCGACCTGTCGGTTCCGGGCATGATGACCATGGGTGCGTTGGTCAGTACCCAATTTGCAGCCAAGAATTCGGACAATGTGGTCCTCGCCCTAGTGGTCGTCGCTCTTATTGCGGTGGCAGTGGGTGTCATCAACGGACTCGTTATCGCCGTGTTTTCCGTGACGCCCCTGGTTGCGACACTCGCCATGAACGCTATCCTGTTGGGCGCCGCGCTGGCGTACTCAGGTGGCACACCGACGCGCGCTCCTCAATCCGTTTCCGACTTCGCACTGGATAAAACGCTCGGAGTGTCGAATACGGTGTGGCTTTCGGTCCTTCTGGTCATCGTCGTCGCTCTAGCTACGAGACGCACCGTCTGGGGCCGGCGGCTGGTAGCCGTTGGCGCCAACGAGTCGGCTGCCAGGATCGCAGGGGTGAGGGTCATCACCTTAAAGGTCAGCGGATATGTCGCGGCCGCGCTCTGCTACAGCGGTGCCGGTGTCCTTCTGGCGGGGTACATCAGCACGCCAAACACGAATGTCGGCAATCAATACTTGTTGCCGGCCATCGCTGCCGTCGTCGTTGGCGGTACGGCCCTCAACGGCGGTCGCGGAAGGATCCTGGGCACAGCGATAGGAGCGCTTTTCCTCAGCCAGTTGACCCAGCTGGTCCTGTCGCTGGGCGCGCCATCGTCAACTCAGCTACTCATCCAAGCGGCAGTCATCGCGGTGGCTGTCGGCCTTCAGTCCGTAAGGGGCAAGACCCTCTTGGGCGGCCTGTTCCCTCAGTGGCAGGCGCGAAGCAAGCTGACTTAGCAAAACTCCACAGCTAGAGCCGACTCATTGGCGAGGAAAGTTCACAAACGAAAGGAATAGCAATGTCTGAAAACGGCCACCCGATTAGGACGATGGCCCTGCTTGGCCGCAAGCCGGGGATGTCATTCGAGCAGTTCGGCACTTATTGGCGGGATACGCACGCTCCCTTGGCGTCGAAAGTTCCAGGTGTGACGCGCTACATCCAGCGCCATATTGTTCCGGACACCGGCAACGGTGAACCTGACAACGAATTCGGCATAGATGGAATCGCCATCCTCGAGTACGAGAGCGCTGAAGCGATGGAAAAGGGGTGGGCCACAGATGCCGGACAGGCTGCGCTTGCTGATGTACCCAACTTCCTTGGCAAACACTCGGTGATCGTACTGAGCGACAACACCGTCGTCGACGAACTCTGAGACCAACCCCTTTAGAGAAAGAACTGATCGCAATGGATATTGGTGGAGTCTATTTCTTCACGGACGAAGGCCCGGACCCCGTGAAATTCGCACAGGAGATGGAGGCGTTCGGCTTCGAATCCCTGTATGTCCCAGAGCACACCCACTTTCCCACCTCGAGGAAGACGCCCTATCCGGCTGCCTACGGGGGTGGGGAACTGCCCAACTTTTATCTGCGTACCTACGATCAAGTGGTCACGCTTTCCTACATCGCTGCCACAACCAAACTCAACATCGGCACGGGCGCATGCCTTATCGCGCAGCACGACCCCATTTCAAAGGCGAAGCAGCTTGCAACTCTGGACCATTTGTCTGGAGGGCGGCTAACGGTTGCCGTGGGCTTGGGCTGGAACGCGGATGAAGCAGAAGCCCACGGTGTTATATGGAAGCAGAGGTTCAGTATCGTCAAAGAGAAAGTCGCAGCAATGCGGGCGCTGTGGACTGAGGATGAAGCCAGTTATGAGGGCAAACATGTTCACTTGGCGCCGAGCTGGTCATGGCCCAAACCGCAGCAAACAGGTGGTCCAGCTGTGTTCATCGGAGGTGCCGGACCCACTACGTTCAAGCACGCTGCAGAGTGGGCGGATGGCCTCTACATCGTCCCGCCGCCAGATGACCCCACGCTTGAAAAAACACTCCCCAAGTTTTGGGAGGTCGTCGAGGAATCCGGGCGCGACCCCAAGACTATGCGCGTAGCAGTAGCATCTGCACCGCCGGATCCAAAGGTTCTTGAGAAGTATGCCGAACTAGGTATCGAAAGGGCCGTTCTCTGGATCGACCCGACCGACCCTGGCCAGGCCTTCCAGAATCTGGAAACCGCGGCTAAAGCCATGCAGGAATTCCGCCAACAATAAAACAGCGCGCACTTCAGCGCCTGTTAGCGGCACCTGCTCACGTCTAGATCCGGTCATCTCGTTTCCGACCGTCAAGGGTGTGAGTAGGTGCCCCATACCAACGAGCTTCTAGGAACATCATGCAACTCGAAAATGCACCATTGCTTAGGATCGGGATCCTCGGCGGAACTGGCGCCCTCGGCGGCGGCCTCGCCTTCCGATGGGCTGCGGCGGGCCTCCCGGTAACTATCGGTTCCAGGAACGAACAACGTGCTGCAGAGGCGGTGTCCAGAATCACCACCGTCTTAGACCGGCCGCATTCCCTGGAAAGCGCCGGACTCGGCGAGTGTGCGTCCACTGCGGACGTCATAGTGATCGCCGTACCGTGGGACGCTCACGAGGAAACACTGACCCAAATCCGCGACCAAGCCCGGGGAAAGATCGTCATCGACGTCGTGAACCCTCTGGCTTTTGATAAAGCCGGCGCCTATGCACCCGCGGTTCCCGAGGGCAGTGCCGCCCAGCAGGCGCAGGCTCTGCTGCCGGATTCACACGTCGTCGCGGCCTTTCACCACGTTTCGGCAGTCCTTCTCGCCGATCACACAGTAGAAACCGTGGACACAGACGTCATGGTTTTGGGCAACGACCTCGAGAGCACCAAGGCTGTACAGGAGCTGGTTGACCTGATCCCGGGCATGCGGGGAATTTTTGCTGGAAAACTCCGGACAGCGGCCGCCGTTGAGGGGCTTACGGCGAACCTCATCGCGGTAAACCGTCGCTACAAGACACATGCCGGCATCGGGCTGACCAACGTGGGGGTGGCGGCACATGCCACGGCTTGAAGGGAAAGTAGCACTGATAAGTGGCGCTGCCCAAGGCATGGGCGCCAGCCATGCACAGGCCATTGTTCAGCACGGTGGCAGCGTGGTAATCGGCGATGTGGACGACGAACGCGGCAAATTACTTGCCGATTCGCTGGGTCCACAGGCCCGCTTTGTTCACCTCGACGTCCGGAGCAATGCAGACTGGGATGACGCCGTCGCTTTCGCGGTCAGGGAATTCGGACGCTTGAACGTCCTGGTCAATAATGCCGGGGTGCTGAGGCACAGCGGCATTCAATCGTGTACGGATGATGAGTGGGACCTGGTGATCAGCATCAATCTCACCGGCGCATTCAAAGGGATCCGTGCCGCCTCTGACGAGCTCACGCGGTCGTCGCCTTCATCAGTCATCAATATTTCCTCGACGGCAGGGCTCAAAGGGTTCGCAGGCTTTGCCGCCTACGGCAGCTCCAAATGGGGTCTGCGCGGTCTGACCAAGAATGCTGCCATAGAATTGGCACCCCACGGCATCCGAGTCAACTCGGTCCACCCTGGAAACATCAAGACACAGATGATCGATGGCCTGTATATGGACTTCAGTCATGTGCCTCAAGGACGGGCAGGCAGTGCAGAGGAGATCAGCAATCTGGTGATCCTTCTGGCCAGCGACGAAACGTCCTTCTCTACGGGCAGTGAGTTCGTGGCTGACGGTGGAGAGACCACCGGGCTGCCGGCAATCGCTACTGCCGACTAGAGTGAAACCCGGCGTCCCCTCGTTGAGTGCCGAAACAGGACGCCGGGTTTCTGACACACGAGCGATCGCTTGACAGATCCAAAACTAGTGTTTGTGCGTTAAAATTGGGAAATCGACGAGACGATAGGGTGGGTCAATGGTTGCAACGGCGGAACGCGGAACGGCTCAAGCTATCCGCGAAGAGGCAGCAAAGCTCTTCTTCGAACGTGGGTATGATGCGACGAGCCTGCGGCAGGTGGCCTCGGCCGTGGGCCTAATGGTCGGCAGCCTCTACAACCACATCGACAGCAAAGAACACTTGCTGCTCCAGATCATGGGCGGGATCATTGATGACCTGCTGGACAGTGCCCGCAAAGCTGTGATGATCGACGGCGATGAAATCGATAAGCTTGAAGCCGCTCTCGCCGCCCATTTGACCTTCCACGCCGAACGCGCCCAGGAAGTATTCATCGGGAATGCAGAACTGCGCTCTCTATCAGAGGGCGCACGGCAAGTGGTTATCGAAAAACGCCATGAGTACGAACTTTTCCTCCAAGAACTGGTTGAGGCCGCTGGACGGGCCGGACTGGCTGACGTTATTGACGCGAAAATACACGTCTATAGCTTCGTCGCCCAAGCGACGCACATCGCCAGCTGGTTTAAACCTGGCGGCCGAATGAACCTGGACGAGATAGTCGCTATCTACACCAAACTAGCTCTCCGTGAACTTAGCGTTCCCGACGCCGACGCCAGGGTTGATAACCGGAGCCGACTCGCTGGCTGAGGCCTAGCCTTGGATCCCGGGCATGTCGGTCTCTACCTTCATCCTTGAGCGAACGCCGTCTTCATAACCATTCGAATAGGCCTCATCGCTGCCGAGCCGGAACATGTCCTGATTGGCGGACCGAATTAGACTTCGTGCCGATCCTGCGTCTACATCCATGTCTTCCAAAACAAGGTGAGCAAGACCACGCACGAGGGCGACAGGACATCCTTTTGACTTTCCCTTAACCAGGTCCGCTGCGCCAGCGATTTCATCGGCAACGGCTGCGGCAGATGCGAGCAGCAGGTTTCCGTGTGAGTCCTTGGTACCTCGGTAGTCGTCAAGCACGCGTAGACCGGACGCTCCAATGGCTGCGTCTGTTTGCCCTTCTCGCCATGGCCTGCCGAGTGTGTCACTGATGATCACCCCGAGGGTGACGCCGAACAACTGCCGCAGTTCGGTGCAAAGGCGTCGTGCTGAGGCGTCAGGATCCAGAGGAAGTAGCAGAACGGTGCCTTCGGGAGTGTTGCTGTTGTCGACTCCGGCCGCCGCCAGGACGAGTCCTTGTCGATTCTCGACTATTCGGGTTATGCCTCCGGGGTAGGGGCGGCTGGCTACGAGTCGAACAGTCTCGGCGGTGATGGCGGCCTCCCGATCATCGGCGGGCACTAGGCGCCCTTCGGCTTTGGACACGATTTTGCTGGTGACAACAAGGATGTCGCCGTTTTGAAGACCCTCGGTTGTGCTGACCACCGCATCGCCAATGATTTGGGCGAGGTTGTCACTCTTGGATATCTCGGGGATTCCTTCGAGGGCAGTAACTAGTAAACCGGGCATGGCTTCCTTTCTGTGCTGATTTCTGAGATTCTCAATGCGTTCCGCGGTTGCATGCGGTTCCCATCTGTTCGAACAGCCCCGATGTGAGAAGTGCGGCCTTGGTGTGCCGGCCCACGCCGATTTCGGCAGCGGTCGCCAGATCGTCGATGGTGTCGACATCTGCCCGGAGCGTGGACTCGTCGGGGATGGCTAGCAAGTGGTGGCCCGCCAGCAGGTGTTCGCGGAGGGAGTCACCACCGAACATGGCGCGGACGCGCATTCCCGGCAAGGCTGTGATCATTGTGGAACCGGTGCCTTGCCTATCCGAAACGACGGATCGTCCGAGCATCGCTGCGCTCTGGAGCGCATCGTCGAGGTCTTCGGCGGTGAGGCTCGGCAGATCTGCTGTCAATGCGGCTACTGGCCCCTCACTGCCCAGCAGCCGGGCAAAGGCGAAGCCGGCTTCAACGGCTGCATTGAGACCAAGTCCAGGGTCTGCGAACATCCTGACCTTGGAATTTGCGACTACGGCGGCCGGATCCGACGAGACGATAATGACACGCCTGACGTTTACTGCCGCTGTCGCTGCTTCCACCGTATCGTCAAGAAAACCAAGTGCGAGCTCGCGTTGAAGGGAAGGGCTGACCTTCCTTGACCCCGTCTGGGCCCGTATTCGGCTCTTGGCCTGGGGGCCGCCTTTGAAGGGCACTATGAGTGTCCATTCGCCGCTCCATTTGGCTGGTGCCGCGTGGAAACTGTCGGGAGAGGCCGCCGAGGCTGTGCCGATGGTCATGATTCGGGTCCTTCCGGAAGGGCTATTTCAGAGAGACCGGCAACAGTCGAAGACTCTTGCCGGTAGCCGCGAATCCCTTATGGGCGTTTTGTCGGGCTACGGCGAGGCGTTCCTGTGACGGTGTTCCGTAGGTTGTGGTGCGTTGAACGGGAACTCTGCCAATCGCTCGGATCATGTCCTCAAGTTCGGACACAGTCTTCTCGGAACCATTGTCAGCACCAGCCATGCGGCTGATGGTTTCTTCCATTAAGGTCCCGCCGAGATCGTTAGCCCCTCCCTGGAGCATGTGCTGGGTCCCGGTGGTACCGAGCTTCACCCACGACGTTTGGATGTGGTCTATGCGACCATGCAACATCAAGCGGGCGACGGCGTGAACAGCCCTGTTTTCCTGCATGGTCGGCCCAGGTCGGGCGATGCCTGCCAGATAGACAGGTGCATTTGTGTGGATGAACGGGAGAAGCACGAATTCCGTGAACCCGCCCGTCTCGTCCTGGATGCGGGAGAGTGTTCGCAGGTGCCCTACCCAGTGGCTGGGGTTGTCAACATGCCCGTACATCATCGTCGAACTGCTGCGGATACCGAGCCGGTGTGCAGTGCTGATGATTTCGATCCATGTGGCTGCGGGAAGCTTTCCCTTAGTCAGCAACCAACGGACCTCGTCATCAAGAATTTCCGCGGCGGTGCCGGGAATGCTGTCAACACCGGCAGCACGGGCCTCGAGCAGGAAGTCCTCGAAGGACATCCCAAGCCTGGTGGCGCCGTTCACAATCTCCATGGGGCTGAAGGCATGCAAGTGAATGTCTGGCTGGCGCTTCTTCACCTCGCGCGCGAGGTCGAAGTACGCTGTCCCGGGCAAATCCGGATGGATGCCGCCCTGCATGCAGATTTCAGTGGCGCCGATCGCCCACGCTTCATCGACGCGGTCGCCTACCTGTTGCATTGACAGGGTGTACGCGTCGGCATCTGTGCGGCGTTGCGCGAAGGCGCAGAAGCGGCAGCCGGTGTAACAGACGTTCGTGAAATTGATGTTCCGGTTGACGACGTAACGCACCTCATCGCCTACGGTCTGCGCTCGAACATGGTCGGCCAGGGCGGCAAGGGCTTCCAGCTCGGGTCCGTCGGACGACAGTAGTCGGAGGTAGTCGGCGTCGGATAGTCCGGCCGGGTTGTTTTCAGCCCTGGCGAGAGCCTGGCGGATCTCTTTGGTTTCCCTCCGGGTAGGGGAGTGGACTGGCTGGTGATTGCTCGCGGCGTCGTCGCGGATCGCCGACCAGTCGCCGTAGATGCCATCGAAATCGCTCCTCCGGTCGCCGGTGCGTCCGATCGTGTCAATTTCGGTGTGGAGGTTGACCCTGCCTTGGCCGACGGTAGTCCACTGAACGTCGGGATCCTGCCACGGGTGGCCTTCAGGACTGAGTCCTTCAACAGCCAGGCCGTCAGGGCCGGCAAGGGCTCGAACGTGGGGGAGGACGCGCGGATCAAGCCAAGGATCTTCTTCTCTGACGTAACGCGGGTGGGCGGTGAGCCGTTCGCGGAGTGTGAATCCGCTGGCCGCCGTCAGCCGTGCAAGGTCGTCCAGGTGTGGCCACGGGCGTTCCGGATTGACGTGGTCAGGGGTGAGTGGGCTCACCCCGCCCCAGTCGTCGATTCCTGCGTTGATGAGGAGTGCCAACTCGTCGGCGTCCGTGAGGTTTGGTGGTGCTTGGAGCCTTAGCTTGGGGCCCAGAATCAGGCGCGCGACGGCGACGGCCGCCACGTACTCTTCGGTGCCGAGGTCCGGCGTCGACATCATTGCCGTCGCGTCTTTGGCGCGGAAGTTTTGGACTATAACTTCTTGTACGTTGCCGTAGCGGCGGTGCGCGGCCCGGATGGCGAAGATTGCGTCGACTCGCTCGGCGTAGTTTTCGCCGATTCCGAGCAGCACACCCGTAGTAAACGGGACACTGGAGCGACCCGCATCTTCCAGAACCCTGAGCCTGAGTGCCGGTTCCTTATCAGGGGACCCATAATGGGGCCCGGTCTTTTCGGACCAGAGCCTTGTGGCCGTGGTCTCCAGCATCATGCCCATCGAGGGGGCAACCGGCTTTAGTCTTTGAATTTCTTCCCATGTCATGACTCCGGGGTTCAGATGAGGCAGTAGTCCTGTCTCTTCCAGAACTCTGACCGCCATTGCCCGTACGTAATCCAGCGTCGAATCGTAGCCATGGGAGTCGAGCCATTCGCGCGCCGCGGGCCAACGATCCTCAGGGCGGTCGCCGAGGGTGAACAAGGCTTCTTTACATCCGACTTCGGCGCCCTTCCTAGCGACATCGATGATTTCGTCGGGAGACATGAAGAGGCCCTTCCCGGCCTTCTTGAGTTTGCCGGGAGTGCTGACGAACGTGCAGTAGTGGCAGCGATCCCGGCACAAATGGGTTACGGGGATGAAGACTTTCCTTGAATACGTGATGATGCCGACTTGACCGGCCTGCTCCAACCCAGCATCGCGCACCCGCGATGCAGCCGCCATGAGTCGCTTTAGATTTTCTCCCCGGGCGTGAAGTAGTGTTTCTGCCTCGTCGGCGTTCAACGTGACTCCGTCATCGGCCCTGCGGAGCGCACGTCGCAGGGCGCTTTCGGAGGGGACAAACGTTTCCATCGCGGTCATGATCAGACTCCAAAGCTGGGGAGAGGGGTCTTGCGGTCCGGCTGGCCAGCAAGGGATTTGATGCGGGATTTCCGGGCACGTGGGAGTGGTAGAGATGCGGCCAGGGCCAATGTTTCGGCAGCCATGGTCGCGGTGGTTTCTCTGTTGGTCATCCACAGAGGAACTGCCGCGCCGCGTATACCGTGGTCGTCAAGTTGAGGGAGAAATACGGCGTCGGCCTCGTCGACGAGCCATCCATCGAGAAGCCCGCCGTTGCTCCGGGCTCCGTAGGAGGCCGCGACGCCAAATGCTGTGGGGTCAACACCGTTTGATTCCAGGCATTGCACAGCCATTCCACGCACTGCTGATCCGCCGATGATCGGGGATATTCCAATGACCGGGGCTGCCGCGTTGCCCAAGGCCTCGTGAACGCCCGGCACGGCCACGATCGTGCCGACCGAAACTACGGGGTTCGACGGTGGGAGAATGATGATGTCTGCCGTCTCGATGGCGTCGACGACTTCGGGCGTAGCTCGCGCTTGCTCCAGCCCCACCTGAACGAATTCCGACACAGGAATGCCAGCGCGGTATCGAACCCACCATTCCTCGAAATGGATCAGGTCCCCAACCGCATGCTCTGCCGTCGCTTTGGCCAGGCGGACATTCGTCTCGACTGGCTGATTGCTCATGGGAAGTAGCCTGACGCCGGGATTCCAGCGGCGACAGAGTGTTTCCGTTACCTCGGTAAGTGTTGCACCCTCGCGCAACATGTCCGTGCGAATGATGTGCGTCGCAAGGTCCAGATCGCCCAGGGTAAACCAATCCCAGCCGCGACCGTATGCGCTGATTTCGGTCGCTGTCCGATCGCTTTCGTCACCTCGTCCCCACCCTTGGGCTTCGTCGACACCGTTGCCGAGCGTGTACATCATGGTGTCCAGATCGGGACAAATTCGGAGTCCGTTCAACCACATATCGTCGCCGGTGTTGCCGATGACTGATACGACGGGCAGCTCCGTACGGCGTTCATGGGAGACGGCACTCAGGTGCGCCAACAACCCGCGGACGAACCGGGCACCCCCCACACCGCCAGCCAGTACCGTGACTCTCTCCATCGAAGCACCTCTCACCCGAAACACCCCGGGACGTCAGTGTCACCAGGGACGAACAATCGCTTGTTCATTCTCGATAATGTTACCTGCGTCTCACGGGGTGTCAATCGGCGGGTATCCAAAGGAAGGTCGCGGACCAGTGGGCTGTCGGCGTCTCGGCCTACTGCCGAGAAGGGAGCTCGAGTTGATCACCCGGTAGGCCGCCGCCGGACGTCCGTGTTGGCCAAGTGATATCGAGTTGAGTGCGGCTGATGCGCCAGGTTCCATCCTCATGGCGATATTCATCGGCGTAGGTACCAAGCAGGATCCAGCGATCCTGGGCCGGGTCGGTCTGGAGATCCACCAGGTATGCCCGCCCTTGGGCCGTGTCCCTTCCCGTGAATTCGATCCAGTGATTGGTAATTACGTGATGGAACGGATACGTCCCCGTTTTCGCTGTGTCGTATTCGGTAAATGCTGAGCGCATGCCTTCTGCTATTGCCGACCGCCCGCGCCAGGCGCCCCGCCCGGCGTCGCAAATACCATCGACGGTAAACAGCTCGCCGAGGAACTCCACATTGTTGGTGTCGAGCAAATGCGCGTACTTGATCCGAAGGTTTCTAATCTCCTCGATGGCCAGAAGCCTTTCAATGTTTTCCATGTAGCCCTCTACTCGTTTCAGCTGCCGGCACTGGGTTGCAGTGCGCGGTTTCGGGATGTCCTTCGCTGGTGAACGGTATCCCTTCACATCAATGTGAAGGTCAAGATCGCGGGGCTGTAGGTAGTCGCCCCCAACCTTTCCCGGTGGGAGTGGGGCATGTCAGTCCAGCGTCGATTTGACCTTCACATGGATGGCAAGGTTTAGCGTGGTGAGCAACGCAAATGAGACACGCAGGAACTGGAGAATATGGTGAAACTAGGCGTTTTGGATTACGCACCAATCGATGAGGGGGCGACGGCCTGGTCCGCACTACAGGCTTCGACACGGCTAGTGCAGGCTGCAGATCGGCTAAACTATTCGCGCTTTTGGGTCTCGGAGCACCACGGCATCGAGGCAATGGCGAGCGTGTCGCCCGAGGTCCTCATCGCCCATCTGGCGGGCGCTACATCTCGAATCCGCGTCGGCTCGGGGGGCGTGATGCTCCCGCATTACAGCAGCGTGAAAGTGGCGGAAAATTTCAAGACCCTCGAAACCCTGAACCCGGGCCGTATCGATCTAGGATTCGGTCGTGCACCTGGAGCAAACGGACAGTTGAGCGCTGCCCTGAACGACGAGAAGTCTGGGCTGCGGCCATATCCAAAAAAGGTTGCCGATCTACTGGGATTCGTCACAGGCCACCATGCCTCGTCCTCCCAGTACGCAGGAGTCGCTGCTACACCGGATGGTGGGACGCTGCCGCTCCCGTGGGTGCTCGGTGCAAGCGGGTCGACGGCGGAACTCGCCGCCGCGAACGGAATTGGGTTCACGTTCGCGCATTTCATTAACCCCAGTGGTCGCGGTGTGAAAGCCGTTGAACAATACAAGAGAGAGTTTCGCCCCAGTGCCTTCCTGACCGAACCTGCGGTGATTGCCGCAGTTTTTGTGGCCGTCGGGCAAAACGAAGCGGAAGCCAAAGACCTTGAGGATGCTTTCCATCTTTGGCTTGCACGCGCCGAAAGCGCTTTTCCGTTTCCTCGGATACCCTCCTTGGAGCGCACCCGCCATCACTCATGGAGTGCGGCAGAACTGGCCGCCCGCGAACGCAATCAAGGCCGCGTATTGGCAGGCACCGCAACGCAGGTTGCTGAGGCGATACGGGCACTCGCCCACAATTACGGGACGGAAGAAATCATGGTCAACCCCATGATGCCGGGCGAGAACCGGAGGCTTGCGGCTTTGGAATCTCTCGCCGCTGAGCTGGCCCTCCAGGAGTCGGCGGTGTTCTCGCAGCCATGACAAGCACGCCACATAAGTTCCACGTCGCACTCTCGCTCGCTCACCGCTGGTTCTCATTCCTTGAGACTCCCGCCGGGCGTGTTGAGCAGCATCTTGACTTGTTTGCCAATGACGTCCAATTAACCGGCCGCCGTGGGTCGATTCGATTTGCCCGTGGGTCCAAAGAACTCGAGCAATGGTTCCGGGATGTACCCGACGAGTTCAGTTCGCACCGCATCATCCATTCCTCGTGGAAAGCCGGAGACGGCCATAATGGCAAACTCGACTTTATCGTCGCCTATCAATCACCGGCACAAGATGGAACTGTGAGCGGATCCATCATCAGCTACGAAACGATCATCTCCTTCGCAGATGACCGGCCGCGTTTTCTGTCCCTCGACAAAACGCCGATCCTTCCCAACCCACGAATGCAGTATTCCCCAACTTGGGCCGAACACCGGGTTCTCGGATTTGTGCATGCCGTACTAGGCAGGCAAATTGCGTGCCAGTCAGCAGCAGAGGCCTTGTCAACCGGAGCGTCTGCCAATTCAAGGGTGGACGTGTGGGCCCCGGTGCCGGAACTGTCCAGCGAGATTGATGCTTTCCTGACGATCGGAACGCCAGAAGGAAACCTCCTTGGGGCGGAATGGAGGTTTCAAGATGACGGCGATTCCGACTTCCCGGCACCGCTGCGGATTGAACCGCTCCGCCGCATGACAACCCGGGGCGAAGAGGCGAACGACGTTTCGAGGAGGATTTTTTGAACCAACGACTCGAACTGACCCATGCCGACTACTCTTGCCATCGTCCGAGGCCGCATGCTGAAGACGTCCAGTCAATCGGGGCAGGGCACCGCTATGTCTCAGCCGACAGCTTCAGGGCAGCCATGGGCCGTGTAGCAACACCAGTGTCCGTTGTAACAACCTTCCGTGCCGGCAAGGCCTACGGCAGCACCGTCAGCGCGTTCTTGTCTCTCTCACTTGACCCTCCCATGGCCCTGGTCTCTTTGGATGCCGCATCAAGTCTTTTGTCATCCCTCGAAGTCGGCAGTCCTGTCGGCCTCAACGTACTGGCATCCAACCAGGGCGAGTGCGCCATGCGGTTCGCCGTAAAGGGCCCGGACAAGTTCAAGGGCGTCGAATGGAAGCTGACCGCCGGCGCCCCGCGCCTCCCGGGCTTGCATGTCTGGATGGCAGGCCGCGTTTCGGAGATCGGACCGGCAGGTGATCACGTGCTTGTCCATGTGGGCGTTGAAGTGGCTGAGCCAGGGCAGGGCTCGCCGTTGACATATTGGCAAGGTGCATTCGGTACCCATGCCGCGTTCTAAATCATCCAAAAAAGGAGCTTGACCATGAGCCTTAGGGCCGACGTGTTAACCGTCTTGGAGTCGTTCGTCAGGGCATGGGATTCCGGTGACGGGGAGCTGCTGGGCAATGCCTTTCACCCCGCTGCGTCGCTCCGCAGCAGCGCACACGGAAACGTCATCGGGGGCCGGGGTATCGCAGACGCTCTTGCGGCCGATCGTGGCGCTGCCTTGCCGCTTGGGCTGACCACAACGAACGTCTACCTGGCCGGCAAGCCGAACCATGTCATACTCACCGCCTATGTCTTCGGCCATGCGACTGATGACCCTTCGAACACGCCGCGTGTTTTCGGATCGACGCTCCTGGGCGAACTCAGCCCAACGGAACATGGCTGGAAGTTCGATGAACTGAAACTGTCCATACCGTGGACGGATGGCGATAAGGGCAGGTTCGCGCATTGGCGGATACCTTCCAGTCAAGGATGGAAGCTCGGCGACCCCAGCCCCACCATCGTCAGTGAATTGGACTCACCTTGGGCCAAGGGAATGCCGGCCCTTCCTTCCTCCGACCCCGTTCAGCAAGTCGCGGACGCATACACACGCTACGCGTGGGCCATCGATCAGGGAGACATCCACCTCCTGCAGGGTTGCTATACCGAAGACGCCTTTGGCGAGTTCCCGCCCATGGGCCACCGCGACGGACGCCACGAAATCATTGGGCAACAGAAGGAATTTCGTCGCACGTGGCCATGGATGCAACACTTCGGCCGTCCACTGAGCATTGAACTCTCCCAGGACGAATCAACGGCCCAAATGATCATTGGCCGGGTCATGCCGCAACGGCCGCGGACACCGGAGGGGCGTGACCTTTACGGAGCCCACTACAAACTCGACCTACGCCGCGACATGGCCGGATGGAGAATCTCGTACTTTGACTATCGGCCGGGCTGGATTGTGCCGGGTGAGGAGCACTAGGCCGCCGACGACAGGAACTTCTCAATCCTGTCACGGTGTCGCGACAAGGAGTCGATTCTTTCGTCGATGCTCGCCAGCTCTTTGCGGAGTCGGGTTGCCAAGGGGCCGTTGGGTTCCGCGGAAACATCAATGTCCTGACCGTCGAGGCAAGGAAGAGCGCACCGAATGACTTCGGTAGGCAGCCCGGCATGAAGTAGCGAGCGAATCTGCCTAACAACTTCTACAGCGGTGTCCGGATAACAGCGGTAGCCGTTCGAGGCCCTCGAAGGGTGGAGTAGATCCTGCTCTTCGTAGTAACGAAGAAGTCTCGTCGAAACACCGGTGGCCTCGGACAGATCACCAATCTTCATGACGTTTCCTTTCAGGGACGCTCAGGTTACCTTCACATGCATGTGAGGCATGCCCTTGTCAGGATACAGCAAGGCAATGCGATGATCACGGTAAACGAACAAACGCTTGTATTGACCGAGTGGGCGTTCGGCTGGATACTTGCCTAAAGGACGTTCGACGCTAGCGAGGACGATCCAAGACCGTGCCACCGATGCCACTTGAAAGGACGAGCGATGACAGACGTCGCCTTCGATATCAACAAGAACACGGACATCTTCCGTGTTCACCGATCTGCAGATCTCCAGGCCGCTCCGGGACAAACCCAGAACGCGCGCCGCATCTCCGGCGTCAGCAAGGAAAACAGTGCTGCGGACAAACTGTGGTTTGGCAAGGTGTACACCGGACCCGGCGAGATCTCGGATCCGCACCACCATGGCGAAGCCCAAACCGGAGGCTACGTGTTCAAGGGCCGTGGCTTCATCCGCTACGGCGAGCGTTACAGCGAAATTGTCTACCTTGAGGAAGGGGACTTCGTCTTTGTGCCCCCGTTCATGCCCCACATTGAAGGGAATGCGAGCCAAACCGAGGAGCTCATCTGGATGACGACCCGAACGCCTGACAATATCGTGGTCAACCTCCCCGACCAGGACGTTGCTGACTTGGCGATTGACTACAAGTCCTGAGGAAGAATCTCTCACCACAGGAAGGGCCGCTCCGTATCTTCGGGGCGGCCCTTCCTGCTAGCCATTGTCGTGTAGCCATGGCAGATTTCTGCGGTTGAGACTAGACGAGCGAGCGCTTGTTCGTATACTAGTAGGACGTAAGTATTTATCTGCTGTTTCAACTGGAGGCCCATATGAGCACCACCACGATCACGGAAGCCGAGGCGCCGACGGCGGCTCTCGAAGCACCGACCGTGCACGAACTTCTCCAGGAGAAGCTTGCCGAGGCGAAACTCGGTGGTTCAGAGAAGAACCGAAAGAAGATCGTCGATTCCGGCAAGCTCTTGGTCCGCGACCGTCTCGCCCTGCTTTTCGACGATAACGAGTTCATCGAGGACGGGCTCCTGGCCCGCTTCGAGGACGGTCTCCCGGGCGACGCGGTCGTCATCGCCTTTGGCCGGGTCGATGGCCGTCAGGTTTGTGTCATTGCAAACGACTTCAGCGTCAAGGCGGGTACCTGGGGAAACAGGACTTTCGAAAAGATCACTGCAGCCCAGGAAAAATCGAATGCGGCCGGAATCCCGCTCATCTACCTGTTCGATTCCGCAGGTGCCCGCATCGACGAGCAGTTCGAGAGCTTCGCGGGCCGCCACGCATGGGGCAATATTTTCTACAATCAGGTCCAGATCTCTGGCCGGGTACCCCAAATCTGTGCCCTTTTCGGCCCATCTCCGGCTGGGTCAGCCTACGTTCCAGCGCTTTGCGACATGACCATCATGGTTCGTGGCCACGCGACAGCCTACTTGGGCTCTCCCCGGCTGGCTGAAATGGTAACTGGGGAAAAGGTAACCCTGGAGGAAATGGGTGGGGCCGAAATGCACTGCACGGTTTCCGGACTTGGCGATGTTCTCGTCGAAGACGACGCAGAAGCCATTGCCGCCATTCGCGTTTGGCTCAGTTTCCTGCCGGCCAACTGGGAGCAGGCGGCTCCGGTTGCTCCAGCTGTGGAACCGCGGCCCGGACGCACACTGCAGGAGATCGTTCCGCTTCGCGAGGCGGAGGTGTTCGACATGGAAGAGTTCGTCGAGTCCCTGGTCGACGAGGGTAGTTGGTTCCCGTACAAGGAACTGTTTGCTCCCGAGATGCTGACGGGGTTCGCACGGATCGGGGGACGCCCTGTTGGCCTCGTTGGAAATCAGCCCAAACACATGGGCGGTTCCATCTTCCCTGACTCGTCCGATAAAGCCGCACGCTTTATCTGGATCTGCAACGCCTACAACATTCCAATTCTCTTCCTGGTGGACATTGCCGGGTACATGATCGGATCTGCCGTCGAGCGACAGGGCATCATCCGCCATGGCGCAAAGATGATCTTTGCAGTCTCCGAGTGCCGCGTTCCGCGAATCACCGTCTTGGTACGCAAGGCGTATGGAGGCGGTTACCTGGCCATGTCCGGTGCCCCGATGAACCCGGATGCGGTTATTGCCCTTCCCACGGCCCGCCCTGCGCTCATGGGACCGGATGCAGCAGTCAACGGTATCTACTACAACCAGATCCACGAGATTGACGACCCTGAAGAGCGGCAGAAGTTCATCACGGAGAAGCACAACGAATACGCCGAAGGCATCGACGTATTCAAGATCGCCAATGCGAATGCTGTGGAGGCCGTTGTTCCGGCCAATGACCTGCGGGCAGATCTGATGGTTCGCCTGGACCTGTACGGTCGGCGCAAGGCCGTCCCCGTCGAGCGGCGTCAAGCCGTAACACCCGTGTAAGGAGGGCGAAGATGATCAAAGTCGTGGCAGTGCTCACCTCTAAAGCAGGCATGAGCCGGGAGGATTTCCTCCACAAGTGGAATGTCGAACATCCGGTCTTGGTCCGAAAGCTTCCTGGGCTTAGGCGGTACAGGCAAAACCCCGCGATCGAGCATGCCAAGGAGTGGCCCTTCAGCGGAATGGCGGAACTCTGGTTCGACAGCGTGGCCGATGTCAAGAAGGCTTACGCCGGCGACGAAGCCAAGGTGCTTTTTGAGCATGAGCACGGATTCCTCGATGACATGCGTTGGTTCCTGGCTGAGGAGCACGAAATCGACCTCGGCGTATGAAAAACGGAAGGACTGGGTCCCTCGACCCGGTCCTTCCGTTTCCAGCGTTGCAGGTTCCAGTTAAGTGGCCCTGCAGCCCGCCCAGAATTCTTGATCGACGAGGATCAGGCTGTTGCGCAAATCTTCCTGTTCCCCTTACTGAAATGAGGAAGCCAATGTCGGCTTTGGAAGTAAGTACTGATTCGCCGTCTGCGCGCGAACGATACCCAGTTCACGGTGGACCGGTCGTCGCCCTGCCCACCGCTTTCGGATCCTTCAAGGCTCAGGCCTGGACAGACGGCGTCACCGGCACCGAACACTTGGCAGTAAGCTCCCTGAGGCGGGGAAAAAGGGGAGCCCCTCTAGTAAGGCTTCACTCGGAATGCCTCACCGGTGACGTCTTTGGATCTTATCGGTGCGACTGCGGAGAACAACTGGACCTGGCTCTCGGCATGATCAGCGAGCATGGGGGCACGCTGCTCTACCTACGGGGCCAGGAAGGGCGTGGCATAGGCCTGGCCAACAAGATGAGGGCCTATGCACTGCAGGAGGCCGGATTTGACACCGTGGAAGCCAACGAACGACTCGGCCTTCCTGTGGATGCGCGCCAATACGAAGCAGCAGCGCAGATCCTCATGGCAATGGGCCTCCGAAAAATCCGGCTCCTCAGCAACAACCCAGACAAGCAAAAACGGTTAACTAGCGCGGGACTTGTGGTGCTGGAAATGGTGCCCACGGAGGTCCCGTTCAGGGATCAGAACATTCGCTATCTGAAAACAAAGAGGGAGCGGATGGCCCACCGCCTCGCGCTCGAGCCCGTTTCCGCCTCCCCGCAGGCGAAGGCCTGAGTGAAGGCGGCACGAAGGAAGCTAAGACCCGGTGACTACCGGAACGCTCGTCACCGACGAAACGACCATGGCAGAAATGAATTTCTTCGCATCCTCGAGAACCCGCCGTCCCGGGGGCCCGAATAGGCTTCCGAAACTTCCGCCAGGCCAGCAAACACGAATTCCACGACGCCGTCGACCTCTATGTCTGGAGTGGGGTAGTCCTGTCGTCCGGATACTGCAGTCACATGATGCTGGGTGTAGGAAATGATGTGCGGTATTTGCCTCACCATCGGGGCGTGGACATTCAGCCAGTATCGTTGGAACTCTTCCCGCGACATGCCGGGCTTCTTCTGCAAAAGCGTAATTTGCCGAATATGTGTCATCTGTTCTTCCTCTAGATCTGACTCGCTGATGGCCGCGGGCTAATTAGAGGTAATCCCTCCACCCCATGTGAGTTGCCAGTCGTGCGGAGATACTGGAGATGGGCGGCTGTCTCACTCAAGGCAAGCCGAAGTTGGAGGCCGCCCAATGACTCGAACCCCCTCGACCAACGCAGTCTCTTGGCAATGCTCCATACGGAGGGCTGCCGCTGCGCTTGGATCAAGGCCGCAACTTCGTCAGATCTGGCTAAAGCAAGGGACCTAAGCTCTTGAACCCGTTGCGCCAGGCCCTTGAAGCGGTATTCATGCGCCGGAAGCACCTCTAACTCGTTGTCCCCTTCGAATCGATCAAGTGACTCCAGACAGCTTCGCAGAGGGTCGGGATCACCGCGCATTTCCAGCGAGACATTCGGCGATATCCGGGGAAGGACGTGATCTCCGCTCATGACCACGCGGCGATTGTCGTATTTTAGGCAGATGTGGCCGGGCGTGTGGCCGGGGGTTTCCACAACGGTGATCTTCTTTCCGGTTCCCGGTACGAAATCCCCGTCACCGACCCGCAGGTCAGCGTCCGCCAGCATTTTCAAATGCATTAATCCGTCTACGTCCAAGGCAGCTTCGTGAATCCGGTCTTCCGGGACGCCCCATGTGCGCATCCGGGCGCAATCCGCTGCGCTCTCTCGACCAGGATCTTCAAAGGCTGAGATATACCGTCTTTCAGCCCTGCCCAGAATCACTCCCGCTCCGGATGCCTGCCTAAGCCAGCTAGCCATTCCCAAATGGTCGGTGTGGAAATGGGTGGCCAGAATTCCGGTGATGTCCCGTACTCCGACTCCGGCCGACTTTAGGCCTACCTGGAGGTCCAAACGGCCCTGGGGGCTGTCGAAGCCGGGGTCAACGACAAGGCAAGCATCGCCGTCGACAATGATGTACGCGAGCGTGTACCGCATTGGGTTATTCGGGAAAGTGACTGGCACGGACCAAAGGTCCTCCGCCAGCCGCTCCACGGGGGGAATGACTTTGTCGAGCCATGCCTCGCGCTGGACGGTTCCAGTGATTTCCACCGCTAGCCCTGAGCTGGGTCAAACAGTCGGAATACCTGCGTGGCACCGCCGTCAATGATAAGGTCGGCACCGTTGATGCTCCGCGCGTCTTCCGTTAGGAGGAAAGCAATCAGGGCGCCGATTTCATCCGGCTCGACAATCCTGCCCGTAGGAACTTTCGAAGGAACCTGATCGCGTACTTCTTGAATGACCATGGGAGTGTCAACGACGCCGGGACACACAGAATTCACGGTAATGCCCGTGCCCCAAAAGTCCATGAGCAGCGACCGGGTAAGGTTCGAGAGCCCTGCCTTGGATGATGCGTAACTCGGATATGGGTAGCCCGTGGTTCCCGCGATGGACGAGACATTCACGATTCGGCCCCAGTTTGCTGCCAACAGGTCTTCCGCAAATGCTCGGATGAGGGCAAACGGGCCCACTAAATTGATGTCGATGGCACGGGAGAAGGACTCTACGTCATGGTCCAGGAGCATCTTCCTGTCCAGGATTCCCGCAGCGTTGATGAGTGCATGGATCTCACCCACGGTGTCTTTGACTTCCCGCCGGAGCAGTTCGACGTCGTCCTGCTGCGTGACGTCCGCGGCGAACGCATAGGCTGTGAATCCTTCGGCGCGAAGCTCGTCTACTGCTGCCCTGCAGCGTTCCAGATCCAAGTCAACGCACACAAGGGTGTGCCCCGCCGCGGCTAAGCGTTTGTTGATTCCGAGGCACATGCCTCCGGCCGCCCCTGTTATCAGAACATTGAGTCCTGTTCGGGAGGCGGGCGGCACGGGCAGGTTGGGCTTCACGTCTTGATTCATCTTTTCGTCAGGTTCAGTTTGAGGAGTGCAGCTCGGGGTAGTCGGTGTAGCCAACAGGGCCGCCGGCGTACAGGCCTTCTTCACGAAGTCCGCTGAGGTTGGCGCCCACTTTGATCCGGCTTGGCAGGTCTGGATTCGCAATAAACAGGCGGCCGAAGCCAACCAAGTCTGCTTTCCCGGAACCCAGTACGGAGGCTGCGCTCTGGGGAGTATGCCCTCCGGTGACAATGACGGGACCGTCAAAGAGTTCACTCAGCTCGGCGCTCTGCAGAAAGTCTCCGTCGGTGGGTGCATCCGTTGCGCCCGCGATTCCTGGTTCAACCAAGTGTAGGTAGGCAAGTCCTCGGTCGTTGACGCCACGCACCAGAGTGGAATAGAGGGTTCGCTTGTCAGGGTCGGATACATCCATCCAGTCTGACGCAGGAGAAATCCGCACCCCGATGCGATTTACAGGGATGACCTTGCTGACGGCTTCAATGACCTCGAACAGGAATCGAAGCCTGTTCTCAACGGATCCGCCGTACTGGTCTGTGCGCTGGTTGGAACTGGAATTGAAGAACTGGTCAAACAGGTATCCGTTGGCTGCGTGGAGTTCCACGCCGTCAAAGCCTGCCGCCACAGCGTTGCGCGCAGCGGCAGCGAACTGCCCGACGATTTCGGCAATACCTTCGTGTGTGAGCTCCCGAGGAACCTCGAAGGGAACGGGGCCATCCGGGCTGCGGTACTCCCAGCCGGAAATGGCTATGGGGGAGGGCCCCAACGGAGGGTATCCATCAGGCTGCACGCAGGAATGTGCCTGACGGCCAACATGCCAGAGCTGAGCGTATACGACTGCACCCTTCGACCCGGCGGCGGCGACAACCGGCCGCCATGCTTCCACCTGTGCATCGGTGTAGAGGCCTGGGACCTGCGCATACGCGGATCCCTGAGGTGAGACGACGGTTCCCTCGCTGATGACCAGGCCTGCGCCGGCCCGTTGGCGGTAGTACTCGGCCATGATCGGCGTGGGGACGCCGTCAGCTTGAGCACGACTCCGGGTGAGCGGAGGAAGAACGAATCGGTTAGGAAGTGTTTGGCCGCCGAGGACCACAGGTTCAAATAGTTGATCGAGCAAGACACACCTCATTGTGAAGGAGTACGATCGTTCGTACGTTCATAACAGTGAACGAGGTTGTGGGACGAAAGTCAACACCCGCTCGACCGGATCGCGACGAGTCCGGTCCGGCGATTGGCCGACCTGGCCGATAAAGCAGAAGGGCGGAAACTAGTGACAGCAGTGAGTGAACGGAACAGTGCTGAGGTAATCCGGGCAGAAGCGGCCAAGCTGTTCTTTGACAGAGGCTACGACGCCACCAGCCTGCGCCAGGTCGCTGCGGCAGCCGGCCTGAAGGTGGGCAGCCTCTATAACCACATCGATAGCAAGGAACATCTTTTGCTGCAGATCATGGGCGGGATCATGGACGATCTGATGGATTCGATACGTCGGGCTGTCAGGGTGGACGGTGATGCCGTGGATAAGATGCAGGCTGCACTGGCTGCCCATCTAAAGTTTCACGCCGAGCATGCCAGGGAAGTCTTTATTGGCAATGCCGAGCTGCGATCCCTGTCTGACGCCGCCCGCGAGGTTGTGATAGCCAAGCGGAGTGAGTATGAACTACTCCTCCAGAAGCTGGTCGAAGAAGCGGGTTGGGCGGGACTCGCTGATGTGAGTGACGCGAGGATCCATGTCTACAGCTTTGTTGCTCAGGCTACCCATATCGCTGGCTGGTTCAAACCTGGAGGCAGGATGTCCTTGGATGAGATCGTCGCCATCTACACCAAACTTGCCTTGCGGGAACTGCGCGTGGAAAATGCCGATGCCCGCGTTGATCTCACGCCTAAATGAACCTTCAAATAAGCTCGGGGCGTTGCCAGAACAATCTTTCGGACGTACGCTTGTTCGTATTAGCGAAGTTGCCAGTGTGGGCGCTTCCGTGATCTGCAGAATTTCGTTCCAGAGAGGCAACGATGCGAACTATTGGAGACTGGATTCGCCTGAACAGTCGACGCAATCCCGCGAGGGAGGCTTTCGTCGGCGTCGATGGCAGAGTCACATTTGGTGAGGCAGCTGAGAGGGCTTGGCAGCTGGCAAGAGGGTTGCGGGCTTCCGGCGTTCGGGCCGGGTCCGGCGTCGGCGTCTTGGCCGGCAATTCGGTGTTCAACGCTGAGGCGTTCTTCGGGGTCGCCGCCGCAGGAGGGGTCTACATCGCCTACAACTGGCGGTGGGCGCCAGCCGAACTCGCAGCCGGGATTCTTGAGACCGAAGCAGAAGTCATCCTGGTGGAAGAGGCACATCTTCCACTCCTCGAGCAAGCGCTGGAGATCGTTGCAGAAAGTTCCGGCAACCCACCGCTCATTATTCGCCAAGGCCTCGAAATCGATTCCCTCCGCGTTGGTACAGGGCCGGTGGACGACGTTGTCACCCCGGAGTCCCCTTTGTGCATCATTTACACGGGCGGAAGTACGGGCACGCCGAAGGGTGTGGTTCTCTCGCACAGGTCAGCTTTGGCAAACGCGATCAACGAAATGTACGACTGCGGTGTGGGAAGCCGTGAGAACGAGCGCGGCTTGATTGTCACACCGCTTTTCCACTCGGCGGCTCTCTTATGCTGGCTCGTTCCGCACTTCATTGCAGGGGCTACGAGCGTCATTGCGGAGAAGTTCAGTGACGAATCGGTAGTTGACCTCGTGGGGCGTGAAGCCATCACCAACACGTTCATGATCCCCAATATGATGCGTCGTTTGATGGACGGCGGAGTGCTCCAGGATCCTGCCATCCGCAAGAACCTCAAAAGCGTCCACACCGGAGCGGGGCTCCTCCGAATGCCTGACAAGGAACTCTTTACCGAGATGCTTCCCGGCGCCGAACTCTATTTCCGGTATGGACTCACCGAAGCAGGGCCCATGGTCACCCGTCTCAAGCCGTCCAGCATGCTGGATCCAACCGTGGACGGTTCCATCGGTACTGAGTATCTGCTAGTGGAGGCCCAGTTGCAGGATTCTGACGGCAACGAAGTGAGGGCGGGCGAACTTGGGGAAATCTGCGTGAGGGGTCCGGGCCTAATGACTGGGTACTACGGACGCCCTGAGGCCACCGCCGACGCCATGCGCGGCGGGTGGCTCCATACTGGCGACCTTGCCACGCGTGATGATCGTGGCTTTTTCTACTTCCGAGACAGGTTAAAGGAAATGATCAAAACCGGTGGCGAGAATGTCTATTCGGCAGAGATCGAACAGATCCTTCACCTCCACCCGTCCGTCTTGGAAGCGGTGGTGGTCGGCGTACCTGACCCGAAGTGGGACGAGGAAGTCCGGGCTGTCGTCGTGCTGCGAAGCGGTGTCCAAGCCGACGCGTCTGAGCTCTCCGGTTTCCTTCGCCAGCACCTCGCCGGCTACAAGATTCCAAAGAAGATGGTGTTCGTGCGACCCGAAGACCTGCCCCGGTCGGCCGCAGGAAAGTTGGTCAAGAGCCAGCTCAAGGCGAACTTGGGGTGGAGCGCATGAAGATTGCAACTATCCGTACAGAGGACGGAACACGCGCCGCAGTACTCGACGGCGGAAAATTGGTACCGCTTGAATTCGAGGACGTTGGATCCTGGCTGCAGGCCGGCTCTCCGGATTGGTCGGATCACGTTGCCGGAACACCGCTTAGCACTGAGGAAGCGGATTTCGCGCCAGTCGTTCCACGTCCCGGCAAGATCATCTGCGTGGGCCTGAACTACCGCGACCATATCTTGGAGATGGGCCGCGAACTGCCCGAATACCCCACACTCTTCGCGAAATTTTCCGACTCACTTATCGGCGCCCACGACGACATTGTGCTTCCGCCAGGTTCATCGAGCATCGACTGGGAAGGCGAATTGGCGGTCTTCATTGGCACAAGCGTCAGCCGCGCCGACGAGGCTCAGGCGCGTAACGCCGTCGCAGGTTTCGCCGTGGCGAATGATGTCTCGGCACGCGACTTCCAGCGGCGAACGCCGGAATGGCTCCAAGGCAAGACCTTTGATCGTACGACTCCTCTGGGGCCGTACCTCGTCACTGTCGACGAAACCGGAACAGAGCCGGACCTGGACATCAGTTGCGCCGTGGATGGCATTACGAAACAACATTCACGTACCTCAGAACTCGTTTTTGGTCCTCTGGCACTCATTCAATACATCTCTGCGATCACCACCCTGCGCCCCGGAGACGTCATCCTCACTGGAACTCCCGGCGGAGTTGGAGACGGACGAAACCCCAAGGAATTCCTTGACCGTGGTTCCGTGCTTGAAACAAGCATCAACACGCTGGGCGCTACTGCCAACCGCTGCATCGTCGAGTAATGCCCGGCCGACGCTTCCGACTACTTACCCATGACAAGGAACACCCATGTTTAGTAAAATCCTGATCGCCAACCGAGGCGAAATCGCAGTCCGTGTCATCCGGAGCTGCCGGTCCCTCGAAATTCAGTCTGTAGCCGTGCATTCCGAGGCCGACTCCGGATCCCTTCATGTGCGCGAGGCCGATCAAGCGGTGGACCTCGGCCCGGGGCCGGCAAGTGAAAACTACTTGAACATCGAGCGCATCATCGCTGCCGCACTCGAGACCGGAGCGGAAGCCATCCACCCGGGATACGGATTCCTCTCCGAGAATGCCACGTTCGCCAAAGCCGTGGTGGATGCCGGTTTGGCCTTCATCGGCCCCAGTCCCGACGCGATTTCGACGATGGGCGAGAAAGTCGCCGCGAGGGCAGTGGCCATTGCCGCGGAAGTTCCGCTCGCCCCTGGATCCAAGGAAGCCATCACAGATGCCGCGGACGTCATCAGCTTCGGCGCCGCCCACGGTTACCCGGTCCTCGTCAAGGCATCAGCCGGTGGCGGTGGCCGAGGCATGCGACTGGTCGAATCCGAGGAGCAGGCAGAGGAGGCTGTGGCGGCAGCCGTGCGCGAGGCTACGGCGGCCTTCGGCAACGGCGAGGTCTACTTGGAGCGGTATCTCACCACTGCTCGGCACGTTGAAGTGCAGGTGTTCGCGGACAAGTTGGGCAACACGGTTTACGTCGGTGACAGAGACTGCTCCGTGCAGCGCCGTCACCAGAAACTTATTGAAGAGTCACCCGCGCCAGGCCTCTCCGCGGAACTCCGGGCAGCCATGGGGGCGGCGGCCGTGAGGCTGGCCGAATACGTCGGCTACGCCGGGGCCGGCACTGTGGAGTTCCTGGTGGAGGGCGAAAACTTCTACTTCCTGGAAATGAACACGCGCATCCAGGTGGAGCACCCGGTCACCGAGATGGTGCACGGTGTGGATCTCATCGCCGAGCAGATCCGGGTAGCAGCAGGCGAGGAGCTAAGCATCCGCGACCGGCTCACCCCGCATGGAGCGGCTATAGAAGCACGCATCAACGCCGAGGATGTGGCCGGTGGGCTCTTCCTGCCGTCCCCGGGCCTTATCGAAGAGCTCACCGCTCCTGAGGGTGAAGGCCTTCGCTTTGATAGCGGTTACAACAGTGGCGACGAGGTGCTGCCGTACTACGACAGTCTCATCGGCAAGCTCATTGCCTATGGGCCGGATCGCGAGACCGCACTATCCAGGCTCGAAGACGGTCTTGAGAGGCTTCTTGTTCGAGGAGTTTCCACCACGGTCCCGGCTTCCCTCAAGGTCGTGCGACATGAGGATTTCCAGGCTGCACGTTTCACTACCCGCTGGCTCGAAGAGTCGGTGGATTTCTCGGAGGAACCTGAGGACGAGCCTTTGGCGCGCAACGAGGTGGAAGTTGGCGGAAGGTTTTACATCATTCCGCAGTTCTCCGACCGCCCTGGCTCGGTAAACAATGGCAGCCCCGCTTGGTCCGCACCAGCCGCAGAAGCCGCTGGAGGCAGCCAACGCCCGCGAAATATTCGCGCCCGTGGCAAGGGAAAGGCCTCAGACGGAAGCGTCAAGGCACCCATGCAGGGAACCATCATCAAGGTCAACGTCGAGGAAGGCCAAGCAGTCGCAACCGGCGATGTCCTGTTCGTCCTTGAAGCCATGAAGATGGAGAACCCCATCCAGGCACCCGCGGCCGGAATAGTAGGCCCCATCCACGCAGCCGTGGGTGACTCGATGGCAGCCGGAACCTTGCTCACGCAGCTCGTCCTGGAAGGAGCCAACTAATGAAGCCCTACCGCTCTATCCTGTTCGTCCCTGGCCACAAGCGAAGCTGGATCGACAAAGCCTTGGCCTCCGAAGCCGACGCCATCATCATCGACTTGGAGGACTCTGTTCCGGAACCGGACAAAGCTCTGGCAAGAGCCAACGCGCGGGACGCCCTGGGCTCCCACGTCGCAGACAAAGGCATCCTTATACGCCCCAATGCCTTGGATACGCTCCACTTTGGGCAGGACATCGCAGAAACGACACACCGAAACCTGACCGGCTTCCTGCTGCCCAAGCTCTTCTCACGCGATGATGTGGTGCGCTTCGATGCCTTGGTCACGGCCGCCGAAATTCAGCACAACGTGCCCAAGGGAACTGTGGAATTGATCCCATCCTTGGAAACGGCTGCTTCCATCAACAAGGTCGATGAGATCCTGGCCGGTCCACGGGTGGGCGGCGTCATGGCCGCGGCCGCCAAGGATGCAGACGTGTCCCGCGAGGTGGGCTTCAGCTGGACAGCGGAAGGAACCGAAACCCTCTACCTGCGCAGCAAGGTAGTCCTGGCTGCCCGGGCCGCAGGGCTGCGCAGTATCGTTCTCGGACTCTGGCAGGAAGTCAGCAACATTGACGGGCTCAGGCGCTTCGCGGAGGCCAACAACGGACTTGGCTACACGGGCCAAGTGCTCATCCATCCGACACATGCTCCCGTGGCCAATGAGTCCTACGGCTTGTCACCAGCAATGCGCGGATACTACGAGGGCCTCGTAGAGGCCTTCGAGGAAGGCCAACGCCATGGGCACGGCGCCGTCTCCTACCGCGGAGATCACATCGACCTCGCCCACGCCAACCACGCCCGCCAGGCCCTCGCCTTCGCTGGCCAAAACTAACAACCCCACACCTTCAAAGGAGACACATCATGGCCGGAATGTATTTCGAAGACTTCCAGGTAGGCGAAGTAATACGCCACGAGGTCACCAGGACCGTCACGGAGACTGACAACCTGCTGATCACCGCGTTGACCATGAACGTACAGCCATTGCACCTTGATGCCGAATTTGCCGCAAAGAGCATGTACGGCAAGCAGATCGTCAACAGCATCTTCACACTGGGCCTGGTTACCGGCATCCCCGTCCAAGACACGACACTGGGCACAACCTTGGGCAATCTCGGGTTCCGCGACATCGAATTCCCTAAGCCTGTTTTCTTCGGCGACACCCTGCGGGTTGAAACAGAAGCATTGGACAAGCGCGTGTCCAACTCCAGGCCCGAAACCGGAATCGTGGGCATCGAACACCGCGGCTACAACCAGAACGGCGACGTAGTCTGCGTGGTTCGCCGCACGGCACTGATGAAGAGGCGGGAAACGGCAGACGCAGAGGTCTCAGCCAGCGCGTAGCTCCTCCACTCCATTCCACCCTTCATAATGAAGTGCAGGCCGGTCAGCAGAAATGCGGCCGGCCTGCACTTGTCCTAGCCGGAAGCAATATCTAACAAATGCCTTTTCTGAACCGACTCCAGAAGTGGGCCGACCTCTGTCCTGATGGCACGGCCGTCGCTGTCGACGGCCGTGGATTCACTTGGTCGGAGCTTCGTGGAGCAGCAGAAGAACTCGTCCCTGACACCCCTGAAACATACGTCTTGGCGGAACCGAACACCGCTGAGTTCGCCGCACTCTACTGTGCTGGCATTGCCGGAAGCCGACGGGTTGCCGTTGTGGATCCGGCATGGACAGCACAAACGCTGGAGGAGATCGCGGGAAAGCTTCCGGGACCAACATGCGTTGAAGACACCGTGTTGGAAGACGGCGACGCGGAGTCGACGTTCCTCATTGGCTTCACGGCCGGCACCACAGGAACACCGAAGGCTTTCACGCGTTCACGCCGGTCTTGGCAGGCTTCCTTCGACTCTTCCATTAGGTTCTTCAACCTCAGGGAGGATGACAGGACACTCGCACCCGGCCCGTTGTCAGCCAGTTTGAACCTTTACGCCCTTTCGGAGTGCCTTTATGCGGGTGCTGAATTCCACACTTTGCGAAACTTTGATGTGGGGGAGGCGCATGAGGTCATCGTGCATCACGGCATTACGCGGTTGGTAGTCGTCCCCACTACGCTCCGACTCATCAGCGAGCGAGGCCTCATGGCTTCGGTGGATGGCTCCGCCATCAGGACGATCATCTGTGCCGGTTCCAAACTCGACGCCCGGACACTGGAAGCCGCGAGACGTTGGGCACCCAACGCCACAATCTTCGAGTACTACGGTGCCGCCGAACTCAGCTTCGTGTCTGGCCGCGGCATTGGGTCAGGGACAGCCCTCGATGCGGCCGGCACGGCCATTGGGTCGCCTTTTCCTGGTGTCGAAGTACGGATACTCGACGACAGCGGGAAGTCAGTCCCGGATGGAACGCCAGGCAATATCAGCATCAGAAGCTCCATGGTGTGTGAAGGCTTTCTTTGGGGCGACGACTGTGACGCCTTCCGCCGTTTTGGCGATCACTACACCGTGGGTGACAAAGGGTTCCTCCAAGGCCCCGAACTGCATATCCTCGGCCGCGACTCGGACATGATCATCACTGCGGGCACGCACGTCTATCCGCACGAGGTTGAACTCGCTTTGTCCTCCATGCCTGGTGTTGAGACTGCTGTAGCAGTAGGCGTGCCGGATGACATGGCCGGCAGCCGCGTCGTCGCAGGAATCGTTGCGTCCTACGGAGGGCTCACCGCGACCTCGGTGAGGACGGGGCTGGAGGAATTACTCAGCAGTGCGAGCATGCCGTGCCGTTACTATCTCCTCGACGAATTGCCTGTCTCCGACCGTGGAAAAATCAACCGACGGACGCTGCTGGAGTGGATCCGGAACAACGATCACAGGGCGCGTCTGCTCCGATAGCGGAGCGGACACGCCTGTGGCTGCGAATCAGTGATCAGTAAGAGCGCGGAAGTCCTAAGTGTTGCTCCCCAATGTAGTTGCGGATCATGTCATCGGTCAGGGGAGCAAAGGTGTATAGTCGTGCGTCCCTGAAGTATCGCTGCATGGGCAGTTGTCGGAGGAATCCCCAGCCGCCCATTGCCCGCATTCCCACGTCGGTGGCAGTGGTGGCGGCATCTGCGGCGGCGAGTTTCGCCATTGCCGAAAGGGTCTCGTCTGCTCCCGCGTTCTGATCTGAAGCCGTGGCCGCTTTCTCAAGTAGCAGCCGGGCGCTCTCAACTTTGACGCTGGCGTCCACCAGCTTGTGCTGCAGGGACTGGAACGCCCCGATGGCTCTCCCGAACGCGTGCCGTTCCTTGACGTATGCCACGGTGTAATCCAGTGCGCCGCGGGCTATACCCAACGCAACGGCTGCTCCGTTGAGACGTTCTCCATTGAGAGTGCCCAGAACATGGCGGAAGCCATGGTCCACTTGCCCGAGAACCAGCCCGGCGGGGACGTTCACATCCGTGAATTCAATGTCGCATTGTTCAAGCGCGCGGATTCCCATGGTGTCTATGGGCTCTGTCCTGATTCCAGGAGTGTCCCGAGGCACGATAAACATCGTTATTCCGTCGATCGCGGACCGCTGGATGTCCGTGGTACGTGCAAGAACAATGAGGTAGTCCGCGTCGGAAGCCCCGCCGATCCATTTCTTGGCCCCGTTGATCAGGAACGATCCGTTGGGTTGTCGGACTGCCCTGGTCGTCATCGCTCGTGCCACGTCGGTGCCACCCGCCGGCTCACTCAGAGCGAACGACATTCGGGCATCCCCGGCGTGCAGCGGTGCGAGAAAGGTCTCCTGCTGGTCGCGGTTGCCGAACGTGTGCAGCAGTTCGACGCCCATGTACTGGACTACGAAGGAGACGCCCATGGACGTGGCGCGGGCGCCGAGCTCTTCGAGCACCACAGTCTGGCTGCGGTGCTTGGCCTTACGGCCGCCAATGGTTGACTCCAACTGGACGAAGCCGGCCGTGGCCAAGGCGCGGAAGAGCTCGACGTCGTACGTCTCGCCTTCGTCATGGGCCGTTAGACGTTCCGCGGAGACGTGTTCGTCCAGAAACTGAACCAGGCGAGTGCGTAGCTCTTCCGGAGACTCGGAAGCGTCCGACGCGCTGTGAGTTCGCCCGATGGGTGCGGTGACGCTCATGTGAAAAGGCTCCTTTGCGTGATGGGCGGTGGGGGATTGCTGTCCTAGCGACGCTTGATCAGGAAGCTGCTGGAGAACGTCATCACTGTGCTGCCGTCCTGCTTTACCACCGTGTAGTCGATGGTCCAGAGTCCGGCGTCCGGCTTGCTTGTTTCCCGCGCCTCGCTGACCAGCGCTTCCACCCGGATCGTCTCACCGATGAAAACAGGCTTCAGTGCCCGGACTGATTCCAGTCCGAGCCAGGCAATTACGTGGCTGAAGTAGCCGGTCTGGGTCATCAATCCCAAGGCAACGGACAAGGTGAGTGGCCCGTGGCCAATTCTCTGTCCAAATGGGGTTTGCGCGGCGTATTCCTCGTCCAAGTGGAGGGAAACCCAGTCGCCGGTCAGGCCGGCCCATTGCACCAAGTGCGCCTCTGTGATGGTGATGCCGGGGCTTTGGATTTGGTCGCCCGTCACCAGGTCGTCCCAATAGTGATCCGGGCGTCCCTTGACGACTCTGTCCTGGACCTGCTCAGTCATATTTTCTCCTCGTGTCCTATGGCTTCATGGGCTTCGTTACCCATAGAAGCTCCTCACATCTTATGCGAATGAGCGTTCGTACGTATAGAGTTCGGCAGTTTATAGGGCCACTCTTGCGTGCGATCCACATCACACTCTAGACTGCGAACGAACGCTTGTTTTTTAAGCATCCTAAATGTCCGGCCCTGGAAGGCGGGGAGCGTGGAGCTCCCCGAACTTTAGTGGACCGAGAACGTCACCGCTGACGCCCAAGTCTCCATACACTTTAATTACCCAAGGAATGAGTTCCAATGTCGGAATTGTCCAGCCCTGTTCAATCATCGCCACCGGCCGCGGGTGACGCGTCTACATTCCACCCCCGGACCGCTCGACGGGCCGTAATGAGCGGTACGTTCGGCACTGCTTTGGAGTGGTTCGACTTCGCCGTCTACGGAACGTTGTCCGCGACGCTGTTCCCGCAACTTTTCTTCCCAAGCTTCGATACGAACACCGCCATTCTGGCCTCCTTCGCCACCTTTGGAGCAGGCATGGTGGCACGCCCACTCGGCGGCATCATCTTCGGCGCCTTGGGCGACAAGATTGGCCGGCGAAACGTCCTGATGTTCACCCTGGTGCTCATGGGACTGTCCTCCGTCTTTATCGGTTTGCTCCCCAGCTACGCTGTGGCCGGCATCCTCGCGCCAACTCTTCTGGTGCTGCTGCGCTTTCTCCAAGGATTCGCCCTTGGCGGCGAGGCAACAGGAGTGCAGGTGCTCGTGGTGGAGCACGCACCTTCCGACCACCGTGGGCTGTACGGAGGAATCTTGGCGACGGGATCGCCCCTTGCCCAGACTTTCGCATCCCTCACTCTCACCGGCCTGGCCGCCTTCCTGTCAAAAGACGACTTTGCCTCCTGGGGCTGGCGGGTTCCATTCCTCATGGGTGTGCTGCTCCTCGTGGTGGGCGTGTTCATTCGCCGGCGAGTAGAGGAAACCCCCGCTTTCAAGGAGAGCCAGAAAAAGGCTGCTGAATCAGCAGTTCCGCAGGAGCGTGCTCTGGCCGTGATCATGAAGAAGCCCGGGACCGTCATCAAACTCGTTTTGTCTTGGGCTGCATCTGCAGGGCTCTTCTGGATCAGTGTCACCTACGCCGTGAACTACCTGACAAAGGAGCTCGGCTACGACAACTCGATCACCTTCGGCCTGTTGCTCATGGCAAACCTTGTCTCAATACCCGCCGCCGTCCTCGGTGGCCGTCTCAGCGACCGTATAGGCCGCAAAAAGACCTTCCTCATCGGCTTGGTCATGCAAGGCATCGCCGCGGGAACGATGTTCCCGATCATGAATTCCATGAACTTCCCGGCCAGCGCAGCGATCATTGCACTCGCGCTGTGCGGCATTCAGGTGACGGCGGGCACGCAAGCGGCGTTCTTCTCGGAGTCACTGCCGACGACCATGCGCTACACGGGTTCGGCGCTGGGCATGACCATGGCCGGGCTGCTCTTCGGGGCTCCGATCCCCTTCATTGCGGCATGGATTTTCCAGAACACGAGCAACGGAACCTTGGCCCTGACCTGTATCGGTCTCGGGCTGGTCGTCATTTCAATTATCGCCACCTTGACGCTGCCGGAGCGCTACAAGCAGTCGCTCCACGAGGAACACTAACCTGGATCGCAGGCTCCAAGACGGGCCTTGCCAATGAGGCGTCGCGGGCTGCACAGAAGATGCAGCCCGCGGTGTCGTCGTGCAGACAGAACCGGGATGAGAAGGCGCCCTGGTTGGATCAGGCTTGAACAGGAATGCTGGTCTCCAGCTGTGCAAGGAACTTGTTCGATGTAGCCTGCTTGGGGTAGTCCTGGGGGTTCTTGATGCATTGTGGGCACCAGTGGCCGGCTGTGAGGATGAGCCGGGGGCTGCCCTGGAAAGAGTGCCCTGCCGCGCACTCCCATTCCAGTGGGGTGGTGACGTCGCCGGTAGTCATGGAGGAGGATGTCAGCGTGCCGCCGCGGAAGTCGGCTGCGTCCTTCATGTCCGCGAGTGTCCAGCTCGACGGGTCCTTGGCTTCGTCATAGCCGTGGTCCAGGAGTTGTGGTTCTTTGTCAGGCCTGGGCGGCCAGAAGGTGGACCAGTCACCGATGCTCTCCCATTCCTGTCTGGAACCGAAGTAGGCATCGATCTTGGCTGTGTCGTTGGCTTCAATCCAGGCCATCGTGCCGCGTGGCTTTTTGGTCAGCGGTTTCATTACGAGATGCTTGATCAGTGGCGCAGGGATTTTCCCTGCGAGCCGCACCCCGGCCGGTGCCGCTGCGAGAGCACGGTCCAGTGCTTCCTGGAAGGTGTCTTTCCGGAAGGGGACGAGGGATTCCAGCACGTCGGAGTCGGTGTACCAGAATCCGTGGAAGTTGCCGGTTGCGAACCAGTTCCGGTCGTACCATTTACGGACGTCTTTGACACCCATTGCTGCGGTCATGCTGGTTTGGAGGTCCCAGTTGGTCAGGCGCCATGATTCGCCGCCACCGATGTTGTAGATACCGCCCCAGAACTCTTCGGGGACGCCGTCTTCGCAGATGTTGGCCAGCAGGCGGGAGGCGTCCTCAACGGAGACCCATTCCAGGACGCCGCCGAAGGGGGTGTGGGTCATGATGGGGTCCCTGATTTCCAGGATTCCTGGGTGGAAGATGCCGGTTTGGCGCAGGGAGACGAAGTTCTTGAGCCCTGAGTCAATGAGTTCACGTTCTGCGATGACTTTGCTTTGCCCGTATTCGTCATAGTGGGATACTCGCAGGGGGTCACCGATGCGTCCCCAGTGATTGGGCGGGTTCCGGTCACCGCTTTGGGCGACGGTGCCGACGGTGACCAGCCGGACGGCGTCGGGATCCGGCTGGCTCTTCACTGCCCGGATGACGTTCCTGGCGCCGCCGACATTGACCTTATGTGCCAGCTCCGGGTAGTCGTCAGCAAACGGTGAGACGACGGCGCCGGTGTGCAGGACGTAGTCGGCTCCGGTGACGCAGGACAGCACGGTGGGGTAGTCCGTGACGTCGCCATAGACGACGCTGAGGCTTCCCATGTCCTCGAAGGTGCGGATGATCGTGGTGTCTTTCGGGGTGGGAAGGACCAGGGCAGTGACGTCAAACCGGTCGGCGCGCTGTGCGAATTCCCGCAGGATGTACTGTCCCCAGTTCCCGGTGGCACCGGTCAGGAAGACCTTCTTTTTCCGTGTTGATGTCATCGGACCGGAGCCTCCCTGATGGCGTGGATCAACTGTTCCAGCGCTTCCTCGGGAATGCTGATGCCTGGGAACTTGACGAACTGGTTCATGGGCATGGAGTAGGCCATTTTCAGGCCGTCCTGCATCCCTTCGGCAGCTGCGCGCTGTTCCTCGGTCAGCGATGCCGTGATGCCCTCAATGAGCAGGGGACCGGCAATCGGATGCGTGAACCATTCCTCGACTGTGGACGTGAGGCGTAATGAGATGGAGCGGCCAGCGTCCCCGTCAAGGCTGATCGCACGTCGGGCAACGATATCGCTGGCGCTGCGTCCAATTTCGATCGCGTACTCGCCCGGTGTGACGGCCCAGCGGCTGTCGGTGACGTCGTAGTGGGCGAAGGCGCGGCGGTCCAGGTCGAAGGTGAGCGTGCGGGACTCTCCTGGTTCGAGCGTGACCTTCTGGAAGGCCCGGAGTTCACGCACTGGTGTTTGGACCGGTCCTTGGGGTGCAGCCACATATATTTGGGCGACGTCGGCTCCTATGTAATCACCTTCATTGGTAACGGTGACGTGAACCGTCGCCTGGTCCGTGCCACGCACGGCCACGCTGAGGTCGGAGTAGGTGAAGGTGGTGTAACTGAGACCATGTCCAAAGGAATACCGGGCTGGTATGTCGACTGTTTCGTGGTATCGGTAGCCGACTAGGACGCCTTCGCCGTAGCGGACATGGCCTGCCTCGCCCGGGAAGTTGATGAACGAGGCAGAGTCGTTGAGCCGGAACGGAATGGTTTCGGCGAGCCGGCCCGAGGGGTTGGTGCGACCGGTAAGGACATCGGCGATGGCTCCGCCGCCCGCCTGGCCCAAAGCCCACCCTTCGAGGATGGCCTCGACCCTATCGTGCCAAGGCTCGAGCGTCACAACTCCACCGTTGGACAGGACAACGATCGTGCGGTTGCTGACGGCCGCGACGCACTGGATGAGGGCTATGTGGTCTGCGGGCAGGTCAAGGTTGGTGCGGTCGAATCCTTCGGATTCTTCCTTTTCGTCCAGGCCGACGAAAACGATATTGACGTCGGCTCGGCGGGCTAGAGCCGTGGCTTCTTCCAGCAGGAGAGCGGAGGCTTCCGTGCCGTTGTCTCCGTAACCGGGGGCGTAGTGCACGTGATCCTCGCCAAGCGCCGCGCGGAGCTCGTCGAGGGGGATGTCGACGCGGGTTGGGTTGACGTGGGAGCTTCCTCCGCCCTGATAGCGGGGCTTCTGGGCGAACTCACCGAGGACTGCCACCGCGGTACCGGGCTGGAGGGGGAGTGTGTTGTTTTCGTTGCGGAGCAGGACGATGGAGCCTGCGGCCGCCCGGCGGGCCAAGGCATGGTGGGCCTCAATGTCGAATTCAGCAGAGTCACCGTATTCCATTGCCGTGAGCTGCTGCAGCTGCGCTAGCCTTTTGGCGCTGGCGTCAAGTAAGGCAGGGTCGAGGCTGCCGTCCTTGACTGCGGCAATGATTTCGGCCGTGGTGGCGCCGTCAGCGCCGGGCATTTCAAGGTCCAACCCTGCCTTCAGGGCCGCGACACGGTTGCTGACGGCGCCCCAGTCGGAGATTACGGCCCCGGCGAAGCCCCATTCGTCACGCAGGACGTCGGTGAGAAGCCAGGCGTTTTCCGAGGCGTAGAGGCCGTTGATGCGGTTGTAGGAGCACATCACGGTGGTCGGTTTACTGTCCTTGACCACGCGTTCGAAGGCGGGGAGGTAGATTTCGCGCAGGGTTCGTTCGTCCACGTCGGAGCTGATCCGCATGCGGTCCGTTTCCTGGTTGTTGGCTGCAAAGTGTTTGACGGACGTTCCGACGCCCTGGCTTTGGACGCCGCGGACCCAGGCAGATCCCAGTACCCCGCTGACCAGCGGGTCTTCTGAGAAGTACTCGAAGTTCCGTCCGCAGAGGGGGGATCGCTTGATGTTGATGGCGGGGCCGAGGAGGACGTTCACGCCCAGGGAACGGGCTTCGCGGCCCAGCGCCTGACCGACTTCTTCGGCTAGGTCCGCGTCCCAGCTTGAGCCCAGTGCTGTCCCGGGAGGAAAGCACGTGGCGGGCAGACTTCCGTTCAGTCCCAGGTGGTCCGCTTCGCCGTCCTGGCGGCGGACGCCGTGTGGTCCGTCGGTCAAAACCATCGAGGGAACCCCGGAGACGGAGGCAGTGGACCAGAAGTCCCGGCCGGATAGGAGCGTGGCTTTTGCCTCCAGGTTGAGGTCAGCGACGGCATCCTGTGCGCCTTGACCGGTGGTGCCGGCATTGGTAGCGGAAGTGGTCATGCTGGTACCTCGTTCTTTGCTGTCAGGACGTTCTCGATGGCTTCGGTTAAGCCGGCGGGGCTCATGGGGATCATGCCGAGCATGTCCCTGATGCTGATGTTTTTCGCGTCGGGGTTGTTGGCGTCCAGCGGGACTCCGGGGAAGAAGGAGGAGAAGGTTTCGGCGAAGCTGTCCCACAGGTCTTTATCTTGGGCCAGGACTCCGAAGGTGGTGTCCAAGCTGTATTCAGGGGTCTCGTTGCGTCCTGCGGGGATGTCATAACTCCAGCGGTGTTTTCCGGGGCCCACTTGCTCTTTCAGGTTTTCCGGATGCAGGGGGAGGACAACGTCGGCGGTTGCACCATCAGGGACCGTGACGTCGACCGTGACTTTGTGGTCGGCGATGCGCCAGGAGACGGCGGCTTCACCGAACGGTGTGAGGTGGCGAGCCGAGGCGCTGGTGAGGTCCCCGCCAGGTTTGGGTGCTATGAGGATTCGTTTGTAGCCGGGTTCGGCAGGTGCAAGACCTGCGACGGTGCGGTGCATCCAGTCCGCGACCGCGCCCAAGGCGTAGTGGTTGAAGGATGTCATGCCGCCGGGGTTGATGGTGCCGTCGGGGCGCATGGAGTCCCAGCGTTCCCAGATGGTGGTGGCGTCCATAGTGACCGGGTAGAGGAACGAGGGGCATTCGGTGTTCAACAGGAGCTTGTAGGCGTCGTCCAGGTGCCCAGTCTGTGTCAATGCGTCGCAGAGGACGGGGGTGCCGACGAATCCGGTGGAGATGGTGTGCTTGGCCTTGGCTACCAGGTTGGCGAGCATGTCGCCGGCGCGTTCCTTTTGCGTGGTGTTGAGGATGTCGAAGGTGATGGCCAGGGCGTAGGCGGTGGCGGAGTTGTTGGCTAGGCGTCCGGACGGGGTGACGTACTCGTCCAGGAAGGCCTCCTTGACCTTAGCGGCGAGCCGTGAGAACCGTGCGTTGTCTTCGCTGTTGCCGAGGATGGCGGCGGTTTTGGCCATGACGTCGGTGACGCGGCAGAAGTATGCGGCGGCCACAAGGTGTGACTCGGTTTTACCGCCTGATGGGTTTTCCGCCGGTGCGTCCGGGTCGAGCCAGTCTCCGAACTGGAAGCCGGAGTCCCACAGTCCGTCCGGGTTCAGGAGGCCAGCGACCTGGTCGGTGAAGTCCGTCATTGAGCTGTAGGCGTCTTCCAGGATCTGCCGGTCCCCGTAGGCCTGGTAGAGGGTCCAGGGCAGCAGGACAGCTACGTCGGACCACACGGCTGTGGTCATCGGTGCGGCGTGGGTTTGAAAGTCGGGGACGACCATAGGGACGTAACCCTTGTGCTGTTGCTCAAGGGCCAGATCGCGCAGCCATGATCCGAGGACGCCCCGAACGTCGTAGAGGTAGGCAGCTGTGGGACCGAAGACGTTGATGTCGCCGGTCCAGCCCAGCCGTTCGTCGCGCTGGGGGCAGTCGGTGGGGAGGCTGACGAAGTTGCCCTTCATGGACCACACGGTGTTGCTGTGGAACTGGTTCAGCAGAGGGTTGGAGGTTTCGAACCATCCGGTGCGTGCCATGTCGGTGTGAATGACGACGGCGGTGAGCTTGTCTTTGGTCAGTTCTCCGGGGTAGCCCTCGATTTCGGCGTAGCGGAACCCGTGGAAGGTGAAACGCGGTTCCCAGCTTTCCGGGCCGCTGCCTCGCAGCGTGTACTCGTCTGTTGCCTTTGCCGTGCGCAGGGGTCGGATGCCCAGCTCGCCGCCGTCGAGGACCTCGGCGTGGCGGAGGGTCACCGTGGTGCCTTCCTTGCCTTCAACGTTTAGCCGGACCCAGCCGACCAGGTTCTGGCCGAAGTCGGCGATGGTCTTGCCCGTGGGGGTAGTGATGAGCTGCTGGACCGGGATTTCCTCGATGCGGCGGACAGGTTCCTTCGTCGGGGCTTCGAGTGTCGTCAGGTCCCAGTCGATGACTTCCACCAGCGCCCAGCTGGAGGCATCGAACCCAGGGGCAGACCAGTCGGGCTGTTCCTTCCGGGCGTCATAGCGTTCGCCGTCGTAGATGCTGTCGAAGAGGACCGGACCGGGCGAGGTGCGGAACTCCTCATCGGTGGCAACGATCTCGATATGGTCGCCATAGTCGAGTTCGAGCTGCATGAACAGGCCTGGCCGGTCAGCGAAGATGTTTTTGCTTGGTCCTGCGCCTTCCCAGCCGAGCCGGCCCCTTGCCCATCCTTCCCCGACCATCCCGCCCAGGGTGTTGGCGCCGTCAATGATGAGTCCGGTGACGTCATGGGTGCTGTAATTCAGGCGGTGACGGTAGGTGGTCCAGCCGGGTGCGAGGACTTCGTCGCCCAGGCGTTGCCCGTTGAGGTATGCCTCTACAACTCCGAGCGCCGTCACGTGCAGCGTTGCCTGTCGGACACTGGCGGAGTGAAAGTCGCGGCGGAACAGGGGTGCCGGCTGGGGGTGTTCGGACTGGTCGTCGGGTGCTGCCGGGGCGATGAATCTGGCGGACCAGGGGAGGGAAGGGCTCATGGAAGTCTTTCTGGTTTCTAGCGGACGGACTTGATGCGCAGGACAAAGAGCCCGCCGAGCAGGGTGATGCCTGCTGCCACCAGGTAGAGCAGGGTGTAGTTCTTTTCAGCACCGATAGCCCCGATCGTCAGGAAAAGGGGAGCGACCAGGGGCGCAGCTGCCTGGGGGATGGAGGTCGCGAATCCAGTGATTCCCAGGAAGCGGCCGGCGTTGGTCTTCTTCTCGGGCAGGACGTCCAGGAGAAGGGCTTGGTCCACGGCGGAGAAACCGCCGATACCGATCGAGGTCAGGACTGAGCCGACGATGATGATCGGCAGGTCATGGGCGAAGGCCATGATGACAATGCCGGCCGCGAAGACCAGCGCCGCGGCGAGCACAATCGGCTTCCGGCGGCGGATTTTGTCTGAAAGGAAGCCGCCACCAATCGCTCCAAGAGTCGTGGCGAGGATGCCGATGCCGCCGACGGATGCGATAACGCCGGCGATCTCCTGCAACGAGACGCCGAGCCGGGATGCCAGGAAGAACGCCGTGAATGTGGTGTTCAGGGTCAGACCGAAGTAGAAGAGGAAGCGGGCGAGCCAGTTCCAGCTGAAGTCCGGGTACTGCTTTGGGTTGTAAACGTACTTCGAGGCGATGAGCCGGATGCTGAGCCTGTCCTCAAAAACCAGGTTTTTGCTGGATCCTTCGCGCCCTAGGAGGACAAACAATGCACAGAAGAGGACTCCGGCGATGCCTGGTACGAGGAAGAGCAGCAGATTGTTGGTCATCAGCGAGCCTGCAGCTACAACACCGATAACCGGGCCGATCTGAGTGGCGAATCCAACCAGGCCGGAGACTTTCCCGCGCTGGGATTCAGGCAGGCGGTCAGCCTGCGATGCGTTCAGACCCGCCAGGGCTTGTCCCCAGCCGAGCTGGGCCAGGATCCAGCCCAGGGTCAGGACCGCCATGTTGTCCGCGGAAGCCATCACCATAAGTGCGAGAACGCCGATGATGGTGCCGCCGATGATGAACGGACTTCGCCGGCCCAGCGGGGTGCGGGTTCTGTCGCTCAACGTTCCCAAGAAAGGGGCGGTGATCATGACGACCAGCGATCCTGCTCCAAGGATGTAACCGAGGTTCTGTTCCTGGCCTGGCGTGATCTGGCTGACCTTCACCGACAGGGAGATTGCCATAGGGGTGATAAACGCGATAAAGACGCCCAGCTGGGCCAGGACCATCAACCAGATGTATTTCGCGGATACCTTGGGCAGGTCTGCGCTCACTGCAGGCACATGGTGGACGGCTTCTTCATCCGTGTGTCCGAGCACGCCGGTCACTGGTGAACCGGTGGCGGGCGCCACGGGAGGTTTCTCAGGAGAGATCATTAGGACTCCATTGTCAAAATTGAAGTGGGGAACCTCACTAGTACGTACTAGTGAGTGTGGGTATGATGCTAGCAAGGGCCGATTGCGTCTGGCAAGAGGTATTTGTAACGATTCAAGGAGTGTGGGTTTGACTACTGCAACGGGGCGTCGGGTGACAGCTGCCGATGTGGCCAGGGAAGCGGGCGTTTCCCCTGCCACGGTTGGCTTCGTCATGAACCGGACCAAGGGCCAAACTATCTCCGAAGCGACTCGGGAGCGGGTTCTGTCAGCAGCCCAGGAGCTGAACTATAAGCCGCATCATGCGGCACGGGCGCTACGCAGCGGCCGGAACAACCTTGTTCTGCTGGTCCTGCCTGATTGGCCCCTAGAGCATAGCCTTCGCACCAACCTCGAAGTCCTAACCCAGGAGCTTGGCCGTCACGGCTACACCCTGGTCACCTATACGCCGCTTGCCGACAGTGCCGCCACGCCCCTGTGGGCCATTCTCGAACCGGCCGTTGTCATCGGCTATGGACAGTTCTCCGACGGGGACCTGGCGGACATGAAATCCGTGGGGATTCAAAATATCATCCCGGACCGCGCCTCCGAGCAGCTCTCCTCGGACTTCACGTCCGGGCCGAAACTCCAGACCGAATATCTCCTGGGGCTCGGCCACACCCGGCTGGGCTTCGCCCATCCCGCCGACCCGCGGTTGGAAGGCTTTGTTGACGCCCGGCTCCATCTCGTCCAGCAGGTATGCAGGGATGCCGGGATTCCCGCCCCCGTCGTCAGGCAGGTCGATTTCCGGGATGGAACGCATACCTCAGCCGTTACGGAGTGGCGTGACGCAGGTGTGACCGGCGTGGTTGCGTACAACGACGAGACGGCGGTGGACGTCGTCGCGGCGGCAGTGCGACAGGGGATTCGAGTCCCAGAAGAGCTCTCCATCATCGGCCATGACGATTCCCCTTTGGCCGCCCGATATCTCCCTTCAATTTCCAGCGTTGGCGTAGACATGGAACAGCTCGGTCTCTTTACCGCCGCTATCGCCTTGCATCATGCAGAAGGGCATCTTCTGCCGGACGCGCCCACCAATACCGCGCGGATAGTGCCCCGCGAATCGGCTGCTCCTTTGGTTCCGGACGCCTGATCTCTTGCCGTGCCCTCCGCGCAGGTTGACAAGGACCGGCATTTCGGCTGTAGATTGGGCAACCACTAGTACGTGCTAGCAGCGGCTGGATATGCTCTTACGCAATGCAAGGCATGTTCTGCTGCGGAATTATCTAAGGAAACCCGGTGTCCAAGAAACCTGATCCTCGCTCCTACACACGTGGCCTTGACATTGCCGATGAACTTATTGATGGCAGGCACGGTCCCATTCCGGTCCGGAGGTATGCGCCGGGGATCGGAGCTGGTCAGGACAAAGACCCGCTCATCTGGCTGCACGGCGGGGCGTTCAGCTGGGGAGGGCTGGATCAGCTCGAGTCCCACGCGGTCGCCTGCGCGCTGGCGAACGAAGGTTGGCCTGTGGTCGCCGTTGACTACCGTCTGGCCCCTCCCTGGAGTTGGATACGGAAGCCCAAACCCGGAATATTGCCCGGCATACGGTTCCCTGTGCCATTGGAGGACGTCGTTGATGTCATCCACGCTATTCGCAACGAGGTGCCGCGGCGCCGCCTCGTTCTCGGCGGGGCAAGCGCAGGCGCCTGCTTGGCTGCCGCCGCAACCCTCCACTTGCGGGACGAGGAAATGGAAGGGCCTGACCGGCTTGTTCTGGCCTACGGCACCTTCCACGCCGCCCTGCCAGCACTTACACCGGAGATCAAAGCCAGAGTCCGTGGCCGCCACGGAATAGCGCAGTTCAACCGAGCAACGGTGGAACGGATGAACCGGAATTACGCAGGATCCCCGGCAGCCATGTCCGACTTCCACGCCTTTCCGGGTGGCGCCAACCTCGCAGGATTCCCGCCGACCCTCATGCTGGATGCGGACCACGACACGCTCAGGGCATCAGGTCAGGCATTCAGCGATGAACTAAAAGACGCCGGTACAGCCATTGAGTACAGGCTCGTCGCGGACTCGCGTCACGGTTTCCTCGACAAACCCGAAACGCCTGCGTTCGCAGAAGGCATTAGACGTATGCAAGTCTGGCTCAATTGCTCACGGCGTGACGAGGCGGGAAATGGGGCATCCTCCGCCGAGGCATAACCGCTTTCAGGCGTTCACGCACAGCCGCTGCCGACATTCTCAACCGTCGACAGGGACTATGCCGTAGCTGCCATCGCCAGGCCGTCGGACAGTCCCCTGCCGGGAGGACAATCGGCATCAATGTGCTAAGGACGGTCGCGGGTCTCGATAGCTCGCGGTTGGAGGAGACGCCACCTAGTTCGTCGTGAGCACAATTGTCGGCTGTCACCTTCAGGGCATGTCGAGCCGAGTTTTGTAGGCGGTGTTTTTGTTGGTGTTCCAGCCGGCGATTATGCCTGCTCCGAGCATTTGTTCGGTTAGGCGTGCGAAGCGGTAGCCGGGGTCTGTGTCGAGGGCGAGTTGCATGTATTGGTGTGCTTTGGATCCTCTGCCTTCCCACCAGTTGATGTAGCCGATGGTGGTGAGAATCGGGGCGGCGTGTTGTGGGCTGGTTCTGGTGTAAGCGTGGAGGAGCAGTTGTTGTGCCCATTCGACCCGTGACCATCGAGGTGCAGCCTCGGTTTGGGCGAAGAGGATGTGTTGGGGCGGTTCATTGATGCCAGGGATGTCTGCCATGAGCCGGTCTCGTATGTGAGGGAACTGGAAGTTCGCGATCAGGTTGGCGCAGTCTTCGTCGGTCGGGAAGTCGTTGTTGCCGAGCATGCCCGTCCAGAGTTGGCTGGCTTGTAGCGCGGCTTGACGGGGTGCCTGCGCTCGGATGGTGTTCATGCAGTTCTCGACGGCGACGGCATGGTCTGCTTCGCGGGTCGGCGTTGGGAGGATGATCCGATTGGTGGGTTCTATGGTGCTGCCGCGATAGATGAATTCGGCGTTGACCCGGCTGGATTCAGTGGTGCTGATGGGCAGGCTGATGTTTTGTCCGGGTTCGCTGTCGTAGGGGGAGTAGGCATCGTCGCTGACGAAGATACCGTCGCGGATGGTGATGCCGTTTTCTGCGAGGACTCCGGTGAGTGCTGCAATGGTTGCTGCGTGGGGTTTGGGTTGGCCTGGTTCGCAGTGTTGTGAGGTGTAGAGAGCGAAGACGATGCTTGTCGCGCTGGTGTCACTGGTGAGGTAACTGGTGATAGTCCTGGCGTAGGGGAGTTCTGTTCCTTGGTGTTGGGGGAGATCGATGCGGAGGGTGGCGCCGATCTTGCCCTTGTCCAGGGTGATGCAGACCAGGCTTTCCTGGGGCCAGAACCCTAGGCTGTGCCCTATGAAGCTGAGCAGGTCGGCCGGGTCTTTGATGGTGAGCGCATTCATTGTCCTGTTCCTTTGCCTTTGTCTGTTCTTTGTGGTCGTTTGTTCCGTGTGTCCCTCTGATGGAGGCCTATCGCTGGATCGGGGCTGGAGTGCAACTTTTGGGACCGGGCAGGATGGGAGTGTTCGGGAGGAGATAAGCGGCACAGGAGCGCCGGACGGAGATTTCGATCCGTAGCCCGCTTGGGAGTGCCCTGGTTGTGCGGAGTGCCCGCCCAGAGGGGATCGCGATATCAGACTGACAAACAGCGTTATTGTTTCTGGCTATTCATGGGTTGCCTGACGCGCGGCTGCATGACGTGAGCTGGCCTATTCTTGCGCATTGCCATAATTTGGCGGGATCGCCGCGGCGGATGCTTCTAGGGACTCTGACCCTCAACGTTCGGGGTCTGGCGTGGAAGTTCCTGATAGGCAGTGGTTCCCCAATGCCTTCGCCTAGAAACAGCCGGACCGGACATGAGACAACCCGGCGGTCCGCGAGAATTCAACCTCCGCTTGCTGGTCTCGGATCTCGACGGCCACCACTTCCGCCGCGCCATCGTCGACTACATGGCCCAGCTCCGCCTCACGGGGTCGACCTATCCGTAGGTGTTCTCCAACCGCGACATCACCCTTCACGCCACCCGATACGGGCTCGCACCCCTCAACAGCCCAAAAAGTGAAACTGGGAACGGAATAGGTCAAGGCCGGCGGGCCGCGGGACGCCATAGACATTGGCCGCGGTATACGCCGTATGCTTGCAGCCACACAACTGAAGTTTGCCCTGTCCGGATCGGCCTATCCGTACAGGGGGAAAGAACTCGGCCTGCGCGAGGTGGCGGTCATCCCGGCCGCTCACCGACGGAATCCTTACTTCTTCCATGGCGCAGAATACGGCGGCCTTGTACGCGCCAGCTTCGGTGGGCTGGTGTCACCGCTCCCGGCCCCACATTGGCTTCCTGGCAGCGAACCTCGTCACCGCGTTCTCCACGGACATTGTGTTGTCCCTCGGCGCGCGGCCAGTTGCCGGTGGGTTCTCCGGCCTCCTGTGGGGCATGCTCGCGGGTTACGCCCGCCGGATCACGGCTCCGGCGTACGCGGGGCGTCCCTTGGCACCCCGGTTGGACTTGCCGTGGGTGCACCGTTCGGCTCCTGGCTGGGCACCACCTTCGACTGGCGCTGGTCCTTTGGCGTCCTTTCGATTCTCACCGTCATCACGGTTTTGCTGGCTCTTTTTCTGGTACCGGACGCGTCTGGCCAGCGCGCTGCGACGCGTGTCCCGCTGGTGCGGGTGCTCGGCATCCCGGGGGTCGCCGTCGTGCTCGCTGTCATTGTCAGCTGGATGCTGGGGCACAACATCCTTTACACGTACATCGGCTCCTACCTCCTCACGGCAGGCCTTCCGGTGTCGGTGGATGTTGCGCTTGTGGTGTTCGGGGCGGCGGCGATTGACGGGATCGCTATCACCGGTGCTGTGATCGACACGGGCCCTCGGCGCCTGGTTCTGCTGGGCCTCGGTTCCTTTATTGCCGCCGGCGTGTTCTTCATCATTGGCCAGGGATCCGTAGCGGCGGTGATTGCCGCGATTGTGCTGTGGGGCGTTGCTTTTGGCGGGGCGGGGGCACAATTGAAGACGGCGATCAGTGCCGCCAGCGGGGACAACACCGACGTCGCGCTCTTCCTCACCATTTCCGGACGACGCACTGCATTCCCCAGCTAATCATGAGATGCACATGAAGCTCAGCCGCAGGACACTGCTGGTGCCATTCCCCATCGGGGCGAGCCTGCTGCTGGCGTCGTGCACTGCAACGCCAACGGCGACGCAAGGCCCCCACTGCCGAGACTCCGCATGTTGCGGGGCCGAGCGGTCCGTCAGGTGCTGCCCTCCTGCCGGAACATGAACCTCAGGCCCCGACACCTGAGCTGGGAGTTCGCTCAGGGGGGCCCTGCCGATACCCCTTTTAACCGGGGCTCCCTCGCGTTTGTGAATCATGGTCTGCTTGAAAGTGCAGAGGGAGACTTCGATTTTGGTAAGCGCAGATTACGAGGGTGACGAATACATGACTACGAACACTGACGGAATCAAGAAAACTGCCATCCGTGCGGCTCTGACGGAGGACGCTGTCTCGCGTCGGGGGCTGATGAAGCTGACGGGTGCCGGTGCTGCCGTGCTCGGGCTGTCCGGCGCGGCCGGCATGGCAACGGCCGGTGCCGCCAACGCGGCGCCCACAGGATCCCGCAATGATTTGGAGCCAGGGGACACTTCCAACGGTGCGGATAACTTCTACACCAGTGAACAGGTCACGGTACGGAAGATTTCATTCAAGAACCAGTACCAGATGAAGGTTGTGGGCAATCTCTTTGTCCCGAAAAACCTGGACCGTAGGCTGAGCAACCCGGCGCTTGTGGTGGGCCATCCGATGGGTGCCGTGAAGGAACAGAGTGCCAACCTCTACGCCACCAAGATGGCTGAACAGGGCTTTGTCGCAATGTCTTTCGATTTGTCCTTCTGGGGCGAAAGCGAGGGGAAGCCCGGTAATGCCGTGTCCCCGGACATTTACGCTGAGGATTTCAGCGCAGCAGTGGACTACTTGCGGTCGCTGGCCTTCGTGGACAAGGAGCGTGTTGGTGCGATCGGTATCTGCGGCAGTGGCAGCTTTGTTCTCAGTGCGGCAAAGATCGATCCGCGCATTAAGGCGATCGCCACGGTGAGTATGTACGACATGGGAGCGGCCAACCGGGACGGGCTCCGGAAGTCCGTGTCCTTGGAACAGCGCAAGGGGTTCATCGCCCAGGCCGCCGCGCAGCGTGATGTGGAGTTCGACGGCGGCAAGACCGCCTACACGGGCGGTACCCCCGAGGTGCTGACTCCGGACTCGACCGACGTGGACCGGGAGTTTTACGACTTCTACCGGACCGCCCGTGGCTGGTGCCCTAACACCACAACGCACCCTGCTTTGGCCACGAACACGAAGTTCATGACGTTCTATCCGTTCAACGATATGGATCTCCTTTCGCCGCGCCCGCTGCTGTTCATCACCGGCGATCAGGCCCATTCCCGCGAATTTAGCGAGGAAGCCTACCGGCTCGCCACCGGCCCGAAGGAACTGGTGTACGTTCCCGGCGCAGGGCACGTGGACCTGTACGACCGCACGGGCCTGATTCCGTTCGACAAGCTCACGGGCTTCTTCCGCTCGAAGCTGACCTAATAGGTACTAAGCCCGCACGCAGAACTGGTCCCCGGGAGCTGGACTGAGAACTTCAGTTCCGGCTCCCGGGGGAGCACCTTAGTCAGGTGTGGGCCAGGAACTTCCCGCGGCTCTGATTCCCGAGCTGAGGCGAGGGAGGCTATCGGTGCCAGGCCACCCTTTGCACCCGTCCGGCTGCCCGGACCCGCGGATGCTGTCGTCGGCCGTTGATACAGGCTGGGTGCCGAACCGGATGGGGGCCGTCTGCGCCGGACGACATCACCGACCGGCCGTGCCCGAAGCGGGCACGGCCACCTGAGTGCTTCCGCGGCTCAGCACCGCCAGATCCCACTCCCCACGAAAGGAAAGGCCTTGCAGGTTGTCCCCTTCGGAACCACCGACCTGAAGGTCCCGAACGTCGTCGCCGGCATGATGCGTATCGGCGGCGACTCCAACGAACAGATCCGCTCCCTCTATACAGCATCCCGGGAAGCGGGGATCGACTTCTTCGACCACGCCGACCTGTACGGGTTCAACCACCCCGGCGGCGGCCTCCACTTGTGCGAGCGCCGCTTCGCCGAGGCCCTGAGGCTGCGCCCCTCCGAGCGCGAGCAGATCGTCCTCCAGACCAAGACCAGCATCGTCGACGAACCATGGGGATACGATCAGTCCTACGAGCACATCGTGTCCTCAGCCGAGGACTCGCTGAAGGCGTTGGGCACCGACTACCTGGACGTGCTGCTGCTGCACCGCCCCGATGCGCTCGTGGAGCCCGAGGAGGTCGCCCGAGCCTTCGACTACCTCGAGAAGAGCGGGAAGGTGCGCGCCTTCGGGGTCTCCAACCACACACCGCGACAGATTGACCTGCTGAAGACCGCGGTGACCCAGCCGATCGTGGCGAACCAGGTGCAGCTGTCGGTCACGCACTCCACGCTCATCGCCCAAGGGCTGTCGTCGAACATGGCGGGCCAGAACGACTCGATCACCCGCGACGGCGGCGGGCTGGTCGACTATGCCCGGATCCATGGGATCACCCTGCAGGCTTGGTCGCCATTCCAGAGAGGATTTCAGGACGGCGTCTTCCTTGGATCGCCCGATTACCCGGAGTTGAACGCCGAGCTCAGCCGACTCGCCGCGAAGTACCATGTGACGCCGGTCGCGATCGCGGTGGCGTGGATCACCCGCCACCCCGCTGGCATACAAGTCGTCCTCGGCACAACCAAGCCCCAGCGCGTCGCCGACGCCGCTGCTGGATCGGATATCCCGCTGACCAGGAGCGAGTGGTACGGGCTCATCCAAGCTGCCGGCCACAACGTGCCCTAACCCTCCGACCACCCAGCATAGATAAAACACAGAGAACACGGAGAACACCCCATGACAGCACTGCATGAAGGCGGGTACCGCTTCGACCTTGACTCCGAGGTCACCCGCACCCCTGTCCGCTACCTCAACCGCTACGGCATCGAGATCGCCGCAGACCTCTACCTCCCCACGGGCCTCGATCGGTCCACGAAGCATGCGGCCGTGGTGATCGGCCCGCCGCACAGCGCCGTCAAGGAGCAGGCCCCCGGCGTCTACGCCAATCAGCTTGCGAAGCGTGGCCTCGTCGCCCTCGCTTTCGACCCGTCGTTCAACGGCGAGTCTGGCGGCGACGCCCGACGTGTCACCTCCCCGGAGATCTTTGCCGAGGATTTCAGCGCGGGCGTCGACTTCCTCGGCACCCTGCCCAACGTCGACCGCGAGCGGATTGGTGCGCTCGGGGTCTGCGGCAGCGGCGGCTTCGCACTGTCGGCCGCGCAGATCGACACCCGCATCAAGGCCGTGGTCACGTCGGCGATGTACGACATCTCCGGCGTCAAGCGCGAAGGCTGGGAGCACGCCGCCACCGACGATGATCGGCGCGCAACCCTCACAGCGCTTTCCGAGCAGCGGTGGAAGGACGTCGATGCAGGCGCTCCAGAGGTCGTCCGCGCCTTCCCTGCCGAGCCCGCCGATCAGGTTCCTGAGGGCCTCGACCCTGGAGCCGCGGAGTTCTTCGAGTACTACGGCACCGAGCGCGGCCATCACCCCCGCGCGATCGGCGGCTTCACCACCACCAGCGATCCTGCGCACATCAACTTCGGGTCCCTGCGATCGCTGCATGACCTCGCGCCGCGGCCGATCCTGCTGGTCACCGGTGAGAACGCGCATTCCCGCTACTTCAGCGAAGACGTCCACGCCCAGGCCTCAGGTCCGAGTGAGCTGCTCGTCGTTCCCGGTGCGCGGCACATCGACCTTTACGACCGCAGCGACCTGATCCCGTTCGATGCGATCGCAGCCCTCTACGCGGAGAGCCTGGTCTGAGGCGGGCATGGGTTCTTTCAACCAGCTCACGCTCGAGGAGAAGGCGTCGCTGACCAGCGGTGCCGACTTCTGGACCACTAAGCCCATCGAGCGCTCCGGGATCCCGGGGTTCATGCTGACAGACGGTCCCCATGGGCTGCGCAAGCAGGCCGAGGAGTCCGATCACCTGGGACTGGCCGCCAGCGTGCCGGCGACCTGCTTCCCGCCTGCGGTGGCACTCGCCTCGTCCTGGGATATAGAACTCGCCGAGCGCGTCGGCGCGGCTATCGGGCTCGAGGCGGCCATCGAGGACGTCGCGGTCGTCCTCGGGCCGGGGATCAACATCAAGCGGTCTCCGCTGTGCGGCCGCAACTTCGAGTACAGTCCGAGGATCCGGTTGTCTCCGGCAGACTGGGCGCAGCGCTGGTGCGCGGCATCCAGTCCCGGGGCGTCGGCGCGTCGCTGAAGCACTTCGCGGCCAACAACCAGGAGAGCGATCGGATGCGCGTCTCCAGCGACGTCGATCCGCGACCTCTGCGGGAGATCTACCTGCGGGCGTTCCAGCACGTTGTGGAGCATGCCCGGCCATGGACGGTGATGTGCTCCTACAACCGGATCAACGGCGTCTACGCATCGCAGGACCCGTGGCTGCTGACCGAGGTGCTCCGTGAACAGTGGGGCTTCGACGGTCTGGTCGTCCCCGAAGGGAGCGGTCGAGGACCGTGTGGCCGGCCTCGCTGCCGGCCTCGACGCCGCGGTCGCGTGCGTGGTCGGCCTGGCCCGCCGGGCGCAGGAGCGCCCTGCCGCTGCCGGTCCCTTGGACGTGGATGCGCATCACGCCCTGGCCAGGGAGGCGGCGGCGCGCTCGATTGTGTTGCTGAAGAACGATGCGGTGCCCGGTGAGGATCCCGTCCTTCCGCTGCGGCCCGCGGAGCCGATCGCGGTCATCGGCGAGTTCGCCCGCACTCCGCGCTACCAGGGCGCGGGCTCGTCCCAGATCATCACCACACGGCTGGACGACGCGCTCACCGCGATCGTCGACGCCGCGGAAGGAGAAGTGCGATTCGCCCCAGGGTTCGCCCTCGACGGTGGCGGCGACGCCGCTGGGCTGGTCGAGGAGGCGGTCATCGCTGCTGCGGCGGCGGATGTCTCCGTGGTGTTCCTCGGCGTGCCCGCGCAGGACGAGTCCGAGGGCTACGACCGTGACGGGATCGACCTGCCCCGGACGCAGCTGATGCTGCTGGACGCGGTGCGGCGGGCCAACCCGCGCACTGTCGTCGTGCTCTCCAACGGCGGCGTCGTGGCGCTGCCGTTCGTTGACGACGTCCCGGCGATCCTTGAGGGCTGGCTGCTGGGACAGGCCGGAGGGTCGGCGACCGCCGATGTCCTCTTCGGGGCGGTCAACCCCGGCGGCAAGCTCACCGAGACCATCCCGCTGCGGCTGGAGGATACCCCGGCTTTCGGGAGCTTCCCCGGCGAGCTCGGGCACGTCCGCTACGGAGAGGGCATTCTGGTCGGCTACCGCTGGTATGACGCCAGGACGTTTGACGTGGCGTTCCCCTTCGGCCATGGGTTGTCCTACACGACCTTCGCGTACAGCGGCGCAGTCCCCGCTATCGACGAGGGCGGAGACCTACGGGTCGAGGTCCGGATCACCAACACCGGCACCGTCCGGGGACGGGAGACATTGCAGGTTTACACCTCTCTCGCGTCGTTGCTCGTGCAGCGCCCACCAAGGGAACTCAAGGCCTTCGCGGTCGTGGACCTCGAACCGGGCGAGACCGAGTCCGTCGGGCTCGTCGTGCCGCGCCAGGATCTCGCCTACTGAGACGTCCGCGTCGACGACTGGATCGTAGAGGGCGGCGAATACACGGTCGAGGTCGGCACGTCCAGCCGCGACATTCGCAGCCGGAGGAGCATCACGGTGGCCGGCGACGACGTCTCCTTCCCGCTGACAATGGCCTCGAGTATCGACGAGGTCCTCGCCCACCCGAAGGCGGGGCCCATCCTGCGGGAGGCCATGGGAGACAAGTTCGATGAACACTTCCTGCGGATGATCGGCCCGAACCCGGTCGGACGCTTCGACGGGCTGCCGCTGCCGCTCGCCGAGATGGAGAAGCTGATCGCCGACGCGTCGAGTTGACGGCCGAGGAACGGGAGACGCGGAAGGGCCGGGACCACCGATCGTGGCCCGGCTCTTCTGCGCAGCGACCGGGGGACTGCGGTCCCGAGCCTTGCAGCGTCAAGCCCGCGACGTGCTTCTTCGAAGATCGAAGGCAGCCAGGAATCCTGGCTACCGGCCAGGACGTACCTCTGATTTGAACCGCCTGCGACGAGGAACCCCCGAGGCCGGTCGGCCGCGGGGGTTTCTCTATGTCATCGTCGAATTCGTAGCGTCACTGGGCAGTGGCGGGGTCGACAATGGCGACGTTCGCGTCGGCCTCGGCGAAGGCTCGGACGCTGGACGCGCCCATACCTGCGCAGCCTCCGGTGACGAAGGCGTTCTTGCCGGTGAGGTCACAGGTGAGTTCGGTCATGTTCTCTCCCGGCAGTGTGTGGGCGTCGATAACGAAGCGATAGTGCACGTCGGCGGGCGAGACAATGCGGTCTTTTGCTGAACAGCTCCGCGGGTGCGCCGTCGGCTCGATGCCTCTGCGGGCGTGGGTGTTAACGTTCAGACAGTACTGGTTGTGTCCCTGCACGCCGTTGTTGCCCGGCGCGGGTTCATCAGATATAGGCCAGGAATCGTCCCGCGAAGATCACGCCCGTCCACGCCGTCATCGATACGATCGCGGCGATACGGGCCGCGACTGGTGCCGTGACGGCGTCCGTCCACTCGTCGACCCGGCGATAGGCGCCGCGGTGGAACACGAGGACGTTCAGCCCGGCCAGAAGGAGGAGCCCGAGTTTCCATGGTGCAGCGTCGGAGCCGGCGACGCCGACTGCCTGCGCGCTGAACAGCAGGATCCCTGTTGCGACGGCAATTGCCAGTCCGAGGTGGGACACGGGCAGGAGGTAGCGTGCGGTCTTCGTGACGGAAACCAGGGAACGCCCGGCGCCCAGCAAGCGGAGGTCAAACGCGAAAGCAGGGCCGACTAGCACGGCGATACCGAGGATGTGCAGGCTTTCGATCGTCGCATACATGAAGGGAGTGGAACGTACAGTGTCCCCAAGTGCGGAATCCTGCAGCCAGCGCAGGATCGGTTCAACGCATTCAGGCATCCTGGTTCCGTTCATCGTCGCGGGTGCGGCGGCGTACGTAGAAGGTGCCGGCCGCGACCGCCACGACGACGACGGAACCGAACACCGCCCAGACGAGCCACGTCTGCGTGCCGCTGCCGTTGTCGGCGTTGCCGGCACCCTGTGCGGGAGGGGTCAGCTCCGTGGGATCCTCGACCGTGGACGGCACTCTGGTGGGTGGGCCGCTTGCCTGCGCTGTGCCTGGAAGCGGTGCCCTGACAGGAAGCGTGTTGCCGATTACCTGGTTGACGGGCGCATTGCCGTCTCCATACCAGAACGCGACCGGCCGGAAGAGTCCGTCATCGGTGCTATTGATGTATCCGACGCCCTGGAAGCCCTCTCCGACCTCCAGCGTGCGGTCCAGGCCATTGCTGCTGGACCACCACGGCGGGGCGATGATGACTTCAAGCTCATCGTGGCGCCCGTCATACGCGAGGGCGGCCTGGATTCGGACGCTGTCCTCCGGGCCCGACAGGTCTTCCGGAATCGGCAGCTCAGGTGTGTTGGCCGGCAGCTGCGCATCCAGCGTCACATCGAAAAGCGAATGCGGATCGCCCCAGTTCCCCTCGGACGAGACGGTGCCGGCGATGTAGACGAGGTTGTTTGTCTCGAAACCGTCCCAGCCGTGATGCGCGGCGGCCGGTGAAGCCGGGACCAGCGCCATGGCTGCGGTGACGAGGAGGGCCGCCGCCGAGCCCAGAAGGCCGCGACGACGTGGTCGTTCGGTGTGTGTGGAGACGGTCATGGTTGTCGATCCTTAGTTGTGTTGAGTGGGTATGTCTCTCGTCCGGCGGGGCACGGACCGGAGCGCAACCTTATGCGGGGAATGCGACGCCGGTCCGCTCGGCGTAGGCGGCCAGCAGCTGGCCCTGTGCCTGGGTGTCGTGCACGAGCTCGTTCACGCGCGTCTCGACTTGCTGGTGGAAGAGGAACCCGCCGGTGACGTCGCTGCCGGGCTCGATTCCCTCGGCGAGCCAGACCTGGGTCATGTAGCCGTCGCGCAGGCTGTCTGGCGTAGAGGTGTTGCCGTTGTGGAAGCCCATCAGGGTGGGGATCCAGCCGGGCGCGACGGCATTGACCTGCCGGTCGGGCCAGACGCGGGCCGCAGCCATGGCGATCATCGCCATGTGCAGCTTGCTGTCGCCGTAGCCGATACCGTTGCCCGAGCGCACCTCGTTGAGCTTCAGGCTGCCGCCGAGATGCAGGTCGGAACTAAGGTAACTCAGCTGCTGCGGAGGGGTCACCAGCGCGGTGAGGAGGTAAGGCGAGAGGGAGTTGGAGTTGAGCAGCTCACGGTCGGAGAGGCCGTACTCCCCGGCGTTGTGGATGATCGCGTCGAACCCGCCGAGGGCATTGATGTGCCCGGCCAGCGCCCGCGTCTGCTCGAGGTCTAGCAGGTCGCCGACCACGACATCCTCAAGGCCCGGCAGGTCCCGGCGCACGTCGGCTGCGCGCTGCTTGTTCCGGGCGTGCGCGACCACGGTATGCCCGCGTTTCAGGAGATAGGCGGCTGCGAGCTGTCCGGCACCGGCGGTGGACCCTGTGATGAGGACGCGCTTTTGCTCGCCGCCCTTGAGCGGCTGCACATTCTGGTCGATCCACACCAGCTCGTCGGCAACCTGCTGCGTGTTGTATAGGCCGACCCCGTACCGGTCGCCCTGAGCGCGTACCCCGTTAATGGGAGTCTCAGCCGGGTTGGACGCAGAGCCCATGGGCACGGGCGATGAAGAGTCCTGCCGTAGAGCGCTGGTACAGCCTGCCAGAATCCCCGCCCCAAGCGCTGCTCCGGACAACAGGAGAGCGCGCCTGGTCAGAGACGTCGTATCGAGCGTCATCCTCGTCATTTCCTTCATTCAGCCAGCCACCGCGATGGTGACCTGCTGCCCGTCCAGCAACTTGATCTGGACGATGTCCTCGCTTTCGCCGATCTTGGTCAGGTCGTTCGAGAAGGTGTTCCCCTCGGCGTTGTAGAAGAATCCGAGGTTGCCCCACGGCATGTAGGAGAACAGGTCCCCGGCTTCGGGGTTCAGGCCCTCGGCATCGGCGAAGTCCCATTCCCCGGTGGGGGTGGCAACCTTCTCTTTACTGCCGTAGTCGGAGAACTCCAGGGTCATCGGCAACATCGCGATGAAGGAACGGGTCGTGGGGTTGTCCTCCACGATGACGACCTTGACGACCACCTCGCCGGCGCTGAAGTGCACGACGGTGCCCACGACGCCCGTACCCGGGACAGGGGACTCCGACGCGCGAGATGAGGGAGCGGCGGAAGACTCGGCGCTTCTGCTCGGCGACGCGGCCTCTGTGCGCGGAGGCGTCGAGCTCTCATCTGCGGGCGGTGTGCTGCATCCAGCGAGGAGCAGCGGCAGCGTGATCGCAGTGTAGGCGGCAGTTCCGGGCAGTCGCATCGTGGAGTCCTTACAGGTCGGTCGGAGCACTACTCCATCCATCGAACACGGAGAAGCCGCACAGCGGGAGTCCCTATCAAGAGGGGTACCAAGAGGGACTCCCACCCCTACGATCGCCGGGTTCCATTGATATGTGCGTGAGTAGCAAGAGCCGGGAGTGCTCGTCGCTCCCGGATCGTACCGAGGGCTGCAACGACGATTCAGTGGCGTTCAGTCCACGAACCTAGAAAGGCCCACCATGACGTCCATAAAGTCCCGTAAATCGACGAATGCGATTCATGCCGGTCGCGGCCTTCAGCGCCGTCACGCTGAAGTTGAGGGGAGGCGCAGCAGCGAGGGGGACGGATACCGCCGGAAGGCGTACCGATAAGGTCCTGGCCAAGCGTCAGTGGTAACGGCGGGTGGTCGGATTGGAGTTGTTCGACCGGCCCTTTGGAAGCCGTGTTCTAAGGTCTCTGGCCTTATTCCGGCGGGAGGCTGCACGAAGACCGAAGGGTGTCACCGAGCAGGCAGTCGGTGCAGACGGCAGCGCTTACGCTCAATCGCCCTTGTACAAGGGCGTCGGACACCTGTTGGCCTCTTCTTTCGGTGCCCAATCGGACAAAAAGAAGGTGTGGACCGTGATGCTCCTATTCTTGTCAATGGTCGTTGGGCCAGGCGCCGCTTAGGTTAGTGTGGCCTCCACTCCGGCCTCATGGGTTGCTGCCGCGTTCGCTGCGCAACGTCGGGGGCCGCCTTTGACCCCGGGCCTCGGTGTCCACGGTCAGGTTGGAAGCGCCCGGTTCACCGGTTGATAGGGTGTCTGCGCGTGTGCGGGGGATTGGTTGTTGAGCCAGGTCTGGTAGCGGTGGTGGGCGTCGTTGTCGTGGGAAAGTCCTCGTTCCAGACGGGACAGTGTGGTGGGCCAGACGCTCAGGGCATCGGCGGCTTCTTGGAGGGTCAATCCTTTGGTTGCGCGTGCTTTCCGGAGGGTGGCGGCGTCGGGAGCGGGACGCGGGTGTTGGAGCTGGGTATAGATTTCGCGGGCGACGTAGCGTTTGAGGCAGCGCATGATTTCTTTGGTTCCTTTGCCTTCCTCGCGTCGCCTGGCCACGTAGGCCCGGGTTTGGTTGTCGTAGCGCATGCGGACGAGCACTACGCGGTGGATGGCTTTGTTGGCCTGTCGGTCACCGGCGCGGCTTGGCCGGTGCCGGGTCGTTTTGCCTGAGGAGGCGGGGATCGGGGCGACGCCGACCAGGGCGGCGAACTTTGCCTCCGTGGTGACGCGTTCGGGGTTGTCTCCTACGGTGACGAGGAGCTGGCTGGCGACGTCGGTGCCGACGCCCTGAATGTGGCGCAGCATTGGTGCGTGGAGGGTGAGGACGGTGTCGAGTTCGGCGTCGATCAGTGCGAGCTCCTGGTGCAGGTGCCGGTAGCGGACGGCGAGCCGTTTCAGTACGGTCGCGGTGCTGGTCAGGGGTTCGGATGGGGCGCCGGAGGGTCGTGTCTTTTCTAACGCGGCCATCAACGCCGGGCTCGTCATGGACCGGTATCTGGCGCGGAGGGTCTCCGGTGCGGTTGTCAGGATTGTTTTCACCTGGGCCATCACCGCGACGCGGGCCCGCATTGCGGTTGCGCGCTCGGCCCGCAGCACCCGCAGGGATTCCACTGCACCGTCCCGGGATTTCGGGGTGACGCGTGCCCTGCCGGAGAGCACCGATTCGGCGGCTTGATAGGCATCGAGTGGATCGGATTTTCCCCGCAGCCGGCGTGCCTGCCGGCACGGGCGCATCACTTCCACCACGCGGATGCCCTTTCGGGTGAGCACGCGTGAGAGTTCGGCGCCGTAGCTGCCGGTTCCTTCCACACCGGCGGCGAGAACGGAACCGAAGCCGGTGATGAAGTCGATGATTCCCTGATAGCCGGCTCCCGCTGCCGGGAATTCTTTGTCCGCCAGATGTTGGCCGGTGTCGGTGATGACTCCGACGTGGTGGGTATCGGCGTGGGTGTCGATCCCGGCGATGACTTTCAGATATTCCTTTGTCATGATGAAACTGCCCTGACCTTTGGAAGCGATGGGAAAAGGGCACGCCGGCCGGATGGGCAGACAAGACAGTAATGGGACTCTTCGGAACAAGCTCCTATGAGGTCATGTCCACTTGGCCGTCGCGTTTACTGCGGCCGTGTTGTGGTGGACAGATCATTGTCAAGACAACCCTCAAGCGGGCGTCAGCCACACTTCGAGCCACACCGCAACACACCCAATTCCATCCTTACTGTCCACACTTAAATCTCCTTTATTGAGACTGATCACAGCCATTCCCTGCCCCTCGTGGGCCTACATCTACCCATCGCATGTAAGTGGCGCGAGCGACATGACGCACATTCGCAGGCGCACTATCTGCGGGGCCATGGCACGTGGGTGTTCAGCCGCCACGGTCGTCGAGTGCTTTGGGGGAGGCCTGGTCGGCAACGTCGACGCGTAACTACGAATGAATGGGGGAGTGTCCCGGCGCAGGTTGCGGTCCCTGCCAAGGCCGCCGGAGCATTGGGAGTTCACGCGCTGGTCGGCTGAGCGTATCGAAGCCGACCAGTTCGACGATAAGGGCCCATATGTCGCCCTGACCGCGAATACAGTCGTCCTAAACCGAGAGGTGATGGTGGAGGGCGGCGCGGATTTCGGAGGGTGAACCCGTCGAAATGAGTTCGGCCATAACAAGATGATGGTTGAGAGTGCTTGAAGCAGGATATGCCTGTTTGAGATTCGTCATGCAAATTAATGATTCGGTCGCTAATGTCGTGTATGCGCGAAGCAACCGCGAATTACGGGATTCCTTCACGAGAGTGGTGTGGAACTCCAAGTCGAGCTTGAAAACGCCGTCCCAGTCATTGGCGGCAGCGGTGTCCGCCAATCGCGTGCCTATCTCTGTAAGTTGAATGGATACCTGCTGTCGGCGATCTTTAGACTGCGCTGCGATGATTTCTGCGGCGCTTAGCTCTAAGATCTTGCGAACGCTATAGATTTCGTCGACGTCCTGTATCGAAAGTTCGACGACGGACACGCCCCGGTTGCGCTTCCCCACCAGCAAGCCCTCCTGGCTCAGGCGCTGCAATGCTTCTCGTAGGGGGCCACGGGACACTCGAAGCTGGTTTGAGACGAGAGTCTCGTTGATCTGCTGCCCTGGTGCAAAATACCCATTTACAATGCGCTCACGCAATTGATTCGCGATCGTAATCGATGTTGATTGGGAAGGCATGGCGGACAGCCCCGGTTCCTTGACCATCTCACCTCCTTTGAACTTTTCGTCGTCACCAAACCAACCGCTCGGTTTAGCACTGCTTGTTCCCCTGCGGACGCCGTGACGCTCCGCTGTTCCGGACCGTCCTGACTGCCCTTCCTGGGTTGAGGATTCGAAGTTTCGCATTTGCTACACCTAGCCGAAGGTGGTTGTGACTTGGCAGGGTGGGACAACATCGGATTGGCGGAGCGAGATCCAGATCCAGCATGCAGCGACCAAGGTGAACAGGCCTGCGCCTAACAGGGCCGCGGCGGTCGAGAAGTGATCAGCTGTGAATCCGAGCGCAATCGCAGCGATCGGGCGAAAACCGGCGAATGCTAGTGTCCACACAGCCATGACGCGCCCGAGCATTTCGGGTGGGCACCTTAGCTGAATGGCAATGCTGAACGCTGTGATCCCCGCGACCATTCCAGCGCCTCCTATGGCAAACAAGCCTGCGACGACCGGTAGTGATCCTCCGCACGCCGCCAGCGGGAGCGTTGTGGCTAGGACTAACATGGACAGGCAACCATGGATGCTTGGCGTTCCCCTCTTTTGCATGAGCCGGTGGACGATGACCCCGATTAGACCTCCAAGGCCGAAAGCGCCTGTAATCACACCTCCCCCCGCCCCGGGTTCCCCTAGGCTGCTGGCAATTACTGGGGAAAGGGTCACTGCAGCCTCAGAGCCGGCCCCAATGGCCGCTACACCACCAAGGCAGGCCAGTAGCGGCTTGTCGGACCAGACAAACCGCAGGACACCCCGAATTCGAGAATCCTTGGCTTGTCCGAACCCCATAACTAGGTGGCGTCGAACCAACCTGAAGCAGGGAACAATCAGGAGCATGCTTGATCCGAAGATCAGCAAGGTATACGTCGGGCCCAGAGTGCTTATAGCCAAAGCCCCCAAAGCGGGGCCGATTGTCCGGGCGAGCGTCGTCGGGACAAAGTTCAACCCCACAGCTGCAGGGAGTTCGTCCGCGCTGACGAGCATAGGGACAATCGACTGCATGGCGGGGGCAGAGAGCGCCAGACCCACCCCAAAGGCCAACGAGGACACCAAAAGTGCTGTGGCGTTCACAGCGGGGCCCACGTCCGAGAAGGCAAACCATGACGAAAGACCGAGACATGCGACACCGGAGATTAGCGAGCCCGCCACGATCTGTCGCAGGGGACCGTATCTGTCGGACATCCTGCCGCTGAGGAGTGACAGGCCGAACTGGGGAATCATAAGAGCGGCTCCGGTAGCTCCGGCCCAAGCGGCAGATCCCGTGAGTTGGTAGGCCATGATCACCGTGACGAGGGTGACGGCCCAGGTTGCGGTCAGTATTACAAACTTGGCCCAGAAGACGACGCCGAAGGACGGGTCGAACATCAGCCGGAAGGAGCCGCGCGGTTTAGAAGCTGAAGTTCTGGAGTCCAAGACCTCGTCATACATACTTACCCCTTTATCGTGCTGCTACGGGTACTGCCTCGGGTTCTGTGTCTTGGGCCTTGCTAGTCCGGCTCGGCAGGCGTGTCATTGCCTGGATGCTGGTTTGGTGTGGAAGCCGGGACCTCCCGGTTGCGAGAAGGAGGGCCCGGCGGTTTGGCTGCGCCGGCGAACGGGGGATTTCACCCTGCAGGTCGGCACCCCGCATGTTTCAGGAGATGTCGTTTAACCTGCAAATGGATGTTTCTTCTCTGCAATCAAAGGCCCGGCGGATATCGCCTGACACGGGAAGTACCCAGACGACACGCGCGTCATGGGTTAGGACATCTACCGTGGCTTCGTAAGGGAGATGAGTCGACTCCGAGACGGTGACGCGGTCGCCTGGCCGCAAGCTCGCCCAGTTTTTCCGTTTCATGTGCGCTTTTGGCAAGACCAAGTGTCCTTTCGGTGTGTTAGCTGTTGATTTCGTCTACGGTCGGTGAACCCTGGGTCGCTCGACCGCACTGCTTGGCCAAGCCATTGGAAACATGGGAACAATCCTGGGCTAGGGACGGGCGCCCAGACTCATCTGTTGGTGTGGCGATACTGACCTGCGGCGCGGGCCCGCTGGGTGGCCAGTTCGATCACCAGATCAAGGTTGGGGGTTGGGACCTGCACGAGTTCGGCCAGGTCGAGGGGGACACGGAACATGGCGTCGATTTCCATGGGCCGGCCAGCCTGCAGGTCCTGGGCGATGCTCTGGAGATGGCTGGACTTCGCCAATTTATTGAGACCTTCATAGGGGTCGCCCGGATCACAGCCAAGGCTGTGGGCTATGGCCGCGCCCTCGGCTGCCATCGCCTTGGCGGTGCCGGCGACGGCGGGCTTGTCGAGGACCTCCTTCATCGGCGAGCCGGTGAGGACGGCCAGCGAGCCGCCGATCAGGTTCATTAGCAGTTTGGCCCAGACAGCGTCACGGATGTTCGGTGTGACAGCCGTTTGAAGGCCGCTGGGGCTTAAGAGCGAAGCTAGTGCGTCGAGCCTTTGGTCCGGGCGGCCGTCGGGACGGCCGATGATTAGGCGGTTGACAGGGTTCTCTGCTCGAATCACTCCTGGGGCCATCACGCTACAGGCGGTGTAGGCCACCGCGCCCACGGCACGCTCTGGCCCGATGTGGTCCCAGAGTGCCTGCTCGGGGTCCAACCGTTGAAGGTGGGTGCCGTCCAAGGGTCCGCCGTGGGAGTGGAAGTACCACCAGGGAATGCCGTTCATGACGAACAGCACCAGGCTGTCCTTGTGGAGGAGGGATCCGACGTCCTTTGCGATGGTCGGCAGAGTCGGGGCCTTTACCGCGACGATAACGATGTCCTGGGGTTCCAGGTCGCCAGGCCGGTCGGTGGCAATCGGGTGGGAGATCAGCGTCCCGTCCTTGGTTTCCACCCGCAGCCCGTTTCGCCGGATCGCGGCGAGTTGTTCGCCGCGGGCAATCAGCGAGACCTGCGCTTCGCTGCCCGCGAGCCGTCCGGCGATGTGCCCACCCACCGCCCCTGCGCCGTATATGCAGATTTTCATGTGTGCTCCCTGCTTTCGTGACTACTTATCAGCCGAACTGTTTACGTTTTTGTGCCGCGGCGCCGCTGAGGAAGGTAATGTCGTTGCCTGTGGAGACAAACCCCGCACCGAGGTCCAGGTATTGGCGGACCAGATCCGGCCGCCCGCCAAGGCCGCCAATGCCCACCGCCTTGCCATTCACGCGGCACGCGTCAATGACCTGAAGGAACGCCTTGTGCACCTCGGGGTGGTCCACCTGCCCCGCTGCACCTAGTTCGGCGCTGAGGTCACTCGCACCCACGAGGAGCATGTCGACTCCGTCCACGGCCGCAATATCCTCCACCGCGTCCAGACCGGCCCGGGATTCGATCATGGCCACCACCATGGAGGCCTGATCGAGCTCGCGAATGGTCTGATCAGCAGGCAGGGATCGGTAATTGAGCTGGGGCGCCGCACCGGAAAAGGAGCGTACACCCACGGGCGCATGTTTCACGGCGCTAACGGCAGCACGTGCTTCATCGGCGGACTGCACCCCGGGCACGATGATCCCCATGGCTCCGGCGTCCATGACCTTGGCGATGAAGAAAGGGTCAGGGCCCGGAACGCGAACGAGAGGGGTGACACCCAGGGAGTTGCAAGCCATGCAGATTTGGCCTGCCGCCTCCAGTGGAAAGGTGCTGTGTTCCAAGTCTATATAAACGGACTCGAAGCCAGCCGTGTGGGCGATGGCTGCAATATCGACGGTCCGCACTAGTCGAATGGTCATTGAGAAGACTGGCTCACCTCTGGACAACTTTTCCTTGGCAAGGTTGCGCAGCGGGGGAGTGTTTTCGTTGTTCATTTGCTTACTCCTGATGTGTCCGGCAGCTCTTGGCCGGCCCGAAAGAGTTCGGGCAGCGCTTGCGCTTCGTCCGGGAATCCGTACACGGACTTAATTTCGAGGTATTCTTCCAGCCCTATCCTGCCCATGGAGCGGCCGATGCCGGACTGCTTGTACCCGCCCATGGGAGTGTATGAATCGGTGGGGGCCCCGTTGTAGCTGATGCGTCCGGCACGCAGCCGGTTCACTATCCGGTGGGGATTCGTCCGGTGGCCGCCGAAGACGTAGCCTCCCAGTCCGTAGGGTGAATCGTTGGCGATGCGGATGGCATCGTCCTCGTCGCGGTAGGGCAGGACGGCCAGGACGGGCCCGAAGACTTCCTCGCGGGCGAGCGTCATGTCCGGTGTGACGTCAGCGAACACGGTGGGTTGGATGAAGTAACCTCGGTCGAGGTTTTGGGGACGTTCGAGGCCTCCGGTGACGAGGCGCGCACCCTCATCGATACCGGTCTTAATGAGATCCCTGATCGATTTGTACTGGCCGGCACTGACGACCGGACCCATCGTCGTCGAGCTTTCCAACGGGTCACCGAGGCGGTAGCGGCGCGCCTCGTCGATGAGGAAGGGCAGCACTTCTTCCACCTGGCTTTCATGCACCAGCATTCGGCTGGGGGCATGGCAGGACTGCCCTGCGTTGAAGAAGCAGCGTTGGATGTTCCATCGCGCTGCCTGCTCAAGATCAGCGTCGGGCAGCACAATGTTGGCTGACTTTCCGCCAAGTTCAAGGCTGACCTTCTTGACGGTACCTGCGGCGGCGGCTCCTACGAGCTTGCCCGCAGACGTGGAGCCGGTGAAGGAAATCATGTCCACGTCCGGGTGGCGGGACAGCCTATCGCCCACGTCGCGACCGGTGCCGTTGACCAGGTTGAACACGCCCGGAGGCACGTTCGCCTCGTGCAGCACCTGGGCCAGAAGCGTGCCACTCGCGACGGAGTTGAGGCTGGGTTTGGCAACGATTGTGCACCCGGCGGCGAGGCCATAGATGAGTTTGATGACGCCAGTCTGGATCGGCCAGTTCCATGGCGAAATCAGCGCACAGACGCCTATCGGCTCGCGACGGATTATAGCGTTGCCAATACGCGACTCCCATGGGTAATCACGCAGGATATCGCGGGCCACCCTCATGTGCTCCGCTGGGCCGGTGACCTGGGCGCTGTTACCGATAGGAATGCCGACCTCACGTGCGATCAACTCGGAAAATTCATCGCTGTACGACTCATACACGTCGATGATGCGGTCGATCAACGCGATTCGGTCCTCCACCGGGGTGACGGAAAAGCTTAGGAATGCGCGCTTGGCTGCCGCGACTGCCAAGTCCGCATCTGCGGCGGTTCCCAGCGTCACCCGGGCAAATGCTTCCTCGCGGGTAGGGTCGATAAGCTCTACTTCGCGCGGCGCAATCGGGTCAATCCAGCGACCGTCGATGTAGAGGTGGGGGTAATGCCTCATAAGTGAGGTCTCCTCAGAATGCGTGGGGATGATGGGTGGGTCAGCTGCTGTGGGTGTAGCCGCCGTCGCAGGCAATCGTCTGGCCAGTGATGAACGTCGAAGCCTGGGTGGTCAGGAAAAACATGATGCCCACTAGATCGGTAGGCACCATTCCCCGCGGGATGCACTGTTGAGAAACGGCCCGCTCACGGCCCTCGGCGGTGGGATTGACAGCCCGCTCAACTTCCGTGGCCACCATGCCCGGCCGGACGCAGTTGACAGTGATTCCATGGCTTCCCAGCTCTCGGGCCAGCGAGTTAGTCATACCGATAACTGCTGACTTGGACGTGACGTAGTGCAGGTAGTTGCCCACGCCACGGGTCACGGCATCCGATGAAATGTTAATGATGCGGCCGAAACCCGCCGCGCGCATGTGGGCAGCAACGGCCCTGATGCACAGGTAGCTCCCGGTGACGTTGACCTTCAACACCTGTTCCCACTGTGCCAAGGGGATCTCATCGAAAGGCCCCTTCTCAATGGTCGCGAAGATCGACGCGTTATTGATAAGGACATCGACCCGGCCCCATTTCTCGATGACAGTGTCGACCATCATCGCAACGGACGTCTCCTCAGCCACGTTAACCTTGATGGCCAGCCCGGTTCCCCCGGCGTCCTCGATCTCCTTTACCACGGAGACCGCCTTATCGATGTCCAGATCAGCTACAACGGAGAAGGCACCCGCCGCGGCGAACTGGCGAGCCAACTCCCGGCCAATGCCTTGGGCGGCGCCGGTGATGATGACCACCCGTTCCTGGACGCTGAAGTCTCGTGCCGAGGCAGGCACGCCGGAGTCCTTTGGGGTGTGAGTCAAGGCGGTCGTCGTCATAGTCGATCCTCATGCATCGTTAGAAGGGCGGCAGTGCCGGTGGCAACAATTTCTAGCAGGAGCATGCGCCTTGGCCAGCGGTGGGAGCGATGTCAGCGAATGCGTCCGCTCTTAAAGATATCCCGCATTCTGGGATAACGTCAACGTCTATTGAAAAGGCTGCTACTTTAGGCCCGGGAGGAGGCCGAGTCCCGCACCCATCAAGACGGGCGCCCGGGTTGGGGTCCTGCAGGTCCGATCGACGTGCCAGCATGGGATAGGCAACGTGCGTCTGAAGCCAGTCCAAAGTATTGACGATGTCCCACAATGCAGGATACTGTCGATACAAGATAAGCTGTGAGTCATGGCACATACGCCGACGATGAGCCCAGCTGACCCTGGACCGAGGCGGTTCGTCCACGTCCAGAAGGGGCTCTTCATCGGAACGCCACGAAGCTGTTCAACAACACACTGTTGTGTTCCCGCTGCTGGTACAGCGAACACCAAACCAAAGGTATTAAGACGCATGACCGAACAATGTCGATCGCTCCCCGTTTCCCATTCCCGCCGACCGCCCACTTATCGGTGGGCTTCACGGGCTGCTTCGACCCGTCACTACAGGAGGCGCTGACCGATGAGTACGCATGTTAACGCGGGCCCCCGGCTCGACAGTCTTCCGATCGGCAAGTTTCACCGGCGTTTGGTGCTGCTGGTTGGCCTCGGAATGTTCATCGACTCGTTCGACAACACGCTCTCCTCTGCAGTTTTGGCATCTATGCTGCCGACCGGATTCTCCACACTCGAGTTGAACTCGCTCTTCCTGTCGGCAACGTTTGCCGGACTCGCCATCGGAGCAGCCTTCGCCGGCTGGCTCAGTGACCGAATCGGACGCGCTTTCGCTTTCCAATTCAATCTGGCTCTTTTCGGGATTCTCGCGCTGTGTTCGGTCTTTGCACCGAACATGGAGGTACTCATCGCCCTGCGATTCATTATGGCCATCGGCATGGGCGCCGAGTACGTGATCTGCTGGGGCATGATCGCCGAATTCATTCCGAGGGGCCACCGCGGCCGTTACCTGGGCCTACTCGGGGTCTTCGCCGGTCTCGGTGTCTCGCTGTCCTCCCTTGTCGGGTGGCTGGTTATTCCCGTTCTGTCCTGGCGAGGGATGTTCGTTATTGGAGGCGTAGCTGCGCTGATCATCTGGTGGATGCGCCGGAAGATGCCGGAGTCCCCGCGCTGGTTGGAGTCCCGCGGCCGGTACAAGGAGGCCGAGACTGTCATGCAGAGCATCGAGAAGGAGGCCGGCGTCCCGGGCCAGCAAGTGCGCCCGGCTCCGCAACAGTCCGAGGGTGCAGGCAGCGTGAAAGCTGACTGGGTGCCCATTACGGTGCTGTTCTCACGCCCTGTCATCCGCCGGACACTGATGGCGCTGCTCTTGACGGTAACCTGCCTGCTCGGTTCCTACTCCATCACCGGTTGGATGCCCACGTTCTTCGTCAAACAGGGCATGACCGTGACCTCGTCCCTGGGATTTAACGCTGCCATCATGTCTGGTTACGTTGTGGGACCGCTGCTCATGGTGTTCTTCACCGACCGCATTGGTCGGCGCCGGAGCATCATCATGCTGGGCACGCTTGCGGCGATCTTTGCCAGCATTTATCCGTTCATGCAAGAGCCTGCCTTAATCATTGCCATCGGCTTCATCCTGGTCGCCATGGCTGCGTCGTTCCTGACCTTCTGTTCCGGAACGGCCCCGGAGTTCTTCCCAACCGCCTTCCGTTTCCGTGGCAGCGGCTTCGCCCAGACAGTCGGCCGCATCTGCTTGATCTTCTCGCCATTCGTAGTTCTGTGGCTGTTCACCAATTACGGCATCGTCGGGGTGATCCTTGCTGTCTCGGGAATGTACGTGGCGGTGACCCTGATCTACGCCCTCGCCCGTGTGGATACCTCTGCCGAGGCGTTAGCGAAGATCGCTCCGGAGGGCGACACGGCTGACATTCCGGCGGATTCCGGTGCCGTCCATGGCCAGGAGGGAGGATCGGGTTCTCTGCCCGTTTTGCCGCATCCAGGGGGCTCGGCGGTCGAGCGTCACCGATTGACTCGTCCATCGCTAAGAAAGTAGCGGGCCAGATCACGACCCGGCCCGGGACATGATCTTCCCCACGGGGGAGTTCGGCACGATAGTTGCATTTCCCCACCTACGGCGTCGTCGGCGCCGTCCTTTTCCTGAATAACGAAAGCGTTGACATGAAAGCCGTTGTTTTCCTGGGCGAAAGTAAGCTCGAGATCCGTGAATATCCCGACCCCTTGCCAGAGCCCGATGGAGTGGTCGTTCGCATGAAAGCCTCGGGCATGTGCGGGAGTGACCTCCACCACCTCCAAGGGCCACTGCGCACAGGACGTGAACTCGTGATCGAAGGGCACGAGCCGTGTGGCATCGTCGAGCTCGTCGGTGACGCCGTGCGGCCTACCGAGGCCAAGGTCGGCGATCGCGTCATGATTCACCATTATGACGGGTGCCGCACATGCCAGTACTGTCGGTCAGGCTTCACGCAGTACTGCCCGAACGCGCGCACGATATACGGGGGAGATGGCGATGGTGGCCATGCGGACTTCATGAAAGTTCCCGCTCATACGCTCATCAAGCTGCCCGACTCGCTCTCGTTCAAGACCGGCGCGGCCATCTCGTGTGGCACGGGAACGGCCTTTGCAGCGATCAAGAGGGCAGGCCTGTCCGCCGACGATACCGTGGCGATCTTCGGGCAGGGGCCCGTGGGCCTGAGCGCCACCGTGCTCGCCAAGGCATTCGGTGCCCGGGTTATCGCCGTCGATATCGAACCCTCGCGGCTGGAGATGGCCAAGAAGTTCGGTGCGGACTTCGTCGTCAACTCAAGCCATCAGGACCCCGTGGCCGCTGTTCGCGAGCTGACGCGCAATGGTGAAGGCGCGGATAAGTCCATCGAATGCAGCGCCAACACCATCGTGCGCCGCCAATCTATACAGGCACTCCGCCGTTGGGGAACTGTCTGCATGGTAGGAGTCTTCGGCAAGGTGGAATTCGACAGCGAGGAACTCATCCAGTTGCAAAAGACAGTTGTGGGTTCGCTGACCTTCAGTAAGAACCAGCAGGAGGAGTGTGCCCAGTTCGTAGCCGAACGCGGGCTGGATGTGGAGTCCCTGTTCACCAACGAATTCCGCTTGGACGAGGCCGAAAGGGCTTACGAGCTGTTCGATCAACGGAAAATCGGCAAAGGCGTCTTCGTATTCAACTGACGGAAACTCACGAGGTCACTTGAGAGGAAAGCAATGACCACAATCCAGCCGGACTTCGTTCTGAACGAGCAGGCCCAAGGCTTCTTGTCCCGCGACGTGCACCATCTCTTTATCGACGGCCAGGGCACTCCCGCCGCCTCCGGACAGACACTGACCACCACAAATCCGTCAACCGGAGAGGTCCTCGCACGGTTCGCCTCCGGCGCCCAGGCCGATGTTGACCGGGCGGTCCTCGCTGCACGCAAAGCATTCAAGGGCCCCTGGAGCACCTGGACCCCTTACGAGCGTCAAGCATTGCTGACACGCGTCGCCCAAGTCCTCGACCAGAGGCACGAGGAGCTGATCCAGATCGAAGCGATGGACATGGGGGCCCCGGTCTCAAGGCTACGCAACACAAAAGCCTCCCTGATGAAGATGCTGGCATTTTTCGCCTCCCAGGCGATGAACATCTCAGGGGAGACGCTGATGAACGGTGTCCCCGGCAACGTCACCACGATGACGTTGAAGGCGCCAGTAGGAGTCATTGGCGGAATCATCCCTTGGAACGGCCCGCTTAACAGCCAGTTCTGGATCATTGGTGCTGTCCTGGCCAGCGGATGCACCGCCGTGCTGAAGCCAGCCTCAGAAGCCTCTATGTCGGTGCTGCGGGTTGCCGAGATCCTGCACGAAGCCGGCGTGCCGGCGGGCGTCATCAACGTCGTTACCGGCCCTGGAAGGGAAGCCGGCAATGCGCTGGCGGCCCACCCTGACGTAGACCGCATCGCTTTCACAGGATCCACTGAGACCGGCCGGCGGATCATCGAGGCGTCCACCGTAAACATCAAAAAACTGCAGCTGGAACTGGGGGGCAAGTCAGCCGACATTGTTTGCGCGGACGCGGACCTGGACAAAGCGGTGCCGGGGGCGGCGATGGGAGTTTTCGCCAACTCAGGCCAGATCTGTTTCGCCGGCACCCGCGTGCTCGTCCATAGGTCCATCGTCGATGAGTTCACCAAACGGTTGCTGACGTTCATGGAGACCCTGCGCGTCGGACACAGCCTGGACGACGCCGCCACCATGGGCCCCGTCATCAACCAAACCCAATTGGACACTGTGCTGTCCTACATCGACATTGGCAGGAGCGAAGGTGCCGAACTGCTCTATGGTGGCCAACGAATCGGCGACGAACTCGGGAACGGATACTTCATGCAGCCGACCGTATTCGGCGGCGTGAACAATGAGATGCGGGTCGCCCGCGAAGAAATATTTGGACCCGTTCTGTCAATACTCCCGTTCGATGACGTGGATGAGGCGATCGCCATCGCCAATGACAGCGAATACGGTCTCGGCGGAGCGGTATGGTCACAAAGCCTGTCCACGGCTCTCCGCGTGGTCCAGGGCGTGCACACAGGCACGATGTGGGTAAATTGCTACGGCCACATCGACCCGCTGGTTGGATTCAGCGGCACGAAGCTCAGCGGGTACGGCTACAAGGGAACTGCCGCACATATGGACACCTACCTTTACACCAAAAGCGTCTACATGCAGCTGTGAAGTGGTGACATGAAAGGACCAGCCGGCAATGAGGGTTCCCAGAAGCTGGCTGTCCAGACTAGGTTCCTCAGCTGCGAGGGCCTGGGCACGGTATGGCACCGGGCTCAGGCCCTCTTTCGTGTTGTACCAGTGATCTCTTCTTCTGACGAACAGTTCTCCATGACGCGTTGTCGTAGCAATTGCCCTTGCGGAACATTGGACCGCGCCGGCACCCTCGACGAGGGTGGGCAAGGAATTGGTCCGAGTGCCCAGCGTCTGCTGACCGGGCTTCGGACAGGTCAGGGCCTCACGCAGGGAATGGTCGATGAGTGCCAGGTTCGGCGAGAGCCTGAAGAATAAGAGAGAGCGCGCAGCCGCTCGTTCTCCCGCCACAACTGCTCAAGCTCGGGCAGTTCCACAGGCGGCGGGGAATCGGGTTTCCGCGGTCTGCCTCTGGGCCTTGGCCGCAACCCGTCTTTCACTCTCCAGACGATACGCCCGGACCCACTTTTGCAACAGCTCCGGGAAGGCCCAGACCGGCCTCCACTGCCAGATCCGGCCGGGCTCCCATGAGGAAACCGTTCGGCCAAGGCCAGCTCAGCAGCACTCCTTGCCATGAATCCTCCACCACCCATGCAGTGCCCCTAACCGGCACACCAGGCCTTCGAGCGAACGAGCCACCACCGATACCTCTCTAAAACAAGCGCTAGAGCCGCCTCTCGCTGCGCCTCAGACAATGAACTGCCTGCAACGCATAAAACTGCTCCCCGGAAGTCGGAACTGAATTGCGCAGTCCAACGTCCGGGGAGCAGCGGGCGAGTACAGGAAGCGTATCTCCTTTAGTCGCGGCCATTGAAGGAAGTCACCCGCTCTGGCCGGCTTTGGCCCGGGTTACCTTAGACATGCCGCCAATGAGGGCGATGACTTGGGGCCGGCACGCGTTTGGCCGGTGGCAGGTCATCGAGTTACCAGTCGACCACCAGGCGATCGGTCATGGACTTGGAGACGCAAGCGGCCATAAGTGTATTGGATTCCTGTTCCTTTTTTGAGAGGAAGGAGTCCCGGTGATCAGGAACTCCCTCCAGAACATTCGTGATGCAGGAGCTGCAGGTCCCTTCAAAGCACGCACCGGGTATCGTTACACCCACCTCAGCGCAGGCATCGATTATGGACTGGCCGGGCTGCACGGAGACATCGAGGTTGGATCTCTCGAGGTGCACGGTGAATGCTTCATGCGATCCCGCCGCTCCCTGACGGGCACCGGGCTTGGGCGCAAACCACTCGGCGTGCAGGTCCCTTCCGGCGCGGTTGGCGGCCTCCTCAAGGCCTATAAGGAAACCCTGGGAGCCACACGCATAGATTGCCGCTCGTTCATCTGTCGTGGAGATGACGGAGTCGAGGTCGGGGCGTCCCTTTTCGGACGTGAAGTGTACCCGCGTCTGCCCATATCGCTCGAGCAGATCGAGATAAGCGAGCCGGGATTTGCTCCGCCCAACGTAGTCCAAGCGCCACGGGATGCCGCGCTGCTGGGCCGCTTCAATCATTGGCAGGATGGGTGTAATGCCGATCCCGCTCGCGAAAAAGTGGTAGCTTTCTGCATCTTCCAGCGCGAAGTTGGTACGCGGCCAGCGGACCCTGACCTTATCGCCTACTTTCAGTCTGTGGATCATCGCGGAGCCGCCGCGCCCGTTTTCCTCGCGCAACACCGCGATCCGCCAGTGGCTTCGGTCTGACGGTCCGTTTACCAGTGAGTACGACCGGACAATGTCCCCGGGCAGCACCAGGTCGACGTGTGCCCCAGCCGTCCATTCGGGAAGCTCTGCGCCCTCCCTGGTGCGCAGCTCAATCTCATTAGTGAGATCGGCTACGGGGCGGACCGCAGCAATATTCATGACCATCTCGTTGTATCCGGCCCGTATGACGGTGCCGGTCAGGTCCAGGGAGCGCGGAATGAAACGGACGGGGAGTTTGGCCGGGCCGAGATGAGTCCACGTGCTCCACTCTGGCTCACCGGTCAATTCAAAGTCGTCTGTCATGGAGAGCAACTCTTCGACGGCGATGCGCAGCTGCTCGCGTGCGAGAGAGGCCCCTACGCAGCGATGCGGGCCGAAACCAAACGCGATGTGGGGATTTGGCTTGCGATCAAAATCCACCTGGTCAGCGTTCTCGAACTTGCGGTCGTCGAGGTTCGCCGCCGATACCATCAGGCCAACCCGGGATCCCTTGGGGACCACTCGTCCCTCAATTTCGACATCACGCGTTGTCTTGCGGCCAACGAGGCGGACCGGTGTCCACACGCGCAGCATCTCCTCGATCGCCTGAGGAATCAGCTTGGGCTCGGCCCTGAGCCGCTTCTGGGCATCCGGAGTCGTGGCGAGATGTCGGATGATGCTTCCGAGCATGTTAGTCGTCGTGCCGTGACCAGCCTGGAGGAACAACCGGATCGTGCCCACGATGTCATCATCAGTGAGCCGCTTCCCGTCGACCTCCTCATAGATCATGGCGCTGATGACGTCGTTCGGGTCGTGCGGCGCCTTCTTACGGGCCTTGAGGACCCCGTAGATGTACTCGTAGATCTCATCATTTGCAGCCTTGTGCGTCGCAGTATCACCTGCCGCTCCCGCATCGATAATCCGGTTGATCGTCGTTTTGATGCGCTCCGCGTCCTCGACCGAGATGCCAAGAAAAATGCATTGCACCTGGATCGGCATGAAAAAAGTAAAGGAGGCCACCGCGTCGGTCTCGCCCAAGGAAACGCACCGCCCGATCAGGTCACGTGCGGTCCTGCGGATCACCGGTTCGATGCGACGGATGTATTCGGGCGTGAAGAACCTGTTCAGCAGGTCGCGGTAAGCCGTGTGGAAGGGCGGATCAACTTCAGCGGGTGCCCTAGGGGGTCGATCCGGGGTAGTGGCGTCAGGAATCGGGGTCTTCTGTGCACTGGTGAAGGTATGCCAATCCAGAGCAGCCTCGGTCACGTCCTTGAAGCGTGTCAAGGCATAAAAGCCTTCAAATCGATCGCTCCAAGCCACCGGGCACTCGTCACGCAACCGGGAATAAACGGCTCGCGGATCACTATGGTTCTCCGGTGCGAGAGGATCCCAGTCCTCAGATGGATCCGAAATTGGGGACGGCATGAAACTCACCTTTCCTTGGCGTTTGACGTCATTGTCGCCCGGTCAGACATAGTCGAGATCCGGGCGTTCGGGTCGGCAGGAACTCTTCCAACGGTGAGATCTTTTAGTCTGGAGCGCCTTGCCTATAAGACAGGTGAAAGTGCTTCTGCTCACCATCGAGCATATCCCGCATTGTGAGATAACGTCAATTGCCCTTCGCGAAGTGCGGTGACCAGTTTGCCTGCGCTGGCTTGGTTAAGCACTAGCCCTGACCAACTTGGGAGCAGTTTCTATTTTGTGGATTTGGATGTCATCGGCTACCCCGCCCCCGAGATACGCTGGACGGCGCGGTTCACTCGACAGTCCTGTAACCGCGGCTAGGAGTCGCGCTGGTTTTCCATCATCCGTTCTGAGATGGTCGTCGCTGCCTGCTTGACGGCCAGGACTGCGCGCTGGACGTCGACGTCCCGCCGTTGGTGCTCATCCCAGGCGACACCCACGCTCCCAAGTGCTGTCTTTTGATCGGTGAGGATGGGAGCGGCGACGCTGTAGACCCCGGGGTTGAACTCCCCCCTGGTCAAGAGGTAGCCGTCCTTCTTGATTTCACCTAGGGCCGCACGAAAGTCCTTCCATGTGCCGCCCAGGCCGGCGTCCCCAATCTCCTGGCCCTGACGGGCATAGATTGCTTTGAGCCGGTAATGCGGCAGATAGGCCAGGATGACCTTCGAGACCGAACCCTTAAACAGCGGGCGCCGCTGCCCACGGCTGAACCGGTTCTCCGGGCTCGTCGGTGCCCGGGCCTCGCCCACACACAGGACCGCATCACCATATGCAGTGCACAGAAGAGCCGAGTGCCCAATCCTGTCCACCAGATCCTCAAGCACCCCACGGCTTGCCAGCAGCAGCGGGTCCGTCAGTCGAATCCGCAGGTCCATCTCGATAATCCCCGGGCCGAGGCTGTAGAAGCCGTTGCGAACTGAGGTGAGCAGCCCCGCATCATGCAGAGTCTTGATGTAGCGGTATCCCGTCGACCTGGACGTCTCCAAAGCGTCGATGATCGCAGCCGTTGACCACACAGGTTCGGACTCGCTGAACAGGTGCAGGACGTTGAGCATCTTAGCCAAGCTGCTCGCACTGTCCGAGCCCGCAGCTACATCGCCTTCACCGTGCGCCAAATCGCGTTCTTTCATGATTCTGAGCCCATCCTTCTTATCCTGACCCGGCAAGCGCCACGCTCTTTAGTCGATCTTAAAGTCTCGCAATACAGGACGCCAAAGACCAGACGCGGTAGAAATCCTCTCTACTCTTGAAGGATATCCCGCCATATGGGATACTCTTAATACGGTTCCTGGCCCGGCACGGATTGCAGCGGGCGGGCCGGGTTCCATCCATCGGCTCTTGCCGGGGATGACATCGACTTTTGTGAAGGAGCAAGAGAATGCGCGTCAGCAAGTCAGCCGAAACAGACAGCGAACGAGTCGGAACAATGCGTGAGGGAACGCTGGACCAGAAGCACCTGCTCTTCGGTGAAGACGGTTCGCCAAACAACTTTGACCTGAACATGGGCCTCACCGGCAGCGGCGGCTGGGGAACTCCCAGGCACCGGCACAATTTCGACCAAATTCGGTACGTCATTGAGGGCAGGCTGCCCTACACGGAAGAGGACGTCCTGGAACAGGGATGGGTCGGGTACTTCCCCGAAAGTGTTTACTACGGCCCGCAGGCGCGTGCCGAGGGCCTTCGGACGATGGTCCTGCAGGCTGGCGGCGCAAGCGGCGGCGGCTACCTCAGCGTGGCCCAGCGTGAAGCAGGCAACGCCGAGCTGGCCAAGACCGGGGAGTTCAAGAAAGGCCTCTACCACTACACCGATGCCAACGGCGAGGCACAGACCATAGATGGCTCGCAGGCGATCTTCGAGCACGCCACCGGGCGCAAGCTCGAGTTCGCGACACCGCGGTACCAGGACGTCATCGCCATGAACCCCGAAGCCTACGACTGGCTCCCCTCAGCCGACCAAGGTGTTTCACAGAAGTGGCTGGGAAGCTTCACCGAACGCAACCTGCGAATCGGATTCCTGAAACTGGAAGCCGGCGCCGTGTACCAGGCAGGCCAGCACCCCTCCATCGAAATCCTCTTCCAGATCAAGGGCAAGGTAACAGCCGGCGGCGAAAAATACGGGCCCGAAACCGGCTACGAATTCCTGGCCAACGAAGGCCCCGTACCCCTCGAAGCCATCGAACCCACCGAGTTCCTCCGCGCGGTACTCCACACCTTCTGAGCCAACACGGGGCAACACGGGCCAATCCGGCGCCGTGTTGCCCCGCATGTTGCCCGCTTTAAGAGAAAGAACTCAGCTCATGACCCCTTCGGCTAGCCGTCCGCTGTTGCACGGCCCCGAGCCGTTGCCACACCGGACCTTCATCGTGGGCCCATCAGCGGACCCATTGGACGGTGCCGTCGTCGAGGATTCCAGTCCGGTGACGGCGTTGCTCGGCAAACTCGCTGAGGCAGGGGTTCCGGTGGACGCCTCGGCGCGGAGGCTTTCTGAGTATTCCTACGACGCATCAAACTACCGGGTTCAACCACTCGCGGTCGCGTTCCCCCGGACCGTTGAAGATGTCGTCGCCGCGGTGGCGTCCTGCCGGGCCACCGGCATCCCCCTCATTGCCCGAGGGGGCGGGACGTCCATGGCCGGTAACGCCGTCGGCCCCGGGCTCATCCTGGACTTCTCTCGGCACATGAACCATGTATTTGCCATTGATGAAGCGACCGGGACGGTCAACGTAGAGCCTGGCGTCATCCTCGCGTCCTTGTCCCGTGAGGTGGAACAAGCCACGGAGGGCCGCTGCACATTCGCGCCGGACCCGTCGTCAAAGAACCGCGCCACGGTAGGTGGAGCGATCGGTAACGATGCCTGCGGCAACCACTCGGTCCGCTACGGGCGCACTTCGGATCATGTATCAGAGATTGACCTGGTCACCTCTGATGGAGCGCGATTGACCGCGACTGAGACAGGACTGCGGGCCACGCATCCCGATGACTCGTTTTCTGTCGCGAGGGCAGAGGCTCTCGCGACTTCCCTAGCCCAAATGGCGCAGGAGAACCTGAGCACATTCCGTCTCGAATTCGGCTGCATTCCCAGGCAGGTTTCCGGCTATCACCTCGAGAATCTCCTGCCGGAAAAGAAGTTCAATATCGCCCGTGCCGTGGTCGGTTCCGAGGGGACGTGGGCCATCGTTGTCGGGGCCCGCATGAAGCTCGTGCCTAAACCGGCCGCGGCGCTGCTCGTCTGCCTTGGCTACGAGGACGTCGTCGACGCCGCCCGCGATATCCCCGCGATCCTCGAGTTTTCGCCGGCCGCCGTCGAGGGCACCGATGAAGCCATCGTCGACACCATGAGGCATCGTCGTGGACCCAATTCGGTCCTTGGCCTGCCCGAGGGGCGGGCATGGCTCTTCGTGGACCTCGATGGTGACGACATCAACTCCGTCCGCGCCCAAGCGGAACTGCTGCTCACCCGGCTGGCCCAAGACGGCCGGCTCGTGCAGGGCCGTTTGGCCCCCGACCCCGCTGAGCGTGCTTCGCTCTGGCGGGTCCGGGAAGACGGGGCCGGACTGTCCTCCCGGCTCGCCTCGGGCGGAGAGTCATGGCCGGGCTGGGAGGACTCGGCGGTCGCGCCCGAGCGGCTTGCCGACTACCTCGCTGACCTCCGCGGGCTCCTGGCCGAGCACAATCTCACCGGAGTGATGTACGGACACTTCGGGGCCGGGTGCATGCACGTCCGCATCACTTACGACCTGCGCAGCGAGGAAGGCCGCGAGGTTTTCCGCACATTCACCCGGCGGGCCGCGGAACTCGTTGTCCGGCATGGTGGCTCGTTGTCCGGCGAGCACGGTGACGGCCGTGCCCGGTCCGAACTTCTGCCCCTGATGTACTCCCCGGATGTGATGGCCGCTTTCTCCGAGTGCCGACGCCTGTGGGACCCAGTGGGCATCCTTAACCCGGGTTCCATGACCGATCCCGACCCCATGGACGCCCACCTTGCCCTCGCAGGTATTCCGGACCGGGAATGGCGCACTAGCTTCGACCTGCGCCCGGTGGGATCCTCCGGGACAGACCCGTGGGTTCAATCGGTCCAGGGCTGCATCGGCGTTGGCCGGTGCCGAGCAGACAGTGGCGGGGTGATGTGCCCGAGCTACAAGGCCACCCGGGACGAGAAGGATTCGACACGAGGTCGTTCCCGGGTCCTGCAGGACATGGTCCGGGGTGCGCGCACGGTCGAGGAGGGCTGGAAGTCGGAGGAGGTCCGGGAGGTGCTGGACCTTTGCCTGGCGTGTAAGGCCTGCTCGACCGACTGCCCGGCAGGGGTGGACATGGCCACCTACAAGTCAGAATTCTTCGACCACTACTACCGCGGCCGCCTGCGCCCGCTGGCACACTTCTCCCTGGGCTGGCTCCCGCGATGGCTTAAACTGACTGGCCGCATGTCGGGTCTCGTCAACGCCGTACTCGCAACCCCACTGGGCAAAGTCGCGGCCGCGGCGGGCGGGCTTACCACAAAGCGCGCACTTCCGCGGTTCGCCGGCGCGGGGGAGTGGCGGCGGGAGGTAACCAACGCAGGCATCGGCGCAGCCAGCCAGGCCGACAGCGGGGACTCAGTAGTCCTGTTTGTGGACACGTTCACGCGGGGCTTCCGGCCCGAGGTCGCCGGCGCTGCCGCCCGCGTCCTTGCCGACGCGGGCAACACAGTCGAATGCTCGGCGGACGCCTGCTGCGGCCTGACATGGATCTCCACTGGTCAGCTTGGTACCGCGAAGCGGCTGCTGTCCCGGGCCGCGGAAGTGCTCGATGACGGCACCGACCGGCCAATCGTCGTCGTCGAGCCGAGCTGCGCTGCCGCTCTCCGTAAGGATTTGCCTGAACTCGTTCACACCGAGCAGGCCAAGCGGGTCGCCGCGCGCGTGCGCAGCTTCGCCGCACACGCCGCGGACCGAGTGGCCTCAGGATGGATACCCTCCCCGGCAAGGCCCGCACCTCAGCAGGCTGTGCTCCAGACGCACTGCCACGAGTACTCGGTCTTTGGAGCTGCCGCCCAACGGACCACGCTCACGGCGGCCGGCGTGGCCCAGGTCATCGATGCAGACGGCTGCTGTGGCGTGGCCGGCAACTTCGGCTTCGAAGCCAACCACTACGAGGTCAGCATGCAGGTTGCCGAGAACGCGCTTGCCCCGGCGCTCAGGGCCACAGGTCACGACGTCGCCGTACTTACTGACGGATTCTCCTGCGCCAGGCAAATCGACCAGCTCGACGCCACAAGACCCGGCCTGCACCTGGCCCAAATCCTCGACCCAGGCCCGGGTACCGTGCCTGGCTCGTCTTCCACCACAAAAGACCACCACACGAAGGAAACAGAGGAACTCCCATGACCACCAATGTCAGCGACCCCAGCGTCTCAGAGCGAGCACGCGAGGTCATCGCCAAAGTCAGCACGGGCCTCTTCATCGACGGGAAGTGGGGCGAAGCCGCCTCCGGTGCCCGCTTCGACGTCATCAATCCCGCGACCGAGGAAGTCATCGCCACCGTGGCCGACGGCGGTCCCCAGGACGCACTGAGGGCCATCGAAACCGCAGGCCGCGTCCAAAAGGACTGGGCGAGGACCAGCCCCCGTGAGCGAAGTGAAATCCTGCGCCGCGCCTACGACCTCGTCATGGCCCGACAGGACGACATCGCCCTCATCATGACCACTGAAATGGGCAAGCCGCTCGCAGAGGCCAAAGGCGAGATCGCGTACGCCGCCGACTACTTTCGCTGGTTCTCAGAAGAAGCCGTTCGCATCGGCGGCGACCAGACGACATCCGGCGACGGCAAGACCCGTATCCTCGTCTCGCGCGAACCAGTCGGCCCCTGCATTCTCGTCACCCCCTGGAACTTCCCGCTCGCCATGGGGATGCGCAAAATTGGGCCGGCCATCGCCGCCGGCTGCACGATCGTGTTCAAGCCCGCAGCCCTCACACCGCTCACGTCCCTGGCTCTCGTGGACATCCTGGCCGAAGCAGGGCTCCCGGCCGGGGTACTGAACGTCGTATGTACGACGAAAGCATCCTCGGTGGTTTCACCTTGGATGTCGAGCGGCATCGCCCGCAAAATCAGCTTCACTGGCTCTACCGAGGTTGGCGTCCGCCTGCTCGAGCAGGCTGCCCAGCACGTGATGCGCTCGTCGATGGAGCTGGGAGGCAATGCCCCCTTCCTCGTCTTTGAAGACGCCGACCTTGACCGTGCTGTAGAGGGAGCGGTTGCGGCAAAAATGCGCAATATGGGTGAAGCGTGCACTGCTGCCAACCGGATCTTCGTCCAACGTCCCATCGCCGAGGAATTCGGCCGCCGACTCGCCGCACGTCTGGGTTCCCTCTCCGTGGGCGACGGTATCGAGTCCGGGACCCAGGTCGGCCCGCTCGTGGAGGACAAAGCCCTGCGAAAGGTCCAGGAACTAGTCGACGATGCCGTCACAAAGGGCGCCAAGATCCTCTGCGGTGGGACCAGGCCAGACCGCCCGGGCTACTTCTACTCACCCACGGTCCTCACAGATGTTTCAGCCGAGTCTTACCTCATGACTGAAGAAATTTTTGGCCCAGTGGCACCCGTCATTGCGTTCGACACGGAGGAAGAGGCGATCGCCCGGGCCAATGACACCCCGTTTGGTCTGGTGGGATACCTGTTCACCCAGGACGTGGACCGTGGCTTCCGTGTAGGGGAAGCCCTTGAGGTCGGCATGCTCGGACTAAACACCGGCATTGTCGCTAACGCTGCCGCTCCCTTCGGGGGAGTCAAAGCATCGGGCTTGGGCCGCGAGGGCGGGCGCGTCGGTATTGAGGAGTTCCTCGAGTACAAGTACGTAGCCGTTCCCCGGACGTAATGTGCTGTCCGCCAGGCCGCGGCCGCCAGACCTTAGGTCTTTGAGCGGCGAAAAGGCACCGCTCAAAGACCCAGGGTCCTCGAACCGGTCACTGGGATCGCCGCAGAACTGCCACCACCTCGAGTAACCTGGCCTCCAGGTTGGATCCGGCGTACCACCGTACGGAAGTTTCCGTCAATCGGCCCGCGAGTCTGCCGATGGTTTAACCGCCCTTGGCGGATAAGAATTGCTACGGCGCTCTGAGTCTGACGCCGTGGTTGCAGCCGCTTGTGCAGCCGCGTGGTGCGGGAGGAATGAGACCAGGACCTCTTTGAATTGGTATCGACCACCCGTCAGCAACGAGAATAACTCTATGTCTTGTTCCGCTGGCCGGTGTTGCACGCACAGACGCGCTACTCGGTGTCGAGGCATACGCCAGCTCCGTCACGGCGACCGGAAGTGCCTCGTCCTGGGCGTCGAGATCGGCGAGGAGGTCACTGGCTGTCCGGACTGCGACGTCTTTGCCGTGAGGCTTGGCCGACGGCGGGTTCGGCTTCATGACATCCCCTGTTTCGGCATGCGAGTCATGCTGTTGTGAGCCAAGCGTGTCCGGCACTGCCCGAGAACGACCTTCACCGAGGACCGTGCACTGGCAGGTCCGAGAGCGAGACTCACTGCCCGCGCTGTGGCCTGGGCGACGAACGCGTTGGGCGGATTGAGCATGTGTGGCCCCACACAGATCCGCCCGACACCGGCATGGTAACCGGAGATCGTGGACCGCACCGCGACGAGAACGGCGTGGGTTCATGACAGGTTGCCGGACCTCATCGCGGGCCGCCCCGGGAATGCCTACGCGGACTGGCTCACACTCCGCGGTCCTATATTCACCGCGGGGATCAAGACCGTCGCGGGCCGCGGAACCCGTTCCGCGGCCCGCGACGAACTGCCCGGAGCCATCATCGTCCTGGCCGCCTTCCACGTCGTCAAACTCTCCCGGCCATGGTGGATGAAGTACGTCGCCGGGTCCAGCAGGACATCCTCGGGCACCGCGGCCGCAAAGGTGACCCGCTCTACGGCATCCGCCGGACGCTGCAGATCGGCGCCGAACACCTCACTGACAAGCAGTCCCCCAGACTGGACGCGAAATTCATCGCTCGGGACCCTGACCACGAAGTCACTTTGGGCGTGGAATTGCTATCAGACCGCAATATTTGTCACGCCCGGCCTGATCGGGGCAGGAAACTCGTGAACGAGGTCATTGCATCGTTCCCGTCCTGCCCGATCCCGGAAGTCGCTTGCCTCGGCCCGGTCATTCAAACAACGGAAGACCACGTCCTGGCCTACTTCAACACGAACGGCGCCTGAAGCAGTCCCACAGAGGCGATCAACGGCGTCAGCAAAACCAACCCGCAGGATAGCGCTAGGCTTCCGGAACTTCACCAACTACCGACTCAGATGCCTACTCGCAGGCGGCGGGCACTGGTACTACCGGATGAAACAGACCAACCGCGCCTAATGCGAAGGGCCGGTTAGCCATTTCCAGGCCCAGGGGTCTGTGAAGAATCGGATGCTACGGACAGTCCGCCTGAGCTCACCATCAGCCTCATCCACCTGCGGAGACTGCCCTGGAACCATGCTTGGATCATCGAGCGGGGAGTCAGGCTCCACGAGCCAACAGGGCGACCACACGTAGGCGTGGCGCGGCTGGGTTATCACCCCCGGTCGATGGCTTCCGCTCAATACCGCCACTGGCGGGCCGCTCAGGTTTCCTTCACCGAGCCGGAATAGCGACACAATGAGCCTATATTGAGACATGCGTATGGCCAGCCTCCCTGACTTTCAAAATCGGAGAGGCTGGCCACGCAGAGCCAAGTTTTACCGGAAAATGGTGTTGAAACGCTCACCCCACTTAGCAATAACTTCTGGAGTTATCTTTTTGGGATCGAGAATCTGCATCTTACTGACGTCGATAGCACCTTCAATGCCGTCCAGTGGGCTACCACCGTACCCGCCGCCGTTGAATGCTTTCTGACCTTCAGGGGACATGTAAAAATCCATGACCACTTTGGCCGCGGCTTGGTTCTTCGAATTATTCAGGATCGCCGAATAGAAGCTGACAGCAAAGCCGTCTTCCGCCAGCCAGTAATCGACAGGCGCTCCCGCCGCCTGAAGCTCAAGGATCGGCGCTGGCGACGACATCATTGCGACACCAACCTCACCCGATCCCACCGCTTGGGTAAGGGGAACCGTAGTTGGATAGAACACGGGGTTTTGAGCTGCGACCTTTTCCAGGAAGTCTGGCCCGTTCTGGTCCTCAAGATACTGGAGGTATCCGGACATCGAGACATCGATGCCATCCCGGAATCCAAGAGTTCCCTTGGTTTCCGGAGCGAGGAGCGAATCCCAAGAGTGAAATCCGTTAGGGAACTTGTTGGTATTCCATACGATGTAGCTGTGAGGGTTAACCCCGATGGCAGGGACTAGACCTTCGATTCCCCAGAGCGGCCAGTCAGAGGCATAGTCGCCCTTAAGGAGGTTCTGTTCGTTGTCGACGAACCACTGCTGTGAGGTAGAGATAAAGATGTCTGCCCCGGCAGATCCACTGTCCATTTCGGCTTCGACGCGAGGGATGAGGTCAGGTCCACCTCGTGTGATTTTCAGATCGATTTCCGAGTGAGCCTTTTCAAACGCCTTTTCGAAGCGTTCGTTCTGAGTGGGGGTGGATGTTGTGTAGATCTGCACAATTCCACTAGGCCCGTCTGAGCTAGCGCCTGGGGATCCACCACTGCATCCGGTGAGGGCCAACGCAAATACTCCGACGGTAATAGCACCTTTTGCAGCTCGACCAATACGTTTCATAACTATCTCCTTTGATTCGTTAAGTACTAATTACATCTTTTCGAAGGCTCGGCTCCCGCCGAGGAGCACGCCGAGTATTACGCCGATAGCCGTGATAGCTGACATGAAAAGCGCCATGACTGCGACTTGTGGGTAACTGCCGCCGGCGAAGGCATCAAAAAGCAGCACAGACAGGACCGTGACATCAGGTGCGCGCAGAAGAAGGGAAACCCCGAACTCATGAATGATCAGGATGAACATAATGACCGTTGATGAAGCGATGCCTGATCGTGCAAGCGGGATGATCACCTGTAGGAACGTGCGCATCTGGCTTGCGCCTGACACGTTGGAAGCTTCAGTGGTGTGCCTACCGATCTGCACAAGGGTCGCGAGCTGGTATCGCACGGAATAGGGGATCATGAGGATCGTGTAGGCAGCAATGAGGCTTCCGATTGAGCCGTAGACACCCGTTTGGGAGAACACAAACAGGAATCCGAAACCCATGAGCGATGCGGGAAGGGTTAACGGCAGGTTTGCTGCAGTGTCCATCACGCTCCCGATGGGTGCCCACATACGGTCTCTGTTGTAGAGCCCGATCGCGATAACCATGCCTACTGGTATGGAAATAAGCACTGCTGATACTGCGGCGACAAGGGTTGTTTGTACTGAATCCCAGAAATCGGAGTCCTCCAACACAGTTGTGAAGTGTTGAGTGGTAAACGAGTCCATCGAAGGTGTTCCAGTCCAGAACTGTGAGAACGCCACGACGACAGTCGCAAGGATTGGCAGGATTGCCGCGAACAGGGCGAACAGAATGATGATCGTCGCCCCGACCACATTTGTGACGGTTGTGGGGTCTGCTGCCTTCGTGGAACTGATTGTTCCCACGAATCTATTCTGGTTCCCTACCGCTCGCCTTTGGAAAACCACAAGGAAAATCGCCACAACGATGAGTGGTGTGCCGAGCCCCGCCACAACCGGGTAATCAACGGGGTATTGCTCCGTCATCTCGAACATTCTGGTCGTGATGACATCTAGGCCCTCACGCCGCCCAAGCATCAGCGGGCCGGTGAACTGTCCGAGCGCAAGAAGGAAGGCAACAACTGCCGCGTAAATCAGGGAGGGGCGCAGTAGTGGCAGAGTGACAGTGAAGAGTGTGCGCATACTACCGGCACCATTGACCCGAGCAGCCATGGCGTAGTCGTTACCGAGGTTCCTTAAGCCGGTATAGACAAACAGGTAAACGAAGGAAGTCAGGTTAACGCCGGTATAGACGATGATCCAGGAAGGCTGATAGACGTTGATTGGACCTGTCGTTCCATCGAAGAACGGTGTGGCTCGCAGAATACTGTTGACGTAGCCATTTTCCGGGGAAAATAGGAACACGAATCCGACAACGTGGGCGACTGCCGGGATCACCATCGGAGTGATCGGCAGGAAGGACAGATATCGTCTTAGCTTGGGCGAGAGGGAGTGCATACACAATGCCAGAAGGACGCCGAGAACCATCGCAACGGCAAGAGCTCCGACGCCCAGGGTGAGAGTTGTCCAGAGCATTTCGCCGTAGTCACGTAGACCCATTGATTCACGGAGGCCCTTTGCGTTATCCGTAAAGGCACGAATCTGCAGAGGTAGGGCCGGCAGAAGAACAGCGCCCAGCACAACGACGCTGACAATAACCCATGGTAGCTGAGGCTTTAATTCGCGTAGTCGGGCCGCCGGCTTGCGAGGGGGAGACGTTTTGTTGATGACCTGCTGATCGACAGTCATGATCGAACCCCAACGGAGCTAGGATCAAACCACTGACTAACAAGCTCACCCGCAGCGTCATAGCATAGGGCGTCATGTAGGTCGATGCCAATATCAACCTGGTCGCCCCCCACAAACGCCTGGGCCCCGTTTTTTACAGCGGCGAAGAGACGCGCCCCCGCTGAGTCAACCAGACATTCGAAACGTTCTGTTCCGGGAACTACTTCAAGAAGCTCACCATGAGTTAGCCATACAATCGATTCTCGTTCATTTGCGGCTCGCTCGAGAGCTTGATGACGCTCTCGCAGAAGTACGTTGTGATCTCGTAGGCGCAACGTGTAAGGGCCCGACAGGCCAGACGCCGCACGTACCTTTAGCTTTTCTCCACGGTAGAAAGCAGCACCGGAGCTATCGACATCGATCTCCAGTTTGTTCCGGGCGCCGAGGAAGTCGGCCACGTACTCGGTCGCGGGTCGGTCGTAAACCTCGTTGGGTCGGCCAATCTGTTCGATAAGCCCCGCATTCATCACGGCCACACGAGTGCCAAGGGCAATAGCCTCGTCCTGGTCGTGCGTAACATGAATCGCAGTGAAAGCCAGCTCCCGGTGCAGCAGCCGCAACTGTGCCCGCAGCTCGATACGCAACAAGGCGTCCAAATTGCTCAAAGGTTCGTCCAGCAGCATCAATGAAGGCCTAGCAGCCATAGCACGTGCAAGTGCAACACGCTGCTGCTGACCGCCACTGAGCTCAGGCGGGTAACGCTCAGCCAGCTGATCGCACTGGACAACCCGAAGGGCTTCCTCTACACGGCCTGACTGTAAGGCTTCCTTTTTCCCCTTAGCCTTCAATGGATACGCCACGTTCTGCTTCACCTTCATATGCGGCCACAGAGCATAGTTCTGAAAAACCATCCCAAGATCACGCTTATGCGCCGGGGTGAAATGACCCGTATTTCCATCAAAGATCTCACTTTTACCAAGGACCAAACGACCAGAAGTGGGCCGCTCCAACCCCGCGATACACCGCAATAGTGTGCTCTTCCCACACCCGCTAGGGCCGAGCAGAACCAAGAACTCCCCATCAGCCACCTGAATATCGATGCCCTTCAACACGGGCACCTCGGTGCCGCGCCTCTGGAAAGTCTTCGTCAGTCCTTCAATGGAAAGACGCGTCTCATGGCCCAAAATCCCACCCGTAGGGGTGGTGTCGGCATCGGTGACGACATTGGTCATCTCTAAATCCCATCATCAGAATACGAACGTCTGTGTTCAGTGTCACATAAGGATATCTCATGGAGTGGGATTTTGTGAATGGGTAGAGAGGGGCCCATTTAGCCAGCTCGACGCCGGGCGCGGGCGGCCGGAACTGCTGGAGTGCCTGTGGAGTCACCACTCACCGGCCTGAGCTCTGGTGTCGCTCTCGCGTTGCCCGTCGTCGTCACCTATGCGGAAGGCGTTGCAGTCAGCCTCCTCAAATGACTGCAACATGAATCCGGGCTTTGCCCGAAGCTTCGAGTTGGATAACGGCTTAGCGGAGGGTGGCCTTGCGCGATGGCTGCTCCGTAGGCGGAGGGGGCGGGACGGTCAGAGACCTTGCCGTCTGGTGCGGGCTACTGATGGGCGCCAGCACCACCATGTCCGGCGAATCCGCGGACTTCATGACTAAGAACGAATCTTCCGCGCATAACTAGCCATTCAGCTACAGCAGTTGAATCAATTGTTAGGAGCAAACCCTTGGGCAGCGCCGGCCACACCTCTGGCGCGCGGCGGGATGTCATTGTGTCTATAGGGTTTCGAACCAGACTTAGCCATATCCTGTATTGTGAGACTTAATCAATTTTGAAAAGGCAAGGTGCGTTTTGTCGGCTAACACAAACGGGAGGGCGAGGACTCTGGCTGTAAGTGGGCATCCGACTGGCGCCGGCGAGACGGCGGCAGCTCCAGATAACGCAAACAGTCTTGCCAGAATGCTTCACATCCTGCACCTGTTCAGTGAGTCCGATCCCGTATGGTCAACGGCTGCGATCATCGACGCTCTGGAGACCTCCAGGTCGACGGGATACCGCTACATCAAGACACTGCACGACGCGGGGCTGCTCACCTCAGTTCGCAACGGCTTCTACAGCCTCGGCCCAGGGATTATCGAGATGGACCTGCGGATTCGACTGACGGACCCGCTGCTGCTGGCAAGCCGTGGGGTGCTTGAGGATCTGGTGGACAGGATTGGGCACTCGGCTCTTCTGTGCACTGCATATGGTGATGCGGTCCTGTGTGTGGGCGAGGCCCGGGCACCGAAGAGCCCGGAGAACCGGTTCAGCCGGGGACGTCGGCGCCCACTGTTTAAAGGGTCAGTGTCCAAGGTAATCCTGGCGTACCTGCCGCATTACCGACTCAAAGCAATCTACGCCCGTCAGGGCCAGGAGATTGGGAACGCCGGCCTGGGCGGCACATGGAAGGACTTTCGTGCGGCCCTGGGTGAAATCAAGAAGGACGGCTACCTCTTGACCAAGGGAGAGTTCAACCCCGGGGTCTACAGCGTCGCCGCTCCCATCCTCACCGACCAGAAGACAGCACTGGGCAGCGTGTGTGTCGCTTGGGACGAGAACAAGCGCCGTGACGTTGACGTCCAGCACGCAGTCCTCGCCGTCAAGCAAGCAGCAACGGCCATATCAGAACGCCTAATGGAGGAAGGCCGCGCTGATGGCCCTATAAGCGAGGTGCCATGAATGAACGCACTCGAAATGCCTAGTAAGGAGATCACATCATGACTGATGCCCGCCCCGATGTAGGCCTCGTCTGGGGAGTGAAAACGAGTTTTCTCAACTATCTCGGTCACACCGGTGACGCTACTACCACGGTGACAGGCTCAGCGGCTCCCACCGCTAGCGGTAAGTTCTACTTTGCGCCAGCCGTTGCCCCTCCTGTTGACACAACAGAAGAGACTGTGACTCTAAGATTCCTCGGGGGAGTGCAATTCCACGCGCACTTTGGGATGCTGCGAGTGGAGATACAGGATCCATGGGTTACTTTTTCAGCCGAGGGTTCTCGTCTAAGCATTGCCCTCCACGAACCGGCCAAGGAAGCCGTGAGGATTCCACTCCTCTCTTTGGAGCCCACAGTACCGACTGTTGCGAGCGGAGTCGCAATGTGGACCGGTGTTCCTTCTCGCCTCACCACGGAGGGCAGGTTCATCTTCCGCGACTTTTATCCCGCGGATGAATCATTCGATCCTTTGACCATCCGCGCCTTTTCACAATAGGACTGACGCGGCATCTCCGTTTGACCAGCACCTAAAACGGCCCGTCGTCCTCGAGTTCACGCTGCGACTGCACCCAAAGGAAGCGTCCTATACATGCTGCTTATATAACGGTAGGTCCGGGGGTGCCGCGCGGGAGCGGACGTATCGATTGCACTGAAGTGCCAAAAAGCTGCGTTTTGAAGGGGCCAAATGACAAGTCGTGAGTCTCGAGCGAACGTGCGAACGCTGCCAGTTGCTAATCCAGGCGATCACCCAGACTCGGGTGCTGCGATGTACACAGGCGAGAGCCGTTCCGTTCGTCGCAGTGAAGGCAGCCAATGCTAACTAGGTTTAACAGTGTCGTGATCAACCTATTCGCGGCAGCGCTGACTCCGTGAAGAATACCCAAAACCCGATGGATCTGTGGTTGCAGACGGCACTTACCCAAGCGGCATGGCAGGGAGTCCGGGTAATCATGAGCTACCAGGCTCTGGCCGTTACAGGAAGCGCAGTCTTTGTCGGGCTACAGTCTGGCGCATTCGCCCTCGCGGGGCTCCTTATCGCGCTTCCGACGGGCAGACTGGCGGACAGATTCGGCTGCGCAATTGTGTGCTCTCTCGGGCTGCTCATAGCAACGACTGGAACCGTTGCAGCCCTTTTCTTCCCTGTTTCCATTGGCCTTCTGATAGCTGCCCTGCTCTTAGGGGCAGGTCATGTCGGCCTCGTGGTGGGACAACAGAGCTTCGCTGCGAAGCTCGCGACGGGGGGAAATACTGACACGGCGTTCGGCACTCTCACCGCTGCCGCCTCTATCGGACAGCTCATTGGACCACCAGTAGTCGCTACAGTGGCCGCAATGGCCACGGCCGATATCGCCAACCCGAACACAGCACTTGGCCTGATGATTTGTCTCGGTTTCCTGATCCTGGCGATGCCATCTACTATCCGGTTGTCTGGCCAGGAACGGCTCCTTCAGTCCACCCGAAAACAGGCCACGCGGGGCAACCCACCTATTCCACTTCAGTCGGTCCTACGTGTCCCCGGGATGTGGCAGTCACTCGTCGTCAGTGGGATCGTGTTTGTGTCCGTTGACCTGTTGAGTTCCTTCCTTCCCGTATGGGCGCAAGAACGCGGCGTACCGGCTACAATCGTGGGCCTGCTGTTGGCTACCCGCGCAGTTGTAACGATATCGAGCCGTATTGGCATGCCATGGCTACTCGATAGGTTGAAACGAAAGTTTATCCTGATAGCGGCTATCGGTTTGGCCGTTTTCGCTCTTAGTGCACTCCCGCTGGTTAACCAATGGTGGGCGTTTCCACTGATGTGCCTGATCGGCATCGGACTCGGTTTGCCACAACCGCTGACCATGACCTGGGTTGTCTCGCTGGCACCGCGCAGCTCACGAGGAGCAGCGCTGGGGCTCCGCATGACCTGCAACAGGCTTGTCCAGGTTTCCCTGCCGCTAGCAGTGAGCACCATCGCCGTCCCCATAGGCATTGGGGCCGTCTTCTGGAGCGCCGCAGCCTGCCTTGCTTTCGCAGCGGCGATCTCTGTAGGTGCCCACATGCCCGCAGTTCAGGATGACGCCGACGACCCCGGATAAACCGTGAGGAGCAGCATGCTTCTCCTGCAGCAGTGATGCTGACGAGCAAGCACCAATGCGAGTATCCGGGTTCAAGGAACACGACGCTCCCGCCTTTTCTGAGACTCAAACGTCGCCGCCACGGGCAGGGTATCTGCGGGCAGACGTACTCCGCCAAGATGAGGCCACGGCGGAAATATCATTCCGGGCAGTGAGGCCCTTGCCTCTTCCGCAACGGGCACTGGAAAAGTTGCATCTCTTTGTCCGCGCCCGCGACACTCATGGTCACAAGTATGCACCGAAGACACCTGAACTTCGTTCTGGCGACATCGAGGTCCTAGGCACCGTCACTCAAGTGGTCCTGGTGAAGGTGGCCGTCCGCAATTCGTCAGCGACGTTGAAGGTGGTATCGGGTACGCCCAGCATGCCGAAGATGAAGATCTGGCCCCCGGTGCCAGAGTGCGCATCCGCACGCGTGCGGAATTGGCACTGCTCTATCATGACAAGTCGCTCGTTGCTCACTAAGCCAGTGCGCGCCCCAAGACGACACGCAATAGTTTGCTTCCCGTTTAGGACCGGAAGCATTGCCGCTGCGCGCCGCTGAGGTTCTGGAGTTCTCTCCGCCTTCGACCCTGCCGAGGTAACGGTGGCCGCCACCGTCGGAGATGTTCCCGAACTTGGTCGCGTCGACGTGGAGCATTTCGCCCGGGGCCGTGTGTTCGTAGCGGCGGATTGGTTCGCCTATGATCTGGTCGATGTAGCGCGGCCGGTTGATCTGGCAGCGGACCAGGAGGGCGTGCACGGTCGAGGCCGGAATGCCTAGCCGCCCGGCGATCTGTACTGGGCCTAGCCGCTTGCCCCACCGCAGGGCAGCGATGCGTTTGAGCAGTTTCCGCGGGGGTGTGGTTGGGAATTCCTTGGGGCCTATGTTCGAGGTATCGGGTGACCCAGCGTTGAGCGGTGGGCCAGGAGGCCGTGTAGGGCTTGGCTGCTGCGGTGTTGGTCCGAACGGCCAATTGGGCGAGCTTCAAACGGGCTTTTGGGGTCAACATTGCGTTAGCGGGACACGAAGGCCTCCTAGGTGTGCAGCGGTTTCTTAGACAGCTCCGCTCCATACCCAGGAGGCCTTCGCCATCACGGAAATATCACGCAGTGTCCTCATACGGCTTCAACCAACGTCCCTGAGCAGTACAACTAATGCGGCTTTGGGGGTCACTCGCAGTACCACTAACAGGGGGGACTCCCTTGTACAGCGGGACCGTGATCCGATAGAGATCCTATGAAGACTGCAATGAGAGCGAGGCCTACCTCGCCCAACACATCCACCCCTCTTCAACGGCAAGATGCGGGACCGGTCAGCAGCGAGGAGCATCCTGCGCGCTGGGCCGGGGTCTTCGCCCTGTCATTCGGCGCCTTCGCCCTGGTCGCTTCCGAATTTATGCCCGTCAGCCTGCTCACTCCAATGGCAGCCGATCTACAGGTCTCTGAGGGGGCTGTGGGGCAAGGAATCGCGATCTCCGGACTGTTCGCCGTACTGTCCAGCCTTTCGATATCCAAGCTGGCCGGCAACCTTGACCGGAAGACCCTACTGCTCGGACTGACAGCACTTATGTGCGCCTCCGGTGCCTTGATCGCGTTAGCACCGGGATACTTGCCTTTCATGATCGGCCGGGCACTCATCGGCGTGGTCATCGGAGGCTTTTGGTCCATGTCCGCCGCTACCGCCATCCGATTGGTTCCAACCGTAAAGGTGCCCCGCGCCTTGGCCATCGTTAACGGTGGGAACGCCCTCGCCACGGTCCTCGCAGCACCCCTCGGCAGTTATCTGGGCTCCATCATGGGATGGCGAGGAGCAGTCTTCTGCCTGGTGCCGGTGGCTTTGCTCTGCTTGGTCTGGCTATGGCTCAGCCTTCCGTCACTGAAGGTCCGCCAACGGCCGATAACTTCAGGCGGCGTGTTCGCGATTTTCGGTGCCCTGAGAAACCGCCCGATCGCCTGGGGCATGGCGGCCTGCGGCGCCTTCTTCATGGGCCAGTTCACCCTGTTCACCTACCTGCGTCCCTTCCTGGAGACAGTCACCGTGATCGACGTGACCGCGATTTCAATCGTTTTGCTCGTGCTCGGGGCGACCGGCGTAGTCGGCACCATCGTCATCGGCCGATTCCTGGGGCCGGGGCTATACCGAACCCTCATCATCATTCCCGCCCTCATGGCACTAGTCGCGGCGGTTTTAGTACCATTTGGCAGTTCGTTCGCCGCCGTCGTAGTCCTCCTGGGACTCTGGGGATTGCTCTCTACCTCGGCGCCCGTGGGCTGGTGGAGTTGGGTCGCCAATGCCATGCCAAACAACGCGGAACACGGCGGAGGCCTTATGGTCGCCGTTATCCAGACCTGCATTGCGCTCGGCTCCACCATGGGAGGCCTTCTGTTCGATGCCTTCGGCTACCAGAGCACTTTCCTGACAAGCGCAGCGATGCTGGCTTTGGCCGCCATCTTGGCTCTCGCAACACTCCGGGCCACCCGGCAGACAGCCAAATAGCACGCACTCATGATCCAGGGCACACGAAAAGAATGAACCATGTCATGCGCCTTCGAATCGATGGATACATCTTCGCCGTCGCCTAAAAACCCAGCCAATGTCCCAAGGACACGGATGGACAGCATGGTGCAGTGGAGCCACCATTATTGGCGCAGCGAACCACCAAGGTCAGCCGAAGCGGGCCATCATGCCTTGTCACTATCTTCGAAGAAGGAGCAAAATGAAAACAACCATTGCAATAGTTGGTGCCGGTCCCGGACTGGGTCTAGCCTCTGCCCGACGGTTTGGAGCCGAAGGCTTCAACGTAGCACTTCTCTCCCGTGCTCAGGAACATGTCGATGCTCTCGCCAGTGATTTGACCGACGCAGGCATCACCGCCCGTGGCTACGCGGCGGATGTTCGAGACGATGAGTCTCTTCGAAGTGCTTTGGCTCGGGCAGCCAAGGATTTGGCGCCCGTCGAAATTCTTCACTACAGTCCCGTGCCGTCTCCGAACTATCTCCGGCCGGTGCTGGAGACTACCCTCGAGGAATTCCGTTCAGCTCTCGACTTTTCCGTGCTCGGAGCTGCTGCCGCCGTGAACTCCGTCCTTCCGGGCATGAGGGCCCTCGGCCGCGGAACCGCTCTCTTTATCAACGGCTCCAGCGCGGTCCGACCTAACCATAGATACGCTGGCACGTCCGCCGCGTTCGCCGCTGAATCCGCGTATGCCCACATGCTCCACGAGGCCTTGGCGCCCGAAGGAATCTACGTTGCGCAACTTATCGTTCCCTTGGGTATTGGCGGAGGCGACCCTGCACATGAACCTGCTGCCTTAGCTGAAACCCTTTGGCGCTTATACAGGGCCGGCGAAGACTTCCGTACCTTCGTTAAGCCCTACGCCTGAGCACCTAACCCGCGGCACGAAACGGCGCTTTGTCATAGATCCTCGTCATAGGCTGGTGGTAGGATGTCCGGTTGCCATCCCTGAGGCGGTTCACTAGGGCCTCTCACCAAGGATCCGTGAGGCGCGAGGATTGGCGTGTCGCTGGCCCCGCCGCATTGACATAGTGCAGGCGAGCCAAGGAAAAGCAGTCCCTGTCAACAATTAGAGGAGTTCATTCCATGCGTGGAGTTGTTATGCATGCCCCTGGTGATGTCCGAGTCGAGGACCGCGAGGACCCGACAATTATCGCCCCAACCGATGCGATCATCCGTCTGACCGCGACTTGTATCTGCGGGTCGGACCTTTGGCCGTATAGAGGCATCGAGCCCGTGGACCACACCCTAATGGGCCACGAGTATGTTGGCGTCATCGAGGAAATCGGCTCGGACGTGCAGACCCTCAAGGTCGGCGATTTCGTAGTTGGGTCTTTCGTTATCTCCGACAACACTTGTGAGATTTGCCAGAGTGGTTTCCAGTCCAAGTGTGTCCATGCTTCCTTCGTTGCGGGTGGAATTGGCACGCAGGCACAGCTAGCCCGTATTCCATATGCCGACGGAACGCTGGTCGCGACTCCGGGCCACCCGGATGCCGACTTGATCCCGTCGCTGCTAGCGGCCTCGGATGTCCTGGGGACCGGATGGTTTGCCGCCGACGCAGCGCAGGCTGGTCCAGGTAAGACAGTAGCGGTTGTGGGGGACGGCGCTGTCGGCTTGATGGCCATTCTTGCAGCGAAGCAGCTAGGCGCTGAGCGTATTATCGCGATGTCCCGTCATAAGGACCGTCAGGAACTGGCCCGCTTTTATGGTGCGACGGACATTGTTGAAGAGCGCGGGGAAGACGGAGTGGCAAGAATCAAGGAACTTACCGGCGGGCTCGGAGCACACTCCGTTGTAGAGGCTGTCGGAACGCAGGAGTCCTTCATGCAAGCAGTGGGCGCCACTCGGGGCGGAGGTCATCTGGGATACGTTGGGGTGAACTACGATGTCAGGATCCCCGGCATCGAATTGTTCTTCGCGGGAATCCACACTTTAGGGGGACCAGCTCCAGTTCGCCGGTACTTGCCCGACCTGATTCAGTTGATCTGGGACCGGCAGATCGACCCAGGCAGAGTTTTTGACCTCGTCATGCCCCTCGAAGAGGCGGCCGAAGGTTACAAAGCTATGGATGAACGACGTGCTACCAAGGTCCTGCTGACCCTCAGCTAAGTATCCCCACGTGGGAGGCCCGGGAGGGCCTCCCACGTGGAAGCGGTTCAGCCTAGATTGGATTTCATGAGTAGGAAAGATGACGTTAGGGAATTCTTGATCTCACACAGGGCATACGTGACTCCAACGCAGGCGGGGTTGCCCCACGATGCGGGGAGCGGTGTGTGCCGGGTCTGCGTCGGGAAGAAGTAGCCCTGCTTGCAGGCGTGAGTCTTGACTATTACACCCGCCTGGAATGCGGAAATATCAGGGGTGCGTCCGAGAGCGTTCTGAAAGCAATTGCCGATGCCCTACATCTTAACGCTGTGGAGCGGGGGCACCTTTTCGACTTGGCCCAGGCATCTTCTTCGTTGGGGAGGGACACAGGAAGACGTCCCACTCGCCCCAACGTACGGTCCTCCGTGCAACGAGTGCTGAAGGCACTGGCTGTTCCTGCTGTTCCTGCGATTGTCTACAACACGCGCCAGGATCTCATTGGAGCAAATCTCTTGGGGCGTGCGTTGTATGCCCCGCAGTTTGATACAAATGTCCAGCCCAATTTGGCACGCATTGTCTTTCTCGACCTGAGGGCCCAACGGTACTACTAAGACTGGCCGCTCGCGCGCAGCATGACGACTGCCATGCTGCGGCTGGGAGTAGGGCGCAATCCACTCGATTCGCAGCTAACGTCACTCATCGGGGAATTGTCGACTCTCAGCTCGCACTTCAGGCGGGATTGGGACGAGCATGACGTTCACGAACACAGCACTGGTCAAAAGGTCTTCAGACATCCCGACGTCGGGTCCATCTGCTTGACTTTTGATGTCTTTGAGATGGCGGGTGACTATGGTCTGTCGATCGTCACCTACAGCCCTGACCCTGGGACGGCTGACGCAGATCGCATTGCGCTCCTATCGAGTCTCGATGCCACGCCCCGGTTCCAAGTCGGTCTCCTTCGGGGCGGAATTTTGGGCGAGATTATTCCTGACAGACCGTGGTCCTTGTCCCCTATGAAGACGCGAGAGATTCTCAACAGCAACATCTAACCACCGGGAGCTCTCGCAACTGATTCCACTCCCGTGCCTTAACTGGCATGCATGGGTAGTCGTGAGCCAGGAGTAGGCCCGCTCCTGGAAGAGACTTCTTCCCTGGGGTTACGCCTGGCCAACGTCTTTCGAATCAGTGGAGATTTTCGGCTAACCGCCTATGCTGAGCCGACGGTTTTTGGCCGTGAGTCGAGGCGTGCTCGTGATGAGTCTGCCGTTTAGCCATCGCTTCATGGCGCCATGTTCTTGGATCCAGCAGGCGCAGCCGATCGGCTTTGAGCTAACTTGGGCATACCTTGAGGCGAAGTTGAATCCTTGTTGGTACGAGTCTGACTTCTTATTGCCAGCGATGAATATTTGGAGGCAGAACTAGCAATTCATCTGCGGGACTGCCCCCCGGTTTTGTTGATTCCTTGACCTAGCGGCCCATAGGGCTGGGGTTCTTGGACGAACGGCTGCGCGGCGGCATGACCCAAACAGCCCTATTTTCGGTGGGTGACACCCATCGTCGGGATCGCTTTGCCTGATGGGTACGGGGACCCGCCTTTGGTTCCAACATATGCGCCGTTATCGGCGGTTGCGGCCACGCTACTTCGCTAAGCGGATCTGTGCCCGGACCTGCTTTCCTGACACTGAGGCTTCCTCTGGCGGCGCATCCGAAGAGTTTCACAAGCATCTCCTTCTTGAGATGCTGTTTGGAACTAGCAGTTATTCTTGGCCCGCGCCACCAACCGGAAGCCTCAAGTGCAGTTTCCTTGTGAAAACGACCTCGGCCCAGCAAACGCCCAAAGAAAAGATCCACTTCGGATGGATGGCGGCACTCGTCCTAGGCGGGGCGATCCTCGGATATGTTGCATTTTTCATCAGTCCGCTGTTCGCTTCAGATGACACGCAAAGCTTATCTATCTGGCAGTCCATCCTGACCAACTTCGTAACGGGGCTCGTCTCCGCCGGTCTTTTGCTGCTTGTCGAACCGAAGATACGAAGAGCAGTTAAAACGTCAGTGACTAATGCGACAGTTGACGCAACAGCCGGCATCAAGGAAGATCTCCGTGACGAAGTCCAGGGCGATATCGAGCAGACATTCGCTTCTCTCGAACAGCGAATCAATTTAGCAGTCAACGGCAAATTGAGCGACCAAGACAAGAAGCTGGCTGACCTCTCAAAGGACTTCACACGGACAGCTGTGCTGGCCGCCCTAAAGTCCGCAGTCGACATGAACAGCCTCCACCAACAGGAAATCTTCGTTCAAGCCACCGGAAAATCTGGGGAGCTTCGCATCGGTTTGAGGCTAGCGCTGCCTGCCGAGCTCCAAGCTACACCCAGTTCGGCGGTCAAAAGTACACCTTGGACGACGAGATTCCCTACTTGGTCGCCTACTCAGGCGACTCCCTTGGTTTCTATTCTGAAGTGAGTTGGGATGAAACTGAAGATTTCGGTGACGTCGTTTCAAACCTTTTGACGGAGCTTCAACGCACTGGTAGCTGGGGCATGGCTGTCCCAATTGACTGGAAGGCCGTCACCGAGCGGCTAGTCGCCGGATTGAAAGTCGCCGTGGAATCACGCAGAAAGGAGCCCGGTAGCACTCGGCTCCAAGGCCGGCTCATCGAGGTCATCGGGACCGATGGCCCTTGGTACCTGACAGACGGTTCCATTGAAAACCCGACACATGACTCCGTTCTCGGACGAACTGCGTTTCCTTCTGTAGCCGTTCCTATGATTCCTGGCCAAGTGAATGTCGTTGAACAGATCGCGCCCAGGCCTGAACTTGCCGACCCCGACGAGTGGGACTATGTGGTCGGCAGAGCCTCCGCAGAATTCACAGTCCGATTCTAGGACAGCTATTTATGGGGGTCGCGAGGCCGGTCTCGACGCGGGTGCGACGGTGGCGTGTTGCGGTGAAGCATTCTCAGTGCAGTCACCTGCGTTGCTTTACGTTATTTCACCAGGCGTGGCTGAGGCTGGTGTCATACACGAATTGACTGCCACGAATCTTGTAACTTGTTGATACACAGAAGGGGCGATACGCGTGGTAATCATTGGGGAAACAAGGCGTCTTCATCCAGTCTCTTCGATGGAGAATATTCCGCGAAGCAGACAAAATGATCAAGTATTTTGGCGAGCAGGATTACCACCAGGCTATCCGCGGAACGATGTGGACGAGCAGTGGCGGCGACGAAGAGCTTGTGTCCAGGCATGTCCGGATTGCCTGCTGGGCGCAATCTTTGACCCAGAGGACCTCTAATGGCGATCGAGGTTCTGCTGGATGGCGATGCGGTCCCAATTGAAGAGGCGGCCTTCACTGAACTTCTCGACAATTCGGTAGCGGGAACCTACAGGGGGTATGAGAAGGCTCTTGATTCGGGCAGAATCAGTTTTGCCGACCTCGTTTCATTAGCGGATAAGGGCGACATTCCTTATTCCCTGTTCTTCGCCCCGTACGCGTTGGTACAGGAGCAGGTGAAGAAGAAGACTGAGAAGTTGCTCGCCGGGCTAAGTAAAGACACGTTCTCAATTGGGTCGCGTTCTAAGGTGCAATTACGGGATGTCGAGCTAATCGTCAAAGACCTAATCCGAAAGCAGCAGCTAGTTCGGAAACACGACAAGTCTCTTCACCGGAACAAGATAGTGGGCCTACTGCGTGACGCAGGCCCATCCGTGGAGGCGCAAGCGGCCAAACTTATGTCTGCTATCGGCCTCTCACATGAGTCACTTCGCGCGTGTAAGAGCAAGGAAAGGGCGCTCGAACTAATGATCGACCGTCTTGAGGCCAACCAAGTGCTGGTTTCGCGGAGTGTCCAGCACTATATGCCGCAGCGGCTAACGCATGTGAAGTTTAGTGGCATGACGATTCGAGACAACAAGGTTCCATACATTTTTCTGGCGGGTGGAGATCATGGTGACGATCAGGAACCCGCAGGTCGTACCATCTTTACACTTGCGCTGTTGACGGTTCTGATAGCCCGGCGAATCTTTGCTCCGATGACCTGGGACGGTGGCACTGCCGATATGGAGCCTGGGCTTGAGTATGATATTGCCGGCGCTATGCTGATGCCTGGCGAACGATTCACAGCCGTGAGGCCAACGTCCCTCGACGACATGCACAGCGCCTCGGAGACCTTCAAGGTCACCCCTAGCGCCGCAACTGTGCGCGCAATGCGACTGGGGATCATCAACCCAGCTACTGCAAGCGAATACCTTGAACAGTTCCGAGTAGAATTCCGGAGCCGCCCCAAAGGCGGGCCCAGAAATCAGATCCTCCCTCAGAATGCCGTTAGTAAGTACAACGGGAGGGAGCTCAATCGACGGATGCTGGGGGCGCTTGACGGACAAAACATCTCACCGGGGGAGTTCTGCCGTGCAGTTTGCCTAAACCGCCTCAAACCATCACAAATCGACGACCTCAGAAGGGCTCTCGGATGAGTGAATTCGGGCGACGGTACGTGATCGACACAAACGCGCTTAGTCAACTTGGAAGGCAGCGGCGAGCCAGCACATATTTCCAGGAGAACGCGGTCATACCCGAGGCGGTGCTGCACGAGTCTCAGGGATTTCCGGACATCACTTTGCTGCACAACAACGTCCATCCAACCACCCCAAGGATGCTTCGGCTACTGGTCGAAATTATGGCTTCTATACCGAAGGCAGACACGCGCCTGATTAACCTTTATGCCAATCTCGGTAACGCCGATCCGCTGGTTGTTGCGTGCGCTTTGGAGGGCCAGGAGCACGACGACCAGACTCTCATGCCGCCGGAGTGGTGTGTAGTGACTGGGGACGACGCAGTCAGTGACAAAGCCAGGGAATTCGGGCTGACCGTGCTCACCAACTCAGAGTTTGCCGGACTCATCGATCAGTCTGGACCCCTGCGAACCTTGAGCAACCGTGGCTAGCGGAATTGGTTATTTTGTCGGACACTCAGAAATTGGCAGGCATGGCCATTCTTAACATCCGCTGAAGACTTAAGCGTTCAACCACTAGCTCGTGGAGCCGGGGGTTTATGTCGTGCCAGTCAGGATCGTGAGCTATGAAGTCTCTAGATGAGTAGACGGTGTAACGGTTGAAATCCTCCGCCTTTAATGTCTTCCTTTGGTTTGAGCGATGAAGATGAATTCCCAATTCTGGCGTGAGGGCCATAGTTACACGCGCGGAGTCTTCCAGAGCGGCGGCAAAACCATGCATGGCCCAGCGGCGCTCCGTTTTGGTGTAATTTGGACGCGCTTCGTCCCGGATCCCGCTCTGGGCAGCAAAAGCATCGGAGAGCACGAGACTTGGGGTGCGATAGCGAAGTACGTCCCACCTGAGTTGCCGTAGATCTGCGGAGAACGGATTCCACTTGTCCTTAGCTTGCGCCAGGGGATTGTTGCGGTTCGACCAGGCTCCGAGGAACGGAGAAAGCGTTGAACCTAGTAAGGCCGTCTGTAGCTCTTCCGCTGGAAGGTCGCCAAACTCTTCCGCAATTCCTCCCTGCTCGAGCTGTCGTACGACGTAGCCTAGCGTGAAACTGCTGCGAAGGATCTGGAGCCCAGCAAACCAACACAGGACCTGCATCTGTGAATCTGTCACGTCGCGAGAATGCCCGGTCGCGAGTTCTTCGACCACGGTTGCGGCGTCGCGTTCAAGGTCGCTCATGGCCGACTCAAGCAATGTTCTATTCATGCCGGAGGCGCCGAACTGAGGTCCACACAGTGTGTGTCCATCGTTGCGATGACCCGTATTCCGGACGGTCGAGCGGAAACTCTGATTGCCCGCCAGCCGATGAACTTGAAGCTACTCTTCCGAGTCAGCGAAGTGCCGTAAGAGAAACTGCGGCACGAAGTGATGTTTGATTGGTTCGCTCACTCGAACTCTTTGATCGCAGAGGAATGGCAAAAGTCAAAACACGTGGAGTGATCGGAACAGCGGCACAAGACCGTGATCGCGAAACTTCTGATTGAGAGCGACATGGCTTCTCAGGTCGCCCGTGCACCGGTACACGCAACGAATCGACACCGTAAGGACCGACATGTGGGCCAGACACGGGAAAACGATGCGGTTGTGAGGATTATCGCCGCTGTAGTGTCTTTTTTGTGATGAACGAAGGTGCGGTGCATTCGAAGGCTGCTGATTGGTTGTTCAATGCCGTCCAGGACGCCAACGGCGATGTGCTGTTGGCCAGCCCGTTTCTCTCCTATGACGTTTGTAAGCGTTTAGCTCAGTGGGCCCTACAGGCGGACGCGTCGCGTACGTTGTTCACCTGTCTCGATCCGAGTGCCGTCGCCAACGGTTACTTGAGCGTTGACGGTCTTTTGCAGCTTATCCAGTCGGGCTTCTCGGTCTTACACGTGGACAGGTTGCATGCCAAGGCCTTCCTTCTTGGTTCCCGCGGATTCCTTGGATCAGCGAACCTCACTGGTGCCGGGCTGGGTAGTTCGGCTGCCAGCAATGTTGAGCTCGGCGTCGAACTGGGGCCTGCCCAGGTCCAATCAGTGCGGCAAAGCATGGACGCTTGGGCAAGTCGGCCTGTGACAACAGCCGACCTCCACAAGCTCACGCAGCAGGCCCGTCAACTGACGGTGGTAGACCAACCGGGTACGGATGGGTTGGACAGTGATTCGGGTCTTGCTTTGGTTGAGCAGCTTTTGGTGGATGCGCGCGACAGAGACAGGACCCTTTGGCTGAAGTCCGAGTACGGTGAGCCGGCACTGGATCAATGGCGACAGAACTGGTTCTTTGGCAGTCCTGCTAAGGGGCGGCCAAGCATCAAAGAAGGGGATCTCGTGCTGATCTCCGCACAGACGAGAGACTGCTACGCCGTGGTCGAGGTGACTTCGGAGCCGCTGTACATTCCGGATGACTATCGCGAAGAGCGGGGCGACGAAGCCGATCGTTGGCCGTGGGTCAGCCGTACCAAGCCGCGCTTCGTTCCGGATGGCCTGTTGGAGTTGAAGGCTCACGAGCTGGTCCGAAGCACTGGAGGGTTGCAAAACGGCCATATCAGGCTGAAGTTTGATCAGTTTACCTATGCGGTTCGATCGTTGGCCAGGTTGGTAACTGACTGAGAGGACGCGTCAGCGACTTATTGCGCCCTGTCCGGCGCGACTGACGGCCTTGTTGTGGCGATTTCCCGCTACACCTGCACACCGTCGGTAGCATCGCCCCAAGCTCTGCGAAGTCGAACCGTTTGGTGTGTTGTGGTTGGCCGCTCGGCCTCTTGGGCGGCAGCCCTTTCCAAGCGAGGTGTGCAAGTCAGGTTGCCCCCGGGTCGAATCGGTATGAATGTGCGAAAGGAGTAAATCTGATGATGATGTCCGGCAGAGGTCTTGTCGGCACTGCCGGCGAGGAACGCACCCTCCTCCCTTGTCGGGTTGTGCACTGCGGTTCCCGGTCGAGCGCGTCGTCCGCAAGGCAACATTCATGGGCAAAAATTAGAGTGTGGACAATGTCCACACTCTCCACCCCGGACTGCCTCGTACACCCTTCGGACTGCCCCGGATTCCGCATGTTTCCGCCACTTCCCAGCAATGCCAAGGCCCGGAATCCCGTTCGAGTCCCACCTCGGGCACGGCATACCCCCTCGTCAGAGGGGGTTTTTGCTTTAACGTGTGCACATGCTTGTTGGTCAGGTTCCTCTGACATGGGCCGCGGGGTGTGCCTGGCGCCTCGGGTCGCCTTTTTGGTTGTGGGGGAGCGGGTTCAGGGGCTTGGCTGGTTTGGCCCCCCGTGTGCTGGGGCTACGTGTTCCTCTCTTACTTCGCGCTTAGGGTGGCGTGTTCTCTACATCACGATCCGACTTGGGGAGGCGCTGGAGGAGTTCAGGCTGGTAGTGGATGACTTGCGCCACTCGCATCTCGGGGTTTTGCAGCTTTTCCCATGGGGTGGCTCCACTCGGCACATTGACCGTTGCCGCGAATGCACGCTCGTGGCCCTGTCAACTCGCGAAGCCGGCGCCAAAAACTGGCGTTGAGCTACGGCGTTTATCCGCGCCCATGTGCCCTAGCGACGTGGCGGGGCTGATGTCTTTCGCACGATGAGTCGCGGAGAGACGAGGACGTGCTCGGATTCGGTCCGGCCCTCGATCCTCGAGAGGAGCAGCTCCGCAGCTTGTCTGCCCATCTGGACACCCGACTGGTCGACGGTGCTCAAGCCTATAGGAGGGAGGCCCGTAGCCGGGATGTTGTCATAGCCGACGATCGACATGTCGTCCGGTATGTGGATGCCGGCTTCGAACAGCGCAGTGTAGGCGCCAAGCGCAGCAACATCGGCGCCGCCGTGCAGGGCAGATGGACGTTGGGCAAGGGGCCTGGCGGCGAGTGACCGGCCGGCTTCCAAGCCGCTCTCAGTTCCCCAGCGTCCGGGGACGTGATCAATCCACTGTGAAAGCCCGTGCTTCTCCATGGCGAGATCGTAGCCGTGGCGGCGGACTGTTTGTGGCATGCCTGGTTCGCTGTCGGGCTGCGTGTTGGCGAGCATCGAGATCCGCTCATGCCCCAGTGAGACAAGGTGGTCGACGATGAGCGCGCTGCCGGCGATGTCGTCGCTGGCGACGGTGTCAAAGTACTTCGCTGGTCCGTGGCGGCCCAGGACAACCACGGGGATGGTTTGGCCAAGCTTTTCAAGCTCATCGTTCGGTCCAAATGGTGCGATCAGGACCAGGCCGTCCATGCGTCTGTCGACCATTGCCTCGATGAGTTTCTGCTGTGCGTCGAGGCCTTGTCGCGCCTGCCCGATGAGCACCTGATACCCAAGTTCTTCTGCGACATCGCGGATGCCCTCGGCAAGGACTGAGAAGAAGGTATTCGAAAGGTCCACGAGGAACACGCCCAAGGTGTAGCTGTTACCGCGCATTCCGCGGGCCAGGGCAAGGGGGCGGTAGTTGAGGAGGGCCATTGATTCCTCGACCTTGGTCCGCATGGCGGGGCTGACCCCATAGGCATTGCGCAGGACTTTGGAGACTGCGGCGCGTGAAACGCCCGCGTGCTCAGCGACGTCGCTGATGGTGGCGCGCTTCAATTGCTCCGTCATGTGGATCCCCTCTTGAGTGCCTTCTCCGTAATTGTAGATTGATCTACGAAAAAGTCTTGGCAAGAGCTGTGACATGACTTACAGTAGAAAAACGTAGACCGATCTACACAAATCCACGCAGGGCTCGCAGCTTCACCAAGAGCCCGCTTTGAAACGTTCCACTGACTACGAAGTTCGTGGCTTTACGAGGAGGTAAAGATGGCTGCATCGAGCAAGCAGCGCTGGGCCGCTCTGGCTGGGGGAGTGACAGTCCTGGCGCTGGCTCTGACCGGTTGTAGTGGCAGTGGCTCCACCGCCGGCGGTGATGAAAAGACCATTACATGGCTGGTGGACAACGCCGAGAACACCGTTGCCGCTGCCGAGAAGGTCGCTGAAGACTTCACTGCAGCGAATCCCGGTATCAAAGTAGAGGTGGAAACCCGTCCGCAGGGTGGCGACGGCGACAACATCGTCAAGACGCGGCTCTCTACCGGCGACATGGCCGATGTCTTCAACTACAACACCGGCTCGCTTCTGCAGCAGATCAACCCCGAGCAGAACCTGCAGCCCATCACCAGCGAGCCCTACCTGTCCAACGTCACAGAGTCCTTCAAACCTGTGGTGACGTCCGGAAGTGAAGTGTACGGCGTGCCCTTCAGTACCGGCATGGCCGGAGCGGTGCTCTACAACAAGAAGGTATACGAAAAGCTCGGTTTGTCCGTCCCTAAGACCTGGGATGAGTTCATGGACAACAGCCGGAAGATCAAGGACGCGGGCATCGCGCCGATCATCCAGTCCTACCAAACGACCTGGACCTCCCAGCTCTTCGTCCTGGGTGACTTCGCGAACGTGGTGACCGAGGATCCCAACTTCCCGGCAGACTACACCGCCAATAAGGCCAAGTTCGCGACGAATGCCGCTGCGGTGAAGGGCTTTGAACACCTCGAAGAGGCCGGCAAAGCGGGCCTGTTCAACGAGGACTTCGCTTCCACGACGTATCAGCAGGCACAAGACATGCTGATCAACGGCGAAGGAGCGCAATACCCGATCCTGAGTTTTGCCCTGAACAACATCAAAGTGACCTACCCGGACAAGCTCAACGATCTGGGGCTCTTCCCGCTTCCCGGGGATGATGCTTCCAAGAACAAGCTAACAGTCTGGATGCCCGGCGGCACCTACATCCCCAAGTCCTCCAAAAACATGGAGGAAGCCAAAAAGCTCCAAGCATTCATCGCCAGCAAGGCAGGCTGTGACGCCCAAACCGCCGCAGTCGGCGCAGCCGGGCCGTACCTCGTCAAAGACTGCGAGCTGCCCTCTGATGTACCGGATGCGGTGAAGGACATGCTCCCGTACTTCGAAGATGAAGCCAAGAACAGCCCCGCGCTGGAATTCCTGTCCCCGGTCAAGGGTCCCGCCCTTGAACAGATCACCGTCGAGGTCGGCTCGGGTATCCGCTCCGCCAAGGACGGCGCCGCCCTCTACGACGAGGACGTCAAAAAGCAGGCCAAGCAGCTGAACCTGCCTGGCTGGAACTAACCTCCGAAACCTACAAGCCGTCCGGGCTTTCCCGGTCCGGACGGCCCTTGGAGAGATCTCATGACACTCAACACCGCACCGACGGCGACGGCGGTACGTCAAGTACCGCAGGTCACCAACCCCAAGCGCCGCAAGGGTAAGTCAGCTTATCCGTACTGGTTTTACCTTCCCGCTGCGGTCATTTACACCGCACTGTTCCTGGTCCCTACGGTTGTCTCGTTCTTCTTCAGCCTGACGCGCTGGAACCTCAACGAATTCACCTTCATTGGCATGGATAACTTTGTGCAGTTCTTCCAGGAACCTGCGCTGATCAAGGGCCTGACCAACACCTTCATCTATGGGATAGTCACCTCCGTCCTGAAGGTCGTCCTGGGGATGCTTCTCGCAGTCCTGCTGACCTCCCAGATCATCGCCCGCGGTTACCTTCGCTCGGTCATGTTCTTTCCCGTGCTTCTGAGCAGCATCGGCGTCGGCATAGTCTTCACCGCCTTGATGGATCCCCGTAACGGCATGATCAACGAGGGCCTCGCGGCCATCGGCATCCAAGGGCCCGCGTGGCTCACCGACCCGGCGTGGGCGCTGCTTTCTGTAGCTTTGGTGGATGTCTGGAAGGGCGTTGGCCTGGCCACGGTCATCTACATCGCGGGCATCGTCTCCATCCCCCAGGAGTACTTTGAAGCTGCCAAGATGGACGGCGCCAGCTCTTTCAAGAGCTTCTTCAACATCACCCTGCCACTGGCCCGCCCGGCTACCGCAACGGTCATCATCCTGTCGCTCATTGGCGGACTCCGCTCCTTCGACCTGATCTGGGCCATTACCAAGGGCGGCCCGGGATTTACCTCGGACGTCATCGCGTCCGTCATCTACAAGCAGTACCAAGCCGGCTTCTACGGCCTGTCCACGGCCGGGAACGTGGTCCTGTTCCTCATTGTCACGGCCATCATCCTGCCCCTGTCCATGTTCCTGAACCGTAAGGAGGTTGAACAGTGACCACCGCCCTCAAGCGCTATGGATTCGGTGTCCTGGCCATTGCCGTCAGCATTGTTGTTTTCATCATTCCGCTGCTCTTCATGGTCCTCACCGCCGTGAAGGACCGCAAGGAAGCGGCAAAGCTGGACTTCGCCTGGCCCACCAACTTCCAGTTCGTGGAGAACTTCACAGCAGTACTCTCGGCCAGAAAATTCATGCTGGTCACTGCCTTCATCAACAGCACCATACTGACGGTGGTCAGCGTGACCATCTTGGTGATCCTCGCGGCCATGGTGGCCTGGGTACTTCAGCGCCGTAAGTCCCGCTGGAACGGCGTTGCCAACTTCCTGATCCTGTCCGGCCTGATCATCCCGCCGGCGATCGTCCCCACGATTTGGGTGTTGCAGGGCATGGGACTCTTCAAGACGCTCCCTGGCCTGATCCTCATTGAAGTGGCCTTCGGCCTATCCTTCTGCGTCATGTTGTTCCGGGCGTTCATTGCCTCGATTCCCAAGGAACTCGATGAGGCCGCGGTCATTGATGGTTGCGGGCCCGTGAGGTTGTTCTTCCGGGTGATCTTCCCGCTCCTGCGCTCAGTCATTGTGACCGTGATCGTGGTCCAGTCGGTTCATATCTTCAACGACTTCCAGAATCCGCTCTACTTCCTCCCGGGAGACGCCAACGCCACCGTGCAGCTCACCCTGTTCAACTTCCAGAGCCAGTTCACCACCAACTACAACCTGCTGTTTATGAACATCCTGCTCATCACAGTGCCGCCGTTCATCATGTACCTGTTCTTCAACCGCCAGATTGTCGCTGGCATGACAGCCGGCGCCGTCAAGGGCTAACCCAACAAACCAACCGTCGCCACCACATCCGTCTAGGAGGCTTCCCTAATGCCTGCCATCGTGCACCCGGCAACGTTCGAACACCTGCCCCCAACGCTTGAAAACGGCACCCTGGGGATAGGACTGGCAGCCCCCCGAATCTCGTGGAAAACCAGCGCCGAACCCTGCTGGATCCAGGAGGCTTACCAAGTGTCCGTCACCACAACCAGGGGCACCTGGACCAGCAGCCGGACCGAATCCACGGAGTCAGTGCTCGTTCCATGGGAGGCAGCGCCGTTGACGTCTGCGGAGCGTGCAGAGGTCAGTGTCCGCGTCTGGGGCAACGGGGACGTGGAGCCCAGCGACTGGAGCCAGCCATCCGCCGTCGAAACCGGCCTTTTGGAGCCAGAGGACTGGACGGCCAGAGCCATCACCCCAGCGTGGGATGAAGATCCGGAAGCGGATCGGAGGCCACCCCTGCTGCGTCGCGGATTCACCGTGGACCGGCCAGTGGCCGCGGCAAGGCTGTACGTCACGGCTCATGGGCTCTACGAGGTGGAAATCAATGGAGTGCGCGTGGGCGACGACGCGTTGTCGCCGGGCTGGACAGTCTACGGCCAGAGGCTCCGCTACTACACCTACGACGTCACGCAGCATGTGGCCGACGGCGACAACGCGATCGGGGCGTTCCTTGCGGATGGTTGGTACAGGGGTCGTATCGGCTTTAAGGGTGGCTACGCCAACCTCTACGGTGACAAAGTGGCGCTGTTGGCTCAACTCCACATCACGCACGACGACGGCTCGGTCACCGTGGTGGGTACTGACGAAAGCTGGAAAGCCTCTTTCGGGCCTATCCTTCTTTCCAGCTTGTACAAGGGCGAAAGCTATGATGCCCGTGAACTGCCAGCCGGCTGGAGCAGCCCGGCGTTCGATGACTGCGGCTGGGAGCGGGTGTCCGGCGTCGAACGCGATCCAAGGACGCTGGTGGCACCGGAAGGTCCGCCGGTCCGGTGCACTGACGAAGTCCGTCCGGTTCGGGTGTGGACCTCGCCAGCGGGAAAGACGTTGCTGGACTTCGGCCAGAACCTCGTGGGCCGGCTCCGCATCACGGTAGTTGGCGAGGCCGGTTCGACGGTCACTCTCCGCCACGCTGAGGTTCTGCAGGACGGCGAGCTGTACACGCGCCCACTGCGCGGCGCGGACTCCACGGACCACTACACCCTGGCCGGAACCGGAGAAGAAACCTGGGAGCCTCGATTCACGATTCACGGCTTCCGGTATGCCGAGATCACAGGGTGGGTGGGCGGGCACATCGCCGAAAACGTCACAGCCCGGGTGTACCACACCGACATGGAGCGAACAGGCTGGTTTGAGTCTTCAAACCCGGACCTGAACCGCTTGCATGAGAACGTGCTGTGGAGCATGAAAGGGAACTTCGTGGACATCCCCACTGATTGCCCCCAACGCGACGAACGACTCGGGTGGACCGGCGACATCCAAGTATTCGCGCCGACGGCCAGTTTCCTCTACGACTGCTCCGGCATGCTGTCATCATGGCTGAAGGACGTAGCTGCCGAACAGCTGCCGGACGGCACTGTACCCTGGTACGTTCCCGTCATTCCCGGAGGCAACTACTGGACGCCCATCCGCCCGGGAGCGGTGTGGGGAGACGTTGCGGTACTGACGCCCTGGACCCTTCACGAGCGATTCAACGACCCCGGAATTCTGGCTGAGCAGTATGAGAGCGCCAAGGCATGGGTGGACCTGGTGGACCGGCTGGCGGGCGAAAGCCACCTCTGGAACGGCAGCTTCCAACTGGGCGACTGGCTCGATCCCACCGCGCCGCCGGAAGACCCCACCCAAGCAATGACTGATCCGCATCTGGTAGCAACGGCCTACTTCGCATGGTCCGCACGGCACCTCGCGAAGTCGGCTGGAGTTTTGGGCAATTCCGACGACGAATTGCGCTACCTTACCTTGTCCAGCGACGTGGCAGCGGCGTTTGCCCGCGAGTACATCCAACCGGACGGCATCATGAGCAGCGACGCGCAGACGGCTTACGCACTCGCGCTGGTGTTCGATCTCTTCCCTGATGCTGCTTCGAAAGCACGTGCGGGCTCCCGCCTGGCCGAGCTTGTCCGGGCGAACGGAAACCGGATCGGCACAGGATTTGCCGGCACTCCCGTGGTCGCTGACGCGCTCACGCTTTCGGGTGAAATCGACGCCGCTTACGATCTGCTGCTGGAAAAAGAATGCCCCTCGTGGCTCTACGCCGTGGGTCAGGGCGGAACTACCATCTGGGAGCGCTGGGACTCGATGCTCCCGGACGGTTCCATCAACCCCGGCGAAATGACGTCCTTCAACCACTACGCTGTGGGCGCCGTGGCTGACTGGATGCACCGCGTGGTCGCAGGCCTCGCACCCCTGGAACCCGGATACCGTAAAATCCTCGTCAAGCCGCAGCCAGGAGGTGGCCTCAGCTGGGCCTCAGCCCGGCATGAGACGCCGTACGGTACCGCTTCGGTGCAGTGGCGGATCGACGACGGCGACCTCACCGTCGTCGTTGAGATTCCCACCGGGACGACGGCGCGCGTCGAGCTGCCAGGGCAGGACCCGCTGGACGTTGGGTCGGGCCGTCACGAATTCGCGGCGCAGCTGGTTTCCTAGGGATTGACATGAAGCGCCGGGCAGAGGAGTTCCCTTGCCCGGCGACGTGGCTGTAGACGTTGAGTTGATCTCGAAAATCACGGAGGGTAGGGCCATGTCCCGTACTCAAGGTGGAGAGTCTGTCCTCTCCCGCGCCGTCCGGATCATTGAAGCCTTCGGGCCCGGTGATACTGCGTTGACCGTTACAGAGATTTCCCGTCGTTCGGGGCTGCATATCGCCACAGCCTCACGGCTTGTAGAGGAACTCGGCGGGTTTGGGTGGCTCCAGCGCGACGAGGACCGGAAGGTTCGGATCGGCGTCCGGATGTGGGAGTTGGCTTCCCGTGCTTCACCGACGCTGAGCCTCAGGGAAGCGGCGATGCCGGTCATGGAAGATCTGCACTCGATCGTCGGCCAGCACATCCAGCTGGGCGTCATGGAGGGCGATGAAGTGCTCTTCGTTGAACGGCTGACAGCTCCCGGGGCTGTCATCAATTACACCCGCGTTGCAGGCCGCTTGCCCTTGCATGCTTCCTCGTCGGGCCTTCTGTTGTTGGCTTATGCTCCGGCGGCCCAGCAGGAACGAATCATTGCCAGGCCTCTTGAGGTGTTCACCGACCAGACCATCAGCACTCCGCAGCAACTCAGGTCTGTCCTTGCCGAGGTGCGCCGGAATGGGTTCGCTTTTCTGGCGGGGCACCTTCACCCGGCCGCTGCCGGTGCGGCCGTTCCGGTCAGGGATCCCTTGGGCAACGTGGTGGCGTCGTTGGCTGTCATTGTGCCGAATGACGCCATTGCGAAGTCCCGCATTGCCGTACTGCAGGCTGCGTCGGCAGCTGTGGCCCGTTCGATGGAGTATCCCGCACCGCCTCCGAGGTGACGCACCTCTCAAAAGTGTTCTCAACCATTGAGAATTCCATGGTGGCGACGGACGGCTGAAAGCGAGTCTTTACGGAGAACAACGCGAGCAAAGGAGCTGAATGTTCACCGAAGAGAATTCCGATTCATACGCCTTGCAGACGAGGTTGGTAGTCACTGCGAAGAAGCACGTTGCAGATGGAGTAGTGTCCCTGAACCTGGCTCACCCGGCAGGGCGCAGATTGCCCGACTGGACGCCCGGATCGCACATAGACCTGGTACTGCCTTCCGGCATCAACCGCCAGTACTCCCTTTGCGGAGACCGATGGGATGCCCACACCTACCGCATTGCTGTCCTCCATGAGAGGGACGGACGCGGCGGATCGGACTTCATCCATCATGAACTTAGGGAGGGCATGACACTCGCCCTTGGCGGGCCCCGTAACAACTTCCGCCTCGTGCCGTCCGAAAAGTACGTCTTCATCGCCGGAGGCATCGGAATCACACCCCTGTTGCCCATGATCCAGCAGGCTCACATGATGGGGGTGGACTGGAAGCTGCTGTACTTTGGACGGTCACGGCGCACTATGGCATTCCTGGACGAGCTCGCGGCCTATGGTGATCGCGTCATGATCATGCCCAAGGACCAAGCAGGACCCTGTAGCGTATCGGATCTCATCGGGGGATCCGAAGCCGACACCAAGGTGTACGTCTGCGGGCCGCAGAGGCTCCTTGCCGCCGTCGAACGCCACTGCGCTGACTGGCAGCCCGGCCTCCTGCGCCTTGAACACTTCGCCGCGAAGCCGCACGGCGCCCCCATCAGAGACGCTTCTTTCGACGTCGAGCTGGCCCGCGCAGGGGTCACCGTCACCGTTCAACCGGAGGTAAGCGTCCTTGAAGCGATCCAGAGAGCCGGCGTGCGGATGTTGACCTCGTGCAGGGAAGGCACGTGCGGAACCTGCGAAGTCACAGTCCTTGACGGCCAACCAGACCACCGCGACTCCATTCTTGGCGACGCGGATCGGGCCGCGGGAAACTGCATGTTTCCTTGCGTCTCACGCTCCTGCGGGGACCGCCTCGTTCTTGACGTTTAGCCCCGGCACATCTCACGAAGGACCCACCCATGACAACCATCATCAGCGACCCCAAAACCCCCTGCACGGACGTCGATCCGTTCAGCCGGGATGTGTTGGAAAATCCACTCCCGTTCCAGTCAGATCTCCGGGCTGCCGGCCCTGTGGTCTATCTCAACAAATACGACGTCTACGCCATGGGCCGGTACGGGGAAGTGCAGGCCGCGCTGACCGACTGGCAAACATTCCAGTCCGCAGCCGGTGTGGGCCTCAGTAACTTCAGGAAGGAAATGCCATGGCGACCACCGAGCCTTCTTCTCGAAGCTGACCCGCCCCACCATGACGCGCCACGTGCCGTGCTGACCAAGATTCTAGGGCCCCGGGAGATCCGCAAACTGGCGGAATCCTGGACAGCCGATGCGGAAGAGCTGGTGGACCAGGTCCTGTCCCGTGGCCCGGAGTTCGACGCCGTCGCGGACTTGGCTGCGGCTTTCCCGCTTCGTGTCTTTCCCGATGCTGTGGGCATCCCCCAGACCGGACGAGAGAACCTGCTGCCGTACGGGGACCACGTATTCAATGCCTTTGGCCCGCCCAACGAGCTCGTGGCCAAGGGAACACCGAGGGTGCCCGAGCTGTCCGCTTCGATCGCCTCGCAGTGTGCTCGGGAGGTGCTGACCACGGACGGACTCGGTGCCCAAATCTGGGCCGCGGCCGATCGTGGGGACATCACCGAGGCGCAGGCTCCGTTGATTGTCCGGTCGCTGCTCACCGCCGGCGTGGACACCACTGTTAATGGCCTGGCCGCTGTTCTTTACGCGTTTGCCACGAACCCTGACCAATGGTCCCGGCTTCGCGAAAACTCCGCGCTGTCACGTACGGCCTTTGACGAAGCAGTCCGCTTCGAGTCACCGGTCCAGACCTTCTTCCGGACCACCACGCGGGATATCGAGGTGGGCGGGACGCTCATCCCCGAGGGCAGGAAGATTCTCATGTTTTTGGGATCAGCCAACCGGGATCCTCGGCGCTGGGACAATCCGGACACCTTCGACCTGAACCGGGATCCCTCCGGACACGTGGGGTTCGGTTTTGGGATCCACCAGTGCGTCGGCCAACACATTGCCAGGCTCGAAGCGTCCACCCTCCTCGAAGTGCTCGCTCGAAGGATCGAAACCATCGAAATCTCCGGCCCCACACGCAGGCACCACAACAACACGCTGCGGGCGTGGCAATCCTTGCCCGTGCGCGTGAAGACCAGTCCCACCTTTACAAGGAAGTAAACATGGACATTCTCAAAGACCTTCGCTCATCCCCAATGAGCAGGCTGCAAGTCCGGGCAGTTGCGGTAGCAATCGCCCTGATGCTCATCGACGGCATGGATGTTGCGGTGGCCGCTTACGCTGCGCCGGCGCTGTCCAAAGCGTGGAGCCTGGACCCCGTCACGCTTGGTTTCCTGCTCAGCTCCGGTCTGGTGGGTATGGCAGCCGGCTCACTGATTCTCACACCGTTTTCTGACAAGATCGGCCGACGCCGAATGATGCTGGTGGCACTGATCCTCGTGAGCACGGGCATGGTCCTCTCAGTCTTCGCCGGCGACGTCATCCAACTCATGGCCTACCGGGTGCTGGCCGGCCTGGGCATCGGCGGCATGATCGCCAACTTGAACGTGTTCGTCTCGGAGTACTCGTCGGATAAACGCCGCGGAAGTATTTTCGGGTTGTTCACTTCAGGGTTCGCCATCGGCGCGACTCTCGGCGGTTTCATTGCGGGCCCGCTGATTCCACACTTTGGCTGGCGCTCTGTGTTCGCCGTCGGGGCCGCAGCCAGCATCATCATGCTTGCGGTGACCTGGCGTTTCCTCCCCGAATCGCTGGAGTATTTAGTCGGCAAGCGCCCGCCCAACGCGCTGGCACGGATAAATGCCCTTCTCCTGCAAATGCGCAGGACGCCGCTGGACGCGCTCCCTGACCTGCCTGAGGAACAGTCGGCACAGCGCGGAATCAGAGACCTGTTTGCCGGGCGAATGGCCATCCAATCGCTCCTGCTATGGACAGGTTACGGCCTGATGATCGCGGCCTACTATTTCGCCAGCACGTGGACGCCCAAGCTTATTGCAACATCATCGGGCGACGACAGCCTGGGCGTGACCATGGGGCTGGTGGTCAACTTCGGTGGCATTATCGGATGCTTCATCTTCAGCATCCTGGCTGTCTTCCTCCGCAGTCGGCACCTGCTGCTGGGATCTCTGTTGGTCTCCGCCCTGATCTACGTACTTTTCGGGATGACGTTCAACCAAACATCACTGGCCATCGTCATCGGTGCAGTTCTCGGCGTGGTCACCTCTGCCAACGTTGCCGGGTTCTACGCCACTACGCCCACCCTGTTCCCGGCCGCTCTGCGCGGAGCGGGCATCGGTTGGATGGTGGGCATCGGACGACTCGTCTCGATCGTTTCACCCATCCTTGTGGGCTATCTGCTGGCCGGCGGGTGGAAGGCCGAAAATGTCTTCATCCTCTTCGGCATTCCCTTGGTGCTGTCGACCCTGGCGATGGCGTCCATCTGGTCACTCACCTCCCGTAAGCCGGTAGGGGAGCGGGATAGTGAGACGGTGAGTGTGGGCTAAGCAGCCCGAACGAGTTCGACGTCGGCACTTACCTCAGTACCGACGTCGAACGCTGCGGGGATGGAGGCCACACCTAAGGCCGAAGGCTTTCGCATAGACCGCGCTGAATTTGCGGACTACAGCTAAATACCCTCTTGTGGGTAGGTTTTTAACTTGCTAGGCTTCTTTGAAAGCAGGATCGAAACGATTCAAAAGTGTCCTGCTCCCCACAACACTTTGTGATTCAAAGGAGAGTCCCATGAATACCCTTGACCAACGGGCCGCAACCCGCCACGGGTGGCGGGTTGCGTTTGCCTCAGGCCTTGCCTCCTACGTTGACGCCGGAGCCATCGCAGGCACAGGCACCGCTCTGGTGATCCTTCAAGGTCCTCTAGGTTTGACGCCCGGCCAGATCGGACAGCTATCAGCGCTCCTGACCGTCATGATCGCCGGCGGTGCCCTGATAGGTGGGCGTCTGGGTGACAGGTTGGGTCGTCGTCGTGTTTTCCTCGCCACGTTGAGCATTTTCATCGTGGCCGCGCTGGCTCTCATGCTTTTCCCGAGCGTTGCAGTCCTCTATGTCGGTTTGGCCGTGCTCGGGTTCGCGGCCGGTGCGGATCTCCCTGTTTCGATGGCCATGATTGCCGAATCGGCGCCGGAGGATAAGCGCGGAAAGATGGTGACCTTCACCCATGTGCTCTGGATGGCGGGCATTCTGGGCGTCATTATCATCAGCATCTTCTTCGGTAACGCAGGGGTTCTCGGTGCTCAAATCATCTATGGCCATTTGGCGGTGGTTGCATTGCTCGCGGTCGCGCTGCGGTGGGGGATCAAGGAATCGCCCCTCTGGATCGAAGCACACAATCGTCCTGGAGCTATTGACGCAGTCGATGAGGAGCGCGTGGATCTGCGATCCTTGCGTGCGCTCTTCGCACCCAAGCTCCTGGCACCTCTGGCAGCCACTGGCCTCTTCTACGCCCTGGTCAATATCGCGGCCAACACCAACGGCCAGTTCTCCACTTACCTCTTCGTAAATGTAGCCGGCACCGATGTTGCCACGGCCTCGATGTTGGGCCTTGGCATTCTCCTGCTCAGCGTGGGAGGCCTGTTCGTCATGATGAAAATCGTGGATACCTCAAAGCGTCACCGTTCGTTTATCATCGCGGCCATCCTCGCCCTTGCGGGGTTGGCAGTGCCGCTGGTCTTCGGAGTCACCGCCGTGACACTGGTGATTATGGGCGTGCTGGGTGCTCTGGGCGGTGCCATCGCCGGCGAACCGATGTACAAGATCTGGTCACAGGAGCTGTTCCCCACCAGCCACCGAAGCACGGCGCAAGGCATCACCATCGCCTTCGCCCGCCTCGTTGCGGCCGCGGCTGCCTTGGTGACCCCGCTGATCATCTCCGCAGGCCCTGCGCTGCTCTTTGTCTTCTTGATCATCACCTCCGGCGCGGCGTATCTGATCGGTATCTTCTGGATCTTCCGGATGCGCACCTTCCTTAAGGGTGACGACGGCGTGACGGTCACCCAGGACGCACGGCAGAACGTGGCAGGCTAGGGGGCTAAGTTATGACGATGCACACCGAGGTAAGCCAGAAGTCCACTGAGCGCCCCAAGCGCGTTCGCCGGACTGGTCCGTACAAGGCAGCCGATGCGCGGCGCCAGGCCATCCTTGAATCGGCTATTGAGCACTTTGCCCAGTGGGGATACTTCAACTCTTCCATGCCAAGGATCGCTGCCGATGTGGGGCTGACCAAGGCCGGTCTCATGCACCATTTCAGCAGCAAGGAAGAACTCCTCTCAGCAGTTCTTGAACTGCGTGACCAGCGGGCATTCAGCGCCTTCTACGCGGAAGACTTCGACAATGATCCGGTCAGGTACTTCGGACAAGTGGCTGCCCAAACGGCATTCAACGAAAGCCAGCCGGGACTGACTCAAATGTTCAGCGTGCTGGCAGCTGAATCGTCCAACGAGGAACATCCCGCACACGATTACTTCCAGCGGCGATACAAAAGCATCGTCGACGCAAGTTCCGGTTTTATGGCGCCGATGATCACTGCTGGAACCCTTCGAGAAGGCACCGATGTGCGTCAGGTCGCCGCTGAAATCCTGGCAGTCGTGGATGGATTCACCATCCAGTGGGCCTTGGATAAAGCGAACACCTCGTTGCACAGCACTGTCTTTAACTACCTTGACCGGCTTTCGCGGTCAGTCACCACTGACGGCCGCGGGCTCGGGGACTGACGTCGTCGCCCGCCCGTCCTGCCGGCCACCTACTCCTCACGCATTAGAGAAAGAAGCTCATGACAGCACTACTCCCGTGGTCCGCGACGATGATTGCGCCCAACGAGGACTTCAATGGAGCACCGCTGCTGCGGAAAGAATTCCCCTTGGCAGACGGCCACGGCTTACCGGTCAAGGCGATCCTTCGCGCGACGTCCTTCGGCGTTTTCGAGGCCTCCATCAACGGCCGTCGGGTGGGCGAAGATGTCCTGAGCCCCGGCTGGAGTGCCTACGAGTGGCGGCTCCGTTACCGCAGCTACGACGTCACCCATCTGCTGGAACCCGACAATGTTATCGGCGCCGCCCTTGGCAATGGCTGGTACCGGGGCAACTTGTCCTGGAACGGCAACTCAGCATTTTACGGATCGGAATTGGGCTTCTTCGGCCAGCTGGTCATCGAGTACGCCGATGGCTTCATCCAGACCATCAGCACTGATACGTCCTGGCAGTCCGGCCCCTCGGCCACCCTCGCCAACGACCTCTATAACGGGCAAACCATTGACGCCAGGCTCGCCACTGACGCCTGGACCAAGTCCGGTTTTGATGCGAAGTCCTGGGGTGGGGTCCATGCTCTGGAGTTTGAAACCGCTCGCCTTGCAGAGCCGATCAGCCCGCCAGTGGTCCGCAATGAAGTCCTTAAGCCCGTGGATATTTTCACTTCCCCCAGCGGCAAGACACTCGTGGACTTTGGACAGAACTTGGTTGGATGGCTCCGGTTTACGGTGCAGGGCGCCCGCGGTGACATTGTTTCCGTGCGCCACGCCGAAGTGCTCGAGGACGGTGAACTTGGCGTCCGTCCACTACGGACGGCGCAGGCCACGGACAGCCTCATTCTTTCCGGTGGGCAGGACTTCTTTGAGCCGACGTTCACCTTCCACGGCTTTCGCTATGCCGAGGTGAGTGGCTGGCCAGGTGAGTTGACAGTGGATGCTGTGGAGGCCGTCGTCGTGCATTCCGCGTTGGAGCGGACCGGCACGTTCGAATGCTCCAATCCACTGGTGAACCAGCTGCACCGGAATATCGTTTGGGGCTTGAAGGGCAACTTCCTGGACCTGCCCACGGATTGCCCGCAACGCAACGAGCGGCTCGGCTGGACTGGAGACATCGCAGTGTTCACGCCAACGGCGGCCTACCTGTACGACGTCAAGGACTTCCTGCAGGACTGGCTCCGGGACCTCGCAGCCGAGCAGAAAGCTGCCGACGGGATGGTCCCGTTCACCGTGCCGGACATCCTCAAATATGAGGAACACCCCAAAGAATTCCCGGCACCCGAATCCACGGCCCTATGGAGTGAAGCCGCCGTATGGGTTCCCTGGGCACTATGGGAAGCCTATGGAGACAAGGAAGTGCTTCGCCGACAGTACGAATCCATGACGGCCCACACCCGGCGAGTGGAGGGCTTGCTCTCCGACAACGGTTTGTGGGACCAAGGTTTCCAGTTCGGCGATTGGCTGGATCCCGACGCCGCACCCGATCAGCCGTGGAATTCCAAAGCGGATAACGGCGTCGTAGCCACCGCCTGCCTCTACCGCACCGCCCGGGTCACGTCGGAGACAGCGTCGATCCTGGGCCACACTGAGGACGCGAAGCACTTCAGTGACCTAGCGGACCGGGTTCGCGCCGCCTTCAACACCCATTACGTTGGCCCGGACGGCACCATCCTCAGCGACTGCACTACCGTTTACGCCCTGGCCCTTGCCTTTGAAGTACTCGACGGCGGTGATGACCGAACGTTCGCAGGGAACCGCCTCTCTGAACTCGTCTCCCGCAATGGATACCGGGTGTCCACCGGTTTCGCTGGAACTCCCTTCATCACGTGGGCGCTCTCCGAATCGGGACACCTTGAGGACGCGTATCGCCTCCTGCTGGAGGAGCAATGCCCGTCCTGGCTCTACCCGGTAACCATGGGGGCAACCACTGTCTGGGAACGCTGGGACTCAATGCTGCCCGACGGAACAATCAACCAAGGCGAGATGACCAGCTTCAATCACTATGCGCTGGGCGCCGTAGCGGATTGGCTGCACCAGGTGGTGGGCGGCATCAGGCCACTTGAGCCCGGCTATGCCAAGGTTCTCTATGCACCCAGGCCCGGGCACGGAATCGACTGGGCCAAGACCAGCTTGGTGACGCCGCACGGAACCGTGGCCGGCGAGTGGCAGTTCCAAGACGGGGGAGAGTACGAATTCACGCTTACCGTTCCGGCTGGGGCGACGGCTGAAATTGATGTACCCACGTTGCCCCGGCAGGAAGTAGGGGCAGGCAGGCATTCGTTCCGCACTGCCGGACTCGTTCTGGCAGGAGAAGGCAAATGAGAGCGACAGCCACGCAAGCCCCCTACCTGGATGCATCCCTCCCGGTGAACCAGCGGGTGGAAGACCTCCTCGGACGCATGACCCTGGAAGAAAAGGCCGGGCAAATGTTCCACGCCATCACTTTCGGTGGGGCGGACGTAGACTCCGGAACCCAGGGTTTGATTGGCGAGGGCTTCATGAGCCACTTCAACGTCCACCAACTGCCGGATGCGCGGACGGCGGCCCGCTGGCATAACGCCATTCAGGAGCTGGCATCCCGGACGAGACTGGGCATTCCCATCACAGTCTCGACGGATCCCCGGCATGCCTTCGCTGAGAACCAGGGCGCGTCCTTCGCGGCCGGCTTTTTCTCCGCATGGCCTGAGCCCATTGGCATGGCCGCACTCCGGGATCCCGAAACGGTTCGGCGTTTCGCTGACACGGCACGCCAGGAGTACCTCGCCGTTGGACTGCGCGCAGCCTTGCACCCCACCGTGGACCTCGCCACCGAACCGCGGTGGGCACGGCAGTACAGCGGCTTCGGACAGGATCCCGAGCTCACAGGGCAGCTCGCCGCGGCCTACCTCGAGGGATTCCAGGGCGGTTCTGTAGGCAATCAGAGTGTTGCGTGCATGACAAAGCATTTCCCTGGAGGCGGGCCCCAAAAAGACGGGGAAGACCCGCACTTCCCGTATGGGCGTGAACAGGTCTATCCGGGTGGCAGGTTCGAGGACCACCTCCTGCCCTTCCGCGATGCCATCAGTGCCGGAACCAGCGCCATCATGCCCTATTACGGAATGCCAGTGGGGCTCGAGCGCCACGGCGAGCCAATCGAGGAAGTAGGCTTCGGGTTTAACCGCCAAATGGTCACCGGACTGCTGCGCGAGGAGCTCGGCTACGACGGTGTGGTGTGTACGGACTGGGGGCTCCTTCACGATTCAGAAGTGTTCGGCATGAACTTGCCCGCCAGGGCCTGGGGTGTTGAGGACCTCTCCGTGGAGGACCGCATGGTCAAGGCCATTGAGGCCGGTTGCGACCAGTTCGGGGGAGAAGCCTGCCCCGAAATCCTCGTGGCCCTGGCGAAGTCAGGCCGCATCCAGATCCAGCGCATCGACGAATCAGTGCGACGGTTGCTGAAGGTCAAGTTCGAACTGGGGCTCTTCGATAACCGCTACGTGGATGAGGAAGCGGCGGTGGCCATTGTGGGCAACGCCGTGTTCCGGGAGGAGGGCCTCAAAGCACAAAGCCGCTCCATGGTGGCCCTCAAAAGTGCAACGGGAATCCTGCCTCTGAGCTCCTCGACGCGGGTCTACGTGGAAGGGATGTCCCTTGACGCCCTCGCTGATTGTGCTCTCATCGCATCGACTCCGGACGACGCCGACGTCGCGATTGTCCGTCTCGATGCCCCTTACGAACTACGCAATGACCTGTTCCTTGAGGCGATGTTCCATGCCGGGAGTCTTGAGTTCGATGCCGCCACAGCAGCTCACATTGAAGGGATCGCCGCGAAAGTACCTGTGGTTCTCGTGGTCAACCTGGACCGCCCGGCGATCCTTACGCCGTTGGAGCCGCACTGTTCGGCAATCTTGGCCACGTTCGGAGTCTCCGATCAAGCCCTCGTGCGGGTGCTGATTGGCGAAGTAAACCCCGAAGGCCGGCTTCCCTTTGAATTGCCCCGATCAACTCAAGCTGTCCTTGAGGCCCACAGCGATGAGCCCGGTGGTACCCGGGATCCTTTGTACGCCTACGGTTTCGGTCTGGGCGGACTGGTTGTTCCTGTATGCGAGATAGACGCTTGATCTCGGCGATCGGAAGTCCGGGCAGCTAGTTCCAGGCCCCGAGTGTAATCGGCAGATGTCCAACGCTCTGTCGTTGGGCCGGGCCGACGGTGTTGTCAGGATGCTCGGTGTCGTCTCCAATTTGAAGGTGTTCGATGTGAGCGTGCAGGGGATGATTCGTGTCCTTGTTATCGTTGGTCGGTCGCTCAAAAAGGAAGTGTGGACAATGTTCACACGTTCCAGCTCGGACTGTCTCGTAGACCTTTCGAATTGGCCCGGGTACCGCATGTTGCCGCCACTTCCCAGCAATAACAAGGCCTGGAATCCCGTTCGCGTCCCACCTCGGGCACGGCATACCCCCTCGTCAGAGGGGGTTTTTGCTTTAACGTGTGTACATTCTGGGTGGTCAGGTCCCCCTGAGATGGGCCGCGGGGTGTGCCAGGCGCCGCGGTTCGCCTGTTCAGTTGTGGGGGAGCGGGTTCAGGGTCTTGGCCGGTAGGCCCTCCGCTTGCTCTGAACTGTGGTTATGCACTCCTCTCATGGTTCGTCCGGTAGGTCCTGGTTGGCCTACATTTCTTCATGGGTCGGGCGACTGAGCGCGACATGACCTTCGACATCCTGCGTCAAGAATTCGAGCTTGCGCTCTTTCAGGAACTGTAGGGATTTGGCTTGTCGATGCTTTGTCAGGCCAAAGAGTGTGTGGACATTGTCCACACTTAAATCTCCTTTATTGTTACGGCCTGTGGGCATTCGCTCTCCTCTGTGGATCTTTACCTACTCATGCAGATGAGCGTCCATGGCAACATGACGCCGATAAGCAAGCAGCCGGCGCACAGGGTGCGTGGGCAGAGGGTGCGTGGGCACAGGGTGCGCGGCGGGCGCAGGCACTCAAAGGGTGCAGACTTTAGTACATGAAGATGACAGCGGGACGACGGGCAGCGCCAACGCAAGAGCTGGCATTTTCGACGGCGACGGCGCGGCGCAGCGCGTACGACGACGCGGTCCGGGCAGTCCGGGCGGGCGAGATCACCGCGGATGAGGCGGCGAACCAGCTGATCACCATGATGACGGACGGGGAGATGCTCGGGCTGCTCGACGGCGATTCGCCGAGGTTGGTGCTCCCGTTCATCCCGATACTCCTCCACAGGGTGCCGTTCGTGGCGGGGGCGGTCCCGCGGCTCGGTATACCGGGCATTCGATTCAGTGACGGTGGCCGTGGCGTGGTGATCGGCGCCTCAACGGCTTTCCCGGTGACGATGGCGAGGGCAGCGACCTGGGATCCATCGCTGGAAGAACGCGTCGGTGTCGCGATCGGCCTGGAAACCAGGGCGAGGGGAGCGAACTACTCAGCCTCGATCTGCGTGAACCTGCTTCGCCACCCGGCGTGGGGCCGGGCCCAGGAGTGCTACGGGGAGGAACCGGTGCTCACTGCCTGGATGGGATCGGCGCTTACCCGAGGTGTGCGGGTGAACACGATGGCGTGCGTCAAACACTTCGCGCTGAACTCGATGGAGAACGAGCGCTTTGAGGTGGACGTGGCGGTGGACGAACACTCCTTGCACGAGGTGTATCTACCGCACTTCAAAGCGGTCGTTGATGCCGGTGCGGACTCCGTGATGAGTTCTTATAACCGTGTGCGGGGCCAGTACATGGACGTCAACCGCGCCCTGCTCACCGACGTATTGAGGCACGAATGGGGCTTCACTGGATTCGTGACGAGCGACTGGGTCTTCGGCACGCACGATGCGGTGGTCAGCCTCGAGGCAGGAATGGACGTGGAAATGCCGCTCAGGCTGCTTCGCGCCCGCGCGCTGCCAGTCGCGCTGCGCAACGGTGGCTTGGCTCGCGCCACAGTGATGCAGTCCGCACGCCGCATTCTGCGCACGTTCGTGCAGCACGCGGCGATCCGGGAATCGGTGATCCCTTCGCGCGCCGTCATCGCCTCTCCGGCACATCGGGCGCTTGCCCGCGAGGTGGCCACAGAGTCGATCGTCCTGCTGAAGAACGAGGCCGTCGGTGCGGCGCCGCTGCTGCCGTTGGCTCCTGCTACCCGGCATCTCGCCGTGATCGGACGACTCGCGGCACAAGCAAACCTCGGCGATCATGGCTCCTCCCGCGTCAGGCCCCCCTCCACTGTCTCGCCGCTTCAGGGCCTGCGGGAGGCGCTTCCCGGAGTGCGGATCACTTCTGAAACCGGCAAGAATGAGCGGCGGGCGGCAGCGCTGGCGGCCGCGGCGGAGACGGCGATCGTCGTTGTAGGACTGGACCAACACGATGAGGGCGAATCCGTCGTCACCGGAGGTGTTGACGTGGGTGTGATCGGTCGGGAGTTCGGCTCGGGGCCTCTCCGTCGTGCGCTCATCGGACTCGCACACCTGGCCTCCCGCTTCGTCCGGGGCGGCGACCGCAGCTCGCTCAACCTCCGCCCCTCTGACGAGCGGCTTATCAAGGTGGTGGCCGCCGCGAACCCGCGGACCGTCGTCGTGCTTGTCAGCGGCAGCGCGATCCTCACCGAAACATGGCGGGACCGCGTGCCAGCGCTCCTCCTCGCCTGGTACGGCGGGATGGAAGGCGGCCGAGCACTGGCCAGTGTGCTGACCGGCAATGAGGAGCCCGGAGGACGTCTGCCCTTTGTACTGCCCACGGACGCCGCGCACCTACCGTTTTTCGACTCCGCGGCAAAGGCCGTTGTCTATGATGACCAGTGGGGTCAGCGCCTGCTCGACTGCGAGGGGCACAGGCCAGCGTTCCCGTTTGGATTCGGCCTGGGATATACCACCATTGAGCACCGACTCATTGGCCACACGTTTGACAACTCAGGCGGCCATGCGGACGTGCACGTAACAAACAGAGGTGACCGAAAGGGATCCACCGTCGTTCAAATTTACGCCGCAAATTTTTCCCTCGGAAGACCCGTGGCTCAGCTCCTGGGCTTCCGGAAGGTGACCCTGCAGCCCGGTGCGGAAACCACTGTGCGGGTCGTTTTGGATGCGGGGCCCACCTTGCAGCGCGATCCGACCACACGGCGCTGGTCTCCCCGTTCGGGGGAGTGGGCTCTGCAAGCGTGCCAACACAGCCCAGCCAGCTGGGAGAATGCCGTCCGCTTGCGGCGCAGGGAGGTTTTGATTGACCTGGAAGATGCTTCAGACGGCAAGCTGGCCTGAAGGAGTCAGGGGTTCGGCCATCTATCCGGGAAGATCGCGGAACGGCGCGAGCGGACCTTCCGCACGGACTGGCAGTTCGTCGTCGCCCCGCAGCATTGCGCGGAGCAGTCGACGTTCCTCCCAATGGAGAAGCAGCGACGCTCGGCCAGGGCGCAGGACCAAGTCTCCCTCCGGCGTCGTGTACCGCTTTTGCAGGTCTGCCAGTTCCTCCTCTTGCAGGAGCGCAACCGTGCTTCCGGAGGCTTGGTCGACCAAGCGGGCCAAGGAGGACGGCCCCGTGAGATCGGTCGCGACGAAGCGCTTCTCGCTGGCGGCAAGAATAGTCCTTTGCGCTGCCCGCGTTACCACCAGCGGACGGGACGGCCCGCCCAGCAGCTCGCTCAGTACGTTGGCCGCGGCATCGGGGCGACCTGTTCTCAGCGCCGCCGCCTGCATCATCTGCAAACGGCCGGGCTCGCGCAACACCTCATCAATCTTCCAGCCGATCGTTGCAGCTGCGTTGCAGCGGACGGCCGCCCCCTGCTCCATGAGGTAATCACCGTTGCGAACCTCCTGACCCGGGATCGGGTTCACGAGCACCATGGGGAGCCCCGCGGTCATGCACTCCGACGCCGACAGCCCGCCTGGCTTACCCACGAACAAATCTGCCCGCTGCAGTAGCTCCGGCATTTCGGTCGTGAATCCGAGCACGGTGTAGCGGTCACCAGCCGGCACGACGAGCGTCTCGATGCGCTGACGCAGCGCATCATTGTGTCCGCAGACGACCGTGGCCGTGAACGCCGAGCGCATATGCATCGTCTGCCGCACCACCGAGAGTGCGTAGTCGCCACCTGTAGCGCCAGCCGAGATGAGCAGCATGGGTGGCTTGTTGGCATCGCGTTCGGGCGCTGGACTGAGTTGTCTGTTAATCGGGATTCCAGTGGCAGCTACACGGTCGGGGGGAAGACCGAGCGCCATCAGTTCCACTTTGCCCTCCTCCCTGGCCACAAAGATCTTGTGGAAGGCGCCCGTGAGCGACAAGCCTTGAAAGTCGTAGTCGGTTGTCACCACAGCTGTTTTCGCATCTACCACGCCACGAAGAAGCAGTGAGGCCAACAGCTGTGCGGGGAGGAAGTGTGTGCACACAATTGCGGTGGGCCGGAATCGCTTAATGGCACTGACAACTGGACCGGCGTTCACCCGCGTCCAGGGATCTATGGGCCCACGGCGCCGGAATGGCGGGTTGCTGATGTCGTAGCCCCACTCGACCAGCCACGGCAAGTCTTCCACGAGGACGAAGTAACCCTTACCCAGGAGAGCGCGGTAGAGAACGCTGCTCACTTGCAGCACGTCCAGCACCTGCACCTCGGCGATGTCATCGCGTGCGTCACATGCCTGCTGCACCGCCGCCGCAGCGCTGTTGTGTCCTGATCCCACGCCTGCGGACAGGATTAGTACGCGCTCTCCGCTGGCGGTGGCCTTGGTTCGTGCCGACGTTGTGCGCATGAGGAGAGGCTAGCAGGCTGTATCCCCGTGGACCCGCGACGGAGGAGCCATGGACCTGGCCAGCGGGAAGCTGATCAAGGTGCCTTCCGAACGTGGCCGCCTCAGATGATGGTGAGGGCATGTTTGGCGCTTTCCACCAAGACCTGGGTGTTTGCCGGAATGTGAACTACTTTCCCATCAATCTGACAGGGAATGGCGTTCCGCGATATGAAGGAATAACTGTTGACGCTGGGCTGACGTCCGAGGCCCAAAGTCACCGCGCGCAGCGTCATCAAGGCCATCCGCCAGCGCCCGGTGTGCGGTAATGTCACAACTTCGAATTGACCGTCGTTGGGATTGTTGTTCTCGCTTACTGTTCCGTACTTCGCCATTCGGGAGATGTTAGCCAGGACAAAACTGTCGAACTCGGCAGTTGCGCCGTCCGACCGCTCAAGCTCAAACGGCTCCAGACTGGACAGTGTTCTGGTCACCGAGAGTAGTTCAAGTATTTTGCCTTTGCCGCCCTTCTCAATTCCGATTGCCATCAATGGGGTTAGCCCGAAACCTATATAGGAGTGGGCGTACTGGATTCGATCCGCGCTTTCTCCACCCAGGGTGATGCGGAGCAGATCCATAGGGCGGACCGAACCATTGCGGACAGCTTCCCTCAGCTGCCGTACCGGCATGCTCCTGAAGTGGTCGTTGGCGTTGCCGGCGGGAAGAACGGTCCACACTGCGCGCGTAGATGGAACGTCCATGACGCCGTTGACGACCTCGTTGTATCCGCCGTCGCCACTGACGGAAATGATGAGCGGAGATCCCTTACTGGCCGCTGAGCGGGCAAGCTCGCGGGCGTGCCCCGCGAAAGCGGTTGGCTGTGCCTGGACTTTCATGTCGGGCAGCGCGGCTAGCAGTTCCTGTTCAATAGCGTCGATCTGCGCTCCCATTCCGGGTTTGTCCGGATTGAAGATCAGGACCACCCGATCAAAGTGTGGTGCTGACGCGTCTGTCACTACTCACCTCATATCCTCCCCGTCGTCCCGTGCGGCCACTCACCGCCAGTCCGTGTGAATCACTTCCAGGCTAGTCTTGGCACCGGTACGGCACATGAGGTTTCTGGAGCCGGACAAGGCACGGAGTGTGGACAACGCCACACTCCTTCCACAGAACGTCCGCTGCAAATCTCGACGACGACATCGCCGCCATGGCCTCCGGTAGGTGTCTCAGTCGAAGTGGATTTCGGCTGCGGCTTGGCGGAGGGCTTCCTGACGTCGTTCTTCGATTAGTCCGAGAGCATCCAGTTCTTCCGCACGGTCGGAGCGTTCCTGCAGCGCCTGCGCAGAAACCTCACTCAGGATCGGACCAACGAGGTGGGCCAAACCGGTCTTGAGTTCGGCGAGGTTGGTGTTGCTGATCAGGAGGCGGCGGTCCGAGACGCGGATGCCAACGTCACCGTAGCCGGCTTCGGCGAGTCGGTGGCTGGTGTCGGGTCCGTGCATCAGGTCGATCTCCCGCGGCTGGGGTCGGCGGGAGAAGACGGCCGGGACGGTATAGCGCGAGGGGCCCTGGGATGTGCCCAGGTCATGGGGCAATGCGGAGGCGAGGACGCCGCTGAGCGTCAGTGCTGCTTCGGAGCGTACCGGGAGTTCGTGGATGGTGGTCATGGCAGTCTGCCAACGTTCTTTGAGGATGCACTGTCGGACCCGCGGGAACGTGGAACGGCTGTGGCTGGTTCAGGGACCCGGGTCCGGGTCAACCGAATGGAAGGCGCTGGCTGGTGGCCGTTCCGCCTGCGCAGTTCGGTCATGGCCGCCCTCGTTGTCCCAATTCTCAGCCGCTTCAGCATCGGTTTGACCCGATGGACTCCCAAGAAGTTTGGAAGGGGCAGACGAGATGGGCTCATTCTTCGGGGAACCGGATGTCCAGTCACGACGTCCCGACATACTCCGAGTCTACGCTTCTTAGGAAGTGCTGATCTTTTTCAGTTCTTGCAGTATTGCGAGTTGCTCCCGGTTGATGGTGATCAGGAGTTCGATTTCTTCTTTTGCCTTTGTATTGGTGTCGTAGTCGTGCTGCGCCATTACGGCGGCAATGGCGTCTTGCCGTTTGGCGGCGATGAGGAGGATGGCTCCTTGCAGGCCGGCGAGCATGGAGAGCAGGAGGTTCAGCAGGATGTAGGGGTAGGGGTCCCAGGCGTTGGCCAGGAGCGCCCAGGTGTTGATGGCGGCCCAGATCATCATGAAGAGGATGAAGCTGCCTACGAAGGGCCAGCTTCCCATTCCGTTCCGCATGATGTCTGCGGCCCGTTGGCCTTTGGTAAGGGAGGCTTTGTGTCGGTCGTGCCAGGTCTCTGGGCGGTCGGTCATGCCTCACACTAGGCCTTGGACCACTACGAATGGATGTCTTCACGGGTACTTTGTTCGGTACTGGCCTTGCTAATGGCCCGTGAGCGTCGAATATTGGGTGTGGGACCAGCGTGTCGGAGGCACACACATATGAGCAGGACATTTCTGGGTCGTTGGGTGCTTGCGGTCACAGCAGGTGAAGCGATCGGATTCATGGTCCCGGCCGCGATTGGCGGGATGATGGCCTTGGCAGCTGCTCCGGCCTGGGCGGTCTACCCCGTGATGATCGCCGCGGGTGCCTGCGAGGGGGCCCTGCTCGGCCTCGGGCAGTCAATAGGCTTTGGCCCTTTGGTCGTTCCTCGATCCTTGTGGGTGGCCGCTACTGCTGCCGGGGCGGCTGTGGCTTGGTCAATCGGTATGCTCCCCAGCACACTCTCCGGTTTTGACGCAAGCAGTCCCGGGACGCTCCCTTGGATTGGCATCGGTGCGGGGCTGCCGATGGCACTAACTGTGGCAGCGTTGACAGGTCTCGCGGCGCGGCGCATTGCGACGTCCGTGAAGGACCACGACGGCGAAGATGCTTCCGGTTAGCTGCTGTCCTGGCCAGCAATTACCTATGGGAGACCGATCGGCTGGCTACTCAAATAGGACCCGGCGTGCATCTTTCGGTTTTGTTTTCCATAGATCCATTGACCGCGGGGCGTGCCCGGCGCCTCGGACACGACGCCCTCAACTTCCTCGCCACATGGGCTGCAACGATGCGCAGCGAAAGGATCAAAGTGGGCGAGCTGCCTGCACATCCCGGTACTACGTAATACTTATCCGGCACCACCGGTACTTGTTGCGGTGTCCTCAGCATTCGATGAACGGCCGTTGTACTCGTCGTCAGTGATGTGCTCGCCCCAAAGGGTGGTTTTTGAGGGGTCTTCGCCGTTTTGAAGCATGGCAAGATGTTCCATGAAGCAGCCCGGGGCGGCGGCGTGCCAGTGTTCCTCCCCGGGTGGGGTGTAGATCGTCTGACCAGCGTGGACTTCGATGATGTTGCCGTCACGGGTACCGAAGCGACCCACCCCTTGGGTTACGCGCAGGTACTGACCGTGCTGATGCGAGTGCCACGCTGTCCTGGCACCCGGAGCGAAGCGGACGGTGGCAACGACCATGGTTTGGTCGGGCTCGTGGGGGAGTGCGATTGGATCGAGCCAGACGTCGCCCGAGAACTGCGCAGGCGGATTTTTGGTGGTTGGAATCGTGGGTTCAATATTCATGGGTTTCCCTACTTGGTATCCGTGAAAAGTTCCTTGGCGACGCCCATTGCGGACATGCCCTGGGGCCAGCCAGCGTAGAACGTGACATGGGTGATCGCTTCAATCAGCTCTTCCTGGGTCACGCCGTTGTCGATGGCGCGGCCGAGGTGGAAACCCAGCTGGTCTGTATTCCCACCAGCTGTCAAGACGGCTACTGTAATGAGGCTTCGGTCGCGGGCGCTCAGTTCGGGGCGGTTCCAGATGTCTTCGAAGAGCACGTCGTCGGTCAGTTCGGCGAGCTTCGGAGCGAACTCTCCTAACATTTGCGGCCTCCGCCTAGTTGCTTGGGTTGATCAGTCACGATGGTCCTTCTCTCTCTGATGAGTCCTGATAATGGCCGGTTGTTCGCAAAATATCCCTCGTTTCCAGTGAACACCGGCGGTAGATCTTGTGGGAGTCCTGGTCAGTACCCCCATCAGGAGGCCTGGCCAGCAAGTAGCCCGGCTGGGTTTTCCGGGCACCGGATCCCCACCACGTCGGCTATGGCAGTAGAGGCTGAAACCCAAGCAAGGAGATGTACCCCAAATGTTCCAAACCCAGCAGGAATTGGGTGAGAAGCGGGACTCGCGGGCGCCCCTGTTGGGTACCTTTGCTGAGGATCTGGGCTGGGGTGCAAGGATTTCATCAAGATATAAGCGCTCAAGCAGAAGCGATGGGTACTTGGTGCTAGGTTCGCCGTAGGAGTCAGGGTACGCATCCCACGGGAGGCAGTTATGACCACTATGAGCAGGCCCCCAGCGGATCCGTCCGCCCTTGGTCCAAGGGTTCCGGAGCGATTCAGATCGTGGCTGTTGTTCGGCCTCCAGGACTCCAGAGGTTCCCATCAGGGGCCCGGCGGTGTGCGTTCGACGCGGGAAAAGACGCATTCCTGGTGGCAGGTCATGTGCCTGACCGGGGTCGACTATTTCTCCACTCTTGGCTATCAACCGGCCATCGCGGCATTGGCGGCAGGGGTGATCTCCCCTTTGGCTACGCTGGTCCTCGTTGCTGTAACGCTGTTGGGGGCGCTACCTGTGTATCGCCGTGTTGCGGGAGAAAGCCACAGGGGCGAGGGTTCGATCGCCATGCTCGAGCGTTTGCTGCCAAGATGGGGCGGAAAGTTATTGGTCCTGGTCCTGCTCGGTTTCGCGGCAACCGATTTCATGATCACCATGACACTCTCTGCAGCCGACGCGACGGCACACCTGATTGAGAATCCTTTCGTGCCCGGATGGTTCCACGGGCAGCATGTGGCCATCACACTGATTTTGCTTGCTTTGCTTGCCGCCGTCTTTTTGCGCGGGTTCAAGGAGGCCATTGGCGTGGCAGTGGTGCTGGTTGCCCTGTATCTGGCACTGAATGTTGTGGTGGTGGCAACAACACTCGTGGAGGTTTTCACGCACCCGTCTGCTGTGGGGGATTGGTGGACAGCGCTGACAACGTCACATGGGAATCCGTTCATGGCCGTCGGAATCGCCTTGCTGGTGTTCCCCAAGCTCGCTCTGGGCTTGTCGGGATTTGAAACCGGAGTGGCCGTAATGCCCCAGGTAAGGGGCCACGTTTCGGATGCGGAAGCGTACCCTGAAGGGCGCATCAAGGGGACCCGCCGGCTGTTGACAACAGCGGCGGTGATCATGAGTTCGTTCCTGATCACCAGCAGTTTCACCACAGTGGTGCTCATCCCTGAAAGTGAATTCCAACCAGGCGGAGAGGCCAACGGGCGTGCCTTGGCGTTTCTGGCCCACGAGCATCTGGGTGCCGGTTTTGGCACCTTGTACGACGTCAGCACGATTGCCATTCTCTGGTTCGCCGGCGCTTCGGCCATGGCGGGGCTCTTGAACCTCGTTCCACGGTACCTTCCACGGTTTGGCATGGCACCGGAGTGGGCTAAAGCCGTGCGCCCCCTGGTGTTGGTCTTCGCGGCCATCGCTTTTCTGGTCACCTACCTCTTCGATGCCGATGTGGACGCCCAAGGCGGAGCGTATGCCACCGGTGTCCTGGTGCTCATGACCTCTGCCGCCGTTGCAGTGACCCTATCGGCCCGCAGACGACAGCAACCCAAACGCACCTGGGGCTTCGGAGTCATTGCCGTGGTCTTCATCTACACAACAGTGGCAAACATTATTGAGAGGCCAGAGGGTATCAGGATCGCCGGTTTTTTCATTCTGGGCATCATCTTGATCTCGCTGTTGTCCAGGGTGCTGCGCTCGTTCGAACTGCACGCCACTCATGTCCGCTTTGACCAAAAGGCCATCGAGTTCATCACAGCCATCGAGGACGGACCCATTGGCATCATCTCGCATGAACCTTTGAGGCAAACCGCGAAGGCATACCGGGATAAGTTCGACTCTGCCGTTGCTGTCAGCCACCTGCCTGCGGACTTCCCGGCGCTGTTCCTGGAAGTGGTGGTGGATGACTCCTCGGATTTCGAAACCGCATTGGAAGTGAAGGGGGTTGTCCGGCACGGTTACCGGGTCCTGGAAGTTCACGCACCGGCTGTTCCGAACACCATCGCCTCAGTACTTCTGCATATCCGGGACGTAACAGGGTTGATGCCGCATATCTATTTCCGCTGGACGGAGGGCAATCCCGTGCTCAATCTAGTGCGTTTCCTTTTCCTGGGCGAAGGTGAAATCGCCCCGGTAACACGTGAAGTCTTGCGGCAAGCCGAACCGGATGTCACGCGGCGGCCTTGGGTCCACGTCGGCTGAACCTTGAGCCGGCCCGTCTTGGCGTTAAGGATTCATCAAGAACCACCCCGCCGGCATTAAGGAACCGTAAGGATCGTCTTTTCGTCCCGTTTCAAGGGATTGACTGACATCAGCCCCGCGAACGGGGCGCTGATGAAAGGACGTTCCAGTGGCCGACGTGGCTGTTGTGGTGATTCTTATGGCGTGCATGGGAATCGTGATGTGGGTTGCCCACCTCTTGGGCAAAATGGTCGACGGCGATGGTCCGGTGAGCGGGCAATGACGCTGGATGCGATCATGTGGATCGGACTGTTCCTGGCCGGCCTCGCCGCTGTGGGCTATTTGCTGACAGTGTTGCTTCACCCGGAAAAGTGGTGATGGCCGGTGGTCTTCAGCGCTGCTTCCTTCATCACCCAGTTAGTCGTCCTGGTGCTCGTTCTCGTGCTGTTGCACAAGCCCTTGGGCGTGTATCTGGAACGGGTTTTCTCGGGCACTGAATCGTCGCGGCCTGAGAGGTTGTTCCATCGCTTGGCCGGGGTCGATGCCGGAACTGAACAGAGCTGGTCTGTGTATCTGCGCAGCGTTCTGGTGTTCTCGGCGGTCTCCATTTTAATGATTTTCCTGTTGCAGCGACTCCAAGGCGTTCTTCCCGGCAGCAATGACCTTCCGGGCGTGGATCCGTGGATTGCAATGAACACAGCCATCTCGTTCGTCACGAATACCAACTGGCAAACGTACGTGCCGGAGGCCACTGTGGGCATTTTCGTCCAGATGTGCCTGCTGGCCGTCCAGAACTTCCTTTCGGCCGCCGTAGGGATTGTGGTGGTGGTCGCCCTGATCCGCGGCATTATGCGAACCAAGACAGAGCGTCTTGGCAACTTCTGGGTTGACCTCGCAAGGGCCTCCTTCCGTGTCCTTCTTCCCTTGGCAACCGTGGGGGCCATCGCATTGGTGATCGGCGGCGTCGTCCAGAACTTCTGGTCCACGGAGGTCACCAATACGGCCAGTGGGGTCACCCAGGTGATTCCGGGTGGACCGGTCGCTTCCCAGGAAGCAATAAAGGTTCTGGGCACCAACGGTGGCGGCTACTTCAATGCAAACTCCGCGCATCCGTTTGAGAATCCGAGCATTTTCACAAGTATGTTCCAGGTCTTCCTGATCCTGCTGATCCCTTCGGCGCTCCCGAACATGTACGGGCGGATGGTGGGGGACCAGCGTCAGGGCTACACCGTTGCGGGCGTCATGGCTGGGCTTTGGCTGACGTCCACAGCATTGATGGGGTGGGCTGTTGCTTCGGCCCAAGGAACCGCGACGGCGGCTGCCGGAGGTCTGGGCGAAGGTTTCGAACAGCGTCTGGGACCGGCTGCCGGCTCGATCTTCGCAGCTTCCACCACCCTTACGTCCACCGGAGCGGTCAACGTTGCCCACGACTCGTTGCCCCCACTGGCGGGTGGTGTCGCCATGCTGAACATGATGCTCGGCGAGGTGGCCCCCGGAGGAACCGGGTCCGGACTGTACGGAATGCTGGTCCTGGCCATCATCGCCGTCTTCATTGCGGGCCTTATGGTGGGCCGCACGCCTGAATTCCTGGGCAAGAAGATCGGTCCACGGGAGATGAAGCTCACAGCCCTCTACATTCTGGTGACACCTGCGTTGGTGTTGGTCATGGCAGGCGTCACGGTGCTGTTGCCGGGCGTCATGTCCAACGCCCCCGCATCCGGTCCGCACCAGTTCAGCGAGGTGCTCTACGCCTTTACCTCCGGAGCCAACAACAACGGTTCTGCTTTTGGCGGCATCACCAGCTCCGGTCCATACCTTTCGGTGATGCTCGGGATCGCCATGCTCCTCGGCCGCTTGCTGCCCATTGCGCTCGTGCTGGCGCTGGCCGGTTCGCTGGCCAGGCAACGAAAAATCCCGGCCTCTTCCGGAACCGTGCCCACCCATGGCTGGCTCTTCGGCTTGCTGCTGTTCAGCGTGACCGTGATCATGACCGCACTTAGCTACTTCCCGGCCCTGGCTTTGGGCCCCCTCGCAGAAGGACTCATCAAATGACTCCGTCCACCACGGCATCGGCAACGGATGACGCCGCGCTGACGTACGCCGACGGCAACCCCCTTGGCACTCCGGGAGAACATAAACACCACACCAAAGCGCCGGCGAAGCTGAACGCAGCTACTATCCGGGCGGCCCTTCCCGTGGCCGTGAAAAAACTTTCCCCTCGGCAAATGATCCATTCGCCAGTGATGTTCGTGGTGCTGGTAGGCGCCGCCATTTGCACGGTGATCTGTACGGTCAAACCAGACGTGTTTGGCATAGCCGTGACTGTTTGGCTCTGGCTCACCGCGCTGTTCGGCACGCTGTCGGAGGCCATCGCCGAAGGCCGCGGGAAGGCCCAGGCCCTCAGTCTTCGGGCCAGCCGCCAAGGGGTTCTCGCGCGGCTCCGTTTGGAGGATGGGATCCTCAAGGAGGTTCCTGGAACGGACCTTAAGTTGAACGATGTGGTCATCTGTGAAGCCGGCGACGTCATCCCGTCCGATGGCGAGATCATCGAGGGCCTTGCCAGCGTTGACGAGTCCACCATCACGGGCGAATCAGCGCCGGTGATCCGTGAATCCGGTGGTGACCGTTCGTCCGTCACCGGTGGCACCAAGGTTCTCTCAGACCGCATCCTGGTCCGCATTACTGCCGAGCCTGGAGCGACGTTCATTGACCGGATGATCAAACTCGTTGAGGGAGCAGTCCGTCAAAAGACGCCCAACGAAATCGCCCTGCACGTGCTGCTGGTATCGCTCACCATCGTCTTCCTGGTGGTCACCATGACTCTGGCGCCGTTCGCATCCTTGGCCGGGGCCACGCCGTCACCCATCGTGCTGGTAGCCCTGTTGGTGTGCTTGATTCCTACCACCATTGGCGCATTGGTTCCGGCTATCGGCATCGCGGGCATGGACCGGCTGGTCCAGCATAATGTCCTGGCAACGTCAGGGCGCGCGGTGGAAACGGCGGGCGATATCACCACGTTGCTGCTGGATAAGACCGGCACCATCACCTACGGCAACCGGCGCGCAGTCAATTTCTTCCCGGCCAATGACGTGGAGCACTCCGATCTCATCGAGGCCGCTCGCCTGTCCAGTTTGGCCGATGAAACCCCTGAAGGGCGCTCCATTGTGGACCTTGCCAACGACAAAGGCAGGAACGGTCCGGATATGGAGGAGATCCGGAATGCGTCGAAGGAGGTTGCCATCGTTGAATTCACGGCCAGCACCCGCATGAGCGGCTTGGACGTTGACGGACGCCGGATCCGAAAAGGTGCCGCGTCCGCCGTCGAACGCTATGTCATGGAGGCCGGCGGGCGCATGCCCGCCGAGGTTCAGCGACGGGTGCAGGAAATTTCGGCGGAGGGTGGCACACCGCTGCTGGTCGCCGAAAGCACGCACGACGGCGGAACCCGGGTTTTGGGAACAGTGCACCTGGCCGACGTGGTCAAGCCCGGCATGCACGCCAGATTCGCCGAGCTCCGGCGGATGGGCATCCGAACGGTGATGATCACCGGCGACAACCCTGTCACGGCCAAAGCGATTGCCGCGGAGGCCGGAGTCGACGACTTTGTCGCTGAAGCCACCCCCGAAGACAAACTGGACGTCATCCGCCGCGAACAGGGCGAAGGCCGCCTGGTTGCCATGACCGGCGACGGCACCAACGACGCACCGGCCCTTGCCGCCGCCGACGTGGGCGTGGCGATGAACTCAGGGACACCGGCTGCCAAGGAAGCGGCGAACATGGTGGATCTGGATTCCGATCCCACCAAGCTGATCAACATCGTGGGCATCGGAAAACAACTTCTCATCACCCGGGGTGCGTTGACTACGTTCTCCGTAGCTAATGACGTTGCAAAGTACTTCGCCATTGTCCCCGCGCTCTTCACCGCAGCTTTCCCGGGCCTGGGACTGCTGAACCTCATGGGCCTGGCCACCCCGGCCTCGGCCATCCTGTCAGCTGTGATCTTCAACGCCCTCATCATCATCGTTCTGGTGCCTCTGGCACTGCGCGGCGTGAAATACCGGGCGGTCTCAGCAAACCAGGCGCTTGGCAGGAACTTGCTCCTCTACGGCCTCGGCGGGCTCGTGGCGCCGTTCATCGGCATCAAATTGATTGACCTGCTCATTTCCCTCATCCCCGGCATCGGCTAGGACCACCATGAACATGCTGCTCGGTTATCTCCGTCAAGCAGGCACCGCCCTGCGGTTCCTGCTGCTCTCCACCCTCATCCTGGGGCTTGCCTATCCGCTGGCAGTCTTCGGTGTGGGACAGGCTGTTGCCCCGTTCCAAGCCAACGGGTCCATCGTGAAAGACGACGCCGGAAATCCGGCGGCATCAGCGCTGATCGCGCAGGCCTCCGCAGACGAGGCAGGTACACAGGACCCGGCCTGGTTCCATGCACGGCCTTCGGCGGTCGGCTGGGACCCGGCGACGTCGTCGGCCAGTAACCTGGGTCCCAACGACACAAAATTGCTCGACGCCGTCACCGCCAACCGTGCCGCTGTTGCGGAGCTGGAAGGCGTCAGCGAGTCCGCCGTGCCTGCAGATGCCGTGACGGCCAGCGGCTCAGGACTGGATCCGGACATCTCTGTCGAGTACGCCACCCTCCAGATCCCAAGAGTTGCCAAAGCGCAAGAGCTCACCCCGGACGCGCTTCAGGGCCTCGTGACCAAGCACACGAGCCATGGACTGGAGGCTTTCCTCGGTCAGCCCTCGGTGAATGTCGCCGAACTGAACCTGGCGGTTGCGGAGGCCGCGCGGTGAGGCACCTGACCGTCGGAGCGGAGGGCCTTCGGGGTGAAAGAATGAGGCTATGGCACGGGCGACACTGAGAATCTTCCTGGGGGCTGCCCCGGGTGTTGGCAAGACCTACGCCATGCTCGAAGAGGCCCACCGGCTGCTTGGTCGCGGCGAGGACGTTGTGGTGGCCTTCGCCATGGATCACGGCCGCAGCGATACCCGGGCGTTGACCCAGGGCCTGGAATCAATCCCATCACGGACCATCCAGTACCGGGGGACGGCCTTTGAGGAAATGGATCTCGACGCCGTCTTGGCGCGGCGGCCGCACACCGCCGTCGTCGATGAGTACGCCCACTCCAACGTCCCGGGCAGTGGCAATAAAAAACGCTGGGAGGATATCGAGGAACTCCTCGAGGCAGGCATCAACGTGCTGTCCACCGTGAACGTCCAACATCTGGCCTCACTGGGGGACGTTGTCCTGGCGATCACGGAAGTCCGCCAAGCAGAGACCGTTCCCGACGACGTCGTGCGCCGTGCCGACCAGATCCATCTGGTGGACATCTCCCCGGAACTGCTCCGCCAACGTTTAGGGGACGGGAAGATCTATGCTGCCGACAAAGTGGATGCAGCCCTGTCGAACTACTTCCGGCTCGGAAATCTGACGGCATTGCGGGAGCTCGCCTTGCTCTGGCTTGCCGACCGCGTGGATGAAGGACTGGCTAAGTACAGGGCAGAGAACAACATCGATGCCAGCTGGCCAGCCCGGGAACGCATCGTTATCGGGCTGACCGGTGGCCCCGAAGGCGAAGTCCTGATCCGCAGGGCCGCCCGAATACTCAAACGGGTCAACGGCGGCGACCTCCTGGCCGTCCACGTCCGCGCAGCCGATGGTGTTGCCGCTGAGTCACCACAGGAACTCGAATCGCAGCGACACCTGATCCGGGACCTCGGCGGCAGCTACCACACGGTGGCGGGGGAGGACCCGGCCCAGGCGCTCCTGGACTTCGCACGCAGCGTTAACGCGACACAGATCGTGGTGGGCGTTTCCCGCCACCGTTCCCTGGCCGGGCGGTTGATGGGCAGCGGCGTCGGTAACAGGGTTGTCCGGGAATCAGGAGACATCGACGTTCACATGGTCTCCCATCCGCTGGGCGGCCAGGGTGTGGACCGACCCTACCGTGGTGAACTCGGGAAGACCCGGGCGGCAGTAGGGTTTGGACTTGCGGTTGTCCTGCCGGCATTGTTGCAGCTCATTCTGGCGGCGAGTCCGTCCCACAACATCGCGACGGCGGTTCTCGTCCAGCTCACCGGTTCGGTCGCTGTTGCCTTGGTCGGTGGACTCTGGCCTGCGCTCCTGGGGGCAGTCTGGAGCAGCCTTTTGGTGAACTACTTCTCCACGCCACCTGTTGGAAACCTGACCATCAGCGATCCCCAGAACCTGCTGGCGCTCCTTGTCTTCGTCGGCGTCTCGGCCGCGGTGGCCGCCGTCGTCGACATCTCGGCAAGGCGATCAAAGGAGGCCAGGCGCGCCAGTGCAGAAGCTGCAACCATGGCTGATTTGACGCGCGGAGCAACGGATGCGGAGGATACCGTCCAAGGACTGCTGGCACAGGCCTTGGAAGTCTTCCAAATGCGGGGGGCGGCATTGTTCACGGCCGACGACGGATCCGAGCCCGAAAGGGCCCGGCGACTGCTGGCCAAAGCCGGTGAGATAGACTCAGCGACTCCTGAAAGCAATGGTCAGCTTGCCGGCGGCACCACGGAGCGGATCGATGATCGGACCCGTCTGATTCTGTATGGCAGGACTCTTCCAGCGAGCGACCGACGCCTTCTTGGAGCCTTCGGCACGCATCTTGCAGCCCAGCTGGAGCGCAGGCAGCTTGCGGCCAGCCGCCGCGAAGTCATGCGGCTGGCCGAAAGCAACATCATGCGAACGTCCATCCTTCGCGCCGTTTCCCACGATCTCCGCACACCCCTGGCCGGCATCAAACTGGCGGTCGGTGGACTTAAACAACAAGACGTGGCCTACACGCCCGAGGAACAGCAGGACCTGCTGACGACAATCGACGAGTGTTCGGATCGGCTCGATGTCCTGGTGGGAAACCTCCTGGACATGTCCAGGATCACCTCAGACTCGGTCAACGCCCTGATCAAACCCGTCCGTTGGCATGAGGTCATCCCGCCCGCGTTACGTGGAGTACCTTCCGGCAGTATCCGCGTGGACCTGCCGTCGAACCTGCCCGCCATCGACGCTGACGCCGGCATGCTGGAACGCGTGATCGCCAACGTCGCGGAGAATGCCGTCAAGTATGCGCCGGGCTCGGACATCGTGATCGTTGCTTCGGGCGGCGGGCTGAGCACCACGTCCTTGGGCGGCCGCCCCTCGGGAGAGCTGCGGATCATCGACCACGGCCAAGGCGTTCCCGCCGACGGCGTCGTGCGCATGTTCCAGCCCTTCCAGCGCCTGGATGACGTACCCGCGAGCACCGGCGTCGGATTGGGCCTGGCGGTCGCAAAGGGCTTCGCGGAAGCCATGGGAGGAACCCTGACGGCCGAGGCAACACCGGGCGGAGGCCTGACCATGGTCATCCGGATGCCGCTGTCCACCGGAGCGCCCATGGAACGGGCTTCAGGGCAGGCGCAATCTGTGCTGCTTCACCACCCCCATGTCCCACCTGCTGACATCAGGCGGGTCCTCTGATGAGCAACATTTTGGTGGTGGATGACGATCCGCACATCCTCAAAGCCCTGCAGATCACCCTGAAGGCCCACGGCTATGACGTAACGACCGCCGCAGACGGTGAAGCCGCCTTACTATCAGCGGCACAGTACCCGGTCGCCGTCGTCGTCCTTGACCTCGGACTACCCGACATCGAGGGGATTCACGTCATCACCAGGATCCGCGAATGGAGCGACGTGCCCATCCTGGTCCTGTCCGCACGGCACGGGTCCACCGATAAAGTTGAGGCACTGGATGCCGGAGCGGACGACTACATCACCAAGCCGTTTGGCCTGGAGGAACTACTGGCGCGGCTCCGGGCGATCCTACGACGGACGGTGGAACCTTCCGATGAATCTCCCGTAGTTGCGACGTCCTCATTCACGCTCGATCTGGCAGGGAGAAAGGCCAACCGCGGTGGTGATGACGTTCGATTAACTCCCACCGAGTGGAGCATTCTGGACGTTCTTGTCCGGAACCCCGGAAAACTCATCACCCAGCAACAGCTCCTCACCGAGGTATGGGGGCCGGCCTATGCCAAGGAAGCCAACTATCTCCGGGTTTACATGGCGCAGCTTCGGCGCAAGCTCGAACTGGAGGCGGGTAATCCGCAACACTTCATCACCGAACCAGGGATGGGTTACCGCTTCCAGCCGTGAGTGCTTTGATACGTCTGGTATAGGCTTGGCGCCCCGCGTTGTTGGCGAGGCGCTTAGCCCTCGAGCTTGGAATGCTCGCCGAGTCGGTGCCATGAGCGGTTGTGGTAGACCAGGGCGTCGCCGGGTTCGCCCGCTGGGACGTCACGCATCACGCGGGACTCCAGGGCGTGAACGGCGATGATGGTGGAGGTCCCTACCTCCATGCGGTTGATGACGGCGCAGCGCACCCAGGCGCGGACATCGTTATATACCGCTTCGCCGGTTGCAAGGGCGGACCAGCGGTGCGTCTGGTCAAAGCGGTCCGCACCGGGGGTCGCTCCGAACTTCGCCAAGTCGACGTCGTGCGCGTCCAGCAGGTGCACGACGACGGTTTCGGCGCGCGAAAGCACCGTAGACGCAGAGGACAGTGCCGAGACCGAGAAAATCAGCAACGGAGGTTCCGCACTCACTGACACCACAGACGACACTGTCAGTGCCACCGGTCCTTCGCCGGCATCGGCCGTGATGACGGCGACACCGCCTGGGTGGCCACGAAACAGTGCTTTGAATTCGTCGGCCGAGAGGGAGGAGGGGAAGCTTTGCTCCGGAGCCCCGAGCCAGGTGTCTGGGGGGTAGGCGTGGAACATCGTTAGGACACCTTGGGGGCGGAGCGCTCGAGTTCCTCGCGAACGATTCCCGTCCCTGCGCTGAGGGCACTCAGCTTGGCCAGTGCGACGTCCCGGGGGAATGGTGCCATGCCGCAGTTGGAGCTGGCAATGAGCTTGTCCGCGTCGACGAACTGCAGGGCTTTGCGGAGGGTGTCGGCGACTTCCTCCGGGGTCTCGATGGTCTCGCTTGCGACGTCGATTGCCCCGAGCATGACTTTCTTGCCGCGGAGGAGCTCGATGAGGTCCATGGGCACGTGGGAGTTCTGGGATTCCAGGGAGATGATGTCGATGCTGGAGCTCTGAAGCAGCGGGAACGTTTCCTCGTACTGCCGCCACTGCGAGCCGAGCGTCGCCTTCCAGTCGTTGTTGGCCTTGATCCCGTAGCCGTAGCAGATGTGCACGGCGGTTTCCGCACGCAGTCCTTCTGCCGCTCGCTCTAGCGCAGCGACGCCCCAGTCCTTGACCTCATCGAGGAAGACGTTGAACGCGGGCTCGTCGAACTGGATGATGTCCACACCGGCCGCCTCGAGTTCTTTCGCTTCCTGGTTCAAGATCGCAGCGAACTCCCAGGCCAGCTTCTCGCGGCTCTTGTAGTGGTCATCGAAGAGTGTGTCCACCATGGTCATGGGACCGGGAAGCGTCCATTTGATCGGCCGGTCCGTGGTTGCACGGAGGAACTTCGCGTCGTCGACGAATACCGGCCGCTCGCGGCGCACCGGTCCGACGACGGTGGGCACGCTTGCGTCGTAGCGATCGCGGATGCGCACGGTCTTGCGCTGTTCAAAGTCGACCCCGCTGAGATGCTCGATGAAGGTGGTGACGAAGTGCTGGCGGGTTTGCTCGCCGTCGCTGACGATGTCGATGCCGCGTCGGCTCTGTTCGTGGATGGCGATGCGCAGCGCATCCTGCTTGCCCTCGAGCAGCGCATCTCCCTCCAGTTTCCAGGGAGACCACAGAGTCTCGGGCTGTGCGAGCCACGATGGTTTGGGCAGGCTTCCGACAACAGTGGTGGGCAAAAGTGTGTTCATGATTGACGTTTCTCCGTGGGTCAGTTGACGAGGGCGGGGTATTTGGCGGTCCACTGGTCCAATAGATCCTTGTGGGGCGTGATGAAGTGTTCCTCCGTGTACTTCGCCTGAGTGACCGCGAGCTGACTGCGCTCGACGCGGTCGTAATCGATCTGGGTCCGCGAATAGTCCTGCTCTCCCAGGCTCGGCTGATAGACGACGGCGGCGGCGGAGTTCGCGTTGTAGACTTCCGGGCGGTAGATCTTCTGGAACGTCTCCATGGTGCTGATCGTGCCGATGAGCTGCAGGTTGGAGTAGTCGTTGAGCAGGTCGCCGCGGAAATAGAAGGCCAGCGGCGCAACGCTGCCGCGTGGCATGAAGTAGCGAACCTGCAGCCCCATCTTTGCGAAGTACGCGTCCGTCAGTGAGAACTCGTCCTGCTGGTACTCGACGCCCAGGACGGGGTGATGGTTTTCCGTTCGCCGGTACGTCTTGGTGGTGGAGACGCTGATGCACACCACTGGCGGCTGCGGGAAACGTTCCTGGCATGCCGGGGAATCGAGGAATTGCTGGAACAGTTTGCCGTGCAGATCGCCGAAGTTCTCCGGGACGGTGGGCTTGCCTGCCTCTGCTGATGCCGCTGGCAGTACGACGCTGAAGTCGAAGTCACGGACGTAGGAGGAGAAGTTGTTCCCGACGATCCCTTGGTGGCGGACCCCGTTCAGTTGGTCGACGATTTGGATGTCGAGAACCTCGAACAAGGGGAACTTCTGATCCGTACCTTCCGCAGTGAACTCAATCTGCACGGAAACGATCTCAAGCTCGAGCGTGTAACGGTCCCGGTCCGGGTTGTCCCAGCTTGCGAGATCGTTGAAGCGGCGTCGAATCATGGTCAAGGCGTTGCGGAGGTTCTCCTGGCGGTGCTCGCCGCGTGCCAGGTTGGCGAAATTCGTGGTGATCCGCGAGCCTTCCGAGGGTGAGTAGTCCTCGTCGAAGGGGGTGGTGGTGATGCTGAACGTGAAGTCGTCTGCCATGTGCTGCCATTCCGTTGATGGGCCGGAGACGGCCTTTCCGAAGGTGATGTATCCATGGTGCAGCCTGGGGCGAGGTATCAGGTAACTAGTGGTTGCTATGCATTGATATAGAATTTTCCTATGGCCCAGATTTCGAGCGGATTGACCCTGCAACAGCTCCGCTACTTCATAGAAGTTGCAGCAGAGGGGTCGATCTCCGCGGCTGCCGATCTTCTCTACGTAGCGCAGCCGACCATGTCCGCATCGATGAAGGACCTTGAGGCGCGGGTGGGCCGTGCGCTCCTGGTTCGCTCCGCCCGCGGGGCCACCCTCACCGCCGACGGGGTAGAGTTCCTCGGCTACGCGAGGCAGGTCGTCGAGCAGTTCGCTCTCCTTGAACAGCGCTACCTTGGCAGGCCGCCGCGGCGGCGTCTGCTCGGGGTGTCAACACAGCACTACTCGTTCGCGGTGGACGCCTTCGTCCGGATGGTCAAGGCCACTGATGTAGCCGAATACGAGTTCTCGCTGCGTGAGTCCCGCACGTGGGACATCATTGAGGATGTCCGGACGCTCCGGAGTGAGATAGGCATCCTCTACCGGAACGATTTCAACCGGAAAGTCATCGACAAGCTGCTCCGGGAATCCGGGCTCGCGTTCACTCCGCTTTTCCTCGCCGATCCTCACATTTTCGTTGCACGGAACAACCCGCTCGCTTCAAAAGAGCGTGCGACCCTCGATGATCTCGCCGGGATGCCGCGGCTGACCTTCGATCAAGGTGCGAACAACTCCTTTTACTTCGCAGAGGAGATTCTCTCCACCATGTCCAGTAAGCAGGAGATCCGGGTCTCTGACCGTGCCACGATCTTCAACCTCATGATCGGGCTCCACGGCTACACCATCTCCACGGGCATCATCAGCGGGGAGCTCGACCCGGAGATCGTCGCCATCCCGCTCGACGTTGACGAACGCATCGAGATCGGCTGGATCGGCCACGCCGCGATCCCGCTCACCGACCAGGCGCAGCACTACCTCAGGGAACTGCGGGCCGTCGTCGCCGAGTTCGGCGTAGCGCTGCTCGACTGACCCCAGGTGAGCGCGCGGGTCTTTACCGCTTCGGTGATTGGACCTGGTTGTGGCACCGGAGCGGGCTGCAGGTGCCGCTGACTACTGGGAACCTGGGTATGCCTGAATCGGGCCTGTTCGTCGCACGGCGCGTGGGGCAGATGATCCGAACAGGAAAAGGAACTGGCCAGAAAGATCTGCCCCTATGCTGCAGAGAAGCCAGCCCGCCGCGATCGCAGACCAGCGGAATACCCCTTTGCAATCGAATATCTCCGTCAGGAACAAGCAGAAGCGAAAGCCGCAGACGAATGAGACGTAGCTTGACTCGAGAGCGTAGCTACTGCTGGCTCCCCCTGCTGTACTCAAGAACCGGCTCCCCGTCATCTTCATAACCGGTGACGCCCGCCAGGTCGCGTCCGGCAATGTACCCGAAAGTCAGCGCCGGCCCGAGGTTGATGCCTCCGGCTGGGTAGTGCCCGCCCATGACGGAGGCTTGGTCGTTGCCTGCGACGTAGAGTCCGTTGATGGGTTGGCCAGTCGAGTCCAAGGCACGTGCGCGAGGGTCCGTGGCGAGGCCTGCGAATGTGCCGAAGGATCCGGGGAGCACTTTGACTGCGTAGAAGGGTCCTTTCTCCAGTGGGCGGAGGGACGGGTTGGGGGATTGTTTGGGGTCCCCGCCGTATCGGTTGAATTCGGTGGCTCCGCGGTTGAATTCGGGGTCGATGCCCTTGCGCGCGTTGTCATTGAATCGGGCTACGGTTTGAGCCAAGGCGTGCGGAACGATGCCACATGCGGTGGCTAGTTCTTCGATGGTGTCGCCTTTTTTCAGGTAGCCCGATCGAAGGTAGGGGAACAGTGGTACGGGCAGTGGTTTGGCCATTCCAAGCGGGAATTTGCGGACGTATTCGGCGTCTGCGATTTGCCAGGCTTCAACGGGTTCGCCCTCGGGCGTGGCGTGGAGCATTCCTTCGACGTAGTCGTAGTAACCGTTGGCTTCGTTGACGAATCGTTGACCGTTCCTCAGCACACCGATGCTGCCTGGTTTGGCCCGGTCCATGATGTGGGGGAAGGTTCCTGTGCGGCCGTTGCGGTAGGGGACCAGGGAGACGGGGCACCAGGCCGCGGGCGATTCGAGGTCGGTGTCGAATCTGGCACCGATGGCTTGTGCCATGGTGATGCCGTCTCCAGTGGTTTCCTTGGGAGCCAGGGTCCAGTGTTCTTCACCGGTGGGAGTGTTGGGGAATAGCTGGGCGCGCCGGGCGACGTCTTTGGGGAAGCCGCCCGTGGCCAGTACGACGCCGCGGGATGCGTTGATGGTGCGGCTGCCGTCGGGTGAATGTACGACGGCGCCACTGACCTTTCCTGTCTCGTCGGTGAGGAGGCGTTCGGCGGGGGTGGAGACGCGAATGTCGACGCCAAGGTCGTCAGCTGACTTGAGGAGCCTGGCGGTAAGTGCTGTGCCGTTGACGAGTTGCATGTTTCGGCGGTGGACGATCAGGTCCAGGATGTGAAGTCCTACCCGCCAGGTTGCATGCAGCAGTCCGCCAATGTTGCCCTGGGATGCGGAGAGGAATTTGGTGAGGTCGGGTCCGGCCATGATGCCCATTCCCAGGAATGATGTTTCGTAGAGTTGGTGGCGTGCTTTGGCTCGTAGCTCCGGCTTGATGTTTCGGGCGTTGAAGGGTTTGGGGCCGACGGAGCGGTTTCCGCTTCCCGCGCCCGGTGTTTGCCCGTAGATGTCTTTGATCTTGGCCCCGGGGACGAATTGGAGGCTCGTTTTGTTGTGAAAGAAGCCAACCATGTGGGGTACCGCTTCGAGGAATGCTTCGATCCTTTCCGGGTTGTAGTTTCTCCCGAGCCGGTGCCGGAGATAGGTTCGGAAGAGTTCGCGGTCCTCGTGGATTCCGGCTGCCTTGGCCAAGGGGTTTCCCGGGGTCCAGGCCCAGCCCCCGGACCAGCTTGTGGCACCGCCGCAGACGTCCGCCTTTTCCACAACAATGACTTTCAGGCCGTGGTATGCGGCTGTGACCGCTGCTGACAGGCCGCCGGCGCCCGATCCGATCACCAGGACATCGCAATCCAGGGTAGTGCGTGGCGTTGTGCTTGTTTCATTGGTTTTGGTGGTCTTCACTCGGTTCTGGCCTTCGTTGTTGTTCTCGTGGACTGGATTGGTGGCTGGGTGTTGGTCTGGACCTAGTGGTGTTCCTTGTTGGCCCATTTGTAGGACCAGAGGCTTGAGACGAGGGCGATGAGACTGAGCCCGGCGAGCAGTGCCGCAGCAGGGACCCAACTGCCACTGCTGGCCATGAGGGCGGTGGCGATCAGGGGGATGAAACCGCCCACGGCGCCGGCCAGTGCGTAGGCGAACCCTGCGCCGCTGTATCGGATGCGGACGTCGAACATATCGGTGAACCAGGTTTGCTGAACGCAGGTGGAGATGTTGTGTCCGAGATTGATGAGGGCCACAAAGCCAAGGATCATCGGGAAGAGGTCTCCGCTTTCAAGGGCTGCGAAGAACGGTGCGGCTGAGAGCGCTGCGGCCAGCGGGCCGATGATGTAGAACCATTTCCTGCCGAACTTGTCGGCGAGCCGACCCCAAAGTGCCAGGAAGGGGATGGCTAGAACCATGGCGACCATTGACGCGGTCAAAACTGTGGACGAGGGGGTGTCAGTGAAATTCTTGACGTAGGCAAGCGAGAACGTGAAGCCCATGTAGAAAGTGCTTTGATCCACCATCCGCATGCCTATCACTGCCAGGATTTTCTTGGGGCTGGTCCTCAGTGCCTCTGCCAATGGTGCGCGGGCGGCTTGTTGCTCTTCTTTGGCTGCAGCGAACTCTGCCGATTCCGGTACCCCTGCACGGATCCAGAGACCGACGAGTGCGAACAGGATGCTGATCAGGAATGGCAGCCGCCAGCCCCATGCAAGGAACTGTTCGGGGGTGGTCATGGCGGTCACCAGGGAGAAGGCGGCAGTGCCGAGCAGCAAGCCGACGAACGAACCGATCTGGACGCCTGTTGCCAGGAAATTCCGTTTGCCGGCGGGTGCGTTTTCAACGGCCATCAATGCGGCACCGCCCCATTCTCCGCCGACAGCCATGCCTTGGACGGCGCGCAGGGTTACGAGCAGGATGGGTGCTCCGACGCCGATCGCGGCGTAGCCGGGGAGCAATCCTATGGCAGTGCTGGCCAGGCCCATCATGACGACGGTGATGAAGAGCATGGTGCGGCGTCCGTATTTATCACCGAAGTGGCCGAAGATGGCCCCGCCCAGCGGACGGAACAAGAACCCCACGGCGAAGGAGCCCATGGAGGCCAGAAGGCCGGCCACTTGGTTGTCGGATGGGAAGAAGAGGGGACCGAAGACAACGGCGGCGGCTGTGCCATAGAGAAAGAAGTCATACCAGTCGACTACGGCGCCGACGGTGCTTGCCAGTGCGGCGCGGCGGCCGGCCTTGGCGTTGATGGTTACCGGGGGATGGGTGGGCGTACTCACCGTGGTGGAACTTCCGGTCTTTGGGGTTTGGGGACTCGACATTGCGGTTCACCGCAACCTTTCTGTAGCTCGGCTGCACCTTTGCTGGCGAGCGGGATGAGTGCTTTAATGACTACGTAGTCATTTAGTGATTTTGATCATACGCGCATCGTTTGAGCATGGTCAAACACCCATTGAGCAGGACGGAATTCATGAAGAGAACCATTGGCCTGGCCCACCTGTCAGCGTTGCATTTGAGCCCGCCCCAGCTGGTGGATGCCGCGGCGGATGCCGGTTTTACCTCCGTCGGGGTCCGTGTTTTCCCGGCCACCACGGGCGAATCGACCTATCCCATGGCGGCTGGCTCAGTCATGTCCGCGCGGACGCTTGACCGACTCGCAGCCAGGGGAGTCGCCGTACGGGACGTAGAGGTATTCACCCTCAACGGGAACCGGGGCAGGGCGGAGTGGGAGCCCGTTCTGGAGGCTGGAGCGGCTCTGGGGGCGAGTGTTCTCAACGTCATCGGGAGCGATCCGGAGGTTCCCCGGCTCACGGATACTCTCGCAGCACTGGTCGGGGATGCACGGGAATATGGCATCAGGCCCTCGGTGGAACCGATTTCCTACCAGCCACTTTCGTCCGTGGCAGCCGCGGCGCAGCTGGTCAAGGAGACAGGATGCGGGATCATGCTGGACATTTTGCACTTCGTAAGGGCGGGTGGCCGGCTGACGGAATTGGAGGAACTGCCCGCCGGGGCAGTGACAGTGATCCAGCTCTGTGACGGGCCGGCTGACACCCCGGATTTGCCGGTCCCGCACGCCATGCCATTGGGCCAGGACGTCAATGGTTCCCCCCGGCAAATCGAATCCCGTTCAAAGAGGCTGCCCCCTGGAGAAGGCGTCTTTCCACTCAGGGAGATACTTGCGCTCTTCCCGGATACACCTGTCAGCGTGGAAGTCCCCGATGTCCGGGCCGTGGAGGTACAAGGGATCGACTCCCACCTCCGTGGCCTCCATCAGGCTGCCGCAAGCCTGATTCATTCCTCCTGAAAACCGAATCGAAGTGAACACGATGACTGAACTTACCCATGAAAATTTGACCCGCACGGCCACTCCGGAGACCTACTGGCCCGGGCGCTTCCAGGGCCAGGTGATACTGGTGACCGGAGCTGCCGGCGGGCTTGGCTCGGATACGGCCGATCGTCTGGCACGTGAAGGTGCCACCGTTGTGTGCACGGATGTCTTCTCAGGCGGCCGCGGCAATGGCAGCAGCCCTTCAAACAGCCTGGCCCTGGATGTCACCAGCAGGCAGGACTGGGATCAAACGGTGCACGCTGTCCTGGACCGGCACGGCAAGATTGACGGTGCGCTCTTTGCCCACGGCATTCAGGGGCCGGAGGTCCCTGTGACGGAGATGCCGGCAGAGGGATGGTCCAAGACTCTGAGCGTTAATCTGGATGGCTGCCTGCACGGTCTGGCCGCCCTCCTGCCAATCCTCACAAAGAACTCCTACGGCAGGATTGCCATTCTTTCCTCCATCTCTGCCCGCGAAGGAAATCCGCACCAGGCAGCCTATTCAGCGTCGAAGGCGGGCCTTGTTGCGTTGGTAAAAACGGCCGCAAAGGAGGTGGCACCCTATGGTGTGACGGTCAATTCAATCGCGCCATCCATGATGAAAACCAGGCTCCTGCAGGACTTGAGCCCGGAACGAAATGCCCAACTCCTCGCCAAGGTTCCCATGGGCAGGATCGGTTTACCGGAAGAATTCTCTGCTTTGGCCACATGGCTGCTTTCCACAGAGGCCAGCTACATGACGGGTCAGACCCTGGACCTCAGCGGTGGCCGCAACACCGCCTAAACCGCGGGCCCCGTCGTCGCCCTGACCTGCAAACGGACCGGAAACACGGTCTTCATCGTTTCGCTGGGAGGCTCACCTTCGATCCTCCCAGCAAGACGATCGACGGCCAGATACGACATTTCCGGGATCGGCTGATGCACAGTGGTGAGGTTAATGAAGGCCCATCCCGCCGGGCCGGAATCGTCAAATCCCACCACGGAAAGATCCTGCGGAACACTGATTCCCAACTGCGCAGCGGCATCCAAGACGGCAAAGGCCAACGCATCCGTCACACAGTAGACGGCCGTGGGCCGATCGCCGCTGTTCAGCAACTCCAGCGCGGCCCGAACACCCTCATCATGGGTGAGCCGAAGATGCCTGATCCAGTCCTCGCGAACCTCCAGCCCGCGCCGTTCCATGGCCGCCCGAAAGCCGTCCTCACGGTCCCGACCATTGGAGCGGTCCCGCAGCGTGGTCAGGACACCAATGTGCTTGTGGCCTAATCCTTCAAGATGCTCAACGACGATCTCACCAGCCCGTCGGTCATCGGCAAGCACGGCCTCGACTTCAACAGTGGTGTCATCACGGCTAAGCAGCACCACAGGTGTCCCTCGCTCCAACACCCTGCGAACCGCGGCAGATGATTCCCGCGCCGAAACAAAAATCATCCCGTCAACCGTTGCGCTGTCCAGAACGTCAACAGCTTCCGGATCAGATGAGATATCTGGGTCCCGGATCAAGACCATCCGGTACCCGCGCTCCAGGAGCCGGTTCTGCAGGGACTCAACAATAACCGGGTAGATAGGACTTGTCAGGTCAGCAACAACCACTCCCACGGCGTGCGTCCGCCGTGTCACCATCATCCGGGCAGCAGCATCCGGCACATAGCCGAGCTCCCTCGCCACCGAAAGAATCCGCGCTTTCGTAGCCGGAGCGACGGACGGATGGCCCCTCAAGGCACGCGACACAGTCGACTGGGACAAACCCAAATGACGGGCCACATCAACACTGGTAACCATGCCCCCATCGTATTTCACACGTCTGGCCGGGGCCGAAGGCAAACTTAACGCCGTTTCGTGTGGACGGGTGTTGCGGAGCCACATGCCGAGGAGCAGTCTATGGCCTGATGACACATAGCAGCTGTCACACGCCTCTGGAATGCTGGGGCGTGCGGCACCGCCAAGGTTGCCGCTTATCCCATCCCACGAGAGTTAAACACAATGTCGTGTGCGCACGCAGCGGGTACCAGTCCCGCGACTTTCGGCGTCCTTCGGTTGCCACGCACGGTCGTCGTCGGCGCCCGGCAACGTTTCTCCGTCGCCGATATCGCAGCCCAATTCGGCGCGAACGTCCTCATTTGCACGGATCCGCGATTAGCCCTTTCAGAGGAACTCCGGGCGTTGGTCCGGATTCTGAAGGATAGGGACCTGACCGTACGGGTCTATGGAGATACTCAGGCCGAGCTTCCCACTCCCGCAATTCTGGCTTGTGTTGACGGGCTCGATGGCCAAGAGCCCGATGTCATTATTGGTTTTGGCGGCGGCAGCTGCATCGATATGGCAAAGGTCGTGTCCGTTCTGCTCACTCACGGCGGCAAGCCCAGCGACTATTACGGTGAGTTCGCAGTTCCCGGTCCAACCAAGCCCGTCATTGCCGTCCCGACCACTTCCGGCACCGGGTCCGAGGCGACAGCAGTCGCTGTAGTCTCTGACCCACAACTGGGAATGAAAATGGGCATATCGAGCCTCCACATCATCCCGTATGCCGCAGTGTGCGATCCCGCCGCCACGGGCGCAGACACCTTCGTGCACCTGGTGGAATCGTTCACGGCCATAACCCGCAAACCCACCGCCGCACTGGCTGATGAACGCGTCTTCGTCGGCAAAAACGTGCTGACAGACGAGATTGCCCTGAATGGCATCGGCTTGGTGGGACGCCACCTGGTGACAGCCTACAAGGACCCGGAAAATGAAGAAGCCCGGGCCGGGATGATGCTCGCAGCACTCTACGGCGGGGTGGTCCTCAGCAATGCCGGAACTGCCGCAGCGCACGCCATCCAGTACCCGGTAGGTGCCGTGACACACACTCCCCACGGCGTAGGAGTCGGCCTGTTGTTGCCCTATGTCGTTCGGCATAACTTTGAGGCAATTCAGCCTCAGCTGGCCCGGATAGCCGATGCCTTGGGGCGCAATATCAGCGAACTCAACCAACGCGCCGCCGCCCTGGCCGGCGTCGAGGCCATCGACGAGGTCATCGCCGCGATTGAACTGCCCGCCACGCTCAAGGATCTCGGCGTGCAGGAAAGCGACCTCGCCCACGTTGCCAGGTTGTCGATGAATTCCAAACGGCTCATAGACAACAACCCCGTGCCGCTTGACCTGGAAGCCGTGAATTCCATTGTTCATGCGGCTTTTGTTGGCTACCGCACTATCCGCTGATCCCGAGCCTGATTGGCGCCGCCAGCTCCCTCCATTTCCACCTGAAAGAGAAGACCAATGACGATCTCCCACAGTAAAACCACGACGACGCGTTGGCGGGTACCGCTAGCCAGCTTCGCAGGCACCACCATCGAGTGGTACGACTACTACATCTTCGGCTTGCTCGCCGCTACCGGCGTCTTCAGTCGACTCTATTTTCCTGCGCAGGACCCTGCGACGGGACTCCTTCTGGCCTTTGTGACCTATGCCGTTGGCTTCGTCGCACGGCCCTTCGGTGGCATGTTCGCGGGCCACTTCGGTGACAAAATCGGCCGTAAGCCCATGCTGGTACTGTCACTTCTCATCATGGGCTTTGCCACCTTGGCCATGGGATTGCTTCCCACATACGCCCAGATCGGAGTCTGGGCCCCGATTCTCCTGACGGTCCTGCGACTTCTGCAGGGTTTCGGTGCTGGTGCCGAATGGGCTGGTGCCGCTGTCATTTCCATTGAGCATGCCCCCGCGGGACGCAGCGGATTCTTCGGCAGTTTCACGCAGATGGGTGTCCCGGCCGGGATGCTGCTTGCCAACGCAAGCGTCCTGATCGTCAAGTCCGCTGTTCCTGTTGAGGTTTTCGACGCCTGGGCTTGGCGAGTCCCGTTCCTGCTGAGTGTGGTGCTGATCGTCGTCGGGCTGGTGGTTCGGGCCAAGCTTGAGGACTCTGACGATTTCAAAGAGCTGGTTGCGACGAAACAGACCTCTAAGAAGCCTCTCGGCGAAGCCATGAAGAAGGAGTCCAAGGGAATCTGGTTGGTTGTTGGCATGCGATTGGCAGAAAACTCCGCCTTCTACCTCTACACAACGTTCTCGGTGGTCTACATCATGCGGACGTTTGGGCCCGAGCGCGCCAACCAGGGCACACTGTCGGTACTTATCGCCTCCGCCATAGGTGTCTTTGCCGTACCGCTGTGGGCGATCCTCTCTGACAAAATCGGCCGCAAACCCCTTTACTTGTTTGGCTCTATCGGCGGGCTCCTGTTCTTCCCCCTCTACTTCGTCATGACGGATACTGGCAGCGCACTGCTGGCAACGCTCGCAATCATCATCGGGCTCGCGGTCTTCCACAACTCCATGTACGGTCCCCAGACCGCCTTCTTCTCGGAGTTGTTCTCCACCAAGTTGCGTTACAGCGGAGCCTCCATGGGGTACCAGTTCGGTTCAGTTCTGGCCGGTGGCATCGCACCGTTGGTCGCTGTCGCCCTCCTGAACGCTGGAAACGGCGAGCCGGGTTGGGTGATCCTCTACTTCAGCGGGATCGGGATTATCACAGTAGTAGCGACACTACTCGCGCCGGAAACCCTCGGAAAGCTGGATCAACGCGTAGCTGCAGCCCAGGTTGAGGATGAGAAGCAGGCAGGAGCAACCGACGTGCCTGCCAGCGCTGGCTAGCCTCACCTCAAGGCGGGCGTCGTCCGGGTCAAAGACCTTGGACGGCGCCCTGTTTGGATGTTGGGGGAGCCAACTTCCAGAGCCGAAGCGCGAAGTGCACGTCTATGCGACGTGACGGCGTGCGCCATTGGGCGCCGAGCAGGGAGTCAATCCGCTCGAGTCGCTGCCTGACGGTGTTCTGGTGGATATGAAGTTGTGAGGACGTTCTTTGAAGACTGCTCCCGGACTCGAGATAAGACCAGAGCGTGCCGAGGAGTTCCGTTCGATGCGCGCGGTCATAGTCCCGGACAGGGCCGAGGCTTCTTTCCACAATCCTCGCTGCAGTTGAAGCGCTGTCGTGGCTGAGCATAATTCCGGCAATCCCCAGATCGTTGAGCTCGGCAAATCCTCGCCTCCAGCCGAGTTCCTTTGCTGCCGTAACAACCTCTGAGGCCTCGTCGTGGGCCTCACGGATGCCGCTGATGCTGCCGCTGGTGGATGTTGCGTGGCCTATGACTGCACGGATCCCTTCCTGGTGCAGAATCTGGTCCATTTCCCTGGCCAACGCTTCGCCGCTCGACGTCGTGACCACGCAGATATGGCCTATGTGCGTAGAGACGAGCATTGGACCTCTACGAAGCCTTTGCTGAACGGTTGCAAGTGCGCTGTGGCGTACCGGAGGATCGACCAGGATGACCAGTACGGCAGTATCGTTGCGCAGTTCAAGGCCGAAGGTAACGAACCTGGCTCTCACAGCTTGCGCCTGGTCCTCTGTCCGGCTGGCAAGCAAGTCTTCCATGAGTGTTGATTGCGCGCGGTTGTTGGCGTCCACAAGTGTGCGTTCGAAGAGAAGCGCTGCGCTCACGAACACCGAACCCCGCTCAAGAAGGGCAATCTCCTTGCCTGCGGTGCCGTTCATGACCAACGTCGCCAGGTGCTCCTTGCCGGCCGCCACTGCGACGACGGTGTAGACCTCGCCTTTGTGGCGCCCGGTTGCTGCGCCCGCGCCGTGGAGAGATGTGTTGATTGCTGATTGCACACCCCAGTTTTCAAACGCGGACTTGGTCAGGGTTACCGACCCGAATCGGTGACGTCCTGTTGGATCAAACAGGCCCAGGGGCCGGCCCGTGGCCTCTTCGAGGACAGCTACGACTCCCTCGGCATTGACGGAGGCCACCATGCTCCCCATCAGCCGCTCATCGAGTGCGAGCATTGCTTGCAGTTCCCGGGTGCGGCCCTCGTTGCTGGTAGTCGTGCTTCCTATCAGTGCCCGAAGCTGCGTGATCTCACTGCCGCGGCGCGTCTGTTCAAGAGCGATGGCGGCTTGGGCGGCCATGTGCTCAAGTGCCCGTTCCCCGGCCGGAGGTAGACTCGCCGGCGTTCGATGGGCGACGAGGAGGGCTCCAACGATTCGGCCACCCACCCGGAGTGGCGCCCCTGCGATCGCTTTAACGCCTTCGGCGGCGACCACCTGGTCGATGGTGGGAATGTGGTTCATGTTTGGGTCTGCCAGGTAATCCAGCGTCGACGCCGTCGAACCGCCCGCTGCTACTGCTCCCAGGACGCCGGTGCCCAAGGGCATGCGGATATTTCGGTAGGCCTCGGTTTGTACGTTGTCGGTTACGTGGATATACGTTTCCCCGGAGGGAAGGTCGTTCAGGCTGAGGTAGGCCATGTCGGCGTCCAAAAGGGTGCGGGTGCGTCGCAGGATTCCCTTCAGGATAAGGGTGCGGTCGCGCACGCTTGCCAGATCCCTTGAGCTTTCGGTTGTGGCGTTGAGTATCTCGGTATCTTCCGGAGCCCTGAAGTGCCGGTTGCTTGCCTCATCCATACCGCGATTCTACGCGGGAGGTGTTTGATTCTGCCATGACATGCACGCCCATATGTCGCCTGGAGCCATGGTTTTGCCGATGATCAACCTGCAGAGTTGGGGACACGGCAAAAGTTGCCGGCAACAACAAGGAGGTTGTAGTGACGGACATGCGAGTCCATATTCTGTCCACAGGGGTCATGGAAACAGATCTCACGTGGCTTCTGCTCAAAGGCGGGCGGACCATTCGCGACCGACACCACAAGGAGGATCCGGTGGTCTGGGGAGAGTGCCCCACTCATGCTGTGCTCATCGAGCACCCAGAGGGACGGATACTGTGGGACACAGGCGTTCCCCGTGATTGGGAGCAACGATGGGCGCCGACGGGATTTCAGGATTTTTTCCCGGTACGCGAACCCGTGGACGGGCCGGGCTATCTGGACTCTTCACTCGCGCAGTTGGAATTGACACCGGACGACATCGACATCCTGGTGCTCTCTCACCTGCATTTCGATCACGCCGCCAATGCCTCAATGTTCAGCAACGGCAAGACCCGGATCATCGCGAACAGCGCCGAAATCGCAGGCGCGCGGGCCATTGAGGGCTACTCACAGGGAGCGCATATCGTCTCGGACTACGACTCCTTGGAGCTGGAGGGGATAAGCGGCGACGTGGAGATCGTTCCCGGCGTCAAGGCACTGGAGACTCCTGGACATACGTGGGGAACCATGTCGTTGCAACTGGATCTCAAGAACGAGGGCACGAAAATCTTCACCTCGGACGCCGTGTACCTCGCTGACAGCTGGGGGCCTCCAGCCGTGGGCGCGGCAATCGTCTGGGACAACCTTCGCTGGCTCGAGTCCGTCGAAAAACTTCGGGGCATCGCAGATCGCACCGGGGCGGAGGTCATCTTCGGCCATGACGGAGATCAAGCCCAAACACTGCGCTATGCACCCAACGGTTTCTACAACTGACCCGCTAACCGGGAGAGAACCATGATCCTCTACGATTTCGGCTGCCAGAACGGGCACCTCTTCGAGGCTGGCCTCAAAAGCATGTCATCGGCCAACCCGCCCTGCCCGGCCTGTCAGGCAGAAACCAACAGGCGTCCCAGCCGGCTCAACATCGGCGGACGCGCTTCCGCGGGACCCTCCCGTGAGCAGATGCCGCGAAGCTGGAATGCGGTGGGGCAAGGCGACCCGGACGCGATAGCGCATTGGCACCGTCTGGCAGGACGCCGCGAGGCACTTGAAGAAAAGTACCCCGAGCTGGCCGGAGACCGACGCCCCATCCTCGCGCACGAAGGCATCTTCTCGGGCCGCCCGCTCCGTGCCGGTGATGACATTGCCGAGGCAGTGTCCTCGGCCATGGCAGAGGGAGCAACCCCGCATACTCACCCGGCCCCTGGTCCGGGGACCACCAACATGAAAGCCACACCGTGAAAATAGTAGGAGCAGTACTCGAAGATATCGGCAGCCCAAGGCCTTTCGCAGCCTCGCGACCCATCAGCGTCAGAGAACTCGACCTCGACCCGCCAGGTGAGGGAGAAGTGCTGATCAAAATCGAAGCCGCAGGAATTTGCCACTCCGACCTCTCTGTGGTGGACGGCAACCGCATTCGTCCCGTACCGATGCTGCTGGGGCATGAAGCGGCCGGTCGCGTCGTCAGCTGCGGGTCCGGGGTCGAGGACCTCAGCATTGGACAGCAGGTAGTGATGGCTTTCCTGCCTCGTTGTGGGGAATGCTCCAACTGCCACACCAACGGCCGTCTTCCCTGCACACCCGGGTCCAAGGCTAACAACGCCGGAACGTTGCTTTCGGGCGGAGTTCGGCTGCATAGTAACGGGCAGGACGTTCACCATCATTTGGGCGTGTCCGCGTTCGCATCCCACGCCGTCGTCGATCGTCGCTCGCTGGTGCCTGTTGGCGACGACATCCCGCCGGAGGTCGCGGCTGTCCTTGGATGCGCTGTGCTCACCGGCGGAGGAGCCGTCATTAATGCTGCGAAGCCCGAGCCGGGGGAGGCGATCGTGGTTGTTGGACTCGGTGGCGTTGGAATGGCCGCACTGCTCACAGCGGTTTCCCTTGGTACAGGCGATGTCATCGGGGTGGACGCCGTCCCTGACAAGCTTGAAAGGGCCATGGCCCTGGGTGCCACGGCCGTTTATTCCCCTGGCCAAGCCTCCGAAGCAGGGCTTAAAGCGCCGATTGTGATTGAGGCGGCCGGGAATGCCAGGGCCTTTGAGGCCGCAGTGGCGCTGACCGGCGTCGGTGGCAGGACCGTCACCGTTGGCCTCCCAGCCCCAACTGCTGAAGCTGTCATCAAGCCGCTTGGGCTTACGGCCGAAGCGCGCACCATCATTGGTAGCTATCTCGGGTCGGCTGTACCCGCCCGTGACATCCCGGCGTTCGCGCAACTCTGGCGTGAAGGCCGTCTCCCCATCGAAGCGCTGATTTCATCGACCATCACGCTCGGAGAAGTGAACCAAGCCATGGACGACCTCGCTGATGGGCTCGCCGTACGCCAGATCATAAGGTTCGACGCAACCGAAGCATGACTTCGGTGAGCGGGGCTTTGAGTGGAGGGCAGCGCATGCGCCCTCCACTCATGTGCCTTACCGGTCCTTTAGTCAGCGGTTCTCCAGGAGGCTGACTATGTGCCTGAAGCCGGCTGCGTGTGCCCGGCTTAGTTCCAGGCCCACCGGTTGTGCGCACGAGGAGAACTTCGCTATGACAATGTTGCTGACAGGGTCGATCCAGATGAATTGCCCATGGATTCCTGCGGCGTAGAGCGTGCCCCTCTCATCGCCGAGGACCCACCATTGGTTTCTGTACGAACCTTCAGGGTGGACTTTCTGGTATGCGCTCCCTCTGGCAAGTTGCGGGTCTCCGCCCCGCATTGTGTCGCTGATCCACCAAGACGGCACCACCGTGCGGCCGTTAACGTTGCCATCGTCCAGCAACAGCTGTCCGATCTTGGCCAAGTCCCGTGCCGTGCAGGCAATCCCGCCATTGGCAAACGCGAAACCGCCGGAATCGGTGGTGATGAGTGCATCATCCTTGGTCTGGAGCCGGGACCAGAGCTCATCTGAGACCACGTCAGCATACCGTTTACCCGTCACGTTCTCGATGATCCATGCAAGCACGTCGGTGCCTGCCGAGCAGTATTGGAATGACTGGCCATGCTCTCCGGACGGCTTGAGGCGCGTGAGGAATTCGTAAGTGTCCCCGGCATCCGTTTCGAGCTTCGGACGCCAGCCGGCAATCCGGTCCTGCTGCTGGACTTCAGCGTCTGAATCCAGGTAGTCCTCGCTGTACTGGACCGCTGCCGTCATATCGAGGACTTGGCGGACAGTCGCATCACCGTAGGCGCTTTCCTTGAGAGCGGGGACGTAGCGATGGACGCTTTGTTCGGTATCGATGAGTCCACGGCCCACCAAAATGCCTACAACGAGTGCGCAGACAGATTTGCTGACAGACATCAGAACGTGACGGTCATGCGAGTGGAACGCACCAAAATAGCGTTCCATGACCACTTTCCCGTCCTGAAGCACAACGATGGCATCTGTTTGCGTTGCGGTCAGGAAGTCCTCAACACCGTGCCACTTCTCCCCGTGTCCAACGCTTGACGAACCGGTTCGGGAAGTGGGCTGGCACAAGCTTCCTCGACGGATTGTTGCCGTAGTGATCAGCTCGCTGATGTGGGCGAATCCCCAGCGGTTAAAGGGGCTTTCCTGCCAGTTGTCCAAGGTAACGCGCCCCTTGAAGTCCTGTCCGGCGTAGCGATCGATCCTGCCCGGGCCGGAGGGGAGGAAACCATTTGCGGTTGTCTCAAGCATGTTCTAGTTGCTGCCTTGCGTGTTAGGGGTGGAAAGAGTGTGCGAGCCGACTCCAGGTGATGCCTTGTGTCCAGGTGCAGCCTCGAGGAGTGTGCGCGTGTAGTCATGCTGTGGATCTGTAAAGATCCGTTCAGCTGCCCCGCTCTCTACGATCTTTCCGGACTTCATGACTGCCACTTCATCGCTGAGATAACGGACGACGTCGAGGTCGTGCGAGATGAGCAGGTAGGTGAGCCCTTTTTGCTGCTGCAGATCCTGAAGAAGGTTCAGAATCTGGGCTTGGACTGAAACGTCAAGGGCGCTTGTGGGTTCATCCAGGATCAACAGGCGGGGCGATGTGGCCAGTGCGCGCGCTATCCCAACTCGTTGGCACTGTCCTCCGGAGAGTTGGTGTGGCAGCCGGTGGGCGTGCCCGGCCCCCAACCCGACCTCGTCCAAGAGATCTTCGATTTTCGATTGGAGAGCCTGCCCCTTCAGGGTGGTGTGGGCCCGGAGGGGTTCCGCCACCGATGCGCCGATGGTCATGCGAGGATTCAAGGACGCCACCGGGTTTTGAAGAACCATTCCCATCCGCGAACGGACGTTCCTTAATGCTCTGGGTGCGAGTTTGCCGAGGTCATCTCCTTCAAAAATTGTCCTTCCGGATGTTGGGCGCATCAGTTGCATGGCACAGCGGGCGAGGGTGCTTTTGCCGGAGCCGGATTCGCCGACAAGTCCGTAGACCGTACCTTCCTTGATGCTGAGGGAGACATCGTCCACTGCGGTGAAGACTCTCTTGTGGTGAGGAAAGGTCTTGACGATTCTTTCGAGGCTGAGGACGTTGGTCATAGTTCGTCTTCCTTGATGCATGCGACTGCGTGGTCTGACCCGTTGCGGGTGAGCAAAGGGTCTGTGAAGGAACAGCCGATGACTGCATGCGGGCATCGGTTCATGAAGGCGCACCCTGTGATGGACAGGAGGTTCCCTGGCACTGATCCAGGGATGGCATTCAGTCTTTCGCCGTGGATTCGTCCTGCCGGCAGGGCGCCCAAGAGTCCGCGCGTGTATGGATGGCGAGGGTTGTTCATGACAGCGTCGACGGTCCCGGTTTCGATCACCCTGCCGGCGTAGAGGACGGATACCCTGTCACAGACATCGCGAATGATGCCAAGGTTATGGCTGATGAGCAGCACTCCGAACCCGAACTTATGCCTGAGTTCGTCGATGAGGACCAAAATTTGCCGTGCGACGGTGACATCAAGAGCCGTTGTGGGCTCATCCAGGATCAGTAGCCGGGGTTGGCGCAGCAGGGCCATGGCAATCATGGCACGCTGCAGCATCCCGCCGGATAATTGGTGCGGATAACTGAGGTAGACCCGCTCAGGGTCCGGAAGACCTACAAGACCGAGATGCCGCAGCACTTCGGATTTACTGTCGGACCTTGAGATCTGCCGGTGCCGGCTCAGGACATCACTAAGTTGGCGGCCAAGCGTGAAGACGGGGTTGAAAGCGGTCCCGGGGTTCTGAAAGACGATTGCTGCCGGACTGTCAGGCTCCGACGACGGCTGCAGTGGATCACCGCCCATGGTCACTTTCCCCGTACGCCGCGCGCCGCGTGGAAGGATGCCCAAAGCGGCGAGTCCTGTCAGGGATTTGCCGCAGCCGGTTTCCCCCACCAGACCAAGGATCTCACCGGCTGAAACATCGAGGTCGATCCCGCGGACCGGACGATTGGTGACTTTTCCCCGATCGATGAATTCCACGTTGAGGTCGCGGATGGTCAGTACATGTGTCATCGCTTTACCTGCCTGGGGTCAAGGAGGTCGCGCAGCGAGTCTCCGAGGAGATTGAATCCGAGGACTGCCAGGAAGATGGCCAGACCCGGGAAGGTGGCTATCCACCAGGAACTGAAGATGAGTCCTCGTCCCTCAGCAACCATCAGGCCCCAATCGGGCAGGGGTGGCTGGGTTCCGAGACCAATGAATGCCAAGGATCCCGCGGCCAGGATCACCGTACCGATGTCGACCGTTGCCTGGACAAGGATGGGTGTCATGCAATTGCGAAGTACATGGCGGGTGATGATCAGCAGCTGGGGGATGCCCATGGCGCGTGCTGCTTCCACGTAGGAGCGTTCGCGAAGGGATCTTGCTTCCGCACGCACGAGGCGTGCGTACCACGGCCACCAGCTGATGGCCAAAGCGATACCAGCGTTGGTCAGGCTTGGCCCAAGGATGGCAACGGTGACCATTGCCAGGAGCAGCGGCGGGAACGCTTGGAAGACCTCGGTCACGCGCATCAAGGTTTCGTCGAGCCAACCGCCGCAGTACCCTGCCACGGCACCGAGTGGAATGCCTATGAGGGCAGCTGCGGCGACAACGGTCGCAGAGATCGTCAGCGCTGGGTTGGCGCCCATGATGATTCGGCTGAGAACGTCGCGGCCAAGCTGGTCGGTGCCAAGCCAGTTAAGGGCGTTGGGAGCGAGGTTCCGGGCAGAGGCATTTGTGGAGCCCATGCCCTGGTCGGGGAAGGGTGCCAGCCATTGCCCAAAAACTGCCAGGACAATGACAAGGACAATGATCGCTGCCCCAGCCGCGGCCAGACGGTCGCGGCCCAAGGTCTGCTTCAGAAGTTTCAGCGGTTTGAGGTTGGCATGTTCTGCGGACGTATGGGATTGCGTTGGGGTGGTGATTTCGGTTGTGGGGCTCATGACATTCTCACTCTGGGATCGATTCGGGATTGCAGGATGTCCACCAGGAGGTTGGCCACGAGGTATGCCGTGGCGCCCATGAGAGTAATGGCCATGATGGCCGGGTAGTCCACTGCCAACATGGAGGATGTGGCGAATTGCCCGATCCCCGGCCAGTTGAAGACTGCCTCGACGAAGAACGTTCCGGTCAGGGCGTAGGCTGTCGCCATTCCGGCGATCGATAGAACGGGCGGCAGGGCATTTTTCAGGGCAAGGCGCCAACGGATGGCGACTTCCTTTAGACCGTACGCCTGGGCCGTGAAGATGTAGTCCTGGTTCATGACATCGAGCATGGCGGCCCGGGTCATACGCGCCATGAGTCCGAGGGGGTACGCGGCAAGGGTGAGCGCCGGCAATATCATGTGTTGCAATCCATCCTGGAAAGCCGCACCATTTCCGGTGACCAGGCTGTCGAACAAGGGAAACCCCGTGATGTGAGTGATCGGATCGGAGTACTTGATGGAATTACTGAACTGTCCCGTGGCTGGAAGTACACCCAGCCCGCCGACGAACAACAGCTGGAGAAGCAACCCGAGCCAGAACGCGGGCACGGAAATTCCCCCGATGGACAGGAATCGAATCGTGCCGTCCAGGAACTTTCCAGGGCGACGGGACGCAACCACGCCCAGGAAGACCCCTGCGAGAACAGCCAGGCACATGGCAAAACCGATGAGTTCCAAGGTGGCAGGGAGGCGTGAGAACAATTCATCCAACACCGGGCGTTTTGTGGCAAGGGAATTGCCCCAGTCGCCGGTGAGCAGGTTCTTCACGTATTCGAAGTACTGAACGATCATGGGCCGGTCAAAGCCCAGTTCCTGACGAACCCGGTCAAGCTCGGCAGGCGGAGCCTTGGGGCCGGCATAAATGACGGCCGGATCGCTGGGAACGATACGGGCCAGCACGAAAACGATCACTGTGAGCACGGCGAGAACCAGCACCGATGTGATGAGCCGTCTGAGGACAAAGCGCAACATGGTTCTCCTTATCTTTAACAATTGTTTGAAGGTCGGGCAGGGGAGAGACGAGGCCCGGTCCAGTTCGCCCGGGCCTCGTCTCTGGATGGGTGACTATGCAGCGGGTTTCATATCCGCGAAGAACACCGTGAAGGGATAGTTTTCGTTGAACTGGGAAACACTCAGTCCAGCCGGCACGACGGAGACGCCGCGGGCGTCGTAGAGGAATGCCGCAGGTGCTTCCCTGTAGAGGAGGTCCATGGCTTGCTTGTATAGGTCTTGGGCTGCAGCTCTGTCCGTGCCCGTCAACGTCGCCGCCTGGTCCACCAACTTGTCGTACTCCGGGGAATTCCAGTAGCTCAAGTTGAAGGACGGCTTTTCGCTGGAACGGAAGAGAGTGGTGAGGTTGTCACTTCCGGCATCGCTGTAGGTGGGCCAGTAGTACAAGACGAAGATGTCCTGAGCTGTTGCGGGGTCTGCTTTGGCTGCATCCCACTGCTGATTGAACAACTGCGCCTTGACCTCAAGTTCCACCCCTATCTTGGCGAACGCGTCCTTGATCAGTGGCACAAATCGGGCTTCGGCAGGGTTCTCGGATGCGTAGCTAAGCGTCAGCTTCATGCCGTCGGCATGACCAGCTGAGGCCAAAAGCTGTTTGGCCTTCTCCAAGTCCTGGGAGTACTGCGGCACATCCGGGCTGAAGGGGAAGATACCCCGGGGAGCCGGTCCATGGGACTGTGTGCCGTAGCCTTGGGCTCCTATGTCAATAATCTCCTTGTACGGAATGGCATAGCTGAGCGCGCGGCGGACCTCCGGATCGTTGAGCGGCGCGCGGGTCGTGTTGAACATGGCCATGAAGTTGAACGGAGAGTTGAAGTCTTTCACCGTGAACTTCGGATCGTCGGCTAACGTTTTGGCGTTTTCCAGCGGAATGCTGGTCGCGTAGTCGACCTCGCCTGCCGTCAACATCTGCTGGGCGGTTACAGCATCGGGGGTGATGGAGATGTCCACCACGTCGAAATGAGGGGCAGATGCTCTGTTCCAGTGACCCTCAAATTTTTTCAGCACAACCTCAGAGCCGGGTTTGTAGGAGTCGATCGTGTAAGGTCCAGAGCCCCCATCGATTCCGGCATCAAAGTACTTGTCGTCCTTCTCGGATGCTGCGAGTGCCTTAGGGGAAACGATCCATGCACCATAGGTGGAGGAAGCGACGAGGTCCATCGGGGCGGCGTATTTGAGTTTGATGGCGACCGTAGAGTCGTCAGGAGCATCAATGCTCTCCACCGGCGCCCAGATAAAGGATGCTGCTGCCCGCGTCCTCGCAGCATCAATGCTGGCCTTGACAGCGGCGGCGTTGACGGGCTCGCCATCATGGAAGGTCGCGCCGGAACGGATCTTGAAAGTCCAGGCCTTTCCATCCTCACTGGCGCTCCAGGACTCGGCGATAGCGGGCTTGAATTCCTCGGCCGAACCCTCCGGGTTCTTCCACAGCAAAGGCTCGTAAATGTTGCCCATATACAGGGCTTCGGTTGAAAAGGATCGGACTGGATCCCAGGTTGTAATGGCCGCAGACGCAGCAACGCTGAAGACCTCAGGTTTTGACGATGTGTCCGGCGTCGAGGTACAGCCGGCTGAACTTAGGGCAAGTATGGCTGCAGCGGCCGCGGCGAAAGCGGTCCGAGCAGGGTGTTGAAATAAGGGTGCCACAGAGACTCCTTGAAGAAGGTGGGGAAGTGTGACGAGTCTAACTATGAGCGACTATGCCTGGGAAATGCCTATGATGAGTAAAACCAATACCTTGGAGGCATAGTGGATCTGAGACACCTGACGTACTTTTTGAGCATCGCTGATGAAGGATCAATCAACGCAGCTTCACGTTCTCTGTTGGTCGCCCAGCCGTCTCTTTCCAGGCAGCTTCGTTCCTTGGAGAAGGAGCTCGGGCTGACCCTCTTTGATAGATCGGGAGCAAGGTTGTCCCTGACTGCGGCGGGCACTGCGTTTCTGCCGATTGCCAAGGACCTGGTCACTCGCGCGGCACAGGCCAAATCATCCGCTCGCGCAATGGCGGGCGGTTCCGTTCAAAGGCTTACGATAGCGGCGGCCTCCGCGACCATCGCCGACATCATCGCCCCGTTCATCGTTTCCCAAGGGCCGGGGGGAATACTGACCGACGTCGTCGAGGCAACCCCCGAGTTTGTCTACCAGGAGTTGCAGGAGGGCAGGGCTGACTTTGCCCTGGGGACCAAGCCGCCACCATCGAATCTGGAATCGATTGTTGTTGGCAGTGCGTTCCTCTGGGCTCAGTGCAACGCCGAGCATCCTCTGGCGGGCAGGGAGAAAATCGGCCTCTCCGAACTTGTCCAATGGCCTCTCATTGCCATGACAGCTGATTTTGGCGTTCGGACGATGTTCGACGATGCTGTCAGTGCCGAGCACCTCACCTACACCGCCGAATTTGAAGTGCGTTCAGCCCGCGTCGGCCAAGCCTTGGCAGCAGCCGGTAAGGGAATCTGCGTACTCTCGGATGATCCAAGTTTTGGGGTGCACGCCATGCCTATCACGCATAGGGGAAAGGATCTTGTGTTCACCCTCTTCGGCGTCTGGAATCCCTTGCATTTCGCGGCGCCGGCAATAGGGGAGTGCCTGCAGAACCTTTCACGTTTTACCGCGGACCTGTATCCAGCCGCCCGACTGTAGCATCACCATCGGACCAACGTGGCGCTGGCCATTGCAGCGCGGGAGTTCAGTTGAGCTGCAAGTCTTTTCCGGGTCTGGTCTTGACCATGTTCATCGCATAGCTGATCAGGAATTCGTATTCGTCGTCCGGCGTGAGGTCCCCGAGCAGGACATCCATGACGAGTCCGTCTTCCAGCGCTACGAAGCTACGTGCCAGGAATGCCGCTGGTGCTGACAAGGTGAAAGCGTCCGCCTGTGCCCCGCGATCCAGGATCCCTTGGTAGAGATTCGTTTGGCGTTCGACGAAGGCCATCTGCTGGCGTGCGGCCGCTTCATTGCGCAGGTACACAGGGATGAGTTCCACGAGGATGCGGCTGGCGGTTTCGCTTTCGCCCGGCCATGGGACCCCGGAATGGATGCAGGCCCTGAGCTGGTTTTCAGGTCCGCTTTCAGCCTGGATCCGGGCTTCCCTACGGTCGCAGTACTCCGTGACACCTTGATGGAAGACCTCACTGAAGAGTTCATCAACGTCGCGGTAGTAATACAGAACCGCAGCGGGGGTGACGCCCGCTTCGTTTGCAATGTCGGAGAGGCGTGCCGCCGATGATCCTCTATCCAGCAGGACTCGTGCGGCTGCTGCTACGAGTTGATCCCGGCGTTCTCTTTGATTCCGTGGTCTTGCCATGGTCACCATGCTTTCATACCGCTTCGACGTGAGCCTTGACACATCATAGTTCGTTAATTAATCTTTAATTAATATTTAGTTAATGAACTCTCCCTCTAGGAATCCCACGCCATGACTCGACTTCTCCCTCTGGCTCTTGTGCAATCGCCCGCAGAGACCTTGACTGATTTTGCAGCTGGTCTCGAGCGGAAGGTCAAAGCACATGCGGTCGCCGACCTCTTCGTCTACCCGGAGTTGCACTTGAATAGCGCAGATGCTCCTGGTCCTGCCGAGCGGCAGGCCTACATGGAGGCCTCTGCCGAACCTCTTGATGGCCCGCGCGGGAGCATTCTTGCCGAGCTCGCCGGCGATCTGGGTATCTGGCTGTTGCCTGGCAGTGTTCTTGAACGTGGCACTGATGGTCGCATCTACAACACCGCCGTTGTTTACTCACCGCAGGGAAAAGCCGTGGCTGCCTACCGGAAGATCTTTCCGTGGAAGCCTTACGAAACGGTTTCCTCGGGTACAGACTTCGTGGTCTTCGATATGGCCGGCTACGGCAGGGTGGGTTTGTCCATTTGCTACGACGCCTGGTTCCCCGAGCACAGCAGGCATTTGGCATGGATGGGCGCGGAGCTCATTCTCAATGTTGTTCAGACCCCCACCAATGACCGGGTGCAAGAAGTAGTAATCAGCCAAGCCAACGCAATCGTCAACCAGAACTTCGTTGCCAGCGTCAACGCGGCCGGCCCCCACGGGGTGGGGCGCAGCCTCCTGATCGACCCCGAGGGCCGCGTGCGGGTCTCGGCGACCGGACCTGAAGATGCGACCTTGGTGGATGTGATCGACCTGGACCAGGTGGTCAATGTTCGTCGGCATGGCACGGCGGGCGTGACCCGACCCTGGGACCAGTTCGCTGAAAACGACGAATCGATTCCCTTGCCGCTTTACTCGGGCCGGCTTGATCCCCTTCTCTGGCGCCAGACAAACTCCCCGACTATCATGACCGACCTCAGCACTGCCTTAGCCCAAGGAACCTCCCATGTCCGCTGAGCCCACCAAACTTGCCCCCAAGCTATCGCTGTTATCGGTAGTCGTGTTCGGGCTGGCCTACATGGCCCCGGGGATCGTCATTTCGATTTTCGGCGTTATCGCCGCCACCAGCGAGGGAACAGCGCCCACGGCGTTCGCACTAGCCGCCGTCGCCATGTTGCTGACGGCACTTAGCTACGCGAAGATGGCAAAGATTTTCCCGAACTCCGGTTCTGCGTACGTGTATGCGAGGAGGTTGCTCGATTCCCGCGTCGGATTTCTCGTGGGGTGGGCAATCCTCTTGGACTACCTCTTCCTTCCCACCGTGGCCTGGCTTTTCCAGTCCTTCTATCTGGCAGCGCAGTTTCCCAACATCCCGGTTTGGGCCTGGCTCGCGCTGAATGCAGGTCTGACGACGATCATCAACGTCACGGGAATCGTACTCACCGACCGCGTCAACAAAGTCCTGACGCTTCTGGTGGTCACTCTCATCGGCATCTTCATCGCATACTGTCTGGCCTACCTCGGCGGAAACCCGGCGGCGTCGTTCACGGATCCCTTCTGGAACAACGCCACCACGGTGGGCGGCGTCGCCGCTGCCGCCGCCATTGCTGCCTACTCCTTCCTGGGATTCGACGCCGTAAGCACGCTCAGCGAAGAGACCAAAAACGCTGAGCGGAACATCCCACGCGCGATCCTCCTGACTGTCATCGTCGGTGGAATACTCTTCGTTGTTGTCTCCTTGATCATGCAGCTGGTACACCCCGGTGGGGACTTTGAGGAAGCGGCAACTGCCGCGTACGCCATGCAGGTCCTGGTCGGGGGTCAGTTCTACGCCAACGTCACCAATATCCTGGGCATCATTGGCGGATTCGCATCCGGCCTTGCCATCCAAGCCAGCACCAGCCGCCTCCTCTATGTCATGGGCCGTGACGGAGTCCTGCCCCGCAGGCTCTTCGGGCGCCTCAATCGCCGAACCAAAACGCCCGTCTTCAATCTCGTCCTGGTCGGCGCAATGGCGATGCTGGCACTGAACATCTCCGTGGAAATCGCCACATCCTTTATCAACTTCGGAGCCTTCCTGGCATTCACAACGGTCAACCTTTGCGTTATCGCCTACTTCATCCGAAGCCGTAAGCAGGGCAAAAAGATGTCGGTCATCGGCTTCATAGTGTTACCCATCCTGGGTGCCGGCGTCGACATTTACCTCCTGACCCAGCTCAGTTCCATTGCCATCACCATCGGACTTTGCTGGATCGCCCTGGGCGTTATCTACCTCGCCTTCCTGACCAAGGGCTTCCGCAAGGAACCACCGGAGATGCGTCTCCACGAGCGAGAGAGCAACGCTGCTCAAAGTGTCGAGGACCTCCAAAATCCGGACAGCGGACACCAACCACCCATCAAGCACGGTGGCGGCCGAGTCCAGTCAACCGAAATCTGAACCCTCCGGGAACCACCAGGGCGGGCCTGTCCATCAGGCCCGCCCTTTGGCGGCATACACGACCTCGAAGGGCAGAACAGGCGCAATAGGAAGACGTTCTGACTCTTACGGCTTGTGGTCCGGCTCGAGTGCGACGAACTTGTGGCTTGCCAACGGTGGCGGTCCGATGAGTTTGCTTAGGCCTCCTTGAATCTGATGGACCAGGTGCATGTGCCCCAATGAGGCATCCAAGGTGTCATCAGGAAATGACAGTGCTCTTTGCCCCGCTCCGCCAAAGTAATACGGTCCTGCGGCTCCGCGGTACACAGTGTCCCTGAGCGCCGCTTTGACAACTTCAAAATCCCACGGAGCGTTCACTTGCGACCAGGCCGAAGCGAGAACGTTGACCATGTCAAAGTGCATTGCCGCCCCGCCGGATCCAGGATCCTGCGCGTAAGTGGCAGTGTAAAGCTTCCTGAACGGTGCACTGACCGGATCATCATAGGTTCCGATGACGGTGGACCATACCAACCCTTCTGCCAACCGTCCCAGACGGGCGGCAAAGTTCGGGACGGTCGGTGACCATGCCGTGTATACCAGCGGAGGACTTCCATGGGTCTTGAGTCCGCCGATAAAGGCCTCGAGATCGCGTTCTGGAAAAACGGAGATGTAGGCAGCCGCTGGACGTGCCAGTGAAACCTCGGCGGCCACCTTGGCGAGGTTGGGTTCACTGTCATCAACGGTAATCACCAACCCAACCTTCCATCCGCTGTTTTCAACCTCGCGCTGGAGGTCTTCGACGCTCGCCCGCGCCAGCGAACTTTGCCGCACCACCAAGGCCACGGACTTGCCCGGGGGCTCCCACTGTCCGGTGTCCACGAACATGCTAAGTGTTCGGGAAAAACCGGACAGATAGGCGATTTCTGTCGCGCAGACCTGGAAGGTGTTTCCCAGTATCGTCGAGTTTTCCATCACGTCGTGGCTCAGGGCCGGATTAACCATGCCGTGCAACAAGGGTGTACCGCTACGTGATGCGACGTGGAGCGCCGCGGACGCAGCGGGCAGCGGGAAGTTTCCCAGCGTGAATGCGTCCATATCGATGTCCTGCATATTTCCCACGACCCGGGCAAGACTCTCTGCTGAGGTCTCGATTGACACGTGTTCTACCGGGCGTCCGTTAACACCGCCGATCCGGTTCAGCCGGGCAACAGCAAGCTCAGAGCCGCGACGCATGCTTCCCACGTCATGCCGGCCTGCGATTCCCTCTGGAAAAATTGAGGCCAGACGAATAGGCCTCATGCTCGCCGCCCGCTGAAGGCTAGCCGGCCCTCGCCTCTCCGCCACCTGTGTGAGGAGAACCTGTCGAAGGTCTTCCGGTAACTCGATCCTGGTAGTGCACAGTGGAGCAACGTAAGCGTTGGCTGCCGCGATCAAGGCAGCTACAGCGGCCCTGGAGGCGACGTTGAGTTTCGTGAGGATGTGTTCGATGTGAGTAGCGACTGTTCGTCGGGCACAGTGAAACAGCTCCGCGATTTCGGGATTGGAAAGGCCGCCAGCTACGCAGGAGGCCACTTCGAGCTCTCTGACCGTTAATCCGAAGGGCGGAGGTGTGGACTCGGCCGTCAAAACCGTGGAAAGCCTATGGCCAACTGCAGTCTCAATTCGTATTCTCCGTACGTGTCGTCCATCGACGAATAAGAACGACACGTGGGAAACCTTGTTATTCAGAGCACGGACAGCATAGTCAACTAAGGAAGCTCTGGCAGCAAAAAATCCGGGGCTGGTGGTTTGAGTGTTGTCTACATCCCACACGATGATCTGATGATCCGTTTTCGCGGGCAGTGGAGCACAAGTGCGGCGATCCATCATCCAGTCCTGTCAGCGACCTAGGGTGACCTTTAGTTCGTCAATTTTACTCCCGACGTAAGGGCCCGAAAGGGCGTAACACTGCTTACAGAGTGTCTATTTCAGCCAGTTCGGAGCATTCTGCGACCCAAGACTGGTGCCGCCATCAACCACTAGTGTCTGACCTGTGACCCAGTGTGATTCCGCGCTAAGGAGCCACATAATCGCTGGTGTGATGTCCTGCGGGATCGCGACCCTTCCGTGAGGCGAAGCGGTGCTGAGCGCGGCGACGTAATCCCGCGGGACTGCGTTGAGGGGAGAACTACCGTCAACAAACCCGGGAGCGACAGCATTGACGCGGAAGCCCCTTGAACAATTCTCCAGTGCGACTCCACGGACTATTGCTTCCAGGGCGGCCTTGGAAGCTGCGTAGGCGGTGGTACCGGTCCTCGCCCGGGCCGCTGCGGTGCTACTAATGACAACTACCGAGCACTGCCGGGAGTCAGCCACAGTCAGCCGGGCCATGGTCGTTATCGCGATCAACGCCGAGCGTGCATTGACCACCATGAGTTCATCGAACTGATCCTCGCTCGTTTCGTCGGCCAGTATTGCCGGAAACATTCCGGCCGCGAAAACCAAGCCGTCGAACGGACCCGACTCCAGCCACTTGGTTTCAATCATTGGCCGCAAAGTTCCGTTGACCTTCAGATCTACTTCAGGCAGGTCCAAGCCAGTAAAAGAATGTTTGGAGGTTTCCATGGCTGCGGTTACGGAGTTCCCGAGACCTCCCTCTGAGCCGATGACAAGATATTTGCGCGAGAGATCTTTCATTTCGTTAGAAGCTCCCTGCGCTTCTCCCTGGACGCATTGAGGCAAGTCTCAAAGGCAACGCCCAAATCCAGGCACTGCTCAATGAACTGCTCCAAGGCCAGGAGGCGCCCGCCCCGGCCGATTACTTGCGGATGGAGCGTCACCACACATACTCCTCCGGTTTCCTCACGGACCATAAATTCCACATCGCGGAGGAAGGATCTGAACATGGCTTGCGGATCTGCAAGCCCGGGCATGACGAAGTCCTTGGTGCGTACAAACTCAAGGTGTGGATAATCGTCCAAGGTCCAGGAAACCGGCAGTTCCATGATTGAAGAGGGCGTTCCGAACTCGAAGGAAGCGTCGGGCGGGCAGTGGTCGCCGTAACGCGCAAAGTAGGGCTGGTAGTCCTGACCCATAAGGGAGGAGTCATATTCGATCCCCAGTTGTTCAAGGATTTTTACTGTGTGGTTCGTGAAGTCGAAACTTGGTGTGCGATGACCCTTGGGCGCCGAGCCAGTCAGCTTCGTAATAAGGGCGATGCTTCGTTCATTGATACTCCTTTCTTCACTTTCGGTCAGAAGCGAAACGTTTTCGTGGGCGTATCCGTGCAGGGAGATTTCGTGGCCGGCGTCGGCTATCCACTGGCTCTCTTGGGGATAGGTTTCCAAGGTGTGCCCAGGGATGAAGAACGTCGAGGTGATGCCGTTGCGCGAAAGCAGGCGAAGTATTCTGGGGATGGCGTAAGCACCAAACTCGCCCCGCGACACCGGGCCGGGCGAGGTCATGGACCTCGCAATCCACAATGAGATGGCATCGAAGTCGAAGGTCAGGCAAACGGTTCCCCTTTTAGTGGACATGTGCAGCCTCCAGAGGGTGGAACTCAAGGTTCGGCTGCTGGCCAGGGGTAAAGAGTGAGTGCAGATTCCATCTCGAGTAGGGGTTTTCACTTGGTGAACCTGGCGCAATCCATAAGTCCAGGGTGTTAAGGTCCATCACCACGGAATAGACGGTGGATACCTGTTCGTTCCCTGGGACTCCGGGGTCCGGGTAACGGCAGATTCCGTCAGGGTAGGAGTAGGTGTCTCTGAGGGCGCTGATCAGATCGGAGACTTCGACGGCGCGATCCTGGGCCTTGCCTTCCAGTAGTCGGCGCAACCGGGAGGACCTCAGAAGAGTCAGTGCGCTTGTACCAGCCTTCAAGTCTTTGAGGTTGAGCCCGCTTTCAAAATGATTCGCGTGGACAATCATTCCGTCTGCCGGCAGGAGATAACCGAAGTCGTCCGGAGCCAACTCGAAATCGATTGATTCCCCGTCGGCGTCAGCCAGGAGAATATTGCCTGAAGAGACCCGGCTGACCCCAAGAACCGCCTTGTGAGCCTTGCTCATGGTCCTGGCTTGCAGGACCCCGCGAAGCAAGTAGTGGTACGGCACACCATGGCCGCCTGCGTCCCGGTCAGATACAAGCAGGTTGGCGCAGACACCCAGCCCGGCGGAGTTCAACCCTGACTTGGCAAGCATGCCTGCTTCCGTTAGTGACAACACGGAGAAGCCGTTCGTGTCACGGGTCGCCAAAAGGAAGGTGGCAGGCCCTTGCTCAGGATGCCAGTCCCAATTCTGTCCGATCAGTGTGTGACCATTTGCGGTATGGGTCGATACGACGGAAACCGAAGTACATCCTTCTTCGGTATATCCGGATCCGTAGAGTATCTCGGTCCGCGCGTTCAAAGCCGCAAGTCGTCCTACGCGTTGACGCGAACCCTTGGCCATGCCCTCGAGCATGGCAGCAATGTCAGTGTTGTAGCTTCTCAAGATTTGCCAATACCGTTCGCCCCAACGGTCAATGTCGTTGTCCGTGAGCCCGGCATCGTCCTTGAAACGCTGGACGTATGTGTTCAGGCTTTGCTCTATGAGGTTGGCGGATTGTTGTCCCAGTTGCTCTCCCATGTCCAAGTAGGAGCCCTGAACAGCGACGAGAGCTGGCGTGTTGGTGATTGATTGCATGGGGTGGTCCTAACGAAGGGGAGTGCGGAAAGTTTCGGGCATCCGCAGGACAACGAGCAGGGTTACCAGAGCGGCGGCCATCGGAAGCAAAGCCACCATTTCGGGGAGGCCCGTTGCCGTCACGAGCCCTGTAGCGAAGAAGGCGGCCGTGCCACCGAAGAGCATGACGGAGAAGTTGTAGCCGATGCCCAGCGATGAATAGCGAACGCTGGTGGGAAAGAGCTCGGACAGGGCTGCGGGGCCCGGGCCTGAAAAAGCGGCCAGGATGACAGCCACCACGATCTGTGCGAGATACACCAGGAAGTCGTTTCCAGTGCCGAACATCAGGAGAATCGGATAACTCAGTACGACGAAACCGCCTGACCCGATGAGCAACAGGGGTTTGCGGCCAATTCGGTCGGACAAAGCACCGAAGCCGGCGATTGCAAGAACCATGACCGCGAGGCTCACCAGGTTGGAGGACTTGGCTACGTTCGGAGAGACCCCGGCGACGGTCGTGAGATACGTAGGTATGTAGGTGAGAAAGAAAAAGTAGGCGACAGTCCAACCGACCGTAAATCCAAATCCCTTTGCTATCGCCAGCTTTTGAGTAGCGAATGCAATCCGTAACGGCTTGTCTGCGGTTTGTCCCGCGTCCTTTTCAGCCTGGAACGAAGGGGTGTCGGCCAAGCCAAAACGGAGGAACACCGCCACGCCCGCCGTGAGTACACCAATCAGGAAAGGTACGCGCCAACCAAAATCGATCATCTCCTCCTGATCGAAGAACAGGGAATTCAGGGCGACGACCGCCGAAGCAAGGAGAAATCCGGCCGCCGTGGTTACTTGGTTGAAACTTCCAAATAAGCCGCGGCGGTGCGGGGGAGCGTACTCGACTAGCATAGCGGCGGAGCCCGCCCACTCACCCGCGACGGCGGCGCCTTGAATAAGGCGTACGGCAACCAGCAGTGCGGGAGCCCAGGCGCCTATGGAGTTGTAGGTGGGCAGGCAACCTATCAGTAAAGTTGCTGCACCCATCAACCCCACACTCACAATAAGGGCCTGTTTTCGGCCGACTTTGTCGCCAATATGGCCAAAAATCAGTGTTCCAGCGGGTCGGGCAAGGAAACCAACTGCAAAAACGGCGAAGGTTGCCAATATTCCTGTGATGCCTTCTGCTGTTGGAAAGAACAGCACTGCCAAAAGACTGGCCGAGTATGCGTACACGAGGTTGTCGTACTGTTCCAAAAGATTTCCGAAACTGCCGGCCAGAACTGCTCGGCGTTGGGCTACCCCGGAAGTCGGGGTTTGCAGCAAGTTGATTTGTTGCTTTGACATTATTTGTAACCTTTAGGCCTGGTGGTTAGGGCAAACGGTGGATGGGTTAGGACGCTGCCAGGTAACCCCCGTCCACCGGTAGCAATGCACCTGTCACGAACGAGGACTCGTTGCTTGCGAGAAACGCGACGGCGGCGGCGAGTTCCTGCACTTGACCTGCACGGTTCATGGGTGCCCCGGCGATGCGAAGACGGGCTTCGGAATCAGGGAGGTCCTCCAGGAGCGGTGTTCTGAAGACTCCGGGCATAACTGCGTTGACACGGATGCCCATGGTGGCCAGCTCAACGGCGGCCACCTTCGTCAGTCTGTGCAGCCCCGCCTTGCTCACTTGATATGCGACAGAAGCAGGCAGTTCACCAGTCATGGGAGGCACAGTCTCGCCGTAAATGGAACCCACATTTATGACCGTTCCGTTGGTTTGCTGAAGCTGGGAGGAGAACACTTTGATTCCCTTCCATGGAGCCCACAGATTGGTCCGGATGATCCGGTCCCACTTCTCGTCGGACGTTCGCAGCAAGTCCGTCCGAATACTGACGCCGGCGTTGTTGACCAGAACCGAAATAGGGCCGAAACGCCGCTCCACGCAGGAAGCGAAGTCCTCCCACGAAGAGGAGTCAGTCACGTCAAGTTCAAGGAACAGTCTGGAGTCCCTATCGCCTTCGTAGCGGATATCCCCACGGACAACGGTTGCACCTTGTCCAGCGAAGGTAGCGGCAATTGCTTCGCCCAGCCCACTGCCTGCACCGGTAACAACCACAACTTTTGCTTCTTGCATGACGAACTCTCCTGGATGATGACTGTGTGACACGGTCACCACATGCTAGAGATTTCGAAACGTCGCAACATCGGTCACATGACCGATGACTGAAAGGTCCTGGCCGCCCATAGTTGTCGTAGAAGTGACCTGCACCTCTTTTTACGACAAACAAGGAGACAACAACATGGCCAAGATCCCTGCGGATCGCACAACGGCGCAAAGGCGCGCCACTCTGGGGGCCTTCGTCGGAACCGCCATCGAGTGGTACGACTTCTACATTTTCGGCACTGCCGCAGCCTTGGTTTTCAGCAAAGTCTTCTACCCTCAGGCGGCGGAGGGTGCAGCTCTCATGGCGTCTTTTGCCACTTTCTGGGTGGGTTTCCTTGCCCGCCCGCTTGGCGGCATCATCTTTGGGCATTTCGGGGACAAGATCGGGCGGAAAAACACGCTCATCATCACTTTGATGCTGATGGGCATTGCTACCGCTATGATCGGCGTCCTTCCGGGCTACGCCAGCATAGGTATTGCCGCTCCTGTGCTGTTGATCTTGCTCCGCGCGCTGCAGGGGATAGCAGTTGGAGGTGAATGGGGCGGCGCAGTCCTCCTTGCCACAGAGAATGCATCCGAACAAAACAAGGGGCGGGCAGGGACATGGGTGCAACAGGGCTCACCGGCCGGCTCCATCCTGGCGACCTTGGCATTTCTGCTGGTCGGTCTTCTACCCAACGAGCAATTCCTGTCATGGGGGTGGCGGATACCGTTCCTGTTCTCTGCCGTTCTTGTGGTCGTAGGGCTGGTCATCAGGGCCAAAGTAGAGGAATCTGCGGCCTTTACCGAGGCGAAGGCACGCCGGAAGGTCGCTGAGGTCCCGGTCGTGACTGTGTTTCGTGTTGCACGCACGGCCGTGATGCTCGGAGTTTTGGCATCCATTTTGGGAATTTCATCGGCCTACTTCGGCAACACTTTCTTACTCGCCTGGACGACTGGGCAATTGAAGATGGACCGTCAAGTAATCCTCAATATCTTCCTTGCCACCGCAATCCTCCAGTTCATTTGGCAGCCTATGGCAGCGCGGATTGCCGAACGAATCGGTGTTCTCAAACTAATGCTCGGTGCTTTGGGCCTTGCTCTGTTGATGATTGTGCCCCTGTTCCTGGCGCTCTTGTCAGGCAACATCGTGTTCTTAGCCACCATGATGGTCCTGAATGTTTTCGGAGGGTCGGCCTATTATGCCCTGTTGGCCTCGACCTTAGCGGCGGCTTTCCCGATCCACGTACGCTACACCGGAGTTTCGGTCGCCTATCAACTGTGCGCAACGATCATTGGTGGCTCCACCCCATTGGTAGCCCAAGCATTGTTGGTGGGCACCGGGCCGTGGAGCGTAGCTGCCTTCTACGCGCTGCTCGTCATCGCCACGGCCACTGGCGTCGTGGCTCTGGAACGCTACAGGCTAAAAAGCCTGCCCGTCGACTCTCCCGCCATGATTGGCTCCTGAAAAACGCCGAGGTTCCTGAAAGGACTCCATGACAACGCCCCAGCAACAACACGCTATTCTTTCAGCTGTAGATGCAGCCTTCGATGAACAGTTGGCCTTCACTGTTTCCTTGGTCGAAACCCCTTCCTTAAGGGGTTCTGAGAAGGCGGCCCAGGACCTGATGGAGTCCCGCTACAGGACTTTGGGGCTGTCCATCGACCGGTGGACCCTCGACCCTGTGGAACTTGCCCTCCACCCGGCCGCGGGCGCAATCGACGTCGACTATTCCGGCAGTGAAGTCGTGGTCGGTACCTATACTCCGGACGTGGAGACCGGACGCAGCTTGATAGTGAACGGACACGTTGACGTCGTACCGACGGGCTTGCCCGAACTCTGGAGCCGCGGACCCTTCAACGCTGTGATAGCTGAGGGGTGGCTCTATGGCCGAGGAGCTGCGGACATGAAAGCAGGATTGGCAGCCGCCCCTTTCGCTTTGGCTGCCGTGCAGGCTGCCGGTCTTCGCCCTCTAGGCCGAGTTCATCTGCAGTCTGTACCTGAAGAAGAAAGCACTGGCAACGGCACTGTTTCAACTCTCCAGCACGGCTATCACGCAGATGCGGTTTTGATCCCGGAGCCAGTGGGCGGCGAGCTGGTCAGGGCACACGTCGGTGTCATATGGTTCAAAGTCCGCCTTGCCGGACAAGCCGCTCATGCAGCCGAGATGTCCGAAGGCTTCAATGCCGTGGATGCTGCCTACGCCCTCGTCTCGGACTTGCGAAGAGTCGAATCACAGTGGAACCAGACCTCGAAATCAGCCAAGTATTTTGAAGAACTGCAGCACCCTTTCAACTTCAACGTGGGTCTCATTAATGGCGGCGACTGGACTTCATCAGTGCCGGACTGGTGTGAGTTCAGTATGCGAATAGCCTTTCCCCCGGGACGTGCCGCCGATGACGCCTGGGCTGAAATACTTCAAGCAATCGAACAGGCGGCGCAGGAAAATCCAGTCCTCGGGGGCGTTAGGCCGAGCGTCACCAAGACGGGCTTTTACGCGGACGGTTACTCCTTGGAGCCCGGAAGCGAGGCAGAAGATTCCTTTGCCAGAGCCTTCGCCGCGGCCAGCGGCCGGCCATTGGGCACCGTTACCTCGGCTGCCTATCTCGACGCACGGGTCTATGGGTTGTTCGATAACACTCCATCGCTGGTGTTCGGACCCGAGTGTCAGCGTACACACGGTGCCGACGAATGTGTGTCTGTGGAATCGCTGCGCGAGGTCACCAGGGCGATGGCGCTGTTCATCGCTGACTGGTGCGGGGTAGAGCAACGATAGAGCCGTTCGTGCGCCCGCCGGATCATGGGCAAGTATGGGCTGGCGCAGTTGAGCGGTGGGCAGGAAGCTATTGGGCATGGTAGCCGCCGTCGACCGGTAGTGAGCCGCCGGTGACGTAGGCGGCAGCGGGACTTGCAAGGGAAGCCACCGCTGCTGCCACGTATGCGGGTTCGGCTATCCGTCCCAAGGGGATTGCGCCAGCGACATGACGCATGGTTTCCTCCGGGTTGGGCTGGGCAGACGACCGCTCGGAGTAAAGGGGCGTGTTTGTCATGCCCGGTGCGACAGCATTGACACGGATATTGTGGGGTGCCAGCTCAACGGCTGCTGCAGATGTAAGTGCGAGCATGGCCCCCTTGCTGGCACTGTAGATCGACATGGAGGGCACACCAGCGCTGGCCAAACGGGAGGTGATATTGATAATTGCCCACCTGTACCTTGGGCAAGCATGGCGCTGCGGACGAAGATAGCGATGGCGTTCTTGCCCAGTTTGGGACTTTCGGGGCATCCAGGAATTCAACGTGATCTCACCACGTCAGGTCAATTGAAACTGGCGACGACGATGCTCCGAGTGGCAGCTGTCATGCACGTTCTAACGGGATCCGACTTCTCGGACAGTTTCCCGAGAATAAAGGGGTCGTGCGCCACGAAAGAGGGAGGCCGCCTCTTTCGTGGCGCTCTGCGGCATATAGCCACGCGAATGTCACGACCACGGCGAGTGTTCCAACGACTGGGTCCGCGACGTCGTTAATAATGAGGAATGTGATCATGATGTGCGCCAGAACAATGGCCAGTGTTATCGGCCAAAATGGGGAGCGTCCTGCATAGATTTTTGGTTTCCATTGAGTCATTGTGAGTTCCTCGGGTTCAGGCAGGGTAAGGTGGCGATCAAACTGCAGTAGCCCCCAGAGTAGTTCCAAGGCCGCCGGGTCGCTGCGGGCGGGATTCCTGCGAAGTGAAGTTCCAGACATTCGCCGTGGTTCATCCTGCGACGGTGCAACCTGCGATGAGTGCCCCGTGCGTTGGTGCTGACGCCGTTGCCCAGTCGCGGTTTTCAAAATTGTTGAACTGGATTGTGCAGCTGGTGAAGCCGCAACCGTAGGAGGGGTCCGCTTCGACAGGAAAAACGGCTCCGGTCAGGTCTATCGTTTGTGTGATGACGTTTCCGTGAACTGTGTAGTGCGTTGAAAGGCCCTGTCTCGGCCATGTACTTGATGAAGGAGCGGTTCCCACTGTGCCGAGTTATTCAGCGTTCTGGCGGGTGGGGTGCTGTCGCGTTTTGGGTTGTCATAACGGCCGAGGGCTCAGTCAGGCCCTGGAGATGGGGGCCTCATCCTGACTGGAGGCCCCGCGCGGTCTGAGCGGTGCCATCCAGCAGGCAATCTGCAAAGGGAGCGCCGATTCCCGGCCCAGGCAATGAGTATGCAGGGGACGCTTCAAGTCCTCGCTTCTTGGTGTTCGATCGACCAAAAAAGAAGTGTGGACAGTGTCCACACTTTCCACCACGAACTGCCTCGTACAACCACCGGGCCGCCGTTGGAATCTCGTTCGAGTCCCACCTCGGGCACGGCAAACCCCTCCTCAAGGGGGTTGCTTTGACGGTTGGACATTTCGGGTGGCCAGGTCCTGCGAAATCACCCCAAGACCACAAAAACTGATCCCAGGACCGCAAAGTAAACCTCGAGCCCTTCATCACCGGAGCGACCCCTCGGAAGATCTGGTGGATAAGGGTTTCGGTAACCAGCGCTCAGTTGGTCATATCCGGTCAGTTGAACGTGAGTCCAAGCAACGCGTTTTCGGTGACTTCGGGAAGTCCAGGGTGAATCCAGTATTGATTTGCAGCGAACTGTCGCACGTCGAGGTCGAACGCCAGGACGGTGATCATTTGCTGGATCAGGGTTGATGCTTGCGGGCCCATGTAGTGGGCCCCGAGGAGTTTGCCGGTGTCCTGATCTGCGATGAGTTTGCAGATGCCGGTGGTGTCTTCCATGGCCCAGCCGAAGGCGACGTCCCCGTAGTCCTGGACTTTGACAGCGACGTTGTGGCCTTCTTTGCGGGCTTGGGCCTCGGTCATCCCCACGGTGGCAATCTGCGGGTGGGTGAACACGGCGGCTGGGACATGGTCGTGCGGCATCTTCTGCAGCTTTTCCGGGTTCAACAGGTTGTGCCGGACGGCCCGCATCTCGGCGTTGGCGACGTGTTTGAGCATGTAGGGCGAGGAAACATCGCCAAGGGCCCAAACACCTGCAGCGGAGGTTGAGCGGCCATAGTCATCGACCCGGACCCGACCGGCACCGATCGTTTCGATCCCGCCGGAGGGCAGGTCCAACAGGTCTCCGTTGGGGATGCGCCCGGCGGCAACCAGCAGTACCTCCCCGGTGGCGGTGGAGCCGTCGTCGAGCTTGACGCTGATGCCCTCATCCGTTTGATCGGCACCGATAGTGGTCCGGCCCAACCGGACGTCGAAGCGTTCGGCAGCCAGGGCGTTAAAGCGATCATGGAGGTCCTCGTCGAGGTTCCCAAGGAGCGTCGAGCGGGCGATGATCGTAACGTCCGTTCCGAGGGCATCGAAGACATGGGCGAACTCCATGGCGATGTAACCGCCGCCGATGATCACCAGGGATTTGGGAAGCCGCGGCATCCGCATGATGTCCTCGTTGGTGTGGTACCTCACGCCTGAAGTGGCAATGGCCTCCGGGATGAAGGGCCGGGAGCCGGCGGCGACGACGACCTGGTCACCGGAGATGGTTCTCTGGTGGGCACCTTGCCCGGTGCGCAAGGTGCGTTCTCCGACAAAAACGGCGTGTTGATCGTAGACGTCAATGTTCGGGGTGTTTGGTCCGCGCCGATATTCTTCACCGGCAGTTGCGATGGGGTCGACGCGGTTCTCAAAGATGCGGGACACCATGCCCGGCCAGTCGACGGAGTTGACCTCGGCGTCCAGGCCCAGTCTTCCGGCCTCGGCAGTCTGCAGCGCGACGTCGGCGGTGTGTACGTACATTTTGGTCGGGATGCAGCCTGCGTTCAGGCAGGTCCCGCCGAACAAGGCTTTCTCGATGATCGCGATCGATTGGTCCTCGAACCCAGGCCCGGGAATGGAGTTCCCGGATCCTGTGCCGATGATGATCAAGTCGTAGTGCCGGTCCACGGCAGTCTTGCTGGCAGGGCTGTTCACGGGGCTGTCCTCATTCCGGGGTCACCCTAACCCTACTGAACGTGGAGTCCTGCTTTTCAGTTTCCACACCGGAAACGGTGGGGAAATACTGGCCGATATCTACCGAACCAAGCCCTCGCGGCCGTGACAGCGGTTATCGGCACGGCCTCCGGCGCGGCTCCGGAGATCGTCTACGACGGGTTGACTGGCTTCCTGGCGCCGGTTTCGGAACTCGCCGGACTCTTGTCACGGGCCACGGAGCTGGACCGCGCCGCCTGCAGAGCTGCAGCCGAACAGCGGTTCAGCGCCACGACGATGGTTGCCAGCCACATCGCGCTCTACCAGCAGCTCCTGACAAGCCAGGAACAGAGGCGCCTCTCATTGGCCGGGCGAGTGCCTGCGGCGGGGCCGAGCCCTGTCGTTGAAAGTTCCGCCCGTGACCGGGGCAGGGTTCACGGGCGGGAGCGGCCGGTCCGCAACGAAATTCCTGGGACGGGGGCGATGAACCCTTCCGCCTCGACGACGGATCATCACGTACCGGACACGGGAGGCCTATCGTCTGACGATTTTTGGGTCTAGCGTGTGTCTTAACGGCCCGGGTTGATGTGGGCTGCGCCAAAGAGCCGGTCCGGGGACGGCGACCTTTCATCGTCTCAGCGGTGATGCCAGTAGCAGTGACCCACCAGCCGGCACCGGCCGGTTCAGGTGGCGCGGGAACGGAAGCGGCGTCATGGCTATACGCGAACCGGAATCACGACATGCCCTAGCCAGGCCGGGCGTATACCTGCTGAGCAACCATGAGATCCTTCGACGTGGCCTTCGTCGGCTTCTGGAACCAGAAGGGTTCGTGATCGTCGGTGAATCCGGGTCGGCCCGGACTGGGACCAAGGAGATTCTTGTCTTGTGCCCGGATCTGGCCATCCTGGACGATGCGCTGCCTGATGGGTCCGGGGCCGGAGCGTGCCGGAGCATCGCGGTGCGGAATACCTCTCTGCGTTGCGTGCTCATTACCGGGGAAACCGATGAAGCGGTGCTGATCGAAGCCGTTCTTGCCGGGGCCTGGGGATGCCTGACAAAGGAAGACTCCAACACTGAACAACTCCGGTTGATACGCCGGGCCGTGGCAGGTTTCACCGCATTCAGTCCTCGGTTCACCCGGGAGCTGCTTGCACAGGTGCCGCATGCCCGGCTTGACCGGCCCGAGGACAGGCTCCTTGCCCTGTCGCGACAGGAACTCAGGGTCGCCTTCGGTGTCAGCGGCGGGCTCAGTAACGGTGAGATCGGTCAGGAACTGACTCTGGCGGACAAGACAGTAAAAAACATTGTTTCCTCTGTTCTGATGAAGCTCGGGGTTCAGCGCCGGACCCAGGCCGCGGTGCTCATCACCCGGACTCTGGATTCAGCCTGTAGGTCCTCGGACACGGATTTCATGTTCGCCCGGTTCCCGGAACTGACCGCTGGGATCGTGCTGGCGCTTCAGGAATGTACCGGGGACACCGGCGCCGAACCCCAGACGTGGCAGATACACGATGAGGAAGCGGTCCGGCTCGCTGATGCCCTCACAGCGTCCCGGACCAAGCTCACATCCCATCGCCCAAAAAGGACCCGACGCCCACCACAGGCCAACAGCGATGACCATGCAAACTGAAACCCTGACCGTGGTGCGTGAAGACATTGGCGATACCGCGTGGTGGGTCAGGATCCTGACCATTCTCGGATCGCAGTATGGGAGCACCCAGCAACGGTTCGTCGGTCGAATTTGCGGGAAGACCAAGTACAGGAGCTCGACGTTCCCTGTTCCCGGGTCGGTCGGACCGGTCACTCCGGACGAGCAATGGGCGCCAGGAATGACCGCCGCACTGGAGGAACTGAAACAGGACCTGGGGCGGGATGGGTGGGAACAGACCTCTCAAAGCACGCAGCCCTGGTCATTGACCTACACCAGGGAAACTCCCGGCGGCTCCTAGCCGGCCCAGGCCGCCAGCGCATGCTGCTGCTCAACTTTTCACCGCGGTGCACGGTTTCCCGCTGCTTACGCCCGGCTATCATCCGAGTGGACAAGATTTAGGGTTCGGGGGCTGGCACCAAGGGAACGGACCGCTCTGCACGGCGCTTAGAGCCCAGCTTGATCAGCAGCGACGAGATCAGTTTCCTCATCGTCTCCCCAGATAAGGACAGACGCTCTCCGATCTGGCGATTAGTCATGTCCGCTCCGATCAACTCCAACACCTGTCGTTCCCGGGTAGTCAGCAGGGCGGCCCTCGGATCCGGCGCCCCGGGCTGGATGAGACTCTGAATGATCGTGGCCCTGACGCTGGCACTGAAGAGGGACTGACCATGTGCAGCGCGCTGCATTGCCCCTAGCAGCGCCCCTCGGTCGAGCTCCTTCAGCACGTACCCGCAAGCGCCGGCAAGGACCACACTGCGCGCCGCGTGTCCGTCGTCGAAAATGGTCATCATGAGGCAATTGAGAGACGGATTAACGGAACGAACATCCCGGCAGACTTCAATTCCGGTACCGTCCGGCACCCAGGCGTCCAAGACCGCAAGATCAGGCCGCAACACGGGAATACGCGACGTGGCCTCCCGCGCCGAGCCGGACATGCCGATTACCACGAAACCCGCGGACTCCAGAAGATCCTGAAGGCCCAACCGAACGAGTTCGTGGTCCTCCAAGATGAAGACACGAAGCGATTCCGGTTCACGGCCCGAGGGGAGCGCTGCCCGATGATCCACGTTTCTCCCCTCCGGCGGCTGGCGGGGTCGCGGGTAACGCCAGAACAAGGACGAGTCAACTGAACGAGGTGCAAGCGCGAGCAGAAAGGAGCGGACTGCGGACCAGCCGAGACTTCACAGCTACTGACGCCCCAAGGACGTCAACCTGATTTGGGCCATGGATGACCTACGGGTCTTTCCCAAGCACGTTGAGGTACTCGCGGTACTGCTCTGCTGTGAGCTCCCCTTTGGCAAATCGATCATCGAGGATCTGCCGTGCACTGCTCCTTTTCACCGGTGGCGGGTCCCCGGACCCTTGAGGGCCCGAAGAAACGTAACCGCCACCCAAGACTCTTACTGCCAGAAGGACAAGCAGCGCGATGCCGACAAGTAGCAGGGGAACCCAAAGCCACATCGACACCATGCCCTGTCCATAGCCCCACATCATGATCTGCACCCTTCGCTTCTTAGCTCTACTCCCAGTGTTAGCCCCAAATCCAAGCCGCAAATAGAGTCCGAGGTCCCGGTCCTGCAGCGGATTGGTTCATGCTGAGGAGAAAACTGCGCATGTGCGCTTCTATAGACGGGTGGACCTGCCGGAACAGGGCGGTTCGCGCGGTGGGCGACGCGCAGAGTCTCGTCAAAGTGGTGCTCCTCCATGTTTCTTATAACTGAGGGGTGAACAGGCCATTAGCGCGGCTTGCAAAGACTTGGCTCCGACAGCACCCCCAGCATTTGGTGGAGGCCGGGCCGCTTTGCTCCAGGACCTTCGACCCTGTTCCGTTATCACCAAGAAAGTCATCCTGAGAGCCTTAGTAAGCGGAGCGGCGGAGCCGCCCGCGCAGCCTGGGAGGCGAACATGAAATCAACAACGGTCAGCATCATTGCCGGAGTCGCCCTCATCACGATGGGCGCGCTGCTGCTTTTGGACCGTCTTGGCATTGTGGAGAGCGGGGTCTTTGCACCGTTGATCACTTTCACGGGGCTGGGAAGTGTGTTTGTGGCCCTCTTCATCCTCCGGCGCGGGAACTGGTGGGCGGCAATCCCCGGTTCCGTGTTCTTGGGCTTGTCCGCGGTCATGGCCGCCACCCGCTTCATGGAGGGGGTACCGGTGGGGGCTTTTCTGTTCCTCTTCATGGCAGCAGGATTCGGGGCGGTCTACCTGCGCGAGCGTAACTTTTGGTGGGCTCTGATTCCGTGCGGCCTCATGTCCGCATTGGCGCTGGTGGCGTTCCTTCCGCCGGAATTGCAGGGCACGTCGGCTGCTGCGGTTCTGTTCCTCGGCCTTGCTGCGACATTTGGGCTGCTGTCAGTAGTCCCCGTCCGGCTTCCCAACGGTACGGAGGGAAACCGGACGGGAAGAATGAGGTGGCCACTGATACCCGCGGCAGTGCTTGGCATGCTCGGTGTGACATTCGCCTTTCAGTCAGCGGTCCAGATCATCTCCGGAGACGTAGTGGTCCTGGCCGTGGTGATTCTGGCGGGCCTGGAATTACTGGCCTACGGTTACCATGCCCACAACGTCGGACAGAGGAGCGTCCACGGACATTAGCATCGAGAACCGTTGCGTCGATGCCGTCCGTAGGGGTCATTGACTTCTCTTCTGGCCTTGACGCTGGAGGCCCCTGCCTTGCCGCCACAGCGTTTCCAACGCGGCCAGGTCCTCAGCTGTGGCGTTACCGAAGGGAGGATTGTCCGGCTCGGGAAGTGCCCGGCGCTCCTGTCCCCGGGTGGCCCAGAGGCTCGCCCCGATGGATACGCCGAGAATTGTTGCGATGACGGCGAGGGAGATCGTCGTGGGGACGTAGAAGATGTCAATCTTGAGGAACATCTTGATGCCAACCCAGACCAGGACCAACGCCAGGCCAATCTTGAGGTAGACGAATCGGTGGATCAAGTCGGCGAGAAGGAAGTACATCGCCCTGAGGCCGAGAATTGCGAAAGCGTTGGCGGTGAACACGAGGAAGACTTCATCGGTGACGGCGAAGATCGCCGGGATGGAGTCCACTGCGAAGACGATGTCGGTTGCTTCGACCAGGACCAGGACGGCGAGCAGTGGAGTCGCCAGAACAACACCGTTCTTTCGGATCAGGAACCGCTGTCCATGGAACTTATCCGTCATCGGTACACGTCTGCGGAACAGGGCCAGAATCTTTGACCTTTCGGGTTCAAGATGTGAATTGCGATGAAGGATCATACGGATTCCAGTGATGAGGAGGAATGCGGCAAACAGGTACAACACCCAACCGGCGCTGGCGATGGTCGCCGAACCGGCTGCAATGAAGATCCCTCGGAAGACCAACGCCCCAAGTACGCCGAAGAACAACACTCTGTGCTGGTACTCGCGTGGAACCATGAAGTACGTAAAGATGATGGCCCAGATGAAGACGTTATCGACCGCAAGTGACTTTTCAATCAGGTATCCCGCGAAATATTGCTGGCCGAACTCGGGTCCGTAAATCCGCCAGACCAGGAGGCCGAAGCCCACACCGAACGCTGTCCACAAGGCGGACCACGCAGCGGCTTCTCTTACCTTGATAACGTGCGCTCGTCGATGCGCAAACAAGTCAACGGCCAGCATAGCGAGGATAAAGCCGATAACGGCCAGCCAAGACCACAATGAAACGTGCATCAGGAACCTACTTCCAGTCAGTAAACCAACTGGAGGTCTTTCCCGGCCACATTCAGCATGGCCTGCTCCGCCGGGCCCGAAACAGCCGGCCGTACTGACGACGGAGCATCAGGGGATACTCCCCTCCGTTAATAAGAAACATCATAATTCACGAAACGGGAGTCTGCATATGAACTGGGTCCAGAGGAAGCCAATTTTGAGTTGCTAGGGAGCGGCGTTCAACTCACCTGTTTGGGTGCAGCCATCAGGTCCGGTCTCCTTGTCCATGCTGTAGGGCGCTCGGAGAGTGCACCCCAGATCCGCCACGAGTTCGTTAACGGCGTGTGAGATTGCGTCCCTGTCCTGCTGGCATAGCGTGCACTCAAAGCGCAAGTAAGCGCAGAACCGCAACCACCCCGCGTTGCCCCCTGTGGCCAACTGCGCGACCCAGACCTCGTTCAAACTGAGGTCCAGGAACTCGATGACGGACAGTGTGAGTGCCTGCTGGTAGCGATCATTCATCTCCAACCTCATAAGGTTCGTTGGTAGAGATGCTAGTTTATCTAGGTATTTTCCGTATAGCTAGAGACGAGCCGTTGGTAGTGAACCCACCCTGATCCAGGTGGGTTCGGGCTTTACCAGCAAGGTCCCGGATCCGACTTCGTACCTCAGTACCTCTGTCACGAGGAACCTCCTGTTGATATGGCGGCCAGGCTAACGCTGGTCCGAAGCATGTCCGGGTGGAATGACGATGGTTGGACACGTAATGTGCGTCAAGACACCATGCACGGTGGAGCCCAACAGCAATCGCGAGAATCCGCCCCGTCCGCGACTGCCTAGTACAAGCAACCTTGCTTTAAACGACGCTTCCACCAAGGCACGGACCGGCTCCTTGTGTGGCACCGACACCTTCTTCACAGCCAAGTCGGGGTACGAGACTCTCAGCCCGGCAATAGTCTCCGCGAGGATGAGACGCTCTTGGTCGTTGATGAGCCGCCTGAGTTCGGCTGGGGCCAACCCGGCGTCGGTGGAAGGTTCAGGCGCGCTATATGCATGGAGCACCGTGAGCTCCTGCCCATCCCGATCTGCCTCTGCGGCGGCGAACGCAACGGCTCTGAGTGAATGCTCGGAACCGTCCACGCCAACAACGACTCCGTGCCTGTCCTGGTAATCGTCTATCGCAGCAACAACGGCCACAGGACCTTCCGATGCGCCGGCTTTTTGAAGGGCGCGGTCTGTCAAGGTTCCACCAAGGTGGGGGCTTCCCGAACCGACGACCATAGGCGCGGTATTCCTTGCGTACTGCCCTAAAGATGCGGACACGCTCCCGATCAACAGTTCGGTGGCAACATCGATGTGGAACAGATCGCCGATGCGGGCCGATGCAGCCTCCAACAGCTTGTCGCCGGAACGCTTGAAGGAGTCCCGCCACGATGAAGGTTCAATCAGCCACCTGTCATCAACCACATGCACGATGGTGAGCGGCACGCTCCGTTGCTCGGCCCGAAGTCCCGCCCATATCAGGGCCTGATTCGCTCTGGGTGGAGTCCTTGATGCCAACGGCCATGGCGTGGTTCGTACTCATATTGTCGCCTGCTTTCGGTGAAATTGTCTGGTGCGAGTCATGTCGGATGGTGTGAAGAGTCCTCAATCCGAAGGCGGCACGGAATGCGGGCGGGATCCACCGAAAGGGGAAGCAAGCCGTTTTTGGCGACATCCCGGAGCTGTTCCAGTGCGTCGTCCGTGATACTGGCATGGCCGAGATCCACGGAGATGGCTGCACCGGCTACAGCAGCGTTGATCCTGCGAGCAACGGCGAAGATGACCAGGATGTTCCGGGTTGAGACCCGTCCACCGACGATGATGCACACAGCCGGATAATCCGGCTCAACTTTCACCACCAACTGCAATTTCCCGCTGATGGTGGCGTCTTTTTCATCAGCGCTGAGTGCCCGGGGGTCCAAGTGGTGCCCGTGCCGCTTTTCCGCAAGGAATTCGCTGGGATTCTCATGATGGGGACGTCCGCGCAGCTCAGGTAATGGGCCAAACAACCCGGGTCTGCCACTTTGCCGGGTCAGGCTCTTTTTCGGGGTCACTCAAATAGAACTCCCACATGGTGTCTGAGGGTGTCATCCCTTCTGCGCTCATGCGCTCAAGGATCAGCGCGTACGTCCGTTCCAGGGTGTCGTAAGGTCCCAGGTGCACAGCTTCCAGGGCCTCCGACGCCGGCAGCAGCCCGCCGATAACCTCTCCGGCAGCGGAAAAACCAGGAGCGACGGGGAAGCCAGCCTCTACGTCAACGGTTTCAGTTGGCATTCCGTGGTACATGGCGAACGGTGGGCCTGTAGGGCTGGCATTCTGCGCCTTTGTAGCAGTCATGACTGCCCCGAAGGCACGGCCGAAGAAATCCGTGAGATTCGCCATGGGGACGCGCTCCCGGACAACCGCAGTTGGCTGGTCGGTGGTTCGAATCACTGTGGGTTGCTGATCAAGGATGCTCATGTTTCAAGACTTCCCTGATCGGGTTGCTGACAGTAGGGTCGAACGACTCTAAGAGGGGGGAGGGTCGCTGGATGCGCCGGCAGCCCCCGGAGCCAATTCAGCTAGGCCGCTTCAAAGGCCTCCCTGATCCAAGTCCTCACTTCGGCATCAACCATGCTGGGATCGTGGAGCTCCAAGTGATGCATCCACACGGAAGGAGCGGGGTGAGCTACTTCTTTGAACCTGGGAGAGTCGGGCTCGTAGGGCAACGCCAACGACAACACGGCAGGCACCCTCGAATGGACGTACGTGTCAGGCCGCCATAGATAGGCGAACCCACGATGCCGTCGAAGAGCGACCTGGCTCTTGGAGACGCGGACGTGAATATCACCGAGTCCACCAGCGCTGGCGAAGACGGCCTCGCAGATGGCCAGTCCTTGAGGCGATCCATCAAAAAAGGACACGGCGTCCGGGGGAAGAACTGCGGTCATAGCACCCTTTGGAGGCTGCGCCGGAGGAGCCACGCACCACTCAAAAGAAGAGCTGCGGCCATCGCTGGTGCCATCCCGAAGCTTCCCACTGCCGGCCCGGCAATCGTTTGACCGCTGGATAAGGGTGCGGCCATGGTGCGCGCGATGACTCCGTACCGGCGGGCCTGGATCAGCGTGGCGGCGCCAGACAGGGAACTGAGGAAAGATGAACAGCAGCAGCTGCTGCACCGCTCCAAGATCGAAAACCCCAAGTTCGCGGAACTCCTGCGCGGTGTTGTCGGTGTCCAGGATGTCTACCCGGCGTGCCTGGACAGCTTCTCGAGCCTGCGCCAAGGCGGGAGCCGCGGCCTCTGCTGGAAGGGTTACCGAATCTCTTGACCAGCCGCTCTGCTGACAAGACTGTTCCGGTGCGTGGAGGTGCCACCGGATTCTTCAAGGACGCACCGACTATTCCAGGCCGGCCCTGGTTGCGTCGTTGAGTGAGGTCCCGAGCGACATCGGTGTCGAAAGGTCGAATCGTCTCCCGGTTACCGAGGCCGGAACGATCCTGAAGAGGTGGTCCTGGCCCACTCCCTGCCACGGGAAAAGGGCCCGCCTGATCTCATCAAGTCGGGGGCCTTCGGATCCGGCGCCTTCAACTGTGCCTTTCACCACTACACTCCACGCAATCCCGAATTCTGCGCTGACGGAGTCTGCCTCGATGGCTACCACGGCGTCATCCTCCATGGCCCACTGTTTCGTCCCCGGCCCGGTCCTGAAAACCACTGTGTTGTTGTCCACCGCGAAGTTCACGGGAAAGATGTCAGGGTGGCCGTTGACGATTACCGAAAGCCGCCCGACCTTGGCCTCGCCAAGGAGCCGCCAACAATCGTCCGCTTCCAGTACTTGTGCCTCAGGAACTATGTTTTTGTCGGTCATGTGGAGATCCTACGGCCGCTTTCCAGCCTCCAACAGGGCCCAAAGGCCCCTCTGTTCCCGGAATGCCGGCCGCTTGCTTTCGGGAAGCGACTCCAAGCAAAAGCAGGAGCAAACCTACTTCCCCCAAGCCAGCTCCAAAGTAGACCGCCTGCAGTGTACTGAACGGAATCAGTGCCATTTGGACAAAGATCCACACGAGGATGGAATAGCCCGCCGTGGCCGCCGCCAGGGATACCAGTCCACGTTGCCGAATAAGCAGGAGGAACGCCAACGTGTGTGAGCCGCCTACGATGACGGCCAGCAGAAGGCCCGGAACCAGGTAGGTGCTGAACGGAGACCCGTCCAGGTATTCGACCGGGAGCTCAAGCCCGGGCGGCAAAGCACTCTTCTCAACTCCCGGCCACGATCCGACAGCCATGACCAGGCCGCCGGCAATCGATGTCACCGCGACCAACGCCTGCATGGTTAGAAGCATCACTCGAATCATGGTTCCTCCTAAATGATGGTGCGTCGAAAATGTTTGTCAGTGGCTACCGCCACGGAGGCAATTACGCCGACGCCCAGAATTCCCAGCCAGGTGCCCGGCGCCAGGGGCGCGGTGTGGAAGAGATGGTTCATGGCGGGAAGGTAGGTAATTGCTGCCTGCCCTGCGAGCTGGACCAGGACGCCGATAACCAGCCAGCGGTTGCTGAAGGGCCGGAGCTTCCACACGGATCGTGTCAAGGAGCGACAACTGAAGACATAGAAGAGTTGCACGATCACGAACAAATTGACTGCCGCTGTCCGGGCCTCGTCAAGAGATGCGCCGCGGGCAAGTTCGAACTCGAAAATCCACCATGTCCCGCTGACCAGTAGTGCGGAGACCAGCAATGTACGGAACGCCAAGGCCCATGTCAGCAGCGGGCGGTCCGGATCCCTGGGAGCCCGGACCATGAGTCCCGGCTCCTTGGGTTCGAAGGCCAACATCAGCCCGAGCGCTACGGCCGTGGTCATGTTGATCCACAAAATCTGGGTAGGAAGGATGGGGAGGGTCCAGCCCATGATGATGGCCACCAGAATAACCAAGCCCTCGCCCATATTGGTGGGAAGGGTCCAGACGATGAACTTGACCAGGTTGTCGAAAACGTTGCGGCCTTCTTCGACGGCGGCTTCAATGGTGGCGAAGTTATCGTCGGCGAGGACAATGTCAGATGCCTCTTTGGCTACTTCGGTGCCGGCATGGCCCATTGCTATGCCAACATTTGCTTGGCGCAAGGCGGGGGCGTCGTTGACGCCGTCGCCTGTCATGGCCACTATGTGGCCGTTGTGCTGCAGAGCATGGATCAGGAGGAGTTTTTGGGCCGGAGATACCCGCGCGAACACCGAAGCCTCTTCGACAACGTCGGCGAGATCCCCTACCGCTTTGCCCTCCAGATCGGCGCCCACCACGATGCCCGCATGACCGCCGTCGAGCCCCACCGCAACAGCGATGGCGTTGGCCGTCCCCGGATGGTCACCGGTGATCATCTTGACCTTGATGCCGGCCATCCTGCACGAAGTCACTGCAGCAGCGGCAGCTTCCCGCGGCGGATCGAACATTGCCTGCAGACCGAGGAAGATCAGGTCGCCCGGGCTGGCATCCGGGTCGACTAGGGACAGGTCTTTGGTTCGCGTTAGTGCTGTGGCGAGAACCCGCAGCCCTTGCCCTGCCAAGTTTTCTGCCGCCTGCGTGATGCCCTCGACATCGAGGGGCTTGGATTCACCCTTACTGCCCATTTGCCGGATGCAGAGCTCAAGGACGCGTTCGACGCTTCCCTTCATCAGCAATAGGCCGCCTTCGCCTCCCTCAGCGTCCTTATGGAGCGTTGCCATGAAATGGCGTTCGTAGGTGAAAGGGATCGTGCTGACCCTGGGATGTCGGTCAAGGAAACCCTGAAGGTCTGCACGTCCCTTGCCAGAGGCCACCATCATGGCCGCTTCAGTGGGATCGCCGCGGATCCGCCAGACGTCATCCTGCTGAAAAACGTCGGAGTCGTTGCATGCCGCACCGGCTATGAGACACCACGTCAGACTCGCATCGTCCCCGACGCTTGTTCCCGGGAGCGCACCTTGGTGTGTTTCCCGTCTGCTGATGGATCCATCCGGACCGTATCCCACGCCGGTGAGATCATACGTGGCAGTGGGTGTCCACAGTGCAGCAACCGTCATTTGATTTTCCGTGAAAGTTCCCGTCTTGTCGGAACAAATGACAGTGGTGCTGCCCAGGGTTTCGACGACAGCGAGGCGCCTGACAATGGCCCGGCGTTTGGCCATCCTCCCCACGCCAATGGCCAGGGTCACGGACACGGCGGCCGGTAGCCCTTCCGGTATGGCACCAACGGCCATTGCGACAACTGACGTGAACATCAGCGCAGGTTCTTGCCCCCTTGCAAGCCCCACAACAAAAGCGCAAGCGGATAGCGCAAGGATGGCAATGGTGAGCGTCATACTGAACTTGGCCAGTTTGCTGGTGAGCGGCGTGGGTGCTGGACGGACGGTTCCAATCAACCGGTGGATCTCGCCGAGCTCGGTTTCACCACCTGTGGCAACGACGACTCCGGCTCCGCTCCCAGAGGTTATCAACGTCCCTCCATAGACCATGTTGCGCCGATCCGCCACCGGAGTGGTGACGGGAAGGACAACCTCGTCTTTGGCTACTGTGTCGGACTCTCCCGTTAGCGCTGATTCGTCAGCTTTCAGACCGGATACCCTGACCAGGCGGATGTCGGCGGGGACCTTGTCTCCGGCTTCCAGGAGGACCAGGTCACCGGGAACCAACTCCTCCGAAGGGATGATCAACCGGTGGCCGTCCCTGATCACCACACTCCGGGTAAGGACCAGCGCGCGCAATGCATCGAGTGCTGCCTCGGCTCGTATTTCCTGAACCAGGCCAATGGTTGTGTTGACGGCAACGACACCCAAAATTACGGAACTGTCCACGTATTCACCCAGGAACATGGTCACCACGGCTGCGGCAAGCAGGACATAGATCAAGGGATTATTGAACTGACGGGGAGCAGAACGCAGGAGACTGTCGTGGTGGGTTCCAGGCAGACGGTTGGACCCAAAGGTAACGGCCCGTTCGGCCACGACATCCGGACTCAGCCCACGGGCGGCGTCAGCTTCGAGAAGCAGGACAACTTCGTGTGCCGGCAAACCGTGATGAGCGGAGTCTTTGATGACGTGATTCAGGTTGGCGGCCATCCCTAGCCAACCAGCAATTGGTCAAGGGTCACCAAGCCGTACCCGGCTGTCTTGATCTCTTTGATCATGCCCGGCAGCGCGTCAGCATCCAAGGTAGTGCCGTCTTCCGGATTTGAACCAATATGCATCAGCACTATGGCACCGGGGCGGAGACCGTCAACAACGCGCCGAAGGACTGTTTCCCGGGTTACTCCGCCGCTGGTTCCCTTCCAGCCAAGAGTGTCCACGCTCCAGCGCACAGCAACATAGCCGAGCCTGTTAACGGTGGCGATGACCCGGGAATCCCGCTCGCCGAACGGGAACCTGAAGAACGGACGGGGATCGCCGCCCGCAGCGAAGACCGCCGCTTCAGCTCCTCGAATCTCCTCCGTGATCTGCGCATCCGTCAGCTGTGTGAAACCGGGATGACTCATCGAATGGTTGCCCAGCCGATGGCCTTCCGCGAGAATGCGGTCCAAGCTCCCGCGGTTTGCCTGAGCCCAGCTGCCGGTCACGAAGAATGTTGCCTTCACCTGGTCCGCTGAAAGACTGGACAGGATGCTCGCCAACGCGGCTGAGTTGGCCCCCGCGTCAAACGTCAGTGCGACCACATTCCCTGCCCCCGGCAGTTCCTCAAGATCCCGTCCCAGCAGTGCTTCCGGCAGCGCTGCAACCACCGGTCCACCGGGCTCTGACTCGCCAGGCTTAGGCTCACCAGCTTCCGAAGAAAACAGCGGCGACTCATCAGGGACCGGTGAAACCGTCGAAGCACTTGACGTAGGTAAACGTGAATCCGTGGTGGTGGTCGGCGTCGTTGTCGACATGGCCGACGTTGACGTCAGCGGGCTTGGCGCCCCCTGTGGCTGCGCGGTGACCAGGAGTATGACCCCGCCGGCGAGAATTACCAAGGCGAGTAAAACCACGACGGCGACCACTCGCCGTCGTACGTTTCTTCGCGACGCCGGTGGTACTCCGGATGCGCGGCCGTCATTCACGGCAGGCTGGCCTTCCCGTCAGCGTCCGGAGGCTGCACTGAATCGTGGTCGGTGGGTCCTTGATCCAGGCGGAACGGCGGATAGTCGTCGCGCAGGAGGGCCCCGTAGATGAGCACGCGGTACACCCATCGGTTGATGCCCATGATGAAGGCGAACAGGGGGCGTGGGTAGCTGCCGGTGAACAAAAGGATCACCAAGGCGATGAGGACCAGTAGAGCCAGCAAGGACAGCCCTCCGCCGCGATCGCTGACCACGCCAGAGGGTCCGTTCTCGGTTCTCCACGCCCACGTTGCCGTTCCTGTGAACGCTCCCACGATCAGCAAGTGCGGTATGAGCAGCAACCAGGACTTTACAAGAACCAGGCCCCGGGAGAGGCGGGCCGGATAATCAACCTCCACGTTCGCCGGGTAGTCCGTCCGGGAGAGGCTGAACGGAGGATAGTGATCGGTCCCGCCTGCGGCGTAAGCATAGAAGGCCACGCGCCAGTTCCATCTGAGGACGCCGACATTGAAATGAAAGAGGGACAGCGGGTAGCGGCCCGTGAAGAGTATGGCGAACCAGGCAATGACGCTGGTGACGGCGAACGCGAACCAGAGGAAGAACAGCACGAAGAAATGGGGGATGGCGAGAAACCATTTCACCAGCCACATCCATGGCGACAGTGCGGGGTCCAGCTGGCCAGTGAAATGAAGCGGTGAGTTCACGATCCTTGCCGGAGGGGAACCTTGCACTACCGCAGAGGTCGAAGGGGGCTGCACCGGCGAACCCCCGCCACGCCCCAGACCTACGGCGCCCAAAACCAACAGTGGCACACCGATGAGAATGGCCAGGGCTCCGGCAAACAGCAGGCCCGTTGCCGCGGGCTTGATGAGGTCGGAACGGAAACCGGCTTGCAGATCGGCGGAGACTCCGCCGCCGGCGTCGGCGTTCATCACCACCACGGTCCAATTGCCCGGGGCTATGTTCCAGATAAGCTCTTGCTCACCCGGTCCGGAGGCCGATGCTGCCCAGAACTGCCGGGAACCGGGCGTTGCGGGGGCGGATGATCCTGGAACGTCCCTGTAAACAGGCCGGAAAGGCTGGAACTTCACTTCACGCAATTCGGTGTGGTGTACCCCGGCAAGGTACGCATCCACCTCGTTTTGGGGCGCAATGCCGATGAACACATCACGGCCGGTTTCCGTCGCAGTGGCACGCAGCCGCAGGGTTCCGACGTCGAAGGGCAACCTTTCGGGGGTGCCTTCGCCCACAGCGTCGAACTGGGGGGGGGAGACCAATGCGCGGGACGAAACCGTGTACCGCTCAGTTGGCGAGGCGTAGAAGCCTCCATCGTCTTGGGAAGAGGCGAGCCATGCTCCTGCCGCACCTGCTGAAGCCATCGTGAAGCCCAGCAGGGCGAGAACAATGCCGACAACAAGGAGGACGATGTGGCCTGGCTTTTTCATGGCTACAGTTCCTTCCGGTTGAAGATCAGGGAGGCAACGCCGAGGGCACCAGCGGCGGCGGCAAGGCTGCTCACCGCGGGCCAAGCAGGCGAGACATGTTCCTGGCCGGCGGCGATTGCGGCTGCGATGCCGGGGACGCCTGGCGGTCCAAAGGTTGCCAGCGGATCCCAGGCCGCCCCCACGGCGAGCAAAGCGTAAATCCCCAATCCTGTTCCGGCTGCCCCGGTCGGCGCCGGGATCAAAACCGAGAACAGCATGGTGTAAGACAGCGCCAGGATCCCGTAGAGCAGGAGCAGCAACGCCGCACCCCACAGTTGCCCGGTGGGGGCGTTCCCGAAGGTCAGTAAGGTGACTACCCAGGTGGTGAGGGTTCCCAAGGCAAACACGACCGTGATGAACGTGGCGTGCACAGATGCCTTTGCCGCGATGAAAGTGGCCCTTGATACTGGCTTGGTGAGTATGAAGGCGGCGGTGCCCTCACGGATCTCGCTGGAAACTACTCCGCCGTACATGACGACGATGGTGAAGAGGACGATTTGTGAAAGGTTTTTTATCCACTGCCCGTAAGCATCACTGAAGGTGGCGTCCGGCAATGCCAACGAACCGGGCGCTGCTGCTGTGAGGGAGCCCAGGAGTTCCGGAGTAACTTTGGCCAAAGGCGGGCCAACCACTGCGAAGAACATGACTATTGTGGGCAACACCCATATTCGCCAGGTCCGAAAGATTTCCTGGCCTTCCTTGGCGGCCAGGACCGAGAAAGTGCTCACTGCTTCCCCTTTCCCACAAGCTCCAGGAAGGCTTCTTCAAGACCGGATTCAGCGTTTTCCATGCGTATGAGGCCCGTGCCTTGCCTGCTGATCAGGCGGGGGATTTCACGCTGTGCGGTTTCCTCGTCCGATACCCGGACCTCAATCTCACCGCGCGGTCCTGGTTGGACTGAGACCGCCCAGTCCTGTTGACCGAAGACTCCGGCGAGTGCTTCCGCACCCTGACTGACAACGATCAGAATTCGTCGCTGTCCGCGACGGGAGCGCAGTTCTTCCATGGTGGATTGGGCCAGGACCCGTCCCTTGTCCAGGATTGCCACGGAATCGCAGATGCGCTCCACATCGCTGAGAATATGGGTTGAGAAGAACACCGTGGTCTTCCCGCGCAGTGCTCCAATGAAGTCCAAGAGTTCCCTGCGGCCTTCAGGGTCAAGGGCGCTGGTGGGCTCGTCAAGCAAAAGCAGCCTTGGGGAATTGATCAGTGCCTGAGCTACGCCCAGCCGTTGCCGCATTCCCCGGGAGTACTTGCCGATGGGTTGATCGATTCCACTGAGCCGGACAAAATCCAGCAGTTCCTCCGTCTTTGCATTCAACTCCGGTCCACCCAGCCCAAAAAGGCTGCCCGCGAGATGAAGCGTTTGCGGCGCGTTCATCCATTCGTAGAACGCGGGTACATCCGGTAGGTAACCTATGCTGTGGCGGATGGACGGCCTGCTTGACGTTGCATCTTCGTCGAGAAGCCGCAGCGAACCCGAAGTCGCCCGGGAAAGTCCGCTCATGATACGGAGGAAGGTGGTCTTGCCAGCCCCGTTCAATCCGAGGAAGCCGAAGATGGAACCCTCCGGGACCTCCAGGTTCATGGCGTCGAGCGCATGATTCTTCCCAAAGGTCTTGGTCAGCCCCAGCGCCTCGATCACGGCAGGCGCGCCGGTAACCGGTCGCCCTTGAGCCGCCGGGACTGACATCTGCCCTGTGGTCATCTCAATGGTCTTTTTCGGGGGAGTGGACCACCAGGACGGGGCAGTGCGCGTGGGCGACGCAGGCCGAACTGACCGAACCCAGGAGAAGTCCTCCAAAACCGCCGTGACCGCGCCGGCCTACCACCAGAAGTGACGCGTGCTTGCTGCCTTCAACGAGCCCCGCACGGGGTGAACGTTGAACCAGCCGGGAACTGACGTTCCTGGGCTTCTCAGTACCGAAAGCCTCCACCACCGCCTTGTCGAGTCCCTCTTCGGCATCATGGGCAAAGCCATCCACGCCCATGGCCAGATATCCCTCGTATCCCAGCGGCATCTCCCAGCACCCCCACGCTTCAAGCGGCGCATTCACGGCCAGGGCAATGCGCTGTCCTTGGCGCAGCGCCTCCACCGAAGCTTGGGATCCGTCGACGCCAACAATGATCTTGCTCGGGTCAAGCCAGCTTGCCATTACGCGCTCCTCTGGGTTCCATATGCTCTGGCGGTTGCCAAGAGTTCTTCACCCCATGCAGTTGCCCGGGACGTCTCCCCGTCAAGCAAGGGCCCCTCAGTTCCCTTGACGTAGAAAGCCATGGGATTGCCAACGATGCTGGCTCCGGCGTCTTTCAGGGTTTTTGTGATCTTTTTGGCCGCATCACCGTGGATGAACAGCTTGACCCTCGTGTCAAAGCCGGCCGCAACCACTCCGGAAAGCCCATGGCTACCCAGTCGGGCCAGGGCCTCCATTATCTTTTGAGTGGGGCGCCAACCATTGATGGGGCTTCCCACCACCAAAAGGTCGCCGGAAGAGATATCTTCGGGTCGGAGCTGTCCGACAGGCAGTACTTTCGCGTTGAGTGAGTTGAGGCCCGCTGCGATGGCCTCAGCGATCGTCTTCGTGTTGCCAAAACCGGAATCGTAAACGACGAGTGCTTTCATGACTGTTCCTTGTTCTTCTCGTGGGCGTTTGTCCGGGGGCTCGGCCTCCAGCGAAGCGGGCGGTCACCAGCGAAAAGGGTTGCCCAGTACGTTCCCCCACCCATAACAAGGAAACCCACCACACCCAGTGCCAGACTGCCTAGTGGGAAACTCACCAGCATCAATCCAAGGCCGCCGAGCGCAGCAAGGCCCCCTCGCCTTATGCCCTTCCAGCGGCGTCGATCAAGGTCTTCCAAGCTCATGAGTGCTGCCAGCTTGGGGTCCTCCTCCAGAAGACCCTGCGAAATGTTGTCAAGTTCGAGCCGTTCGAACTCCGAAAGTGCCATGGTGTGCCTCCTGCCTTCCCTCCCAGCATGTGTGGTGCCGGATCCCGGAAACAGGGCCGAAAGTCACTCCAGCATTCGGGACCAAAGACTCTGCCCGGGTTGTCCCGCGCCGCCCAGAATCAAGGCATGCAGACAGCCGGCGAAGAGTCAGAAGTCAGATGGTTTGAGGACATCGGAATGGGCGATGTTCCCGAAGTGGGCGGCAAGAATGCATCGCTGGGTGAACTAACCACTTCAATGCGCTCAGCAGGGGTGAAGGTCCCCGACGGCTTCGCGACGACGTCCGGTGCGTACAGGAAGTTCTTGGCAGCCAACGGACTCGAAGCGGTCATCAGTCATTCCATCAGTGAACTCAGGTCGGGCAAGTTGTCCCTTCGTGAGGCGGGGCATGCCATCCGGGAGTCGATGTTGGCCGGGGAGTTTCCGGACGGGCTTATCGGGAGCATCAGGCAGAACTATCGGCGCCTGGGCGAACGGGCAGGGATGGAGCGGATGGCAGTTGCTGTTCGCAGCAGCGCAACCGCAGAGGATCTGCCGGACGCCAGCTTTGCCGGGCAACAGGAGACATTCTTGAATATCTCCGGTGAAAGTGCACTTTTGGACGCCTGCCGACGCTGCTTTGCCTCGCTTTTTACTGATCGCGCCATTAGCTACCGGGAGATCAAAGGCTTTGGTCACTTGGACGTAGCCCTGTCCGTGGGTATCCAGCGCATGGTGAGATCCGACGGCGGTGCTTCGGGAGTGATGTTCTCCATCGATACGGAGTCGGGCTTTCCACGGAGTGTGGTCATCAGTGCGGCATGGGGATTAGGCGAGACCGTTGTCCAGGGCACCATCAACCCCGACAAGTACCAAGTGTTCAAGCCGCTGCTGGCGAACCCCGCACTGGTGCCCGTGATCGAAAGATCCGTGGGATCCAAAGAGCGGAAAATGATCTACCGCCTCGGCGGGACCGTCTCCACGAAGATGGTGGAAACCACCGACAAGGAACGACGTGCCACTGTTCTCCCGGACCACGACATCATCAAGCTCGCCCAGTGGGCCGTGTCCGTGGAAAACCACTATGGACGTCCTATGGACATGGAGTGGGCCAAGGACGGCATTACAGGCGAGTTGTTCATGGTGCAGGCGAGGCCCGAAACAGTCCAGGCCCAAAAAAGCGGGACCCTCTTCCGCATGTACCATCTGGGGCAGAACGGCCGTCTCCTGGCATCCGGCGCCGCTGTGGGAAATTCCATTGCCGTGGGCCCTGTATGCATCATCCGGGATGCCAAGGACATCGAGGCGTTTGTTGATGGGGCCATTCTGGTAACCCGGATGACGGACCCGGACTGGGTTCCGGTGATGAAGAGGGCAGCCGGGATCGTGACCGACCACGGGGGACCTACCAGCCACGCGGCGATTGTGAGCAGGGAGCTAGGCGTTCCCGCCGTGGTAGGTACCGGCGACGCAACCGACGCGCTTGAAGGCAGGGAAGTCGTGACGCTCTCGTGCGCCGAAGGCGAAGAGGGACACGTCTATGACGGGATGCTGGACTTCGAGGTAGAAGAAGTGGACACAGGGAGCCTTGGGAAAACCCGCACGGACATCATGGTCAACATCGCCAGCCCGGCCGCCGCTTTCAACTGGTGGCGTCTTCCTGCGGCCGGAGTCGGCCTCGCGAGGATGGAATTCATCATCAACAACTTGATCCGTGTTCATCCGATGGCGCTTATCCATCCCGAGCTGGTGAAGGATGAAGCCGAGTCCGCTGTTATTGAACAACTGACCAGGGACTACACCAACCCCGAGGAGTACTTCGTCAGTGTCCTTGCCACAGGCATAGCCAAAATTGCTGCCCCTTTCCATCCCAAACCAGTGGTTGTCCGACTCAGCGATTTCAAGAGCAACGAATACGCGCACCTCATCGGAGGCAGCTTCTTTGAACGCCCTGAAGAGAATCCCATGCTGGGATTCCGGGGGGCTTCACGCTATTACGACAAGCACTACCGCGAAGCTTTCGCGCTGGAATGCCAGGCCCTGAAACGCGCCCGTGAAGTGATTGGGTTCTCAAACGTCATTGTCATGGTTCCTTTCTGCCGAACAGTGGACGAAGCGGACAAGGTACTCAACGCGATGTCGGAGAACGGACTTGTGCGTGGAGAGCACGGGCTGCGCATCTACATGATGTGTGAGATCCCGTCCAACGTGGTGATGGCGGAAAAATTCGCCCATCGCTTTGATGGTTTCTCCATCGGTTCCAATGATTTGACCCAATTGGTGCTTGGCGTTGACCGTGATTCGGAACAATTGGCGGGGCTCTTCGATGAACGCGATGAAGCCGTGACCACCATGATCTCGGAGGTCATCGGGAAGGCACATACAGCAGGAATCCGGATAGGGATTTGTGGGCAAGGACCAAGCAATCATCCTGACTTTGCGCAGTTTCTTGTTCGGGAGGGCATTGACTCGATTTCACTGAACCCCGATACCTTCATCCGGACGGTCCCCTTGATAGCTGCTGCAGAAAAGCAGCTTTACCGGCCGGACCCAGAGTAGAGCCATGAAGGGATCACCCACCGCAGCTGCGGCGAGACCCCCGTACGACGCAGTCATCTTCGATCTGGACGGCGTCGTCACCCGTACAGCCACGGTGCATCAGCTGGCGTGGCGCGACGCTTATGGGGCGATTACGGCTGATCCCAGGTTCCCCAAGGCCCAAGCCGTGAGCCCCTTTACTTCAGAGGACTATGTGTCCTTGGTGGACGGCAGGCCCCGCGAAGCCGGGCTCATGAACCTGTTGGCCTCCCGGGGCGTCGCGGTTGACCTCGGCTCACCAACTGACGCAACCGGTGATTGGACCGCCTACGGGCTTGGGGCGCTGAAGAATAAGGCCTACCTCGCCCGGCTAAATAGAGACGGCGTCCAGGCGTACCCCGGAACGCTGGAACTACTGGACAGTTTGCAAGCAGCCGGGGTACCGGCGGGCGTGGTCACGTCGAGCCGCAATGCCACGCCTGTTCTTGCCGCGGCGGGAATGACGGGCACCTTCGCCGCCGTGGTGGACGGCACGGTGGCCTCAACGCTGGGGCTTCCAGGTAAACCTGAACCTGATGTGTTCCTTGAGGCAGCCAGACGCCTTGGAGTCTCACCGGGTCGCACCGTGGTCATCGAGGACTCGGTGGCGGGGGTGACATCCGCCCGTCGCGGTGGATTCGGGCTTGTGGTGGGCATCGACCGGCAGGGGACCCGCCGGGAACTCGAAGCAGCCGGCGCGCAGGTGGTCCTCAACGATGTGGGCGAGCTGGACCTGGGCCTGGTCATGAATGATCCGTGGCAGCTCACCTACGAAGGGACAGCGCCTGAACACGAAGGGCACCGGGAAGCCCTCACGGCGCTGGGCAACGGATATATGGGTGTTCGCGGGGCTGCCTCCGAGGGCGGAAGGGAGTCGCGATATGCCGGCATGTACCTCGCCGGTGTCTATAACAGGGTGGCCGCCAGTATCGGCGGGGAGTCTGTTACCGAGGAGCACATGGTCAACGCACCCGATTGTCTTCCCCTGGACTTATGCCTGGAGAGCGGCACGTGGTGGTCCGAGGGCGGCTTGCAGCTGGTGGAGGAGCGGCGGACCCTGGATATGGGTCAGGCTCTGTTGATTCGTCATGTCCTTCTGGAGTCCCCGGATGGCCGTCGTCTGGACGTCGTCGAAAGGCGCTTGGTGTCCATGGCGGAGCCGCACGTGCTGGCTGTCGAGACCCTCCTGACACCGCTGGGCTGGAACGGAACAGTTTCGGTACGGGCCGGCGTCGATGCCGGTACCAGGAATGCGAACCTGCCCGAGCCTGCCATGGGAACCCACGTCCACCTACGCGACAAGACCGCAGGAGACCGTGGCGGCTCAAGCAGCTTTCTCCTGGTCGAGGCTGAAACCAGGCAGAGCCAAATTCGTGTGGCCGTTGCCTTCCATGCAGATGCTGCAGGCAATGAAGGGGCGCCTGGAAGCGTCAAGGCGTACCACTTCCTCCACTTTGATGTCCCTTGCACTGATGGTGCAGCGACCCCCTTTACCAGGGTTGCCGCCGTCGTGACATCCCGGGATAAGCCAATATCATCCGCGGGTTCGGCTGCTTCGGCCGTTCTTACGCGGGCCGGCACAAACTTCCAGGCCCTGCTCTGCTCCCACGTGGCCGCTTGGAGGCGGACCCTCGCTCCGTTCCTGGTGGAACTGGACTCGTCCACCCAGGTCCAATTGGTCTTGAACCTGCACCTGTTCCACCTCTTGCAAACCCTGACGCATCACACGGCAGAGCTCGACGCCGGTGTTCCGGCCAGGGGACTGCACGGCGAGGGTTATCGGGGCCACGTCTTTTGGGACGAGCTCTTCGTCCTGCCCGTCCTCACTGCCAGGACCCCCGAGGTTGCCCGGGCGCTGATCGAATACCGATGGCGGCGGCTTCCGGCAGCAAGGCAAGCGGCTTCCAGGCTTGGTTTGCGCGGGGCAATGTTCCCGTGGCAAAGCGGCAGCGACGGAAGCGAAGAAACTCCACACTGGCTTTACAATGCCAGGTCCGGGCGCTGGGTGCCGGATCATTCCAGGATGCAACGGCACGTGGGGCTGGCAGTTGCCTTCAACGTCTGGGATTACTTTGAAGCCACTGGTGACAAGACTTGGTTCCTGCACAAAGGAGCAGAACTCGTTGTGGAAGTGGCACGCTTCTTTGCCGCGTCAGCCGCTTATGACCCAAACGATCACCGCTTCCACCTCAGGGGCGTTGTGGGCCCGGATGAGTACCACACCCGTCGCCCAGGGGAGCCGGATCCTGGCCTTGATGACAACGCCTACACCAACGTCCTGGCGGCATGGACCTGCGAGCGCGCCGCAGAGATTCACGGGATGCTGAAGGGCCACGAGTTATCTGAGCTCATGGAGCGTTTGAGCATCACGGCTGATGAGGTGTCGTTATGGAAGCGGGTGTCCCGGAGGATGTTTGTACCGTTCCACTCCGATGGTGTCATTAGTCAGTTTTCCGGGTACGAGGCGTTGGAAGAGCTTGATTGGGACAAGTACCGCCAGGTGTACGAGAACATCGAGCGGCTGGATCTGATCCTTGAAGCGGAGGGCGACGACGTCAACCGCTACAAACTCGCGAAGCAGGCCGACGTGTTGATGTTGCCGTACCTGCTGGGCCATGAGGGGCTCCGGGAGTTCATGGCGGGACTTGGTTACGCCGTGTCCAACGAGCAACTGGGCCGGACTATTGAGTACTACCTGGCCAGGACGGCTCACGGTTCCACTCTGAGCCGCGTTGCCCATGCCTCTGTCCTGGCTTCCGTGGACCCGGATCGGGCATGGGATAGCTTTCGGGAGGCCTTGGACGCGGACCTGGATGACACGCAGCATGGGACAACCAAAGCGGGCATTCACTTGGGTGCCATGGCAGGTTCCATAGACGTGGTTCAGCGGAGCTTTGCCGGACTGAAGTTGGGGCGGGACGGTTTGTCTTTTACGCCGTGCATGCCAAGGGGATTGCGCTCGGTTGCCTTTCACGTGAATTACAGGGGGCATTCGTTGCAGGTCCAGCTGAAGGATGGTCGCGTCCGGGTATCGTCCGCGGACGGCGATGCCGCTCCCATTTCTCTCCGTATGGAAGGGCAGTCTGTCATGTTGGCACCCGGGGAGAGTAGAAGCTTCAGGATGAGTCCTGGCCAGAAGGTTGCCCGGTCATGAGGCGCTTGGGGATTCTCACAAGTGGTGGTGACTGCCCGGGGCTGAATGCAGTCATCCGGGGGGCAGTTCTTAGGGGAACAATCAGCGGCGAGTTCGATTTCGTTGGATTCCGCGATGGGTGGAAAGGTGTCCTGGATGAGGATGTGCTCCCATTGCCCAGGGCTGCGGTACGGGGGATTTCCGGGAGGGGTGGCACCATGCTGGGCACATCCCGGACGAATCCTCTGCGGGACGGTGGATCGGGGGCAGTGCGCCGGTCCCTTCGCAGACACGGTGTGGACGGGCTGATCGCCATAGGGGGCGAAGGAACCCTTGCGGCGGCCCGTATCTTGTCAGAGCAAGGAGTCAACGTTGTTGGTGTGCCAAAGACAATTGACAACGACTTGGGTGCTACGGATTACACCTTTGGATTCGACACAGCCGTGCAGACGGCTACCGAGGCAATCGACCGCCTGCGGACTACGGGGGAGTCCCATCATCGGTGCATGATTGCTGAAGTCATGGGAAGGAATGCCGGGTGGATTGCCTTGCATGCGGGGATGGCCTCGGGCGCCCACGCGATCTTGATACCTGAGCACAGGGTCTCTTTGGAGCAAATAGCCGTGTGGGTCAGCTCGGCCCATGAACGTGGCAGGGCTCCGTTGGTAGTGGTTGCCGAGGCCTTTGTACCCAAAGGTCAGGACGCGCCGTATTCGCCACGGGGCATGGATACCTTTTGCCGGCCACGGCTTGGTGGCATCGGAATAATGCTGGAAGGGCTGGTGCAGGAGATGACCGGGATCGAGACCAGGGCCACCGTCCTGGGCCATATCCAGCGCGGGGGCGCACCCACGGCTTTTGACAGAGTTCTGGCCACCCGCTTGGGGATGGCCGCGGTCGCTCTGGCGCTGGAGCAACAGTGGGGCACCATGGTCTCACTGAATGGAACCGATATCACCAATGTTCCCCTTGCGTCGGCTTTGGTGGATCTTAAGACCGTTCCGGAGGCACGTTTCGTGGAAGCCGAAGCCTTGTTCGGCTAGCGCGGAGCGTGGTCATCTTCAGAAGGCAGGCCTTCCAGAGTCCAAGGTCCTGCACCGGGACCGCGGTTCCAGAAGAAGCGGGACTTCCGGCCCTTACGACTTGACTCTGCCGGCGGCATGCTGAAGGAAGGCATAGGGGGACCGATGATGCCGTGATCAGTAAGCGCAGAAGGGGCGGCCCCATGAATGGGATCTTTGAGCTTTTTACCGACGGCCAAGCCAACGTCAGGTTCCGGCTGGTGGACGCCGAGGGACGGGAAACTCGCAGTCTCGGGCTCATACTCAGACAAGGACTCCGCGGTGCAGGGCATCTCCCACGTCCGCGAGTGCGCAGGGATGGGATTGGTCCAGGATCATTGTTCGCCGATGACGCCAGCCGACGCGACACCCGCAGGCAGCAGCCGGGCTTCCGTTGCAGGGCATGTTCGCAGGGCTGGTGAATGATGATCGACATCACCCCTGAGACACCGGACCCGCTCGGTCCTCAAGGCCCATCTGAGCCGGTCGAGCCAGGGAAGGAAGAGAAGGGCAGAGCCTCGCAACGGGGACGGATTCCTTCAATTCCACAGAATCCATTGGTTCAGCAGTTGTTCCGGCTGGGCAGGCGCCGTGAGGACGCGGAAGCGAAACTCGAAAAACGGTTCGCGAAGAAAAAGAAAGCCTGAAGTTCAGGCTTCGTCACGCTGCTCCCTCATGAACCTTCAACACTGCCGCTCCGGTGATTCTGTCATTCGCGAGGTCGTCCAAGGCCTGGTCAGCAGCGGTGAAGGGGTATGACGTGGTGGTGGGAATCAGTGGCATGTCCGCTGCCAGGGCGAGCAGTTCAGCTCCATCAGCCCTCGTGTTGGCTGTGACGCTTCGTACCTGCTTCTCGTAGAAGAGCTCGTCGGCATAGTTGATCGGGGGGATGTCGGAAAGGTGGATGCCAGCCACCGCCAGAGTTCCGCCCCTGTCCAACGCCCTCATCGCGACAGGTACCAAGTCACCCACTGGTGCGAAGAGAATGGCTGAGTCCAGCTTCACCGGGGGAACGTCGAAAGCACCGCCAACGTATTCTGCACCCAGGCTTAGGGCAAGAACCTGTGCTTCCTCGGATCGTGTCATGACGTAGACGGACGCGCCCGAATAAATGGCGATTTGCGCCGTCAGATGAGCGGAGCCGCCAAAGCCGTAGATGCCCAAACGGCCACCCGGCGGCAGGGATGCCCGCTTCAACGCTCGGAATCCGATAATTCCTGAGCACAGAAGAGGTGCAGCCTCTTCATCGCTGAACCTTGCCGGGATGCCGTAGGCAAACTCTTCCCTGACCGTCATCAACTCCGCGAAGCCGCCGTCACGGTCCCATCCCGTGAATGTGGGATTGCTGCACAGGTTCTCGGCACCGCGCCGGCAATAGTGGCATACCCCGCATGTACCGCCGAGCCATGCGACGCCGACCCTGTCGCCGGTTTCGAACCTGCCGGTACCGGGACCTGATTCCACGACGCTTCCCACCGCTTCATGACCTGGAACAACCCGAGGATGGTGCGGAGGAAGATCACCCTCAGCCAGATGGAGGTCAGTACGGCAGACCCCGCATACGTGGACCCTTACGAGTATGTCTCCCTCTCCAGGTTTCGGAACACGCTTGGTTCCTTGTTCCAACGGGTGCGTCGACGTGCTTCCTGGCTTTCCCACCCACCACGCCTGCATCGTGTTTGCCGTGTTTGTCATGCAAACAAGCGTCAGGCTGATGTGATCCGGCAACAAGAGTCAAAGGTCCTGCGGGGGAGTTGTTCTTCTATCCACGCGGGTCCTTTAGACTCGGCAAAGGAGCACTCTCGCTTGGCACAAGGGAGGCACGACCTGTGGGCGCAGATCAACCGTGGAGGTCTCCCATGAAGGGGCGTGTAGAGACGCTCCTGAGCGAATTCGTGGAGCGGGCCGATGAGTTGCTCCATGCCCAGGAACAAATGAACAGTTTGCTCAATGCGGTCATATCCATGGCGGATGAGTTGAGCCTGGAAGCTGTTTTGGACCGGGTAGTCAGATCAGCCTGTACTTTGGTGGATGCCCGGTACGGGGCCTTGGGTGTCATCGGTGAGGACCAGCAACTTAGCCACTTCATCACCGTGGGAATTGATGAAGAGGGCATCCGGTCAATTGGTGATCTGCCGGCCGGTCACGGCGTCTTGGGGCATTTGATCCGGGAACCCCAACCCCTGCGATTACACGATCTCAGGCAGCATCCAATGGCAGCAGGATTCCCCAGCAACCATCCACCCATGAGGACTTTTCTCGGCGTACCCATCCGAGTCCGCGACGCCGTCTTTGGCAACCTGTATTTGACAGAAAAGAAGGACGGTCAGGACTTCACGTTCGCCGACCAGGAATTGGCCATCGCTTTGGCGGCAGCGGCAGGTGTTGCCATCCAGAACGCCCGTCTCTTCGAGGATAGCCACAGCAGGCAGCGGTGGCTGTTGGCAGGCATGGAACTTAGCGGCAGGCTCATGACAGACGAGTTCGACGACGACTCCAGGCTGGAGCTTGTGGCAGAGACGGCCCTTCGGGCCTCGAATTCAGTCCTGGTGGCCATAGCCGCGCCAGCCGCAGATGGGGTATTCAAATGCATGTCGGCAGTGGGTGTTCAAGGTCTATACGCAGGCCAGGAATTGCCTGGGCAAGAGGTCCTCACCTCCGTCGCCGATACGGGTGATTCCCGTATCGTGATGGATCCTCGGCAGGTGCTTGGAGGAGATGTGGCTGAGAAGCTGGGTGCGGTGCTGGTTGCCGCGTTGGGACACCGCGGCACCAAAAACGGTGTTCTCTTGTTTGCCCGTGCCAACGGGGCAGAGTCCTTCACACGATCTGACCTTGAGTCCGGTGCGTTGTTCGGCAGCAGGGTAGGCCTGGCCTTGGATCTTGCAGGTGCAAGCGCGCTCCGCGAGCAGAGCCTTGTGCTCACGGACCGGGAACGCATCGCGCGCGACTTGCACGACCTCGTTATTCAACGCTTGTTTGCAGCTGGTTTGAGTATCCAAAACCTCAGGCGATTCATGGAGGACCCGGCAGCCTTGGAACGGATGGCGTCCTTGACGGGGGAGCTGGACGAGACTATCCGCACGCTGCGGACGACTATCGAAGAACTACGATCCCCAAATACGGCTCCCTGATAAGTACGCGACTCTGACGTGCGCCACTGTGACCTTCGGCCCTGTTCCCTGGTAGCCGTTCACGCCATTCTGGCAAGACTGAACGGCAAAAGTTCAGGAACGCCAGAGTGCAGGAGGACATGATGGGCAAAGATTCATCGCCAGGCAGGATCGTTGTAGGTGTGGATGGTTCCGAGGCCTCCATTGAGGCTCTCCGCGAGGCCCAGCGTCTCGCTGTCCCGTTGGGGGGAACCGTTGAGGCCATAGCGTATTGGGATTTCCCGCCGGTCTATGAGGGCTATGTGGCCATGGGGATCACGGGTTTTGAGGAAGCTGCCGGGCAGGTCCTGAAGGAGTCGGTCGAAAAAGCATTCGGCATCGACGTTCCGAACAACGTCAATTCCCATCTGGAACAAGGTCATCCCCGGCAAGGACTGATCAAGGCCAGCCGCGGAGCAGAGATGGTAGTGGTCGGCAGGCGTGGCCACGGTGGATTCGGTGGCCTTCTGATGGGCTCGGTCAGCTCAGCCTGCGTCGCTCACGCACATTGCCCGGTTCTTGTAGTGCATACCCCCGAAAAGGAAGCATGATATGAGTGTTCCCAGCCCGGAACCCGTACGCATCAACGGTGCCCGCCACGTCAGTGAGGACCTTAGTGAATTGCAATGCTGGGAGAGGCTGCGTGCCCAAGACACAGGGCGGATAGGTTTCGTCCACCATGGCAGGGTGATGATCTTGCCAGTCAACTATCTGGTTCACGATCACGCCATTTACTTCCGCACCTCGCTGGAAGGGTTGATCGGTGGGCCGGTGGCCCGAATGCAGACGTCCTTCCAGATCGACGATGCCAGGGCCGACAGAAGCGAAGGATGGTCGGTGTTGGTCAGCGGGTCCTCGTCCCATGTTGTTGACCGGGAGTTACTCACGCGCCTTTGGGGCCACATGACGGCAGAACCATGGGCCGGCGGGGACAGGGGTCTCTTCGTTTGTATCCAGCCCTCCATCGTTACGGGCAAGCACGTCTACCTCGCCTAGCCGGCACGGAAAAGTGCGGGTTTGCCCGGGGGATTCGCAAACCCGCACTTTCAGCGCCCCCAGTTTTGGGGTCTCAGCGTTGCTTTCAGTCGGAGTGCTTGATCGGGCTGATCCGCGCGATAATCGTGGGACACGGCAATTTGGTGAGAACCGCGTGCGCTGTTGAGCCAAGCAAAAGGCGTTTGAAGCTGCCCCGTCCGCGACTGCCCACCACCAGCAATTGTGCAGTGGCCCCTGCTGCGAGCAGTGCTTCGGCGGGACGTGTGTGGGTTTCGAGGACCTGGTGGACCACCAAGTCCGGGTACTTGTCTGCTAAGCCTGCGACAGTCTCGGCCAGGACGACGCGCTCTTCTTCGGTGATGATCTCGAAGTAGTTGGTGTGAGGTACACCGCGGGTAACCCACGGTTCCGGTGTGAGGAAAGCATGGAGAACTGTCAGTTCCTGGCCCTGACGGTCGGCCTCTGCCGCGGCAAACGCGACTGCCTGTGTGGACTCTTCGGAACCATCCACTCCGACCACAATTCCTTTACGGTTGGTCATGTCGTGCTCGCCAATGACTGCTACCGGACAACGTGCAACGGCAGCAACCTGTAAAGCGCGATCGGTCAACGAACCACCGGCCCAACCATGGCCGGAACCAATGACTACCATGGCGGCCTTTTTCGACCTCTTGCCCAGGGCATAGCCAGCCCCTCCGGAGACGAGGTCGGTGGTGACATTGACGGTGGGTTCGATCTTGGCGGCCCGGTCTTTCGCAGCCGCAAGAAAGTTGACGCCGGATTCCCGGATCCACTCGTTGTACCCCACGGAATCGTACGCCCAGCGGTCATCCACGGCATGGACAAGCTGTACCGGGAGCTTTAAGGTTGCTGCTCGATGCATGGCCCATCCCATGGCAGCCTCGCTGCTGGGTGAATCGTTGACACCTACGATTATTGCTTCATTCATGGCTGGGCCTGTTCTTCGTTGATGGGTTCCCCGGACGTTGGCCGGAGCCTTGTTGCCAGTTTGTACCGGGCACGTAGGGCCGGTTAGGGCCGGAAGTCCTTATTGCGGCGTGGCGATGGAGACGGTCTCCAGGTATTCCGGGACGCGGGCGTTCCAACCCAACTCATGTTTGATGCGTAGGCGAAGTGCGTCAGATGCATCCGGCTCTCCATGGGTGATGTACGTCATTCGTGGGGCCTGGGCTGCTGAGTGCATCCATCGAATCATTGCGTCCGAGTCGGCATGCGCGCTGAAACCTTCCAGCTGGACCACCTCGGCCTTGATCTTGATGTCTTGTCCATAGATCCTCAGTTCGCGTGAGCCAGCCGCAAGCGCCGCACCCCTGGTGCCGGCGGCTTGGTAGCCGCTCAAGACAATCGCATTATTGGGGTCATTGCCGTACGCCTCAATGTGATGGAGAATCCGTCCGCCCGTGAGCATTCCGCTTGCGGAGATGATAATCATGGGGCCACCCCTGAGGTTGAGGAGCTTGGAATCGTCCGCAGTACGGGTCATGGCGGCCACCCTGTACATGTCCTTGAATTCTTCCGGACGCAGGCGGTGTTCGTCGGGATGCTTCTGGTACATATAGGAAGCGTCGATAGCCATGGGACTGTTGAGGTAAACGGGGATATCCGGAATGGCACCCTTTCTGCGAAGCCGCGCCAACTGAAGCATGAGTGTTTCGGCGCGACCAACGGCGAATGCTGCGATGAGAATCACGCCGCCCCGTTTGGCCACCCGGGAAACCACCTCGCCCAGTTCCGCTTCAGAGCTGCTGGTTGGATGTGTCCTGTTGCCGTAGGTGGACTCGGTCACCAACACGTCGACGGCCCCCAGCTCCCGGGGAGGATACATGAGGGGATCGTCGTCGCGGCCCAGGTCGCCGGTGAAATGTATGGAGTTTCCGCCCACCCGGACCTGAATCTGCGCTGCTCCCAGGATGTGGCCGGCGGGTACGAACGTGGCCTCGATGCCGTCTCCAAGCTTCAGGGAATCGTCGAACGCAACGGGGCGGAAACTGTTAAGCGACTTCACTGCATCTGCCGCTGTGTAGAGGGGCACGGCAGGGGCGTGGATGGACGACCCACGATTGTCGGCGTAGCGGGCCTCTTCTTCCTGCAGGTGTCCACTGTCGGTCAGAAGCAGCTTGCACAGTTCGTTCGTGCCGTGAGTGGCATAGACAGGACCCCTGAAGCCATCCTTCACAAGTTTGGGAACGTAGCCTGTGTGGTCCAGGTGGGCATGCGTCAGCAGGACGGCATCAATCGAGGCAGGGGGCACCGGAAAAGGCTCCCTGTTCCTTAGCCGCAGCCGTTTGTAGCCTTGGAATAGCCCGCAGTCCACCAGGATTCGTTCTCCGTGAAAGTCCACAAGGTATCGGGAACCGGTAACGGTGTCTGTGGCGCCCAGAAAGCAGAGGGTTGCGGGGTCTTTAGCGGTCATCATGATGCTCCATCCTTAAGGCACGAAGCCAGTAGCGCCGCGCGGTGATGCGGCGCTACTGAGTGGTTAGGTGATTATGGCGTGGACGCTACGTGGTGGTGCCGGTATTCCTCGGTGCTTGGCCTGATCGCCAGAGCGGTCACCACCAACGCCACTGCGCCAGCAATCCATGCACTCCATGCTGCGCCCGTTGCCGAGGTGAAACCCCCCACCCAGGGGGCCAGCAGGAGGGCTACTGCCACTATTGCCTGGCCCCACTCAGCGGGGGGCATCCCGGGCATCGCCAAATTCACGGCACCTCCAACGACCAGCAGGACGCCGAGGGTGACCATGATCGCCGTCGAGGATCCTTCCTGCGTTGTCCAAAGGACCGACAAAGCTGCGTAAGCTCCGGCAGCGACAACAGTCCAGTCCTGCCAACGTGTCCATTTCTTCATGTGGATCCAGCTCCTTCTTGTTGTCCTTGACACTGCACTCTTCGCCAGTGCTTCTCGTGTCTTGTTCTTCCAGCGTCGGGACATGGATCCGTTCTCAACAGGGCCGAAAGTCACGGGGCCGATGGAGGGTCCTTGGACCCTTGTGGCCAAAGGGGGTGGTCGGCAAGAATTTGGCAGAGCCGCCCGCCCAGGCCAAAGAGAACGCGGTCACCGACCGTTGGACAGGAGAGTCATGGATCACCCAGAGACAGCCGGCCACACCACCGGTGTTTTGCCAGGAGAACCAATCCGGGTGTTTATCCTCGACGACCACGAATTGGTACGCCGCGGGCTGCAAGAGCTGTTGGAGGGTGAAGGCTTTGTGGTGGTCGGCATGTCCGGCTCTGCCGAGGAAGCGACGCGCCGTATTCCTGCATTGCACCCGGATGTCGCTGTTCTTGACGCGCGGTTGCCGGACGGGACAGGAATTGAGGTTTGCCGGGACGTTCGTTCCGTTGACCCTGCGTTGAATTGCCTCATCCTGACCAGTTACGACGACGAACAGGCTCTCCGGGGCGCTGTCCTTGCCGGTGCTGCCGGGTACGTCCTTAAGGAAATTGGAGGAATGGACCTGTTGGGCGCCCTGCGCAAGGCGGCCAAGGGTGAGTCGTTGTTCGACGACGCCGTCAAGACGAGGATCATCCAAGGCCTCACTGAGCCGAAGAAGGAGGACCCCAGGGTCTCTTCACTCACCCCCCAGGAGCGCCGGGTCCTTGAGTTCGTTGGAGAAGGTATGACCAACCGGCAGATCGGTGAGGAAATGCTCCTGGCAGAGAAAACGGTAAAGAACTACGTCTCATCCTTGCTGGCCAAACTCGGATTTGAACGTCGAACCCAGGCGGCGGTTTTCATGGCACATTCTCCGGACGAGGACGCCGGGACCCCGCGCTGAGGAATCAGGCCAAAGGGACTGACCATGTCAAAGACGTCCCTTGGCCTGGAGCGCTGGTGATGGTGGAGGTGCCATTCATTTCCGCAGCGCGGCGAGCCATGTTCATTAGCCCGTTTCCCGAGGCGGGATCCTTGAAGCCGCAACCATCGTCCACCACTTCAAGGGTCAGCCGACTATTGTGGACCGCTACCGAAATATTGATGGACCGGGCTTTTGAGTGGCGCACGGCATTGCTGAGGCTCTCGGAGACGACAGCCAACAGGTGGTTGATCGTCGATTCGTCGGTCAGGGAATCAACGGGGCCGGCCAGGGTCAGATGTGGCATGTACGGCAGGGACTTGGCACCGGCGTGAATCGACTGAAGAATGCGGCCGCTCAACGGTTCCCGCTCGTGGGTGCTGGCTTGAAGGGAGTAGATGGTGTTGCGTAGATCGCGGATGCTGGTGTCCAGCTCTTCGGTGACAGCGTCGATCCTGTTCAGGGCAGACTCGCCGGTAGTAAACCGGCGGAGGCTCTGAATACTCAAACCTGCTGCGAAAAGTCTTTGTATGACCAGGTCGTGGAGATCCCGGGCGATCCTGTCCCGGTCCGAGAACACCACCACTTGTTCCCGGAGCCTGTGAATCCGTTCCAGTGCCAGCGCGAGCGCCACGTGCGAGCCGAAGACTGCGCCCATTTCGACGTCGGTCTTGGGAAAAATGCCCGCACCGGGGCTGCGGGCCAGGACAAGGAGGCCATGATGGGCTCCTTGAGCGCTGAGGTCGACAATGAGGAGCTTTGCCGGCCCTGCATTTCCCCCTAGACCCAGGAGTTCCTCGGAGTCATCAAGGCAAACAGGCGTCCCGTTGCGTCCAACCTCACGGACTTCGGGGACATCCATTGTCAGGGACATGCCAGCGAAGTCCGCGCCGGGTTCCCCTGCCGTACCCGCGACTACATATGGCCCTCCCGGGGAAGAAGGCACCAGGATCAAGGCCAGGCTGGCGGCCGATTCCCGCAATGCCCTGGCAGCGATCAGGTCCAGCGGCGAATTTTCAGGCAGCCCCGTCTGATCACCGCCAAGCATTCTTCCCGTAACGTCCATGCAGGCCTCAAGCCAGGACGCCCGACGCCTGGCGTCTTCATACAGCCGGGCGTTCTCGATAGCCACCCCGGCGGCGGCAGCCAGCGCTACGGCCAAGTCCTCATCTTCCGGAGTGAAGTCCCCGCCGCCTGCCTTTTCGGTCAGGTAGAGGTTCCCAAACACCACGTCCCTTACCCGCACAGGAACTCCAAGGAACGACTTCATGGGCGGGTGGTGCCGCGGAAAGCCGTAGGCGTTCGGGTGTTGGCTCAGATCTTGGAGGCGAAGTGGCGCAGGCTCGGTGATGAGCAGGCCGAGTACACCGTGTCCAGTAGGAAGCGGGCCGATGCGTTGAGCGAGTTCGTCATCTATGCCAACAGTGATGAAGTGACTAAGTGCGTTGTCCTCACCAAGGACGCCAAGGGCACCATAGCGAGCCTGAAGCAGTTGGCAGGCGGAGGTCACTACGCGGTTGAGCACCGCTTCGAGACTCAGGTCCTCCGCTACGGCGACAACGGCTTCGAGAAGGCCCCGCGTTCTTTCCTGTGCTTGTAAGAGCTCCCCGGCGCGCCCAACGAAGTCCTTCAACAGGTCATCAATGGGGATCCGCGACTCGGGCTTGGGCTGACGGGGCTCAGGACCTTCGAACTCGTTCACCAATGCCTTTCGAAGAATGCAAGCAACTCTGCGACGGGGCCCGAAGGCTCCTTGCTGCCAGACTACTCCGGCGATTCTGAACGGGCTACGGCGCACGGGATGTGTAGGCCTTTGTGCCCTGTTGCCCCGGCGCCACCGGACCTACGGTCTAACCATGACGAACAAACTCACAGTTCCGGAAGCTGAGGTCCTGGACAACAAGCAGTGTTGGGAACTGCTGCGCAGTGTCTCCGTGGGCCGCCTCGCAGTCTGGGCGCAGGACCATCCGGACATTTTTCCCATAAATTACAAAGCAGATCACGGGACGCTGGTCTTCCGCACGGGCGAGGGGAGTAAGCTCCACGCTGCCCTCAGCGATACACCGGTAGCGCTGGAAGCGGATGGCGTAGACCAAAATTCGGGTGTCGCGTGGAGCGTGGTGGTCAAAGGATCAGCAGAGAGCATCAAACTGACCCAGGAAGTGCTGGACACCGTTGGTCTGTTGCTATTCCCTTGGCAGGCCGGGCGGAAGGATCATTTTGTCCGGATCGTCCCTACCTCGTTGACTGGCCGCCGCTTCAAAGTGACTCCACCGTTGTCGTGGTGGAGTCCGCTCGACGATGCCACCCGGGCGGGATTGGAATGACGCCCAACCCGAGTACCGCCGTCGAACGCCTCGCTCCGGATGAATGCTGGGACCTGCTGGCACAGACCAACGTTGGCCGCCTGGCCGTCCTGGTGGACGGCCATCCTGACATCTTTCCGGTGAACTATGTGCTGGACGGTGACAGCATCGTGTTCCGAACCGGGGCAGGTACAAAGTTTTGGAGCACATTGACCACGCCTTGCGCTCTGGAAAGCGACGGCTACTGGCCCCTGAGCGGAAAGGCGTGGAGCGTCGTTGTCCGAGGGCAGACGCACCTGGTACTGGACCGGCAGGAAAGAGCCGACGTCGATGCCGTGGGCTTGGATCCCTGGCAACCAGGCAGCAAGGACTGCTACTTGAGGTTGACGCCGGAGACAGTCACTGGGCGGCGGTTCGAGACTAAACGGCCGGATCTCTGGGGGACCCCCTTGAACGACGCCCGCCTGGACGAATTCCACTAGAACCCGCCCGGTGTTTGAACCAGGCAAAGACAAGGACGGACTAACACAATGAAGGCACTCGTCTACGGTGGCCCCGGCGAAAAGTCCTGGACAGAGGTTCCGGATCCCCACATCCTGCATCCCACCGACGCAATCGTGCGGATCGACACCACCACCATTTGCGGCACGGATCTGCATATCCTCAAAGGGGACGTTGCAGCTGTCCAGCCGGGTCGCATCCTCGGGCACGAGGGGGTTGGGACCGTCACCGAGGTTGGAAGTTCGGTCAGTTCACTCAGCCCGGGGGACCGGGTCATCATCTCCTGCATCAAGTCGTGTGGACACTGCGGCAATTGCAGGAAGGGACTGTTTTCCCACTGTCTTGGTGATGAAGGACAGGCTGGAACCGGCTGGATCTTCGGCCACCTCATTGACGGGACACAAGCCGAATTCGTCCGGGTTCCCTATGCGGAAAACTCCCTGCACAAACTGCCCCACGGAGTGAACGACGAGGAAGCCGTCATGCTCTCCGACATATTGCCCACGGCGTTCGAAATCGGAGTCCAGGCCGGACACGTGGCCCCGGGTGACGTGGTGGCCATCGTGGGGGCAGGACCCATTGGCCTGGCGGCCATGGCAACAGCGGGACTCCACGGCGCAGCTACCGTGGTGGCCATTGATCCGGACGAGGGCCGGCTTGCCAAATCCGGCGGCTTCGGAGCCACCCACACGGTCAATCCCAGCAACCCCGACTGGATGGCGGAAGTTCTGGCCCTCACTGATGGCGCCGGGGTGGACGTGGCCATGGAAGCTGTCGGAGTACCGGAGACTTTTGACATGGCCCTGCGACTGGTTCGCCCCGGCGGGCATGTAGCCAACATCGGTGTGCACGGAAAACCCGTCCAACTTCCGCTCCAGGACCTGTGGATCCAGAACATCAACATCAGCATGGGGCTGGTCAACACCAACACCACCCCAATGCTGCTTCGCCTGGTGGCCCAACACAAGCTCCCGGCGGACAAGTTCGCTACCCATCATTTCGGGCTGGAACAGATCATGGATGCCTATGACACGTTCTCGCGAGCGGCGGAAACAGGGGCCCTGAAGGTGGTCCTGAGCCGAAACCCTCATGACTGATCAGCGGACATGACACAACGTCTGCTGCACCCGGCCCTGCGTTTTCCTTTAGTGACAGCAACCTTGGTGGTGCTGGCCGCCGTCGCGGTCCTGGCTGCTATCGGCCTCATGCCGGCGGCCCAAGGGCTGGCGAGCATTTTTGCACTTAGTGTTGCCCTCTATCGGGCCGGCACCATGATCAGAGGGCTCCTGCATGGACGCTGGGGGATAGATCTCCTGGCCGTGATGGCCATTTGTTCGACTGTTGCCGTGGGGGAGTACCTGGCATCCATGATCGTGGTGCTGATGCTGACAGGCGGCGAAGCGCTGGAACAATTTGCCCAAGGCCGCGCAACAAGGGAGCTCCGAGCACTCCTGGATCGGTCCCCACGGAACGCCCACCGGGAACGGCCCGGCCTGCCGGTGGAAGATATCTTGGTCGATGCCGTGGTTCCGGGGGACGTGCTCCTTGTCAGGCCGTCAGAGTTGGTCCCGGTGGACGGCAGCTTGCTGTCCGCGGTCGGACTCTTTGACGAGTCAGCGCTAACGGGTGAAAGCCTGCCTGCTGAGCGAACCAAGGGCGAACTTCTGCTCAGCGGCTCGATCAACGGAGCCGATGCCGTGCGTATGAAGGCCACGGCCACCGCGAGGGATTCCCAGTACAGCCAAATAGTTGCCTTGGTTCAGGAAGCTGCGGCAAGTCGCGCGCCGACAGTACGGCTCGCCGACAGATACGCGGTGCCGTTCACTCTGGTCGCTTTGGTGCTGGCCGGCGCTGCGTGGTTCTTCAGCCAGGATCCGGGACGGTTCGCTGAGGTTCTGGTGGTAGCCACCCCATGCCCATTGCTGATAGCCGCACCTGTCGCGTTCCTCGCGGGAACCAGTCGGGCCGCCCATGCCGGCATCATCATCAAAAACGCGGGGACGCTTGAGCAACTCAGCAGTGTCAAAACCGCCGTCTTCGACAAGACCGGGACTCTCACGCAAGGAAATCCTTCCCTGGCCGAAATTCGGGTGGCCCCGACCTCGAAACTGTCCCAAGACGCCCTGCTGCAGCTGGCCGCCTCCGCCGAGCAGTATTCCACCCACGTCCTGGCTGCTTCAGTCATGGCAGCAGCCCGATCGCGCGGCCTGGCGCTTGTACCGGCAACGAGCGCCAGCGAACATGCAACCAACGGTGTCACGGCCGACTGCGGAGACCACCACGTAGTCGTCGGAAAACCTGCCTATGTCGGTTCCCTCGTGTCCGGCTTCGACAAGATGGCACTGCCCGGAGGCCAACTCGGGATCTACATCGGTGTGGATGGCCGGTTTGCAGGCACCCTGATCATGAGCGATCCATTGCGCCCGAACGCGGAGGACACCCTGACGGAACTTCGGAGGCTCGGGGTCGGGGAGACGATGCTCCTGACCGGTGACGCTGCAACTACAGCCGAACACATCGCCGCGGAGGCAGGCATCAGCAACGTCATTGCCGAATGCCTGCCTGCTGACAAAGTTACTGCGGTAGCAGCCCTTCCGCTCAGGCCTGTAATGATGGTGGGAGACGGCGTCAATGATGCCCCGGTACTGGCAGCGGCCGACGTCGGCATCGCCATGGGTGCCAAAGGCGCCACGGCGGCCAGCGAGTCAGCGGACGTAGTGATTATGGTCGACGACCTATCCAAGGCCGCCGTTGCCGTTGGCATCGGGCAGCGTACCCTTCACATCGCGCGGACCAGCATTTGGACTGGGATACTGCTGAGCCTCGGCTTGATGGTGATGGCTTCGTTAGGCATGATTCCGGCCGTCGCCGGGGCGCTGCTGCAGGAGTTGGTGGATCTTGCCACTATTCTCAATGCCCTCAGGGCTTTGGGTCCCGGACGGACGGTTGTGCCAGTGCGCGCGGCGGATAACCGCGGGGTCAATACCGCTCCGGCTCATCACCGAGTTCAAAGTGGCGGCCATGGACCCGGGTAGGGGTGATCTCCACGTAGGTGTATTTGCGCGTTGGAATCCACGGCTTCAAGGGCAGTTTGTCCGCTTCGTCGATCTCCGACTGTGACTCAATCACCCTGGCAGTGCCCTTAAGGACAACACTCCAGGCTTCGGCGTCGACGATCTCCTCCACTTCGAAGGCAACTTTTTCATTGACGGTCAGCTCAGCGAGCTTTGTCCCCGGATTCGTCCTCAGCAGCAGCCGCTGGTTGTGGGCGATGAAGTTCAGTGGGTAAATGTCAGGCTCGCCCAGGACGCTGACTGCCAATCGACCATGTTGGGTTTCGTTCCAGGACCTTCCATGAGTCGGCTTCGGATAGGACGGTTCCGGGGCGTTCGTCGGTTTCCATGGTCTGTATCTCCTGGGTTGGATGGCTGCCTGCGAATCGCCGCGTTGCCGTTGGTTTCGATGCTCCCGAGCCTATGACCGGCTCCCCACCACCAACAGAGTCCAAGGTCCCAAGGGGAAATGCTGCCATCATGACCTTCGGCTCTGGTCTTGAGGGCCCGCTGGGTGGAACCTGTGAAGCATCGGATGATCGGCCCGGAGGGATACACCATGGTTCAAGGCGTTTATGTTCTGTCCGCTGCGCCGGAAGCAGGCAAATCACTGGTGGTTCTGGGCCTGGCTGACGCGTTGCACCGCAGAACAGGCCGTCTGGGTTTCTACCGGCCGATCGTGGACCGAACAGATCCGGCCGACGACCCGCTACTCCTGATGCTTCAACGGCTCTACAACATGGAGTCATCCCGCTGCATGGGTGGAATGACTTTAGCGGACGCCCGGATGGCACTGTCGGCAGGCCGTGAGGACGAAGTTGTTTCCCGGGTACTCGAGGAATACGGACGCATCGCCGAGGATTGTGATGTGGTTGTGGTGGACGGTACGGACCTGAGGGGCCCGGACGCCGCGAGGGAGTTTGACCTGAACTCGCAACTGGCGAACAACCTGGGCCTGCCTGTTCTTGCTGTCATCGGGGCCCGGGGCTTGAGTCCGCGGGAGACCACCCAGGCTGTGGCCGATGCGTTGCAGCGGCTCGCCCAAGCCAGATGCACCGTGCTGTCGGTCGCGGTCAATCGCGCCCAGCCGGCAGCTATCGACACAGTCCGCGACGCCCTTCGGACAGCTACGGGAAGGCTTCCCAGTTATGTGATTCCCGAGGTTCCCGAAATATCAGCACCCACTGTGGCTGATATGGCGGTGTCTTTGGCGCTTGAACGGCTTTCGGGCAGTGCAGAGCTGGACCGGGACGTGGGGAGCGTGAGAGTGGCGGCGATGAATGTTGAGAACTTCCTGCGGCTGCTTGAGCCCGGGAATCTGGTGATTGTTCCCGGCGATCGCACGGACATTGTTATGGCGTGCATGGCCCCGGCCCTGTCACCGGGGCTGCCCACGCCGTCCGGAGTCATCCTGACCGATGGCTTGGTCCCCGCAAGCTACCTGTTGTCGTTGGTAGCACATGCGCCATTCCCTGTCTTCGCTGAAACTGCGGACACCTACACGACGGCTCAACGGGTCTCAAACGTCCGCAGCGAGATCCACACCGGAGAAAGCCGCAGGGTGGCCGCCGCTCTGGGCATCTGGGCCCGCTCCATTGACGAAACAGAGTTGCTGGAACGTATGGCTCTCCCGCGTCCGGCAACCATGACGCCGCTGCGCTTCCTTAATGACCTCGTGGAACGCGCCCGACAACAGAAGAAGCGCATCGTTCTGGCTGAGGGCACAGATAGCCGGGTGTTGCGTGCGGCCGAGATTCTGCGTCGCCGGGATGTATGCCACGTGACGCTTCTTGGGAACCTCTCGACGGTCCGGGAGCTTGCCGAGGCCGAAGGCATCGAGGTGGGTGGCCTCTCCATCATCGACCCCGCCCACTCGCCGTTACGTGAACGATTCGCGATGGAATATCAGCGGTTGCGCGCCCACAAAGGCGTGATCCTGGAGCGGGCCAGGGAAATCATGCTCGATGCCGCCTACTTTGGCACCATGATGGTCCACCTGGGGGAGGCCGATGGGATGGTCTCAGGAGCGGCGCACACCACGGCCAACACGATTCGGCCGGCGTTGGAGTTCATGAAGAGCCAGCAAGGCAACGGACTGGTGTCCTCGGTGTTCTTCATGCTGTTTCCGGACCGCGTGCTGGTGTACGGGGATTGCGCCGTGGTGCCGGATCCAACAGACCGCCAACTGGCGGACATTGCGCTTGCATCGGCGACGACAGCGGCACAGTTCGGCGTCGAGCCAAGGGTGGCTATGTTGTCGTACTCTACCGGCGTATCCGGCGCCGGTAAGGCGGTGGACAAGGTCAAGCGTGCCACGGATATGGTGGCAGCTGCCCGGCCGGACCTTGCGGTGGACGGGCCCATACAGTATGACGCCGCTGTGGATGCGGCCATCGCGAGTTCAAAACTGCCGTCCTCTGCTGTCGCGGGAAGGGCGACCGTCTTCATCTTTCCTGACCTGAACACAGGCAACAACACCTATAAGGCCGTGGAGCAGTCTTCCGGTGCTGTCGCGGTCGGGCCTATCCTTCAGGGGCTCCGCAAACCCATCAACGACCTGTCCAGGGGATCGACGATCGAAGACATCATTAACACTGTCGCCATCACCGCTGTCCAGGCGCAGGGGTAGTACTAGCCCTTATCGTCCTGGGTGACGACCAGGACCGGGCACCGCGCGTGAGCCGAGCAAGCCCGGCTGACGGATCCAAGGGGTTGATGGAGGAACCCACCCGAGCCCCGCCTGCCCACCACGAGTAGTTGTGCCCCATGGCTTTCTTCGACGAGGACTTTGGCAGGTTCGCCGAATTTGACCGACACTGTTAGATCCTTGGGGCGGTCTGCACCGAAGGCTCGTTCCAGGGCCTCATCGACGAGCCGCTTAGCGGTGTCTTCCAATTCCGTCGTGAAGCGTGTCAGTTCGGGCTCGAAACGCGAAGCCATGAAGTAGTCAGATATGCCCACACAGGTGATCACCTCCAGGGAGCCTCCCAAGGCGGCGGCCATTCGACCGGCCATCTGCAAGGTGTTGGAGGAATACTCGGATCCATCGACGCCTACAACGATCCGATCAGAGCGCGATTGTGTGTTCATGGGACCAGATTGCCTTCCACATGGCCGCCCCACTAGGGCCGAAGGGCACGGATCCGGCAAGCTGCGTCAATGGGGGAGGGTCCCACCATGGCGCAGCCGTTTATAGAGCCAGTCCGCGCCCAGCACACCGGGAATCGCCAGGAGGGCAACGGCAAAGCCTGGGAGGGGAGGCGGGGCTTGACCCAGGATGCCCGCGACGGGAGGTACGTAGAGGAACAGTGCCAACGCCGCAAGTTCCACCCCTACGGCCCACAACAGGAGCCGGTTGGTCAGCCATCCCTGCTTCCAGGCAGGCGCCGTAGCACTGCGGCAAGCGAAGGCTGTTGCCAACTGGCCAAGGACCACCGCCGTGAAGGCAGCTCCTGAGGCGCCCATCAGCACACCCGGGTCCAACGGATCCCCGCGACCCCAACCACTGCCAAAGAGAACCACAGAGAACGCACTCATAGCGAACAACGCCTCCGTGGGACCCATGACCGCAAAGACTCTTAGCATGAGTTGCCGGTCCAGGAGATGCCGCTTTTCGGGAGGCCGGCTCAACACCCGTTTCCCTGGTGGCTCCGCCCCGAGAGCCAACGCGGGAAGCAGATCAGTCCCGATGTCCAAGGCGAGTATCTGGAGGACGCCGAGGGCCAACGGGAATTGACCACCGGAAAGTGCCCAGATCACGAAGGGTGTGAGTTCAGCGACGTTGTCAGTCAGGTGGTAGGTGAGGAATCGATGAATATTCGAATAGGTAGCCCGCCCCTGTTCTATGGCGGCGACGATGGTGGCGAAATGGTCATCCAGGAGCACCAGGTCTGCTGCCTCGCGGGCCACATCGGTGCCGCTGAGTCCCATGGCGACGCCGATATCGGCTTGACGTAAAGCGGGACCGTCATTGACGCCGTCGCCGGTCATGGCCACAACGTGGCCGCGGCTCTGCAAGGCTTTTGCCACCCTGAGTTTCTGTTCGGGGGATACCCTGCTGACCACTACGCCGTCGCGGTCCAGAAGTGCCGCGAGGACTTGTTGATCATGGGGGAGGTCCGCGCCTTGGAAGACCAGGTCCGGGTGCCCCAGCAGTCCGATTTCCCTGGCAATTGCCGCTGCTGTGGAGGGGTGGTCTCCGGTGATCATCGCAAGCCGGATTCCCGCACCCCTGGCGGTTTTGATGACATCGGCGACGTCAGGCCGGGGTGGGTCGTGAAGACCGATGAGGCCTATTCCTTCAAGATCCCGCTCAGCCTCGTCCGCAGTCCGGTTGTGCCAACTGCCTGCTGTTCCAGGCAGTTCCCTTGTGGCGACGGCGATGACGCGCAGGCCTTTGGCAGCCATGGTTTCTACTGCTTCGGATAGGTGAGCGGCTTCGACTCCACAGAGGGGAAGGACGGATTCCGGAGCTCCCTTCACGTACAGAGTGTTGCCCACAATCACCGACTCCCGTCGGCGGTCGGCGTCGAAGGCGAACCGTAAAGATGGCTGTAGGTCCTCAGGTGCATTCGCCAAGAGGCGTCGCGCCAAAGTGTCGATCGCTGCTTCCATGGGATCCCCGCTTGCCACCCATTCTTCGCCACGAAGCACTGCCCGGCCTTGCGATGCGGCACGGGCTGCGCGGGCCACCCGGGTGGCGGCTGGCTGTCCCGGCCCTTCCACCCGGGCCTCGGGTGCATAGCCGTCACCGCTGATATACAGCGGCCCTTCCAACGTGAAGACCTCGACGGCGTTCATCCGGTTCTGCGTCAACGTGCCGGTCTTGTCGGTGCAAATGAAGGTGGTCGAGCCAAGGGTCTCCACTGCCTCAAGATTGCGGACCAGTGCGTTCTTTGACGCCATACGCTGTGCACCCATGGCGAGCGACAGGGTAACCGTTGGCAGTAAGCCCTCAGGGATCAGCGCCACCGCTACTCCAATGGCAAACAGGAAGGAATCACGCCACACAATTCCGACCAGGAGTGAGACCACAAAGAACAGCCCGGCGACGGCGAGCGCCACGGTGGCAACCAAACGGACTATTCTACGCAGCTCCATGGTCAAAGGAGCTGGTGGAGATTTGGTGCCGCTGGTCAGCGCTGCGATGGCTGCCAGCTTGGTGTTGGCGCCGGTGGCGGTCACCTGGCCTTCCGCCTCGCCATTGACCAGGAACGTTCCACCCCACGCTGTGTCCGTCACGGTTTTGGGTACGGCCTCACTCTCGCCGGTGAGCATGGATTCATCGACGCTGCATGCGGATGCTGAGATGAGCTGCACGTCTGCCGGTAACCTGTCACCAGCGGTCAGGACCACCACATCTCCGGGTACCAAAGCACTCGCGTGAACGCTCTGAAGCCGATCATCCCGCCGGACAGTGACTTCGGCCGGGAGCAGTCCTTGCAATCGTTCGGCTGCGTGTTGGGCGCGTTCCTGTTGAATGTGGGCGAAAACGCCGTTGACGATCACCACGATGATGATTGCTATGCCCAGTTGTGGCATGCCTGCCACGTAAGCGAGTCCCGCTGCAACCCACAGCATCAGTGCGAAGAAGTGCGTCAGTTCCCCGAGCAGCTTCCGCCATTGGGGGACCTTTCTGGCGGTGGGTAGGACATTGGGTCCGAATCGTCGCAACAAATCGGCGGTGGCCTGCGAGCTCAGGCCCTCGTCGCCCGGGGACTGGGACAGCGAGGCCGGAGGTGTGTTCCCAAGGGACATCTTCTCTCCAATGCAGGAATGCCTGTTCGATGAAAGACTCCACCGGTGAGCTGGCCACGTCTAGGGCCGAAGGGCACGGTCGGGGTGGGACCTTCTGCCCTATGTGCGTGGGTACGGAGGGGTTAGGCTCGCCCCATGGAGAACACATCGATGGATCCAGACATCAAAGAGCTCAGTGTCCACGACTGCTGGAAGTACCTTCAATCGGTGTCCATCGGCAGGATCGCCCTCATCAACGGCGAAGAGCCCGAGATCTTTCCGGTGAACTACGTGCCGAACTATGGAACTGTTCTCTTCAGGACGGGGCCGGGGACGAAGCATGATGCCCTTCGGGAAGGGGCGGTGATTGCGCTCGAAGCCGATGGGTTCAACCGTTACGGAACCGTCGCCTGGAGTGTCGTCCTCAAAGGGAGCCCTGAGTTCGTGGACCAGCCTGAAGACATCCAGGAAGCGGTGGAAGCCGGCCTTTCTCCATGGCAGCCCGGGGCCAAAGACATTTTGGTGAGGATTACGCCCACGGTGATCAGCGGTCGGCGGTTTGTCATTGCGCCTCCGTCGAAGTGGTGGCCGCCGTTGGATCCCACCGCCTCTGACGTTCACGACGGCGAGAGCCACGGTGCCGAAGCCCACTAAGTCTGGCGGAGGTTCGATGACATCTTCGCTTGGCCTGTCATACCTTCGTGAGGACCTAGGGCGATTCGCCTCGCGGTGAAGCCCGTGAGTAGCGCAACGGTGAACGCCATCAAGAAACCCGCAATCACATACAACGCCAACAGCACCGGCGGTGCAGTGGTCTCGTCAATGAAGGGCGATGGCGCCAGAGTCCATAGAATACCTACCGCCCACGCGCCAGCATTGACAGGTACCCATCGAAAACTCTTCGGCACCAGCCGACGCAGAACGATCCACTGCATGGCTGGTATGGAAACAAGCAACAACACCCCACCCACGGCAGCCCAGAGGACCGTTATTGGCGATGCTAAATCGAATCCTGGTATGGAACTGGGCAGCATACCCAACGACCACGCCAAGGCCGCGCCGGCAGCAGTAACAGCAACCCATCGTGAGCGCGGCACCACGTCACTGCCAAACCCTAGAGACTGACCCAGTCCGAGCAGCATGCCTTCGCAAGCCCCTGCAAATATCATGGCTATGTAAGTCACCCATCCAGAGACGTCGATCATCGCCAGCACGCCGCCAACTGTTGCGGGGATAACGAATCCGGTCGACTCGCCAACCGTGACCGAAAGCACCCATCTCTGGAGAAATGTCCTTCTCATGCGATTACCTGTCCCGTTGGGGCCGGGTCAGGATGGTGGGGCACTGAACATGCGTGACCACATGTTGGGCTACGGATCCCAGCAACACGCTCAGACCTCCGCGCCCTTTGCAGCCCATGACCAGCAGCCGTGCTTCTCTTGCAGCAGCTATCAGCGCCTGTCCGGGGCCATGGGTGGTATCCAGGACTTTCTTCACGACGACGGACGGGAACCCGTGGTTGACCCGCTGGACAGCCATGCTGAGGACATCCCCGTCCTCGGCAAGCCTGGCTTCCGGGGCCATGGCATGGACAACCACCAATTCATCATCCAAACGTTGAGCCTCCTCCGCCCCTTTATCCAGGGCATCCAATGACTCAGGGGAACCGTCAACGCCAACGACTACACCGGAACGCTTTCGAGGACTAACTCCCGGAACGACGGCGACGTCGCACTTGCTGGTGACAGCAACTAGAAAACTGACCGAACCGTATCCCTGCCCTTCAGTGCCAGGCCCGCGATCTGTCCCCACCACCACCATCGGGTAGTCCGATGAAAGGGATGCGATCGTTTCGGCAGGTTCACCGGATAAGCGTTGAATCGTCATGCCCAAGGTAGGAAAGGCTTCCCCGAGCCGCTGCGTTTGGCTGTTGAGGAGGTCCTCAGCGCGGCTTAGGGCCAGTTCACGTTCTGTTTCCCGCGGGTAAGCCCACGCCCCGGGAACCACATGGACCAGGGCCAGGCCAAGATCAAGGGAAACCGCGCGAGCCGCAGCCCAGTCAGACACAGCTGAACCTGCCCGCGAGCCGTCAAGGGCAACCAGAATCTGCATCTTCACGAACCGACATTCCCTTCGGATGGCCAACGATGTGGTCTCCACTATTGGCGGGACGGTCCGCAGTTACAAGGGCCGGAAGGCCCTCCCAAGGAACGGTTCTGTGTATTAGGGTCCACAGCAGAGACATCGCCCGTAGCTTTCCCGGCGGAAGTGAGAGGAGAACATGCGTGTTCTTGTGCTGAATCCCGGCTCCTCATCGCTGAAGTACCACCTGCGGGACACAGCAGGTATCAATCCGGGTGCCGCCGTTCTTGCCTCCGGACAGGTCGACTGGCCTGCCGGGGAGCGTTCAGGCGCGATCCACCTGGATTCTGCCTTTGAAGAGCTGAACGAAAGCCTGAAAAACCTCGGATCCGCGGCTCCGGAGGCGATTGGACACCGCGTCGTCCACGGCGGTGAACAGTTCAGTACCCCGGTACGTGTCACTGCGGACGTGATAACCGCCATTGAAGAACTTAGTCCTTTGGCGCCGCTCCATAACCCGGCAAGTGTTGCCTGCATTGCCGCCGCCGGCAAGCACTGGCCTGCCCTCCCGCAAGTGGCTGTCTTTGACACGGCGTTCCATGGCACCATTCCGGACTTCGCAGCCTGCTATGCGATTCCGGAGGACGCCTACCGGGCTCATCCTGTGAGGCGCTATGGCTTTCACGGCATCTCGGTGGAGATGGCCTGCCGTGACACAGCAGAGTTTCTCGGGATTCCGCTTTTGTCTTTGAACCTGGTGGTGGCTCACATCGGCAATGGGGCGTCGGTTACCGCCGTCAGACAGGGACTCAGTGTTGACACCTCCATGGGAATGACCCCGTTGGAGGGCCTGGTCATGGGCACACGGTCGGGGGACTTGGACCCCTCCATCGTCCTGTTAATGCAGCAGGCCGGTGCAACCGCCGAGGAGGTTGATCACATCTTGAACCACCGCTCGGGCTTATTGGCGCTGGCCGGAACCGCTGACATGCGTGAAATTAGCGCCGCCGCTGCCCAACGAGGAGAACCTCGTGCGATTCTCGCTTTGAACATGGCTACCTACCGTCTTGCCAAGTACATTGCCGCCTACTCCATGGTGGTTGGCCGGCCGGATGCTCTGGTGTTCACCGGGGGTGTGGGTGAGAACTCCGCCCTGTTCAGGGACAAAGTGGCCGCTTGGCTGGGACCACTGGGGCTTGGCCTTGCTGAAGACCTGAATAGTTCGGCCCAGGACGGCATCCGCAAAATCAGCGCCATCGATTCCGCAATTGCTGTGCTCGTAGTGCCAAGCGACGAAGAACGCGCCATTGCAGAATCGACGGCGGCCTTGCTCGCCATGCACCCTAAGGAAGGTTAATCCCACCATGAGCCTGCACGAGAACGCCACCGCTACCGACACTGAGCCGGAAGTTGAGAACTTTGACCTCCTGCACCGGTACTGGTCCGCGGCCAACTATCTGACAGTTGCCCAGATCTATTTGCAGGAGAACCCCCTGCTCCGGGAGCCGCTGCAGGTAGAGCACATCAAACCCAGGCTCCTGGGTCACTGGGGTACGAGCCCCGGATTGTCCCTGATCTACGCACACCTCAACCGCCTGATTCGTCGCACAAGTGCGGAAGTTCTCTTCGTGGCCGGTCCCGGCCACGGAGGTCCCGCCGTCGTCGCCAATACTTATCTGGAAGGCAGCTACTCGGAGGTTTATCCGGCAGTTGGCCAAGACCTGAAAGGGCTTCGAAGACTGGTCCGGCAGTTTTCGACGCCGGGAGGCATCGCCAGCCACGTCGGCCCGGCCACACCTGGCTCCATCCATGAGGGCGGTGAACTGGGCTACTCCCTCATGCATGCCACAGGTGCGGCCATGGACAATCCGGACCTGATCGTTGCCTGCGTGGTCGGCGATGGAGAGGCAGAAACCGGTCCTCTTGAGGGCTCGTGGAAGGCGCCCTCGTTCATCAACCCGCTCAGGGACGGTGCAGTACTTCCCATCCTCCACCTCAACGGACACAAAATTTCCGGCCCCACCGTCCTGGGTAGGCGCTCCGACAAGGAAGTAACGTCTCTACTGGAAGCGCACGGCTGGGATCCCGTCGTTGTCTCCGGCGACGATCCCGCCGTCGTTCATCCTGCCCTCGCTTCCGCGTTGGATTCGGCCTACGCCTCAATCCGCAGCATCCAGTCCCATGCCCGCACAGAAGGAGTCACCGGGCCCGCACGATGGCCGGCCATCATCCTGCGCACCCCCAAAGGATGGACAGGACCGGCCACAGTGGACGGAAAGCCCGTAGAAGGAACCCACCGCTCCCACCAAGTCCCGCTGGCCGGAGTCAGAGAAAACCCCGAGCACCTGAAGCAACTTGAAACATGGATGCGTTCCTACCGGCCGGAAGAACTGTTCGACGCGGACGGCCGGCTGATTCCCGAACTCGCGCAACTGGCCCCGGACGGCGATCTCCGCATGGGAGCCCTGCCGGCCAGCTGCGGAATTGGGAGTAGCGACCTGGCTATACCCGCGCTCGATCGGTACGCCATCGAGGCTGTTCCACGCGGGGGCGTGATGCACGGGAGCACCAAGCCATTAGGGGAGATGCTGCGCGATATCTACATCGATACCGCCGAAGACCCCAGGTTCCGCCTCTTCTGCCCCGACGAGACCAACAGCAACAGACTCGGCGCAGTATTCGAAGCCACCGACAGATGCCTCCTGGAAGCGGCTGCGACCACGGAAGCCGCGCTCGCAGACGACCATGTTTCCGCCAGCGGACGCGTTATGGAAGTCCTGTCCGAACACCTATGTCAGGGGTGGCTGGAAGGATACGTGCTGACGGGCCGGCACGGCCTGTTCGCAAGCTACGAGGCGTTTGCGATGGTAAGTGCTTCAATGACCATTCAACACGCCAAATGGCTGCAGCATTCACGGGAGATGCAGTGGCGGCGGCCCGTACCAAGCTTGAACATCCTGCTGACCTCAACCTGTTGGAGGAATGATCACAACGGTTTCAGCCATCAAGGCCCGGGGCTCATCGACACGGTTCTGTCCCTGTCCAGCACAGTCACGCGAATCTATTTCCCTCCTGATGCCAACACCCTGCTGGTCACCGCAGAACACATGCTGAACAGCAAGGACTACGTGAATCTGGTGGTCATCGATAAGCAGGAACATCTTCAGTATCTGACCCTCGAAGAGGCACGGAAGCACGCAGCCCTGGGTGCCTCCATATGGGATTGGGCCGGGAGTGAGAATCCCGCAACTTCAGCCGGCAAGGGGCCGGACGTTGTCCTCGCCTGTGCAGGCGACGTTCCCACGCAGGAGACATTGGCAGCCGCATGGCTCCTCAAACGGCACGTCCCAACCATGTCCGTGCGGGTGGTCAACGTCATGGATGCCATGGTCCTGCCACCTCGGGATACGCACCCACATGGAATGGCGGACGACAAGTTCGAAGAACTCTTCACCGCTGACGTGGACGTGGTGATGGCCTGGCATGGATACGCGAGGGCCCTCCACCAACTCCTGCATGGCCGCCCGCATCCCGAGCGGTTCCATGTCCGTGGCTACAACGAGCAAGGCACTACCACCACGCCGTTCGACATGGTGGTCCTGAACAAGGTCAGCCGGTACCACCTGGTGATGGAAGCAATACGCCGGGCACGTGGGCAGTTTGCAGGGTCAGAGCAACTCTTGGAGCACTGCCGGACGCAGTTGGACGCCCATTCCCGTTACATCCGCGAGCACTTTGAGGACCTCCCCGAAATCAGGGACTGGGTGTGGACGCAGTAGGACCCTGCAATGCTACGTTGAGAAATGCCTACGAAGGTTCCACTTGACTCGCGGCCACCCGTGGAGCGTAGCTCGGAATTCCGGTGCCACGGGGATGGTTTGCTGCACGCTTCCATAAAGGTCGAGGTGTTCTTGAACCATTCGTTGCGCGCTGAACCGGTTTTCGGCGGCGGACGGGCATTCCTTACGTTCCAGTCCCGCGGCAGTCTGCCATAGGGTCGCGAGTTCTTCCGTGGGCGCCAAGAACCCGGTGACGCCTTCGTCGATGATTTCCGGAGCTGCCCCGGATGGCGTTGCCAAGACGGGTGTCCCTGTGGCGAGGGCCTCGATTATGACCAAACCAAAAGGCTCAGCCCATTGAAGTGGACACAGAAGACCCGTTGGGTGGAACAGCCAGGAGCGCCTCAGCAAAGCCGAAGAGCGCGGGCTGGGGGCGGGACCTTTTGCCCTATCAGCGTGTCGGTTCACGGGTTAGGCTCGCCCCATGGAGAACACATCGATGGATCCAGACACCACAGAGCTCAGCGTCCACGACTGCTGGAAGTACCTTCAATCGGTGTCCATCGGCAGGATCGCCCTCATCAACGGCGAAGAGCCCGAGATCTTTCCGGTGAACTACGTGCCGAACTATGGAACTGTTCTTTTCAGAACGGGACCAGGGACGAAGCACGATGCCCTGCGGGACGGGGCGGTGATTGCGCTGGAAGCCGATGGGTTCAACCGGTACGGAACCGTCGCCTGGAGTGTCATCCTCAAAGGAAGCCCGGAGTTCGTGACCCATCCTGAAGACATCCAAGAGGCAGTGGAAGCCGGTCTTTCTCCATGGCAGCCTGGCGCCAAGGACGTTTTGGTCAGGGTCACGCCCACGGAGATCACCGGTCGCCGGTTCGTTATTGCACCTCCGACGAAGTGGTGGCCGCCGCTGGATCCGACCGCCACCGACGATCACGACGGCGACACTCATTAGGCAACGCACGGCACCTTCGGCGTGGGCCGCGTCAGTAGAGTGCGGCCCAGCACATGCTGGATAACGGATCACAGCAGCACGTCCGGACCAGCCCACCCTTTGTACCCATGACCGGGCAACTGCGCCTCTCTTGCAGCAGCTCCTCAGGCTGCGAGGTCCCGGTGCCTGAGTAAATAACCGGCGATTCCTGCCCCGGCCAGGGCAATGCCGGTCATGCTGAGGGCAGCCATGGGATCGAATGCTTCGACGGGCATCGCCGCCGTGTGGCGGAAAGGACTAAGGTCCTGGAGCCAGGTTGGCAGGCGCATCAGTTCGCCGAATTGGCCCAGGACCAGCCCGACAGCCAGGAACCCCCAGCCCACGGCGATGCTCGCCCGCGGGATGACAGAGAAGGCCACGGCCGCAGCAGCGATGAAAACGACGGCGGCCGGAACGTGAGCGAGGGCGGCGCCGATCAGCAATCCAGGCGCTCCACTCGCCGTCCCTGACAGGGCAAGTCCTGCCGTCGTTGCCGTTCCCGCGACTACTGTAACTACGCCGGCAGAAGCCACGGCGATTATCAGGTTCGCGGCGAGCCAACGCGCCGACGAACGCGGGGCCGCCAATAGCAGTTCAGCGCGTCCCTCCGCTTCCTCTGCCCGGAGTCGCAGCACCACCTGGACGCCTGCGGCAGCGGCAAGAACGCCCGCGATGCCCAGCAAGGCGGTGGTGAAAACGTCAATGAGCTCTCCACGGCCGCCGGGAACGAGCCGGAGAATCAGCTCGCGAAGCGACTCATTACCGCCGATGACATGGGTGACTACAGGTCCCAGCCCACCGGCGATGCTGCCAAGCAGAGCCGCGAAGACACACCATCCAAGGATGGTTAAGCGCTGCTGGTGCCACGCCAAGCCAAGAAACGAGGATGACCCGGACGCGAGCCGATCCCGCCCTGTGCGTTCGGCCAGCAGACTTTCGCCCAAATCTCTTCTGCTCCTGAGCGCTGCCACGGCCAAGGCCAGAAGAAGGCCCGCTGTCGTCAATGCCAGCAGAGGTGTGGGATCAGCCACCGTAAAAGGCCGGGAACGTTGCCCCCAGCCGATGGGGGAAAGCCACGAAAACCATCCACTCGTCACTTGGGTCAGATCAGCGGACGGAATGCCTGAGGCGTCACCAATGCCCCGAACGAAGTAGGCTCCGCCCACCAAAGCAGCTGCTGCGCCGTTGGCCGACCGCCCCGAGGGCAATATCTGTGCTACAAGTCCACCGACGGCCACGAAGAACCAGCCAACAGAACCTACGGCCGCTCCAGCGGTGAGAGCACCAATGCCGGGCAAACCTGTGGCGGCAAGCCCCGCCGCCACACAGACTGCCAGAACCAGGTTCGTTGCCCCTCCTAGGATAAGCGTTGCCGTAATAGGTGCCGCCCGGCCTACCGGAGTGGAACTGACTAGTTCCGCCCGCCCAAGTTCTTCATCCGTACGGGTGTGCCGGATAACCAAGAACGTGCTCATCAAACCTGCAAGGACAGCGGTGAAGGCGTAGCCCTGAAAAAACACCACCGCCCCGGCACTGGTCCCGTCAGGAAGTCCCCGCACAAACAGGAACGCCGGGCTCGCACCGGCAACAGTGATGATCGCCCGCCGGGCTGCTTCGTCGCCGAATTCGGTGGAAACGGCACTGGAGATGATGTAACTCAGAAAAGCGATTCCGAGAATCCAAAGGGGCAGCAGCACCCGTTCCCTGCGCGCCTGAACCACGAGCAGGGCAAACATGCCGGACATCAACGCACCTGGCTGCTGTAGTGGCTGAGGAAGAGGGACTCCAACGACGGTGGGGACACGGTGAGCCCGCTGAGTCGGGCTGCTGCCGCTGCCCGCAGTACCGGCGCGAGATCGGCCGGGTCAACGTCGAACTCAACCACACCGCCGTCGACTACAAGGTCCCGAACGCCGGGCAGGGACTCAAAGACTGCAGGGTCGGGGCATTCCACTCTGAAATGAGTGAGTTTGAAGTGCCGCAAACCTGCGAGAGTCCCTGATTCCACGGTGCGCCCAGCACGGATGATCGTAACCTTTTCACAGAGCTGTTCAACCTCGCTGAGGATGTGGCTGGAAAGCAGCACTGTGGCGCCGTCCGCGGTTACGCGCTGAACCTGCTGACGAAAGACCGACTCCATGACAGGATCCAAACCAGCGCTGGGCTCATCGAGCAGATAGAGGCGTGCAGGGCGTGCGAACGCCGCAATCAGGGCCACCTTCTGGCGGTTTCCTTTCGAATACGTCCTGGCCTTGCGGCGCGGATCCAATTCGAAGTTTTCGATCAAGACCCGGCGGAGCGGTTCATTGACGCCCCCGCGCAGGCCTGTCAGCAAATCGATGACCTCACCACCGGAAAGGTTCGGCCACAAGCTCACATCCCCCGGGACATAAGCTATGTCCCGGTGGGCCCTGACAGGGTCCCGCCAGGGATCAAGTCCAAAAACCCGGGCTGTTCCTGCCGTTGGGCGCATCAGTCCCAAGAGGAGGCGGAGGGTTGTTGATTTCCCGGCCCCGTTGGGTCCCAGGAAGCCGCGGACTTCCCCGGGGCCGACCTGCAGATCCAGCCCGTCCAAGGCACGTGTTCTGCCGAAGGTTTTGACAAGCTGTTTGGTCTCGATGACTGGTTCTGATACTGATGTCATGGTGGATCCCGTCCCTCGGTCCAACGACCCAGGCGGTTGCCGGAGTCGTTCCGCGGGCACGATGCCCAACGGGCCGACCAGGCTTCCCGGCTCTCCGAATCACAGCCTACGTCCGCCCAATCAGCGGGGGAAGTGGCCGCGGCAACTCTCTCAGGGGCGGGTATCGCTCAGGGCGAGTGAGACCCCGACGCCGAGGATTGAGACCCCGCCGCCACGCGCAACCGTTGTCATCCTCCGCGGTGACCTGGCCAGCCAGCTGCGGGCCCGGCTGGCCAGGAGAGCCCACGTAGTGTCTGTGAGAAGGCCGATGAACAGCGGAATGAGGCCCAGCAGGAGAATCTGAAGGGTAGTGTCTCCGGCGGCCGGATTGATGAACTGCGGTACCACTGCGGTGAACAGCACAAAGCTCTTGGGATTTGTCAGTCCCACAATGATTCCGGTGCGTACGGCCTCCCAGCCGGACCTGGAGCCTTTGATGGCAGGTGATGCCTCAGATATGGAACCGGCTTTGCGGAAAGCCTGCACCCCAAGCCAGATGAGATAGGCGATGCCCGCCCATTTGATGGCCTGGAAGAGGAGTTCAGAGCGCTCCAGCAGCGGCCCTAAACCAAAAGCGACGGCGACGCCAGCGAGGTAGCAACCTATCGCGTTCCCCAGAACGCTCAAGACTGCATTGCTTCGCCCATACGTCAGGGCCCTTCCCACAACGAACATGACGCTGGGGCCGGGAATGGCAATGAGAACTACGCAGGCAAGAGCGGTGGCACCAATCTGGGTCAGGGAAATCACCTCCTGAGTATAGGGGCGGGGATGGGCGGCTGCACGGGACAGACGACGACGGCGGGCAAGTGCCGCCGTCGTCGTCGTCAGTCAGGATTGGGTGGGCTAGCGGGCCGCGTTTGCCGGTACTTCCTGGAAGGCAGGTACGACGTGTTCGATGAACAGTTCGAGTGAGCGCTTCTTCTCCTCGTGGGACAGGCTGTTATCGGACCAGAGGCTGAACTCGGTGACGCCCAGGGCCTCATAGTGACGGATCCGCTCGATCACTTCTTCAGGAGTGCCGATCATCGCAGTCCGGTGCAGGGATTCCGGTGTGAATTCCGGGCGGTCGGCGAACTTCTCTTCAGGGCTGGGCTCCAGGAAACCGTTGGTGGGGGTCGTCTTGTTCCCGAACCAAGCGTCGAACGTCCTGTAGAACTTGTTGATTGCCTCGGCCGGGCGGCGCCAACCTTCCGGTTCGTCGGCTGAGTGGACGTGGGTGTGGCGGAGCACCATGAGATCCGGGCGGGGGACACCGGGGTTGTTTTCGACGGCGGTATCGAACTTGCGCGCGAGGTCTTCGACTTCCTCGTCGCCCTTCATCAGCGGTGTCACCATGACGTTGCATGCGTTGGCCACTGCAAATTCGTGCGAGGAGATGTCACGGGCTGCGATCCACATGGGCGGCGTGGGTTTCTGGACGGGCTTGGGGACACTGGTGGAGGTGGGGAACTGCCACACCTCGCCGTCGTGTGCATAGTCGCCTTGCCAGAGCGCACGCACGGCCGGAACCATTTCGCGAAGGTGCTTGCCGCCGTCGACTGCGGGCAGGCCCTCTGTGAGGCGATCAAATTCGAACTGGTAGGCGCCCCGGGCCAACCCGACTTCCATTCTGCCGTCACTGATGACATCCAAAAGTGCCGTCTCCCCGGCTACCCGGAGTGGATTCCAGAACGGTGCGATGATGGTCCCGGCACCCAGCCGGATGCGCGAGGTGCGGGCTGCCAAGTAGGCAAGCTGCGGCATGGGGCTGGGGGAGATGGTGTACTCCATGGAGTGGTGTTCACCGATCCAGACGGTGCTGAATCCGCCGGCTTCCGCCATGAGGGTCAGCTCCGTCAGGTTCTCGAAGCATTCGCGGTGCGAAACGGATTCGTCCCAGCGCTCCATGTGGACGAAGAGGGAAAAGCGCATTACTGACTCCTTGTTTCTGCTGTTTCCGTTGCTGCTGAGTTGCGTTCTGCGATGGTCTGGTTGCCGCGGGACCAGTGTTCGTGCTGGATTTCGCGGATGATCACCGTGGTGTTTTCCGGTAGTGCGCCCACGGAGACCTCGGCGGCCCGATGAAGCTCGTGGATGAGCGACCGGAGTTCCTCGGGTGTTCTGCCCTGGGCGATGGAGACTTCAATAAGTGGCATGATCCTCAGCTCCTCATGATGAAGGGGTCTGCAATGGGGGACTCATCGGTGTTGATCCAGATGCTCTTGACCCGGGTGTACTCACGGATGCTCTCCATGCCGTGTTCCACTCCGACGCCGCTGGTCTTGAATCCTTCCCGTGGTGATTGGGGAGACATGGTGCGGTAGGTGTTGACCCAGATGGTTCCGGCTTCCAAACGGCTGGCCATCCGATGTGCCCTGGCCAGGTTGGTGGTCCAGACGCCGGCGGCGAGTCCGTACGTGGTGTCGTTGGCGAGACGGACCACTTCTTCTTCTGTTTCAAACGGCATGATCGCTGCCACGGGGCCAAAGATTTCTTCGCGCACCACCCGCATGGAATTGTCGACGTCAGTGAGGACGGTTGGCTCGAAGAAGTAACCGCCGAGTCCGGTGTCGGGCCGCCCTCCGCCTGTCAGGACGGTAGCGCCTTCGGAGACGCCCAGGTCCACGTAGCTGGCCACCTTGTCGCGCTGGTCCTGGAAGGCCAGGGGCCCGAGTTCCGTGGCGTCAAGGAGGGGATCGCCAATGACGATGCTGCGGGCACGGTTGGCGACGCGTTCAAGGAGTTCGTCGTAGATGGACTTGTGGGCGAATACGCGGCTTCCTGCGATACACGTTTGGCCGGCAGCTGCAAAAATACCGGCCACTACTCCCATGGAGGCGTTGGCAACGTCAGCGTCACCGAACACAATGTTTGGCGACTTTCCGCCCAGCTCCAGTGTTGAGCCGATAAAACGTGAAGCAGTAGAGGAAGCGATCCGGGCGCCCGTGGCCGTACTGCCAGTGAAGGAGATCTTAGCCAAACGGGGGTCCTCCACCAGTGCTGCTCCGGCCTCGGCGCCGAAACCTGTCACCACGTTGATCACACCGGGCGGGAAGCCGGCTTCATCGGCAAGTGCAGCCAGGCGCAGTACGGTCGCCGAGGTGTATTCGGAGGGTTTGATCACAATGGTGTTTCCGGTGGCGAGTGCCGGAGCGAGCTTGCTGGTGGTCAGTGTCAGCGGAGAGTTCCATGGTGTGATTGCGCCCACCACGCCGAGGGGTTCCCGCAGGGTGTAGTTCAGCATGGTGCGGCTTGAGCCTGGAATCGTATCGCCCTGTATTTTGTCGGCAAGGCCGGCGTAATAGTAGTAGTACTCGGGCATGGCAGCGAGCTGGGCGCGCATTTCGCGCAGGAGCTTGCCATTGTCCAAGGACTCCATTCGGGCGAGCTCGTCGCCATGCTCGCCGATCAAATCGCCGAGCCGTCGGAGCAGGTGTCCGCGCTTGGTCTGGCTCAAGTCCCGCCATGACGGATTCTCGAAGGCCGCCTCGGCCGCAGACACGGCCTTGGAGACGTCGGTTTCCTTGCCCCGTGCGGCACGGTAGAGGACCTCCAGTGTTGCAGGGTTGCTGCTCTCGAAATACTCCCCATCGGCCGGCGCAACCCAGTCGCCGTTGATGAAGTGTTCGTAGAGGCGTTCAGTGGACATTCGAATGCTCCTTGATGAAGGCTGTCAGGTCAGTGGCGAGCTCTTGGGGACGCTCCACCGGGATCATGTGCCTGGCCCCTGTGATTACGGTGTAGGTGCAGCCGGGAATGGCGGCCGCGAGCCTTGCGCTCATTTCCGGTGTTGACCCAGAGTCCAGCTCGCCCGTTACGGCGTGGGAGGGGACAGTGATGTGGGGTAGCTCAGTCGCGATTTCCGCGTCTGCTGTGGCGAAGACCCGGTAGCAGGCCAGGAATGATCTGGGGTCGTTGCCCAGCAGGACCTGCCGGGTTGACTCGATGACTTCCGGCTCCACCTGTGAGCCAGCCGGATACCACCGACCGATGGAGGCTTCCACGGTGGCTGGGAAATTGGCTTCCGCCAAAGCCAGGCGACTCTTCACAGCCGCTTGCTCTTCGGCTGTCCTGTCGCAGACTGAGGCGACGGAGGCAAGTGTCGCCACCAGGTCCGGCCTATAGCGGGCCAAGTGCTGGGCGACTAGGGCGCCGAGTGAGAATCCGACGACGTGCGTGCCCGGTTCGAGGCTCCCGGCGACATCGCCGGCGAGTTCAGCAAGAGTCACTCCGTCCCCGGGCTCCTCACGGCCACCGTGGCCCAGGAGCTCGATGATTTGGATGTCGAATTCCGGTTCAAGGAATTGACGAAGCGGCCCCCACATGGACCCGTCGAGCCCGACTCCGTGGATGAGGGCGATGCGGGCGCGGTTCACAGGTTGTGCTCCTACTTTTCTTCCGTGCTGAAGGCGGCCAGGCGCTGCTGGGGCCTTCCCTGGGCAGCTGCCGCCAAAGCGATCACGATTTCATCGGCGTGCGGTGCGTCGTTGATCCGTACCTCGATGCTTTGGTGGTGGGACCTGATGGTTGCGTCGGTGATGTGCTTAAGCGGGATGTCGAATACGACGCCGGCAGGCCCGCGCTTTTCCACTGCAGGCAGGAGGGTGGTGGCCTTGGCGGCGTCACGGTAGTGATTTCCGAAAGCAAGCGTATGGATAAGCCCGGAACCATGCTCGATTTCGCCGTTCAACCCTACGATTGCGGCCTTACCGTAAGCTTCGGCGGGGGAGCCCAGGGCTTCGAGCACACGGGGAGCGAGCAACGCGCCAAGGTCCGAGGCGTTGGCGTTAATACCTTCAGAAAGGTCTTCAACGAAACCTTGGCCGGCCCAGGGATTCTTGATGATCGCTGCCACGACGGCAACCCTGGCGGCAGGGGTGACTTCCCTGCCTCCTTCGGTCAGGATGTCTTCGGTCAGCGTGACGATTTTACGAATGCTCATGAAACAAGTTCTCCTAGGGTTTCTACTTTGACGATGGGGTCGGTGAGGCGGTCACCGATGCGGGAGTGGGGCCTGGGCCCGGTGGAAGCACCGAGGACGACGACGATCTCCCCTGGCCGGGGTGCGTCACCGATCCGTGTGGTGATGGTTTGGTAGTGGGTGCGGGTGGCTGCAGCATTCTTGTGCCAGAGGGGCACAACGAGCGATGCTCCGGCGTCGGCACGATCATCGGCGAAGCAGATAATGGATTCGCCTTCGAAGTACTCGCGGACGAGATTGCCGAAGAAGGGAGTGTGGATAAGGGCGGCACCATGCTCAATTTCGCCGTCACTGCCCACAAGTGCCGCTTTGCCGAAGGCCTCGATGGCCTCCACGCCACCGAGGTTTGAAGCGAGGACGTCGGTGAGCTTGCGTGCAAGCACCGGAGCGAGCTGAACAACTGCCTGGCCGAGGTCATCAGTTGCGTTGCCTCCCAGCCAAGGGTTGGTGACTACGGCAGCGGCTGTTGCCCGCACTGCCGGAATGGCCGGGGCCTGGCCATTCTCGAGGAGGATTTCCTCGCTGTAGTACACAATTTTGCGGATGCCGTTCTGTGGATCGTTCATTTCTGGTTCTTTTCCTTTAGTACCGGTGGTCGTTCGCCGGGTCGGTCAGCGCCTCGCGGGACGAGGCATGAACGTGGTTCCTCATGGCGGATTCTGCCCCGAAGGGGTCCTTATGCTCGATCATTTCCAGGACCGCGCGGTGTTCGCGTGTGGATGCTTCGAGCCTCCCGGGGTGTTCAACCGTGCGCAGCACCAGACGCTGGTAGGCAAGCTGGTTCATGAGCCGTTCGTAGTGCTCAATGAGTTTCCGGTTATCGGATCCCCGGACGATCGTCCAGTGGAACTCGTGGACCAGCCGGGCGTAAGCATCTGTGTCATGAGTAAGCGATGTCATCTCGGACTCCTCGAGGTTCCGCCGCAGTATCGCCAGCTCGGGGACCTCCCCCCGGCCTGCAAGCAGGGATGCTGCCAGGCCTTCCAAGGACTCCTTGAGTTGGAAGAGCTCAATGATCTCCCTCCGCGTTGGCTCCCGGACAAAGGTGCCCACTTTAGGGCGGATCTCCACCAGGCCTTCGTGCTGCAGTTGCTTCAGGGCCTCGCGGATAGGGGTCCGGCTGACATCGAATTCCTGAGCCAGGAATGCCTCAGGGACTACGGCACCCGGAGGGAAGTCACCACCGAGGACCAGTCGTCGGATTCGATCCAACAGTCCGTCGCGGTCAGCGGGTACGGTCACTTCTTCCACATTCTCTTGCATGCATCACAGCTTATGTTGCATACATCAGTGTCGTCAACGGACTGAACACTTTTGAGTCAAAAACCTCTAGTTTCCGGGACTTGCCTGTTTTTTTACTAGTCCTCTTGACCTCACCGTGTGAGCTGGCTTACCGTCATTGGTATGCAACAGACGCTTGAACCGCTTATCACATCAGCTTGGCTCGCCGCTTGGGACAAGGGAGACCTTGACGCCCTGGATGGCCTCGTATCAGCCGGCTATACACGCACCAGCAAGGCGACGGGCGCAACCGTCGACCTCGCCGGACTCAAGTCGGAGATCGCCGCCGTACGGGAAGCCTTCCCGGATCTGCGCACAACGGTCGACGACGTCGTCGAAGGAAATGGCACAGTCGCCGTTTTCTGGACTTCCACAGGCACCCACAACAACGAATACCTCGGCGTACCGGCCACCGGACTGACAGTCCAGACCCGTGGCTCGAACATCCTGATCCTCAATGACGGCAAGATCCAGAAAGAAACAGTCACGTGGGACGGCAGCGAACTGCTGGCCGGCCTGGGTATCCGGCCCCTCCGGGGCATCGCTGCCCCCGTGGTGCCAGGCGGTGAAGAGGGTGCGGGGGAATTCGAAGAATTGGATCCGTCCCTGATGAAGGCTTTCAACCGCCAGTTCATCACCGGAGTCACCGTAGTGACCACCAAAGAAGGAGATACTCCGAAGGGGTTGGCAGCGAACTCCTACTGCTCTGTCTCGCTGGAACCGCCCCTGGTGTTGGTCTGCGTACAGAAAACTTCCAGCACCTACCCGGCTTTGTTTTCTTCAAGCCACCTCGGCATCAACATTCTCGGCACGGAGCAGCTGAATACAGTAAAAACCTTTGCTTCAAAGGCTCCGGACAAGTTCGCTGAGCTTCAATGGCACGACGGGCCCAAGGGTAGTCCCTTGCTGGATGGTTCGGCTGCTTCCCTTGAAGCTGAAATCCAGGAACGTTTCCAAGCGAAGACCCACACGGTCTTCATCTGCAGGGTCCGCCACGCAGAGATCAGCGAAACGGCGCCCATGGTCTACAAGGCCGGGCACTTTTTCGACGGCGCAGAACTCGCCGAACTCTAAAACGGCCGGCGCGGCCAACCATCCTCGGACAGGAAACCAACCGCGCCGACCGAACTGCTCGTAAGCAGCGCACCTAGGTGCGTCTCCAACATTAGGACAATAATGAGCCCAGATACCATCCGCGCTGCCGAAAGCAGCGTTGCTGAGGACCGCGGCTACCGCGATAGCCTCACAAAGATCGAGCCTTACGGCATCGAGCACATTCCCGAGGTAGAGCGCCACGGTAAACCACGTTCCCAGTTCTTCCTCTGGTTCGCTGCAGGCATGAACTTCCCCATCGTCGTCCTGGGCTTCAGTGCCACTTACTTTGGCCTGCCCTTCTGGGCGGCAGCCCTGGCCATTATCCTTGCCGGATTGTTTTCTTCGGCAGGGATGGGTTACCTCTCTGCAATGGGCGTACGGCTGGGAATTCCACAACAAATGCAGGGACGCGGCCCGCTCGGGTTCATCGGCAACTTGTTCCCAGTGGCGTACGTCAATGTCTTTGCCGGCATCGGCTGGGCCGCAGTGACAGTGATCCTGGGTGGCCAGGCCATTGCGCTGCTCACGGATATTCCCTTTTGGCTTTCATCGTTGATCCTCATGGGAGTTCAGCTCGGCGTAGCAGTCATTGGCTACAACCTGATCCATTTCCTGCAGCGGATTCTGTCTTTCGTGCTGGTCATCGGCTTCGTTTTCATCACGGTGGTGGCTGCAGCCAACGGACGAATCGAGACTGACTTCAACCCAGCCGCAGCAGGCTTCAACGGTCTGGGAGGGTGGATCATCTTCTTCGGGTGGTTCTTCTCCTTCATCGTGGCCTGGATGCCTTTCGCCTCTGACTACTCCCGCTACCTCCCCAACACGGCCGCGAACCGACGCGGTGCGGGCTGGGCCACCATGCTCGGCAACTTCGTCACCCTGGTATGGATGGGCATCCTGGGAACACTCCTGGGAACCACCACCACTGCTACCGACAGCATTGGTGCACTGAAGGAACTTATGGGTCCTTGGGCTGCAGTGGGGCTCGGCGTGGTGGCTCTGTCCTCCTTTACCCAGAACTTCCTCAACGTCTACGGCGGTGCGATCTCAATCCAAACCATGGGCGTGCCGGTCAAGCGCCACACCGCAGTGGTGTTCATCTGCGTGGCATCGTACCTGGTGGCACAGTGGGGCCAAACAGGGTTCAACGAAGGCTTCACGGCGTTCCTGAATCTCACGGCATACTGCATCGCCCCCTACGTTGCCGTTCTGGTGTGTGACTACTTGTTTGGAGGTCGACGCACCGACAGGGGCTTGCGGGAACTCTTTGATAAGAGCCGAAAGTTCGAGTGGGGTTTCGTGGCTTGGGTAGCTGGCGTAGTGCTGTCGTCTCCGTTCTGGATGTCCTCGATCTACACCGGCCCCATAGCCGCAGCCTTCCCCGAGATGGGAGATCTCTCCTACTACATTGGCGCAGGCATCGCAGCAGGCACGTACATGCTGACTCATCGACGCAAGCGCCTGTCCGGCCTGGAAATGCTGGACCGGAGGCCGGGCGCACAAACCCTGTAACCGGCTCGACAGGCAAGGTTGGGGAGCAGGTCACCCGGGATTCTCCCCAACCTTGCCGATGTCTCCGCCACATGATGCCAGGGAAACAAGTGCAAAGGAGCACCCGTTGAGCACAGCAACACTGCAGAGGACAAGCCCGGAAACCCACTTACACGCATCCTGCCCAACCCGGACAGTCGTGGCTGTAGTAGTGGAATGGCGCGGCAGGATCGCCCTCTTCAAACGAAGCCGGTTTGTCGGACATGAGCGCGGTCTCTGGCACTGCGTTACCGGATACCTCGAGCCGGCCGTCTCCCCAATGCAGCAAGCACTGATCGAACTCAAAGAAGAGGCAGGCCTGGAACTCCAGGATCTTGACAGCTTCACGGTTGGAAACCAGCTTGAGATCCATGACCATGCCGGCAACCCGTGGTTGATTCATACCTACACAGCAGTCAGTCGCCGGCGTCGGCTAAAGATCAACAACGAACACGACAACTATCGATGGGTCGCCCCGGACAAGATCCGGCGGTTCTCCAACCGGGTTCCCTGGTTGGATACCGTCCTTCAGGGAAGAATGCCGAACCGCGAGGTGAATGGCGGCCCTGCAACCCAGAACATGAGCCATCCACACTAAGGAGCCACCCGTGGCCGAACACGCTACTTTGACAATTGACCGGGAAGCGGAGCTGCTTGCGTCCGTTCCCACCGGCTTGCTGATCGGCGGCCAATGGCGAACGGCTTCCGACGGCGGGACTTTTGATGTCCACGATCCGTCCACCGGTGAGGTCTTGGCCACGCTCGCGTCCGCCACCAGTGAGGACGCCGTGGCGGCCCTGGATGCTGCCGATGCGGTGCAGGCTTCATGGGCCCGGACCGCTCCGCGGGAGCGTGCAGAGATCCTGCGCCGCGCGTTCGACCTCGTGGTCAAACGTGCGGACGACTTCGCCCTGCTCATGACCCTGGAAATGGGCAAACCCCTGGCCGAGGCCCGAGGTGAAGTCACCTACGGGGCCGAGTTCCTGCGCTGGTTCTCCGAAGAAACGGTCCGGGACTACGGCCGGTACCTCACCACGCCCGAGGGCAAGAACAAGATCCTGGTGCAGCACAAACCCGTGGGACCGTGCCTGCTCATCACCCCATGGAACTTCCCGCTGGCGATGGCCACCCGCAAGGTCGCCCCCGCGATCGCCGCCGGCTGCACCATGGTCCTCAAGCCTGCCAAACTCACCCCGCTCACGGCCCAGTACTTCGCCCGGACCATGCTCGACGCCGGCTTGCCTGCCGGAGTCCTCAACGTGGTCTCCTCCTCATCCGCTTCAGGGATTTCCGGGCCGCTGCTCGCCGACCCCCGCCTGCGGAAGGTCTCTTTCACCGGGTCCACCCCGGTGGGCAAACGGCTCATGGCAGACGCAGCGCAGAACGTCCTGCGCACCTCCATGGAACTGGGCGGCAACGCCCCGTTCATCGTGTTCGAGGACGCAGACCTGGACAAAGCCGTCCAGGGCGCCATGGCAGCGAAAATGCGGAACATGGGCGAAGCCTGCACCGCAGCCAACCGGTTCCTCGTCCACGAATCCGTGGCGCAGGAGTTCACCCGGAAGTTCGCAGCCGCCATGGGCTCCCTCACCACCGGGCGAGGAACCGAGCCGGGCGCCGACGTCGGGCCACTTATCGATGCCTCCGCACGTGATGATGTGCACGCTTTGGTGACTGCCGCCGTCGACGCCGGTGCGGTTGCGGTCACCGGCGGGGGACCAGTGGACGGTCCCGGGTATTTCTATCAGCCAACAGTCCTGGCGAATGTGCCCAACGATGCAGCAATTCTGGGCCTCGAAATCTTTGGACCCGTTGCCCCGGTCACTACCTTCAACAATGAAGACGATGCCATCCGGCTCGCCAACGCCAGCGAATACGGGCTCGCATCCTACCTCTACAGCCAGGACTTCAACCGGCTGCTGCGGGTGGCCGAACAGATCGAGTTCGGCATGGTGGGATTCAACGCCGGCGTCATCTCCAATGCCGCAGCGCCCTTCGGCGGCGTCAAGCAGTCCGGCCTGGGCCGTGAAGGCGGCTCTGAGGGCATCGCCGAATACAGCACCACCCAATACATCGGCATCGCCGACCCCTACGCACACTAAGAAGGCCGAAAACAGTGAATACCCCGATGCCAGCAACACCGAACAGCGAGGCGAAAGGCCAGCTGGTAGTCATCGACATGCAGCGGGCCTTCCGTCAGGAGGGGGAGTGGCACGTTCCGCGCTACGACGAAGCGGCGCGGACCATCGCCCGCCTGGTATCCGCAGGATTCGAGCCAGTAACCACTCGATTCCTCCCGGACCCGGCAGAACCTGGTTCATGGTCTGCCTACTATGACCGCTGGTCGAGCATGCGCTTGGATCCCGCTGACCGGATCTGGGATCTGGAGCTTCCAGGGGTGGAGGTCGGCAGCTCCATAGACCTGCCGACCTTCACCAAATGGGGCGAGGCAATGGCCGGGCTCATCCCGGTGGGGGGAGAGCTCATTCTTGCAGGCGTGGCCACCGACTGCTGTGTCCTCTCCACCGCCCTTGGAGCCGCCGACGCCGGCCGGTATGTGACCGTCGTCGAGGACGCCTGCGCAGGCCAAAACGACGAAGCACACGATCAAGCCATCAGTCTCCTGCGACTGCTTTCACCCATGATCAACGTCATCCGAAGCGAAACCCTGTTCTAGCCTCACGTTATCCTGGCGTGCGCGGACGTGACCCGAGAATGGTGGCTTGCGGTACATCGTGGTCAGTTCAGCGCCTACTGAACTGACCACGCACCGTCCGACGGCAGGACGGCTCCGGAGATGTTGGTTCCGTCCTCGCTGAGGAGGAACGTGATGGAGGCAGCCAACTGCGAGGCCACAGCAACAGGGGGAATGATCTGCATGAACGGTCCCAACCGGTTCGCGCCGAGCTCGGATCCAAAGGTGGCCTCGATCCCTGTTGCAACCGGGCCCGGGGCCACTGCGTTGACGCGGATACCCTGAGGCGCGTACATAAAGGCGGTACTGCGGGTGATTCCGAGAACTGCATGTTTGGAAGCGGTGTACGCCAGGCCTGCAGAATTGCCGCGAAGTGCAGCCTCGGAGGCAACATTTACGACGGAACCGCGCCCGGCGGCCATCATAATCGGAAGTACGGCCCGGGTCAGGCGGAACATTCCGTCCACGTTAACCGCGAACACCCGGTTCCAGACCTCATCGGCCACCTCGTGCAACGGGGTCATGTCGTCCATGATTCCGGCGACGTTTGCCAACGCATATACCCGGTCTCCAGCGGCTTCAACAATCCTCAGAATGTCTTCATCCTTGGTGATGTCGGCCTGGACGGTTACCACCTCAGCCTCCGGGTGATCCATCGCCAGTGCCTCAAGCCGGGCAGCTGCGATGTCTACGGCAATCACCCTTCCGCCTTCCCTGGCAATCCTGGACGCAGTGGCGCGGCCGATACCCGAGCCGGCGCCCGTGACGATCACAGTCTTACCCCGGAATCTGCCAACGGTGATGCGTTCTTGCCAAAGGGTGTCGTCGATGCCCTCGGCGTCCGCCTCGGGTTCGATTCCCCCATTTGCTTCCCTGACCAGATGATCAAGTAAAGACTGTGGAAACTGTCCGCCACCGAGTTCCACGAGCTGTTGCAGGGCAAGGTGTTCGATGGGTTTCAGGGCTGATTCGTCCTGTCCGGCCTCCTTCAGCATTCCCCGAAGGAGGGGACCACCAGCGGGATGCGCGAGCCAGTCCCGAATAGGGCGTGAACCGGTCAGTGCCTTGGTGTGGTTGGTCATTTTGCTCCTTCGAGAGCCGGTGCTGCTTTGAGCTGGGCTGTTACGTTTTCGACAACTTCTGTTTCCTCTGTCTCGTCGACAGAGGGCTTTGCTCCGTCAAGACCAGTCCACCGGGCACGCAGGGTGTGTGCTGCTGCTTTCGGTTTTCTATCCCGGCTGAAAACACCCTTACGGTTGCCGTCCACACGGTGGATGCCGTTGGACGTTTGGAAGTCGGCAAAGTTCCAGACGTGTTCCCCTACAAAGCCGTCAATCCTGTCAAAGACCCGGTGGTTCATGGCCAGGAAGGACTGCTGGTACTCCTCGCTCCAAGGCATGTCCCAGATGGAGTGCTGCCCTGGCATGGTGTCTGCCCCGTATTCGCTCATCATGATGGGTTTGCCGAAGGCCTCCACCCAACCGCGGAGGTCACGTTCCAGGTAATTTTCTGCGCTCTGAAGATCCCCGGTAAAGATGTACCAGCCGTAGTAGCGATTTATGCTCAGGACGTCGAAGAGATCCGCGATTTTGTCGTTCTGGAAGGTGGCAAACATGACTGCGGCGTAGGTCAGGGGACGGGTTGGATCGAGCTCACGGGCGAGCTGGACGAGAGGTTCGAAGAACTCCCGGGCCCCGTCCTCGTTGGAGGCCGGTTCGTTGGCGATACTCCACATGACAACGCTTGGATGGTTCTTATCGCGTGAGATGACCTCGCGAAGGTGCTGCGCGTGGGCTGCTTGGGTTTCGTGGTTGAAGGTTTCCGGTGAAAATGTGGGTTTGGGGCCCACCCCCGTGAGACCTCCCTGGACCCCCAGGTTCAGCCCAACGGCTGCGGTTTCATCGACGACGACGATGCCGTGGCGGTCCGCGAATTCCAGCACCTCCTCCGCATAGGGGTAGTGCGAGGTCCGGAACGAGTTGGCTCCCACCCAGTCCAACAACTGGAAGTCGTGCACAAGGTAGGCGTTATCGTGACCCTTGCCCCGGACGGCCGTGTCCTCGTGCTTGCCGAAGCCCGTAAAGTAGAAGGGCTCTCCATTGATGAGGAACTGGGTCCCGCGGACTTCCACCGTCCTCACACCGAACGGTTCCGTGTAACTGTCAAGGACGTCTTCGCCGTCGAGGAGCTCTACCATCAGGTTATAAAGGTAGGCTGCGCCTGGACGCCACAGCGAGACATCCTCGATGGTGAGTGTCCCCTGAGTGCCTTCGGCCGATGAAACTTCCTGGCCTGTAGCATCCAAAACCCGGACGCGGACCGGCGTCTTGTGACTTGTTTCGACTGAATAATCTATAACGCCGGTTCGGCCAATAACGCCGGTGACAACAGTGATGTCGCTGATGTGGCGTTCTGGTTTGCTGTAGAGCCACACTGACCGTGCCAGGCCAGCGTAGTTATAGAAGTCATGCAGGTAGGTCTGTTGGCGTCGCCCGTCCTGGCTGACGCTGATGCTGCCCGGGGGGATAGTGGCACTGGTCAGTTCATTGTTCACCCCAACCGTGAGCCTGAATTCATCTCCGGGCGAGAGGTGGTCCGTGATGTCTGCTTCAAAAGGTGTGTAGCCGCCTACATGCCGGGCTACCAGAACGTCATCAACATAGACCTTGCCCTCATGCGTAGCTGCGTCCAAACGGAGCAAAACTCTTTCGCCGGTCCAGCCCCGCGGTACACGTACGGTCCGCTGGTACCACACCCAGCCCACGTGGTCCCGGATCTTCTGGTCGGCAAAAAGGTCGTTGTAACTCGACGGAACGGCGGCCTCGAGATTTCCTTCCAGAACACCTCTCCAAGGTTCCGGGACGTTGGGATCCTCCAAGGCAAAGCGCCAAAGGCCGTCCAGGTTGATAAGTTCGCGAGTAATTGTAGAGCGGGGCTTAAGCAATGTATTTTCTCCTGCTTGGCTGTCAATGAGATAACTGGCTTGCGATGGTGTCCAGGGTGCGGAACACGGCAATCGTGTCTTTTGCCGGATGTATTGTGTGTTGGGTTTCTCCGGCACTGATTGCTTCGCCGGCGGCTCTGAGCATGGGGACGTAGCCGTTGCCCTCCCGGGCGTGATCGATGGATTCAGGGGAGAACATTCTTTCCCAGGAACCTGCGTGGATTTGGAGGGTAGTGGATGTCCAGAACATGCCTGGGATGGTGATCCAGCCCTTGGCGCCGCTGATGGCGGCAGAGGGATCGACGAATTCGGTCATTGAACTGGCGCATTGCGCAAACTGGCCCCCTGCGAAGTCAAGGGTGAAATGTTCGGCGAAGTCGAGCCCGTCGGCCCTCACGCGGCCGTTGGCCGTTATGGATGTTGGCTCACCGAAGATTGAGTGGGCCAGGGTCACCGGGTAGATCCCTTGGTCCAGGAGCGTTCCTCCGCTGCGCTTGACATCCCATCTGCTGCCACCATCGGCGATCAGGGGAAAGCCAAATCCTGCGCGGATGCTGGAGGGCTGTCCGATGATTCCAGTGCGGAGCAGTTCGAAGAGGTGTTGGAATGCGGGGTTGAACTTCATCCACATTGCTTCCATGAGGAAGAGCCCTTGGCTTTCGGCAAGCGCAAAGAGGTCTTGCACTTCATCCGCATTCAGAGCCATGGGCTTCTCGACAACCACATGTTTGCCGGCATTCAGCGCTTGGCGCGCCAAGGCAGCATGGGTAGCGAACGGCGTCGCCAAATACACAACGTCAACCTCAGGGTCCATGACAAGCGAATCGAAGTCATCGGTCCACCTGTCCAGGCCGAAGTCCTCTGCGAAACCGGCAGCTTTCGCCGGGTTTCTGCTGAAGATCATTTCCACGTGATTTCCGGGCAAGAGCTGTAGATCCGGCACTATGCTGCGGGAGATAGTCCCGGCCCCGGCAACAGCCCACCGCAGTGGAGCTTGGGGACGACGTGCCTCATCCACGGGTCCATTCGTCATCCTGCAACTCCAGCCTGGACTTGCTGTTCCCGGTGCAGCTCAGCCAATCGGTGCCGATCTGCCCGGCGCTTCTCCTGTTCCACAGGGTCTGCGATGGGTGCAGCCAGCAACAGTCGCTGGGTGTAGGGGTGCTCGGGTGTGGAAGTTACCCGGTCCGCGGGGCCGGTTTCAACGATGTCCCCCCTGTAGACCACGCTGACGCGATGGCTGATGTGGCGGACCACGGAGAGGTCGTGTGAGACGAACAAGTAGGCAACGCCTGTGCGCCTTTGGATGTCGATGAAGAGGTCCATGACGCGGGCCTGTGTGGAAAGGTCCAATGCCGAGACGGGTTCGTCGCAGACAATGAGTTTGGGTTCGGGCGCAAGGGCCCGGGCTATGGCTACTCGTTGTCGTTGCCCGCCGCTGAACTCCCGGGGCAAACGTTCAGCCGCGTCCCCGGGCAGGCCGACTTGATCCAACAGCATCCGAACCCGGGTCCGGGCTTCAGGGGCACTTGTTCCTTGGACCACCAGGGGCTCGCTCAGGGTGTCACCGATGGTCAGGGACGGGTTGAGCGAGGTATAGGGGTCCTGGAAGACTACCTGGATGTCTTTGGACAGGGTACGGCGTTCCTTCGGAGTGGCATGGGCAATGTCAGAACCCTGGAAGGTGATGCGCCCACCACTGGGTTTTACAAGACCCAGGACGGCCCGGCCAATGGTAGTTTTGCCGGACCCTGATTCCCCCACGACGCCGAGAGTCTCACCTTTGGCGATTGACAAGGACACTCCGTGCAGGACCTCCACTTCCCTGGGCCTGAAGCCCCGGCCCTTGAAGGCGACGCGAAGGTCTTCCACGTTCAACAACTGCTGTGTCATCAATTACTCCCCGGGATAGCCGCCGAGACGGAAATGGGTTGGTCGGTCCGAACGGTGTGTTCGTCAAGGATGGATCCGAGGAGCATCTGCGTGTAGGGATGCTGAGGTTCCCGGAAGAGCTCCAGTGCTGTCCCTGATTCCACAACCCGGCCATCCTGCATCACGGAGATCCGGTCGCAGATGTCTGCCACCACGCCGAAGTTGTGTGTCACAAGCAACACGGCCATGCCCATTTCGGCTTGCAGGTCCCTTATGAGGTCCAGGATTTCAGCTTGGACAGTGACATCCAGGGCAGTGGTGGGTTCATCGGCGATGAGGAGTTTGGGACGACTGGCCACCGCACCTGCAATGAGGACGCGTTGGGCCATTCCGCCGGAGATCTGGTGGGGATAAGAGTGAAAAGTCCGTTCAGGATGTTCAATTCCAACACGCACCAGAAGGTCCATTACTGTTGCTTTTGCCTCCCGCCGTGACATCTGTGCAGAGGCGCGTATGCCTTCGACGAGTTGAGCGCCCACTGTGTAGGAGGGATCCAAATTGGACATGGGTTCCTGGGGTATGTAGGCAATGTCGCGTCCACGAAGGGTCCGGAACTCCCGTTCGGAAAGGCCAATCAAATTGCGGCCGGCCAGCTGTGCCCAGCCATGCGTGACCACGGCCTCCGGCGGAAGCACACCAAGAATGGCAAAAGCTGTTTGTGTCTTTCCTGAGCCGGATTCACCCACCAACCCCAGGGTTTCACCTGCCTGTAACGTGAGCTCGACCCCTTTCACTACTTCCTTAAGTTCGCCCGAGGGTGTGGGGTAAGCGATGCCCAGGTCTCGGACGGACAGAAGGTCCGTCGTCGAGCCTTGGACGGCGTCTTTCGCGGGGGTACGGCCGGCTTGTGCGGCCCGGGCTTTCACGGGTGTGAGTCTGACGCCCTCAAAGGCGTCCCTCAGTGAGTTCCCCAGCAAAACAAGGGAAGCTGTCAGTGTCCCAAGCATGACACTGGGCCAGATGAATTGGGTGGGGTCGACGTAGAGATTCGTGAAGCCGTCGGCGATCATCGCGCCAAAGCTGGGAACCAGTGTTGACCCTACTCCGAGAAAGGCCAAGCCGGACTGGAGGCTGATTGCGGAGCCGATAAGGAATGCGGTGGCGACGATGATGGGACCGCGGACAGCAAACAACACATGCCGACCCAGAATCCGCAGGTTGGACAACCCCGATACCCGCGCAGCGTCAACGTAGAGTTCGTTCTTGACCCCGAGGACCAGGTTCCTGACGATACGGTATACGCCGGGGGAGAGCAGTACCCCAAAGATAAGCATGGTTGCCCGGTAGTCGCCTTTGGTGACCGGCATCAGGACTATTAGCAGCAAGAGCCCCGGAAATGTCATGATGAGGCTGAAGACCCACTCCGTTGCGCTGCGCAGCTTTCGGCCGTAATACCCGCCGATCAGGCCAAAGGTGATGCCAATGGTCAAGGCAACACTGGCACCGATTAATCCTGCGATCAGGCTGGTACCGATTGAATGCAGAAGCCGCGAAGCGATGTCGCGCCCGTTTTGGTCGGCCCCCAAAATGTACCCCGGGGTCCCGGGTGTCGCGTTGATGGCATTGAGTTGGGCCTCATTGGGATCATGCGGCGCAATCAAGGGCGTCAGGAGTCCCAGGATGATGATGGCAAGCAGCAGAACCGAAGTGATGATGGCCTGGGGGTCCTTGGCGAGTTTCCTTAGCGGAGATTTCCGGGGTGGGGATGCAAGCCCCGGATCCACGCTGAGTTCTTCGATGCTCAATAGATTCTCGCCTTCGGGTTGAGCCAGCCGTTCACGACGTCTGTAATGAGGTTCACCATGACCACCAACATGACGCTGAACAGGGTGATGCCCATGATGATGGGGATATCGCCTTGGAGGGAGGCGTTGAATGCGTAGGCGCCGAAGCCAGGAAGCGCGAACACGTTCTCGATGATGAGCGCACCACCGAGCATTTGAATGAATTCAAGGGACAGGACCGTCAAGGCAGGACTCGCCGCATTCCGAAGCGCGTGGCGAAGAACAATTGAGCGCGTTGGTACCCCGCGGGTCCTCAGCGTACGGACGTAGTCCTTCCTGAGCTCGCCGATCATGGAGCCGCGGATTTGTGCGGCCATGCTGGCCACTCCACCGATGACAAGCACAATGACGGGGATGGTGATCGATGTGGCCCATTTCCCCGGATTCTGAGCGAAAGGAGTGAATCCGGTTGCCGGCAGTAACTTCAAATTCACCGCGAGAACAGCCACCAGGACAATGGCGATGAGCAGGCCGGGGACCACGTAACCAATCAAGGACAAGCCTTGGGAGACCTTGTCAGCCAGTCCACCCCTGGTGGCTGCCCAGACGCCCAGCGCAACGCTGACGATCACTGTGATGATGAGCGCTGTGACCACGAGCGACAGGGTCACGCCCAGTCGGGCGGCAACGGCCGGGGCTACGGGCTGACTGGTGAAAAGGGAGGTACCAAAATCCCCGGTCAGGACGGAGCCGAGCCAGTCCAGGTATTGGACGATAGCCGGCCGATCGAAGCCAAGTTCGGTCATCAGTGCCTTCAACGACTCCGGGGTCGCGGTAGCCCCCAGCCGTTCGCGGGCAACGGATTCCAAGGAGCCGCTGAGGAGGAAGAAGGTAATTAAGGTGACGAGCAGGGCGAGAACAATGCCTGCTCCAAGTCGTCGGAGGGCGTAACTGATCATGAGTAGACTCTCGGCTTTTCCTTTGGCGTCCCTGAGCTCCTGGTTGGCATCATTTTCCAGACAGGCCGAAGTCACGTACGGTAGGCAAAACCACCCCGGTAGGGAGGAAATCAATGCCCGGAGCTGTGGCCCAGAGCGTGCCTACGTAGGCGATCGGTGCGTTCAATGCCTGCTTTACGGTGAATTCGTTGACCTTCTTATACAGAGCATCACGGGCTGTATCGTCCGGTTCGGTGGCAATGGACTGCAGCAACGTGTCGAACTCGGGGTCCTGCCACTTGAAGGGGTTGAGGAAGGCTTCAGGGGCGTACATGTCGCCGACCTGACGGCCTGCGCTGTTCAGACCGTAGAACCAAAGAACTGCCGGGTACTTCTTCGACGCAATTGATGACGCTGTATTCTGCGGAGGCACAGGTTCCCACGTCACCTTCACTCCGATGTCCGCAAGAGCCTGCGTGATCACAGGCTCGAAGGACTGGGAGATGACCGTGCTTGGCATCGTCATGGAGAAACCGTCGGCGTATCCGGCCTCGGCCAATAGCTTGCGCGCCTTCGCCGGATCGAAGCTGTAGGCATCTTCAAGCCCGGGATCATAGGCTCCACTGTTGGGGTCGAACACCTGAACCGTAGGCTTGCCTAGTCCGTTGAGGAGGGCCTTCACCACCTGGGCCCGGTCAAAGGCCATGTTGATGGCCTCGCGCACCTTTACGTTGCCCAGGGCAGGAACGAGTTCTCCCTTCCGATCGGCCAGGACGAGAACCAGAGCGGCAGTAGCCTGCACCTCCTTGACTGTGAATCCGGCACCTTCGGCCTGCTTGCGTTGCGGGGCCTGAATCAGGGCTGCCTTTACTTCCCCTGCCTGGAGCGCGTTGTACTGGGCGGTCCTGTCCTGGATGACTTTGACCTTCACGGTTTTGAAGGGGTAGACCGAGGCGTTCCAGTAGTCATCCCGGCGTTCCATCACGTACTCAGTGCCGTCCACAGTTTTGTCCGATAGGACGTAGGGTCCTGAGCCTGTTGGGCGGAGCTTGGTGGTCTCTGATGCCAGCGTGTCCGCGTCACCGATAACGCCTGTGGCCTGCGCCAGATAGTTCAGCAGCGATGGTTCAGGAGCGGAAAGCTGAATGACTACCGTAGACGCATCGGGAGCGGAAATCGAAGACACCTTGGCGAGCTTGGGCTGTTGCTGGCCCGGTGTCGTCCTGGTCCTCTCCAAGGTTGCTGCAACGTCCTTGGAGGTGACGGCGTCTCCGGAACTAAACTTCAGGTCGCTGCGAAGTTTGAGGGTCAGCGTGCGGAGGTCATCTGAATATTCCCAGCTCTCGGCCGCGTTCGCACGGATCTTGTTGTCCTTGTCCACCATGAGAAGGGTGTCGAAAATGGATGCCCAAATGTAGGACTGCTGTCCTTCAGCGAGCTGGGCCGGGTCCAACGACGCCGGCTGGGCTTGAACGGCAATGCTGAGCTCCTCGTTGCGTGAGGAATTGCTTGCCTCCGATGCTGGTTCGGAAGTTGAGCAGGCCGCTGTGGAGAGTAGTGCCGCCACCGCGACCGAGGCTACGACCGCACGGGTCAGTGATGTGGTTCGGGACAAGACAGGAAACATGTCTTGGGACTCCTTTGTCGTTGAGGAAAAGCTGTTGGAGACTTATGGGGCGGCCGTTGTCTGGGCCGTCTATTTCGGGGTGACCGACATCACTAGCAAAGCATTTGAAAAGCGAAAAGGCAACCGATTGCCAAAAATATATTTAGAATTAAATCTTCTTCCGCAAGTTTCACTTTGGGTACGACAAGCGACCCCCTGATAAACGAAACGATGCATTTCGAAGATCGAGGCGGTGGAGTTTATTGCAGTAGACCCCGAAGGGTGCTTTTGATGAATTGTCTATTGGCTTGTGGACATAAGCTCTGTTAGTTGCTGTTTGAACTTCATGAGCGGGTTCCCATTAAGTGCGAGGAACGCCTGGGAAACTGCTGAGGTGAGATCAAGGGTGGGATCAATGAGCCACTGCATCCGCAGGCCACTCCAGGCTGCCATCATTTGGCGGCCAACCTTGTCCGGGTCCAGCGCTGGGTCCGCGAGCCCTTTTGCCTGGCGTCTCCTCACTCCTTCTGCGAACTCAAAGACCACTTGTTCGTGGTGGGCCTTCAGGTAGGAATGGGCAGGGTGTCCGGGATCCACCGCCTCCGCGCTGAGGGAAAGGAACAGGCGGGTTGTGGCCTGGTCATCCAGTGTCAGGTGTGCCATTGCCGGTGGTGGCCAGTCGGAGTTTCCTCCGTTAAGGACATGGAACTCTGCTGTGAGGATGGCGCGATACTCCTGGTCGGCCAGCTCCATTGCTGCCACGAGGATGTGATCGCGTGTTGGGAAGTGGTAGAGCATGGCTGTTTCGCTCATGGACGCACGCGCTGCAACTTCAGCTGTGGTCAAAGCCCGGTGCCCCTTCTCGAGGACAATGTCCAGGGCTGCCCGGGCTACAGCCGAACGCCGCTCAAGAGTCTTCGCGTAGCGTTTCCGGGGTGACGTTGTGGAGTCCATGTATAAAGAATAATTGAAAACTGAGTGGCACACCATAGATGGAGTACTTCTTCTTCGAAGGTGGGAGGATACGGGAAGTTGGGCCAGTAGAAATTGACCTACGCTCGGTTTTGACGGCGGCCTATGACGCACTCCTTGCCGGACCTGCAGATCCTCGGATGACCAGTTCGGTGTCCACCATCACGCTTTGAGGGTCATGCGGAGTGCCGGCAAAGGAGTTCAGAATCAGCCCGGCGGCCAGCGATCCGCACTCTCCCAGCGGGGATCTGATGCTCGACAAGGACGGAGTGGTGAAGTCAGCACCAAAGATGTCGTCAAAGCCCACGATGCTGATGGCTTCGGGAACGGCAACGCCGGCACCTTGAAGCTCGTGCATCAGGCCAATAGCCATGAGGTCGTTATGAGTGATCACGGCCGTAGCTCCCGAGGCTTTGATGGTCCGGGCCAGTTTTCTGCCACCGTCAATGGTGGGGGATGTGGACTCGATGCGCTCTGCGGTGACATGGCACCACTCGCACGCATCGGATACCGCGTCCCAGCGCCGGGCTGACATCCAGGACATCTCTGGTCCGGCGGCGAAGACGATCTTCTGATGTCCGTTCCCTGCCAGAAAACGGACTGCCTGGCTGACGCCCCTGTCCGGATCAGGGACAACGCAGTCTATGCCGCTGACCTCTCTGTTGATGGCGACAACCTTCTTTGTGGCGGCAAGTAGTTGAAGGTTGCTTTCACTCATGCGGGGGCTGACCAGGATGAGGCCGTCGACTGTTTTAATAAGCCGCCGCGCCGCTGACAGTTCGGTGGCAGCGGATTCGGCCGCATTGCCAAGCACCACGCTGTACTGCTGCTGTGTTGCTACTCTTCCGGCTTCCCGAAGAATGCCAAAGAAGTTTGGGTTGGTTATATCTGAAACAAGAAGTCCCAGCATTCTTGTTGATCCCGTTTGCAAGACTTGTGCCGAATGGTTCGCTTGGAAATTGAGAACCCCGGCCGTTATTTCAACCAGTCGCCGCGTTTGCGGACTGACTCTTCCGGGATTACTGAGAGCCCTGGAAACTGTTGAAGGATTAACGCCGGCTTGTTGTGCTACATCATAAATTGTTGCTTTGGCTTTTTTTGTTTGCACTGGTGCCTCGTCAGCCGGCATTCTGCACTTTCCTGGATAGTGGAAAAAGCGGCCGGCTACGTGTGCATTGCTGAAGCACGCGTAACCGGCCGAAGAGTTGTCCGCCCTTGGTGCTAGATGGTCTGGCCGGCGTCAGCCAAAAGCGTGCTGCCCGTCATGATGGTAGACAGGTCGCTCGCACAGAAGAGAACGACGCGTGCAATGTCGTCCGGCGTTCCGATCCGGCCAATGAGACTGTTCGTCATGACGTCCATGGTCTCCGTTCCACTGGAGGGGGCGTGTTGGGCGGCAGCGGCCATGTTGCCTTCGGTTGGTACGAAGGTGGGGGCGACACCGAGCACCCGTATCCCCATGGGCGCAAACTCCAAGGCCATTTGTTTGGTCATGCCGCGAACTGCGTGCTTGGACCCAACGTAGGCCGACAAGCCTGGCGCCGTCCCGCCGAACCCTGCGGTGGAAACGATGTTGATGATGACACCACCGTTTTTACCGTTGGACATATGGCGGGCGGCCTCGCGGGAGCCATTGAAGACGCCGCGGGTATTGACGGCGAAGACCTGCTCCCACGTGCTGTCACTGGTCTGCAGGACCGGAACGCTGGGGAAGATGCCAGCGTTGTTGACCCAGATGTCGATGCCCCCGAAGGACTCCAAGGCTTCCTGTGCTCCGAGACGCACCGACCCGGCGTCGCTGACATCCATGCCTAAGCCGAGGGCGCGGACGGGAAAACGATCGGCAATCCCGGCTGCGGTCTCCTTGGCGAGATCGGCGTTGACGTCCCCGATGAGGACGTCGGAGCCGGCTTCGGCGAGTCGTGCTGCGATGGCTTTGCCCAAGCCCTGTGCCCCGCCGGTGACAACTGCCCGGCGTCCGGTGAGGGAGAGCAGGTCCCTGACCGGGGTGAGCGAAGCGTCAGCGAACGCTGTGGTCATGCTGAAACCTCGACGTCGAGGTTGTTGCTTTGCGCCACCCGGCCAAGCCAGGCCAGGCTGGGTTTGGGTGTGCGGACGAAGGTCTCCCTGTCCACAGCAATCAGGCCGAAGGTCGGTTCCCAGTGACCCCACTCGAAGTTGTCCAACAGGGACCAGTGGAGGTAGCCCCGCACGTCAATTCCTTCGTTCATGGTCTGGTGCAGGCCTTGCAGCGCCTCAGCGGTGTAGCGGATTCGTTGCTCGTCATCAGCGGTGGCGATGCCGTTTTCCGTGACCAGCACGGGGACGCCCCCGGTGACGTCCCACGCGTGCCTCACGGCCATGGCCAAGGCATCGGGCCTGTACGCGGTGCCCACCAAGGTGTTCTCAGGGTGCGGCGGGTGCGGGACGAGCCCGTTGGCATCTACTTGTTGGCTGGAGTAGGCCTGCACGCCAACAAAATCGTCGCCGCGGCTGCCTTCCCAGTAGACGTCTTCTTTGCCGTAGCGGATCTCCAGCAGCTTTTCCTCCCCACCCGGGGCGGCAGTGAGCGCGCCGGCTGCAATTGTCCATCCAACCTTGGCGGAGGTGTTCGCGCGGATGATTTCCCGGGCGGCGTGGTGGATGGTGGTGAATGCTCTGCCTATTTCCGGGTCAGCGTAGGTCAGGAAGTCACTGTGTGTTTGCTTGGTTTCTTCGGTGCCCTCGACGGTGGGGCTTTGCCACTGGGCGTCCCCGGCAAGTTGCATGCGGCGCATGGCTGTCATGATTGCTGCCTGCATGTTCGGTTCGTTCATGGTCACCACCCACTCCACCCCGTCCAGGATGGTGGTGGTTTCCTTGACGTAGCGCTGGAACTTTTCCGATGCGTCCGGAGCCAGCCAACCGCCGTCGTTCGCGAACCACTGGGGAGTGGTGAAGTGCTGCAAGGTGACCACGGGGGTGACGTTCCGCGAGAAGCAGTGCTCGATCATGCGTCGGTAATGGGCAAGTTCTGCCTTGGAGAAGGCTCCGGGTGCGGGTTCGATCCGCGACCACTCCAAGCTGAAGCGGTACGAGGTCAGGCCGGCATCGGCCAGCAGGTCAATGTCCTCACGGTAACGGTGGTAGCTGTCGCATGCGTCCCCGGAGAGCTCCATGCCGGGCATGGTCAGTTCACGTGCCCACCAGTCGCTGTTGACGTTGTTTCCTTCAATCTGGTGGCCGGCGGTAGCGGCACCCCAGAGGAAGTTGGCGGGGAAAGTTGTCATGGGATTCTCGTTTCTTGATCGTGTTATTGCCTGGGTCAGGCAGTTGGCAGGTTGAGTCAGGCGTGACTTGGAACGCTGATGCCGGCGGAAACCAGGGGTGCTGCGGCGCGGAAGGTGCCCGGTCCGGCAGCGTGTTCGGATCCATCGGGGAAAATGATCCAGGCGGTTGTCTCTGCCGGAATGTCGGCATCAATATGCAACTCGGAACCCTCGATCCACCAGTGGACATTGATGGTGCCGTTAGGTGTTTCGTGTGAGCCGCGGGCCCAGGTAACTGAAGCGCCGGGGGTGGGTGCGATGACCAGTGAGCGCCAGGCCACAGAGTCTTTGGCCTGCCGCAATCCCAAAGTGTGCTCGTGCAGGAACCGGAGCACGGTTGCCTTGCTGTAATGGTTCAGCGAATCATGGGCGTCGCCGTTCTGGTCGATTCCCTCCCAGGATTCCCAGATGGTGGTGGCGCCCTTGTCCACCATGTAGAGCCACGACGGAGCCGTGCGCTGAAGCAGCAATTCATCGGCGACGTCGGTCCTGCCGGCTTCCACCAGAACGGGCAGCAGGTAGCCGGTGGACAGGAAACCTGTTCCCAAGTGGGTGCCTGCGGACCGGATGAGTTCAACCAGACGGTCGACGGCGGGCTCCCGGCGATCCGCCGGCAGCAGGCCAAATGCCAGCGCCCGCACGTAACTGGCTTGGGTATCGGCGTCCGTTGTTCCGTCCGCATGCAGATACGCTGCCTGCCAGGCGTTGCGAACGGCTTCAGAAACCGCAGTCCACTCAGCTGCTTCGGCGGATCGTCCAAGGACGGCGGCAACCCTGGCAAGCGTGGAAGTGGACCGGTAGAGGTATGCAGTGCCTACCTCGCCCTTGTCTTCCATGAACCATGCCATCGGGTTGTCCTGGATGGGATCTATCAGGCGCCCGTCGGCATCGCGCTGCTTTGGCTCCGTCCACTCACCCCAATGGAATGTGCCGTCCCACAGATACTGCTCAAAAGGTTCCGGTTCCGGAGATTCCTTAACCCTGGAGTGGTGGCGGGTTGTCCGCGCCATGCCCAGGGCCCACCGGACCCAACGGAGCATCGCGTCCCAGTTCTCAGCGAGGACCTGTTCGTCTCCGTAGGCTTCGTACAGTTCCCAAGGAACGGCAACGATCGCATCGCCCCACCCGGCGGATCCAGTCATCATGGCAAACTGATCGTCCAAGTGGTTCTTGATACCACGGCCATCAGGGGAGAAGTTTGCAATGCGGCCATCCGCCAACTGGTCATCGCGAACGGACTGCAACCATTTCCGGCTGAAGCCGAGCACATCCCGCAGCCGGGTAGCTGTGGAAATGAACACTTGGTAATCACCGCTCCACGCCAGTCGTTCGCGTGTAGGGCAGTCCGTGGGGACGTCCACGGCATTTCCAAGAAAGCTCCATTCTCCTATGCGATGAAGGCGGTTGAGATCTTCATTGCTGCACTCAAAAGCACCCGTTGGGCGGAGATCACTATGGACAAGCTGCATGGCGAGCCTGGAAGAATCCAAAGGCGCTCCGTTGCGGCTGATGCGTGCGAACTGGAAACCGTGGACAGTGTGCCGGGGTTCAAAGATTTCAGCGACTGCTCCTGCGGTGACCTCATCACGCTGGGAGAAGATTCTGGTGGGTTCCCCCGGCTTGTGAGAGTCCAAATGTGACGTGGAGAGGTCGCCATCGCTGTCTACGTACTCGCCGTATTCGATCACCGTCTTGGTTCCTTGGGGCCCGAGATCCTCGAGCCGTATCCATCCGGAGGCATTCTGTCCGAAGTCCGCGATCCACACGCCCGGCCTGATTTGTGTGACGCTGACTGGCCGCCGCGAGTCGATGACCCGCACTGCCGGGGCGGGGGACCAGTTGATTGCAGGGGCATCAACGGCGTTGAGCAGAACTTTCGACGGCGGTACCGCCGGAGCGGCTAAGTCAACCGTCTGTCCTTCCATGAGATCCGCTCGCGTCGTGGTTGACGGTGCGGACGTCCAGTCACCGTCGGTGACAATCACCTGGCGGGATCCATCAACTTTTTCGATGTGCAGTTCGGCGCGGGCGCCCAATGTTGTTCCCCAGTCGGCCGGGTGGCGGAATGCCCCCACCTGCCCCCGGTACCAACCATCGGAGAGTTCAATGGACAGTACGTTGATTCCAAGGGCCAGCGACGCCGTGATGTCGGAGGCCTGGGCATAAAGAGTATGGTCGTACGACGTCGACCCGGGGGACAATTCAGCGGTCCCGGCTTTGCCTCCGTTGACCGCAGCCGTGTATACACCAAGGGCTGTGGCGTACAGTCGGGCGGACTTTACGGCCGCGTCCACCGTGAATTCCGTGGTGAGGCTATAAGCCGGACGTTGGCCGTACGCCGTCCCTTCCTGCTCCACCGGGGAAATCCAGGACGCCGTCCAGTCGCCGTCGAAAAGTCCCGCTTCAAAAGAGGACCAAGCCGACCATCCGTTCAAGTCCCCGGCAATCCGTACGCGCCACATGACGCGCTGACGGCTCGATAGAGGCGCCCATGGCCACTGAACGTGGAGCCTGTGGTCCAGGGTCGCCAGTGGCTGCGCCACGCCGTCGACCGTTGCTTCCACTTCATACGCCGTTGCTACTGCGTCCGCGGGAATCTTCCAAGAGAGCCTGGGGGACGGACCTGTGACGGGGAACTGGTCTCCGCCGCTGTCCACAGTGAGGTCATAGGGCACGAGGGCCATGTATTTTCCTTAATTTTCTGCTGATGCCGGCGGTTAGCGGACGGACTTGACCTTGAGCGAGATCACGAGGCCGCCGATCAGTGCCAGAGCTGCGCCGGAGAGGTACAGGAAGGTGTAGTTCTTGTCCGCTCCGGTGATACCGATGGTGATGATCACGGAGGCCAAAAGAGGGGCCACTGCGCTTGGTATCTTTTGGGCGAAGGCGACCACGGCCATGTAACGCGCCGTTTCGGTCCGGTTGGGCAGGATGGCGAAAATGATGGCCTGATCCACGGTGGCGAACACGGCAATGGCAGTCTGCATGAGGACCGCGCCAATGATCAGTTGGGGCAGCGACCACGCGAATGCCTCAGCCAATGCGCCGCCGACGAAGAGGATCGCAGCAACCAGGACAAACAAGCGCCGCCTCTTGAGCCTGTCTGACAGGAATCCACCCAGAAGCGCACCAGCCGCAGCGGCCACCACGCCAAGCATGCCGATGGTTGCCACGACTCCGGCCACTTCCCGTACCGGGAGATCAAGGCGCTGGGCGTAGAAAAAGGTGCCGAAGGTGGTGTTGAAGTACAGGCCCATAAAGAAGACGAAACGGCCCAACCAGTTCCACGCAAAGTCCGGGTACTTGCGGACGCTGAAACCATAGCTGGCAACAACTGACCGGAAGGTGACCCGCGTGTCGACAGGGATATGCTGCGAGCTTCCCTCCGGCTTGATGAGCGGGAACAGTGCCAGGAGGACTGCGCCGATCACGCCGGGTACCACGAAGACCAGGAAGGTGTTCGACGAAACAGCATACGCAACGCCAATGCCCAAAACAGGAGCGATCTGGGTCATCAGGCCGGTCAAAGCAGAGACCCGGCCCCGCTGGCCCTCGGGCAACTTATCAGCCATGAGGTTCTGGATGGCGGCACCGGATATGGACCAACCCGCCATGCCCAGGATCCATCCGGCGCCCACCAGCAGAAGGTTGGGTGCGAGCCCCATGACAACCAAGCCCGCAAGGCCGATGGCTGTTCCAAGGAAGATGAAGGGCGCGCGCCGGCCGAAGCGGGACCGCGTACGGTCACTCCAGATGCCGATGAGCGGGCTGACGATCAAATAGATTCCCTGCGCCGTGCCCGTAATGAACCCAAGCATCTGCTCCTGGCCGGGAGCGAGTTCGGTGATCCGCACAGCGATGCCATAGGACAGTGGCACCATCATGGCGATGGATGCCCCGAAGCTGGCAAGCATGAGCCAGAAAATGTAGCCCCTGCTCACGGGAATCTGGGGCTCTTCCGTGAGCTCCGGAAGTTCAACGGGGCCGAGCGGCAGATGACTGCCCGGCGATGGTTCGGCGGCTGCGATGCCGCCGGCGAGACGGGGAGCCCCGTGCTTGTCAGTAGTCACCAATGACTCCTCATTACAGTAGATGGCCCATCCGCTGCGTCGCGGATGAGAGCTGGGAAGTGTGGGGACTTCCCCAGCAAAGGGTAACCATGATGGTTACTATTCGTGAATAGTAGTCATAGTGGTTACAATTGACAAGACCCAGCGCAAAAATGGTTTCCGTTGACGAGAGAAGGCTGTTCGTGACCATCACTTCAGAGCAGAAGACCGGCAAAAAAGCCGGCTCCGGGCGGCGTGGCCCCTATGCCACGACACCGGCCCGTCGGGCGGAGATCGTGCGCGCAGCTTCGGCCAGCTTCGCTGAGCATGGCTACGAACGAGCCAGCCTCAGGGATATCGCCTCGCGGGCCGGTGTAACCCACGCAGCCCTCCTGCGTCACTTTGCCACCAAGGATGACCTCCTTCTGGCCGCCCTGGCGGAGCGGGATGCGGACGACGCCGAGCTGGCCAACCGCATCGTGCAGGCCAAAGTGCCGCGGGAGTCGGTGTTGAGCACCATTCTGGGCGAAGAATTCGCCAGGCCTGACCACATGCGGAACTGGCTCTCAATCACGATCGCGGCGACCAATCCCGAGCATCCTGCCCACGACTTCTTCATCGCCCGACGCGAGCGCATGCGTGATCACTTCACCAGCAAGCGGCTTGCTACGACAGAAGACAGCGAGGAGCTGACAGCCGACGACAAAGTCACCATGGTGATGGCCATGATCGACGGCCTTCGGATTCAGTTCCTCCTGGACCCGCAGCGCAAAACCCTGCACCTGCTGGAAACGCTCTTCCGGTTCATCGACTCGCCTGAAGAAGGCTGATGGTCCTCAAGGGGCGTTTGGTCATATCCCTGGTACGCAGTCATTCCATTACCGCCAGCTGATGCCGCCGCTTCGTGGGCTTACCCGGGATCAGAAATCGAGAGAAAGTCACCTACGCCAATGAGCACTCCAATCCTGCCGGGCTACCACCCGGATCCCTCAATATGTCGAGCAGGCGAGGACTACTTCCTTATTAACTCCAGTTTCGAATACTTCCCCGGAGTGCCGGTCTTTTCGAGCCGCGACCTACTCGAGTGGCACCAGATCGGCAATGTGCTCGACCGCGACGGCCAACTCAATGTGGTGTCCGGCATCGAGGGTGCGAGCGGGGGCATTTATGCCCCGACGATTCGCTATCACGATGGCCGTTTCTGGATGATCACCACGAACCTTCATGATGTGCGGGAGGGGCACATCATTGTCTCGGCCGATCACCCGGCAGGTCATGGACCGATCCGGTCTACACGCCGGGACTGATTGGCATTGATCCCGACCTTGCGTGGGACGAGCGAGGTGACTGCTATATCACGTGGGCAGACGTTATTAGAGGCGGCATTTCACAGGCGCGGATTGATCCGGTGACTGGAATCGCGTTGTCCCCGGCGCGGGAACTATGGCGCGGCTCGGGTGGTGCTCATGTTGAGGGGCCGCATGTCTACACACGCAATGGCTGGTGGTATCTCCTGACCGCGGAGGGCGGCACCGCAGCTGGTCACATGATCACAGTAGCCCGCGCAGAAGCCATTGGTGGCCCCTACTCACCTTGTCCTGCCAATCCGATTCTGACGCACCGCAGCACTTCACATCCCGTGCAGGCGGTGGGGCACGGTGACCTGTTCGAGCTTCATGACGGCAGCTGGGCGATGGTACATCTCGGGACTCGCCCACGCGGTTCTTTCCCCAAGTGGCACACCAACGGCAGGGAGACGTTCATCGTCGGAATCGACTGGGTGGAGGACTGGCCTGTCGTGGTAGAGGATCGATTCACGGAGCCTGAGATCGACACTTCGTTCGAGGACAGATTCCTTGAGGGCCGGCTACACCCGCGGTGGCTTGCGCCTGGAGTTAATCCGAGCTCCTTTGCCACGCCGGGCGAGAATGGACTGACGCTGCTTGCCGGCCGCCAGCCCGCGAACGCGCGGGCATTGCGGCTCCTCGCAGTTCGGGCTACGGACCTCGAATGGACCGCCAGCGTTCAGGGCATCGGTGACCTGGCGCTTACGGTGCGCATTGATGACCTTCACCAGGCAACTGTTCAACGGGTCGGAGGGAGGGTGGCGGCGCGTGTCGTCATCGGCCCCACGGATCAGGACCTCGCTGTTTTGGATGCCGTATCCGAGAGCAGCGCCCTGACAATCCGCTCGGTACCTTACGACAGCCCGGCCGGCCAACGCAAGGGGCCGGACCGGCTGGTCCTGGGAGTGGGCGCCGGCGCTGATTTCCAGGAACTCGCGGCCATTGATGGCCGCTACTTATCAACAGAGGTTGCGGGAGGTTTTACGGGTCGCGTCGTGGGAATGGAGGCCCTGGGCTCCAACGCCGTCATCAGCCGCTTCACGTACAGCTCACCTTAAGGTTTCCAGGCCGGCGTTCTCTGGGTTTTTTGCTTCGCGCAGTTCGCGGCCCACTGCCCTGAGGCCGGTTTCGAGCGCCTTCAGCTCTTCAAGCGTCAGTCCAGCCAGCACCTCGCCGCCCAATTCCGGACGCGCAGCCATGAGTTCACGAACTACAGACCGTCCAAGGTCGGTGGCAGAAATTCGCCTGACCCGCTGGTCGTCCGTATCAGTGGATCTGGCGACCAACCCCGCCGCCGCGAGGCGATCAACAAGCTTGGACATGGATGCCATCGAGACACCGAAGGTCTCTGCCAGCCCCACTCCAGTGGCTCCGCTCTCCGTGGTGACCACGACGGAGAGGACCTTCAGCTGTTGGATGGTCAGATCGGTGGTCAGTAGTGGCTGGAGGATGCGGGGGATGGAGCGGATCGTGATGGCTATGGCCAGAGCGTCTATGCTCTTCAGTGCTGATTCCCGATCTGATTCCACCATGCCACTAAAGATATCGCGGACCGGCTTTGCGAAATTACTTAGCTTAAGGCTAAGCTTTTTTCATTAGCCGACCCGTTGTCGTGTCGACGCGTACCAGAACCACCTGCCGGGCTCTTTCCCGGATCTGGGCGCGGGCGCGCATTGGGGGCGGTCGCGCAACGTGCGCATGGCGCAGTAGCGAAGCGAGGACGATTCATGGGCAGCGCCCACAACCTATCGAAGAACCCACAAGAGCTTGATGTTGAAGAGCTCCGCGCAAAGTACCGGCGGGAGCGCGACCGACGTCTCCGGCCAGAGGGCCTGGGGCAGTATCAAAGCGCAGCCGGTGAGTTCGGCTACTACTCGAAGGATCCTTACACCGAGCCAATACAGAGGGATCACCGCGCTGACTCAGTGGAGGTGCTGGTCATCGGCGCTGGATTCGGCGGACTGCTCGCCGCCGCGAGGCTGCGGGAAGCCGGGGTGGAGTCCATTCGCCTGATGGACGAGGCCGGCGATGTGGGCGGCACGTGGTACTGGAACAGGTATCCGGGCATCCATTGCGATATCGAATCGTACGTCTACATGCCACTTCTCGAGGAGGTCGGTTACATGCCGGCATGGCGTTACGCTCCCGGTGAGGAGATCCGGCAGCACGCCATCGCCATCGCGAAGCGTTTCGACCTGTATCGGGATGTACTTTTCCAGACCAGGGCAACAGCGCTGACCTGGGATGACGCCGCGGAGTTATGGACAGTCGAAACCGACCGCGGGGATCGGTTCCATGCACGTTTCGTCATCACATCGTCGGGGACTCTGACACAACCCAAGTTGCCGGGGATCCCTGGCATGGAGAAGTTTCGCGGACATACTTTCCACACCAGCCGGTGGGACTATGCCTACACCGGTGGCACCGCGGAAGGTGGCATGACCGGACTTGCCGACAAACGGGTGGCAGTAGTGGGCACAGGGGCCACGGGCGTCCAGGTCATCCCGCATCTGGGCCGCGATTCTGAGCAACTCCTCGTTTTTCAGCGGACACCGTCCACCATTGACGTTCGTGGAAACCGCCTGACGGACCCAGCGTGGGAAGCATCCCTCAAACCAGGCTGGCAGCGAGAACGGATGGAGAACTTTCTCTCCGTTCTCGCCGGGGAGCCGGTGGATGAAATCCTCGTCAAGGATGGGTGGACGGAAACCATCCAGCTGCAACGGCAGATCCTTTCCGGCGCGGTGGAGGCAGGCCTCACCCCAGCCGATCGGGAACGCAGGGATGAACTGAAGGACTTTGAAACCATGAACCGCCTCCGTTCGCGTGTGGATGAGGTAGTACTGGACAGCGAAACGGCAGAGGTTCTCAAGCCCTGGTACCGGTACATGTGCAAACGGCCATGCTTCAGCGATACCTACCTACAGGCATACAACCGGCCCAACGTGACGCTGGTGGATACTGCCGACCACGGCGGCATAACACGCCTGACTGAGACCTCGATCGTGGTGGGCGAAACGGCGTATGACGTGGATTGCATTATCTTCGCTACAGGCTTTGACGTTGGCGTTTCCGGTGTGCTTTCCGGCTCCTTGCCCGTCCGGGGGAGAGGTGGGCGCTCACTCCTGGAAACATGGGCGGGCGGACTGCGCACCCTCCATGGCTTTTACAGCCACGGCTTTCCCAACCTCTTCCACCTTGGCGCACTGCAGAACGCCAATTCCGTCAACTTTGTCCACATCCTGCAGGAGCAGGCTGAGCACATTGCCGCAGTCATCGCCAAGGGGCTGGCCGTCGGTTCGCGGGTGATTGAGCCGACCCTCGAGGCTGAGGATCGCTGGGTCAAGACTGTCAGTGACACAGCGGCCGATACCTCGCACTTCCAAGCAGAATGCACCCCTGGGTACTACAACGGTGAAGGTACACGGGCGATCTCCGGCAGCTCGTTCAGTCCAGGACCCGTAGCTTTTCACCGGATACTTCGGCAATGGCGGGAAGGCGACATGAGCGATGTCCTTGTTCCGGCGCCGCCGGCTGGCCAAACTGTGGCGGGCAAATGAGGCCTGATCGGGGGAAGCCACTCCGGACACGGTTGAATTTCATTGCGGTTGCGGTTGCGGTTGTCCTTGTCTTGTCCGGTTGCACGGCCGGTACTTCCGGCGAACCCGGGGCTGGAGCAGAAAAGCCCAAGCCGTCGGATCAGATTGCCAAGGCTTTGGCAAACGTCACATCGGTCCACCCATCCACCGGAATGACGCTGTTGGAGGGGCCCGTGGTGGGTCCTGACGGTGACCTCTATTTTGTGGACGTGACGGCACCGCCAGGGGCGCCCAAGGTCATGGCACTGGATGTGGGCTCCTTGGAGAAGAGGACCATTTTCACGGACGGCACCAGTGCTGTCACATCGGCTCAATTCAGCCCCCGCGATGGGCGCCTCTACCTGACGGACTACCTGGGAACCATCATCAGCATGACTCCTGAGGGCAAGGACCAGAAGGTGTTCCATTCCGGTCCCGTCAACGGAGCGACGCTGCACGCGGACGACATCAGCTTCGACCGTGCGGGCAACCTTTATGTGACGGATGCTGCGGGAGCCCAGGAACCCTATTGGAAACCGCAGGGAAGGCTGATTCGCATTGATGGTGCCACGGCGGAGCCAACGGTGCTGGCAGATCGTTTGGCCTCCCCGAACGGAGTCGCCTTTACACCTGGGTTTGACGGGTTGTGGATGAGCCTGAACACCGCAAACCAGATCGACTACATCCAGTTGACCGACGATGGCCGTGGAGTAAGCACAGCTCATCCGGCGATCCACGTCAGCGCGGGCATGGGCCAAATCGATTCCTTGGCCGTTGACGCTGATGGGAATCTCTACGTCGGCTTTCACAACCGGGCGGCAATAATTGTCTTCGACGCCACAGGACAACAAACAGCCACCGTCACCATTCCGTCCAAGGAAGGCGAGATAACGTCAGCTACCAACGTTGCTATCAAGCCTGGAACGAAGGACGCCTACGTTACTGCCAGTGGCAAAGGGGGCGGCTGGATCCATACCTTCACGGCGCTTGCGGAGGGGATACCCCAATCCAACGGTGGCTGATGGGCAGATGGTGGCACGCGCATCGGGAACCGGGTGGTGATCCCCTCCGGAGGTTACCTCTTTCAGACCTCGGAAAGGGTGCTGATCGCGCAAATTGCATCGTCGGCACTGCGGGCTTCCGCGCCCTTCTCCAAGCCGTCGGGGCCCGGCACAACCGAGAAGGTCTGCGGCTTGGTCATGGGGGAGGCAAGCCGGTAGCTGAAAGTTTTGCCCAACAAGCCGATTCCCTCACGGCGCATGTGCTCGCCCATCATCAGCGCCAGCAGCGGGCCGTGGATCACCAGCCCGTCGTACCCCTCGTTCAGGCACCAATTGTGGTCGTAGTGGATTCTGTGCGCGTTGTACGTGAGTGCGGAAAACCTGAACAGCAGGCGTTCATCGGCAGCTTGGCTCAGCACGGGACCCGCCGGCGGCGCAGGAGGGGATGGCGGGGCAGGGAGCGATCCTTTGCCAGGTGCGCGGTATACGATGTCCTGTTCTTCACGGATGACGAGCTGGTTGCTTTGGAAGATTTCATGACGGACCGTGGTGAACGTCAACGGTCCGGTCCGGCCCGTCTTCTCAACGGAGCCTGCGATGGAGATGACTTTTGTAGCCGGCGTTCCAACGGTCAGATGACCGAAGGTTGAGACGCGCCCTCCGGCGAACATCCTGCGCCGTCCGGGACTGGGGGGCGCAGGAATGCCTACGGTGGGATGTCCGTCCGGACCGAGTTCACTGTGGCGGTTCCGCTCCAACAAATAGAGCCAATGCCAGAGTGGGGGGACGGATGTGCCTTGGGTGAAAGGGACTTCGATGTCCAGTGCGGCAGCCAGGGCTTCTACGGGCTCAGAAGCGATGACTTCAGTGCGAACGACCTGCTCGGTCAAGGTTGTTGGTGTCATGATGGGTCTCTCTCCAATTGGCTAGGGGTGTGGCGCCCAGGGCGCTGACCAGGTTGTCAAGGGTGGGCTCGGAATCCAGATTTTCCACGGCGTCGATGAGTTGGGCGGTGGCCTCGTTGCCGTAGGGGCGGAGGAGGGACCGTGCTTTTGCGACCACCTCGTCATGGGTCATGGGGTTCTTTTCAGACCCCTTGGCATCGGTCGGGTTTCCGGCAAGGAGCGTGATTCTTTCACCGGACGTCAGCTCGAACTCAAGGCGCGGTCCTTCTTCAAGTTCGATTGAGGGGTCCAACACCATGGAGATCTTGGCGAAGGTTTCCTGGATGCGGGGTTCCGATATTCGGGGTGGATCGAATTGGTCCAGCCCGACTGAACGGTTTTCCAGCGCCACGCTGATGGCGTACGGCAGGCTGAACTGAGCGTCGAACACGGTTTCTATGGGATCAACGGTGAGCATGTTGATGGCAGTTGTCCCCGCGGTGACAGTGACGCTGCTGACATCGGAGGGCTGCAGGTTCCGCTCCGAGATCAGCTGCATCACGGCATCGATTGTCGAATGGCTTCCCCTGCAGCAGGCATATGGCTTCAGATAGGAAGTGGAGACGTTGAAGGTCCGGCCCAGTCCGGCAGTAACCCGTTCCGGAAAACCCCGGCCGCCGGCGTACGTGGCGATGATTCCACCCCACGGTGCCTCAAAGACCTGATGCGGGCCGGTGATGCCCGCCCTCGCCAGGAAGGCCGCGTCAATGCCCGATTCGCCGGCTTTACCCGGATGCAGCCTTTTGGTCCACGCACCGTCCTCGATGAATGCCCAAATTCCCCCGGTAAAGGAACCCGCAATTCCCAAAGCATTGGCGAATGCAGCAGGTTCCAAGCCGAGTATCTTCGCGCACGCGGCAGCCGCCGCGAAGGTGCCAAAGGTTCCGGTGGAGTGCCAGCCGCGGTCGGTGTGGGCAGCGAATCCACCGACTCCCTGCAAAAGCCGGTAGCTGATGTCGTATCCCGCGCACGCGGCGACGATGAGGTCCCGGCCGTTGGATCCCAGAAGTTCTGCAGCAGCAATCGCTGCTGGAAGGGTTGCAGAGCCGGCGTGACCAGGGCCGCCGCCGTCGTCGAAATCCCGGGCATGGGCGGAGGTTCCATTGGCAAGCGCCGCGTGGGCGGGATTCAGCCGATCGCGGGTACCCCACACAAGGCAGGGGCCGCCGTTGGACATGCCGGACAGCGCATGCCGGACACGGCGGGACTCCTCTGATGGGATGCCTGCCATCGCCACGGCCAAAGTGTCCAGGATGTGGTCCTTCATAGTGGACACCACGCCGGGCGGCAGGTCATCAAAGCTCATTCCGGACCAGTGCGCCGAGAGAATTTCCGTCAGCGACTGCGGGGAGGGGTTCTCAGATGTCATGGGTGTCCTCAGCCCGGGTGCCGGTCTCGACAGTGAGCTGCTTGATGGTCCATCGGCCGGCGGTCCGGGTGATTGTCGTGGCATCGTCAACCACCCGGGCGTTGGGATAATGGCGGGCCAGGTAACCAACTACCTCCTCGATTTCCACCTTTGCCAGTCCCTGTCCCAGGCAATTGTGCGGGCCTGTGCTGAACGTCAACGGCTGGTTCCGCTCCCTGCCCAGAATGAACTCGCCGGGGTTCTCAAAACGTTCCGGGTCCCGATTGGCGGACCATACGGCAACGTGTACGTCGGCCCCCGCCGGGATGGTGGTGCCGCCCACCTCGATTTCCTCTTCGGCGATCTTGCTGATCACACCTGTCCGGGGGTAGAGGCGAAGCGCTTCCATGACCGCAGCGGGTATCCATGAGGGATCGGCTACGATTTCACGCCAGACTTCACGGTTGCCCAGCAGATTCCACACGACCAGACCGATTTGGTGTCCCGTATTCACGGAGCTTGCCTCGAGCATGGACGTCGCTTCATCAAAGAGTTCCTGGTCTGTGAGTTTGCCGTCGTCGGCCAGTGTCATCAGATGGGACAGCATGTCCTCGCCCAAACCCGCTTGGCGTTTGCGCTGCATCAGATCCTGAAGGTACTGGAACAGTTCGTCGTACGCGGCCAGGATGTCGGGCTTGAGGCTGGGGTCCCGGGCAAGGAGGGCCAACGTCCGTTCTGACAGCTCCTGGACTTTGGGCGCGTCGCTTTGCGGGGCTCCGGCCAGGTGGCAGTAGACCAAGGAGGGGATTCTGCGATCCACGCTGGAATGGAAGTCCACCGGTTTCGTGTCGTCCACATCGTCGAAGATCCCCTGCACGATCTCCGTCAGCACCTCACGGGTGTTCTGGACTGTTGCCGGGCCCATAAAGCGGGCGAGTGGAGTACGCAACCGTAGTTGCTGCGCTCCGTCCTGCATGATGATGCTCCGCGCCCGGAATCCATGGACAGGGCCGTTGCTGATGCCAAATTCTTCCATCAGTCTCAATGCCGAGTTGGCGAACCGGGGATTGCGCAGCACCTCGGTGGCAAGTTGGTAGGAGAGTACGGCGTAACCGTCGGAACCGGCCGCGATTCCCCCTTGGGCCAGCGCACCGCCGGCGTGATCCGCAGCGTGCGGGGAGAAGAGCTCGAAGGTTGGCACTGTGGCGGTCATGACCGTGAGATCGCTCCCATCGGGCAGCAAAGAATCACTTCTTCAAGATCGTTTTCGCGATCATCCTGGACCTCTGATGCCAGCTGTACCAGGGTTCCGTCTTTTTCGATCTGGAACACGTCCGGCATTAAGGCTGCGCAGGTGCCATTGGCATCGCAGCGTTGCAGGTCCACGTTGACTTTGATCATGGGGATGCCCTTCCTCGTAAATCCTTGGGCCGTTGCGGCCCGGCTATCCGGGCAAGGGGTGCAGCGACCATTCAAATGGTTCATGGTCCAGATTGCTGCTGTTCGAGGTATTTCACAAATACCAATATTGCGGGGTACCCATCTACAGGATATATACCGTTTATTGCTGGTCGAGCTGCCCTGACTGCTCAGTCACCCTGAAACAGCTCGACAAATCGCTCCGCGATTGGCGTGACGATTCCTTCCTTGCGCCGCACGATGGCGATCGGGACGTTGGGCCATCCGCCCACCACAGGAACCTGGGCTACGTCGGGATGAAGGCGGGCCATTTCCAGGCTGGACAACGAAACCCCGACGCCGGCCCCCACCAGTTGCGCGGCGGTCATGACGGTAGGCACTTGAATTACCTCGGTGGGGGCCGCTCCGGATGGTGCAAATTTATCGGCCCAAATGCGCCAGAGAATGCGCACGCCGGGAATCCGCGCCGGAAGGATCCACGTGGAATCTTTCAGTGACGCCACATCCAAGGGTTCGGATTCATCCAAGCCCCAGGCCTTGGGGGCGATCAGCGTCAGGGGCAGCTCGTCCACCACTGTGACATCAAAATGCACCCCGTTGACGGCCTGCAGCGGCTCCTCGGCCACGATCGGCATGATGGCCAGGTCGAGTGTGCCATCAGCGAGCCGGTCCAGTTGCACCCTGGGATTGGCGTCTGTGAGATCGAGGGTCACATTGCGATATATCGAGAGGAACTGGGAAATTTTGGTACTGCCGATCCGCCATAGGCACATCGGTTCGCACCCAAGGTGCAGTTCGCCCGCAAGCCCCTGACCCATGGACTTGAGAGTGTCCGAGATCCTGCGCTCTTCAGCCAGGAGCCGGCGGCCGGCGTGGTGCAGGTACTCGCCCGCAGCCGTCAGTTCGATCCCCCGGGGCTTCCTGTCAAACAGGGTCACTCCCAGCTCCTTCTCGAGTTTGGCCATGGCCATGCTCAACGGCGGCTGGGATATGCGCAAGGCATTGGATGCCTCAGTAATGGAGCCGTTCTCGGCCACGGCAATGAAGTACCGAACGTTTCGAAGATCCATCCATTCAGTATATGGAAACCCCTACAAATTGGTATTTGAAGTATGACGTCCGGTGGATCACGGTTAGTGAAGGAGGTGACGCTGACGTCACGTCACAGGGTTTACAACGGAGGCAACATGGAATACGAGCAACAGGTCATTGTGGCCGGGGCCGGTCCTACTGGTCTGCTCAATGCACTGGGCCTGGCGCAGCAGGGGCTGGACGTTACCGTCGTCGAACGCTCTTCCGAGCCGAACGACGCCCCGCGGGCGATTCTCTACCACTGGTCCACCCTGGATGGCTTGGAACGGCTTGGGCTTTATGACGACGCCACCCAGGCGGGATTCCTGAAACAGGACTATGCCCATCACGTCCGGGACACGGGCGAGACGATCCACTACGGTTTGAAGGCCCTGGAGGGGCGTGTAAAGCACCCGCATAACCTCCACCTTGGGCAAGGCGCGCTGGCCAGGATCATTCTCCGCCACCTTGAACAACTGCCCAATGCACGTGTCTTGTGGGGACATAAGATCACGGGGATTTTCCAGGACGAATCTGCGGTCAGAGTCGCAGCTGAACACGATGGAAATCCTGTCCAGCTGCGGGCGCCATGGCTGATCGGTGCTGACGGAGCCGGATCCGCGGTGCGCAACGCACTGAATCTTCCTTTTGAAGGCTTTACGTGGCCAGAGCGCTTTGTCGCGGCCAATATCCGGTTTCCCGATGACCGCAAAGGGTGGGCCCAAACGACGTTCTATGTGGACGACGTCTTGGGGGCAATCATCGTCAAGATCGACAATTCGGGCCCGCATGGGCTCTGGCGGTACACCTATATGGAGGACGCAGTGCTCCCGGAAGAGGGAGTCGTGGAGCGGTTGCCGCGGTTTTTGGAGCAGATTTTTGGCCCTGAGGTGGCTGCAGGCATCACGTTGGATGCCATTGCGCCTTACCGGATGCACCAGCGCAGTGCTCCAACCTACCGGGTTGGCCGCGTTCTCCTTGCCGGTGATGCTGCCCATGCAACCAACCCGACAGGCGGTTTCGGCCTGACCATGGGCCTGTTCGACTCTTATGTTCTGAACGAAGCACTGGGAGCAGTCATTGCAGGACGAGCAGGAGAATCCGTCCTGGATGCCTACTCGGAACTACGCCGCTCCGCTTTTATTGATAAGGCCAGTCCCCGCGCCACCGCGAACAAGCGGCTGATCTTCCACTCCTCTGACCCGGTTCAGAGGGACGGTGACTTGGAATTGTTCCGGCGGATGGGCAACGATCCCGACTTGGCAGCAGAGGTTCTGTTCTTCACCAAAACGCTTGAAACGCCGTCGCTTGTTCATTGACAGAAACGCATCTGCCTCCGTCTGCAAGCCGGCACCACTACTTTTAGGAGTTTTATCATGCTTCCTCTGAGCGGCGTTACTGTCGTCTCTCTTGAGCAGGCAGTGGCAGCACCGTTTGCCACCCGTCAGCTCGCCGACCTTGGCGCAAGGGTCATCAAGATTGAACGGCCCGGAGCGGGTGACTTTGCCCGTGGATATGACGAAACCGTCAAAGGCATGGCGAGTCACTTTGTGTGGTTGAACCGGTCCAAGGAGTCAGTGGCCCTGGATCTTAAGAGCACCGAGGGAAATCGTGCGGTACACGAGTTGGTCCGGAACGCTGACATCTTCATCCAGAATCTTGCCCCTGGCGCTGCGGAGCGCTTGGGACTGGGCGCGGAGGCCCTGCGGGCGGAGCGGCCCGGGCTGATACATGTCTCCATTTCAGGCTACGGCGCGGACGGCCCCTATTCATCCAAGAAAGCGTACGACCTGTTGGTGCAGTGCGAGGCGGGACTGGTGTCCATAACGGGCACCGACCAGACACCGTCCAAAGTAGGGATTTCCATTGCGGACATTGCCTCGGGAATGTACGCCTATTCAGGAATTCTTACTGCGCTGCTCCAGCGAGGGCAGACCGGCGAGGGGGCAACCATCGAATTGTCCATGCTTGAGGCGCTCGGTGAATGGATGGGCTATCCCATGAACTACGCGGTGTACGGGGATGCGCCGCCTCAGCGGACCGGCTCTTCCCATGCTGCAATCGCTCCTTACGGCCCCTTCACCTGCGGTGATTCCCGGCAGGTCTTCCTGGGGATTCAGAACGAACGGGAGTGGGCAACGTTCTGCGAACGTGTGCTGGGGCGCGCCGAGCTTGCACTGGACGAGCGCTTCGCGCGTAATTCCCTGCGTGTTTTGCACAGTTCCGACCTCACCTCGGCCATTGAGGAGGCCCTCACCGGATACACGGCTGAGGACGTGCTGGACCTGTTGGAACAAGCCGGCATCGCCAACGCGTTGTTGCGGGATATGCGCGGCTTCGCGGACCATCCCCAGCTGAAGGCACGCAACCGGTGGCGCAACTACGATTCACCGGTTGGACCCTTGAAGGCACTCATTCCTCCTGCCACCTTCGTGGGGCAGGAGCCTGTGATGGGCACCGTGCCGGAAGTCGGCGAACACACAGAGCGCGTACTGGCAGAGTTCGGAGTGCTGGAAACATCATGAGTCATTGGAAGAAACTTCAGGATGCCCGTTCCTTTCTCTTTGTCCCTGGTGACCGGCCTGAGCGTTTCCGGAAAGCCGAGCAATCAGGTGCTGATGTCGTAGTACTGGATCTCGAAGACGCGGTGAGCGGCGTGAACCAGGACGTGGCCTTGCAAGAGGTCACTACGTGGTTGGGGGCCACTGGCCAGGCCGTGGTGCGGATCAGGGCAGGGCAGGACGTTACTCCGCTGAAGGGGCTCGCCGGTCTCCTGGGGGTCATGGTGCCCAAAGCGGAGCGCCCCGCGCAGATTACCAGTGTCCATGAAACGCTGGGTAGCCCCGTCATTGCACTGGTGGAGTCCGCTGCGGGAGTCCTGGCAGCAACGTCGCTGGCCGGTGCCCGCGGTGTGGCCCGCCTGGCCTTCGGAGAGCTTGACTTTGCGGCGGACGTTGAGGCTCACCCCAACCAGCGCGCCATGCTGATGGCACGGTCAACCCTGGTGCTGGCCTCCCGTGCAAGCGGCCTGCCAGGACCGCTGGACGGCGTCACAACAAAGTACGACGACGACGCCGGTCTGGCGCGGGACCTGCGCGCTGCCATGGAGCTGGGGATGACCGGAAAGCTCCTCATCCATCCCCGGCAGGTTGCCGTGGTCCACCACATTTTCCACCCCGGAGACGATGACGTCGCGTGGGCACGGCGCGTTGTGGGATCCATCAACAGCGGGGGAGGTGTGGCCACTGTTGACGGGTCCATGGTGGACGCTCCTGTGCTCCGCCGCGCACACGCCATACTGGACCGTTTCACGTCCGGCGCCCACGCGCTGGCTACCAAGGAAGAAGAGGGCTCAGCGTGAGTCACCCTATGAATGATCGCCCGGTTGCTGTCATCACTGGCGGAGGTGGCGGACTCGGAAATGACATCGCAGACCGTCTGGCGGATGACGGTTTCGATCTGGCCCTCCTTGATATGTCCGGGCCGTCGCTTCAGTATGCTGCCGCGCGATTGAAGGAGAGGGCCCCGGAGGCCAAAGTGCTGACGTTTTCCGGGGATCTGGCCGACGAGGCCATGGTTGAGGAGGTGTTCGCCCGTATTGAGGCGGAATTCGGCCGCATTGATGCACTTGTCAGTGCTGCCGGGGGAAGCGGCACGGCGGTGGTCCGTGAATTATCCGAGCTCAGCGGCGAGGTATGGCGCTCGGTCATTGATGGCAACCTCACCAGCACCTTCCTATGCGCCCGGCACGCAGTACCGGTCATGCTGAAACGCGGCTACGGGCGGATCGTGAATTTCTCGTCGCTGGTTGCGGACGGGCTTGCCGGCCCGTCGGGCACCGTGGGGGCCCGCCTGGCTTATGCGGCCTCGAAGGGCGGAATCGTCAGCCTCACAAAGCAGCTGGGCAAGGACCTTGGCGGCACCGGAATTACCGTCAATGCCATCGCCCCCGGGTTGATCCTTCCCACCAGCGGCAGGGTCAGGGATTCGTTCGAGGCGATGACGCCGGACGATAGGGCTGCCACCTCTGCCGCGATTCCCGTTGGCAGGCCTGGAACCGGCCACGAAATCGCCGCAGCTGTGGCCTACCTCGTATCGGACGCCGCCGCCTTTACCTCCGGAACCGTGTTGCACGTCGACGGGGCAGCGTCATGACCTCCGCAGCAATCACCAAGGAAGGACCTGCTATGAAGACTGTTCCCCTGATCATGTTGCCAGCTTTGGGCGCAGACTCCCGGCTATGGCAGCCGGTCATTGATGAACTCAAGGGGGAGTTCGACTGTACAGTGATCCGCGGCGAAGGGCGGACCATCCAGTCCATGGCTGATCACGTTCTGTCCTTGGCACCTGAGGAGTTTGTGCTGGTGGGGATTTCAATGGGAGGTTATGTCGCGCTGGAGGTAGCGCTCAGGAACACGGGGCGGGTCAAGGCCCTGGCTTTGTTCAACACCTCCGCAATTGCCGCACCCGAGGACCGCCGGGAGAACTCCCGGAACCTTGTGTCCCTCGTAGAATCCGGAGGGTTCCAGCAAGCCATCAGTCGCACGGCCCCGGCCGTATCCCGGGGAATTCCCGCGGTCCTGAACGTCGTGGAAACCATGACCAGGGATCTGGGCGAGCGGGTCTTCGTCGACCAGCAGCTTGCTGTGCTGGACCGCAACGACCGTCGGGATGATTTGGAGGGGCTCAACTGCCCGGCCCTGGTTGTTGGAGCGGCGGAAGACACCATCACGCCACCGGAACTGGGCGAAGACCTGGCCACCGGACTCCCGGATGCCCGCTTTGTCGTGATCGAAAAGAGCGGGCATTTTCTTCCCCTGGAGCAACCGAGGGCAACAGCAGCGGCGCTCAGGGCTTTTCTTCAAGATCACTCCCAGCAGATATCGAAAGGAAGTCAGCCATGACCACGGATCTCGGCCCGGAATCCCTGACTGAGGCTGTCATTGAAAGCTTCAAGAACACCTCGGATGAGCGGCTCAAGGCCATTCTGGAAAGTTTGACACGTAACCTCCATACCTTTGTCCGTGAGATAAGCCCCAGCATCCCGGAGTGGGAGGCGGCCATCGATTTCCTCACATCGACGGGTAAGAAGTGCAGCGACGTCCGGCAGGAGTTCATTTTGCTCTCCGACGTCTTGGGAGTTTCCATGTTGGTGGAGACCATCAATGACGCAGAGACACCGGATGCAACGGATTCCACTGTGCTGGGGCCCTTCCACATGGTGGAGTCCCCGGCCCGGGAGCTTGGCGAGAACATCTCACCGGAGAGCGGCGGTGCGGTCTGCGTGGTCCGGGGCAAGGTCCTTTCGGTCGATGGCAGTCCCCTTCCCAATGCCCGGATTGACGTCTGGCAGGCCAATACCAAAGGCTTCTATGACGTTCAGCAGCCCGGGATTCAGAGCGTTGGCAATGGCAGGGGTCTCTTCATAACGGACGACGACGGCGCCTTCTTTTTCCGAAGTGTTGTTCCCAGCTACTACCCGATTCCCACAGACGGCCCGGTGGGGGACCTGCTTGAGGCCACGGGCAGGCACCCTTACCGGCCCGCGCACATCCACTTCATTGTCGCTGCGCCGGGTTTCAAGGAACTGACAACCCATATCTTCATCGGCGGTAGTGAATACATTGAATCCGATGCTGTGTTTGCGGTTAAGGAAAGCCTCATAACGCCCTTCACTACCAACGAAGACCCTGTGGCTGCCTCAAGATTCGGTGTGGGTTGCCCTTTCGTTGAGGGGGTCATTGACATTCGGCTGCACCCCGAAATCCAGACGTCCAAGCAGCATATCCATGTCCCCGAAGAGGTGTCCCGATGAAGGATTTCAGTTATCAAGCACTGCCGATGCGGGTGGTTTTCGGAGCAGGGTCCATCAAGAAACTCTCCGAAGAAGTTGAAGCCCTGGGCCTCAAGCGAGTGTTGGTTCTGTCCACCCCGTTCCAGGAGGAGCTGGCCAGGGACATCTCCCGGCAACTGGGCGATGCGAGTGCGGGTGTCCATGCTGAAGCGGAGATGCATGTACCTATAGAGTCAGCACACCGTGCCCGTGCGGCAGCGAAGGCCGCGGATGCTGATGGATACGTTGCAGTGGGAGGCGGGTCCACCACCGGATTGGGGAAAGCCATTGCCTTGGAGTTCGGCGCCCCCATCATCGCGGTGCCTACGACCTATGCCGGATCAGAAATGACCCCTATCTGGGGGCTCACCGCCGACGGTGAGAAGAAGACCGGCCGCGACCCCAAAGTGCTGCCAACAAGCGTTATCTATGATCCCGATCTGACGTTGACGTTGCCGGTGGGGATGTCGGTGACCAGCGGTTTCAACGCCATAGCGCATGCGGTGGAAGCCCTGTACGCACCCGATGCCTCGCCCATCATCTCGCAGATGGCGGAGGAGGGAACCCGCGCCATGATCAGTGCCCTGCCATTGATTGCGGGAAACCCGGGCCATCCCGAGGCCCGTTCGGATGCCCTTTACGGCGCTTGGCTGTGCGGAGCAACGTTGGGGGCCACCACAATGTCCCTCCACCACAAGCTGTGCCACATTTTAGGGGGCACCTTCAACCTGCCTCACGCTGAGACACACGCGGTAGTGCTCCCTTACGCACTGCACTACAACGCCCCATTTGCCCCGGAGGCAATTGCGGCCCTGCAGCGTGCCACTGGAGCCGGAGATCCGGCAGGCTACATCCGTCGGCTGAGCGTGGAACTGGGCGCCCCGGCTTCGCTGCGCAGCCTCGGGTTGGGCGACAGCGACGTCGAGACGGTTGTTGCCATGGCAACCCGCAACCAATACGCCAACCCGAGGCCATTGACGGAAGAGGGAATCCGCGGACTCGTGACGGCGGCCTTGAACGGGGACGACCTCACCTCAGTGCCATCAATTTTATAGATATGTAGCCTCAGATTTTGGTATTTGTGAAATATCAACGCCAGTCCCACAGTAGAGGAAAGCGGTGATTCAGCTCACTTTGGAAAAGACGGGAAGTACGGGCATGCTCCACAAAACTACGGACATAGCGATCTTTGGGGGCTCGACGGCGGCACTCCGCGCGGCAGAGGCCGCAAGCCGCCGGGCACCTGGCCTCAAGGTCACGGTGATCAGTTCAGAAGAGCACCTGCCGTATGAGCTGCCGCCGCTGTCCAAGATCCCACTAAGCGATGAGGTCGATATCGAGTCGCTGATCTACCCCTCGGCGCGGGCCCTCCAAGAGCAAGGCGTGGATTTTCAACTCGGACAAAGCGCAACTGCCCTTGACCCCCACCGCAGGGTGGTCAGCACGCACCACGGCGATCTCACGTACCGCGCAGCCGTGATTGCCACGGGCTGTGAACCAATAATGCCTCCCGTTTTCCGCGGCGAAAGGGACGTTTTCGTGTTGCGGCGCTTCGAAGACTCGGTGGCCCTGCGCCGTAGCCTCACGGATGCCGGTCGCTCCGTGGCCATCGTCGGCGCCGGCTTCATTGGCGGGGAATTCGCATCCACGCTTACCAGTGCCGGGCGTGCGGTGTCTCTGATTGACCTCGCCGAGCATCCGTTAATCCGCTTCGGCGAAGCCATTTCCACTGTTTACGAGGATTTGCACCACATCAATGGGGTGGACACCTTTTTTGGAGTGGGTGCAACCGGCACTGTGGAACGGGATGGCCGGCGATTCCTGATACTCAGTGACGGTCGTGAAGTCGCCGCAGACGTGATCGTAGTGGGGGTCGGGGTCCGGCCGGCCGTTTCGTGGTTGGCCTCTTCGGGTATCGAACTCGAGAACGGAATCCTCACAGACCGCTACCTCCAAAGTTGCCAGGGCGTGTTCGCGGCGGGTGACGCCGTGAGGTGGCCCAACGGCCGCTTCGACGCCACCATGAGGATCGAGCACTGGACGACGGCGGCCGAACAAGGCCGCGCTGCGGGGCTCAATGCCGTCAGCTTCGTGGAGAAGGCGCCCCTCACTCCGTTCGTCAGTGTTCCCTTCTTCTGGTCCGACCAACACGGTCAACGGGTGCAGTGGGCCGGCTATCAGACGGCGGGACAACCAGTCCTTTCCAGTCGGAGTGATGACGGATCGATGTTCTTTTTCCGCGAAGGTGACTTCGTCAGTGGAGTCCTGGCCTTCGAGCGGCGCCAGGAATTCGTTCAACTCCGTGCCAAACTTCGCAGACCCGTGGCCTGGGGCGAACTCCCGGACCTTGTTGCCGGGCTGGAGCCAGTCATCGCAACGGTCCCAGTACCATGACCACCAGCCGCCGTCGATACGTTTCATGCCCCTGCGGCTCCCTTCTTGAGGGGGGCAACGACGATGAGCTTGTCCTTGAGGTGCAACGCCATCTGAGTGAGAGCCACCCGGGCCTGCAGTACGGGCGGGAACAGATCTTGTTGCTGGCCTACTGACTTGCGGCCGCTATCGGGACCTTCGTGGGGTTACCACAGCAATTAACGAGCATCAAAACAAAGGAGTTTCAGTGTCAGTTAAAACATCCGGCCGAATGAAGACGGTGCTCTTCTCAAGCTTCATGGGTACAGCGATCGAGTTCTACGACTTCCTGCTCTATGGGTTGGCGGCAAGTCTGGTGTTCGCCCCTCTTTACTTCGCCAACATGTCGCCGGCGCTGGGTATCGTGGCGTCTTTCGCCACACTGGCGGTGGGATACCTCGCAAGGCCCCTTGGCGGATTGATCTTTGGGCACTTTGGGGATCGCCTTGGACGGAAGCGAATGCTCGTCCTGACCATGCTGATGATGGGAGGCGCGAGCTTCTGCATCGGGCTTCTGCCAACACAGGCGATGATCGGACAGTGGGCGCCCTTACTGTTGATTCTGCTTCGTATCATTCAAGGCATCGCCGTGGGCGGGGAATGGGGTGGTGCGGCGCTGATGGCCATGGAGCACTCAACCCCTGAGCGGCGCGGCTTCTCCGCCAGCTTCGCCAACATGGGCGGCCCGGCCGGCGCGGCCCTCGCCACGGTGGCATTTACCCTGAGCAGTTTGTTGCCGGAGGAATCCTTTATGAGCTGGGGATGGCGCCTGCCCTTCCTCTTCAGCGCTGTCCTGGTGGGCGTGGGACTCTTCGTGCGACTCAAAGTGGCAGAATCGCCCGTCTTCCTGGAATCACAGCGGCAGGCGGCATCGTCACAACTACGCCGCGTACATCCACTCCTGCAGGTCCTCCGGAAATACCCCCGCGCGGTGGTGGTCGCTTGCCTCGGAACGATCATGGCTTTCGCGGTCCAGTCACTGCTGGCTACCTTTGCCATGCCGTATGCCGTTGCAGCAGGACATAGCCGCTCGGATGTTCTCTGGATCAGCCTGGCCACACAGGTGATCCACGTGTTCACCATCCCCATGTTCGCTGCTTTGTCCGACAGGATAGGGCGACGCAAGGTGATGATCACCGGCGTCGTAGGCATGATCGTCCTGATTCACCCGCTGTGGCTGATGATTGGCGCCGATAACCTGGCGTTGCTCTTCTTGGCTTTCCTGATTGGGAACCCGTTGCTCCAGGCCATGGTTTACGGACCCACCGCTGCCTTCATCTCCGAGATGTTCGGTGCGGAGTCACGCTACACGGGCGCATCCTTGGCTTACCAGGTGTCGGCGACTTTGGGCGGCGGGCTGGTTCCTCTTGCAGCCACTGCGCTTCTGGCAGCGCGTGGCGGCAACGATCCCATCTATGTCTCCGCCCTGATCGTGGCCATCGGCATCATCAGCCTCATTGCGCTTTTGGTACCTCAACGCCCTGCCAAGGAAGTGGCGGCGGAGGATGCTGGAGCCGCGGTTTCAGTATTTTGATTCCTGCACCACGATAAAGCGGAGTGCCCAGGTTGATGCCGGGGCACTCCGCTTCCTGCCGTCGCGGTACTCATGGGAACCTGCTCACCGGGTGTTCAGCACGTCCTGCCCACTGAAATGAACCACATGGGGTGCCTCGAGGCAGTGGGCCAGGAGAATCTTGTAAAGAACTTCAGCCTGGGATGTGCCCGGAAAAACAACTGTGTGGTCCTCGAGGCTCTCCCACCCCACCCTCAGCAAATAGATGCCGGCTGTATCCACGCTGGCCTGCAATTCCACTGAATGGCAACCTTGGGCGGCCAGCAACAGATGAGTAGCTGCCGTAAACTCTGCAAGAAACTCTTCTTCAGTTTCAGGATTGATCCTGAGCTCTGCGTGTTCGTAAATCATCTGCTACCTTTCCAAAACCTGTGAGGTGCGATCTCTGTATCCTGCCAAAAGGAAATGGCTGATCATTAATAATGTAACGGAAAACTGAAGGATTCAAACTCTATTCCTTTTTATGGAAACATAGATGATGGTGGCATATGCAAGGGCTATGGCAGTTGTCGAATTTAGTATTTGTTCCTGGGTTCAAAGAAGTGCACGCTGGTCATAGTCGCCTGCAGAAGCCGGCACAGCACGAAACTCAATGAGGAGTTCCCATGACCATCACCGGTATCAGCCTCGGAAGGCTGCTTGGCCTGCACTTCGTCTCGCCATCCACCCCCCGGTCCCCGTCCCCAAAGTTTCCCGGCTCCCGGACTTCCGGGAGTATCGTGGCCTACCCATGGGCAGGCTGGGACGTCGAAGACCCGGACGAGGGAACGCCCCAAGTCCCCGTCGGCAGCTGACCACGGACCCACGCACTAGGGACCGGATGAGCGGCCTGCCACCCATGTGGCAACTTGGGTGCGCGAGGTAAACCCAAGCTTCGAAAGAATGCGTTCGATATGTCCGCTGACAGTTCTTGGAGACAGCACCAGTTCGGCCGCTATCTCCTTATTGCTTTGCCCCAGAGCCACAAGGTTGGCGACTTGCTCCTCCCGCTCAGTCAGCGCGGGTCCGTTTGCGGTGAAGGCTCCAACGAATTCCGGCCTCTTGGTCCGGCGGCTGGCGTGGCGTCCTTCATCAACGGCGCGTCCGGGGGACGAAACATAGGAGGTCGTGGCCAGGCTCAATGCCAGCTCAACAGCCTGGTCATTGGACAGGGACTGTCCGCCGTTCAGAATCGCCTGGAAGCGCGACTCTCCCAATCCGTTCCGGATCCGATCGGTTGTTTGCGTGGAGTCCGTCGCCAGAGGACCGAAGGCCAAGACAGTGGTGCCGATCCCTTTCCATACGGACTGGGTCGCGCGAAGAAGTGTTGCCGCTGTTTCCAGCTGGCCGCTGGACGCTGCCGTCCACGACATTTGCTCTACGACGAGTGCGATGCACAGTCCGTCGTGAAAATCCCGCTGGATCTCCAAGGCCTTGACCTGGCATGTTCGGGCCTCATCAAGCCGGCCCAAGTGCCAGTAACAGAGGCCCATGACGGCGTAACCGTAAGCAAGGCTCCACCGTTCCCCATGCTTTCCGCTTTCATTCAGGACTTCGTGGCACGTGGCCAAGGCTTCCTCGATCCGCCCCCCGTACATCTGGGCCCACGCCAAAAGGAACATCGCCGTGAGTTCGGATGCGGGGTCTTCTTGAAGGCGATGGACAATTGCTGCTATGTTGAAAAGTTCCATGGCGGGCCCGATCCGGCCTCCAAGAACCTCGCACAAGGCTTGCCAGTGATCCGCATGTGCGGCCAAAACAGGGTCTTCAAGTGATCGGGCGATCTGACGGCATTCGGCCAGAAATGCTTCAGCAGGTCCGCGATCACCCTGGAGGAGGGCCACCCACGCTGCCACCCACAGAGCGTTTCCGCGTTGCGGTGTCATGTCGGTGGCGAGGGCAAGCATCCGTTCCAGCCATAGACGCCCGTCAGAGAGTTTTCCACCAGCTATCCAGTGATACCTCAGCAGGGCCGCCAGCTCCATCCCGGTTGTTTCCTCCCCGGGCGTGCTTGCTGACCATTCCAAAGCCAAGAGGATGTTGGTGTGGTCCCGATGTGCGGCAGCAAGCCGGCTCGATTGCCCAGGTCCACACCATGTCGCGACCGTGTCGCAAGCCTTTTGGAGGTAGTGGTTCCGCTGCCGACGCCGTAGGTCGGCCGCTTCGCCCCGACGCTCAAGCAGGGATGCTCCATACTCGCGGAAAGTCATTAGCTGCCAGTATCGCCGCGGCTGGTCGCTTGTGTAAGCGTGATCGATGACATTTCCGGCAACCACCAGGGATTTTGCAACAAGGTGGTCCAGGAGATCCAGGATGCCTGCCTTGCTGATCTCGCCGAAGCCGCAGACTTCCTCGGCCGCTTCGACGTCGAAGCCGCCGGGAAATACTGAAAGCCTCGCCCACAGTGTTTGCTCTTCCCGGGTACAGAGCTCGTAGCTCCAGTCGACCAAGGCCCTTAGCGTCTGTTGCCTCGGGATGGCGGCCCGGCTTCCGCCTGTCAATATTTCAAAGCGACGATCGAGTCTTTCGACCAGCTGGATCACGGAGACCGAGCGAAGCCGTGAAGCCGCGAGTTCGATTGCAAGTGGTATCCCATCCAGCATCCGGCAGAGTTCGGCGATAGCCTGCCGGTTGCCGTCGGTGACCTCGAATCCGGCATGGACGCTTTTGGCGCGGTCAACCAGCAGACGGACGGATTCAAAGGACTCAATGGTTCCGGCTTCGATGTCAGCGGCAGCGGGAGCGCTGAGCGGAGGTACCTGGTAAACCTGTTCGCCGAAGATCCCCAAGGGCTCCCGACTGGTGGCTATGACGCGCAATTGCGGAGCGGTTTCCATGAGTTTTGCCACCAAAGCGGGCACTTCGCCGAGCAGATGCTCGCAGTTATCCAAAACCAAAAGGAGCTGGCGGTCCTGTATGTAATCCGCAAGCCTTTCCGCGGGTGACCGGTTCGACTGATCGGGCAGGCGAAGGGATGCGGCAATCTGCGAAGCCACCAGGGAGGCGTCGTCCAGGGCTGCAAGCTCAACGATCCAAACACCGTCACGAAAGGCCTTGCGGGTGCGGGTGGCCAGCTCCGCTGCAAGCCTGGTTTTCCCGACACCACCGGGGCCGGCCAGCGTCAGAAGGCGGGAGCGTGACATCAGCTCCCTTGCTGCTCCGAGTTCATTGCGTCGACCAATGAAACTCGTCAGGTTGTGGCCCCCCAAGGAGCCAACAGTCACTGCCTCGTTACTCATGACCCTCCTGTGATGCAGACAACAATACAGGTATCGGATGGGGTCATTTGACCCGTCCAATACCAAGTGCAGCGGAGCACACTGGATGCAGTCACAACAACTCTTTGGAGAAATTGGAAGGTAAGCGCGATGAGGCGCAGAACAGCTAATCCAGCAGCGTGTCGGAACGGCGCGAATGTACCACTTCCCGGCATTGGGGGATCTGCTGGAGATTCCATTTTCTTTACAAACCTCAAAGCTGCGGATGATGTGTGCAATTCGTGGGCGGCGGACAACATCTGGCCGGACTGCGAAGACACGAATTACACCCAAAGGGCATCGACTCTCCACGAATCTTATTACATCAAGCAGCATCTGAATGATTGCTGACGAATATTTCACACTTCACTTGAAGATCAGCGGTAAAAGCCTGCCGATTTTATTTCACCCACATGAAAGAGGAACCATGACAGCGACGTCAATCACCGAATTGTCTGATATCAACGTGCCGGATTCTGAGCTGGTAGCCCGCGCTACCGCACTGGTTCCCTTGGTAAGGGAGTTCGCGGCCCAGGGTTCAGAAGCCCGCCGTGTGGCTCCGGAAGTAGTTGCAGCTTTGGAGGACGCCGGCCTTTTCCGGATGTTGGTTCCCAAACGTCACGGGGGAATGGGGGCCTCCTTGCGTACAGCGGTTGAGGTAACCCAGGAGATTGCCCGGGGTGACGGTTCCACAGGCTGGGTAACAACGCTGATGATGGTGGGCACCGGCTTCGCTTCAACCTTCTCCGAGCAGGCGCAGGAGGAAGTGTTCGGCAATAATCCCTTGGCCAAGGTGGCAGGAACATTCAGCCCCGGAAGCAAGAGTGAACGCGTTGAGGGTGGCTACCTGGTCAGCGGCCGGTGGCCATATTCTTCAGGTTCTTTCGCTGCAGACTGGGCAACCCTGGGTGTATTGCTCGACGGTGATGATCCCATGGCGCTGGCGTTGATTCCCGCGGAAGCCTGGACGATTGAGCCAACCTGGTTCGTGGCTGGGATGAAGGGCACCGGCAGCGACACGATCGTCGTTCAGGACCACTTCGTGCCGGATCACCGGGTGCAGCGCCTGAGCAACATGCTCAGCTCCAACTTTTTGTCACCGTACAAAGACGATCGCATGGCAAATGTCGCTTTCAACGCTGTTGCAGCAGCGATCCTGATTGCTCCGCAGATCGGCTTGGCACGCCACGCACTGGAGATTACGTTGGCCAAGCTCCCGGGCAAGCCGGTGGCGTACTCCATGTACAGCAACGCCAAGGATTCACCGACGCATCAACTGGCAGTGGCCAAGGCAGCTTCGAATCTGCACATGTCCGAGTTGCTGTTGAACCGCATGTGCCTGGACATTGACACCGCAGCCGATGCCGGTGAGCAGCTGGATCTGACTACCCGGGCGCGTATCCGTAACGACACCGGGGTTATTGCCGAACTTGTTGGTCAGGCAATCGATGCCCTGATGACCGCCAACGGCGCAGGGTCATTCGCCGAGGCCAACGTCCTTAACCAGATCTGGCGTGACTCCGAAATCGCCGCCCGGCACGCTTTTGTCACTCCTGAAATCGGCAAAGAAGCCTACGGTCGGGTCCTGATGGGCCTGGAACCAACCATCAACCTTTAAGGCACGGTCACCAATGTCCATCCCCACCATTCCCGAAGCATCAGTTGAGGACCCATCACTAATCTACCGTCGCGTGCTGGGCCATGTGCCAACAAGCGTCGCGGTAGTGACAGCCGGCACCAGGTCCGGACCGGTAGGAATGACGGTAGGTTCCTTCACGTCCGTGTCATTGGAACCGCCTTTGGTGGCGTTCTTCGTGGACAAGGCATCTACAACCTGGCCCCGGCTCTACGAAGCAAGCCATTTTGGAGTCAACATCCTGGGGCAGGACCAAACCGCACTCTGCAAGGCATTCTCCCGGCGCTCGGAAGACCGCTTCAGTGACGTCGACTGGACCCCGTCCAGCAGGGGAGTGCCCCTGCTCAACGACGCCATTGTCACCTTGGAATGCACCCGCTACAAAATCGACCTCATAGGGGACCACTACCAGGTTGTCGGCCGCGTCGAGTCCCTGGAGCTTCGGGCCACCAACCCACCACTCATCTTCCTGCAGGGCACCTTCCTGAACCTCCCGGCCTGATGCCGCGGTGTCCTGAATTTCCACAACTCTTAGCTAGGAGAACACATGTCCCTCATCGTTGAGAAGCAACATGATCTGGACCGAAGGCACTTCTTTATTGATGGTGTGTGGGTCAAGCCAGCCGGGGATCTGCTCCGGGACCAAGTGGAGGCAGCTACTGGTGAGGTCATTGGGGTAGCGGCCATGGGGACTGAAGCGGATATCGATGCCGCTGTCCTGGCAGCCCGGCGGGCCCTCGACGAAGGGCCCTGGGGCAAGACGACGGCACAGGAACGGGCTGAGGTTCTACGGCGTTTCGCCAATGAGCTGAATCTGCGGTCCGCCGGCACTTCCGAACTGGTTTCCAGGGAGAACGGCATGCCGATCGGGCTCTCACAGATGCTGAATGGAGGTGCTCCCGGAGCCCTCCTGAACATCTACGCCAACGTGATTGAAAACCTGGCATTGGAAGAAGTACGCACCAGCCAGGCAGGGTCCACCATTGTCCGAAGGGAGCCGGTAGGTGTGGTGGGCGCGATCGCACCATGGAATTTCCCGCAAGCGCTGGCCATGTTCAAGATCGCTCCAGCCTTGGCTGCCGGTTGCACGGTGGTACTCAAGCCATCTCCGGAAACCGCCTTGGATTCCTACGTCTTTGCTGATGCGGCCAAGGCTGCAGGACTGCCTGACGGTGTCCTCAACATTGTCCTGGGGGATCGGGACGCAGGGGCTGCGCTGGTGTCACATCCTCTGGTGGACAAGATTGCCTTCACTGGTTCCACGGCTGCCGGCAGGATCATCGGCGCCGAATGCGGTCGCTTGATCCGTCGATGCACCCTTGAACTGGGAGGCAAGTCTGCCGCCCTCTTCCTCGAAGACGGTGACATCAACACCCTGCTGGCCGGACTAGACAACGCGTCCTTCCTGAACAACAGCCAAACGTGTACCACCCAGTCACGTATTCTCGTTGCCCGCTCACGCTACGAGGAAGTTGTAGAGGCGGTGGGGAGCTTTGCTGCCTCGTACAACGTAGGAAACCCGCTGGATCCCACAGTGACCATGGGGCCCATGGCTACCAGGGAGCATCTGGCGCGGGTGATGGACTACATCGATATGGCAAAAGCCTCCAGCGCCCGTCTGGTAACGGGGGGAAGCCGTCCTGCCGGGGCTGACAAGGGATGGTTCGTTGAGCCCACAGTATTTGCCGATGTCGCCAACAGCGACCGCCTGGCCCGGGAGGAGGTCTTTGGGCCGGTCATGGCACTGATCCCGTTCGACGACGACGAGGACGCTGTGCGGATGGCAAACGACAGCAACTACGGTCTGGGCGGATCCGTGTGGAGCGCCGATGAGGACAGGGCCTTGTCTGTGGCCCGGCGCGTCCGCACAGGAACCATAGGACTGAACTACTACACGCTGGACCTCGGTGCCCCGTTCGGCGGGTTCAAGGATTCCGGAGTGGGCAGGGAACTCGGACCCGAGGGCATCAACGCGTACTTGGAGTACAAGTCGATCTACGCATCTGCCAAGTACCTCAGCGCCTGACACCGACCCCCAGACCAACCCGACGTAAACCGGAACGGTTTGCAGTGGAAGGAGACAACACCAAATGACTACCTCAACCGAAATTGTCGCAGCCTACTTCGACGGCGTGAAGGCCGGGGACGCAGAAGCCGTAGCCGATCTGTTTGCTTCGAATGCGCGGCTGACCAATGCTGCAGGAACCCTGCAAGGCGCCGATGCCATCAGGCGGATGTACCGCAACGGACTCACCGCCGGAAAAATGACGCCCAGCCCCCATGCTCCGGTGGTACATGGAGACCACGTAGCTGTGGAGATCGACCTGGATGCCAACGGTAAGAGCCTCAAGCTGGGCGATTTCTTCACAATCCGGGATGGGAAGATCCAGGGCCTCACCATCTACAGCCTCACCCCAACAGACGCGCGCGTCTTCGAGGACGTCGGCGTCGATCCTCTCACGTGAGCCGGCATGGATCCAACAACGCACCAGACCACCAAAACACTAAATATCCAGGAGAACTGATGAAGATTGCTGTTTTTGGCCCCCACCGACGTGTGGGCGTCATCGTGGAAAACAAGGTGGTGGACGCAAATGCCGCCTATGCAAAATATCTTGCCGAAACCTCCGAGGAGGCGCGGCCGCAGGCCCGGGCCGACGCAGAAGTGCCGGCGGAGCTCGGGGAGTTCATCACCGAAGGAAACCGGGCACTCGAAGGCGCGCAATCCGCCGTCGACTATTTGTGGTCCAAGGCCGCCGACGACCGGGGACGCGACGGAGAGCCCCTGTTCTTTGACCTCGCTGAGACGAACCTGCACGCTCCGGTTGCCCAGGGATCCCGGATCTATTGCGCGCTGGCCAACTTCTTTGACCACATGGAAGCTGCCAGCAAAAACAGCGCGGGAAATGATACGGCCGAAGTCCTTGACCGGCTGGTTCAAGGCGGACCCAAGTATTTCCTGAAGGATCACCGGGCAGTCGGGGCGGATGGGGAACCGGTACGTTACCCCGCCAGGACCCGGCGCCTGGACTACGAAGCCGAAGTAGCGGTCATTGTCGGGAAGCAGGGCCGGGACATCGGCCGGGATGATGCCCTTCCCTACATCTGGGGATACACGCTTCACAACGACTGGTCGATCCGGGACAACGTTTCTTTTGGGCCGGACTTCATGCACTCAAAGAACTTTGACACCTCGGCAACCATCGGACCCTGGATCGTTGTCAACGAGGGTCTTGACCCGCAGGACATTCCGCTGGAGTGCCGGGTGAACGGCGAGATCCGGCAAAGCGGCAATACCAAGTCCATGGTTCACGACTTCTCCACCTTCATCCAGCATCTGTCAGCGGACACCACCCTCTACCCGGGTGATCTCATCAGCAGCGGCACACCCAAGGGAACCGCGGTGGATTCAAGCCGCCAGCAAACGGATGGCTCGCACCCGGATGCCTTGTTCGTGAAACCCGGCGATGTGGTGGAGGTGTCCTCGTCCCTTATTGGCACCATTCGAAACGAAGTCATCAGCCCGAGTGCCTAGGTACTCCAATCACCTCCCTTCCCGGGTGTAGCCCAGGCTTTCAAAGGACCACGACAAAGAAATGAGCATCATGAGCGAACAGCAGCACAACGTTGGCGGTGTGCTTTATGACCGTCCCTTCAAAATCCGCCGACTGAACCACTTCGGCATCAGCGTCGAAGACACCGGTGCATCGTTGGCCTTCTACAGGGATCTTTTGGGGTTCCACGTGGCGGACGCCTTGAACCTTGAAAAGTACGATCCAGGCACGTGGCTCGATGGCCTTGCCGACAAACACATCTATTTCCTTCGCCACAACAGCGATCACCACACCTTCGTCCTGATGCCGAAGGCCTGGGTGGACCACATGGATTCGCCGGCCAGGGGCGATCTCACCATCAACCAGATCACGTGGCAGGTTGGCAGCCTCCGCGAAGTGGTCCAGGCCCGGCTGTGGCTCGAGTCATTGGGCAACAAGATCGAACGGTATGGCCGGGATCCGGGCTCCAACTGGCACACGTACTTCCCGGATCCCACAGGGCACACCAACGAGCTCGAATACGGGATCGAACAGGTGGGATGGGATGGCCGGAGCAAACCCGAAGTCCTGTGGCCGTGGGCCAATGAGCACCCATCGCTGCCGACGAAGTCCGAGAGCAGCGAGTTGGCCGATGCTGAAGCGCAGGGTGTGGACCTCACCAGTGGTTACCGCTGGGTGGACGAGTTGCCCAAAACGTTCGACGTCGGCGGCGTTCTCCTTTCGCGACCCTTTAAGCCAGTGCGTATTGGACCGGTCAGCATTTTCGTCGAGGACGTCGCGGGCGCTGAAGAGTTCTACACGCAACGGCTCGGCTTGGTAAAGAGCGAGGAGACGATGGTGGACGGCCACCGTGCGGTCTTCCTGAGGACCAATACCGAACACCACAGCCTGGGACTCTTTCCGATGGAACTCCGGAAGAAACTCGGGGTCAGTGAGCACACCACGCTGCTTTCTTTCGGCATTCAGCTTGGTTCATACGAACAACTGAAAGCTGCACGCGCTTATCTCGAAGAGCGCGGAGTCAAGCTTCTCGATTTGCCGCAGGACATCCACCCTGGTGTCGATTACACGGTTCACGCCGTAGATCCCGACGGCCACGTCATGCAGTTGTACTACTACATGGAACAAGTGGGATGGGACGGCTCCGTCAGGTCAGCTTCGCAACGACGCGTTGTCGATCCCGATGTTTGGCCCGAAGCGCTTTCTCCCATGTCCGATACCTATGGCGGGGAGACGTTCTGGGGACCGCTCGGCTGACATTGCACCACCCGCAGGACCGTTCCCGCCAAAGAGGCCGGGAACAAGAAACCGAACAAAAGGAGGCCTGAAGTGGGCCGTATTATCATCAGCGGGGCGTCGGGAGATCTTGGACGCAGGGTTACTGAACTGCTTTTGGCAGCTGACCCGGACATCGAATTGACTCTGGTGTCGCGTACCCCGGAGAAGTTGTACAGACACAAGAATCCGGGGATCCGCGTCATGCGGGGCGATTACCAAGAACCGGAATCCCTCAACGAGGCCTACAGTGGTGGCGACGTCCTGTTCCTCATCAGTGGACTTAACCTTGGCCGGCGGGTAGCGGAGACCAGGAACGCAATTGCTGCGGCACAGCATGCCGCTGTCCGTCACATCGTGTACACCTCTGTGGGTGGTATCCATCCCACCAACCCGGCACTCTCAGCCCGGGACCACTATCAAAGTGAGCTTGATTTGAGGGAATCCGGTATGGCCTACACCTTCCTCCGCAACGCGTTGTACTCGGAAATCATCAGCAATATCCTCGTCGCTCCAGCGGCGGCCTGTGGTGTTATGGCACAGGCTACCGGACATGGGCGGTTGGCGCCGGCCGCCAAAGCTGATGTCGCCCGCAGCGCCGCCGCTGTACTGCTCGCCGCAGAAAAGCATGAGGGTGCTGTCTACGAAATCACCGGACCGGACCTTTTGACTTTTGAAGACATTGCCCGCATCGGGTCGGAGATACATGGCGCACCCATTGACTATCAGCCGATTTCCGCTGATGAGCGTCTCGCCTTCTTCGATTCAATCGGCATCCCGAGGACTTACGACCCCTCCATGCCGCCCAGCGCCGACGGCCACATGTGGGCGAGCGATGAGTTGGTCACCGCTGAAGTCGCGATTGCGGAGGGCTATCAGACCGTACTTTCAGGGCACGTACAACTGATCACTGGTCGGAATCCGGAAAGTTTGCAATCGGTGATGGAAGCCGTCAAATCCGTGCGGTACGACCAGATCCCGGCGGAGGCGTCCTAGAACTCCTCCAGGGCACCAGCGACAGGACGGCTTCGCTCAAGGATCTTGGGCGAAGCCGTCTCCACGCTGAATTATCCAGTACCTATCAGCGATGCAAGGAGACACTGATGACGCTCCAAAACTACCCGGATTGGTGGAGGTTGGAGGGAGCCCTCGTCCAAATACGCATGGACGAGGACGTAGTCGCGACAGGGTTGGTTGACAGCGTCATGCCTGACTCATCGGTCCTCTGGCTCGCAGCAGCAGGTCTTCAGTCGCGGCGGATGTATGTCGCCGCAGAGGGATACACCGCCTGGGTCGAACCAATGTTGCTGGCTGGAGACGCCGCTTATAGGATGACCGCTTCGCGACTCTATGGCTAACCGCTGTGCTCCGATGACCAGTGGGTTGAGCTAACTGGGCAGATAATGGGTATCGCTGGAGCTGGATCCCGAACGGCCGTAACAGGATCGTCGGGCGCAGGTTTCGATAACGGAAGTAGCTTCTCAGGCCCTGTTTCAGGGAACGAAGGCCTGGGCGATTGTGCCCGCGCCTTCAACGCGGATCCCGCCTTCGTTGGCCGGGACAAAGACAGACTGGCCACGCGTGATGGTAGGGGTATCCGCTGAGACTTGCGTCTGTACCCTCACGTTGCCTTCGAGGCACACCAGAATGCGGGGACCGCTGCCCGGTAACGTGACGCAGCCTTCGCCGGACCGCTCCGGCCGGGTGATGCTCAATGCGAAATCGGGGACCGGCGGCCGGAAGATGTGGGTGGCGGCGTTGATGGGTCCAGAGGTGATATCGACGCCGCTTGAGGAGAAATCCACCGCCCCGAGCATGGCCTGGATATCGATGTGCTTGCTTGTCAGGCCCAGCCTCAGGACGTTGTCTGAGTTGGCCATGACCTCCAGGCCGAATCCGGCCAGATATGCGTGAGGAACGCCATCAGCGAGGAACATCGACTCCCCGGGTGCAAGGCGCACCCTGTTCAGAACCAACGAAACTATGGCACCGACATCGCCGGAGTAGGCGGTGGCCAGTTCGCACACTGTGGCACAGGCCTCCCGAACCGCAGGATGCCGATGATCCAGGGCTAATGACGCAGCAATCTCCAGCACGGTCCGGATGTCCTCCGGGGACAATCCCACCAGTGTTTCCAGCATCAGCTTCATGCCTTGTTCGCCCGGCGCGTTGAGGCGGTCTTGTGCAGGTTCCAGGGGCCCGGCGATTTCCCCAAGGAACAGGGCTATCTCTTGCCGTGGTCGGAATCCTGCCAACCCCTCAAAATGTGAGATGGCGTAAACCATTTCGGGCTTGTTGTTTGTGTCCTTAAAGGTCCGGCGGGGATCGTCCAAGGGAATGCCCTGCCGTTCTTCCTCCAAGTAACCTTTCGCGGCCAGCTCGCGGGTGGGATGCACCTGGATGGAGAGAGGTTTGGCGGGTGCCAGGAGCTTCACAAGAAAGGGCAGGCGTCCGAATGAAGTATCAACGCTATGCCCGAGATTGCCCAAGCGGTCCCGGGCGACCCAGTCATCCAAATCCTCAGTTCCCGCGGGACCGGTGATGGTGGACGGACCTGTTGGATGCGCTCCCAACCACAGTTCGGCGAAGGGCTTTCCGTCGGAATCCGTACCTAGGAATTCGGTCATGGACGTGGTGGAGCCCCAGTCATAGGAGCGCCGGGCGCCGGTCAGTAAATGCACGTTTCTGGTCCTTAACAAATGGTTGGAGGGTCCTGCTACGACAAGCCCTGGAGAGTCGCCGAATGTAACTGTGGGTGAAGCGGGTGGTCCGGAGGAAGAATGGCGAGCTGGGCAACCCCGTCCAAGGGGCCACCCAAAGGTGCAAGTATTTCCGCAGATGGCCAGGCCTGTTCGAGTTTGCGTTGCAGCGGCAGGGCAACTTTGGGGTTCGACAGGATTTTTCCTACCCAGCTGATGGCGGGGCTGTCCTGCGGCGTCCAACCGGTGTTGCGCAGCCCCGCACCGACAGAAAGGGCCAGCTCGTCCGTAGCCTGGGCAACAATCCGAGCCGAGACTTCATCCTCTTCAGAGAGGTCGATGATGGCCCGGGCATAGGAAGCCACAAGGGAGACTCGTTCGGGATTGGACTGGATGTCGATGTACGCAGCCTCGACGTCGGGGAAGTCGCGCCGAAGAATGTCCAGGATGGCAGTGGGCCGGCCACGGCCGTCATGAGCCCGCATGGCAGCGTCCAGGCCGGCCCGGCCTATCCAGTACCCGCTTCCGGCGTCACCCATGATGTTCCCCCAGCCATCCACCCGGGAGTACCCGGTGGGTCCGGTAGCCAAGGTCACGACGCCGGTGCCGGCGGCGAGCGCTGCTCCACCGCGCTCGCCGAGGCAGCCGAGATAACCCGAGATGGAGTCGTGCGCCAAACGGATCGCGGTGACGCCCAAGTCTTCGCACGCCTGCAACACTCCATCGGCGTCGGCATTATCCGGAGTCAGGCCCGAAAGCGCTGCCGCGACGTGCACTTCCTGCCGCGCCTGGTTGGCGAGGACCGAGCGGATGACGCTTTCGAGCTGGGGCATGAGCGGCCCGTGGGTGAGGAGGGGAGGAAATTCCCGCTCCAACTCGGTGGTCGTACCGGCCAGGAGCCTGGCGCGGATTGAAGACTGCCCGCCGTCAATGGCGACGACGGTGGAAGGAAAGGTCACAGGAGTTTCTTTTCGTCAGCTGGTGGGAGCGTCCACACCCGCGGGCGCGGGTGCCGCTTCCGGGATGAGGGTGATTTTGAGGGTATTGATCCCGTTCAGGAGCAGGGCGTCAACATCATGGAATGCCGGTCCCTGGCCGGGGTCGGGCTGCAATGCATGGCCGTTGATGCTGGCCGACGCCGTGGGGGAGAGCCCGTGGAAGATCAGCTTGGCCCTGCCTTCTCCTGAGGAACGCCAGGGAAAGTCCACGCTGTACTCCCATCCGCAGCGTGCCACCCAATCCACGGACTGGGCGGTCATCGACGCAGATGCAGCGGACAGGAGACCCACGGATGTGAGGTCGTGGGAGATCGCTCCCGGCCGTGACGCTGGTATCAGTTGGCCCGATACCCGGCGGGGCGCCGGCCCCTCTACAAGGCGCATGTACCAACCCGAACTGAGTGCCCGATTGCGGGCTCCCATTTCAAGTTCTGCCCTGAATTGATGTGTCATGGTGAGCCTACGCAGTGGTTGCAGCAGTTGAGTCGAGCGCCTGGGTGGGGACGGCCCGCAGATCGTTGGCCGTCCTCAGCACTGCTGATGAGAGGAACTGTGCCGGGTCCAAACCTTCGACGTCGGAACTCACCTTGAAGCTCCACTCCGCTCCTGCAGGCAGGGTGACCAGGGCGTGATCGACGCTGGCAGCCGGGTCCACCCGATCAACGTGGAGGGTGATGTCGCGGGCCAGCGAGTGAGCCTTCACGGTGATCTCGTATCCACCTGCCACGGCGTTGGCCGAGGCTTCCAGTGGGGCAGGGCTGAGACGCAGATCGACGTCCTCCACGAAAGTGTGGACAACCAGCCCCGGTCCCATGCTGACGATCAGGGCTTCCGTGGACGGGTCCTGCGGTGTACTGAGTTCCGGCCTGACCGGCAGCGTAAGCACGCCCCGGGCTGGGACCTCAATGTGTTCGTCGTGGTGGCTCCGGACCTCGCCATCAAGGGTTTGCAGGGAGAACGCAATCGGTCCGCCCCAAGGCTGATCTGTGTCATTGACCAATGACACAGAAAGCTGCCCATCGCGTTCTCCAAAGGAAATGATCCTCGGTGCGTAGGCGAGGCGGAGGGCGTGCCATAGCGGCTTGGGCCGTTCCTCGGAATCCACGGCCGCCCACGATGTCACTGGCCAGCAGTCATTGAGCTGCCAGACGATGGCACCGGCAGTGCGCGGCCACCAGGAGCGGTAGTGCTCGATAGCGTAGCGAACAGCGCGGGCTTGGTTGAGCTGTGTAGCCCAGTGCCAGTCTTCGAAGTCGGCCGGAATGCCCAAATGTGGAGCGAGGCCACGGTCGAGCTTGCCGTTGCCGTCGTCTGCTTTTTGGTGCACCAAGAAGATGGGGTCTTCCTTGGGGTCAACAGCGTTGGCCAGCGGTCCGCCCTCGTTCGCGTGCACGAAGTCGCTTAGCGTCCGCCACGTTGGCGGGCCTTGGAAGCCGAATTCCGAACAGAACCTCGGCACCTCGCTTCGGTATTCGGAGTAGTCAATCCTGTTCCAGACTTCCCACTGGTGATGTGTTCCGTGGTCCGGGTGGTTGGGGTGGATGTCCTCCGGCTTCCGGCCGGGGGAGTAGGGGCTGTTATCGCAGTAGGGGCGCGTGGGGTCGAGTTCGGCCACAATGGCCCCCAGGAGTTCGTGGGCGTAGCGGTCTCCCCAGCTGCCACCTGCCAGCTCTTCCTTCCATCCCCAGTCCTCGTGTCCCCACACGTTCTCGTTCCCGCCATTCCAGATCACCAGGGAAGGGTGCGGAGCCAGGCGCACAACGTTTTCGCGGGCCTCAGCCTCGATCTCCTCCCACAGCGGTGACTCCTCCGGATAGGCAGCGCAGGCGAGCAGGAAGTCCTGCCACACCAGGATTCCGCGCTCATCACACGCCGAATAGAAGTCCTCGGTTTCGTAGATCCCCCCGCCCCACACGCGTAGGAGGTTCATGTTGGCACCCAGGGCCTGATCCAGCCGGCGGTTGATCCGGTCCCGGGTGATCCTGGTCAGCAGGTGGTCATCAGGAATCCAGTTGGCACCCTTAACAAAAACAGCTTGCCCGTTGACGAGGAGAGTGAATGCCGTGCCGTTCTCGTCTTCGCTGGTGTCCACCTGCACCGTGCGGAAACCAATCCGTCGTTCCCACGCATCCAGTTCTTCGCCGTCGGGTCCTTGCAGAGAAAGTTGCAGGGGTGCCAGTGGCTGTTCGCCGTAACCGGCAGGCCACCAGAGCGGAGCGTTCGGCACGTCCAGGGTAATGACCGTCGCCGGACTCCCAGCAGGTAGGTGGCCCGTAACTGCCTGACCAAGCACAGTGGCTGTCAGGGTGAGTTCGCCTGCTTGGCCCAAGCCCGAGCGTTCAACCGAGACCCGAAGCTCCACGTGTCCCGTGCCGTCCGCAGTGACCGTGACCAATGGAGTGACCTGGGCGAGCCGCGCCACAGACCACCGCTCGATCCTGGCTTCCTTCCACAGCCCTGCGGTCCTCAGGTCCGGGCCCCAGTCCCACCCGAAGCTGCACGCCATTTTCCTGACGAAGTTGAAGGGCACCGGGTGGTAGGCGCTCGGCCGGTCACCCAGGCGGGACCGGAGTTCCTCCGCGTAGGCAGTTGCTGACCGCAGGGTAACCGCCAGTGTTTGCTGACTGCCGTCAAGGAGGGTGCCGCCAGCGGCCGCGCGGGTGTCGAACCTGTAGGAGCGGTGCATGTTGGCCGTGCGTCCCAACTCGTGCGCTCCCAGAGCAATGCTGCTGACGGTGTCCAGACCGTCGAAGACCAGATCAACGCGCTCCTCAGCGTCCGGTACAGGAAGCGTCAACGGGAGTTCGTAGCGCCAGTCCACATGGTGCATCCACTGCAGCTTCTTTTCGTTGTCATCCAAGTAGGGATCCGGAATGAGCCCGGCACGGAGCAGGTCAGTGTGTGCTGAACCGGGCACTTCGGCCGGGATGCTTGCCGGAATGTTGGCCGGTACCGGGCCCGCAACGGGCGAAACAGTCCATCCTGCGTTCAAGGGTGTGGAGATCATTGTGTGTCCTAGCGGTGTTCGAGAGTTGAAAGATCTGCGCTGATTTCATCCATGTGCACCCACCGTTTGCTGAAGTGGTTGAAACACACAGTGTTGTCTATGGCGTCACGGTCCGGGGGAAGCTCGCTGGCGGCCACCTTTCCGAGTCGTTCAGGATCAGGGGCAGCTTGGGCCAAGAGCTGGGTATAGGGGTGTTGGGGGTTGAGGATGACGTCATCCGCCGGCCCGCGCTCCACCACCCGACCCCGGTACAGGACGAGGATCTCGTCGGAGAAGTGCCGTGCCGTTGCCAAGTCATGGGTGATGTAGAGAACTGCGAGATTGTCCTCTCGCTGCAGCCGCCCCAACAGGTTCAGAACGCCCAAGCGAATGGAAACATCCAGCATGGAAACCGGCTCATCCGCGATCAGGACCTGGGCTCCCGGGGCCAGCGCCCTGGCAATGGCGACGCGCTGGCGTTGTCCACCCGAAAGCTCATGGGGACGTTTGGCCGCGATGATTTCGGCGGGGGTCAGATTGACGCGTTCCAGCATTTCCAGCACACGCTGATGTGTTTCGGCTGACGTCCGCGTCCTGCCGTGGATCCTTAACGGACGGGCAATGTGGTGCTCTATGGAATGGAACGGGTTCAATGACGCGAACGGGTCCTGGAACACCATCTGGACGTGCCGGCGGTAAACAGACCCCAGCACTGGAGTCTTGTCATCCAACCGCACCGAGACCGAGCCGGAGGAGGGTTTCTCCATTTTTGTCAGGAGCTTGGCGATTGTTGACTTACCCGATCCTGATTCGCCTACGAGCGCCACCGTTTTGCCCGGCAGCAGATCGAAGCTGACGCGATCCACCGCCCGCAGGTTCCGCCGTCGGATGCCTTCACGAAGTGTGTAGTCCTTGGTCAGGTTGGTTACCGAGACAGATGTCATGGCTGCTCCTCAAAATCTGTTGCCTCGCCGGAACGGATGAACGCCCCTCGGCCGCCGCTCAGGCTGGGAAATGAGGCGAGCAGTTTACGGGTGTAGGGGTGGGAGGCGGAACGGTAAAGGGCCTCGGCCGTGTCCAGTTCCACGATTTCGCCGCGAAGCATTACGGCGATGCGGTCGCTGATTTCCAAGAGCAGAGGGAGGTCGTGGGTGATGAAGATGACGGCGAAGTTCAGTTCTTCCTTCAGTCGCACGATTTCCCGGAGGATGTCCCGCTGAACCACTACGTCCAAAGCCGTGGTGGGTTCATCCATGATCATGACCTGTGGTTCCAGCAGCATGGCCATGGCAATCATCACGCGCTGGCGCATTCCACCGGATAACTCATGCGGGTAGGAACGCAGGCGCTTGGGATCTACGCCCACCAAGGTGAGGACCTCTGCGCACCGGTCCTGGCGGGCTACCTTCCGGAGGCTTGGGTTGTGTGCCCGCAACGTGTCATCCAGCTGGTTTCCAATAGTGCGCACGGGGTTCAGGGCGTTCATGGCGCCTTGGAAGACCATGGACAGTTTGGACCACCGGAAACGGCGGAGTGCCTCGTCCTCCAAGGCAAGGAGATCGATGTCCTGGCCATCGCGGTCATGGAAGGTCACCTGCCCGGACGAAATCCGGGCCGGCGGCTGGTGAAGGCGGTTGATGGCATAGGCGAGGGTGGTCTTACCGCATCCCGATTCCCCGGCGAGTCCCAGGATCTCGCCGCGGCCAAGCTCGAAGCTTGCGTTCTTGACGGCCGGGACAGGGTGCTCCGTCTCATACACCACGCTCAAGTCCCTGACCGACAGGACGGGCCCGCGGGATGTCAGCCCGGGCGCGTGCTCCAGGGAGAGATCTGCGCTCATGATGTGACTGCTTTCTTCTGGATCCTGGCTGTTTGGCGTGCGCGTTTACGTACCAGCCGGGCGTTCTTGAGCTTGGGATTGATGATCTCGTCAATGGAGAAGTTGATCAGGGAGAGCCCCATACCGAACAAGGCGATCATCAGGCCCGGCGGCAGGAACCACCACCAAGCGCCCAGCGGTAAGGCGAAGCCGTTCTGGGCGTAGAACAACATGGTTCCCAGCGTCGATGAGCTGGACGCCCCCAGTCCCAGGAACGACAACCCGGCTTCGCCGAGAATCGCCGCTATCACCGCGAAGACGAACTGGGAAGCCAGCACAGGCAGGAGGTTGGGCAGGATTTCGACGGCGATTACCCGCCAGGCGCGTTCTCCGGACACCCTGGAAGCTGCAACGTAGTCCCTGTTCCTCACGGACAGGGTCTGCGCCCGGAGGACACGGGCCGAGGCTGCCCAGCTGGTCAACGCCAGAACCACGGCGATGGTCCACAAGCCACGGCTTTCGCGGGGAACGAAACCGGAAATGACGATGACCAGCGGAAGACCGGGGATCACCAGGAACACGTTGGAAAGCAGGGAGAAGACTTCATCCGCGAATCCGCCGATGTAGGCGCCGTAAATGCCAAAGAATGCCGACAGGACTGTGGCAAGGACGCCTACGAGGAACCCGATCTGAAGTGAGCCGCGGGTGGCGTGCGCAAGCTGGGCCAGGACGTCCTGGCCGGTTTGGGTGGTGCCCAGCCAGTGTTCTGCGGAGGGGCCGCTGAGCCCCACGTTGCTGATGGCTGCGGGGTCGCCCACCAACAGCGGACCTATGGCTCCGAACACGATGATGGATCCGATGAGAACCAGGCCCGTGATCAACCAGGGAGTACGGGTGGGGAGCATGAGGCGCCAAGCCGGCTTGGGGCGCTGGCCGCGGCCCCGCGAAATGGTGGCCAGCTCTTCCGTGGGATCGGCCGGCGCCTGTCCCGTCATGGATTGAATGTTGGTCATGTGAATCTGCTCCTTAGCCCCTGGCCCGTGTGCGGGGATCGACCAGGCTGTAGAGGAGGTCGACCAGGAGGTTCGCCGCCAGGACAGCGATGGTGATGTAGAGGAACACGCCCTGCATGAGTGCGTAATCGTTGTTGGTTACTGCTGCCAGCAACCGGGATCCGATTCCCGGGTAGGAAAAGACCTGTTCGGTCACCACGGATCCCGAGACGACGAACCCCAACGAGATGGCAAATCCAGCTACGGATGGGAGAACTGCGTTGCGGGCAGCGTAGTTACGGAGGATCCAGCGATCCGGAAGTCCTTTGGCCCGGGCCGTCAGCACGTAGTCTTCGGACAACGTGGAAACCATCATGTTGCGCATCCCCAGAAGCCATCCGCCGAGGGAGGCGATGACAATGGTGAGCGCCGGCAGGATCGCGTGTTCTATTGCCGAGAGGATGAAGGGCCCGTTGAAGCCGGGGTCCAGCACCACGTTGTAGCCGCCTTGTCCCGGGAACAATCCCAGTCCACGGGACAGGATGTAGACCAGGACCAGGGCCAGCCAGAAGTAGGGAACAGCTGCAAGGAGCGTGGTTGCCGGAACCAATGAGTCCAACCACGTGCCCGGTCTCCAGCCCACGAAGGCCCCGAGAAGGATCCCCAGAAGGGCTGCGATGATGGTGGAAACACCCACCAGGATCACCGTCCAGGGCATCGATGCTCCGATGACGTCGGTTACCTTTGCCGGGAAGTAGCTGATGGACACCCCGAGATCGCCCTGGAAGATGTTGACCAAGTAGGTCCAGTACTGGGCGAGGATGGGCTGCGTGTCGTCGCCGCCCAGGAGGATGGCGTAGGACTTTCTGGTCTCCTCGGTGATGCTTCCTCCCCGCTGTTGAAGCTTGGCCAGCAGGATGTCTACGGGGTTGCCGGGAAGCAGCCGGGGAATGATGAAGTTCAGGGTCAGTGCCGCCCAAAGAGCCGCGGCGTAGAAGCCCAATTTTCGGATGACGTAGTTCACGGTTTAGCCTTCGGCGGGCTTGAGGGACTTGAAGACCTGCGCCGCGTCCAAGCGGGACCACACTGCAGGGAAGGCGTACATGTTGTCCTCGCTGGGCCAGCCACTGAACTTGGCCTTGTTCCAGATGCTGGTGGTGCCGCCTGTGACAACCGGGATGTAGGGCATATCCTCAACGATGGCGGACTGGATGACGTCGAACTGCTGCTGCCGTTCCGCCTTCTTGTCGAACGGGAGATTCTTGACTGTTTCCAAGGCCGCATCGACCGCGGGGTTCGAGTACCGGGCATAGTTGGTTCCTGCTGACTGCCCCACAGGTGCGGAAGTGGCCGAGGAGAAGAAGTAGTTGTAGACGTAGTACGGATCCGCCGCTGGCCCTTGGTAGAGGGAATCGATGGCCAACTGGAACTTGCCCTTGGTTCGCTTGTCGGTCCACTCGTTCCAGGAGGACTGTGAAGCCTGAACGTCGATGCCAGCGGCCTTGGCCTGCTCTGAAATTGTTTGAATAGCCGTGATGTAATCGGTCCAGCCGGTGACCACTTCAACGGTCAGAGTCAGCTTCTGGCCGTCCTTGGCATAGATTCCGTCGCTGCCCTTGGCCCAGCCGGCGGCCTCCAGAGTCTTTTGCGCGGAGGAAGCGTCTGCCGTTTCGGGCGCAACGGCGGGCTTGACCGCCGTCGAGATCCATTCGGACTGCGTGTCTGTCAGGGCGAACGAAGGCGAGATGGATGAGGCCGTGTTTTCGTAGGCCAGCTTATTGAGCTGGGTTCGGTCAATGGCCAGGTAGAGGGCCTTGCGGACGGCAGGATCCGTCTGCGGTCCCGTGCAGCCCAGCTGGACATTGGCGCAGGCGGCGAGGACCTGCTGGCTCTGGGCGACTGTCTGCTTTTCATACTTGGGGAAATTCTTGGACACGTTCTGGATGTCCGGAACAGGCCCCGTCTGCCAGTCGATGGTGCCCGAGGCGATGGCGTCTGCGCCGGCGGTGTTGCCTGACAAGGCGATGTACCGGACGTTCTTGACGGCTGGTTCGCCGCCCCAGTAGGTGGGGTTGGCTTTGAGGGTGAACGCTTGGGGCTTGAAATCGGCCAGCTGGTAAGCGCCGGTTCCTACAGGCTTTTCCACGACGTCGGTTTCAGGGTTGATCTTTGACCAGATGTGTTCGGGAACGATCACGGCCTGGGTGAGGATGTCCGGTCCGGTGACGAAGGCCGCAGTGTCCCAAACGAACGTGATGTGGTTCTGGTCCACCACGTTCACGGTGCCCTTGAAGCCCAAGCTATTCAGGGCCGGATGCTGCTTAAGGAGGTTGAACGTGAAGGCTACGTCATCTGCCGTGAAAGCCTCGCCATCGCTCCACTTCACACCCTCCCTGAGGGTCACGGACAGCTCTGTACCGGCCGCATTCCAGGCGTATTCCGTGCCCAGCAACGGCTCGGGCTTGGCATCGGCCGAAGCCTTGTTTTGGTAGAAGAGCGGTTCGAAGATGGCTCCCGGCCCAGCAACTTGCGAGGGGGAGAAGGGGTTGAAGTTGATTTGGTAATCGCCGGCCTGACCGGTGTAGGCGATCAGCGTGGAGTCGTTTGCTTCAGACTTTCCGCCGCCTGAGCAACCACTGAGGAGAAGGCCGAGTGCCGTTGCGCCGGCGGCCAAAGCGAGGGTGCTGCGCCGGAAGCCGGCAGCCCGGTTTCGAGAGGTGAGGAGCATCTCTGGTCCCTTTCATCTAGCCGGACCGCTGTGACCGGCTGGGGTTTTTGTGTGCCGTGGATCACGACCTATGAAAAAGTTAGGTGATTAAATTAAGTCAGTCAAGTTATTATGGAAAACGAATCCCAGACATCCGACCGAAAAGGAAAGAGTGACTACCATCACCACGCATCCGCCCCCGGCCGCTTCAACCAAGGCCAGGCTGCTGGACATCATGCGCACCCGCGGAACTGTCAGCAGGGTGGAACTTGTGGGCGCTACCGGCCTCACCCCCGGAACCATCACCAATGTGATCCGCGAACTGCTCGACGACGGCCTGGTGCAGGAAGTGGGACAGGCACGCTCAACCGGCGGGCAACCGCGGCGCCTCCTCCAGCTCTGCGCCCAAGCCCATTACGCAGTGGGCGTCCAGATGGATCGATGCACCAGTTCCATAGTCCTGGCCGACTTCACCGGCCGTCTCGTGGCACAGAAAACCCTTCAAGGCTCAGGCAGTCACGCTCCCGGGGAGATGCTCGAAATCATCGCGGCGCAGATTGTGACGCTGCTTCAAGCCGCCAAAGTGCCCGTCGAAGATGTCCTCGGAATCAGTCTGGTCACCCACGGACCACAAAACCGGGTTGAGGGAACACTCCTCGCGCCACGTCCCACTCCCCGGTGGTACGGCTTTCCGCTGGTGCCCACGCTCTCGCGGCTGACGGGCCTGCCAGTCATTCTTGAGAATGACGCCACGGCCGCGGCCATGGGCGAGCAGTGGCTGGGGGACGTATCCGCGGATTCCTTTGGAGTGATCTACATGGCCAGTGGCTTAGGCGGCGGAGCCATAGTGAACCGGGAGGTTTACCGGGGCGGAGGCTCCAACACGGTGGAACTCGGACACATCACCCTGGACGCCTCCGGACCAGCGTGCGAATGCGGCAACAGGGGCTGTGTGGAGAACATCTGCGGTACGGCGGCAGTGGTGGCCCGCGCAGTACGGGATCCCGCACTTTGCAGGAGGTTGGAACTCAAAGACAATCCAGCAGAGACGCTCAATGATTTTGATCGAATCTCCTTTGCCGCAGTGGAAGGTGACCTGCCGGCCCGACGCCTGCTCGAGGACGCGGCACGCGGTCTCGGGCAAGCCGCAGTGACGTTGGTGAACCTGTTCGACCTCAGCACAGTGGTGCTGGCCGGGCCTGCCTTCTCCACTGCGGGCACACTCCTGCGGGACCGCATTTCAGCCACGGTTAACGCCGCAGCCTTCAACCGCGAACTGCAACCCATCAGTGTCGTCCTGTCCTCACATGGTTCGCTCGCAGCAGCGATTGGAGGGTCCTTACAAGTGCTCCGCACCGCCAGCGACCCTCAAGGACACGGAGCCGTACCGCCGTCGTTCGCTACCGGGCGCAAGCAACCCCGATTTGCCAACCTCAACCCATGAGAGATCCGGAGAAAAGCATGTCCCAGTCCCTACAGCCCTCACCCACCATCGAGCAGGTGCAGCAGTTCACCGTGCTGCGCCGCGACGGTGTCAGCGTCGTCCTGCGCCACCTGACCGCTGGCCTTCCATCCGTGCTGCACTGGGGCGCCGACCTCGGCCCCTTGTCCATGGACGACCTCAATGCAATGGTCCTCGCCGGCGGCCGACAAACGGCGCCCGGAACGCTCGACGCCGCATGGCAGCTGAGCGTCCTTCCCCAGGAAGGTGACGGCTGGGCTGGGCGACCAGGGCTCGCCGTGACGCGGGAGGGAAGACCGGTCTTTCCGCGATGGACCGTCAACGAGGTCACCGCCGACGAACACGAGGCTTTCATCACCGGCTCCGATGCCAACAACGGCCTGCAAATCCATTGCTCTTTCGCACTGACGCCCGGCGGTGTCCTCACGGTGGTGCATCGCGTGATCAACCAGGGAGCAACTCCGTTGGACGTCCATTGGGTTGAAGCCACCCTGCCGCTGCCCAAGGCCACGGACCATCTGACATCGTTCACCGGACGATGGACCAGGGAAAAAGCTCCGTCCACCACACAAATGCCGCGCGGGGCAGTCAGTCGCGAAACACGGCGCGGCAGGGGCGGACACGATGCACCCCACCTGGAAATTGCGAGCATCGGCAAGCCCCGGAACCGTGCCGGGGAAATGTGGTCCGTCCATCTGGGCTGGAGTGCCGACTGCACCTACCGTACAGACCGGATGACGGACGCCGTAACGCTGTTGGGCGCGGGCGAGCTGCTGCGGGCGGGCGAAATCAGGCTCGCTCCAGGGGAAAGTTACAGCACCCCTAAAGCCTGGTTCGCTTGGACGGATGCGGGGCTCGATGGGCTCTCCGCACGATTCCATGAGTCACTGCGCTCACGCGATCAACACCCGCGAAGCCCCAGGCCGTTGGTGCTCAACACCTGGGAAGCGGTCTATTTCGATCATGATCCGGCCACCCTGACGCGTTTGGCAGAACGTGCAGCCGAGGTGGGAGTTGAGCGTTTCGTCCTGGACGACGGCTGGTTCATGGCCCGCCGCGACGATACCAAGGGGCTGGGGGATTGGACTGTGGATCCCGCCGTGTGGCCGGAGGGTTTGGGGCCGTTGGCGCAGCGCGTCCATGACCTGGGAATGCAGTTCGGCCTATGGTTCGAGCCCGAGATGGTGAACTTGGATTCCGATCTGGCAAGGGCGCATCCGGACTGGCTGCTGCACAACCCTGACCACGTTTGGTCATCCCCGGATGAGCTGTCCTGGCGGACGCAGTACGTCCTGGACCTTGCGGACGCCGGTGCCTATGAGCACGTCCGAAGCCAGATGAGCTCACTCATCGACGAGCTCGGCATCGACTTCATCAAATGGGACCACAACCGGGACCTGGTGGAATCCATGCATTCCGGACTTCCCGGCATCCACGAACACACCCTGGCCACCTACCGGTTGATCCGTGAACTCAAGGAAAGCCACCCGGGACTGGAAATCGAGTCCTGCTCCAGTGGAGGAGCGAGGACAGATCTGGGGATCCTGGAGTTTGCGGACAGGGTGTGGGCGTCGGATTCCAACGATGCCGTGGAGCGGCAGGATATCCAGCGATGGACACAGTTGTTGCTTCCTCCCGAGATGGTGGGAGGACACGTTGGACCAACCACGTCGCACAGCTCGGGCCGGACCGTGGATTTGTCCTACAGGGCAGCCACCAGCCTGATGGGATCTGCGGGCTTCGAATGGAATCTGCTCGAATGCGGCCCCGATGAGCTGGAAGCGGTGCGCGCTTTTGGTGCCCTCTACAAAGAGTTGCGTCATGTCCTGCACACCGGCGTCCCAGTGCACGCAGATGTCCTGGATCCGGCATTGCGGGTCACAGGTGCCGTACTTCAGGATCAGAGCGAAGGCGTTTGGACTATTGCGTCGGTTGCCACCTTGGAAGATGCACTGCCCGAACGGGTGAGGCTGCACGGCTTGGATGTATCGCGGCGCTACCGGGTAAAGGTCCGAAAGGAACTTGGCGAGGCCCGACATGGTTGGATCACTCCGCCGTGGGTTTCAGCCGGTGAAATCACCCTTCCCGGGAGCGCCCTGGTGCAGGACGGCCTGCAGATTCCACTGCTATGGCCCGCCCAGGCCCTGGTGCTCCACGTCCAAGGGATGTAGTCGGGCCAGCTGGACTTTAGATCTGCCGAACGTGCGCGGGGTCTGTCGATTGACCGGACCCCTCGCCATCCGGCCCGGCAGTACTGCTTCTTTGCACGATACGGCCGGTGGGTACGTGGACCACCGTCTGGACGGCACCAGAGTATGTCTTCATTAAGGCATCGGCCACGGTGCGCCCCAGCTCATGGACATCCAAACTGAGAACCGACAGGGGCGGTGAGGCGAGCCGGCATGCGGGCCCGTCATCCCAAGCCAACAAGGACACGTCATATGGAACTTTCAGGCCAAGGTCCTGAGCTGCGCCCAGACCTGATACGGCCATCATGCTGTTGTCATAAATGATGGCTGTGGGAGGAATGGGAAGTGCCAGGATTTCCCGTGTCCGTAAGTCTCCCGAAGCGGCTGAGTAGTCACCTTCAATTGACAGCCCTGTGACACCGCGTCGCTCGAGAGCTTGGTCAAATGCGACGCTGCGGGACTTTGTATGGTGAAGGTGCTCCGGTCCCGAGACGCGTCCGATGACCTTGTGGCCCAAGCCGGAGAGATAAGTTACGGCCATTTCCATCCCACCGGAATTATCAACATCAACCAAGGAGGCGCCATCCACGGGTGGGCCGCCCAGAATGACTACGGGCAGGCCAAGCTCAAGGCACAGTTTCGCCCTGGAATCGTCCTCCTGGGAATCTGCAATGACTACGGCGTCCACTTCTCCGCTCCCGGCCCACAGCGGATAGGCCTCCAGTTCCTCGCGATAGGAGCCGAACTGCCGCAGGAAGACGTTGGCACCGGCCATGTCCAAGGCTTCCTCCATGCCGGTCAGGAGATCTTCAAAAAATGGATCCGTGCCGTGCGGTCCGTTCTTACTTTGAACACCCAGAGCAAAACGAGGTGGCCGATTTCTTGTCACTGCGGCATTGTCCATGTGCTAAGTATGGCTTCGACCGGCGATACTTGGCACATGAGCCGAGCCGTGAAACACCCATGACTGTCCTGCACTCCTCGTCCATCACCCCCACCAGCAGGGCCCTGATCCTTGACCGCGTGCGGGCAGAAGGCCCGGTCAGCCGTGTCGAGTTAGCTGAACGCACTGGCCTGACGCAGGCCTCCATTTCGAATCTCGTCCGGGCTCTACTGGGCGAAGGATTGCTTGTGGAGACCGGCGAAAAGACCTTCACCGGCGCGAAAGGCAAACCTCGGGTGCTGCTCGGGCTCAATCCCGCCGCCCGCTGCAGCGTGGGTGTTCAGCTGGGTGCGGACTGGATTGTTATCCTCGTCTCGGATGCAGCCGGGTCAGTCCTCGCCAGGACACGAATACGGGGTGCCCGCTCGAGGAATCCGCTGGAAGTTGTCCAGGATGTAGCCGGTCATATCAACGTGCTGCTTCGAGTGGCGGGCCAAGAGCAGAACCTCGTGGCAGGCATAGGCCTTGTGGCTCCAGGAGCGCTGGACCTCGACGCCGGTTCCATCCTTTCGTCGCCCACGATGCCAATGTGGGAAGGCTTCCCCGTCAGGGATGCATTGAGTGAGGCAGCTTCCTTGCCAACGTTGTTGGACAATGTTGCCACCGCTGCTGCCATGGGAGATTTCTGGAGTGGTGCCATCCCTGATGCGACAGCTCACTGCACGGTGTACATGGGTGCCAGCATCAGTGCCGGGTTGCTCATTTCCGGGTCACTGTATCGTGGTGCCAGCTCCAACGCCGGCCCCCTGGGAAGTGTGCGCTTCCAAGGAGACCGGCGCTCAGGGCTGACGTTGGATGAAGTGGCTGGTCCACGGGCTGTTGCCGAGCGCGCCAGGGAGGCCATGTCAGCTGGAAAGACCACGATGGTCAGGCTCTCCAGTGACAAGGATCCGTTCCGGGATTTTGCCTTGATTGCAACTGCAGCCGTCCACGGCGATCCGTTGTCAGCGGCGCTCATCAAGGAATCCGCAGAATATGTGGCCGATGCCGTTCTGGCCTTGGCCAACATCCTGGATCTTGATTCGGTGACCTTTGCCGGCCCCTCATTCACCACAGCTGGTTCCTTGTACTTGCCCGTGGTGGAACAGCGGCTCCGCGAGGAGGCATTTGCCTCACTGAAGCACAGCGTCACAGTGCGGCTGGCAACGCAGGTGACGGACGCGGCGTCGGTGGGCGCCGCAGCCTTGATGCTTCAACAGAGCATCAACCAGCCTGCGGCCAACCTCCTTGAGCAGTACAACTAGCCGGCTTTCAATTCATCCAGGTAGATCGTTCCCGTTGTTGTCCTTCCTTCGGGAACCTGGTTGATGAAGATGTTGAACTGGGACAGATCCTTAAGGTCCTCAGCCGTGATCCGCCGCGCGGCATTGGCTGTGTCCCAGGGAGCCGGCCGGAAATCGGCAAAGGGGATGCTGATGTTCTGGCCTTCCGTTCCGCTGAGGGAGGGATACGCCTCGTAAGCCACTCCACCGCAGACCAGTTGGAGAACCAGTTTCTGCTGTGATTCGTCCCCTTTCAGCCACAGGGAAAGCGCGTTGAATCCGGACCAGTCGCCCTCTATCCGGCGGGTGATGCCGGTGTAATTCTGTAGGCGGAAGTCGTAGTCGAAGCGCAACGCCCGTTCACCACTTCCCACAGGGCTGCTGGACAGCGAGATGCTGTTGGCCCCCACCGCGCTGTACGTAGCACGGAGCTCGCTGTCGTCGGCATATGTCTCAAAGTCGTCCACCACGCCGGGAGCCGCATCCGGCTTCGCGCCAAGGACCAGTTGCTGTCGCGCAGTGAGTTGGGCTTTCCCGGCCAGCGCCGCAGTCACCGCGAGGTTGGTCCGGGTATTAACCAGATCAGCTTCGGGTACCTTCAGGGTGCCGGTGAAATACCCGGAAGCAGCGTCATAAGTCAGCTGCTGTTTGGCTCCGTGATCACCCACGGTGAACCATGCTTCCTTGGTCTTTGCATCGCTGACGCGGACGCGGACAGTAGTGTTCGTCTCCGTGATCCGTGCTCCATCAACAGGTGACACCACATGCATGGCGGGTGCATGATCCGCGGTCTTCACTTTTCGCTGCCAAAGCTCGCTCTTGGACAATCCTCCGCTGAAGACCGTGAAGTCATCCGCCGCGAAGGCGCGGAAGTCCGGGAGCATTTCGTGCTCCGCCAACTCACCGGTTGCCGGATACGGCACGAAGAACTGGCCGGTCCCGTAGTTGGTCCATGTCAACATCCAAGCCATGCGTCGGGCATCAGGGTCCGCTTTGAGTGCTGACAGCACATGGCTGTACCAGGCAGTGTCCGCGTTCTGCCCGTTCTCCTTGAGGGCACCGCTGACACCAACTTCCGTCAATGCCGCCACCTTGCCCCGCTCATCTGCCAGACGCGAGATCATGCCCAGATCCGCTACGAGTCCATCCAGCCACTGCTGCGAGCCGCCGGAACCGTCATAGTTGTCATAGCCAAGCACGTCTACGAAATCGTCGCCGGGGTAGGTGCGCATGAATACATCACTGGTTCCGCTGAAGCCGCCGCCGGGTGAGTAGGAGTAGAGAAAATTGTGGACGTCCTTGGTGTCGCGGAGATACTCCACGGTGTAACGGAACAGTTCCACGTATTGGGAAGAGGAGGCATGGGCTGCTCCCCACCAAAACCACGAACCTGCGTTTTCGTGGAACGGCCGGAACACCAACGGGATGGACTCACCGTTTTCATCAACAGCGGCTTTCGCGATGCGGGCTACGCGGTCGAGGTAGTCAGTGAAGTCCTTGTTTTTGTCTCCGCCGGGCATGATCCGGGGAACCACGCCACCATCTGTATCGTCAAAGGCTCCACCCGTAGCGAAGTTGTCCATGTGGGCGGAAAAGGTTTGGATGCCGCCAATTTTGTCTGCGGTTTTGACGAGGTTGACGGTGTGTTGAAAATTCTCCTCCGGGGTGGGACTCCCGGGCGCGGATCCGTATCCATCGTGGCCGAAATCCCATCCGAAGACGGCGGGATGTTCTCCGGTGGCTGCTTTGACGTCAGACTGGAAGCCGTCGGCGCTGTCCGCTGGAAACGTTACGCCAAACTCCGTGTCCTGCTGGTGGCCAAAGAGGATGCCTTTGCCCTGCTGGGATCGCAAGTAGGCGAAAAGTGAAGCCGTCCGGGACGTTGCTTCGGGATCGACGATGGAGACGCGCTCAGGAGGGCCGGAGTTGCCCGGTGCAGGGGGTGGGGCTGCCAAGGCAGGCGTAGCGGTTGAGGTAGCCAAAGCGGCGATGAGTACGGTCAGGCCGCATGTCCTAAGGCGGCGTAGAAGCTCACTTGATGATTTCAATGTGGTCCTGTCTTCTCGGGGGATGCAACGGCGCATCACCTTCGGACCACAGTAAGTGATTAACTTAAGCAGGTAAAGTAATTATGTCTGCAGTAGCTGTTCGGCGTGAAGCCCCCTTGGCGGGGAATTTCCTCACGTCAATGGTTTCCCGCCCGCATCGTGGGGTGATGTTCCCGTGGAACCAGTTCACACGGACCGTGTAGTGGACCCATTTGTATCCCGCGTGGACTCCACCGCCTTGGCAGGCACAAGTTTCAGGCCGATCACGCAGGCGACGATGCCCGAGAGGAAAAGAATCCGCAGCGCGGTGGGTGTCTCGTTTCCTTCGATCATTGCCCAGCCAACCGTCAAAGCTGCTCCGGTTCCGGTCCACACGGCGTATGCGGTGCTCATTGGAATCCGCTTTGCTGCATAACCCAGGCCGAGCATGCTGAGGGTGAGGCCCGCAGCGAACACGCTCGTTGCCAGGGGGTTGGTGAATCCCTGGCTTTGGCCCAAAGCTGTGGCCCATACGGCTTCCAGGATGGCGCTGGCAATGAGAACTATCCAGTGCATCAGCTGACCACCTTCAGCCCGACGACGCACCCAATCAGGGTTGTGAGCAGTGCGGCGCGTGTCAGGGAAAGCCGCTCCTGCTTACGAACGACGGCAAGCGCCGCGGTAAGTACAGCGCCGATGCCCACCCAAACGGCATAGGAAGTGCCGGTTGCCAGAGCGGTCATCGCGTATGCCAAGCCAGCCATGCTAACGGCCATCGAGACGATGAAGATCAAGGTTGGGAGTTTGCGCTTGAAGCCGTCCGAGGCCCCGAGCGCTGTAGCCCAGACTGCTTCGAGTACACCGGAAAGTATGAGAACGAGCCACGCCATGAACTTTTCCTTGCTGAAGAGAACGTCATCTACACCGTGGTGCGATGGGATAAGTGAACAATCGGATGCGTCATATCACGCACTGTTGAGGCAGTAGAACGCCTAAGTTTTACGATGCATTGTTGTTGCCGGTTCGACCGGCATAGCAGTGGTGCGCTTGCCGCCTCTTTAACCCGACGAGTCTGAACGAAGGGGCAGCCGGGGACGGACGGTGCTTCCAGCGTCCGTCCCCGGCTGTAGATGTGGTGGCTACTTGTCCCCGAAGGTCTTGTCCAGTGCGCTCAGGATGTCGTCGATGATGTCCTCGGGGTCTTCGAGCCCAATGGACAGGCGCAGGTGGCCGTATTTGTGGAAAGAAGCAGGGTAGTTCTCTGAGCCGCCGCGTGCATCCGGCCCAACGTGGACGATCAGCGTTTCATCGTGGCCGAGCGAGACTGCCGAGGTGATGACCTGAAGGTTTTTCACGAAGGTGTTCTGGGTGTTCGAGTCACCTTCAACAGCGAATGCGAGAACACCCCCGAACCCTCGACCTCCAAATTGTTTGCCGGCCAGTTCGTGCTGGGGATGCGAGGCAAGGCCCGGGTAGAGCACATAGGCGATCCGCCGGTCGGTTTCAAGGACCGCGGCTACCTTCTCCGCGCTCGAGAATTGCTGCTTCAGACGCAGCGGGAGCGTTACTGAACCGCGCATGATCATCCATGCGTTGAACGGAGAGATGACACCGCCGGCATCAACGATTGCATCGTGTCGGATGTGCTGGATAAGTTCCCGGCGTCCAATGACGACACCGCCCATCGCGTCGCCGTGGCCGTTGATGTACTTGGTCAGCGAGTGGATGACCAAGTCTGCGCCGTCGTCGAGGGCTCGGTAGAAGGGTGCGGGAGTAAAGGTGGCATCAACGGTCAGCAGGACGCCGGCGTCCTTGGCGATCTTGGACAGGGCGGCGACGTTGGCCACCTTGGTAGTTGGGTTGGCGATCGTTTCGGCGTGAATCAGTTTGGTGTTCGGACGCACGGCTGCCCGGACTGCTTCCAGGTCGTCGGCATCAACGAATGTGGCCTCAATGCCATATTTTTCCGGAAGGAGCTCCCCGAACAGGCGGTAGACAGCTTCGTAGGTGACGTTTGAAACCACTACGTGGTCGCCGGACTTCAGGAGGGCGAAGAACACTCCGTGAAGGGCGGCGACGCCCGTGGCGAAGGCAGCTGCTGCTTCTGCGCCTTCCATCGCGGCGAGTTTTGTTTCGAGGGCGACCTGGTTTGCGCCGGCGTTTCGGGTGTAGACCAGTCCGTCGTCAACGCTCGACCAGTCCATGTCGGAGGGGTCTTCGGGGAGAACGTAGGAGTTGGCCATGATCAGGGGCGTGCGGAGGGCGCCGGTGCCCTTGTCAATGCTGTTTCCTCCATGAACAGCCCAGGTGCTGTCATGGACGGAGGCGCGGTTGTGCTTGTCAGGTGTGCGGTTCATTGCGGGTTTCCTTTCGGAGGATAGGCCCCGTCAGCGGGCAAGGGCCCGTGGTGCTGGACGGCGGCTGAAGAGTGGTTGTGTTGTGGAGACGTCGAGGGATAGCACGGCTAACTGAGCCCGAAAGAAGTGGGTAATGGCTTTCAGGCGGTCCCTGCTTTGGACCAGAAGCCTGACAAGGACAGCATGATCGCCGTCCACCAGCTCGGCGGTAGTGATCTCCGCGATGGATTCCATGCTGCGGTACAGGTCATCGCCGGTGCGTCCGGGCGCCATGACGATCCGGATACACGCTGACAGGGGACTCAGTGCCGGATCTGGAAAATTGCGGATGATGGTGTACCCGGCTATGTGGCCATCCAGCTCCAGGCCAATGACGCGTTCTTCGCATTCACGTTCGGTAAGCCCGGCGCGGGCGGCCAAAACCGTTGTGGATATCCTGCCCTCATCTTCGAGAATGCCCAGGATGAGGAGGTCAAGGACATCTGGTTCGCGGGTCGTCATGTTGCTACCCCTTCGTCATGTCCCTTCCTGGGTAGGCGGGAGGCCGATAAGGCGCTGGACGCTGATGACCTCTGAACCCAACGTGGACAGGTGGCCCGTAAGGTCGGCTCCTGCGGCAAGCAGGGACTCATTGCTCATGGGTGCCAGGGCATCGAGGATGAACAAAGCTGAGGTGGTCTCGTCCCGCAGTTGTGTGCGGCGGCCTTGGCGCCAATTCCATCGGCGGCAAGTGACGCCGTCGTCGTCGCACCAGAGCACCTCGCCGGCATCGGGGTATTCGACGATTGGTTCGCCGCTCGCTACCGTGTCGAAGGGTTCTCGGCCCGTTGCGCGGATGAGTCGTGGTGCTCCGCTGTAGCGGGCGAGGTCTTCGCCGCCGAGCGGAATTTGGTGGAGGACGGAGATGGCGTTGTAAATGTCCGTGAGTTTGTTGACTCTGGGGAGGCCGGCGTCGGCCCGGCGGATCAGCGCTTCAAGGCTGTTCCGTGTGCGATTGGGCTTGGCGCCGAATGCCTGGTAAGCCTCCCGCCATGCGGCTATATGCGGAAGGTGTTCGGCCTTACGCTCGCTCAACGCACTCCGCGCAACCATTTCAGCTTGCTCCAACAATGCGTTGCCCGCTGCATCGCTTGCACCGGGGATGAGGCCATCCACTGCGATCAGCAGGGCTCTGTAATCGGGCCGAAGCTCGAAAACGGCGGGCTCCACGTAAGCGGATTCAAGGGTTTCCTGGAGGGCTTGGATGCTAAGCATTCCCTGCCTCCCGATGCCCTGATCCCACGCCGCGTTCAAATACTGCAAGGGAGAACCGCGCCGGCTCGGAGGTGCTGTTGCTGTAGGAGTGGGCCAGGTCCCCGGGGAACGTCACGGAGTCGCCAACGTCAAGGACGAATATTTGTTCTGCTACACCAACGGTGACGGTGCCCAGTTGAACCTGCAGAAGTTCCTTGGTGCCCGGCGTGTGGGCTTCGCTTGAGTGTTGGTCGCCCGGACCCAGGATCCAGTCCCACAATTCCACCACTTCCGGCGGCTCCGTTCCGCCAACCAGCACGCCGCGTCCACCGGCTTCGCTGCTCCACAGCACTGCACCTTCACCCTTGCGTGTAACTTGGACGGCCTTCTGTTCGGGTGACTGGACCAGGTCCGGCAGCCCGACGCCAAGGGCGTCGCTGATCCTCAGTAGAGTACCGACGCTTGGATTCATGGTGGCCTGTTCAACGTTGATCAGCATTCTGCGGCTCACGCCCGCCACTTCCGCCAATTGGTCCAGCGTCATGCGCCGGGATAGGCGCTCCTGCTTCACCCGTGAACCGATAGCCGAGGCTAAGGTTGCGATATTTTCGTCCATAAATGCATCATACTGCACCATGAGTGCACTTTCAATGCTCCAATGGGATAGGTTCGTTTCAACTATTAGGGAAGGCTTATGGATCCGTATCAACTCAGTGTGTTGCGTGAGCTGGGCGACCACGGCAGTGTGGCCGCTACTGCCCGTGCTCTCGGCGTGAGTCCCTCGGCAGTCTCGCAGTCGCTTGCCGCACTTCAACGAAAGTTCAAGGCGCCCCTGACTCAGAAGCGGGGGAGATCCGTTGAACTCACTGATGCGGGCCAAGCCCTCGCCGTGGCAGCCATTGCTGTTGCCGAGGCGATCACCCGTGCCGAAGCTACGGTTGATGAGTTCGTCGGCGGCGTTGATCGGACGGTGCGTGTCAGTGCATTCCATAGCGCGGCCATGTCTTTCTTCCCCGGGCTGGCCGCCTTGGAACATGCGGAAGGATTTCCGGTTGTTGAATGTGTCGATGAGGACGTCGACCGTGTCTCTTTCCCGGCCCTGACCGCCAACTATGACATCGTGATCGCTCACAAAATGAGCCACACGCCCCCTTGGCCCAGGGACAGGCTTGCCGTGTTGTCCTTGCTGAGGGAACCCATGGACGTGGCGATGCATTCATCCCATGATCTGGCCATGAAAAAGACTCTGAAACCGGTAGATCTAGTGGGGACGACGTGGGTTTCCACGCATGCCGGTTTCTCGCCGGCGGACATGCTTGACGCCGTAGCTGCTGCGGCCGGGTATCCAATGCGGGTGGTGCACAGAATCAACGACTTCAGTACAGCTGCTGCCATGGTGTCCGAAGGTGGGCACCTGGCGTTGCTGCCCCGGCATACCGTCAGGATTCCCGCATCGCAGGATGTGGTCCTGCGCCCGCTTGAAGGCGTACAGACAGTTCGTCACGTGGACATGCTGGTCCGACCCGAACGGGTGGTTCACCGGGCTGTATCCGTTGTCATTGATGCCTTGCGTGGAATCGCCCGGACACACGTTCAAACCCCATCACCCAAGAGCGCCTATGCCAAAGGATCCGCGCCATGAGATAGACGTGCAGATTCCTGTCTGACTTCAGCCAAACGCCCGCATTGGCTGGCCCCACTCGGCTGTTGGCGGCGCCCTCCACGTTGTGCTGCTGCGCCGGCGAAAACCACGAGCACAATTCCCAGGAGTTGGAGAGCCGAAGGGGACTGTGCGAGCACGATCATGCCGAGCAGGAGGCCGATGGCCGGTTCCAACGCCAGGAGGGTGCCGAATGCCGTGTGCGTCATTCGACGAAGTGCCCGCATTTCCATGATGTACGGCAGCACCGGGATTAATACAGCAAGGGCGGCGGCGACGCCAACGAGTTCCCAAGTGATGTGCCCGAAAGCCTGCGGCAGTCCGAATGGTGTCACAACCAGGGCTGCAATAGGGATCGTCAGCGCCAGGGCGCCGATTCCGCTGAAACGGTCCCCGATTTTTTGAGTCAACAGAACGTAGGCCGCCCACCCGATCGCGCCCATGGCAGCGAAGCCGACACCGAGGAGGTCCATCTGGCCGGACCAGGGCTCGGTGAGCAGAAGGACTCCGGCCAAGGCGGTTGCCGGCAGGACCAACGAGCGCACTCCCTGCCCTCGAAGGGCGGCGACGCTGAGCGGGCCAAGGAACTCAATGGCGACAGCAGTGCCCAGTGGAAGACGTTCCATGGCAGCGAGGAACGTCACTGACATGATCCCGACGGAGATACCGAGACCGAGAACCGCCGGGGTGTCGCTAAGACGCAGGGACTTCAGCGGTGGACGGGCCAGGAGGAGCAGGATGATCGCGCCCATACTGAGTCTCAGCCAGGCCGTACCGATAGGTCCCAGCGCCGGCATCAATCCTGCGGATAGGGCGGAGCCGAGTTGGATGGAGAACATGGCTGCTATGGTCAGCGCCCATGGTGGGATTGCGGGTTTGGTGGTGCTCATTGCTGGTTCCCCTTGGTCTGGCACTCATCGCTTGCAGGCGACCTTGGAGGCCTGGTCGCGTCAGGATGGTTTTGTCGATGAGTCGGTTGGTGATGGTGAGGTCGGGCCCAAGTTGGCTGAGGTGGGTTGCGAGGTCTTCGGCACTGCCCGAAGGGCGTCGGTAGTGACCGGGTCAACGGGGGGAGGGCCTCGACCTTTGCTCCTGAAGAACCATTCGCGCGGAGGCTTCGGCCTGTTGGAGCAGAGCCTCGCTGGCGTCGTTGCTGGCCCCCGGAACGAGCCCATTGACGGCCAACAAGAGAGCTTGGTAGTCGGGGCCGAAGTTCACAGACGGCAGGATCGATGTAGCCGGCGTCGAGGAGTTGCTGGAGGTGGGCGGTCTTAGGCATCAGCAAAACCGTTGGTTGCGCTCAATGATAATTTCTCCATAGAGGCATCATACTGCACTTTTAGTGCATAGGTTCTCGTCAGCTTTGGCGCAGCTTGTTACCGGCCCTGCGGACGGCTGCGGTGATGCGCTCAAGTCGTGGCGTGACCATCGACCAGCATTGCCAATAGAGGGTTACATCGTCTGGGGCTCCGCCGGAGATAGCGACCAGCCCGCTGCGGGCGAGGTCCTGCTGAACCTGCTGCTCGGGGATCATGCCCCAACCAAGCCCAGCCCTGGCGGCTTCCAAAAAAGCTTCAGAGGAGGGGATGGTGTGGGTCGGGGGGAAGTGTTCAACGCCTTTGGACCGGAGGATTCGGTGCTGCATGTCATCATTGGCGCTGAAGCGAAGCATCGGCATCTCGGACCAGTTCACTCCATCAGGGGTTTTGTGGCGTTGAACCAGTTCGGCTGAGGCCGCCGGTACGTAGCGCATCACGCCGAGCAACTCCACCCGGCATCCGCCTACGGCTTTGGGCTCTGTGGTGACCGCCCCGAGTACGTCTCCTTGGCGCAGCAGCCGGGTGCTGTGATCCTGGTCTTCGATGTGAAGATCCAGCACTGTGTCCGGCCATGTAGCTGCCTCGTGCAGAACGGGCGTGAACCAGGTTGCCAGCGAATCGGCATTCACGGCCACAGCGACGGTGGCTCGACCTTCAGGGCCCTTGCCCAGGCAATGCAGGGCGTCTGCCTCCAGTGCCTGAATCTGTCGGGCTGTCCGCAGGAGTACGGCGCCCGCTTCGGTGGGGCTGCTCGGCAGGCTGCGACGAACCAGTATTTGCCCGGCTGAGGCTTCCAAGGCTTTGATGCGTTGGCTGACGGCCGACGGCGTGATTCCGAGCAGGTTTGCGGCCGCGTCGAAGGATCCGGTCTCGACGATGGCACTCAGTGCCTTCAAATGTTCGAAGTTCATGGTGTAAACGTAGGGTACCTTGGCTGGTTTGGATCCTGCCTCCGTACGGGCCGCTTTGACTCGGCGGCCCGTACCGGCATGAATGGAAGTTGTTTTACAGGACTTTGCTGAAGAAGCTCTTGGTACGCTCCTGCTGAGGGTTGGATATGAGTTCGCGGGGATTGCCCGACTCCACAACAACCCCACCGTCCATGAACGTCAGGGTGTCTCCGACCTCCCGGGCGAAACCAATCTCGTGCGTCACCACGACCATCGTCATACCCGACTTCGCGAGGTCTTTCATGACATCCAGGACGTCTCCCACCAGTTCGGGGTCCAGTGCGGAGGTTGGTTCGTCGAACAGCATCAGATCCGGGTCCATGGCCAGAGCCCGGGCGATGGCAACCCGCTGCTGCTGGCCGCCGGACAACTGAGCTGGGTAATAGCTGGCACGGTGAGCAAGTCCGACCCGGTCGAGAAGTTCCTGGGCACGCCGTTTGGCCGGAATTTTCTCAAGACCACGGACCTGGATGGGGGCCTCGATGATGTTCTCCAGGGCTGTCTTGTGGCCGAAGAGGTTGAAGCGCTGGAAGACCATGCCGATGTTCCGCCGTTGGCGGGCGATCTCCTTGAGATGCAGTTCGTGCAGCTTTCCGTCCTTTTCCCTGTATCCGATGAGTTCGCCGTTGATGCGGATCCGGCCTGCACTAATGCTCTCCAGATGGTTGATGCAGCGCAGAAGTGTGGACTTTCCTGACCCTGAGGGGCCGATCAGGACGGCGACTTCACCTTCCTTAACGGTCATGTCGATGCCGCTAAGGACGTGGTGGTCCCCAAAGTACTTGTGTACTCCCTCGATCCTGACCACGTCGTTCGCAGGAGCGGTCACCGGGCTGGGCAGGGAATGGACCGACGCGCTCATCGGACGTTCTCCTCTTTGTTTGTTGCGGCCTTAGGGGTAGTGGTTAACGTCGGATTGACGCCTGCGCCGGCTGCCTGAAAGGCGGCTGTATTGACGCTGATGCGAGTGGAGACGTCCACACCCTTTCCATAATGCTTCTCGATAAAGTGCTGGCCCACCATAAGGACGCTGGTGACCACCAGGTACCAGAACGCGGCCACGATGAGCAATGGAATGGGGAGGTAGCTTCTGTTGGCAAGGGTGTTGGTGACGAAGGTCAGGTCCAAGGTGAACGGAACGGCGAGCACCAAGGAAGTTGTCTTGAGCATTCCGATGGTCTCGTTGCCGGTTGGGGGAACGATGATGCGCATCGCTTGGGGGAGGACAATGCGCCACATGATTTTCGAGCCCCGCATGCCCAGGGCTTCGGCAGCTTCAATCTGCCCCTTGTCCACTGACTTCAAACCAGCGCGGAAGATCTCCGCCAAGTAGGCCGACTCATTGAGCGCGAGGCCCAGAACGGCAGCCCAGAACGCGTTGAGCAGGTCCTGGGTTGTCAGGCTGAGCAGTTCCGGGCCGAAAGGGACGCCTACGGTGATCTTGGGGTAAAGGACGGCTACCAATCCCCAAAAGATCAGCTGTGTGTAGACGGGGGTACCTCGGAAGAACCAGACCCAGAACCAGCTTGACCATCGGAAGATCGGGTTCTCTGATTGGCGCATAAAGGCCAACAGGATAGCCAGGGTAACTGCTAAGGCCATCGAGAGAACGGTGAGCAACAGCGTCCAACCGACACCCCGGATCACGTTTTCGTCGAGGACATACAGGCCGAAGGTGTCCCAGTGGAAGTTGGGGTTGGTGGCCAGGCTTTGGATGCCGACCGCGGCCACGAGGACAATGATGGCAGCTCCCACCCAGCGGCCGGGGTGGCGGACGGGAACTGCTTTGATCAGTTCCGGTGAGGGGCTCGTGTTTGTGGTGCCCTGTTCGTTTGTAGTGAGGCTCATGACTTAACTGCAGGGTTGACTTCGGGGTTGGTGATGGCGCCGTCGGAGTTGTTCCACGAATCGAGAATGTGCTCATAGGTGCCCTCGGCGATCAGCTTGGCAACCACTTTTTGGATGAGTTCGGCCAGTGCCGTGTCATTCTTCGGAACAGCGATGCCTACCGGGGAGGTGTTGTAGACGCTTCCGGCTTTTTCTACGGCCCCGTTGGTCTGCTGGATGGCGTAACCGATCAAGGTTGACTCGGCGATCATGGCGTCAATGCTTCCGTTAACAAGGCGGGTTGTGACATCCGTCTGGTTCTTCAGGGTGACGATGTCGATGGGTTGTTTTCCGGCTTTGAGGCATTCGTCGTTGCGGTTCTTGAGGTCAGGATCTTCCTGGGTAGTTCCGGTCTGAACTCCGACAGATTTTCCACAGACGTCATCGGGGGAGAACTTCTTGGGGTTGCCCTTCTGGACGGCCCAGGTGGTTCCGGCGTTGAGGTAGCTGACGAAGTTGACGGCTTTGAGCCTCTCATTGGTGATGCTGAAGGAACTGATGCCGAGATCATATTTTGGGCCGAGTGCTGGGAGAATGCCTGTGAACTCGGCGGTCTGGACGTCCACTTTCAGATCCAGGGTCGCTCCGATGGCCTTCGCCAAGTCCACGCCGTATCCCATCGGAGTGCGGTTATCCGCGCCGCCGAGGAACTCAGCCGGAGCGTACGTCGTGTCGGAGCCAATGACCAAAGTTCCTTTGGATTTGATCGATGCAGGTACCTGGGAAGCGAGCGATTGATCCGGGATGACGCTGGCCGGGTCGAACGTGGAACTGGACGAACCGGAGGTTGTTGGATTCATGGCCGAGCCGGATGCAGACCCGGAAGCATTCGTGCACGCAGACAAGACGAGTACGCAGGTGGTCAGGACGACCGCGCCCTTGGCGAATGTTTTCAAGCGGCGCCCGACCGGGCTGTCGATGGAGCCCGGATCCCGTGCCAGCGCAGGCTGATGGTGGGTGGAGGTGTCTATTGTTTGGGACATGCTGTCTCCTGATAGTGATGATGCGCCGATGCGGGCGAAAGATGTGGGTGCTGGCGCATGACGGGTCTGCAGCGGTGCAGGCTCGTCATAGGCTTGAGGGAAGGCTTGCTTGGACCGGCCGGGCCCGACCATTCGTTGGCAAGGAATTCGGAGAGGGCCTGCTCTCCGGGTTGACATGCATGTCGCACTGACCTATTGGAGTGAGTGCGATGGCTCAATGCTATGGATCACAACACCAGAGACCAACGGTCTATATTCGAATCGACGGTTAAGGCAACGCTTACGGAAGTGGCAGCTATCGGGACGCCAATGGCGACCGGCCGGACAGGCCACGGCAATGGACGACGACGCTCTCGCTCACTTTGATTTGTCGCACCCACGGGCGAAATTCGTGGACGTCATCCAGGAGTGCGAGCGGGTTGCTGCCCCCGGCAACCCGTGGGGGGCGCGGTGGGCCGCCGCCCACCGACCTGGTCATCACGCTCGACTGTCGGGGGGAGCAAGCGCTCGAAGCTTTGGATGTGGTCTGCAGCCCGGCAGAATCAGAAGGTGCTTTTTGTGTTTTGCAGCAGGGGAGGCTAAACCTAAGTCGACGCCTGTGACGTGAAATCGTGGGAACCTGGACCTGCACTGTGGCTTGTTCCGTCCGGCATCTTCACCCTCGCGTTCACGGACATCGGGATTTCCACGTGGAGCGTGAACTTTCCATGCTCGATGCTCCAGGCGCTGCTGATCCGGCCGTGGACGGTATCGACGGCGGCACTCGCCCAGGCGATGTCGCCCCCCGGCTGCGGGGCTATGGTCACCGTGCGGTAACCGGTGTGTGCCTCGTCTGGATACTCCGGAAGGCGGATACCAGCCACGTGTGTGTAGAGGAACGATCCCACTGCGCCTTTGCTGTAGTGGTTGAGGGACCCACGGGCACCACTGGTTGTCACTCCATCCCACCATTCCCACATGGTGGTGGCCCCGGCGTCGAGCATCCCCAGCCAGGAGGGTGAGCCGGTGGAAAGCAGGAGCTCGTAGGCAACGTCGGGATAACCGTGGTCAGCGAGCGTTGGCAGCAGGAGGCCTGTGGCGAGGAAGCCGGTGCCCAGCCGGTTTCCGTTGAGGCCGATGAGTTCAACGAGCCTGGCGGCAGCGAGGGGCGCAAGGTGGGGCGGTACGAGGCCGAAGGCCAGGGCTCGGACGTAGTGTCCTTGGGACTCTTCGCTCAACAGGCCGGAGTCCTCGAGGTACTCTTCGCGCCAGGCCGCGAGGACTTCGGCGGCCAGCGCGCGGTAATGGTCAGCGGTCGGGAAATCACCGAGTACGCCGGCCGCTTTCGCCAGCAGGTCAGCAGACCGGTAGAGGTAGGCCGTAGCAACGATGCCATGATCCCGCGCGGGGTCCGGATTCGGTGGTGTGTCCGGTTCCAGCCATTCGCCAAAGTGGAAGCCGGTGTCCCACAGGTACTGCTCGTGGGGCAGGGGAGCGGGCCGTAGGGCTGCCCGCTCAGGGTGGCGTCCGCTGGCTGCGGCTCTGGACGCGTAGTCAACCCATGAGCGCATGGCGCCGAAGGCCTCCCGCAGCGCCTGTCCGTCTCCATAGGCACGCCACAAGGACCATGGGACGAATACGGCTGCGTCACCCCATCCGGCAGAGCCTGCGGCTGAATCTTCGAAGAAGTTGCCGGAGGGTCCGTCGCCGGCCGGATTCGGAACCACAGTGGGCACACGGCCGTCAGGCCACTGGTCCGCTGACAGATCCCGGAGCCACTTTGCGCTGAATCCCGAGACATCGAACATGAGGGCGGCCGTATCGACAAAGACCTGCCAGTCGCCGGTGAAGCCGGACCGTTCCCGTTGCGGGCAGTCAGTGGGCACGTCGCACGCGTTGCCGCGGAAACTCCAAAGTATGGCGTCGTGCAGGGCATTGAGACGGTTGTTGCTGCATTCGAAGGTGCCGGTGCGCTGGAGATCGGAATGGACCACGACGGCGGTGAGGTCCTCGTGCGCGATGGCGCCGGCGTTGCCTTCAACTTGTACGTAACGGAAGCCGTGGGTCGTGTGCCGCGGTTCAAATACGTCACCTGCGCGGCCGGCTGAGATGATTTCGTCGATTTGGCCGGCGGGCAGGGGAGTTTTGCTGGCGAAGTCGAAGGCCCGGATGTTTTCCCGCGATACCAGGCCTGCGTCGTCCAGTATTTCGCCGTGCTTTAGCGTGATGCGTGTTCCGAAGGGCCCCAGCGCCCGCAGGCGAACCCAGCCGTTGATGTTCTGGCCGAAGTCAACCACGGTGATCCCTGACGCAGGAACAGCCACAGTGACTGGAGCCAGCTCCTCGATGCGCCGCACAGGAGGGGCGATGGGCCGGATGAGCCGCTCCCGGTTGTCGTACAACCCGCCCTGGCGGGGGACCACGGGAAGCCAGCCATCCGCCGTCGTGATTTCCTCCGCGGAGCCTACGAGTCGGAAGTCGATGGTCTGGCCGTCCATGAGGTCGGCGCGGGTGATGTGGCTTTCGCGCGATTCCCAGTCAGCGCTTGTTGCGGCAAGGTTTCCCCGGGCAGACGTTACGGATGCGAGGAAGGCAGTGGCCGTGCCGAAGCCATCGGCCCGGCGTTCAAATCCATGCCTGCCGCGGAACCAGCCATCCGAGAGTAATGCGGTGATGACGTTCCCGCCACTGACCAGATGGTGGGTGATATCCCAGGACTGGACCTGCAGCCGCTTGCGGTAGGAGGTGAATCCTGGAGTCAGTTCCTCGTCCCCTGCACGAATACCGTTGACGAACAGCTCGTAAATGCCGTGGGCCGTGGCATGTGCTGTTGTCTCGCCGTCGTCCGGGCTCCACGTGAAGTGGCTGCGCATCCAGTACGCAGGCCGCTTGCCGGGTTCAGCCGGTTGATCTTCTGCTGGAGAGATCCAAGTGGCGGCGTCAAGTGCCGCCTGCGGCGACAGGGAAGATCGGTGGTCAGTCAAGGGAACTCCTCTGGGAAAGCCGGCATAGTCACCGCTTTCGCCAATGGTAGAACATAAAAACAACGTGTGCACTGTTTTTATTTGCTACAGCTATGTCTACGCTGGGAAGGTGCGAACACGTCGGAAAACAGGAAGCTATGAAGTTGGGCGTGCCAAGCGCGCCGAAATCCTGGATGCCGCAACCAGGCTTTTCGCAGCCTCCGGCTATCACAAGGTTCCCCTGTCCCAAGTGGCGGCGGACGCCGGCCTCAGTGAAAGCGGCCTCATGCATCACTTCCGTTCCAAGAAGCACCTCCTGCTCGGTGTTGCGGAGCAGCGGTTGGAACGAACGGCAACGTGGTGGGGTTCGCGCCAGGAAGGCAATGCCAAGGAGCCGGTTGCGCTGTTCCACAACATGGTGGACTCCACGCGTGAGCTGGTGGGGGAGCCGGGCCTTATTGAGCTTTTCGTGCTGATCTCCGCCGAGGCCGCGGACACCACCACGCCCGCGCACCAGCTGTATGCCTCATGGTACGAACGGGCCGTGCGTGAGACGGCCGGGCGGCTCGCCGAGGGCGTTGAGCGTGGCTATCTCCGGGCGGACACCAACCCGGCAGCATGCGCCCGGGAAATCATCGCCGTCAGCGACGGCCTGCAGTTGCAATATGTGTTGTCCGGGGGAACCCTGGACCTGGTGGAGGGTGTCCGGGACTACGCGCGTCGCCTGGCCAGGTCGCTCCTTGCCCCCGAACATCTGGACGCCGCTGAAGCGATCTAGCGCATCCGCACACTCTCGCTGGGTCCCGGGTTGAAGCCCAGGTTTCGCGATACCGCCCGGGCAGTCGCCTGAACAGCCGGCGCCAGGACATTCGGAGGCGTAGCGCCATCAGGAACCACAATGGACAGCGCCGCCACCACGGACCCTTCCGCGCCGTATATGGGTGAGGCCACCGATACGGTTTTTGAGGGTGCAGATCGCCGGATCATGGCCAGGCCCGTCCTGCGGACATCGGAGAGCGTGCGCCTCAGTTGACCTTCCGGCATGGAATCCACTCCCACCTCGGCGTCGGGTGGCTGAGTGATCACTGACTCCTGGAAGTCTGCATCGGCGCCGGACAGCAGGACCAGGCCCACCGCCGTCGACCTCAACGGCGCCCGCCCGCCGACGCGATAGGCGACCTCCGTGGCCTCCTTGGATGACAACCGCTCGATCAGCACGGCCTCGTTTTTGTCCCGCACGGCGAGCAGCACATGATGGCGCGTCACTGCGAAGAGGTCCTCAAGGTAGGGCAGTGCGATCTCCCGGACGCCGTGCCCGCGGGGTGACAGCGATGCTACCTCCCACAACCTGACGCCAACAACGTAACGCCCGTCCTCCAAACGCTCCAAGGCTCCCCACGCAACAAGGCGCCCGATCAAGCGCAGGGCAGTGGGAGCCGGCATATCAGCCAACCTCGCCATGTCCGACAACGTCAACGCACGACGCCGGTCGCTGAAGACGGCGAGAAGGCTCAGGGCGCGGTCGATCACGGGTTCGCCCTGCTTGGGCCGCTTGCCGCGCTGCGGTTTTTCGATGCCGTTCCCATCGTTGGCCTGCGTCAACCTGAATCCTTTCAACGCTCTGAGTGATCTCCACCACAATACTGTTTCAACCAATGAAATACACATGGGGTGAAGCCCTGCCCTCAAAGGACTCTTGAAGAAGCCGGTTACCGGAAGCCATCTGACGAGAGGGCGCCGACGGATCGGCCCGGACAGGTCACAGCCGACCAAGTCCAGGCCGCCGGTCCCACATCTCGACACACGATTCCATCACGAATGCGAAGGCGCAGCACATGAATCTCCTCACCTCACCTGCACGTCGGAGCGCGGCCGTCCTGGCCGGTGCGCTCCTCCTTGGGTCACTCACAGCCTGCGGTGGCGGGTCAGCTGCCACATCCAACGTGGACAAGAGCACGCTGACCATCGCAACAGACAGCGACAGTGCATCGTTCGGCTATGACCCCCTGCGGGTTTCAGACGCTCAGCGCCAGTTCTTCGAAGGCCTCTACGAGAACCTCATGACCCTCCAACCAGATGGCAGCGTTGGTCCCGGCCTTGCCAAGGAATTCAGCTACAACGCGGACAACACCGTCCTCACATTGACCCTCAAGGAAGGCGTGACTTTCACTGACGGGTCCACCTTGGACGCAGCCTTGGTCAAGGCCAACCTTGACCGTCGCACCGACACTGCCCTCAGCGCGTACTCGGCCATAGCGAAGGGCGGTGCGCAGGAAATTGCCTCCGTGGATGTTGTCAGCCCCACCCAAGTGGCCATAACGTTCGCAAAAGCCCAGCCGGGATTCGAAAAGAACCTCACCTCCACCTTGGGCATGATCGTAGGCAAGAAAGCCGTTACGGACACAGCCAGCCTGGCCACCACCCCGGACGGCTCCGGGCCCTACACCCTGGACAGCGCCACAACTGTGAAGGGCAACAAGTACGTCTTCACCAAGAACGACAAGAACGCTGACGCCTCCAAATACCCGTACAACAAGATCACCTTCAGCGTGATCATGGACCCCCAGGCCCGTGCCAACGCGCTGGTTTCCGGCCAGGCGGACGTCGCCTCCCTGACCTCTCCCACGGTCGACTTCGCCAAGTCCAAGGGAGTGGGCGTATCCCAGATCGGCGGCACCGTCCAGACCATGATCTCCTTCGACAAGATCGGCAAGACCGCACCTGCATTCGCCAGCGAAAAGGTGCGCCAGGCCTTCCAGTACGCCATCAACCGCCAAGCTTTGGTGGACGCGCTCCACAAGGGCGACATTCCTGCATGGAACGCACTGCCCAAGGACTCTGCGGGATTCTCGGAAGAACTGAACAAGACCTACGCCTATGATCCCGCCAAGGCCAAGAGCCTCTTGGAGGAAGCCGGGTACGGCAGCGGCTTCGAGTTCACCATCATTGCCGGCCCCCAGACGCAAACGGACCTGCAGGCAGTACAAAAGGACCTGGCAGCCGTTGGAATCACCATGAACGTCAAGCTGGCGGCCTCCACGGATGAAGCCTTCGCAGCCGTGGCTACAACCCCGCTGGGTTACGCCCCCTTGGGCTGGGACAACCCGGTTGGACTGATGTACGGAGCCGTCCTCAGCGGCTTCACCAATGTCCAGAAAGCTACGGATGATCAGCTGAATGCTGCGACGGCCGAGGCTGCGGCGGCGAAGGACGATGCTTCCAGGAAGACCGCCCTGACCAAGCTCAACACCCGCCTGGTGGAGTCCGGTTGGATGATCCCGCTCTATGAATCCCTCACCAACCAGGGCTACAACACCAAGAAGGTCCAGCAGGTGAAGTTCGCCGGAAGCAACGTGTACCCGCTGCTGTCCTCGTACGCACCCACCAACTGATCCACCGATGACAGGGCGTCGGTTCCCAGGAACCGGCGCCCTGCCCGACCAATGGAGGTCACCATGGCAATGTTCGTCACCAAACGCCTGCTGATGGCGCTCACCACCGTGCTGGTGGTGGCGGTACTGGCGTTCCTGCTGGTCCACGCCATGCCAGGCAGCCCAGGTGCGGTGTCGCTGGGAGCAGGCGCTTCGCAGGAGGCCATCGACCAGTTGAACCAATCGCTCGGCTGGAACGATCCGCTGGTGGGCCAGTTCTTCCGCTGGCTCGGTGATGCCGTCCAAGGCAACCTCGGAAACTCCCTCATTGACGGCCGGTCCGTTAGTGCAGACCTGGCCAACAGGCTTCCGGTCACCGCTTCCCTCGCCGCCGGCGCCACCGTCCTCAGCGCAGTCTTCGGCATCGTCCTCGGCGTCACAGCAGCTGTTCGCGGTGGCCTCCTGGATCAGCTCATTGGAGGATTCGTCGGGCTCCTCGTCGCGCTGCCTGCGTTCTGGATCGGCGTCATCTTCGTTTACCTCTTCGCCGTCCAATCGTCCGTTTTCCCGGCCACCGGCTATGTCCCGTTCGACGTCTCCCCGCAGGATTGGGCGATGTCCCTGGCCCTTCCCGTGATCACGCTCGCCGTTGGCGGCGCAGCGTTTATTGCCCGGCAGACCAGGGCTTCCATGCTCGAGGCGTTGCAGCAGGAACACATCCGGACGCTCCGCGCCACAGCTACTCCCACATGGAAGATCCTCTATATCCACGCCCTGCGCTATGCGAGCTTGCCGATCGTGGCAGGCATCGCGCTGCAGTTCATCGGCCTTTTCGGCGGTTCCGTCATTGCCGAGCAACTATTCGCCATGCCGGGCCTTGGCCAAGCCGTCCAAACCTCCGTCAGCACCCACGACGCCCCGGCAGTCCAAGGCGTAGTGGTGATCGCCACGGTGGTTGTGGTCGCTGTGAACCTGGTGCTCGAAATCGCTACCAAATTCCTTGACCCGAAGTTGCGTGCCTCATGATTCCCACCCTTCCAGCAACAACGCCGGCAACACCCCCGGCATCCCCACGCAGGACAGCCCTGGCCAGGCTTTCAGGGCACCGACTGCTCACCTCCCCAGCGGGGATGGCCGGCACCCTCTGGCTGGCGGCGATGATCATCGCATCCCTGACGGCGCCCTGGTGGTTGCCCTTCAAAACCGAAGACCAGGACTTCACCGCCGTCCTGTCCGGACCGACCGCCGCGCACTGGCTTGGCACTGATGAACTGGGCCGGGACATCCTCAGCCGGATCTTCGCCTCAGCAGCCGGGACACTGGGGACCTCGTTCATCACGGTGTTGGTCGGCGTCGGGCTTGGGACCCTGATGGCACTGGCCGCGGCCAACAGCCTGCGGGCCGAAGGCGTCATCAGCCGGGTCACCGAGATCATGATGTCGTTGCCCGGAACGGTCATTATCCTGGCCGTCATTGGCGCCGTGGGCACCAACATCCCCCTGATCATGGCCATCCTGGGCGTTCTGATCTCAGCCGGCATTTACCGGGTGATGCTCGGCCAGGCAAAGTCCTTGCAAAACCAGCTCTACGTGGATGCGGCCAAGGTGGACGGCCTGGGCCCTGTTGCCATCAGCGCCCGCCACGTACTGCCCGGGCTGGCGACCACCGTCGTGGTGCAATCGGCGCTGATCTTCGCAGTGGGCCTCCTGATCCAGGCCGGCCTCGCGTTCATCGGCTTCGGTCCACCGCTGCCCCAGCCCAGCTGGGGCGGCATGATCCAGAGTGCCTCACAGCATGTCTACGACGCCCCATGGCTTATGGTTCCCACCGGCGTTGTGTTGGCCCTGACGGTTCTGTCGGCCAACGCGATCGGCAACGCCCTGGGCAAGGCCCCCAACGCCACAGCTTCGCACCTTCCCTCCGCCGCCATCCGGCGAAAGCGGGCCGCTCAGGCTGCCGCCGCAGCCGCGGCCGCCCCTGCTGTGCGCGACGCACCTGGGGCCGGCAAGCTGAGCGTCCGCGGTCTTTCGGTAGGGGTCGACGGCGGCACTCCACTGGTCACGGACGTCTCCTTCGACGTCGAGCCGGGAACGGTCCTTGGGCTGGTGGGCGAGTCCGGCTGCGGCAAGACCATGACCGCGTTGTCGCTGATGGGGTTGCTGCCTTCCGGCGTCGCCATCACCGGCGGGCAGATTCTCTGGAACGGCAGGAACCTGGCCGCTGCCACGGACAAGGACTTGGAAGGCATCCGGGGGCGCGACATCGCCCTCATCTCCCAGGAGCCAATGCGGGCACTGGATCCAATGTTCACCGTGGGCTACCAGCTGATTTCTGCCATCCGCCGACTCCGTTCGGTGGGAAAGACGGCAGCGAACGCCGAGGCGTTGGGCCTGCTGGAGAAGGTGGGGATCGTTGACGCGAAGCGCATCCTCAAGACCTACCCGCACCAGATCTCGGGCGGCATGGCACAGCGCGTAGCCATTGCCCTGGCGTTGTCCGGTAATCCACGCCTGTTGGTTGCCGACGAACCGACCACCGCCTTGGACGTTACCGTCCAGGCAGAGATCCTGTCCCTCCTCCGAACGCTCGTGAAGGACACGGGCATGTCTGTAGTCATGGTGACGCACGACCTCGGAGTAGTGGCCGACATCTGCGACCACGTTGCGGTCATGTACGCCGGCCAAGTGGTGGAGAACGGCCGCACAGCCGGCATCCTGGACAACCCACGGCATCCTTACACCCTGGCACTGCTTGCGGCCGATCCCCACGCGAATACGGCCCACGACATGCCCGAACGCCTGGCCACCATCCAGGGCCAGGTGCCGCAGCCCAAGGACTGGCCAGCAGGCTGCCGGTTTGCCGCCCGCTGCCAGTTCGCAGGATCTGCCTGCCTGGTACCTGTGCCCCTCCTGCCTTCGGGAACGGGGTCCGGCCTGGTGCGTTGCGTCAAGGCCGATGAACTGGCCATTGAAGGGTTGTCATGGGTGCCCACTGAGCTCCCTTCAGAACACCCGGTTCCGGCGGACGTACCCGCCCGGCACAGACTGGACATCGTAGAAAAGGACCTGGCATGAGCATCGAAACCCCGCTGTTGAGCTCCGCGGCCATGGCCGTCAGGCCCGGGCCCATGCTCGACGTCAAGGACCTGGTGGTCCGCTACGGCACGGGTCGGAAGGCCTCTGCAGCACCGCCAGCCGTCGACGGTGTCAGCTTCACCATCCAGCCCGGTGAAACGGTGGGTCTGGTGGGGGAGTCCGGCTCGGGCAAGTCGACCATTGGCAAAGCGATTCTTGGCCTGCAGAAGGTGTCCGGCGGTTCCGTGGAATTCAAGGGTGAGGACATCACGCATGCGGGCTCGGGCAAGCGCCGCGCCATTGGCAGTGAGCTCCGGGCTGTGTTCCAGGACCCCAACTCTTCGCTGAATCCCAGGAAGACAATCGGCGCCTCACTGGCAGAACCCTTACGCGTCCGCGGTATTGCCGGCGGCGAGGCCCGCACCAAGGCGGAGGACATGCTGGAACGGGTGGGACTGCCGCGGGAAGCCGTGGACCGGTACCCGAGCCAGTTCTCCGGCGGGCAACGGCAGCGCATTTCGGTGGCACGGGCGCTCATCTGCGAACCACGGCTTGTAGTCTGCGACGAAGCTGTCAGCGCCTTGGACCTGTCAACGCAGGCGCAGGTTTTGAACCTCCTGGCCGATCTGCGGGACGAGCGCGGCCTGAGCTACCTGTTCATTGCCCACGACATCTCCGTGGTCCAGTTCCTGGCCCAACGGGTGGTGGTCCTGTACCGGGGGCAGGTCATGGAGGCCGGCCCTGCCGCAGCGGTCACGGAATCGCCGAAGCATCCCTTTACCCAAGCCCTCGTTGCGGCATCACCGGTGCCACGCCCGGCCGAACAAGCGCAGCGCCGGGCTGTCCGTGAATCCATGGGAGTCAGGACTGCCGCCGCTGTCTCAACGACCGCCGGCGGATGTCCTTTCCGTCAGCGCTGCCCGCTGGCCACGGAACTATGCGCCTCCGAACGGCCCGCCTTGCGGCGCGTCGGCGAAGCTGACGTCGCCTGCCACTACGCCTGATTTTCCGTCCAAGACTCCAGGAGCAACCAGTGACCCTTCAAACACCAGCAAAGACTGCCGATATCAGCCCTGATTCACACCGGGTACCCACCCCGCCGCCGTTTCCCGCCTTTCATGCGCCAGTCAAACCTGAAGAGGTGTCGGAGGAATCGCTGCTGCACCGGGAACTCAGTTACGCCATCACGGTCGGTTTCCGCCGCCTTTCCATGGACGTATGGCTGCCCCGGAAGACTTCCGAAGCCGCCGTCCCGGTGGTCGTGTGGATCCATGGGGGAGCGTTCCAGTTGGGCGACCGGAGGGAGCTCCCGCCGACCTTCGCCCCGGACTCTGTGTTCCGGCTGTTGAACGAGGCTGGGATCGCGTGCGCAACGGTGGACTACCGGCACTCCCTCGAGGCCCCTTTCCCCGCCCAGCTGCACGACATCAAAGCAGCGGTCCGCTACCTCCGGCACCACGCTGATGAGTTGGGAATCGATCCCGACAGGATCGGGGCGTGGGGCGAATCGGCAGGAGGCCACCTCGCTGCACTTCTGGGGCTCACCGGTTCCCGGGACGACCTCGAAGGCGGGCTCGGCGTGCAGGGCAAGTCCAGCGCAGTCAACGCGGTGGTGGACTTCTACGGCATTTCTTCGCTCAACGATGTTTCAAGACGGCAAGGAGTGGAGTCCTTCCTGAACGGTCCACTGACCGCGGCCGTCCCGCGAGGAGCTTCGCTTGATCCCGGAACGATGCTCGTGGGAGGCTCACCGGAACCGGCACTGCTGCACGCAGCCAGCCCCCTTGGATATGTCACAGCCGGAGCACCTCCGTTCCTGCTGATTCATGGCAACAAGGATGGCCTGGTGCCGCACTCCCAAAGCGAACTTCTCGCCGATGCCCTGGAACGGGCAGGCGTACAGAATAAACTCATCACCATCGAGGGCGCGGACCACTGCTTCTTTTTTGCCGAAGAGCAGGTGGATTGGATCCTGGAGACGTCCATCGACTTCTTCCGGCGTGAATTCGGGCAGCAATGAGCCTGGACGCCGGGCTCCGTGCACTGATGGAGCCAGTGGCCGGGGAGGCGTCCTTCGCTGAGTTGCTTGCCAATCCATCAGGGATGAACAGGCTGGAGGCGTTCGGCGGGGCGGGCCTCCCGTATTCGCCTCCCCGGGTCCACGTCATGGAGGCGCAGGCACTAGGTCCCAACGGCCTGGTCCCGTTGCGCGTGTACGGTCCTCTGCGCGTGGATGGCCCGCTGCGGGGCAAAGCGGACGACGGCGGTGGTCCCGGTTTGGTCTGGTTGCATAGTGGCGGGTTTGCCGGCGGCGACCTGGAGATGCGCGAAGCCGACCAGCTGGCCCGTGAACTCGTGGCCAGGACCGGCGGAGTGGTCATTTCCGTTGACTACCGGTTGGCCAGGGGCGGGGTGCATTTTCCCGTCCCGCACGAAGACGTCATCGCGGCATGGTTCTGGGCCGTTGAACAGGCCAGTGGCCTGGGAATCGATCCGGGCAGGCTTTGCCTTGGTGGGGCGAGCGCGGGAGCCAACCTGGCATGTGGGGCCGCCATGTACCTTAAAGATATCGGCTCGTCGCTGCCGGCGAAGATGCTTCTGGCCTATCCGTTCCTCCACTCGACGGTGCCACCATTGACCGTGCCGTCCGCGGTGATGTCCTCACTGCCACCCTTTTTGCGGTTCTCGGCCGAGGACTGCACGGCCATGTTGGAAAATTTCCTCGGCGGCCCGGCAAGCACGGCATCCTCCTATGCCGTGCCCGGGCATGGAGATCCCACAGGGTTGCCTCCTGCTGCCGTCGTGGCCTGCGAATACGACGACCTCCGTCCCTCGGCAGAACTGTATGCACAAAGCCTCCGCGGCGCGGGGATCAATGTAGCGTTCAGACTCGAGCAAGGAGCCACTCACGGATACCTCAACCACTCCGCAGCATTGGACATAGTCCAACGCGGGTTGGCGTTCCTGGCTTCTGAACTGGCCAGTGCTGACGGTTCCAATGATTGAAATCGACTGTTCACGCCGGGGAGCGTATTCGACATCCTTGGAGGGAACGCCCGGAACATCGAGGATCCGGCGAAAGACGCAGAGGGAGTCAACGATGACGGAGGGCCGCATACTCACCGGGATTGAGTTTGCCCGCACCGGCGACGACGGCTCGCGGCCGCTGTTGCTCGATCTCTACCTGCCGGAATCCGCGCCCGGGTCCGCTGGCCACCACAAGCTGCGTCCCGCCGTCGTTCATTTCCACGGTGGCGGCTGGCGCGTAGGGGAGCGTTCCTCCCTGGGGCCGGTGTGCGATGGCTTCGGCCTGACGCCCTTTGATGTTCTTACCGAAGCCGGATTCGTCGTGGCGTCGGCGGATTACAGGCTGAGCGCCGAGGCGCAGTTTCCAGCTCAGCTCCACGATGCCTTGGCCGCAGTGCAATGGCTCCGGGAGCATGCTGACCACTACGGCGTTGATCCCCAGCACATTTATGCCTGGGGCGACTCTGCAGGCGGGCACCTGGCCAGTCTTGTTGCCCTCACCGGGGCAGGCGAGAGCAAGGTCGCCGCGGTCGCCGCGTGGTACCCGCCCACCGATCTGGTTCACATGGGGGAGCAGGCGCTGCCCGACGCTGTCGCGCGGGCCAGCGATCCCGGGTCCCGGGAAGAGCTGCTGGTGGGCGCGGTGTTGGCTGAATATCCCGGTAAGGCAGCTGCAGCGAGCCCCATCAGCTTTGTCAATCCGGACGCTCCGCCCTTCCTGTTGGTCCACGGCACGGCAGACAGGTTTGTTCCCGCCGCCCAATCGGAGTCCTTGGCCGCCGAACTGCAGAAGGCCGGCGCCGACGTCGAACTCCTCCTCATCGAGGACGCCGACCACATGTGGCGGCTGGAGGACGGAAGTCCGGCCGCTGCCGAGAAGGCCCTCGCGGCCACAGTCTCTTTCTTCCGCCGCCAGTCCGGCCATCCGTAACTTTTCCGCACTACTGGCTGCGGCCCGGCCTTCAGGCCCGACTTTGCCGCGCCCTCTACCTTCCGACAACCGCCTTCGGGCGAACCTGAAAGGCCCATCATGCAGTACATAGGTATCAACCACGACGGCGGCCCCTGGGTCGCGGCCCTGAGCGGCGAGCGCGTTTTCCCGCTGGCGTCCGTGACGGACTTTTGGGCCGACGCAGCGAGGTGGCAGGAGAAGGCACCGGCGCTCATCACCGACATTGCTGCCGGCCTCGATCGAGCGGCTGTTATTGAGGTTCCACTGGTTCCGGCGTCCGCGCGGGTGATTTGCGTGGGCCTGAACTACAAGGCCCACGCCGCCGAAGGCAGCTATAAGGACCAGGAGCTCCCGCCTTATCCCACCCTGTTTGGCCGGTGGACTGCCTCCTTGTCCGTGGGCAACGTACCGGTACCGGTTCCGGGGAGCGAGGCGGGCCTGGACTGGGAGGGCGAGGTAGCTGCCTACATCGGTAGGCGGGTGGAGTCTGGTGACGAGGCTGCAGCCGAGGAGGCCATATTTGGGTACTCCACCTTCAACGACATCACCGCACGGCGTGCCCAAAAGCTCACGTCCCAGTGGACACTGGGCAAGAACGGCGACTTCACCGGTCCCATGGGCCCACTGGTCAGCCGCGATGACGTGGGCGACCTCCGCGATGGCCTCCAGGTCCGCACCCGGGTCAACGGCACGGAAGTTCAGAACGGCAACACCCGGGACATGATCTTTTCCGTCCCGGCCATCGTCTCGCTGATCAGTGAAACCTTCACCCTGCACCCTGGAGATGTGATCGCTTCCGGCACGCCTGAGGGAGTCGGCTATGCCCGCACGCCACAGTGGTTGTTGCAGGCAGGCGACGTCGTAGAGGTCGAGATCGAGAAGCTCGGCACTTTGGTGACTCCCGTTGGTGAACCGTCGCTCCGGGCGAGGGCCTGATGGCTGTTATCAGCCCGGCGCTCGTGGCGGATCTGCCACCCGAGGTCCCTGTACTGATCTCAGGTGGTGGCCCGAGCGGGTTGTTCCTGGCTTTGGACCTTGCCCACCGGGGGATCCGCAGCGTGGTCATTGAGCCGCGAACGGCCATAGACCAGGACCGGCCGCGTGCCAAGACCACGAATGCGCGAACCATGACCCACCTGCGCCGGCTCGGACTCGCTGCACAGTTGCGGGAGGCAGCCCCGCTGCCTGTGGACTTCGCCCAGGACGTCATCTTTTGTTCGTCCCTGACCGGACGCGAGATCCGGCGGTTCCCGAACGCCTTCCAGCTTGAAGCAGGCCGATATGGGCCGCAACCCGAATGCGGGCAGCAGGTACCGCAACCGGTGCTGGAAACCGTGCTCCGTGAGGCCGTGGCAGCCTCAGCCCATGCCACACTCCTGACCGGATTGAGGGTGGAGGACTTCACCGCAAGGGCAGGCGGCGGGCAGTCCGTCACCGTGACCGACGGTGCAGGCAGCCGGACCGTTGGGTGCAGCTTCCTGGCCGGGGCCGACGGCGGTTCCTCCACCGTCCGCCGCGGGCTGGGAATCCGTTTCGAAGGCGGATCTGCAGCCCTGTCCAACATCAGCATCCTCTTCCGTTCCAGCGACCTCGCCGAAACGATCAGCCTGGATGCTGCCGTCCAGTATTGGGTCCTCGGCCCGGGAACAGCCGGGATGGTTGGCCGGATGAACCTTGGCCAAACGTGGTGGGCGATTATTCAAGGTGTCGACGCCACGGCAGAGGGGATTGACCTGGATCCGGCAGCGATGGTCCGATCCCTGGTGGGTGCCGACGTCGAGGTTGACGTTATCGCGACCGATCCCTGGACCGCGCGTATGCTCCTTGCACCGTCCTACGGAAGCGACGGCGTGTTCCTGGTGGGCGACGCCGCTCATCAGAATCCGCCCTGGGGCGGCCACGGCTTCAACACCTGCATCGGAGACGCCGCCAACCTGGCATGGAAGATCGCCGCCGCTTTGGATGGTTGGGCCGGGCCGGACTTACTGGACAGCTACGTGCTGGAACGGCGCCCCGTTGCCGAGCGAACCATCAACGACGCCGCAGCCAATGGCAAGGCGCTCGCGTACCACTTCGCGGACCCGGCTTTGGAACGTGAAGGCGAGGACGGAGCGGCTGCCAGGGCACGCGCCCATGCAGCACTGGGCGTGAAGCAAAGCGAGTTCGATTCCCTGGGCCTGGTGTTGGGGTACAACTACGCAGCATCGCCGCTGGTTGTCCCGGACGGTGCACCCGTGCCTGCGGAAGATCCCATCCTTTACGTGCCCACAGCCACTCCGGGAGCGCTGCTTCCGCACACCTGGCTGCCGGACTCAACATCCCTCTACGACCATTTGGGCGCAGGGTTCACGTTGCTGGTGGACGTCGAATCCCTGGCAGGTGGCGACGTCGGAGAAGTGTACGCGCCGGTCCTGTTGGCCGCCGCGGAGCTCGGCGTTCCCATGGCCACGATGGCAGTAGGACCTGACAGTAAGGGAACGCGGATGGCGGACCTGTGGGCAGCCGACGCAGTCCTGGTCCGCCCCGATCAACACGTTGCCTGGCGGGGCAGCACCGCCGAACCGGCAGCACATGCCCTCCGCATTGCCGCGGGGTGGTCCCACACCGAAACGCATGAAGCAGAGGACGCCTCCCATGTCGACGCCGTCATTTCGTGACTACCTCTACACGCCGGATCATCCACGTGTAGCGAAACTCCGCGGCCTGGACGCCCGGGCATACGCCGAAGCCGCCAAAGACGATCCGTTTGCCGGCCCCATGATCGAGGGGTGGAAGAAGCTATATCCCCAACCCTTCGTCGGTGTGACCAACGACGGCGTGGTGCGCGAAGGGCTGTACACGCTCACTGAAGCGATGCCAGGCGAGGAAGCACCGACGTCGGACATGCTGGCAGCAGCTGAAAAGCTGCTGGCGCTGCTGCCTCAAGAATTGCAGAACCGCCTGTGCTACGACGTGGATGCCCCTGAATGGCAGAGCTGGGCCAACCCGGAATTCATGCAGCATGACACCGGGCTTCGCCTGGACGAATGCGAACCAGCAGTCCGGGATGCCGCCTTGGCCGTGGTTGAAGCGAGCCTCAGCCCCGAGGGTTTTGCGCTGACACGAAACCTCATGCGCATCAACGGCCTTCTGGGCGACCTCGTGGACCTGCCGCTGCTCATGAACGAGTACAGCTACAACTTCGCGATGTACGGTGCTCCTTCAGGGGCGGAGCCTTGGGGCTGGCAGCTCTTCGGCCACCACGTGGCACTCAACTGCCTGGCAGCGGGCAGCCAAATGGTCATTTCACCGGTGTTCCTGGGCGCCGAACCAGACACCATCGACGACGGTGCCCACCACGGCGCTGAGCTTATTGAAGAACGGGTTTCCAAGGAACGGGTCTTCAAAGAACGCATCCAGTGGGCGCGGGAACTCATGGAGGCCCTGACACCTGGGCTCCGTGCTGAAGCAACCGTCTACCAGCAGATGCAGGACCCATCCATGCCGGAAGGGCGCCTGCATGCAGGGGATGAACGGCACCTTGCGGGTTGCTTCCAGGACAACCGGATCATCCCCTATGAAGGCATTCCGGTCTCATCAATGCCGGCCACCGCGACAGCGCTCCTGGACAGGATTGTGGAGGAGTGGATCTCCTACCTGCCGGCCGGCCCGCGGGCTGCCCGCCTCCGGGAAATCCAGGGACACTACGACGAAACCTGGTTCTCCTGGATTGGCGGCTGGCAAGGCTCCGAAGCCTTCTACTTCCGCATCCAGAGCCCGGTGGTCATTCTGGAATTGGACCACCACTCCGGCGTTTTCCTGAACAACGACACCCCCGCGCCCTTCCACATGCACACGGTGGTCCGCACTCCCAACGGCAACGACTACGGACGGGCTTTGCTCGCCTGAGAAGCCCAACAACGACAAAAAGGTCCGGACTCCCTGAAGAGTCCGGACCCTTTGTTGTTTCAGCCTAGAAGTCCAGGCCCACACGCCGCTGCGGCGGAGGGCCGACGACGGTCAGGTCCATCTCTGCCTGTGCCCGGCCAAAACCCTCCATGTCCATGTACGGCGCACCGCCCTCGGTATAGATGTAGTCCTCTGTGGGCTCGTTGAAGTACTCGAAGAAACCATTGAAGACCGATGGCGTCAGGAAGCCCACCATCTGGGTGTTGTGGGCATCGAACGCGAAGGAATGGATGGTTCCTGCAGGGGCGTGGACAAAGTCGCCCTTGGTCAGCAGCATCTCCCGGCCGTTCGCATAGAGCCACATGCGGCCCTCCGTGCACAGGAAGTTCTCCGTGTGCTCGGAGTGGAAGTGCAAGGGGATATAGGGAGATTTGGCGCCCTTGGTGTGGACGGCAAAATAGTTATCCCCGGTATTCTGCGGCCGTGAAAGGTAGGAGAACATGGTCTGGTAGCTGACCAGGCGCTCGCCTTCGCCCGCGCTGAGGAAGTAAGGGCTCAGCGTTGCGGGCAGGCCGGCGTTTTGTTGCAGTCCCGGCTGGACGCGTTCCACATCCGGGAAAGTGATGCCGAATTCGGCACCGACCTCTGCTTGTTCCCGGCTGGTCAGCGTGTGGCCGGCGCGGGCGGGCGGAACGTGTGAGTCGATGGGAGTGCCCACACGCTCGTAGTAGGCCTCCGCCCCGCCGGGTGTCATCCAGTTGAGGAAGCGGGTGTAGTGGCTGGCCATGCGGTAGGCGTGGGGAGTACCCGGCGGAATGACTACTGAATCTCCGGGTGTCAGGATGCGGCTTTCGCCCGGCAGCCACACGTGCAGGATGCCGTCGAAGACGTACAGCGTTTTATGTTCGATCGCGTGGCTGACAAAGGGCGACTCAGCACCCAGGCCACCGGAAACGTAGGCGGCACTGAAGATGCCGCCCGTGTCTGCCGCCCGGGCGATCACGGTGATGAGTTGGCCGTTGATCTCGTAGCGGGCGCCTTCGCCGGAGGCCATGTAGTAGGGGACAGCTTCGCCCGGGAGCGTGTTGGCCAGGGGAAGTGTTTTGTTGATTTCCTCGACGCTGAGGGACATGTGTTCCTTCTTTCCTTCGTCAGGCTGTGTGTCTGCTTTTAGCTTCGCGCACCACGCCGGTGGCCCGGTGCTGGATTTTCAATCATTGGAAGGTGAGCTCGGCGGGGTGTGCACTCCTGGTGTGCTGGCCCGGGCCGACTGTTTGGTCGTCCTCGCCCGGGAGCCGCAGGACTGCCTCGGTGCCCTCCGGAACCGTCGCGGAGACCTCGAGCCGGCCATCAACCAGGTCCCATCGGACCGAGGCAATGCCGTGGGGCGTCTCCAGGGTGGTTTCTGCCCAGGTGAGTCCTCCGCCGGGCTGCGGGGCAATGAGGATGCGGCTGTAGCCGGGGTCCAACGGCGATAGTCCGCCGATGGTGCGGTGCATCCAGTCCACCACTGCGCCCAGGGCATAGTGGTTGAAGCTGGTCATTTCGCCCGGGTTGATGCTGCCATCCGGAAGCATGGAGTCCCACCGTTCCCAGATGGTGGTGGCGCCCATGGTGACGGAGTAGAGCCACGAGGGGTTTTCGGTTTGGAGCAGGAGCCGGTACGCCGCGTCCAAGTGGCCGGTGACCGTCAGGGCATCGGTCACAAAGGGTGTGCCCGCGAAACCTGTGGAGATACGGAAGCCCGACTTTTCCACCAGTTCGGCCAGCCGATGGCCTGAGAACTTACGATCCGGCTCCCCGAGAATTCCGAAGACAATGGCCAACGCATAAACAGTGGTGCAATCGCTGGTGATGACGCCTTCTGCGGACACATAGTGCGCCTTGAAGGCCGTCCGCAGGTCCGCCGCCATGGCATCAAACTCGGCCATGGCCCCCTTGTCCCCGAGAACTTTGGCAGCTGCAGCCACCAATGATGCGGTGCGGTAAGCGCACAACGTCGCCACCACGTGCTTGTCAGCTTTCGCCGCCCACGGCTGGTCCGGCGAGGCATCGGGATCGAGCCAGTCACCAAACTGGAAACCGGTGTCCCACAACCCGTTGGGCGAGAGCTTGCTGCGCAGCCGCCGGGCGTGCCCGGTCATGGAAGCGAACTGCTCCTCGAGTACTCGTCGATCACCATAGGCCTCCCACAGTGCCCAAGGGACCCACACGGCAGCGTCGCTCCACACCGCAGCCGTGTCCGGTGCGCCGAACTCCGCAGGCTGCTCAATGTACTTCAGGACGTTGGGCACCACGAAAGGCACCAGGTCCTCGTCGTGGCTCTGTTCCAAGGCCAGGTCACGCAGCCAATCCCGCAGGAAGTCACGGCTGTCGAACAGGAAGGCAGCGCTCGGTGCGAACGCCGAGAGGTCACCTGTCCAACCGAGCCGTTCATCCCGCTGCGGGCAGTCAGTGGGGACGTCCACGAAGTTTCCCCGCATGCCCCACACCGCATTTTCATGGAGGCGGTTCAGCAGGGGATTCGACGTTTGGAAAGTGCCGATCCGCTTCATGTCCGAACTGATCACGACGGCGGTCAGGCCGCCGTCGAGCAGGGCGTCGACACCTCCTGGCCAGCCCTGAACCTCCACGTACCGGAAGCCGTGGAACGTGAGGGTCGGTTCGAAGACGTCTGCCCCGCCCGAAAGCGTGAACCGGTCAGTCGCCTCAGCCGAGCGTAAGGGCCGGGTGCCCAACTCGTCATGCTCCAGCACTTCTGCGTGACGGACGGTCACCACATCACCGGCAGTACCAGTCACAGACGCCCGGACCCATCCCACCAGGTTCTGGCCAAAGTCCACCAGGACCTTGCCGGCGGGCGACGTCCATACTTTCGTCGGCTGCAGCTCCATTTGACGGCGTACGGGCGGACCGATGTAGGGCTCAAGACGGCTGAGGTCATCGTCAAGAATGCGCACCGGTGTCCACTGCCCTGAGCTGAACCCGGGGGCGAGCCAGGCGTCGTCGAATCGTCGGGCGTCTATTGACTGCCCGTCATAAAGGTCATTGGCCGTGGTGGCCGATGGCCCGGCGGTCCACGAGCCGTCCGTACCGATCACTTGCTGGTGGCCGTCGGCGAACCGAACCCTCAACTCGGCAAACGCGCCCAGCTCCCCACCGTAGTACTTCGAACCCCCCGACCAAGCCAGCCGGCCCCTGTACCAGCCGTTTCCCAGCGCGAGTCCGATGACCGTCGTCGTGCTGATCAGCGCGGTGACGTCGAGCTCGCTGTACCGGACCCGCCACTCGTAGCTGGACCAGCCCGGCGTCAGCAGGTCCTGGGAAGCACGCTGGCCGTTGACCCACGCTTCCACCACGCCAAGTGCGGACAGGAAGAGAGTGGCGGACTCCACATCGCCGTGGCCTTCGTCGAGCTCGAACTCGCCGCGAAACAGCGGTGCGCCGTCATGCTCGTTGTCCGCAGCAATCATGCGGGCGTGCCAGGTAGTCATCAGGGTAGCCTCCAGGGTTTTAGGGATTTGCAGGTGGTGCAGTCAGGATCAGGCAGGTTGGCTTGCGGGCTCCAGCGAGGCGCCGTTGCTCTGCGCTACGCTGCCCAGCCAGTGCGCACTGGGCTTGGGAGTGCGCTCCTGCGTTGCCCGGTCCACCGCGATAAGTCCGAACTTGGGAACGTATCCGAACACCCACTCGAAGTTGTCGAATGCGGTCCAGGCGATATAGCCACGAACGTCGATGCCGTCCGCCAGGCAGGAGGCAACGCCTGCAACAGCGGTCCGCAGGTAATCCAGGCGCTGGGTGTCGTCCTCGGTTGCCAGCCCGTTCTCAGTGACGATGACGGGGATCTGTGCAATGCGGGCAGCCTCGCGGATGGTCGCCTCCAAGCCCTCAGGGTAGATTTCTTCGCCCATCTGGTTGGTGGGAACGCCGTCCTCGGCGTGGACAAGTCCCTCGGCTCCGAACACCGTGCGTCCGTAGGTTTGGATTCCCACAAAGTCGTCTCCGCGGGAGGCTTCCAGGAAGCGTTCATTGACCTGGCGGCGTATCCGGTCCGCGTTGGCTTCCCCGCCCGGTGCGGCGTGGATGTCCGTGTTGGCCAGGGTCCAGCCCACCATGAGCTCAGGGTAGCGGGCTTTGATGGCGTCACGGCCGGCGTGGTGCGCTGCAAGTTTTACGTCGAAGCCTGCATCGGAGACGGTGAACTGGAACGGGGCCACTCTTGCCGCTTCGATGTTGAGGCGCTCGGCCGCAGCAGCCCAGACGGGCACCTGGCCTCGGGTCTCGGCGGGGCCGCCACCAATACCGAGTTCCTTGAGCAACCACGGGAGGTTGGGTTCATTCAGCGTGCAAGCGACGCCGATCAGGTCACCGAGGTGCTCGGTAACGCGGGCGCAGTAGCGCCCGAAACGCTCCGGAGTGGCCGCGTCTTCCCACCCGCCTGCGGCCAGCAGCCAGAGCGGGGAGGTGAAGTGGTGGAAGGTGACCACCGGGGTCAGTCCGTACTCGTGGCACGCCTCCAGGACGCGACGGTAGTGGTTGAGCGCCGCCGTCGAGAACTGTTCTTCTTCGGGCTCGATCCGAGCCCACTCCAAGGAGAACCTGTAGGTGGTGAACCCGAGGCTCGCAATAAGGGCGATGTCCTCGCGGTAGCGGTGGTAGTGGTCGATTGCATCGCCGGAGGGCTCGGCGAAGATGGTGCCGGGAAGTTGTTCCAGGAACCAGGTGTCGCTGTTGACGTTGTTGCCTTCAACTTGGTGGGCGGCGGTGGCGACTCCCCAGAGGAAGTCGTTGGGGAACGATGCGGAGCTTGTCATGGTTTTCCTTTTCGAGGCGTGAAGTTGGTTGTCCGCTGCTTAGCGAACACCCTTGATGAACGTGACGGTGATGCTGCCCAGGGCGCAGAGTGCTGCTGCTGCGAACCAGAGGAAGCCGTAGTTGTGTCCGCTGCCGATGGCCAGGATCGCCGGGGCGGCGGCGGGAACCATGATGTTGGGGATGCTGAGGGCGAGGCTGAAGACGGCCATGTCCTTGCCGGTGTCCCGGGCGTCCGGGAGGACGGCGGCGCACAATGCCAGATCCACGGTGAGGTACATGGCCTGGCCCATCGCGAATACGATCCATGCAACGACGAACTGTTCAAAGGACGTTGCCGTGGCGCCGAGCACCAAGGCCGTGACCATGAGGAGCGCCGCCGCGATCACGAACGGCTTGCGGCGACCGATCTTGTCTGAGAGCCAACCGGAGGCTGTAAAGAACAGGATGCTGACGGGAGCCGAAATCAGGGTCAGCAAGCCGGCGCTCTTTCCGGCCTCGGCGATCGGCATCCCCAGGCCGTCCATCAGGAAGAAGATGAAGTAGGCGAAGAGTGCTGTCATGGCGATGCCGGCCAGGAATCGTGAAACCCAAGCCCAGGCAAAGTTGGGGTGCTTTCGCGGGTCGACAAGGAAGGACTTCGCGAGTCCCTTAAGGTCAAGCGGAGGGAGTTCGGCACGTGTCTTCGCCGGATCCTTGTAGAGGACCAGGAGCGGGATGCTGCAGACGAGGGCCAGCAGGACCGGCACGCACATCATGAGCAGCGGGGCGTCCACCAGCCAGGCGGCAAGGTAGGAGCCCGCGGACATTGCCAGTGCGCCGGCCATGCCCATGGCACCCATGACGCGTGCCCGTTTGTTGTCTGGAAGGGCCTCGATGGGAATCACCGCGTAGGCGTTGAACGCCGCTTGCGCAGAGACCAGGGCTACGACGTACGCGGCGATGATCACGGGCGTGGACGGCACGGTACCGATCACGGCTGCGGCGAGCAACGCAGGTACCAGCCCGCCGATGATCCAAGGCCGACGGCGACCGAACCGGCCGGCCGTGCGATCGGACAGGGCGCCGGTGAGCGGGATGGTGACGAGCAAGAGAAGTGAGCTGATGGAGACGGCCATGCCGTAGCTTGCCTCTTTGGCCGCCGGATCAACTACTGCCAAGCGCAGGGAGAGCGCCGTGCCCAGGGTCAGGCTCATGATGTACATGCCCAGGGCTGCGATGAGGACCAGGGCCATGGTCTTTTTACTGGACGGCAGCGTCTGAGGCGAAACGTTCGACGCCGGCCTGGCGGCTTCTGCTGATGAGCCAGGTGCGGCATTGGCAGGTTCCATGACCTGTGCCTGAGCTGTGGGGTCACCCATAAAAATCCTCCTTTGGATCAGAACCACCTTTGGCTCTCTGTGACCGGTGATGAAGGCCTCGGGCAGTAACGGCTGGGCCTTTCATGCAACGGTAACCAAACCTGGACCACATTGGAATACTTTAGTGAAGATTTCTTTACCAAAGTGGAAAAGAAACTTGGTAGCCTCGTCTGAAAGGAGGTCTATCCATGGATCAGGAAACCCGCGGGCCGGCCCGCACGGGCAAGCGCGCCCCCTACGCCAACGGGGCCAGGAAACGAGCCGAACTGGTAGAGGCGGCGTTCCAGGTCTTCGCCGAGAAAGGCTATTTGGGATTGTCCATCCGGCAGATAGCGGAGGCCGTGGGCACCAGCCATACCGCACTTCTCCATCATTTCGGCAGCAAAGAAGCGCTGCTTGAAGCCGTGCTGGTACTCCGTGAAGAACGGGAGGGGCCCTGGAGGCAGGAGCTGATCAGCGAACAGGGCCTCTTGGGAACCGTCCCCGCCGTGATGAGGCACAATGCCGGTATCCGGGGAGTGATCCAACTTGATGCCACGCTGCGTGCGGAGGCCATCAGCCCCGACCATCCGGCCCATGACTTCCTGTTGAGGCGCAACCAGGACTTTGTTGACTCAGTCGTCGCCGAGCTGGAGCGGGAGCGTGAGGCCGGGCGCCTGCGGCAAGGCATCCAGCCACACATAGTGGCCCGCCAGATCACCGCCCTTGTGGACGGAATCCAACTCGCCTGGCTCTATGACGAGTCGGTGGACATGGCCGAACACCTTCAGGCATTCATGGACCTCATCAAGGGCTAGGTCGAGGACTGCATCGGGACAACCACTTCGCAGTACCGTGTCAGGAGAGGCTCGCATTTACATGCCAATGATCAACATCGCAGCAACCAGCAGAGTGGTCCTGGATAACGACTGGGCCGGTGATCCCGACGGACTCGTCGCACTGGCCCACCATGCCATGGCGCCGGCCAATCGGATCACCGCCATCACGAGTTCACTGACCAACCCCATGTTTGGGCCTCCCGCCGGCCAGGCGCAGGCTGGAGTACAACTCGCACAGGACTTGCTGGACACTCTGGAGCAGCGGAACCCCGCAACCGTCCAGGCAGGACTGGATTCAACTTTTACAGGGCGGTCCCGAATGAACCCGGCGGCCCAATCGATCATTGACGCCGTGCGTGAAGAGGACGAGCTGCCCTTGACACTGGTGTGTGCAGGGCCGCTGACCAATGTGGCGGATGCCCTTCTTCAGGAGCCGGAGATCGCATCACGGTTCAAGCTGGCCTGGGTTGGTGGATCTTCCCAGGGGTTGGTTGACGATGAATACAACTACTTCACCGACCCCATGGCTGCGAAGTTCGTCTTTGCCAACCAGCAGCTGGACATTGACCAGTTTCCTGCGGAGGCGTACCGACCAGTTGTTATTTCCGTGGCGGAGCTTGATGAGGCACTGAGGGCCGGCGGCCGCGTAGGTAGGTGGTTATGGGATCACTTTCATGGCTTGGAAGTCCCGGACTTCATCAAGTTTGGGCCCTTGTGGTGCCTGGGTGACAGCGCCCCCTTGGTTGTCACCGGGCTCGGCGAAGTGACCAGTACATTCGAGACTACGAGCACAACTCCGCAGAGGCGCATGTGCCAACGGGTTGATGGGCGGCTGGTTGTTGCTGACTTTCTGGCCAGTCTGCGGCTGCAGGCCGCACGTCACTCCACGTCGGCTGCCCGTTGACGAGTCCAATTGAGCCAGCCCGTCGGTAAGCTTCCACGTGCGCGCGGACGTGGCTGCCGTCGTCGCTGAGCCCTGGATAAGTCTGAGGTTGTTCATCGAGGGAGAGCAAGAAGGTTGCCAGGGTTTGCGTGGAATCCAGTAGACGTATTAACCTCTTCCTACTGAAACCGGCATGGGCCACCGAAGCCCGGAGAGGAGGAGCGCATCACCGCTGACCAATCCAAGCATCACGTCCCATTCCCGTTGAAAGCCCCTCCCGAGGGGCTTTCCCTATGCATGGAAGCCAATGAGGCGTCAGCATGAGGCAAATCGTAAGCATGCTTACTGCAGTTGGTAGTGTGGATGTCCCGATGGACCCAGCCGGGGTTCTCGTTCTCCGTCGTTGTGAGGAGTACCCCCATGGTCAGCTTTCGGCCCTTGGCCCGTATAGCTTCAGTTTTGACGAGCCCGCTTGCGCCGGAGGACGTTCTGGCGCTCTTCAATCCGGTCTATTCGTCTCGTCAGCTGCGTGGAGTCGTTACTAAGGTAGTCCAGGAAACAGCCCAATCAGCCACTATTTTCTTCCGTCCCGGCCGCGGCTGGCATGCCCACCTCGCCGGCCAATGGGCGCGGATAGGGGTGGAACTGAACGGGGTGCGCCAATGGCGGTCCTATTCGCTGAGCGCGAAGGCAGGTAAGGATCCGGCCATCACGGTCACTGATGTTGGATCCGTGTCCGGGACCTTGGTCCGTAACACGAAAGTGGGTGATGTCCTCTTCCTGGCGCCACCCCAGGGCGACTTTGTCCTCCCTGAGCATCCACGGTCACTTCTGATGCTCACTGCGGGCAGCGGCATCACCCCCGTCATGTCAATGATTCGGACACTGGTCCCAAGCCGCCCCGACGCAGATGTTGTCCTGATCCACTCCTCCCGCGAAGAGGGCGACACCATCTTTCGTGAAGAACTGGCTGAACTCGCTGACCAGTTTCCCAACTTCCGTTTGGTGCAGTGGCACACGGGCGGTCGCGGCCGCCTGAACTTTACGTCCACGGCCGCACTGGAAGAGGTCTGCCCGGACTGGCGGAACAGGGCAGCATATGCGTGTGGCCCTGAATCGTTCCTGAACGATGCCGAAGATATGTGGAACCGGGCTGCGTTGCCTGCAGACGCCACAGCAGTGAAGGAATCCGATGGTGGAAGCGGGCACGGCTCGCTCACTATCGAACGATTCAGCACCGAACTCTTGGGAGGGGACGGCAGTGAAGGTGGCGTGGTCACCTTCGAAGCTTCTGACCGCGAGGTCATGGCCGACGGCGGGGTCCCCATTCTCGACGTCGGGGAGGACGCGGGGGTGCTGATGCCCAGCGGCTGCCGCATGGGTATTTGTCACAGCTGCCTGACTCCGTTGCTCGCCGGAAGAGTCCGCGACCTGCGTACCGGTGAAGTCCATGGAGCGCCCGGGGAACTCATCCAAACCTGCGTCTCGGCAGCCGCCGGGCCAGTCAACCTCGAAATCTGAGGAGCACAACCGCATGTCAGTAGTTTCAACCAAAAGGTCCGCCGCCGCCGTCGAACCCAAGACACGTCCTGGTGCCCTTGCCGATGAGGGCAGGCCCACCGTGCGACCTCCGGCGGCCGCACACCTCAGCGACGAGCAAGTAGCTGAACTGGGCCGTGAACTCGACGCGCTTCGCGACGAAATCCTCGCCAAACGAGGTTCAAGCGACGCCGCGTACATCAGGCGCATGATCAAGATCCAACGCGGGTTGGAGATCTCCGGTCGGGCCGCGCTGCTGGCAGGCAAGAACAGGGTGGCCTGGTTCACCGGCACAACACTGCTCAGCGTGGCCAAAATCCTGGAGAACATGGAACTTGGCCACAACATCCTCCACGGCCAGTGGGACTGGATGCGTGACCCGGACATTCACTCCACCACCTGGGAATGGGACTTCGTCACCCCGTCGCGGTCGTGGCAACACACGCACAACGACCTCCACCACCGCTGGACCAACGTGGTGGGCAAGGACCGCGACGTCGGCTATAACCTTTTGCGCATGGACCCCGACCAGGAGTGGAAGCCGTTCAACCTGGGCAATCCGCTGTACAACGCCTTGCTCGCGCCAGTGTTCGAATGGGGCATCGCCATCTACGATCTGGAGATTCCCGAGTACAAGGAAGGCCTGAAGTCAAAGGAGGCCATGAACAAGGACCTCAAGGCGCTGGGTCGAAAGGCGATCAAACAGTTCGCCAAGGATTACGCAGCCACCCCGGCCTTGGCCATGCTGTCGGGTTCAGGGAAACAAGCCCTCTACGGCACGCTCGTTGCCAATGCCGTCCGCAACGTCTGGGCCCATGCGGTTATTTTCTGCGGACACTTCCCTGAAGGAACAGACACGTTCACCGAAGAAATGGTGGAAGGCGAAACCCGCGGCGACTGGTACGTCCGCCAGATGATTGGCTCCGCCAACATCTCCGGCCCCCGGTTCATGCACCTCATGACAGGGAACTTGTCGCACCAGATTGAGCACCACCTCTTCCCCGACCTACCCTCCAACCGGTACGCCGAGATCGCACCCAAGGTCCGCGACATCTGCGAACGCTACGGCTTGAAGTACACCACGGGACCGCTGCCCAAGCAGGTCGGCTCCGCGTGGGCCAAGGTCTTCAAACTCGCGCTGCCTCCCAAAAAATAGGCAGCACGGCGTTCCAAGCGGCGGTCACTGGGTATCCAATTCCTGGGGGACAGTACGAACCTCGCTGAAAACGCTACCTATTGACACTGCGGCGGCGCGGCTTGTCACTATCCGACTCGTGACTAAAGAAAATAGCCTGCCCACAGCCACGGATCCATCTAAGCCTGTAGTTGGCTGGTCCTTTTGGTTCCGTGGACGAGGCCGAGCCGGTCCCGGCTCTTCGCCAGGTGGCTGGGACGTCGGCGTGCATGACCCAGCGCCAACTTGGATCTTGAGGAAATCTTGAGGTATTACTGAGCAATTCTTGAGGTTGCGCCACCATTTTTAATAGCGTCCGGGCGGAAGCATGGACATCCTGGGTGGCAGGTCTTGCAGTGGGCCGCCTCCCAGACTCCTCCCACGGCTGGTAAGGCGATTCCGAGAGGCAGAGGTCCCTAACTCGGACTTGTCCTTTGCCGGAGCCGGCGCGTTGGGCATTAGCTGGCCTGTCTACCGTTAGTCCTCCAGTGAGGGCCGGGGGAGTGACGCCGTTGCCCTCACGTACTTATGCAGCAACCTGGCGAATTGGATCCGCTCGTCGTGGTCCCAATCTTGGGTGATGTAGTCGAATGCTTGACGTTGTTGGCGGCGGGAGTATGCCAACGCCTCGTGACCTGCGGCGGTTAGTCGCAGGGTGATGCTTCGCCCGTCCGTTTGGGAAGCGACCCGCTCCAACAGCCCCTCGCCCACACAACGGGCTACGAGGCGGCTCACTGCGGTGCGGTCCATGCTCAGGGCGGCGGCAACGGCGTTGACGCTCAAGAGTCCGTCCGATTCCTCTACTACTGCCAGCAGAAGATCACGTTGAATGTCCGTGCGCACGATGGGCGGGTCCAGCGGAACGCTCGACGTCCGCCGCCGCAGCTTGGAGAAGGCCGTGCCGATCGTCTCGAGAAGAGCTTCATCATCCGGGCCGGCCCCCGACTCTGTGGTGCGGTCATTCATTGCAGCTCCTAAAGTACGTGCATTCTGTCACCTAGATGATACTATGCACGTACATGGACGGGGTCATCGACTCATTCTCGACGACATTGAAACGGGGACTAATCCTATGCGTACTGCAATTGTGGCCGACCGCGTATTTGACGGTACAAAGAACCTTGGGCGAAAGGTAGTTGTTGTCGTCGACGGCCTCATCGACGCCGTCACGGATCGGGTCCCGGAAGGTGTTGGAATCGTTGAAGCTCCGGGAACCACACTTCTGCCCGGGTTGATCGACGCGCACGTCCATACTGACGTCAGTGGACTGCGGATGGCGCTGCAATTCGGTGTGACCACGGAGTTGGAAATGCAGGGCGTCAATACTGCCCGCGATCGCGACCATATTATGCAGGACGACGCCCTTGCTGATGTCCGTTCCGCCGGCTTCGGTCTCACTCCGCCCGGTGGCCACCCGGAGGAATTGTTCCCCAAAGACTTCAATCCACAGCGCGGCAAGGGTCCTGGCGGTCCCGGTGCGCGGGTGCGCGTTGATCCCATTGTGCGGGCGAAGGTCACCTCGCCGCAGGAAGCTGTTTCCGTGGTCCAAAAGCTGGCCGGAGCCGGTTCCGACTACATCAAATTCATGGTTGACGACGGAACCGTCGAAGGCCACCCGGGCTTGCCAATGCTCGATCAAGCCACACTGAATGCCGGTGTAGCCGAAGCGCGCCGACTGGGCATGACCACCATTGCCCATGCGCTCACCCTTGACGCAACACGGATGAGTATTGAGGCCGGGATTGATGGCCTGGCGCATTTGTTCATGGACCGCCCGCACACTCCGGAGATCGTCAATGCGATCGCTCAGTCCGAGACATTCGTGGTCGCGTGCGTGGTGCTGAATGCCTCCATGATGGGGATCACCGGGGCCGCCCTTGCAGATGACCCAAGGGTCTCCTCGAAGCTCTCAAAGGAATGGGACGAAACTCTTAGGAGCAGCTTCAACCATTTCCCCCAAGGCCGCCTCCAAGACGTCCTGAACACTGTGCGCGCGCTGGATGAAGCCGGAGTTGACCTGCTCATCGGAACAGATGTCTCCCAACCCCTGCCGTTCCTCGGAGGCCTGGCCCACGGCGCCAGCGTTCATCAGGAGCTTCAACATTTTGTTGACGCCGGACTTACGCCCACTAAAGCGCTCAGAGCTGCGACGGCAGTCACCGCAAGACGTTTTGGCCTCACTGACCGGGGAAGTATCGAGGTTGGCCAGCGCGCAGACCTCCTCCTTGTCGACGGCGACCCCACTTCCACAATCAGCGACACCCTCAATGTCCGCGACGTCTGGCGACGAGGAACGCGCGCAGAGCACTTGGTCTCCGTAAACGAGGGTCTCCCATTGTCCTGAACAACCGGAAATGCAGTTGCAGGGGGTTTCGCGCACTGTCCATTCCCGGATCAGCCGATAATTGGCCGTTCTTCGGGAAGCATGAAATGCCTTGGCCGGGAAGCGAGGGCAATGGCTGAAGCCACGGTGATGGTGCCGATGCGCCCAGTAAACATCAGGGCCATCAGCACCCACTCCGCGGTTGGAGGCAGGTTGTAGGTTATTCCAGTGCTCAGGCCAACAGTTCCGAACGCGGAGATGGATTCAAAAAGCACTTTCTCCAAGCTGTAGTCGGTGGTCATGAGGAGCAGCATGGTCCCTAAGATCACTGCTCCTACGCCGAGCAGGGCGACAGTGAGAGCCTGGCGTTGCGTGGAGGAGCTAATGGACCGGTGCGCAATGGTCACTTGCTCGCGTCCACGAATCTCGTTCCAAATCGCAAAAGCCAGGACCAGGAACGTAGTGATCTTGATACCGCCGGCGGTTCCTGCGCTGCCGCCGCCAATGAACATCAGGACGTTGGTGACCATGAGTGTTTCCGGGGTTGCGGCCCCGTAATCGATGCTGTTGAAACCCGCTGTCCTGGGAAACACTCCACCCGCCAACGAGCCCAGGACTTTTCCGCCGAAACCCATCGATCCCAGAGTCTCGGGACGGTTCCATTCAAAGGCCGCGAACAATGCGATACCCACTGCCAGAAGCAACAATGATCCGTAGACGGTCAGGCGAAGGTGGATGGTCCAGTTCTTGAACCTCAGACGGTCCCTGCCCAGTTGGATGATCACAGGGAAGCCCAGCCCGCCGGCAATGATGGCTGCGCAGATAGGAACTATGATCCACGGATCTTCTGCGAACCCAATGAGATTGTCGCTGTAGAGGGCAAAGCCTGCGTTATTAAATGCGGAGACGGCGTGGAAGATGCCGTGCCACACTGCTGCGCCAGGGTTGTCGTCATAGGCGATCCAAAAGCGTACCGCCAGGACGATGGCTGTGAGGGCTTCAAAGAAGGCCATGATCTTCAGCACCCTGAACAGCACGGTCTTGACGTCACCGAAGTTCAGGGTGTGGGTTTCCGATTGGGCCACGAGCTGGCCTCGAAGCCCGATGGTCTTGCGCACGAACAACGCCAGAAGGGTTGCCAGGGACATGATCCCGAAGCCTCCCACCTGAATCAGTGCCAGGATCACCACGTGGCCGAATGGGGTCCAGAAAGTTGCTGTATCAACGGTGATGAGTCCAGTGACGCAAACAGCTGAAACCGCGGTGAAGAACGCGGTGGTAATGATGTCTTCGGCCTCGCCTGTCCGCGAGATGGGCAGCATCAGGATTCCAGCGCCGAGGATGATCACTGCCAGGAACGCCATTGGCACTGAACGGACCGGGTGCAGAAGGGAAGCCTTGAGACGTTCTCCTTCGTTGGCCAGAACCCGCAACACAGGGCTGAGCTGGGTGGTGGAGCGCGCTGTCATGCCGGTCCGTCCTGGCCGGTACACAAAGGCCTCGCATCCGCGAGCGACGTCGTCACCGTGTCCCTTTCCGCACGGCACATCCGCACTTCTTTCCGTGCGAAATCTAGCAGCGAACGCGCCGCCACGGGCGGAAAAGGCGAATACCTTGACGAATCCTTAACACCGCGGTGCACGTCATTCACATACGTCGCACGACGGCGGTGCGGAGCCAAGTGTAGGGGCAAAGGCGCCGGAGCCCGTCTACCCGATGGGCTCCGCAGGCGCGGCCCTGGCGGGCCTTTTGGGCGCGCTTGGCAACCTGAGGGCCGGCTTTGAGCAGTTTGCTGCTGATGTGAAGGCTGAGGCTGAGGAGGGCAGTTGACCGGGCCCGCTATGGCCGGGGAGCAGTTTCCTGCCGGTTTAGTGGGAGAAGTCTGCTGAGATCTCGGCGAGGGTGCGACCCTTTGTTTCGGGAGCGAGCCACTGGGAAAGCAGTGCGCCGAGCAACGCGACGGCCGCCGCTACCACCATGCTTGGTCCCATCCCGATGTTGCTGATCGCCCAAGGCAGGGCGAAGGTGCCAAGCGCAGCTCCGATGCGGCTGAAGGCGGCAGAGAAGCCCATGCCAATGCCACGCAGGTGGCCGGGGAATACCTCGGCGGGATACACCTGGGTCATGGTGGTGTAGCCGGCATTGAAGAAGGAGAAGGCGAGGAACAGTACGAGCACCAGGATCGCAGGTGCGTCCGCCCAGAGTCCGATGACCAGCAATATGCCTGCGCAGAGCCATTGCCCAGGCACGGTAAGGATCCGGCGTCCGAGCTTGTCAATCAGGAGCACGGTGGTGACGACGCCCGCGGCAGCAAGTGCGGAGAGTCCGACTCCACCCGTCCAGCCGCCGCCGAAGCCGAATTCATTGAGCACGTCGTCGGCGAAGGTCGCGATCGCGAAGTACGGGGTGACCGCGCAGAACCAAAAACCTGCAGTGAAGAGGGTGGTTCGCCAGTACTGCTTCGAGAACAGCATTCCGATGGAGGCGCCCTTGATTTTGGTCCTGCTCTTCGCGGCCTGGGCCTCCTGGACCATCCTCAAGTTGATCTCCTCGGTGATGCTGTCATGCATCTCAGGGGATTCAACATATCGGCGGGCGATAGCGAGTGCTTCTTCACGCCGCCCTTTGGTAATGAGCCAACTCGGCGATTCGGGCAGCCCCAAGCGGGCGATGAACAAAACGAGTGCCAGTATCGTGCTCGTGCCGATGACCAGGCGCCATGGGGTGCCTGCATCGTGCAGGAGCGTGCCAATGATGAATGCCATCATGAAACCGACGTACCAGGCGATCAGGGTCAGTCCGAGCAAGCGCCCACGGAGTTTTGGCGGCGAGAACTCTGAGAGCAAGGGGCCGCCAATTGAGTACTCGCCGCCGATTGCGACGCCCATAAGGAACCGGATGGCAGCCAACTGGATTACAGCCCCGTCTCCGGAGGTTACGAAGAACTGGGCTCCTGAAGCAACCAGGAACAGGCCCATGTCCAAGAGGAACATGGGCTTGCGCCCGAATTTGTCAGTAGCCCAGCCGGCCAGCGGGGAGCCGACGAAGATACCAACCAGTGGTCCTGCGGCGATCATGCCCAAAGACAGTGCGTCCAGCTGAAGCTCTGACCGCATGGGCCCGGTGACGGGTCCAATGATTCCGAGGATGTAGCCGTCAAGGAACATTCCGCCGATGAAAACAGCCACAAGCCGCACCATAAAGCGGCGCTTGAACTTGGAGCTGGTCTCCGGCGTGGAGGTGTCGACGGGATCCGTCGTCCTGGTTGGATGAATCATTGAGATCTATTCCCTTCTGGCTTCAGTGGAAACCACTGACGGCACCAGAGTGCTGTTCCCTGGACGGACGGATGGTCGGACAGCCGGAGCCCTCTTGGGAGCGCTGGACGATGCCGGCTGGCTTGATGCCAACTGGCCGCGCAGGACCCGCGAAACGATCTCGGCGTCGTCATGTATCACTGATCTCCAGTACGGACCGGCAAGACCTTGGATCCGGCACCCTCGTGCCGACCCATCCAAGCAACCACAATTTGGTCGCCCGAATGTGACATATGACTCATATATCAGAACTCTAAGCGTAGGTTCCCTCTCGGTCAAGGGCTTAACAACGAAAGGCTGCCGGGGCGCGGCAGCTGTAAGCGGCTGATGAATCGAGGGAAGTGCCGCGCTGTGCCCGCTGCGTTCGGAAGCAAAGCCAACCCCACGGCGTCGTTCCACTCGTGCTGCCGGGCATGATCTGTACGCAGAGCGACCGCCGCTGCGTGCGCCTTTAAACACAGCCGACCAGGGGCCCTCCGCTGCAAGATGCGGCAGAAGGACACTGGTCGGCTGGCTCATGGGGAGGGTTAGGCAGCCACGCGGCTGCCGGGCCGGCCTACCCTCAGGCTGACACTGCGGGGAACCGTTCCCATACGCGGTGGGCGGAGAGCAGGCCCGTCAACTCCTGGAAGACACCCTCTACCTTCTTGCCGGAGACGATGCCCGGAGCATCCGCGGGGATGCCTGCGGCCTTCAAGGCAGCTGAATTGCTGTCCAGGGTCGCAATTGCTTTTGCGTGGCGGAACGCCTCCGTCAGCAGCAACACCGCCCGCGGATCCAACGCATCCCCGGGAGCGGCGGCCTTGGCGTTCAGCCCCGGGGCGGCATCAGGCGCCACAGTGCCGGGCGTGGCGACCAGCACTGCATCAAACTCAGTTGAACGTGCGGTGAGATAAGTTCGCTGAACGGGGACCCCGCCGTCGTTCCCCGATCCAAGGAAGCCACCCGCCGGAGCGATGACCAGCGGGACGATGCCCTCGGCGTCCAACGCCTGCCGTGCCGCCTCGACGGCGGCAAGATCGCTTCCCTCGTCGGCAAGGATCCCAACGATCCGACCGGCAACAGGCCACTTCTTGCCAACCTGGGACAGGGAAGGGCTGGGCTTGGACTCCTGGACCTGTTCGCTCGGTGAGGGGGCCGGCAGGCCAAGGCCCTTGGCAACAGCGGCGCACAGCCGCGCATCCACGTTGGCCAAGGCTGCGAGCTGCCGTTCGCGGACGGACTTCTCGTAGCACTTGCCCAGTTCAAACGTGTAGGCCTGGATGACGTGGTCTTGTTCCACGGGGGTCAGGCTGCGGAAGAAGAGCCCCACCTGGCTGTAGTGGTCATCAAAGGATACCGGGTTTCTGCGCTCCTTGATGGAGGCGGCCAGTTCTTCGGGGACGTCGATGAATGCGCCCATATCCTGTCCGGCAAGGAAAGGGCAGCCGCCGTCGAGCGAGTTCGGGTGGTAGGGAGCAACCCCGGCGTGGACAGCTTGCTGGTGCATGCCGTCCCGCAACATGTCGTTGACAGGCGCCTGCGGCCGGTTGATGGGGATCTGCCCGAAGTTGGGGCCGCCGAGGCGCGAAATCTGGGTGTCCAGGTAGGAAAACAGGCGTACCTGCAGCAGGGGGTCATTGGTGACATCGATCCCCGGAACCAGATGGCCGGGGTGGAAGGCCACTTGTTCGGTTTCGGCGAAGTAGTTGGTGGGGTTTGCATTGAGCGTCATGAGGCCGATGGGCTGTACCGGCGCGAGTTCCTCCGGGACGAACTTGGTGGGGTCCAGCAAGTCAATGCCTTCAAACATCTGGTCTTCGGTGTCCGGGAACGTCTGGACGCCGAGCTCCCACTCCGGGTAGGCGCCGGCCTCGATGGCGTCGGCAAGGTCCCTGCGGTGGAAGTCCGGATCCATGCCATTGATGATCTGGGCTTCTTCCCATACCAGTGAATGCACGCCCTGCTTTGGCTTCCAGTGGAACTTCACCAAAGTGGTGGCGCCTTCGGCGTTGACGAACCGGAACGTGTGTACGCCAAAACCTTCCATCGTCCGGTAGGAACGGGGGATTCCGCGGTCGGACATGTTCCACATGGTGTGCGCCTGGGCCTCGGTGTGGAGCGAGACAAAGTCCCAGAATGTGTCGTGCGCACTCTGTGCCTGCGGAATCTCGCGATCCGGATGGGGCTTGGCCGCATGCACGATGTCAGGGAACTTGATACCGTCCTGAACAAAAAAGACGGGAATGTTGTTGCCAACCAGGTCATAAGTGCCCTCGTCGGTATAGAACTTGGTAGAGAACCCGCGGGTATCGCGCACGGTATCGGCGGACCCCCGTGACCCCAGGACGGTGGAAAAGCGAACGAACACCGGAGTCTCAACATCTTTGGCCAGGAAGCCTGCGCGGGTGATGTTGGCTGCAGTGCCGTAGGAACGGAAAACACCGTGGGCGCCGGCGCCACGGGCATGGACTACCCGCTCCGGGATGCGTTCGTGGTCGAAGTGGGTGATCTTTTCGCGCAGGTGGTGATCCTGCAGCAGGATGGGCCCGCGCGGGCCGGCCTTCAGGGAATGGTCGGTATCGTGAAGACGAAGCCCCTGGGCCGTTGTGAGGTACTGGCCGGACTGGGCGCGTGCGGTGGCCGGCGCCCCGGTGGGGCTTCCAGTGGGGGAGACCGCCTCAGGTCCGCGCTGATCCGGCTTGGGCGGAAGGGGCTCCCTGGGGGTTGTAGGTTCTTCCAGGCTGGCAGGTTCGCTTGCCGGGGCGCCGGGGATCTGAATGCTGTGCTTTTCTGGCATGAGTCTCTCTCCTCAGGGTGGGCGAAACCAGCGGGCCTCGGCTGATCCGCAACTTACTAAGCATGCTTAGCATGTTCTGTACCCTAGGCAACGTTTTCCAAGACTGCAAGTTACTTGGGTACGTTCCGGAGACATCCGGCAGGTCGGCGGCTTGGGCCTTCACGCTTCGGGAATGACCATGGCAAAGCGTTCTTCGCGGGCTTCGTCCGGGTCGGGGCCGCTCCGCACACCGCTGTCCAGCGCGTCGATGATGCCTAGTTCCGGTTCTGAAAGCTCGAAACCGAAGACATCGAAGTTCTCGGCGATCCGGCCCGGGTTGGTGGACTTTGGGATGGCTGACCGGCCCTGCTGCAAGTGCCAGCGAAGCATCACTTGGGCCGGTGTCTTTCCGTGGGCCTGGCCGATGCCGGCAATTACGGGATCCTGCATGACGTTCCTGCGGTCCTCGCCGCCCCAGCCCGGGTAGAAGGTGATTCCACCGATGGGCGACCACGCCTGCGTGAGGATCCCTTGCTCTTCATCGGCTTCCTGGACGTCCGGTTGGGTGAAGTAGGGGTGCAGTTCAATCTGGTTGACAGCAGGCACCACGTCGGCAGCGGCGAGAAGTTGACTCAGGTGGTGTGGCATGAAGTTGCTGACACCGATCGCCCTGACGCGTCCGTCAGCGAGCAAGTGCTCAAGCGCCTTGTAAGCGGAGATTGTCTTCTCGAACCGGTCCGGAGCGGGCTGGTGAAGGATGAAGAGGTCCAGATAGTCCACACCGAGTTTGCCGACTGCCTTGTCCCAGGCATGCAGGGTCTGGTCGTAGCCATAGTCGCTGACCCACACCTTGGTCTCGATGAAGACCTCCGAACGGTTCAGGCCTGAATTGCGTATGCCTTCCCCGACTTCCCGTTCATTTCCGTAGGCGGCGGCGGTGTCGATATGGCGGTAGCCAGTGGCCAGTGCGGACTCGACGGCCGCCGTCGTGTCCGCAGGGGCGCTTTGGAAGACGCCGAGCCCTATGGCCGGCATGGTGATTCCGTTGTTGAGCGTGACATCCATGGGGATCCCTCTCCTTTGTGGCTTGTGCATCAGTTCCCAGTGAACACCAGGGCCCGATTCCCAGGGAGTGCACGTCAGTACCCCCTTGAACAAGCTACGTGCTCCGGTCCTCACGGGTATTGCCAGTGCCTCCCTGGGCCCAGCGGCCGGGCGTAGCGTTGAGTCCATGACACTTAGCGAGGATGTGCGGAAATTCCTGACGTCGCGCCGTTCAAGGATCACCCCTGAGGAAGCCGGCCTGCCGGCCTATGGTGGGAACCGGCGCGTCAGTGGCCTGCGTCGCGAGGAGGTGGCGATGCTCGCCGGGATGAGCATCGACTACTACATCCGCCTTGAACGCGGAAACCTCTCCGGTGCTTCCGACAGCGTTCTGGAAGCGCTGGGACGGGCGTTAAAGCTGGACGACGCCGAATTGGCGCACCTTTTCGATCTCGCACGGGCTTCCGGTGCTGTACCCCGTGTTCGGCGCAGGCGCAGTCCCCAGGCTGTTCGTCCAAGTGTCCAACGAGTCCTCGATGCCATCACGGCCGCACCTGCCTGGGTGCGGAACGACCGTGGTGACGTTTTGGCCGCCAATGATCTTGGCAGTGCGCTGTATATGGAGTTGATGGCTGAAGAAACCACGCCGCCCAACAGTGCCCGTTTCACGTTCCTGAACCCGAAGGCACGGGAGTTCTTCGCCGACTGGGAACGTGCGGCAGATGACATAGTGGCTGTCCTGCGGTCCACGGCAGGGAAAAACCCTTATGACAAGGACCTCACGGACCTGATCGGTGAACTTTCCACCCGGAGCGGGGAATTCCGGACCCGTTGGGCCCGGCATGACGTCAAGTACCACCGAAGCGGCCGGAAGCGGCTCCATCATTCGATCGTGGGGGACTTGGACCTGACTTTCGAAGCGCTCGAGCTGGCAGCGGATCCGGGGCTGCGCATCAACATCTACACGGCAGATCCCGGCACGCCATCAGAAGACGCATTGAAAGTCCTCGCCAGTTGGGCCGCGACCAGGCAGAGCACCACGGGCGCTGCCGTGAAGCAAGCGAAGTGAGTCCTGCGCAGTAGACGGCGCCGTTATCCCGTGGGCCAAGGGACACCCTTGAGGAGCGAAGTTCTGATCGGGTTGCCGGGCCTGTCCGCCCAAGCCGGGGAGCGGCGTCGTGCGTTACTTAAAGCACGACGGCGGCGGGCGCAGTCTGCGCTGTCCGTGGCCGCAGGCTGCACCTTAGAAAAGGGGCCACGGTACCGCAGGCATGCCGCCGCTCGGCGCAGGGAACCGGGCGGTTGAGCGCAGCCGAACGCAGCGGGCGGTCAGAGAGGCGATTTCTTCAGCGGTGATCAACTCCGCAAGGTCACGGCCCAGCCCGCCATCCAGTGCTTCGGTGAGGCGATCAACGCCGTCGACTTCCCCGGTGTTAAGCGGCTCTCCCAACCAGCCCCACAGCACGGTGCGCAGCTTGTGCTCCTGGTGGAAGGTCAGCCCGTGATCCACCCCATGCCGATGACCGTCCGCCATGGACAGAATGTGGTGGCCCTTGCGGTCGGCGTTGTTGACCAGCATGTCAAAGACCGCCATGCGCCTCAGCGCGGGAGAGTCCTCATGGATGAGGGAGACCATCCGCCCGTTCTCATCCTGCCCTTCGAGAACGTGTTTCCACCCAGTCTCCGGTGCTTGTTCAGTCGCCACGAGATCGACTGCCTGCTGGGCAGGGTCTTGGTCCTGCCACAGTTGGACCATGCCCTCGCCCAACGGCCCATCGCGCAGCCAGGTGCGTGGCACGATGTTCCAACCCAGCACCTCCGAAACCAGGTAGGCTGCCACTTCCCGTTGCGCGAGGCTTCCATGCGGGAAATCCCACAAGGGACTTTCTCCTGCCACCGGCTTATAGACCACGGCGACATCGCCGATGCTGCCCAGGAAGGTTGCGTTTGAGGCCGTAGTGATGCGGCCAGTGAGCGTCAGCTCGGCGGTGTCCAGGTCCGGTGCCGGCATCAGGCCTCGGGGAGGGTGCAGCTGTGTCCTTCGGCGTCCATGGGGTAACCGCACAGCGGGCAAGTGGGGCGCCCGGCTCCTACAATCTCACGGGTCCGCTTGGCGAACGCGCGGGCTGTGCCTACCGGCATGCGTACCAGCAGCATCTCGGATTCGTTCGCGCTGTCCTCGTCAAAGGCTTCGTCATTGTCCTCGGCATCGAGATCGGCGATGGGGTAGGCCTCAACGACAACCTGTGCGGTGGTGGGATCCCAGCCCAGGCTCATGGCTCCGGCACGGAACTGCTCTTCAACGGCTTCAAGGGGGTCGTTGTCCACGAGCTCGATGGGGGTCCCTGTCGGCACGCTGAACGGGTTGCCTTGAACTGTGATGAGCTGGTCTAGTATTTCGTCGATTTTCTCTGCGAGCTGGGCCGACTGCTGCTTCTCCATGGCAATACTGACGATCTGTTTTCCCGCACGTACCTGCAGGTAGAACGTCCGGGACCCTGGGAGGCCAATGGTGCCAACTACAACCCGGTCAGGCCAGGCAAACTCGTGAACACGTGTAGGCATGTCAGTATTTTAGGCACATCAGGTTCGCTCCGCGTTCTGCCCTGCTCCGCCGCCCACCGGAGCATCGCCGGAATGGATGCCGTTGGACAACCATGAGAGGTCGCCGGCGTCGGTGTTGGTCGCGTGGACGCTAGGCCGGTCACGGCCGTAACGGACAATCGATACGGAGGCGGGGCCAACATTGATGCGCTGGAAAAGGTCCAGGTGCATGCCGAGGGCATCGGCGAGGACCGACTTTATGACGTCACCGTGACTCACCGCAACCCACACGGCACCCGGGCCGTGCTCAGCTTCGAAGGCAGCGTCGTGGCGTCGAATCGCCGCCACCGCCCTGGCCTGCATCCCGGCCATGGATTCACCACCGGGAAACACGACGGCGGATGGTTGCGTTTGCACCACGGGCCACAGGTCCTCGGTTGCGAGGTCACTGAGCGAGCGGCCCTGCCACTGGCCGTAATCGCACTCGGTGAGGTCGGCTTCGAGGGGCGCGTGAGGCGAACCGGCCTGGTGGTCAAGGATGAGTTGGGCAGTCTCCCGGCAGCGCTCCAGCGGGCTCGAAACCACTCCCACCAACGGTACGGTTGCGAGCCTGCCTGCTGTCACGGCAGCCTGTTCGAGCCCGGTTTTGTCCAGCCTGACGCCCGCGGCCCGCCCGGCCAGCAGTCCGGTGGCATTGGCTGTGGTGCGGCCGTGCCGCACGAGGATAACTGTGGCCATGCACCCAGCCTAGTCATCCCGAAGGTGGTGTTCTGACCAGGCGCCCAATAACTGCGGGGCCACCCACATCAGTGCACTGGTTCTTCCTGTCCTCCGATGAGGCCCGATAAAATCGCCAGGGCTTTGGAGAGCTGGAGGTCGGTGACGGCCCCATAACCAAGGACCAGCCCATTCCCGGGACGGCGGTCGGCATAGTATCCGGCCAGGGGGACCACCAGGACTCCCCGTGCCAGGGCCGTGGCGGCAACTTCTGTTGCCTGCGGGTCCTTGAACCGCACCACGGCATGCAGTCCGCCATCCAAGGCTGAGAGCTCAAGGTCCTTCCGGTGGCCCAGCCGCTCGATGATGAGGGCCCTGCGGTGCGCGTATTCACGTCTTGCCCGTGTGATGTGACGGGAAAGGCCACCTCCCTTGATGTAGTGGGCAATTGCTGACTGCAGCACTCCGGCCACCGGGGTGTCCAGGGCTTGGCGGGTTGCTTTCAGCCGTCTGCCGGCATCGCCCCGAACCACCAAATAGCCGCAGCGCAACCACGGACTGAGGTTCTTGGAAAACGTTCCCAACAGGACGACGTCGGCAGTGCTCGGGAGGGAGGCAACAGCGGGGAGGGGCATGCGACTGTGCCGGAATTCGCTGTCGTAGTCGTCTTCGAGCACAAGCACACCGTGCCGGCCGGCCCACGCGAGCAACTCTATTCTTTCCTGGACAGCCATCCTGCCGCCCAAGGGGTATTGGTGGCTGGGAGTTACCAGGACTGCGTCCGGTATGTGCTCCAAGGCCTCCAGCTGTGAGCCTTTCAGGCCGTCTTCGTCCACGGGAAGTGTTACCAGCTCCGCGCCTGAAGCCTCCATGACCCGGCGCGCAGTGGGGTAGCCGGGGTCCTCAACCAGCACACGTGGCCGCAGGCCTCCGTGCCGGAGCATGGCAACCACCAGGTGCAGCGCATCGCTGGTGCCGCCGGTGATGATGACATCGTCGGGATCGACAACAAGGCCCCTGGAGACGGCCAGGTGGTCAGCAACCGCAACACGGAGCTCCGGTGTTCCTTGTGCCGGTGGGAGCTGGACCTTTACCTGCTCCGTGACGGCCGCCTTCCATGCGCTGCGCCATTGGCGGTCCTGGAAAGGTGATCCGGAGGGTCGGCCGGGCGTCAGGTCAATGACCTCGCTTCGGGGTGGGGGCGTGGACGGCCGATTCCCTTCCAAGGGGCGGGTGTTGATATCCGGACGGATGGCTACTTTGGTCCCGCCTGCGCCATTGCTGACCAGGAATCCCTCACCGGAGAGTTGTTCGAAGGCTCGTACCACCACTCCGCGCGAGATACCGAGCTCTGTCGCGAGCCTTCGAGTGGCAGGAAGCGTATCCTCCGGCTGCAGGACGCCATCGAGTATAGCGGCCCGTAGTTGGCTGGCCACTTGGGCCGCAAGGGACGTGACGCTGTTCCTGTCCAGCTCGATGGGTATTTCGGCTTCACTCATTTGGACCTCCAGACTCTTACATTCTTGGACCTAGTGTAGGACCAAGACCCTTGGCAGCATGGACAGTGATACCCCAAGCGCTGCGTTCTTGCAGCACGACGAAAGCAGGAAGCAGTGTTCAACGGCCTCAGCGCTTTTCCGCTCACTCCCATGGACGGCGAAAGCGTGGACCTCAATGCCCTCGACAAACTGGTGAACCGTGCCGCGCAAGCCGGAGTTGATTCGCTGGGGGTTCTCGGTTCAACGGGGAATTATGCCTACCTCTCCCGAGACGAACGCAGGGAAGTCCTGGAAGTCGCAGTGGAAGCTTCCAACGGCGTTCCGGTCCTTGCCGGAATCGGCGCTGTTCGCACCCGGGACGTACTGATGCTGGCCGGTGACGCCCAGGCCGCCGGAGCGTCCGCATTACTGCTGGCCCCTGTGTCCTATCAGAGGCTGTCCGATGCAGAGGTATTCGGACTCTTCCAAACCGTGGCGGCACAGTCCGATCTTCCCGTTGTTGTCTACGAGAACCCCGGCACCACCGGATTCACCTTCAGCGCTGCCTTGCACAGTGACATTGCCAAACTTCCGGGGATTGCCTCCATCAAGATCCCGCCGCCGGCGTCCGGTGACGTTGCGTCCACAGTCTCCAGGCTCAAGGCCGGCTTGCCGGACCAAACATCTGTGGGTATCAGCGGCGACTGGATCGCTGCGGAAGCCCTGCTGGCCGGATGCAATGTTTGGTACTCGGTGATCGCCGGGGTGTTGCCGCACCAAGCTCGGACCCTCGCCGATCATGGTCTCGCGGGCAGGTGTGAGGCGGCCATGCGCGCCTCTGCGGATCTCGAACCCCTGTGGTCCCTCTTCCGCACCTATGGAAGCCTTCGCGTGGTTGCAGCCCTCGCCGAGGATCTTGGTGTGGTGCCGTCCTCCACTTTGCCGCTACCCCTCCGGGGGTTGGACGCCGAGGGGCGGAACAAGGTGGCGGATGCCATCCGTGAATGCGGCTTGGAGGCCTAGGAGTTGGTCCGGAACGAGTCTTCCCAGGAAAAGACGGGCAGCAACGGGGGGAGTGCCGGAGTGGCCCTGGCCGGGAGAACCCGGCACGCCGGGACGGAGCGCCCAGGCTCCCCGGGTGGCCTTGCCCGTTATGTCCTCGCCGCCACCCTTGCACGCAGTTCCGATGGTGGAGCTGTTGTAGCAATCGTCCTGCTGGCAACCACCAGCGGTTCACCAGGGTGGCTGGCTGGAATATTGGGCGGATGCATTACTGCGCCACATCTTTTCGGCCCGCTGATAGCCCGGGTCCTCGATACAGCCAGGGATGGCAGGACAGTGATCGCCTGGGCGTGTGTCATCCATGGCGTGACATTGGCTGCAGCTGTCCTCCTTTTCCCGCTGGCTCCGCCCCTTATCCCGGCGATGCTGCTCATTGCCTCCGGCTTGGTGGGTCCCCTCCTGACAGGAGGCATCAGCAGCAGGTTGGCAGCCATCGCCGGCCCCGGAAGGACCAGCCAGCGGCGTGCCCAAGGCTGGGATGTAGCCACGTACGGCCTCAGTGGAACGATCGGGCCGTCGCTGGTTGCGGCAGTCTCGGCTTGGGCCAATCCGGCAACTGCAGCGTTGATTCTCGCCGGCTTTACCTTCGTGGCGGCTGCCGTCGTCAAGCTGTTGCCCTCTTCGCCTCCGGCTGCTGTTGCTTCCGAGGTTCCCCGGCCCGGCCGGACTTTGCTGATGATGATCTCCAGCGGACCCCTCCGACGCACCCTCTACATGACAGTGGTGGTGGCCATGTCAGTGGCGGCCCTGCCGATCACCGCGGTTGCTTCCACCGGCGGGCTGGGCGTCGTTCCGGCGGCGGCAGGCCTGCTGACTGCTGCCTACGGGCTTGGTGCACTCCTGGGATCAGCCGGGGTCATGATCCGGCCGCTGAGAACCGATGCGGATCCCTTGATGACGTGGTTGGCTGCGGCAGTAGGGATTGCCTTGTGCGGTGCAGCCCTGGCAGGGACATTTCCGACGGCGGTTGCAGCCTTTGCCTGCGCCGGCGTACTGAACTCGTACTTTTTCGCAGCCACTTTGGCGGCGCGCAGCGAGTACGCGCCACCGGCCGTCCGCGGTCAGGTATTCGTCTGGATCGGCGCCCTGAAGATCACTGCCGGATCAGCCGGCACGACCTTGGCTGGAGCACTCATCGCCCCTGCAGCCACGCTTCCTTTGTATCTGGCGTCCGGTGTTGTCATCCTTGCCGTGGTGACCTCGCTCCTGGACCGGGGCCGGGAGCGTTCTGCAGCCTGACATCCCCCTCCAGCCCGGGGGGCCCTATCCTGGGGTGCCCGGGGTGGGCTGCCCTGTGTCGCCGCTTTGGGGTCCCACCAGCGCCTCGACTTGTTCAGGCAGGAGCAGGCCTTCGCTGACGGCGATGTCCAGGACACTTTGCCCTGAAGCGAGGGCCTTATGGGAGATCGCCGCTGCCACGGCGTAGCCCAGCAGCGGGAGCAGTGCTGTGGCCTGTGCCGTGGAGGCCCTTGACCGGGAGCGCAGCAGAGCCTCGTTTGCCTCAATGCCCTCGACGCAGAGGTCCCGCAGTACGTCTGTGCCGTTGGTCAGCCAACTTAGTGATTGCAGCAGGGCGTGGGCGATGACAGGTTCGAAGGCGTTGAGCTGAAGCTGCCCGTTGTCGGCAGCCATGGTGACGGTGAGGTCGGCCCCGGCCACGAAGAAGGCAATCTGGTTGACCACCTCCGGGATCACCGGGTTGACCTTGCCGGGCATGATCGAGGAACCTGCCTGGCGTGGGGGCAACCGGATTTCGCCCAAGCCCGTTTGCGGTCCGCTGGAAAGCAGACGCAGGTCGCTGCAGATTTTGGAGAGCTTGATGGCGGTGCGTTTGAGCGTCCCGGAGAACGTCATGAAGGCCCCGGTGTCCCACGTTGCTTCGACGAAGTCATGGGCCCGGACCAACTGCACTCCACTCACCGCCGAGAGCTGGTCGATGACGCGCTCAACATACAGCGGATCAGCAGTGATTCCGGTCCCTATGGCAGTGGCCCCCAGGCTGCACTCGAGCAGGAGTGCAGCCGCTTCCCGGAGGCGCTTTTGGTCTTCCTCCAGCGTGACGGAGAAGGCGGTGAACTCCTGGCCAAGGGTCATCGGCACCGCATCCTGGAGTTGCGTGCGACCCACCTTCGGGATGGCGGCGAAGGCCTGGCCCCGTTCGGCAAACGCTGCCGAAAGCAGGTCAAGACGTTCCAACAAGTCCTCCAGCCCGAACACCAGGGCCAAGCGGACCGCCGTCGGATAGACGTCATTGGTGGACTGGCACTTGTTGACATGCCCGATCGGGTCCACCAGCTCGTAGGAGCCACGTGGATGGCCCAGGGCTTCCAAGGCGAGGTTGGCGATGACCTCGTTGGCATTCATATTGGTGGATGTTCCGGCACCGCCTTGGATGACGTCCACAGGGAAAGCGTGGTCGACGTCGCCCGAGGCAACCGTGTCGCAGGCTGCAACGATGGCCTCCCCGATCTCCGCCGGGATCAAGCCGAGCTCGGTGTTGGTCAGCGCGGCAGCCTTTTTCACAAGCGCGAGGGCCCGAATGAGGTGCCGGTGGGTCCCGAGTTGGATGCCGCTGATGGGGAAGTTCAGGATGGCGCGTTCGGTGTGGATTCCCCACAACGCTGATTCCGGGACAGCCATGGAACCGAGGCTGTCGTGTTCGATTCTTATCCCGACGTTCATGAGGCGATCGCGATGACTTTGGGCTGGGTCATTTCCTCGTAGGCGAAGTGGACGCCTTCGCGGCCCATACTGCCGTATTTGGAACCGCCGAACGGCATGGCGTCATGGCGGTAGTCGGAGGAGTCGTTGATCATCACGCCGCCGGCGTCAATGGCCTTGGCGGTGGCCAAGGCCTGACCCAGGTCCTTGGTGAACACTCCGGCCTGCAGGGCGTACTCGCTGTCGTTGGCCAGCTCGATGGCTTCCTCGGCGGTATCGAACGGCTCCACCAAAACCACCGGTGCGAACAGTTCCTCGCTCCAGGCCTCACAGCTGCGGGGGACTCCGGTCAGTACTGCGGGCGTCAATACAGCTCCGGCCAGGTCGCCTCCGGTCAGCAGCTGGGCCCCGGCGGCCACGGCGTCTTCGATCTTCCGCTTCGCTTCGGCGGCAGAGGCGTTGCTGATCATGGGCCCGACGTCGGTGTGTTCGTTGCGGGGATCTCCGGACTTCAAAGCCGCGGTTTGGGCAACGAAGTCCTGCACGAAGGCATCAAAGATTGATCGTTGGACAAGGACGCGCTGGGCGCCGATGCAGTTTTGCCCTGCAGCCCAGAAGGAACCTGAAACACAGGCTTCGACGGCGGCGGGAAGGTCGGCGTCGTCGAAGACAATCACAGGTGCGTTGCCGCCCAGTTCCATGGACAGGCGCTTGAGGCCGGCGTTCGCCGCGATGGCACGCCCGGTGGCGAAGCCGCCGGTGAAGGAGACCATGCGGACCAGTTTGGAGGAGATGATGGTTTGCGCGATCGTGCGATCGCCCAGAACCACGGTCACGAACTCTGCAGGCAGGCCGGCTTCCCGGAGCAGGTCCACCAGGAGGATGGCCGTCAGGGGAGTCAGCTGGGACGGCTTGAGGATGACGGTGTTGCCGCCGGCAATCGCCGGGCCGAGCTTGTGCGCTACCAGGTTCAACGCGTCGTTGTACGGCGTTATCGCGGCGATGAGTCCCAGTGGTTCGCGGGTGAACCATCCCTGCCGGTTCTCAGAACCTGCGAAGCAGTCGAACGGGATGACTTCGCCGACGTTCCGGCGTGTTTCCGCCGCTGAAAGTTTGAGCGTATTTACTGCGCGGGAGACTTCCTTGCGGGCCTGCTTGATGGTCTTACCGGCTTCGGCGACGATCAATTCCGCGACTTTTTGGGATCGCTCCTGCAGAAGGTCGGCCGCGGTGTCCAGGATCCTGCCCCGCTCATGCCGGGGCATGGCGGCTGCTGCCGGAGCGGCGGAAGCGGCACGGATCAGTTCCACCTGGACATCGGACTCACTGCATTGGGGCAAGGATGCCAGGACGGTGCCGTCAAACTTGTTGTGCACCACCAGTTCCCGGGTTGTCACAGCGGTGGTGGCTTCGTTCCTTGTTTCGGCGACTGCTGTTTCAGGCACGGACTGCTCCTTTGGTGAATTCGTCGACGGCGATGATGTCCGATATGAGGGCGTAGGCAGTTTCGACGCGGCCGGCTCCGGGACCGGAAACGGTGACAGCACCGAGGAGGTCGGTGGTGAACGAGACGGCGTTGGTGGCACCTGAAATGCCGGCCAGCGGGTGATCTGCCGGGAGGGCGATGGGCCGGACGGAGGCAGTGAGGCTGCCATCGCTCCCGCGGCGGGCTTCGCCGATCAGTTTCCAACGGAGGCCGCTGGCCAGGGCGTGGGCCACATCATCGCTGCTGACATCCTGGATGCCGGTGGTGTCCACATCGCCGGGCAAAATGGTGGCGCCGAGAAGTTCGTTGGCCAGGATGGCGACCTTGAGCCTGACGTCCGAGCCGCCAATGTCAGCGGTCGGGTCCGCTTCGGCGTAGCCGAGGTCCTGGGCTTCGGCGATGGCCTCGTCCAGTCCCAAGCCGGTCTCCATGCGGCCCAACACGTAGTTGCTGGTACCGTTCAGGATTCCTTGGACTGCAGTCACCTCAAGGCCTTCGAGCATCTTGTGTGCCAGCCGGATCACGGGCGTGCCGCTCATGACCGCGCCTTCGTACTCGAAGCGGACACCGTGGCTTGCAGCAAGCCTGCTCAGCTCAGGGCCTCGGAGTGCCACGGGTCCCTTGTTGGTGGTGACGACGTGCTTGCCGGACTCGATGGCCCACTTCACATGCGAAACTGCCGGTTCGCCGTCGACCGGGCTGGTGAAGGTGGCCTCTACGATGATGTCGGCAGGGCTGTTCTTGATGACTTCCTCGTTGCGGGGGTCGGAGCTGCCGCCGGGGAGCCCGTCAAAGGAAGCTCCACGGGGCATGGCCAGAACGGCGGCAAGGTCGATGCCATCGCCTTGGACGAGGGAGCCAAAGGCAAGGTCAGTGATGGCTACGACCCGGAGCTCGAACCCGAGGGCAGAGAAGCGGCGCGGTTCGTCGCGGATCAGTTCAGCCAGGGCGCGGTTGACGCCTCCGAAACCGATCAGGGCCAGGTTGTAAGTAGTCACTTCGATCTCCTTTGTAGGGCGGTGATGCTGTCCTCCAAGCCTCCGTCCGGACGGCGTCAGTTACCTATGTCCGAATTGCCCGTCAAGGATGCCGATATGCCCAATCGGCGACATTCCGGTCAGTTTCCATGTATTGACTCCACAAAAGTGCCAGCGACCGCCAGTTGCCGGCATAGCAGTGGAGTCACCCCCTGCCCCGGAAAGAAGGAAACCAGCCACCCCTTTGGGAACCGGCGAAAAGCGGCCACAATAGTGTCATTGCAATCAGCCGGAGGGTTCCAGAGCTATGAGCAAACTTCAGCAGACGAAGGCCCAAAACGTCACCACCGTCATTCCTGAGCGGGGCCCTGATCTTGGTTGCACCCTGCAGGACATGGTGTTGGACAGCCCAGACGTGGGGGAGTTTCTTTGCAATTTTTCCGCCCTGGCAGCGTCCAGGTTTTCAACCCCTGCAACCAAGGTCAGGTGCGGCGTTACCGTTATCAGGCGGAAAAGAGGGGTTGTCGCGGCCAGCAGCGATGAACGGGCCAATCGCTTGGACACACTTCAGAACAGTTTTGGGGACGGGCCATGCCTGACTGCGCTGCGGGAGAGAACTGTCATGTACGTCCCTGACACCAGCGCCGAGACCCGCTGGCCCCAGTACATGGAGGCAGTGAGGGAGGAAGGCACGGGATCAATTCTGGCCGTTGCCCTGGAACTCGCCGGTGAAGCTGAAGCCGTAATGAACCTTTACTGTGATGCCACCGAGGGATTTTCCGAGCCCCGGATCCTGGCTGCTGGAGCTTTCGCCGAAAACGGGGCTGTTTCGCTGAGGCTGGCTTTGAGGATCGCCCATCTCAAGCACGCCCGCGATGACCTGGCCTCGGCCATGCAGTACCGGACGGCCATTGACAACGCCGTGGGAATCGTCATGGCACAGAACCACTGCAGCCGGGAATCGGCATTCAGGGTCATCGCTGAAACCTCCAGTCACCGGAACATCAAAATCCATGACGTTGCGGCTGTCATAGTTGCCTCCATATCCGGCGAACACAATCTCGCTGCCCACTTCGAGGACTAGGGCACTGCGCGCTGATCGTTTCGCCGCCGCTGGACATCAGCATTTTCCTGTCCATGCACCCCAGGTCCTTGGGATGGATCCGGTATTACAGTGGATGCATGGCTGCTAGCCGCAATCCGTTGGATGAGCTGAGGGAAACCATCGGCCATCTGGCCAATCAACTCAAGCTGCCGGGTTCAGAACGCGTTGATGACCTGGTGGGCGATCTGGTCGGTGCGCGCTCCGGTCCGGCCCGACCGTTGTCCGAGGTCCAGGCCGAACTCGACGCCTTGGTGGGACTTGAGTCCGTGAAAGAACAGGTCAGGGCGCTGGTGGCACTGCTCCAGGTCCAGGCGCGCCGGAAAGCGCACGGCCTGCCGGAAGTTGCCACGTCCCAGCATCTTGTCTTCCTTGGAAATCCGGGCACCGGGAAGACCACCGTGGCGCGGCTGCTGGCGGAGATGTACCGCGCGGTGGGCTTGCTGCAGAAGGGGCACTTGGTCGAGGTGGACCGCTCGGGCCTTGTGGGCCAGTATGTCGGGGCCACTGCCATCAAGACGGACAGGGTGATCCGGCGTGCGCTGGACGGCGTCCTGTTCATCGATGAGGCCTACGCGCTGGCCCCGGAGGACGGCCGGATGGACTTCGGTCCCGAAGCCATTGAAGTCCTGCTTAAGCGAATGGAGGACCACCGGCACCGCTTGGTGGTGATCGTGGCCGGGTACCCCCGGCTGATGGAATCCTTCCTGCTCTCCAATCCCGGCTTGCGCTCCAGGTTCGCCCGCGAAATTACCTTTCCGGACTACTCCGTGGACGAACTCGAGACGATATTCCACCAAATGCTGGCCCAGCACCAGTACACGCTGGAACCTGGAGGAGATCAGGTGCTGCGCCGTATCCTCGCGGGCCTCCACGCAGGCGGAGACTCCGGCAACGCCCGGTTTGCGCGCACCTTGTTTGAGCAAGCGCTCAATCGCCAGGCGCTGCGGCTCTCCCTGGATGAAGGGCAAAGCCTCGACGCCCTCGATCGTGAGGCGGTCGTGACCCTTACCGGGGACGACGTCGTCGAGGCAGCGCTGGCCTTGGGGCAAGAGCCGGAGCCCGAAATTCCGCCGCAACCGCCGCAATCCCGCTGGTGGCGCTGGCTGGCCTGAACGGAATCAGGCCCGTTCCTCCTGGGCGTGGTCTTTTGCGGGCTGATGTCCGGAGATCGCGGCGCGCAGATCGCCTTCCTCGTGCTCTTCCTTGCCCTTTTTCCCGAGCGGAAGAACCTTGAGCAGCGGGTGCACGATCACCATGACGAGCAGGCCCCAGATCGCGCCCAAGACAGCCGAGCACAGCGTGTTTACCAGCCAGGCAAAGAAGCCGCCCGCAACAGGGATTCCGGTGAAGGGCGATTCGAGGACATGGACGAGGTCGTACGGTCCATGCCAGCCGAGGTCGTGGGCACCCTGCAACATAATGTGGCCGCCGACCCACAGCATGGCGATGGTTCCCACCAAGGTGATCGTGGCCAGGACAGCGGGCATCCCCTTGACCAGAAGCCGGCCGAAACGCTGGGAGCCCTGGGAGTTTTTGGTGGTCAGGTGCAGTCCGATGTCGTCCATCTTGACGATGAGTCCCACTGCGCCATAGACAAGGACTGTGATGGCGATGGCGACCACCACCAGGATGAACGCCCGGATCCAGAGTGATTCCGTGGCGACCTCGTTCATGGCGATCACCATGATTTCGCAGGACAGGATGAAGTCGGTGGTAATGGCCCCCTTGGTCACCTTCGCCTCGGCTTCAGGGCCCCGCTGCACAGCGGGCGCCTTTTCGGCGTCAGCATGCCCGCGGAGTTTGTGCCAGACCTTTTCGGCGCCCTCGTAGCAGAGGTAGGTGCCACCCAGCATGAGGATGAACGGAATGATTCCGGGGATAAACGCACTTACCAGTAGCAGGGCCGGCAGGATGATGACCAGTTTGTTGCGCAGTGAGCCCCAGAAGATCTTTTTGATCATGGGAAGTTCGCGGGACGGATCCGCCCCGGATACGTACTGCGGGGTAACTGCGGCGTCGTCGATGACGACGCCGGCGGCTTTGGCTCCGGCCTTGGCCGCTCCGGCTGCGATGTCGTCCACGGAGGCGGCCGCAATGCGGGCCAAGGCAGCTACGTCATCGAGCAAGGCGACGAGACCGCCGCTCACAGGGCTGCTCCGTCCAGGCCGAGGGCGGATGGCTGGGCGTGGACAACTGGTGCGAGGAGCGTGAAAGGCATGCTCGGATTATACGGTGGCCAGCGGAACGGGAGGTGGCCGTGACGCACCTTGGCCTGCAGATTGGAACCCAAAATCACCCTCGCCTGGCTTGTTCATGCCGGGTATCACCGACGTGGTCCGCCTATGCTGTCCCCATGACTTCCGATGAAGAAAAAGACCCGCCCGTACCCGCTGACGTTGAGGGCAAGATGCCCAGAAAGGTGCACGACACCGCCGACAAAGAGGCGAGCAAAGCAGCTAAGGACAAGCCTCGCGGAAGCTGACGCACCGAAGCCCTAAAGGGGTGTTGACAGACTCGAAGTAACGCGGGTAACCTAAGTCACATGCCCGGCAAGTAACGCGCGTTACCCATGACGCTTTACCCCAGGCTTCCCAGACAACGAAGGTCCGGGGCGAACATCCAGATCAGCGAAGACACCGGAGCATTCGATGGCGAAAAGCACCACCCCTGGCGACCCCGCAGCCATACGGCAGCGTGGGGTCACCATGAAGGACGTCGCCAACCATGCCGGCGTTTCCAGAACTGCTGTTTCCTTTGTGCTGAGCAACCGCGAAAACGCCAGCATCTCCGAGGAAACCCGCAACCGCATCAACCACGCCGTGCAGGAGTTGGGCTACCGCCCCAATGCCGGTGCCCGGGCGCTGGCATCACAGCGCAGTGACTGGTACGGAATCGTGACGGAGATCGTCACCGCGCCCTTCGCCGTCGACATCATCAAAGGTGCCCAGGACCAAGCCTGGCTTGACCGCCGGTTCCTGCTCATCGCGCCCTCCGACCAGGCCGATGCCGTAGGACCCAACCAGGGCTTGGAAGATGCCGCCACTGAGAAGCTGTTGGAACAAAGGGTGGAGGGGCTTCTGTACGCAGCCACTTTCCACCGGGGCGTCCATGTTCCGGAGAGCGCCAATGAAGTACCAACCGTACTGATCAACTGTTTCGACGCCGACGGAAAGCTGCCCTCAATCGTCCCGGACGAGCGCGGGGGTGGCCGGGCGGCCGTAGAACGTTTGCTGCAAGCTGGTCACGAGAAGATCGGGGTCATCAATCTTGACCCCGTGATTCCCGCGGCAGTTGGGCGTTTGGAGGGTGCCCGCGAAGCACTCGCCACCGCCGGACTGGAGTTGGACCCCGAATTGGTGGTGTCTGGCTATGCAACGGCGGACGGTGGCTATGACGCTGCCTGCCAAATCCTTGACCACTATCCGCCACAGGACAGGCCTACGGCGCTGTTCTGCTTGAACGACCGTATGGCGATGGGTGCTTATGACGCCATCAAGGAACGGGGCCTGACCATCCCCGGGGACATCGCCGTGATCGGCTTCGACAACCAGGAACTTATTGCGGCCTACCTGAGGCCGAAATTGACCACGGTTGCGTTGCCCTTCGAAAAAATGGGCGCCCTGGGTGTCCAGACGCTCGCCGCTCTTACAGCAGGACAGCCGATCAACGCCGACCAGCAATTGGTCGACTGTCCGCTGCTAGAACGCTCTTCGGTCTGACCGCGAAATCAACGCCGAAGAGCCAACCCCTCACCCACCCCTTCACCTTGGACGATGAAGACAGGAAAGAGATAACCATCATGACACAACCCCGATACTTCCGGGCTGCCCGGATGACGGCGGCAAGCCTTGCCGTGGGCGCAATGCTGCTCACCGGCTGCACCGCCAACGTCACCAAGACCAGCACCTCCGACGCCGGAGCGAACGCCAGTGCCTTCCTCACCATTCCGCGGGAGGACATGGGCACGTTCGTGCAGAACTTCAACCCGTTCGCTCCCACCGTGAATCCCATGGTTCAGCAGTCCATTTACGAATCCCTCCTGGTTTTCAACCCGGCCAAGGGCGATACAGTGCCGTGGCTCGCCACTGAATGGGCCGCAGCAGAGGACGGCAAGTCCATCACCTTTACACTCCGGGACGGCGTGAAGTGGTCCGACGGCCAGCCTTTCGTGGCCGACGATGTCGCCTATACCTTCGAACTCCAGAAGAAGATCAAGGGCGGCTTCGACTATCTGGACACTGTCACGGCTGAAGGCAACAAGGTCACCTTCAACTTCAACAAGCCATGGTCGCCTGCCCTGTACGACGTCGGTCAGCTCACCATCTTGCCCAAGCACATCTGGTCCGCGTTGCCGGACCCCGAAAAGGACGCGAACGCCAAGCCGGTAGGCACGGGACCTTACACCGAGATTGACAGCTTCCAGGCCCAGTCCTTCGTGCTGACGAAGAACCCCCACTACTGGCAGCCGGAAAAGCAGAAGATCGCAGGCATCAAGATGCTTGCTTTCGCAGGCAACGACGGCGCCAACCTCGCCGCTGCGAACGGCGATGTGGACTGGGCTCCGCAGTACATCCCGAACATAGAAAAGACCTTCGTTTCCAAGGACAAGGAACACCGCCAGTACTGGTTCCCGGCTACCGGTGCCATGATCAACTGGCAGCTGAACACCACCAAAGCTCCGTTCAACGACGTTGATGTCCGCAAAGCACTGAGCATGGCCGTGGACCGTGACCAGGTCACCAAGATCGGCATGAGTGGCTACGCCAAGCCGGCAGACTGCACCGGACTCTCCGGCAACTATGAGAAGTGGAAGAACCCCGCAGTCAAGGACAGCTGCACGTGGACCAACCATGACGTCCAGAAGGCCAACGAGCTCCTGGACAAAGCGGGCTACCCCAAGGGTGCTGACGGGAAGCGCACCCTGAAGGACGGCAAGCCTTTCGAGTTCAAGATCTCCGTCGGCGCAACGTCCTCGGACTGGCTCTCCGTAGCCAATGTCATCGCACAGAACCTGGCCGAAGTTGGCGTGACGGCCAAGGTGGAGTCCCCGGACTGGGCGGCAGTGGTTGCCGGCTATGAGACCGGAGACTTCGACTCGGGCATTGTCTGGAGCGCGAACGACCCCAGCCCGTACAAGTACTTCAACACTTCCATGGGCACCGCCAGTGTGAAGCCGGTAGGCACCAAGACGTTCGATAACTACCACCGCTTTGGCGATCCCAAGGCCGACGTCCTCCTTGCCGACTTCGCCGCAGAGGCCGACGAGTCCAAGCAAAAGGACCTCGCCAACAAGCTGCAGGAAGAGTACAACGACGTCGCACCGCTGGTGCCGCTGTTCTCCGGCCCTGAATGGGGCGCCTTCAACGACACCCGCTTCACCGGATGGCCCACCGAAGAGAACCCCTACGCCACCCTCTCAGTGAAGTCGCCCACCACGGTCCTGGTTTTGACCACGCTGGAACCGCGCAAGTAGTCCCCACCGGGTCATCTACGGCCTGGCATTGCACGCCCGGCGGCCCTCTGCCGCTAACCGGCCAACCCGCCGGGCGTGCCCCCTTTCTTTCCGCACTTTCCGCAATTCCCGAATGGAGGGAAACCGTGCGCTTCATCCTGCGCCGCCTGGGTTTCTACCTGATCGCCTTCTGGGCATCCATCACCCTGAATTTCCTGCTTCCGCGGTTCATGCCCGGAGACCCCGTGTCCCGCATGTTTGCCCGCTCCCAGGACCGAATGCAGCCCGAACAAATCGAGGCCCTGCGAAAGCTGCTGGGTGTTGATGACCGGCCCATTTGGGAGCAATACATCAACTACATGCAGAACATCTTCACCGGGCAGATGGGTGTTTCCATTTCCCGTTTCCCCACCCCGGTTACCGAGGTCATCTCCTCGCAGATCGGATGGACGCTGTTGCTGGGCGGCACCGCGCTGGTGATTGCCGCCGTCGTGGGCAACCTGTTGGGGATCCTCGCTGCTTGGCGGCGCGGCGGCGCGATCGACTCGGCGCTTCCTCCACTGCTGGTTTTTATTGGCTCCTTCCCGTACTTCTGGCTGGCCATGGGTGCGCTGTACCTGTTCGGGGTGGTGCTGGGTTGGTTCCCGATCCGCCATGCCTTCACTGACGGTTTGGAACCTGCTTTCACTTGGGAGTTCATTGGCGACGTCGGTGCCCACCTTGTGCTTCCGGCGTTGACGATCGTGCTTGTTTCCATCGGCGGCTGGATGCTGGGCATGCGGAACACCATGATTGCCACGAACTCCGAGGACTACATCACCATGGCCGAGGCCAAAGGACTCCGTCCGGGACGGATCATGCTCCGCTACGCAGCACGCAACGCCATGCTGCCTTCAGTGACCAGCTTCGGCATGGGGCTGGGGTTCGTGGTGGGTGGTGCGCTGCTCACAGAGGTGGTTTTCGCCTACCCCGGTGTCGGCTACCAGCTGCTCAACGCCGTCCAGGGCCTCGACTATCCGCTCATGCAGGGCCTGTTCCTGACCATCACCGCCGCTGTGCTGCTTGCCAACTTCCTGGTGGACATCCTCTACGTCCGCCTCGACCCGCGCGTGCGCAGCAACTAGAGGACTGACCATGACAACCGCACTTCTGAAGCAGCCAACCACCACACCGGCTGTCCGCAAGCCCAACCGCAGCTTCATCCACGGCCTGATCAGCAACAAGAAGGCACTGACAGGCATGGCCGTGATGGTCATCTTCATAGCCTTGGCCTTGCTGGCGCCGGTGCTGTTCCCGGGAGACCCCTCGAGGATCACCGCGATGGCATCACTGGAACCATCGGCCGAGCACTGGCTGGGGACCACCGCCAAGGGACAGGACGTGCTCGCACTGACCGTCCACGGTTCCCGCAGTTCCCTGTTCGTGGGACTGACCGTGGGCCTGGCATCGACCTTCATCGGCATCCTGGTCGGACTTGCCTCGGCTTACTTCGGCAAATTCATCGACGAGGCACTGTCCCTGGTGACCAACGTCTTCCTGCTCCTGCCCGGCCTGCCGCTGCTGGTCATCCTGGCCGCGTTCCTTCCGCCGGGCCTGGGCACCGTGATTCTGGTTCTGGTGGTCACCGGATGGGCCGGTTCGGCACGCGTCCTGCGCTCCCAGGCCCTCTCCATCCGATCCAAGGACTTCGTGGCCGCAGCCGTAGTCTCCGGCGAACGGGCAGGCCGGATCATGTTCCGCGAAATCCTGCCCAACATGGCCTCGATCGTCATGGGCACCCTGCTGGCATGCGTCATCTACGGAATCGGAGCCCAAGCGGGCCTGGAATTCCTGGGCCTGGGCGATGTCAGCACGGTCTCGTGGGGCAACAACCTTTTCTGGGCCGGCAATGAAGGCGCGCTGCTCACCGGCAGTTGGTGGGTCTTTGTACCCTCCGGCGTGTGCATTGCCCTGGTTGCCTTCGCCCTCGCCCTCATCAACTACGCCGTCGATGAGGTTACCAACCCGCGCCTGCGAAAGATCAAGACCCCCAAGACGTCAGCCGGCACCGCCGAAAGGAGCGCCGCCAAGTGACCATTTCCCAGGTTTCCTTCGGCTCCCACGAACCCGTCCTTGAGGTCAAGGACCTCACGGTCAAGTACATCGGCGATACCAGGTCCACCACCGCCGTCGACCGTGTTTCCTTCAGCATCGGCACCGGTGAGGTATTCGGCCTCGCCGGAGAATCAGGGTGCGGAAAGTCCACCATCGCCAACTCGATCATGAGGCTCTTGAAGGACCCGGCCAAGATTCCCGGCGGCAGCATTTCCTTCGGTGGCAAGGACGTCCTGGCCATGAGCCAGGAGGAGCTGCGGCGCTTCCGCTGGCAGGACGTGGCCATGGTCTTCCAATCGGCCATGAACTCGCTCAACCCGGTCCTGACCATCGGCGAACAGATCGTGGACATTTTCACCACCCACGCCGGCTACTCGCGGAAGGAATCGATGCGGCGTGCCGCCGGGTTGCTGGAGTTGGTCAGGATCGACCCCGCGCGGCTCAAGTCCTATCCGCACCAGCTCTCCGGTGGCATGCGCCAACGTGCCGTCATTGCCATGGCGGTTGCGCTCAAACCTTCGCTGTTGATCCTGGATGAACCCACCACAGCACTCGACGTGGTGGTCCAGCAGGAGATCATGGCTCAAATCAAGGAACTGCAGCGGGAGCTGGGTTTCTCCGTCCTGTTCATCACGCACGATATGTCCCTCATGGTGGAACTCTCTCACCGCATGGCCGTCATGTATGGCGGCAGGATCGTGGAGACCGCCAAGGCCCAGGATGTCTACGCCAATCCCCGCCACCCCTACACACAAGCCCTGATGGGTGCGTTCCCGCCGCTCACCGGACCACGTGTTCCACTGACCGGACTGCCCGACGGCGTGAAGTTCCGCAACATCCCGGACCTCACCGAGGCCGCCCCCGGCCATTTTGTGGCCCCCTTCGGTGCCGGCACGCCAGTGATCGAACCCGCCAACCTGGAAGGAGTCGCGCTGTGAGCCACTCTGTCATGACCCCGCGGCCGGAGACCCTGACCGGCAGCCCTGCCTTGGAAATCCGCGGCCTGGGAAAGTCGTTCCCGGTGGGCGGCCTGTTTTCCCGCGACTCTGTACGCGCTTTGCACGGCGTCGACTTGACTCTTGGCCGCGGTGAAATCGTGGCACTGGTGGGGGAGTCAGGTTCGGGCAAGAGCACTTTGGCCCGCTGTGTGGCAAGGCTCGAGAAGCCAACCGCAGGCGAAATCTTCATCGACGGCGTCGATGTCCTGAAGCGGGACAGGTTCCAAGCGTCACGGGCGTTTCGGTCCCAGCTCCAGATGGTCTTCCAGGACCCTTTCGGTTCCTTGAACCCTGCCCACAGGATCGAGCACTTCCTACAGCGTTCGCTGGCGATCCACGGCAAGGCCGGTAAATCCGGTGACGAGGCCCGGCGGCGGCTTGAGGGACTCATGACAACTGTTGGCCTCGAGGCGGACATGTTGAACTCCTACCCGCACGAGCTCTCCGGTGGTCAGCGCCAACGCGTGGCAATTGCCCGGGCACTGGCCGTCGAACCGCAGGTCATCCTGGCCGATGAGCCCACCTCCATGCTCGATGTCTCCGTCAGGATCGGCGTGCTCAACCTCATGCGCAAGCTCCGGGACGAGCAAGGCATCTCCATGCTGTACATCACCCATGACCTGGCATCGGCCCGCTACCTGGCAGACCGGACAGCAGTCATGTTCGCCGGTGAACTGGTGGAGGAAGGCGAATCGCTGGACCTGCTGGCAAACCCTGCGCATCCATACACGCAGCTGCTGGTTTCAGCCGTTCCGGACCCGGCGCGGGCAGGCTCGTATGATCCCGTCCGCAGGGCCGCCCTGCGGCAGGCGGTCATGGCCTCGACCCATTGCGCCTTCGATGGTGACCCGAATCAGGCCTGCTCCGCCAACAAGCCCGTCCGCCATCAAGTGGGGGACCCCGAAAACCAGCACTGGGTGCGCTGCCACCTCTACCGCCCGTGGGCAGCTGCCGGTGGCCATGCACTGGCGGGTGAACCGGCCCAACCCAGCCACCCGACGTCGACCATTCAAGAAGAGGCCTCAGCATGACTGAATTGACCCACCCGTTCGCCACCGTTCCGCAGGAAGAACTGGTGGCCCGCGCTGAAGCCGATCCCCTCAGGCCGCGATTCCACTTTGTCTCCCCGGCCGGTTGGCTTAACGATCCCAATGGCGTCAGCCAGTGGGACGGCACCTACCACCTCTTTTACCAGTACAACCCTGAGGGTGCCTTCCACCACCGGATCCAGTGGGGGCATGCCACCAGCACCGACCTGGTCAGCTGGGAGGACCAACCTGTTGCCTTGGAGCCCTCCGCGGGACCGGACGCTGAAGGTTGCTGGTCCGGGGTGTTGGTCAACGACGGCGGTACGCCCACCCTGGTGTACTCCGGACGGTCCAACGACAGGGAGCTGCCCTGCGTCGCTGTAGGTTCCGCGGACCTGATGAGCTGGACCAAAGATCCCCAAAACCCCGTCATTGCCGCACCGCCCGTTGGCGTGGACATCACCGCCTACCGCGATCACTGTGTGTGGCGGGAGGGCTCTGTGTGGCGGCAACTGGTGGGTTCGGGAATCCGGCACCGCGGAGGCACGGCGTTTTTGTATGAATCAGAGGATCTCCGGTCCTGGAACTATGTGGGACCGTTGGTCATCGGCGATGCTTCCCAAGGTGATCCATCGGACACGGACTGGACCGGGACCATGTGGGAATGCGTAGACCTCTTCCGTGCAGGGACGGGATCGCTGGGTTCGGCACCTGCCGGCAACTCGCCCGATGTGCTGGTCTTTTCAGCCTGGGACGACGGCGAAACCCGCCACCCGCTGTACTGGACCGGCCGCTACGCCGGGGATGCCTTCGAGCCCGAGGCACTGCACCGGCTGGACTACGGAGGGCGGTTCTTCTACGCGCCCCAGTCATTCCAGGATGAGGCGGGCCGGCGGATCATGTTCGGCTGGATGCAGGAAGGGCGAAGCGACGCGGCCATGGTTGAGGCCGGCTGGTCCGGAGTGATGAGCCTGCCCCGGGTCACCACCGTGGGGCAGGACGGAACCCTGGAGTTCGCGCCGGTCCCCGAAATCGACAAGCTGCGCAAGAACCACGCCAGCGTGCCGGCCCAGGTGCTGGTGGGGCATGGAACGCCGTTGGATACGGGTGTGTCAGGGAACCAACTGGACCTTGAACTGGAGCTGCAACTCGCGCCAGGAGGGGAGCTGAGGCTGGGAATCCTCGCTTCCCCGGACGGCGCCGAGGAGACGGTGATCGTGCTGGACCGCCCGGCTGATGAAACCCTGGACGGCACCCTCCGCCTTGACCGCACCCGTAGCAGCCTGGACCCCTTGGTGGATGTGGAGGACAAGTCCGGACCCCTGCCCATGGCGGAAGGCCGTGTCCGCCTGCGCGTGCTGGTGGACCGGTCCGCCGTCGAAATTTTTGCCAACGGCAAGCCGCTCACTGCCAGGATCTACCCCACCCTCGGTGGCGGGAAGGTGAGCCTGGCCGCCAGCGAAGGTTCGGTGCGGCTGATTTCCTTTGATGCCTGGTCCATGGCCGGGATCTTCGAAGGCACCCGCAGCCTTTTGCCGGAAGGGAAGTGACATCCATGGAAAAATCCCCGAGCCTCTCCCGCCGCGGACTTCTCACAGGAGCCGGCGCGGCCGCATTGGGCGGTTCAATTGCATTGTCGGTTTCCACCGCGCAGGCCGGGCCCGGCGGACCTGGATCGGCAGATGTCCCGCCGTCGAAAGGAAGATCGCGAATGCGTCCCGCCTATCATTTCAGCGTGCCGGACAACTGGAAGAACGATCCCCAGCGGCCCATCTACCTGGACGGCGAGTACCACTACTACTACCTGTACAACGCCGATTACATCAACGGCGGTGGGGGTACGTCCTGGCGCCGGGCAACCACCACGGACCACGTCTCATTCCGGGACCAGGGTGTGGCGATACCGAAGTTCAGCAACGGCAATGGTGACTGCTGGTCCGGTTCCCTGGTGGTGGATGAGAAGAACACTGCCGGTTACGGGGCGGGCGCTGTCATAGCCCTGGTTACCCAGGCACCGGAAGGACGGCAAGCGCAGTACCTTTGGTACTCCACGGACAGGGGCCGCTCTTTCACCCCGGGAGGTCAAGCGCCGGTACTGCCCAACCCCGGCGTACATGATTTCCGTGATCCCAAAGTGATCTGGGACGGGGACCGGGGCCGATGGTTTATGGCGAACGCCGAGGGCCGGAAACTCGGCTTTTACGCATCAAAGGACCTGCGGTCCTGGACACGCGTTGGCGAATTTGTGCGTGAGGACCTGGGGCTGCTTGAGTGCCCGGACATTTTCAGGATGACAGCCGACGACGGCACCTCCCATTGGGTTCTTGGCACCAGCGCGAACGGCAAGGGCCGCGGACTGCCCGCAACGTACGCCTATTGGACCGGAGCTTTTGACGGCAGTTCGTTCAACCCGGACCGGCCCGAACCGGAATGGCTCGACTATGGTTTCGACTTCTATGGCGCGGTTACCTACCCACACCACGATTCCTCGGGCGCGGAGGATCCAACCCTGCGCAGGGCGATCGGCTGGGCAAATTTCTGGGACTACCCCCACAACACGCCAACGCTTGCCACCGATGGCTACAACGGCGATGACATGATCGTCCGCGACATCCGGCTCAAGCGTGGAGCCAACGCCTACTACCTCGCCTCCGCGCCGACCTCTGCCGTGGGTGACCATGTCACGCGCGAGCATCGACTCGGTGACGTGGTGGTGGCCGGCACCCACGACCTGGAGGTCCGGTCCCTGGCCGTCGACCTCAGCTGTGAGGTGGTGTGGGACCCGGCCGCGCCGCCTGCCAACCTTGGATTCGAAGTATGCAGGGCACCACGTGGCGGCAGGCACGTCGCCGCGGGCGCCTTCCTGGGTGGTCCCTTCGCCTACGTCAACCGCCGCCCCACGATCAACCCCACGGCCGGCGAAACCCAAACCCCGGTGGACCCTGCCGCGGGCAGTCTTGCGCTGCGCATCCTGGTGGATCGCACCAGCGTGGAAATGTTCGTCGGTGACGGGCGCGTGGTCCATTCACATCGGGTATTTCCCCTTGAAGGCGATGACGGTATCCGCCTTTATGCCCATGAAGGATCGGCCACGTTCCGGAACCTGACCCTCCGGGAGCTCAAGGTCACCCCATAAACCGATGGTGAGCCGGTGACGGCTGGGCAGCGTCCAACGACAAAGGGCAGGACCACCTTCCTGGTGGCCCTGCCCTTTGCTGCGTAGGGTGCGTCTCCTGCGCCCGCGGTTCGGGCTTCCTGTTGCGATGGTGTGCAGGTGCCGTCCCCTACGCATGCCGAACTCTTCTTCGGCAGTCCATGAGGTCCTGGGCTACATGATTCCGGTGGGAACCAGCAGGGCCCAAGCCAGGGCGGGTGCCACCAGGACTACGCCGCCGGCGTACATCATCAGTTGCTTATACACGCGCTGGCGATCGTCTTCGCGGGCATTGGCCACAACCAACGCTCCGTCGGTGGAGAAGGGAGAGACGTCAACGACGGTTGCGGCGATGGCCAGGGCAGCCACGGTGCCTGACGCGCTGAGTGAACTGGTCGCAAGCAACGGCCCGGCCAGCGGGATAAATGCGGTCAGCAGGGCAGTTGAGGAGGCAAAGGCCGAGCCGACTCCGATTACGTAGCAGAGAACAAGGGCAATGAGCAGCGGGGCTCCGAGCGCCAGGGCCTGCTCGGCCAGCGTGTCGATGACGCCGACGTGCTGCAGCAAGGACACGTAGGTGATCATGCCGGCGACCAGCAGCACCGTTGACCATGAAACTCCGCCGATGAACGTCTGGTGCTCCTTGATGTTGACCAGGGCCAGGAGGAGTCCGGCAGAGAGGGCGACGAAGCCGATGGGCATGTGGAAGCCCAAGGCGCACACAAGCATTGCCGCGATCAGGCCCAGGGTGAGGATCTGCTGGCCGTGGGGCCGGGTGCTGCGTGCCTCGAGGTCGGCATGCTGGCCCGCGGCGCCGTCGCGAAGTTTGCCCAGGAGGGCGAACAGCACCACGGTGAGGACCGAGAGGATGAGGTTCAGCGCGAAGCTCGCGCCAAAAAGGGCACCTTGGGAGATCGGGAAGCCGTTCTTCACGGCAATGTCATGGACCAGTACGCCTGCCACGGACAAGGGGGAGAACCCTCCGGCATGGGCCCCATTGATGATGAAGGCACCCATCAGGACGGGGTGGATCCGTGATTCGTAGGCCAGTCCAATGGCTGCAGGCGCCAGCAGGGCGACGGCTGCGGGGGAGAACGTGCCCAGCGCGGTCAGTGATGCTGCCAGCAGGAAGAATACCCATGGCAAAAGCAACGTTTTGCCTCGAACCGCACGGACGCAGTTCTGGACGATGATGTCGATGGTCCCGTTCCTCTGGGCCATGCTGAAGAAGTACGTGACGCCAATGATGGTGATGACAATGTTTGACGGGAAATCGGCCAGGATCTCCTTATCGGTCATGCCCAGCATGAAGTAGCCGACACCGAAGGAGGCGACCAGCCCCATCACGCCAATGTTCAGCGGCCACTTGGTGGCGACGACGAACATCACCACCAGGATGACCAGAGGGATGATCTGGGTGGCAGTCATGGTCGGCTCCGATTCCGGGGTAGCCGCCGGGTTGAAGATGGCGCCCCCGAACAGGATGGCGACCAAGCCCAGGATCACGGAAGCGGCAACCGTTAGAAGCAGGATACGGCGGCGGCGGTTGGGACTGCTGGAACTCCGGTCCCGGATTTCGCTCTCGACTTTGGGAGCTGGTTGGTACGTAGTCTTAGCCATGATGGTTTCTCCTCATTGAGTGGCTGATGCAAGCGAGGCTTCGACGGCACTGCCGAGAGTCTCCGGGAGGTGAATGATGCTGGTGGCGATGGTGCGGGCAGTCCGGTCGACGCCCACCAGGAGTGAACCGTCGCGTTGCTCGGTCCAGGTCTCGATCACGCCGGCCGGCGTCCGGAGTTTCAGGGTGGGGTAAGAAACGGTGCCCGTGATCTCGTTCAGCACCGTTCCTGGGGTGCGGGCGGCCAATGTCAAAGCGATGCTGCCCGTGATGGCCAGTGCCGGATGTGGCTTGCCCATGGAAAGCATCATGACGTTGACGTCACCTACGGGGTCGTTGCTGCTGGGTGCGGCCACGATCGCAAGCTTGGGAACGGCCCGCGCCGCCTGGGAGGGGCTCGTTGCCAAACCCATACGGACCGCCGCCTGGCGTCGGATAACGTCCAAGGTGTCCAGTTGCAGTTCCACCCCTGCGCCCCAGGTGTCATAGCGCGAAGTGTCCAGTCCCAACTCTTCTGCGCGGAGTATGACAACTGGCGCACCGGCGTCGACCATTGATACGGTCCACCGCGTGCCTCCTGCGAGGATGACGTCCGTCGGCGCGCCGGTAGGAAGGAGCTTCCCGGTGGTTTTTCCTGCCGGATCAAAGAAGCCCAGGCCCACCCTGTAACCGGGAAAAACGACGCCGGGCATTTCCGCATCCGGAACGATCGGCAGGGCGCCATTGGGGGTGGAAACCCGCTGGATGATGATCTGGCCCGTGTTGGTGTTGCGGGTGACGATGCGGGTGGAATCGCCGTCGGGCGACACCCAGCCCTTTTCGATGGCGTACAGGCCCACAACTGCGGAGCAGTTGCCACAGTTGCTGCCCCAGTCCACGGCTGCCTCTTCGATGCCTACCTGCGCGAAGGTGAATTCGACATCCACGTCTTCGTCCTCGGGCCGGCTGAGGATCATCGCTTTGCTGGTGGTGGAAGTGGCCCCACCAACGCCGTCGATCTGGCGGGAGTCCGGGCTTCCGAAGAGCCTGGGAAGCAGCTCGTTGACGTCGGTGCCGGTTTGTTCCAGATGCGCAGTTTCAAAGACCCAGCACTTGCTGGTACCTCCGCGCATCCATTCCGCTTCTATCTTCATGGTGTTCCCTGCATCTCGTTGATGTTGTTCCTGTTACGAGGATGATCCGGATCACAAATGAAGACAATGTTGGATTTCTAGAGGGGGCTGTAGCCTTGCTTCATTCATTGAGGCTAAAGTGTCTAGCGGAGGAAAGTGTGCCCGTGTCTGGACGACGCAGTCCGCTGAATGGCAGCTCTATGCCGAGTAAATGCAGTGAATGAACGGTTAAAACAGGAGTGTGAAGGCATGCTTAACGACGACACCCCGGAATTATTCGACATCAGAAGGCTCGCGCTGCTGGTGGAAGTCGTCGAGCAGGGATCCATTACTGCTGCAGCCGATACCATGCTCTACACTCCCTCGGCCGTTTCACAGCAGCTGCGCAAGCTTGAGCAAGAGGTCGGCCAGCCGTTGCTGAACCGACGTTCGCGCGGCGTTGTTCCCACCGAGGCAGGCCAGATACTCGCAGGGCATGCCCGGAAAATTGTGGGTCAGATGCGGGCGGCCCGTTCCGACCTGGACCAAATCGCAGGCTTGAACCGCGGTTCGCTGACCATTGGTACCTTTCCCACACTCGCGGGATCGTTTCTGCCCCTGGTCATCAGGGCATTCAAGAAGCGGTACCCGGCCATTGGCCTCTCCGTGCGCAGCGCACGCTTTGACGAGTTGGTCTCGGACCTTCAGTCAGGAGTGACGGGATTGTGTTTGCTGTGGGACTACCCCTGGAACCGGTTCAACGATGAATCCATCCGCATCACCGAGGTCTTCCAGGAGAGCACAGTGATTTTGGTGGCCAAGGGACACCCCTTGGCCGACCGGGAGCAAGTGGAGATGGGAGAACTCCGGAAGGAGTCATGGATAGTCCGCGCGGAAGCACATCCGGTGGTTGAAGTGCTTCAACGTTCAGCACATGTTGCCGGCTTTGAGCCGAACATCGGCTTTTTGGCGAACGATTACCAGGAGGCGCAGGCCATGGTCAGCGTGGGTATGGGGGTGGCGATGGTGCCCAAAACGGCGGTGGCCTTGCAGCACCCCGATGTCCGCGTCCTCAGCCTTGGCCCTGATGCGCCCTTGCGTCGGGTACTCCTGGCCCAGCGCCAGGACAAGGTGTATGCCCCCGCGGAAGTGGCTTTCCACTCGACGCTCGTGGAAATCGCGCGGGCGCGGGGGCATGACTACCTCTAGTCAGTGGCCGGTGTCAGAACCGGCCTGCTTCCTGGCGGACTTTTCGGCGTCCTTCCCAGCACGCACTGCATCTGCCTCGTGCTGCTCTTCGGCCTTTTCCTGGTGGATGACTTCGGCAAAGAGTTTTTCCATTTCTTTGGCCACGCCGGCCGCCGAGGCAGGGTTCTGGCCTGTGACAAGGCGGCCGTCAACCGCCACCTTCTCCTCAAAGACCCCCGCGGAGACGTGACGCGCCCCCTGTTCCTCAAGCCGGTCTGCAAGGAAGAAGGGAATGACCTTGTCTTTGCCTGCAGCCACTTCTTCGTCATTGGTAAACGCTGCCACGTCGCGGCCCTCGACCAGCCGGAATCCGTTGTCCAGTTCTACGTTCACCAGTCCGGCCGGCCCGTGGCATACGGCACCCACCAGGCCGCCGGCGTTGTAAATGCCGGCCACCAGATTCTGCAGGCCTTCGCTGTCGGGGAAGTCCCACATGGTGCCGTGGCCACCCACGAGGTAGATGGCATCGTATTGGGCGGGATCGACGACGTCGACGCGGGCGGTGTTGTACAGCCCTGCGCGCGTTGTCTCGTCCTGGGTGAAGGCAACCTGGATGGGATCCTCTTCGTCCACTTCATCGCGTGGAGGCTGGCCTCCTTTGATGGACGCAAAGTCGACGAAGTGGCCCGAATCTTTGAAGACCTTCCAGGGGTGGGCGGCTTCGGCCACGTTGTAGCCGGTTTTCTCTCCCGTGTCGCCGAGCTCGGAAACGCTGGTTACTACCATGAGGATTTTCTTCATGAAGTGCTCCTTTCGTCCACCTTCCACCCTACGCCCACCGCTTTTCGGCCCTTTCTTGGGCCCTTGGCTTCAGACTCTGGCCAGATTTGGCAGGCGCCGGGGCCTCGTGAGGGCATCTTGAGGTCGGCCCTGGTGTTGTCGCATGCTTGAGGTATTCCCTGGACCAGGAGAGTGAGTCACATGCCCAAGACCGGCAAGAACGATCACGCCCGAAAAGACGAGTTGCCCTCAACCCTTCAGCGCTCGGACCAGAAAGCCCAGGACACGTTCGCCAAGACCTACGACTCCGCGATGGAATCCTACGACGGCGATGAGAGCAGGGCCGCCCGCACGGCCTTCGCATCGCTGAAGCACAGCTACGAGAAGGTTGGCGACCATTGGGAACCCAAGGAAGAACGTGGACCTTCCGATGACCATGCGGCGGAAGGGGCCAGCTCTGACAAGGCCACTGCCGGCGGAGTGGACGCCAATGCTTCCAAGGAGCACCTCTACCGGCGGGCCCGCGAACTGGGCATCAAGGGGCGCTCAACCATGGATAAAGATGAGCTGATCCACGCACTGCAGAAGGCCAATGACGCCGCTACCCGAAAAGCCCGGGAAGGCTGATCCGGAGTGCCCACGCCGTGGCGCCCTGGTGATGGTCCGGCTTGTTCCAACTGACTTGACGAACTTACCTGACGAAAACCGGCGGGTGATGTCGGGCACATTATGACGCGTCTGCGAAGCCGGCCGTTTTTGGTGTTGCGTAGGAGGTAAGGCTAACCTAAATAGTCTCTACTTCCCCATGCCCTCCCGTTCCGGGCATACATCGCAGGCGGTTCCTTTGCGCACACTCAGCCTTCCCACAGCAGCCCTTGGGGTCGCTGCACTTCTCGCCCTGACCGGTTGCGGCCTCAGCGGTGGACAGACAGCCAGCACCGAAAAGGTGGCCGATACCAACCAGCGCATCGTCGTGGACAACTTCCGGGCTCCCGTGGCCAACTGGGCGTTGGAGTCCGACGCCGCGTACATCCTCTCGCTGTCCGGCTGCCTGGAAACCTTGACCAAGTACGACTCCGCCCAGGGCAAAGTGGTCCCGTTCCTTGCCACTGAGTGGAAGCAGGTCTCACCCCTGGAGTGGGACTTCACCATCCGCGAAGGCGTGAAGTTCCAGGACGGCACCGATCTCACGGCGGAGGCGGTCGCCGCCTCGCTGAACTCCGTCCTGAAGGCCAAAGTCCCTGCCCGGGCGTTCAGCCCGGCCATTGTCACTGCCGTCCAGGCCACGGACGCCAAAACCGTTCGCGTGACCACCCCGGCGGAGAACCCACTGGTGCCGTTCCGCCTGGCGAGCGTCAACACCGGCATTCTCGCCCCTGCCGCCTACGCAGGTGCCACGATTGATCCCTTCGGTCACTGCACCGGCCCGTTCACGCCGGTATCGGAAAAGGCAAAGCAGTCCTTGACGCTTGACCGCAACGAGAACTACTGGGGCGGAAAGGTGCAATTGGCGGGCGCCGAGGTCCGCTTCATCACCAACGGAGCTACCCGTGCGGCCCAAGTACAGACCGGCGAAGCGGACATTTCCCTATCCATCCCGGCCTCTGCGCTGTCCACCCTTGAAAGCGCACCTGATGTTTCGGTCCTGAAGGCAGATTCGCCCCGCACGGCCACCTTGTACATGAACAACGGCCGGGCACCTTTCAACAACGTCGATTTCCGCAAGGCACTCCGGTCCGCATTGGACCTGGAAGCTTTGGCAGCCAGCGTCTACGAAGGCGCGGCGCTGCATGCCACCGGTCCTTTCGCGCCCTCCGAGCCCTGGGCGTCCAGCGAAGCCAAGGCGCCCAAGCAGAACCTGGACGAAGCGAAGAAACTCCTGGCCGATGCCGGTTACACCGCGGACAAACCGCTGGAGATCATCGCCATTGTGGAGCGGGCAGAGTTCGCGGACGTAGCAACAGTGATCCAGGACAACCTCAAGGACATCGGTGTACCGGTGACCATCCAGGCCAAGGAATACGCCTCGGCCGAACCGGATGTCCTGGCCGGGAACTATGACATGATCCTGAGCCAGCGCAACCGGCTCATCGACATCGCAGATCCCATTGGCTTCCTGACGGCCGACTACACCTGCAAGGGGACGTACAACCTGAGCCACTTCTGCAACGAGGACTACGACGCCATCATCGCCGAAGCAGCCAAGACCTCCAACACCGAGGAACGGTACAAGCTGTATGCCAAAGCCGGTCAACTCCTTAACGACCAAGCCGTGAACCTCTGGCTCGTCAATGAACAAGCCACGGACGCTGTCCGCAGCAACGTCCTGTCCTACGCCCAGGATCCGCTGTCCCGGTATGTCCTGACTGCGCAGACGGCCAAGGCCGGCTCCTAGCAACGGGCCGGGACAAGCTAGAAGCGTATGATCACCTTCCTTGCGAGGCGGACGGCGACCCTGGTGGTCGCCGTCCTGCTGTCGTCTTTCGCCGTCTTCCTGATTCCGTATGTGACTCCGGGCGATCCTGTCAGGAAAATCATCCGTTCCAGGGTGGCAGGAGATGTGGTGGATGAGGCAACGGTCCATGCACTGGCGGACAGCCTGGGATTGAACGATCCCCTTCCCGCCCAATATCTGCGGTGGCTGGGCGATTTCTTCACCGGTGACATGGGGTTGTCCCACATCAGCCGGACACCGGTGATCGACCAAGTGATGCCTGCTTTGGGGATCACCGTCAGCCTTGTCCTGGTGGCCTTGGGCGCTGCTTTAGTGGTGTCCCTGCCGTTGGGGATCGTGGCGGCCCTGAAGCAAGGCAGCAAAACCGACAAACTCATCACTACCGTCACGCAGTCCTTCATTGCCATGCCGGAATACTGGCTGGCACCCCTGCTGGTGCTGGTCTTTGCACTGAGGCTTGCCTGGCTCCCTTCAGCAGGGTGGAACACGGCGTCCTCCATCGTCCTGCCCGCCGCGACGCTGGCCCTGCGCCCTATCAGCTTCTTCACGTCAGCAGTCCGCTCGGGCATGATCGATGCCCTGGAAGCCGAACACATCCAGGCGGCCCGGGCCCGGGGGCTCAGCCACGTGCAGACGGTCCTGCAGCATGTGATTCCCAACGGACTGGTTCCCTTGTCCACTTTGTTCGCGGTGTGGTTCGCGGGGCTTCTGGGAGGTTCGGTGATTGTGGAGGTAATCTTCGCAATCCCCGGCATGGGACGGCTCCTCTACGACGCCGTGGTCAACAGTGACATCCCCCTGGCGCAGGGAGGCGTGGTGGTTGTGGTGGCGTTGGCCGTTGCCATCACCACTCTGGCGGACTTCCTGCACCGGATTCTGAGCCCAAAGGTGAGTGGCGCCCTTGCGTAAACGGTCAGTGCTCGACGGCGCCGCCGTCGTTATTCTTGTCCTGATAGTCGTCGCCGTGGCGGCTGCGCCGTGGTTGGCGCCTTTTCCTCCGGAAGACCAGAACCTCGCTGTGCGGCTTGCGCCGCCCAGTGCCACACACTGGCTGGGGACAGACCACCTCGGGCGGGATACGCTGAGCCGCTTGCTCGACGGCGGTCGGTTCTCCCTGGTGGTGGCGGCACTGGCTACCCTCCTGACGGGGATCATCGGGTTGGGGATCGGTGTGCTCAGCGCCCGGCGGAAGGGTTGGGTAGATGAACTGTTCACCCGTACCAATGACGTTTTGTTGGCGCTGCCGGAGATGGTGGTGGCATTGTTCATCGTTGCTGCCATGGGCACCGGATTTACGTCGCTGCTGGTCGCGTTGACGGTGACAGGGTGGACGCCCTTTGCCCGCCTGGCGCGGACATTGGCCTACGACGTCTCTGCACGCGGCTTCGTCGAAGCAGCGCGTGTGGTGGGCTGTTCGCCGTCGTTCATTGTGTTCCGCCACATCATCCCGCACCTCGCCGCCCCCATGCTGGGGCAGGCGACACTGCGTTTCGGGCAGCTCCTGATCAGCGTGGGAGCCCTGTCCTACCTCGGCCTGGGCGTTCAGCCGCCGCAATCGGACTGGGGTTCCATGGTGGCAGCGGCCCAGCCATACGCGGAGCGGGCGCCGTGGGGGATTGTTGCTCCGGGACTCACCATCTTCCTGGTTGCCCTTTGTGTCACGCTGATCGGTCAGCGGACATCACGGCGGGCAGCCGATCCGGTGGATGTCCTGGTGGTGGAGGGTCAACATGCCTGAACTGGTGATCAAGGACCTGACGGTGGTGGGAGCAGGCGGCGGGCGGCCTGTTCTTTCCGATGTCAGCCTTGCAGTACACCCCGGCGAGTTTGTAGCGCTCGTGGGCGGTTCGGGGTCGGGCAAGACCATGACTGCCCGGTCCGTCCTGCAGTTGCTGCCGGAGCAGTTGCGGATTGCTTCGGGGTCCATCCATGTGGGCTCCGTCGACGTGACCTGTGCCCCTGAAGGTGAACTGAACCGCATCCGGGGTGGCCGGCTGGGGATGCTGTTCCAACAGCCCAAGAAGATGTTCAACCCCAATAAGACCATCCGCGCCCATCTCAGGGAACCACTCCGTCTCCATTCAGGCCTGCGCGGTAAAGCTGCGGACGCCAAGGTGCTGGAACTGTTGGGTGAAGTGGGATTCGAGAATCCGCAGTGGGGCGCCAGGTCCTACCCGCATCAACTTTCCGGTGGCATGGCCCAGCGTGCAATGACAGCCATGGCCTTGGCGGGCCAGCCTGGGATCCTGCTTGCCGACGAGCCGACGTCCGCGCTGGACAAGGTCCTGGAACGCCAGATCCTGCAGCTGCTGGACCGCGAACGGAGCCAGCGCGGACTGGGAATCCTCTACATCACCCACAACCTTGCTTCCGTTGCGGCCTTCGCAGACCGTGTGTTGGTGATGGACGCAGGGAAGATCGTTGAGTCCGGCACTACCGAAGAAGTGTTGGGAAGTCCGAAGACTCCCTACACGCAGAGGCTCCTCGAAGCCTCGAACCTCCTGCCGTCAGGGACTGTGAAGCAGCCGAAGCCGGGGCCCGCTGTCCTCACCCTGAACGGCGTGGTGAAGAACTTCGGACGAAGCAGGCGGGGCCGCACTCCAGCGCTGGATGCTGTTTCCCTTGAACTGAACAAGGGCGAGATCCTCGGGGTGCTCGGCCAGTCAGGATCGGGGAAAAGCACCCTCGCCCGGGCCATCGTCGGTCTTGAAGGAATCAGCAGCGGCAGCATCACCCGGGCTCTGTCGGCAGGCCGCCTTACGGATAACACTGCCGTCCAACTGGTGTTCCAGGAACCTCACGACGCCTTCGACCCACGTATGACGCTCCGCGCCAGCTTGGAAGCACCGTTGCCCCGTCAGCTTCCGGCGGGCCTGAAAAAGCAGCGGCTGGATGAGGCCATGGCAGAGGTGGAATTGGACCCCGCAGTGCTGGACAGGCGCCCCGGCCAATGCTCCGGAGGCCAGTTGCAGCGGGTCACCATCGCCAGGGCACTCCTGCTGGAGCCCGAGGTGCTCATTTGCGACGAAGCAACCTCTGCCCTGGATGCCCTGACACAGAGAACCATCCTTGATCTGCTGCAACGCCTGCACCGCGAACGGGGACTCTCCCTGATGATGATCACCCACGACATGGACGTGGTCCGCCACATGTGCCAACGCGTAGCCGTCCTCTACCAAGGGCGGTTGGTGGAGCTGACGGACACGGACAAGTTCTTCACTGACCCCCAGCACCAGCACAGCAAAGACTTGGTCTCGGCAGCGATTCCCTGCAGGGGATTGCATCTGAAAAAGATGAGGACAGCCCTGCACGGGCAGGGAGCAAGCGCCAACTCAAACACCGCGTGAACGGATGCCTGGGTTCCGCAAAAAGATCATCATGCTTACTATTGTGGGGCGGCGCGTGATGTCAGAGCTGCAGAGCACACATTGGAGCGGACATGGCACTGAGCAAGGGAACCCACGTGGAGTGGAATACCTCCCAAGGAAAGACGCACGGAAAGATCCTGGAAAAGAAGACCAGCGATTTCGAGCTTGACGGCAACACCCATCGGGCCTCCGAAGAGGATCCGCAGTACGTGGTTGAATCCGAAAAAACGGGTGCACGGGCGGCGCACAAAGGCTCAGCGCTTACCGAGAAGAAGTAGGCCCATGTCCAACCACCATGATGTAGTCATCATCGGCGGAGGTAATGCTGGGGTATCGCTGGCGGCACGCTTGAGGCGCTACGGGGTCAAGGATATCGCCCTCATTGAGCCCAAGGACCATCACCTCTATCAGCCGCTGTTCTCCCATATTGCCGGTGGCAGGGCTGAGGTCAAGGAGGCCATCCGCAGCCAGTCATCCGTGACGCCCAAAGGCGTTGCGTGGATCAAGGACAAGGCAGTGGATGTGGACACCAACGCCAACGCGGTGTTGCTGGCATCGGGCACCGCCGTGGGCTATGGGCACCTGGTTGTCTGTCCAGGGCTCCAGTACCGGTGGGATGCTGTGCCGGGCTTGGCTGAGGCGGTCCGCTCCCCGTACGGCGCGTCGCATTATGAGTTCGAGCTCGCCCCGAAAGCCTGGTCGCTTCTGCGCAGCGTGCGGTCCGGCACCGTAATTTTCACCATGCCATCAGGGCCCATCAAATGTGGGGGTGCCAGTCAGAAGCCGATGTACCTGGCCTGTGACTACTGGCGTGAACAGGGCGTTCTGGACAATATCCGGGTAGTGATGGTGCAGCCCTATCCCACAGTGTTCGGCGTACCCGAGGTAGACAGGGAGCTTGAGCGGATCATCGCCGCGTACGGCATTGAACTGCGGACAAACAGCGAATTGGTGGCTGTGGATCCCGTAGGCAGGCAGGCAACCATCCGCAACATAGTCACCGGTACAACAGAGGACCTGGCCTACGACGTCCTCAATGCGGTGCCGCCCCAGTCGGCACCGGACTGGCTCGCGGCAACGGACTTGCCGGCCCCTGGCCGGCAGGATGGACTGAACCGCCAGGACGGACTCGGCCGGCAGGATGGATTTGTCGAAGTCGATACCGAGACGTTGCGCCACGTCCGCTTCGCTAATATTTGGTCCCTCGGCGACGCCGCAGCCACCACCAATTCCAAGGCCGGCGGCGCGCTGCGGAAGCAGACCAAGGTGCTGGCCAGGAACCTGGTTGCCGCGCGCCGTGGAAAACCGCCGGTGATGAAATACAACGGCTATTCAGTGTGCCCCTTCACCGTCTCCCGCACCACGGTGGTCTTCGCCGAGTTCGATCACCGGTACCGCCCGATGCCCACCATTCCCCGGGTGCCCACGTGGAAGGAAAGCCGGTTGTCGTGGTGGGTGGACCGCATCATGTTCCCCAAGGTCTACTGGCACATGATCCTCAAAGGCCGGGCCTGAGGAGTCCGTTCCCACCACGGCACCGCGTAGTTTAGGGCTACGGCGTCGGACTTCCACCGTTGACGTTCAAAGTCTCGCCCACCACATAACTTGATTCGGGCGAGGCCAGGAACACATAGGCCGGTGCGAGCTCTGCCGGCTGGCCGGCGCGGCCCAGGGGAGTGGACTGGCCGAACTCCGGCAAGGCTTCCTTGGGCTGGCCGCTGCTGACCTGAAGCGGTGTCCAAATGGGACCCGGGGCCACAGCGTTGACGCGGATGCCCTTGGGGGCAAGCTGCTGGGCCAGGCCTTTGGTGAAGTTATTGATGCTTGCCTTGGTGGTGGCATAGTCCACCAGGGTGGGCGAGGGGTTGTAGGCCTGGATAGAGGTGGTGTTGATGATGGTGGAACCGGCGGGCAGGTGGGGAAGTGCGGCTTTGGTCAGCCAGAACATTGCATAGACATTGGTCTTCTGGGTGTGGTCGAACTGTTCGTCGGTAATGTCCGCGAGCTCTTCCTGTGCTACTTGCTTTCCGGCGTTGTTCACCAAGATGTCCACCCCGCCCAGGACGGCCACGGCGGTATCGACTACTTCCTGGCATGTGGCGGAATCCTTCAGGTCGCCGGGAACCTTGACGGCCTTGCGCCCCGCGGCTTCGATAATGCCGGCGATCCTGCTTGCGTCCTCTTCTTCTTCGGGCAGGTAGGAGAGCACCACGTCTGCACCCTCCCTCGCGAAGGCAATGGCCGTCGCCGCGCCGATGCCCGAGTCCGCTCCTGTGACGATCGCCTTGCGGCCCTCCAGCCGCCCTGTTCCACGGTAGGTTTCCTCGCCAAGGTCCGCTTTCGGTGTCAGCTCTGCATCCAGGCCCGGCTCGGGCTGGTGCTGTTTGGGCGGGGAAATCTGCTCATAGGCGGTGACAGGGTTCCGGAACGTGTACTGGTCAGTCATGGTTGTCCTCCTGATGTCCGACGGATGGCGTGTTGTTGATACATCATGAAAAAGCTAAGGAAGCTTATGAATCAACCCTAAGCATCGCGACGCCTGTGTGCAAAGCCTGTGATGGATCCTGGCAGCCAGCCGTTACGGTAGCTGGCCGGAAGCGGCCGACGGCGGGAGGTCGCCGTCGTGAGTCTGTCGCGTTGGTGCCGGACCCTTGTCCTCAGGCCCAACGGCTGGCGTGGAAGTCGCGCCCTTGCGTTGGAGTTCCCGCAAAGCCAGCAACGGGAACAGCAGGACCGAAAGCATCCCGGCCCCCACCAGGGCGGAGGAGAAGCCGCTGGTGATGAACCCGTGCTCACGGCCAATAGTGGTCACGGCCACGATGATCGGCAGGCCCGTCGCCCCAAACAGGATGAGTGCCCGTTTGTCCGCCTTGGTGGAGCCGCGGGGAGCAGCGAGCAGGGACGGGAGCCCGCGAATGACCAGCAGGAGGACCAGGAACAGCGGAACCAGGACCAGCGTGCCGGGGCTGGACGTCAAGGCGCCGAGATCAAAATCGATCCCGGTATCGATGAAGAAAACAGGCACCAGGAAGCCGAAGGCGACCGCGTCGATTTTCGTTTCAATGACTTTTCGATCCTCTTCGGGAGCCCTCGCGATGGTCACCTGCCAAAGAACGCCGGCGGCGAAAGCGCCCAACAGCATGTCCAGCCCCAGGACCATGCTCAGCACAACCAGCGAGCTAAGGACCAGCATGATGGAGCGCATGGCGAATTGGCTGCTGGTGTGGAGGGTTCGGGTAATTTGCGCGTGCAGGACAGTGTGCTGCGCCCTGGAAGCGAAGAAAATGGCCACGCAGGTCAGGAGCACGAACCCCAGCAACACCACAGATGCCGTTCCCACCTGCTTCCCGGTGAAGAAAAGCGAAATCGCGATGAGTGGACCGAACTCCCCGACAGCGCCCAGGGCAGCAACGGCCGTGCCTGTGGGTGACGTGGATTCACCGGCATCACGGATGATGGGCAGCAGGGTTCCCAACGCTGTGGAGCACAAGGCGACTCCGATGATGACAGCCGACTCCGGGGCCGGAGCCAGAACAAAGCCTGCGCCGATTCCGGCAGCCAAAGAGATCAGCCAGCCTGCCGAAGCGCGCCTGATGGGGCGTCCGCGGATGGCCGTGAAGTCGATTTCATTTCCCGCGACGAAAAACAGCATGGCCAGCCCGAAATCGGCCAGGGTGTCGGTGAAGGCCGTGGAGTCGATCCATCCAAGCAAGCTCGGGCCCAAGAGTATCCCCAGGACAATTTCGAACACCACGATCGGCACCTTGACCACGGGATCAAGCAGTCGGACGGCAATGGGGGCCGCAACTGCCAACGCTGCAATGAGCACCAGGGACCCGGGCAGGTCTTGCATGTCAGGATCCGTGCCGTCCCGGCCATTCCTTGCCCGCCCACGGATCGTAGTCGGCGAGGAGTTCCTCTTGCGGTGGCCGCTCATTTTCCGGAACATGCTGCAGGTTCACCCGAACCCGGTACCAGAGCGAACTGGACCCCCTCATGCCATCAATCAGGACATCGGCAGGGTGCAACGCGGAGACGACGCCGGGATGCCGTCCTTTCCACTCCTCAAACGCAGCGATGGCCTCGGGTTTGGTCTTGGTGCGAGCCACCTCGATGAGCGGCATGGCGGACATCCGGCGGCCGGATCCGTCTCCTGCCCGGGGAGCTTTCTCGGCCGGCCCCAGTTCAGCAGCCAACGCCAGCAGTGCGTCCAGGGAGCCCACGGCGTGGTCGATGCCGGCGTGCGGATCACCCATCCCGGCATAGCGGTCCGGGACAGTGAGCACGGTGAACTCCTCCGGTCGGATGGAGCGTACTTCAGCCCAGGTCAGAGGTGTCGAGACGCGGGCATCGGGAAGTGAGCGGACGGAGTAGGCCGAAGCCACAGTGCGGTCCTTCGCGTTCTGGTTGAAGTCCACGAACACACTTTCACCCCGCTCCTCCTTCCACCATCTGGCGGTGGCAAGCCCGGGCGCACGGTTTTCTACTTCCCGGGCGAGGGTTTCGGCCGCGAGCCGCACTTCGCGGTAGGACCAGTTGGGAGCAATCCGCACCAGGATGTGGAGCCCCCGGGACCCGCTCGTCTTCGGCCACCCCACCAGCCCGACGTCGTCGAGGACGTCCTGGGCGACATATGCGGTATCGACGATCTGTGACCAATCCACACCAGGCATGGGGTCAAGGTCCACTCGAAGCTCGTCAGGGTGGTCCAGGTCCTCAGCACGGACAGGATGCGGATTGAGGTCGAGGCAGCCGAGGTTCACCACCCAGGCCAGTCCCGCGGCATCCCGGATAACGGTCTCTTCTGCTGAGGTTCCCGAGGAGTAGTGGAGCGTGGCCGTGTCGATGAACGGTGGGTGGTTTTCCGGAACGCGCTTCTGGAAGAACGGCTCGGCGTCAATGCCTTTGGGAAAGCGCTTGAGTACCATGGGCCGGCCGGCGGCTCCCCGAAGCGCACCATCGGCCACCGCCAGGTAGTAGTTGACCAGGTCGAGTTTGGTCACGCCGGGTAGGGGAAAAACTACCTTGTGGGGATTCGAGACGCGAACCTCTGCACCGTCAATGTCGAGGATCTCCGCCGGGGTCTTGGAGGGGCTCATGCGGTCACGCTAGCAATGAACGGCTGTCCCAACCAGAGGAGCTGAAGAAAAACTGGTTCGCGTTCTTTGCGGTGGGAGCGACAATTCCAGAACTGGCATTTAAATTTAAAGTCGGTATGGTGATGGTAAAGCACCTACGAATGGAGTGATTGGATTGTCGGGAAAATCCCCCAACAGCGCCAAGGCGAAAAAGTCCGGAAAAACCATCCTGGAGAAGCGGGCCGAAAAGAGGGCTAAAGCAGTCGGTAGCGACAACATATTTTCCAAGCCGCGAAAAAACCAGCGGTAGCCACCGGGTCGCCACGCTGCTGCGGGTAGGCGTCAGGCCCTGCCCGCAGCAGCGCCCTGACTTCGGTGGTCCAGGATGACGGCGGACGTCATCCTCATTGAGTAATGAGAGTGCAGTCTTGAAACAAAACTTTGCAGCACTTATTGTGCCGGCCAGGATTTCCTTGCCCATTAAATTGGTTCATATCGGACAGGGGCTGGATTTGCGGCAAGAACTCGTGCGGGGGAATGTCGAGACAATTACCGGCCGGGGGTGGCATGTTTTCCTGAATGACGAGGCAAAATTTATCCCCCTGCCGCTGAACCCCCGTGCTGAAGTGTTGATCCGGGAGGCCGGCATCCCCGTGGAGGACACCATCAATGGTGATGCCGTGTTCCTCGGCCACGGAAGCGACGGAGACGATGCTTCGGTTCCCGGACACCTGTTGATCAAGGCCGAACGCCTCTTCGGGACCCCGTTGGCGGCATAGCGGCCATTGAGCAGCCGCAGAGGCAGGCAGACTATATTTGGCCATGTCAGCCCGCCACCACACACAGGGAGCCTGCACACAATGGCCAAGGAACTTGCCACCCAGCTCATCGAACAACTCCAGGCTGCCGGGGTGCAGCGCATCTACGGAATTGTCGGTGACAGCCTCAATCCGATAGTGGACGCTGTGCGACAAACCGGGGGTTCGGCCAAAGGAGGCATCGACTGGATCCACGTCCGCCATGAGGAGGCGGCCGCCTTCGCCGCCGCTGCCGAGGCGCAACTGACCGGCAGGCTTGCCGTGTGCGCAGGTTCCTGCGGACCGGGAAACCTGCACTTGATCAACGGACTGTACGACGCCAACCGAACCGGGGCGCCGGTGTTGGCGATCGCCTCGCATATCCCCAGCAAGCAGATCGGAAGCGGCTTCTTCCAGGAAACGCATCCTGACCGGTTGTTCACCGAATGCTCGGTGTATTCGGAACTGATCAGCACGGCGGAGCAGGCGCCCCGGGTCATGCACAGCGCCATCCAGAACGCGATCGCCCTCAGGGGAGTCTCAGTGGTGACCCTTCCGGGCGACATCGCCGGCCTCGAAGCCGTCGTGCCCACTCCGGCACCTGCCACGTTCCGGCCCGCCACCGTGGTGCCCGATCCGGCCAGCGTGCAGGACCTCGCCCAGGCGATCAACGACGCCGGCAAGGTGGCCATTTTCGCCGGTGCCGGCGTCGAAGGCGCCCACAGCGAACTCATGGCGCTGGCCGAACTCATCAATGCCCCCATTGGCCACTCGCTCCGGGGAAAGGACTTTGTGCAGTACCGGAATCCATTCGACATTGGCATGACCGGGCTCCTGGGCTATGGCGCAGCGGCAGAGGGCATTGAAGATGCCGAGCTGCTGATCCTGTTGGGCACCGACTTCCCGTATGACCAGTTCCTGCCCGATACCCGGACGGCCCAAGTGGACAGGGCTGCCCAGCGGCTGGGCAGGCGGACCGACGTGGACATCGCAGTACACGGCGATGTCCTGCCCACGCTTACAGCACTGCTGCCGTTGGTCCAGGCGAAGAAGAACCGCCGGTTCCTGGACCAGATGCTCAAGAAACATGACCGCCTGATGAACAAGGCCGTGGGGGCCTACACGCGGAAGGTGGAGAAAAAGCAGCCGATCCACCCCGAATATGCCGCTTCCTTGCTTGACCAGGCTGCAGCAGAGGATGCAATCTTCACCGCGGATACCGGTATGTGCAACGTCTGGACCGCGCGGTACATCAACCCGCTGGGCACGCGGCGGCTGATTGGTTCCTTCCTTCACGGTTCCATGGCCAACGCCCTCCCGCACGCAATCGGTGCGCAGGTGGCCTATCCCGGCCGGCAAGTCGTGTCCGTATCCGGGGATGGTGGCCTGTCCATGTTGCTTGGTGAGCTCGTCACGGTTGCCGCGCACAAGTTGCCCGTGAACGTGGTGGTGTTCAATAACTCCACGCTGGGCATGGTGAAACTGGAGATGCTGGTGGACGGCCTTCCTGATTTTGGCGTGGACGTCCCGGATGCCAACTACGCCGGGGTAGCCAAGGCGTTGGGGTTCCATGCAGTGCGCGTTACGGACCCGGCGGACATAGAGTCTGCTTACAGGGAGGCTTTTGCGCATCCCGGACCGTCACTGGTGGAACTCATTACAGACCCGAATGCGCTGTCCATTCCACCGAAAATCTCCGGATCCCAAGTCATTGGGTTCGCCACGGCGATGTCCAAGGTGGTCCTGAACCGGGGAGCAGGCGAGGCCGTGAGCATGGCGCGCAGCAACCTCCGGAACATTCCGAGGCGCTGACTTACTGCGCGAGGGCGGCCGCAAGGTAGGGGGCTGTCCGGCTTTTGGTGGAACGGGCGACGACGGCGGGCGGCCCGGTAGCGATCACCTCGCCACCGGCGTCGCCTCCACCTGGCCCCAGGTCGATCACCCAATCAGCGGCCGCCACAACGTCCATGCCGTGTTCCACCACGATCACGGTGTTGCCGGCGTCAACAAGTCCGTGGAGCTGCTTCATGAGCAGCTGGACATCGGCCGGGTGCAGGCCGGTGGTGGGTTCGTCCAGCAGGTAAAGGGTGTGGCCGCGCTGGGTGCGCTGCAACTCGGTGGCGAGTTTGATGCGTTGAGCTTCTCCGCCGGAAAGCTCCGTGGCAGGCTGCCCGAGCCTGAGGTAACCCAGCCCGACGTCCTGAAGGGTCTGCAGGCTTCGCGAAACGGAGGGCAGGTCTGAAAGGAACCCGGACGCCGCAGCTACGGTCATGCCCAGGACCTCAGCGATGTTGCGGCCACGGTACTTCACTTCCAGGGTGTCCGGGTTGAAACGGGTGCCCTCACACTCGGGGCAGGGACCGTAGCTACCGGGAAGGAACAGCAATTCAACGGCCACAAACCCTTCTCCCTGGCAGGTTTCGCAGCGGCCTCCGGCGACGTTGAACGAGAACCTTCCGGCACCGAAGCCACGGGCGCGGGCGTCGTCGGTTGCTGCGAATTCCTTCCGGACCCCATCGAAAAGACCCGTGTAGGTGGCCAGGTTGGATCGTGGTGTGCGGCCGATGGGTTTCTGATCCACCTTGACCAGGCGGTCAAGGTGGTGGAGCCCGGACACGGCTGCAGTTTCCGTGGATTCAGGGTGGTCCGCCGATTCCGGATGGAGCCGGGCGTTGACAACCTCGGCCAGGACCTGGCTGACCAAGGTGGACTTGCCCGAACCGGAAACGCCGGTCACAGCGGTCAGGACGCCCAAAGGAAACTCCACCTCGAGTCCGCGGAGGTTATGGCGGGTTGCGCCTCGAAGCTTGAGTGACCGATCCCAGGGACGGGGAACACCGGCACCCGATTTGTCCTCCTCAGGAAAAAGGAAGGGGCGGGTCACGGAATCGTGCACGTGTTCCAGGCCGTCCACGGGGCCGCTGTAGAGGACCTGGCCGCCGCCCTCGCCGGCGAGGGGTCCGACGTCGACCAACCAGTCCGCCGCCTGGACGAACTTCATATTGTGCTCAACAACAAACACGGAGTTCCCGGACTTCTTGAGCTGGTTCAGCACTTCAAGCAGGGGCTCGGCGTCAGCGGGGTGGAGCCCCGCGGAGGGCTCATCCAAGACGTAGATGACGCCGAACAGGCCGGAGCGCAGTTGCGTGGCGATCCTGAGCCTTTGCATTTCGCCGGGGGAGAGGGTGGGGGTTGCCCGTCCCAGCGCCAGGTAGCCGAGGCCAAGTTCCAGGAGCACGGTAACCCTGGCGAGCAGGTCCCGGGTGATGGCCACGGCTACCTCGTTGCCTTCGCCGGACCTCTGGGTGCGGGAGGCAGTCCCGGCCGTGGTGAGCTCGGTGGTTGGCCTGATGATCTCCGCCAACCGGGTCAGCGGCAGGGAGTTGAACTCGGCAATCGTCTTTCCGGCGAACGTGACGGCGAGCGCTTCGGGCCTGAGTCCGCTGCCGTCGCACCGTGGGCAGCGGCCGGTTGTCATGAAGCGCAGGACCCGGTCCCGCATGGCGGTGCTCTTGGAGTCTGCCAGGGTGTGGAGGACGTAGCTCTTGGCGCTCCAGAAGCGGCCTTTGTAGGGCTTGGCGACTCGGTCCCTCTGGGGAGTCACTTCCACCACGGGCTGCTCTTCGGTGAACAGGATCCAGTCCCGGTCCTTCTTTGCCAGTTTGCTCCACGGTACGTCCACGTCGTAGCCCAGGTGGGTGAGGATGTCGCGCAAGTTCTTGCCCTGCCATGCGCCGGGCCACGCGGCTATGGCTCCGTCGCGGATGCTCAGGGAGGGATCCGGCACCAGGGATGACTCGCTGACCGTGTGCGCAACGCCCAGGCCGTGGCATTCCGGGCACGCTCCGGCCGTGGTGTTGGGGGAGAAGGCGTCGGAGTCCAGTTGGCTGGTGCCTTCCGGGTACCGTCCGGCACGGGAGAAGAGCATGCGAAGGGAGTTGGACAGTGTTGTCACTGTGCCGACGCTGGACCGTGCGGTAGCCGTACCGCGGCGTTGTTGAAGCGCGACGGCGGGCGGGAGCCCCGTGATGGATTCAACCTTGGGATTGTGTCCCTGTTGGATGAGGCGGCGGGCATAGGGGGCTACGGATTCGAAGTAGCGGCGCTGGGCCTCGGCGTAGATGGTGCCAAAGGCGAGGGAGGATTTTCCCGACCCGGAGACGCCCGTGAAGGCGACGATGGCATCTCTTGGGACATTGACGTCCACGGAGCGGAGGTTGTTTTCGCGTGCTCCCCGGACTTTGACAAAGCCATCTTCAGGATCGATGAATTGTGCTGCCGGAACATCGGAAACGGGTCGCTCGGGGATTGTCAGTTTACTGTCCATTCCTATGACTCTATCGGCGTTCGTGAGGGTGTCCGGACGGTTCGGCGGCCTACTCAGCCGGAGGACGGCGTCGTTGTTGCTTGGTGGTGGACCTCAATTCCTTGGCGGCCCGGTGCCGGCGGGCGGAGCCGCGGGTGGGCTTTGAGGGGCGTCGAATGGCTTCGGGGGCAAGGCCGGAACGGATGATTGCCGCGAGTTTCGCCAAGGCGATCTCGCGGTTGCGCAATTGGGACCGTTCCTCTGAGGCTGTCACGGTGATGACCCCATCAAGGAGCTTTCGCTCGAGCCGTCTGAGCAACAGGTGGCGCTGCCCGTCCGTGAGTGCTGTCGTTCCGGCGATGTTCCATCGCAGTTCTGCGCGGCTGTCGGTGGTGTTGACATGTTGTCCGCCCGGCCCTGAGGAACGGGAAAACCGCCAGGACAATTCCGAGGCGGGAACTGTCACTGTGGGGGTAATTTCCAGGTCCATGGGCCAAGCCTTTCATGTCCGCAACCCTTTGGTGTCCGCAACCATCGGCGCCTCAGGTGGGTCTGTCCGGCGCATCCACGCCGGCGGGACGCATTGGCCAGTGGCACGAAGACACCAGGCCTTATGCTGCGTGACCCTGCCTGACTCCGGCGTCAAGCGCATAGGATCAACCATATGGCCGGTAGCGTGGACGTTCTTGGCCCCATCCTGGAAATGATGACCTGGGTGGGGTTCGTCCCGGGTGTCCCGTTGCTGATCACTGCGTGGATCGTTGCCAGGCGCCGGTGCCTTTGGGTGACCGCCGACGGCGAACGGTTCGCTGCCGGTGGTTTCGTGGGCCTGCACTGGGTTGACCAGGCCAATGAGGAACGCAAGATCCTGTTGGATGTCCCTTCAGGCGATGGCAGCTTCCAGCCAGGAGCGGTGGTGGTCCACTATGACCTTTGCCATCCTTCCCGATGCTCGCTTCAGCCGCCGCGGTATGACCACACTGTGTTGATCCTCGGCTGGATACTCACCGGCGTCGGCATCCTCAGTGCGCTGGGAGGCTTCGCCCTTCTGGTCCTCTAACCATCAACCCCTTGAATGGCTCTTTGCTCCGGGGCTAGCATGTCCCGCACGGTAGATCCGAGGAGGCGGCGCATGAGCGAGTCAACGGCAAGCGAGTCAACGGCAACCCTGGTGGTGGACCTGATTATTTCCTTGGATGGCTATGCATCTGCTGAGGGCTGGCCCGGGTGGTGGGGGCTGGAGGGTCCTGAGTACCTGGCTTGGCTGGACGAGGAAGGCAAGAAGGACTTCACCACCTTGATGGGGGCCACCACATACCGGGTGATGTCCAGCTTGTCCCAGGAAGCCAGTGCCGGGAATTCGGGCTTTTCGCAGGACGAGGGCGCCAGTTTGAGCGGCATGGCGGCCCTGCCCAAAATAGTCTTCTCCTCCACCTTGAAAGAACCTTTGGCGTGGGCCAACACCGAACTCATTACCGGTGATGCGGTGGAAGCGGTACGGGAACTGAAGCGGACTCGAACAGGCATTCTGAGCACCCTTGGCAGCATAAGCCTGTGCCGCTCCCTGCTGACCGCCGGACTGGTGGACAGATACCGCCTGGTTGTCTTTCCCGTGATCACCGGAAGGACCGGCAGCGAGCGCATCTTCGATGGCTATCCGGACGTAGCGTTGGAGCTCGTGGACAGCCGGACCTTCGATGGCCGGTCGCAGCTGCTGGAGTACATCCCGCGGGTCATTGACGGCCCGCCGGCAAAGAGGCAATCATGAGCCAGGCGCTGGAAGTCGTCGTCCAGCAAGTGCACTTACCTGCGGGAATGGCCGGTCCTGGAGAGATCAGCTTCGATGTCAGGTCTTTCGTTCTTCCTGTCACTGACGGAATTGTCCTCATCGATACCGGTCTGGCTGGAAATGTGGAGGACATCGCGCGCGGTTTGGAGAACGTTGGTGCGGGCTGGAGCGACGTTTCGGACGTCGTGCTCACGCATTCGCATCCGGATCACGTCGGCGGTTTGGAAGATGTCCTGTCCAGGACAACAGGAGTTGCGGTGTGGGCCGGCGATGGTGAAGCCGCTGCCATGGGTGTTGGCGGAGAGATCCAGCGAGCTTCCGATGGTCAGCTCATCCGCGGCTTGAGGGTCGTTTCAACGCCCGGTCACACCCAAGGGCACATCAGCCTGTTGTTGGAAAACGAGGGACTGATGTTCGTGGGCGACGCTGTGGGTGCCATGGACGGGACCATGGTGCGCCCGCCTGCGCCCTTCACTGCTGATCCGGCGGAGGCCGAACGTTCCCTGTGGAAGATCGCCACCATGTCTCCAGACAGGATGGCTTTTTCCCATGGTGGAGAACTCCAGGATCCGGGTTCCCTGCTTCGTGCATTGCTGAGCGGGTCTGCAGCCGGATCGTAGCGTCAACGCGACCGTGCGGAGGGAGGTGCAGCATCCCGCTGTGCCCTGGCTCTTGTTTCCCGGCTTCCGCGCTGGATTCCATGGCTTCCTAGTAAATCAGTAGACTTACTATTAGGCTGGCCGCTGGGGAAAGTCCCTGGCATGGAGAATTGAGGGAAAGATGACTGAAGAGCAAGGCATTGCCAAGGTGACGGAGATTATCAACGACTCCAGGATCGGAATGCTGACCACCATCAACGAAGAAGGCGCGCTGGTCAGCCGGCCGCTCGCTGTTCAGGATGTCAAGGACGACGGCGACATGTGGTTCTTCACAGGACTGGACACCTCGCAGGTTGCGCACGTGCGGCAGGATCCCCGCGTCAATGTTTCCTTTGGGAAGAACACGGAGTGGGTTTCCGTGGCCGGCACCGCTGAAGTGGTGACCGACCGCCAGAAAATCCGCGAGATGTGGAACCAAGTGGTCGAAGCCTGGTATCCGGACGGGCCCGAAACCCCGGAGGTCTGCCTGCTGCACGTTGACTCAGATTCGGCAGAGTACTGGACCAGCCCCGGCGGGACAGCCGCTACAGTGCTCCAATGGGTGAAGTCCAAGGTTACGAACTCCCGCTTCAGCGTGGGCGAAAGCGGAACGGTGGACCTCTGAGCCGTGGTTGACGTCCAGCGGTTCCGGCTCCTCCTTGAGGAGGAGCGGAACCGCAAGTTCAAGCTCGTTGAGGCGCTGCGCAGCGACATCACGTCGGTAAGCCTTGCCCGTCAGGACTCCAATGTGGACGACGAACACGATCCCGAGGGCAGCACCATAGCGTTCGAGCTTTCCCAGGCGGAAGCCCTCCTTGACCAAAGCCGCGCCGGCCTGGACCAGGTAGAAGCCGCCCTCGAGCGGATAGCCACGGGGAACTACGGTACGTGCCAGGTGTGCGGGGCAGCCATACCGGAGGCCCGGCTCGAGGCACGTCCGTGGACACCCTTCTGTGTCCAGCATGCCACCGCGCGGCGCCGGTGAGCCGGTCAGCAGTTAGCCAGGAAGCAGTTAGCTAGGCAGACATGCCAGGGGACACGGGGATGAACTCGATGGTTTCCTGGACCTTCTTGCGGGGGCCGCGGTTGAATCCTTTGGCGTCCAGATGGTTGCCGGCCCGATACGCAGCCAGCGCCTCATCGTAGATCTCGTTCAGCCGTTGGCCTGTAAAGACTTCCCGGCTTCCGTCGGTGAAGAGTATGGATACCGAAGCGCCGCCCGGAAAGTGCCTTTTCATCCGGACGAAGCCTTCAGTGTCCTGCTGCAGGGAAATCAAGGTGGACCGCGCTTTCTTTTAGTGGTTGGTGACAGTCTCCCGCATTTCCTGGCCGGTGCGTGCTTTTGTTCCGGGCCGGGAACGGGCCGGTACCCTGGTCACGGCCTCGCGGCGCTCACCCACAGTGTTGATGATGGAGCCGATTCCGTCCACGGTCATTCTTACGCTGTCCCCGGTCTTCAACGGCGCCGGAGTCCTGCTGCCGTTCCGTCCCCAAAGCTCAGCCAGGCAGCCGCTGCCACAGGTTCCCGAGCCCAGGACGTCCCCTGGCCGGACCACGGAGTCCTGGGACGCATAGGCCACGAGCTCAGCGAAGGGCCACCCCATGTTGGAGAGCAGGTCTTGGCCAATGGCGTCGCCGTTGACCTCAACGGACATGGCAAGGGGCAGGAACCCCTCCTCGTCGTGCAAATGCTCGAATTCATCTGCCGTCACGATCCACGGGCCGAGGGTGTTGGCGAAGTCCTTCCCTTTGCACGGCCCCAGGCTGACCTTCATCTCCCGCCTCTGGAGATCACGCGCCGACCAATCGTTGAGGATCGTGTAGCCGAAGATGTGCCGGTGCGCGTCGGCTGCGGACAGGTTCTTCCCTTCACTGCCCTGTACGTACCCCACGACGGCCGCAACTTCTGTCTCAAAATCCAGCTCGCTGCAACCTGCCGGAATGCCGATGACCTCGCCCGTCCCGGTCACTGTGTGAGGATTGGTGAAATAAAAGGTCGGGGCTTCGTACCATTCGGCAACTACGCCGGCCACACCATCAATGCTCTTGCGCACCCCTTCAACATGTTCCTCGAAGGCCACAAAATCCCGGATTGTCCCAGGGAGCAGCGGGGCCAGCAACTGGACTTTCTGCAAGGCAACCGGAGGTACATCCCGGCTGGTTGCCGCGGCAATTGACAATGCCTCCTCCAGGCCCGCCTGCAGCAGGTGCTGAACGGTCCGTCCCGCGGGCATTGCAAAGCAGTTGCCGTCCTCGATGAATCCTTCGTGAGTACCGCCGTCGTAGTTCCAGCGGGCGATCTTTACCATGGCGGCTTCCTTAGGCGGTGGGGCGGGCGGTGAGGGCAGCGGCGGCGGTCAGGCCGAGCCGGGCTGCGTTCCCGGCAAGGATTCCTGCGACATCTGCTTCGGAAAGACCTGCCTCATGGACCTCGCCAACAGGGTCATCCGAACCCATGTCAAAGGGGTAGTCGGAACCGAGCATCACCTGGCCGGGCCCTGCGGCCTGGACGAGCGCGGCGAGTTCGCGCGGATTGTGAACCAGGGAATCGAAGAAGATCCGCTGAAGATATGACGACGGCCGTTCGGCGCACCTCCGCGCCTCCGGACGTACCTTCCACGCATGGTCGGAACGGCCGATCGTGGTGGGAAGGTAACCCCCGCCGTGGGCAGCAAGGATCAAAAGCCCCGGGTAACGGTCCAGGACTCCGCTGAAAATGAGGTGGGAAAGGGCCACGGCGTTCTCGGCAGGCTGGGAAACGGTGTTGGCCAGGTAGAACCGGTCCAGGCGCTCGTCCAGGGAACAGCCGAACGGGTGCAGGAAAACGAGGGCGCCGAGTTCCTCGGCCCGGCTCCAGAAGGCTTCCAGCCGTGGATCGGAGAGCTCAACGGTGGTGTGCTCCGGATCGCCGGGCGTACCGGCAAACGATCCAATTTCAACGCCCTGCAGGCCGCATTCGATGACTGCATGTTCCAAGGCCTCAACCATGAGGTCCGGATGCTGCAACGGCACCAGTCCCAAGCCGTTCAACCGGTCCGGAGCCCCTTGTACCAGCCCGCGTACTGCCTCGTTGGCCTGCTTGGCCAGCGTCAGCGCAAGCCCGGCCCCGGCAAAGTAGTAGAAATGCGATGGCGAGGGAGAGACGAGCTGGACGTCCACCCCCTGGGCATCCATATCTGCCAGGCGCCTGTCGAGGTCGGTGAGCTGGGGCCACCTCTCCTTGATCATGACGCCCGAGTTCGCCATGGACTCAGGTCCGTTCCTCCGCACTTCCAGTGCCTGCAGGGCTGCGAAACCCTGGGGGTCCGCGTTCGCCACGGTTTGTTGGAGGGCTGGGATGAGGACGTGGGCGTGGACGTCGAGGATGGGTTGGTGATTGGTTGCGGCGGTGTTCACGCGGGTTCCTTCAGCATGGTCGAAAGTGAGTTCATGAGGCCGGGCACATCTGCGTCCCGGACGCCGTCCAGCATCCATTGGCCCAACTGGACGGAGGCCCGCACTACGGCGGCGGCCCTGTCCAAGCGACGGTCCGTGAATTCTTTCCAGAGTGTCTCGGTGAGGTGGTCGGCTGAGATCAGGAGTTCGGCGAGGACCGCGGCATCCTCCAAAGCCATGGCTGCCCCTTGGGCGACGGTCGGCGGGCAGCTGTGGGCGGCATCGCCGATGATCACCGTGCGGCCACGGTTCCAGGGTCCGTCGACCAGATGCGAGGTGAACCAGGTGTAGTTGATGCGGGCACTGTGGTCCAGGTTTGCGCGGATTTCGTTCCACGGACCGCCGTAGGCCGCCGCTAGTTCGGACATGACCCTGGGGCCGTCTTCATGCCTGCGTTCCTGGGCCTTTTCCACAAGGTAGGCGTAGATGGTGTCCGGTCCGGTGGGGCAATAGCCGGCAATGAAGCATGGGCCGCCATAGGTCAGGTCCGTCCGGACGACGTCCTCGGGCCGCTCAACGAAAGCCCGCCAGATGCCCATGCCGGTGGGCTTGGGTCCCACTTCGATGCCGATCGCTGACCGTACGGAGGAATGAAGACCGTCGGCACCTATGAGGAGATCGTAGGCAGCGCTTGCGCCATCGGCAGTGCGGACGGTGACGGTGGCGCCGTCGTCTGCTATTTCGTTGACTGTTTTGCCGTAACTGATCCGGGCCCCGGCTTCTTCGGCGCGGACGCGCAGGATTTCGGTCAGGTCCGGCCGGTACATCCCAAGCGTTGCGGGAAGGTCGTCACCGCCGGTGCGGATATCCTCCAGTACCGCCACCACAGTGCCGGCGGGATCGGGAGCCCGCAGGCCAAGGGTGCTGAATGCGTAGCCTTTCCCCTGTACCTGTTCCCAAACGCCCAGGTCCCGGAGGATCCGCAGGGCGTTGCCCTGGAGCGTAATGCCGGAGCCCAGGGTTTGCGGCTCCGCCGCTTTCTCCAAAACCTCCACCTCGATACCTGACCCGGCCAGGAGGATGGCAGCAGTGAGGCCCGCGGCCCCCGCTCCAACGATTCCAACCCTCTGTACTGCTGCCATCTGAAAACTCCTTTGTGGTGACGGCTTTACTGCCTATTGTGCTGCCTGTAGTAGCGGGCTGCGTGTCAGCGGACTGCGATGGGATTCACCGGCGAACCCACGGCTCCGGTAATGGGAAGAGGGGCCGCAGTCAGCATGAAGTCGTACCTGCCATCCGCGGCGCACGCCTGGGCCAACGCATCCGGATCCCACATCTCTCCCAGGAACAAACCGAGGTTGGGAATCGCGATCTGGTGCAACGGCTGGAATGCGCCCTCAAATTCGTTGGGACGGACCTCGAAGCCCCAGGTGTCCGTGGCGATTCCGGCAATTTCCGAACCGTGGAGCCATTCGGCGGTGCTGAAGGAGAGCCCCGGCGCGGACCCGCCTGCGTAGTCTCCCCAGCCATCTCTGCGGACCCGGGTGTACTGCCCCGTCCGGATCACCACGATATCGCCACGGCGAACCTCAGCGCTGGAACCCTGGCGTTCAATGGTCAGTTCCAGATGTTCCGGGGTGATGGCAAACCCGTCCGGCAGTTCGCCATCGGTCCGTCCCAGGTCAGGACCCAGTGCCCGGCCAACATCGAGCAGCACACCGCGGGTCACGATCTTTGCCGCAGCTGTTTCGATTCCTGTGACGAGGTCGCCCTCGGAGGTGACAACATCCCCGGCTGCACGGCCGTTCCATGCCTTGCCGCGATCGAAGATGTGTCCCAGCCCGTCCCATTGGGTGGAGCACTGCAGCGGCATGGCAATGACGTCATCGGCCCCGCCGAAGCCGTGCGGGAATCCTTGGTTTCCCCGCTCGGCGTCGACGCCGGTGTCTGTCATGGTGTGGACGGGGTTGGTCCGCCGGCGCCATCCCTTCTGGGGGCCGTTGGTATCAAAGGGCTGTGACAAGGAGAACGCCTCGCCGGACTTCACCAGCTGCGCCGCTTCCACGCGCTTGGCGGCGTCGATGAAGTTCAGTGTCCCGAGCACGTCCCCTTCGCCCCAACGGTCCCAGTTGTTGTACCGTTTTGCGGCGGCGGCAATACTGGCCATCGGATCGTCCCGCTGGATCAGGGAAGCGTTCACGGCGTCGGTGGTCACTGCTCGTCCTTGCAGTGGATCAGCTGGGTGCCCAGGCCGGTAATGGTGCCTTCCATGACGTCGCCGTCCTGCAGGAGCCGGCCCCAGTGTTGTCCGTTGCCGGCAGGGCTGCCGGTCAGCACCAGGTCGCCCGGCTTCAAGGGCATCGTCTGGGAAGCTTCGCTGACCAGTTTGGCTACCCCGAAGATCATGTCCTGCGTGGATTCATCCTGCATTGCTTTGCCGTTGAGCTTCAGGGTGACCTGGACGTCCTGGGGGTCCCCGAAGAACTTGGCCGGAACCAAGAGTGGGCCGGTCGGCAGGAAGCCCGGGGCATTCTTGGCCCGGTACCAGTCCGACCCGATGGCCGGCATGTCCTTGCGGAAGACGTACTCCCGGGTGGTGATGTCATTGACCATGGTGTAGCCGAAGACGTACTCGAGGGCTTCTTCCGGGCTGATCCGGAACGCCTCCTTGCCGATCACGGCCGCCAGTTCCAATTCCCAGTCATGGGACTTGCTGTAGGCGGGGAGGGTAAGGTCGTCGGTGGCTGATGCGATGGCTGTCGGAAGGCCAATGAAGAAGTACGGTGTGCCCTGGCCGGCACGCTTGTCCATCATGGCAGCAGTCTTGGCGCGAACCTCCTCGGCATCCTGGCCGGCATCGCGGTGTGCCACGGCGAGGTCGATCACGTGCTTGCGGTAGTTGGCACCTGTTTGCAGCACCTGTGCAGGTTCCACAGGGGCAAGGACTTCAACGCCGGAGAGTTCCAGGCCTGCACCGGCACCCGCGGAGGCGGCCAAGGCGTCCAGCTCGGATTCGGTGGCGTCCCAGTGCTGGATGATCGAATTGATGTCTCCGTCCAGGGGCAGGACACGTTCTCCGACCACCAGGCCGGCTTTGGGCTTGGTATCGCCTGGCTCCTGAAAGCGGATCAGTGCATAACTTGCCTGTGTCATTAGCCCCGGCCCTGCTTTGCGTAGGGGTTCAGGAGGGCTTCCTTCATCTCCGCCGATGCTCCCTCTTCCGTGGCGGTGAAGCCTTCAGCGGGCGGGAAGGATTCGGTCATGGACTGCGGCATGGCACCGTTCTTGTAGAAGTTGTTCGAACCTTCCGACGGCTTCCAGGTGTTGGCATCCCAGTCCGGTACGTAGTTGCGGTAGCCGCCGGAGTTAAGCTCCACCCGCAGGCCCGAGGGATCGCGGAAGTACAGGAAGTTCTGCTCGCCCACGCCGTGGATGGATGGTCCGTATTCCATGGGGGTGCCGTTTTCCATCATCACATCGGCCGTGCGGAGCAGGTCCTCGGTGGCATCGACCCAGAAAGCGATGTGGTTGACGCGACCGGCACGCTGGGAGGTGTCCAGGACCACTCCGAGGTCGTGGGACTTCTCGTTGGTGGTCAGGACGGAGAATACGGTGATCGGCGCTTCATCCAGGTCCACGAATGCCATGACGCGGAATCCCAAAGCCTCGTTGTACCACTGGGCGAATCCGCGGACATCGGAGGCAGCCACAGTGACGTGGTCCAGGAAACGCGGTGCGGCTGCGTGGCTGCTGCGGCGCTCGGGGCGGTCAGGGTAGGTGGATTCGAAACCGGGCTCGGCGACGAACTTCTCTACGTCATAGAACAGGCGCATGTGGTGTCCGTAGGGACCGGTGAATTCGTAGGCCTTGCCGAAGCCGTGGCCACCGGCAGTCCAGGTACCCTGCACGCCGGTTGCTTCAACACGGGCAGCGGCTGCTTCCAGTGCGGCCTGGGTGTTGGTGCGCCATGCCATGCGTCCCAGCGATGCTTCCGGGCCTTCGGTGATGACCAGGCTGTAGCGGTAGTAGTCGCCCCAGCAGCGCAGGTAGACGTTGCCATCCACGCGGTCGATGATGCGCATGCCGAACTTTTCCTCGTAGAACCGTGCCGAGGCTTCGACGTCCGGAGCGGTGATCTCGAGGTGGGCAAGATGGGAGAGGGGAGTTTCCACGATGAATTCCTTCTAAGTGCTGATGTCTCGGACAGTTCTCTGCAGGTCCTGTAACCACCATGAGACACATCACGTATTTGGAGAAGAGAAACTATCTGATAGGAGCTATCCGCCCGACAAATAGTTCAGGAGCCCAGTACCTATCACTGGCACGAATACCTGCTATACCCAAATGGGTATTCACCGCACGCGTGGGCTTTGTCACAGTGATCAACATCCCCTCGGCGCTCCGGCCGTAGCGGGGACTCTTCAACGGCGAAGGAACACCCCCATGACCACCATTGATCCCACTTCGCTTGGATCGCGGCGCCCGGCCTCCGCCAGGGAGGCCGGCAAAGCCCAGGCCGCACTTCTTGTGGCCGGAAGTTGCATGCCGGTATTGGGCGCGGTCCTGCTGGCACCGGTCCTGCCTACCTTGAACCAGGTTTTCGCGGATACCGCTGGTGTCGCAATTCTGGTGCCGCTGGTCCTGACCCTTCCAGCACTGTTCGTGGCACTCTTTTCACCCTTGGCAGGCTACGTCGCCGACAGGATCGGACGAAAGCAGCTGCTGATCTTCGCCATGCTGGCCTATTCACTCTTTGGTACGGCTCCACTGTGGTTGGACACCCTTGAATCCATTGCCGTCTCAAGGATCGGCGTCGGTATAGCCGAAGCCGCCATCATGACCTGCTGCACCACCCTGATCACCGACTACTACGCGGGGCTGCAAAGGAACAAATACCTGGGCCTCCAAACCATGGTCAGCGCGCTTGCCGCAACGGCCTTCTTTGCCTTGGGCGGGGCCTTGGGCAGCATCAGTTGGCGGACGCCGTTCTGGCTTTACGCCGCCGGCGCTGTGCTGGTGGTCCCCATGGTCTTCAAGCTTTGGGAGCCGGCCAGAAACCAGGGTGCAGTAAACGTCCCGGGCGGGTCAGCAGTAAAACAGCCGGTGCCTTGGCGCCGGATAGGAGCGCCTGCTGCCGTGACGCTGTTCGGGGGCATTGTCTTCTACGCGCTGATCGTCCACCTGCCGTACGTCATGGCAGGGTTGGGCGTCCAGGATGCTGCCCTCATCGGCGGAGCCGCCGCGATCGCTTCATTGGCCACGGCAGCGGGGGCAATTTCCTTCCGCTTCCTTGCCACGTTGGGAACCCGAAAACTGTTGGCAGGCGCCTTCGGCCTTGCCGCCGTCGGGCTTTGCGTTGTCTCCGTGGCAGGCAGTGTTCCGCTGGCAATCCTTGGCGCAGTCATCGCCAGTGCCGGGACGGGTGTGTTGTTGCCAACGTTGTTGACCTGGGCAGTCAGTGGACTTAATTTCTCCCAGCGCGGACGCGGCACCGGCATCTGGACCGGAGCCTTGTTCATTGGCCAATTCCTGACGCCCATCGTGCTGGGGGCAACCGCTGCAGCGCTGGGCAACCTGGCACTGGCCCTCGGCGCGTTGGGCATTGCTTGTGCCCTGGCACTGTTGTTGGTCCTGGTCCGGGGCCCCCGGCTGGTGCCGGTCAGCCACTGACGTTGCCGGGGGCTGGATAACCTAGGGGGATGAAGAACCTGGACCTGAACCTGTTGCCCCAACTTCAGGTGCTGCTCGAACTGCGGAACGTGTCCCGGGCCGCCGAGCGACTCCAGCTCAGCCAGCCGGCCACCAGCGCTGCCATGGCAAGGCTGCGGCGGCATTTCGACGACGAACTGCTGGTCCGCCACGGCCGCACCTACGATCTCACCCCGTTTGCGCAGTCGTTGGTCCCGTTGGTCGATGAAGCCATGCTCCACGTCCAGCGGGCCACCCGCGTCCGTTCCGGTTTTGATGCCGCCACGAGTACCCGGGAGTTCGTCATTGCCGCTTCCGACTACGCGGCGGCCTTGATTGTTGGGCCGTTGCGGGGCATCCTGCAACAGGAAGCGCCCGGGGTCCTGGTGGATTTCGTTCCGACCTCGGGCCTTGCCGGAACGATGGCCGAGTACTCGAAGATGGACTTGCTGGTGGGGCCAACCGGATACAAGATGCAGGGCGAATCCAAACAGTTGTTCCGCGACAGCTTTGTAGCAGTGGTCGACGCCGGCAATCCGCTGCTGCAGAGGCCGGAAGTGACACTCGCAGACCTGGTGGAGCTGCCACATGCGGTGGGGTACTTCGGTGAGGGAATCAGCACTCCCGCTGACAAACTCTTTGAGTCGCGGAGCGTTCGACGCCGGGTGGCAGCGACCGTGGCCGGCTTCCTGTCCCTGCCCCTGCTGGTTGAGGGTACGGACCTGGTGGCCCTGGTTCCGCGGATGCTGGCATCCAGGGCCCGGCGGGGGGCCAGTATCGAAGTGCTGGACTTCGAGCAAAAGCTGGAAGCGGCGCTGGTTGAGGCCATGTACTGGCACCCCTCCCAGACCGAGGATCCCGCCAATGCCTGGCTCCGCTCTGTAGTCCAGAGAGCCTGTTCGCAGCTGCACCTGATTTTCCCGGTGACCGCACATCCGGTCCTTGTTTCCGAGCGCGCGGGAAGCTAGCCGGCTGCCATCCTCCAGCTCAGGACGCGGCTTGTTCTCCTGCAGTGCCTCCCGTCGTGCTGCCCCGGTCTGCTGCAGATCCTTGCTTTCGGCTGGCCAGCAGGAACGGCACGGCAATGAGTTCGATCACGCCGGCCGTGGCCAGGGACAGCGGGTAGCCATAGAGGTCGGCTGTACGGCCCAGGAGTGGCTGGATGACGACGCCGCCGCTTGATCCCATGAGCGAATCGAAGCTGAGGACAGTAGCCCGTTGTTTGGAAGGGATCATGTCATTGACATAGGCCTGACGGACGGGCGTGGCCGCGGAACCCACCACCCCCCAGAGCACCAGCAACGCCAGCGCGACCCAGAAATTGTTCGTGAAGCCAAGGACCACAAGATTGGCCGCCCCCATGATCCCGCCGAACACCAGGACGGACGTGCGTTTGTGGAAGAGCCGCCGGGCGTGGGGAGCAAGCCAGCCGCCCAGGATCTGCGAGCCCGCTACGATTGCTGCGGCCAGCCCGGCAATGGAGTAGGCGCGAGGATCGCCAAAGAGGTCCAGAAGGTAAGGCTGCAGCGCGTAGAAGACATAAATGCCGACGCCGGCGCTGAAGGGGGCTGCCAACATCACGTAGCGGACCGGCGGATTCTTCAGGCCATTATCAATGGATGCGGACAGCACTGCCCGGGTGGCCCGAAGGGGATGCGTCGAACGCTCAGGCGAGAATCCGACGTCGTGCATCAAGGTGAAGGCCACGGCGAACATGGCGACCAGGACAACAACACGCAGGAGGAAAGGCACCCCCAGGTTGGTTGCCTGGGCAATGGCGCCTCCGGCGATCGAGCCTGCCAACATGGCAACGCCCTGCACCATCTGCCCCCGGCCCAGGACTGATTCCAACCCGCCCTCGTAGCCGGAGAACCGCAGTGCGTCCACCAACCAGGCTTCCACGGCGCCGGAGAAGAAGGTGAAGCCCAAGCCCAGCAGGACCGACACCACAGCCCACATCCAGAAGGGCGCCTGGACCTGCCAAAGCGCAAAGTAGAGGTACGTGGATGCGGCGAGGGTGACGGTGCCCAGCAGGAAGGAAACCCTCCGGCCCCAACCGTCAGCAATGACGCCGGTGGGGATCTCGAACAGCACCATTCCCGCGGTGAAAAAAGCGTTGGCGGCGAACGCCTCCAGGTTGCTCAGCCCGGCGTCCAGCAGGAAAAGCGTATTGATGCCCCAGATGAAAGAGGCCGCGATGGTGTTGCCCAGCGTCAGGGTGAGGTAGACGCGCTGGATCTTGCGGGCGGCCGGGGCATCGTGTCGCCGCCCACGTTGTTGTGAGGGACCACCACCTCATTGTCGTCCCCGCTTCAGGGCTTTGCCAGAGCGGTGTGGGCAACAATGTTCGTTACAGCCGACCTTCCGTCCGGGTCCTTAAACGCAACTGCCGGCAGGCTTTGCGGCCTGCCGGCAGTTCCCATCCCAGGGGGATGCGTGCTCTTTATGCGCGAAGGAGTCCCGCTCCCGGCCGGGAAGCCAGCAAGGGGGCAAAGAACCCGCCGAGCTCAGCCGTGCCGGTCAAGGGCAGGATGTTGGCGACGTACTGGTCGGGGCGGACCACCACTACGGCTCCGTCGCGGCTGATGCCACGCAGGTCGAAGATGTCCGCGTTGGCATCGGTGCCAAAGACTTTTTCAAGGTAGGTCAGCTTGAATGGTCCGACTGTGGGTTTGAAAGCCGCCGGTACGGCGTTGATGTCCACGTTGGTGTGGTCCTGCTGGTAGATCACCTTCAGATCGAACCATGCGTCGCGGTCAGCATCCGACGGCGTAGCAGCCAACGGCGAGTCAGGCGAGTTCGCGATCCACTCGGCAAAGTCCGCCACAGGGCCCGGGGCGCCTGCCAAGGCGGCGTCGGCGAAGACATAGATCCGCCAGCGGCCGTCCGCCTTGGCGTGGTGCCCCAAGTGCATGGAGTTGGTGTCGCAGACCCGCAGTACCGGAGCAGATTTGAAGCGCTTGCCAACCGGGAAGCCGGTGGCAAGGCCCTGATGCTTTGCCTCGGCGATGACCAGGGAAGGGTCGTACTGGGTCATGAAACCTGCAGGGAACTCGGCGGTGCTGGAGTAGAAAGTCTCCAGCTCTGCAGGGTCTTCGAATTCTTCGGGCTTCTTGGCCATCAGGGTGGACCACTGCTTGTCGAAGTCGATCAGGTTCTTAGCTACGACCTGCCGCTCGGCCGAGTAGGTGTCCAGGAGGCTTTCGGGGCTGCGCCCCTCAAGGACATGTCCAAGCTTCCAGCCGATGTTGAACCCATCCTGCATGGAAACGTTCATGCCCTGGCCGGCCTTGGCACTGTGGGTGTGGCAGGCGTCGCCGGTGATGAACACCCGCGGGGTACGCGTGCCGCGCTCCTCCGGCAGGACGTCGTCGAACCTGTCCGTGAGCCGGTGGCCTACCTCGTAGACGCTGTGCCACGCAACGTTGCGCACATCCACAGTGTAAGGGTGGAGGATGTCGTTGGCCTTTTGGATGATCTGTTCGATGGAGGTCTTGCGCACGGCCCCTTTGTCGTTGGGGTCCACTTCTCCCAGGTCCACGTACATGCGGAACAGGTGGCCGCCTTCGCGTGGGATCAGCAGGATACTGCCGCCACTGCCGGACTGGATGGCGCATTTGGTACGGATATCCGGGAAGTCGGTGACAGCGAGGACGTCCATGACACCCCACGCATGGTTGGCCTGGTCCCCGGCAAGGTGGCAGCCAATGGACTCGCGGACCTTGCTGCGGGCGCCGTCTGCACCCACGACGTACTTTGCCCGAATGATCCGTTCCTGGCCTTCGTGGGGCCCGGATGTGTGGGCCAAGGTCACAGCAACCGGGTAATCCCCGTCGCCGGTGACCTTGAGGCCTTGGAATTCGTAGCCATAATCGGGAGTCATCCGGGCGGGGGAGTTGGCCATGAATTCTGCGAAATAGTCCAGCACGCGGGCTTGGTTCACGATCAGGTGCGGGAACTCGCTGATGCCGGCAGGATCATCCACGGCCCGGGCGGCCCGCACAATGCGTGAGTGGTCGGCCGGATCCGGCTTCCAGAAGGCCATCTCCGTGATGCGGTAGGCCTCTGCGATGATCCGTTCGGCGAAACCGAACGCCTGGAAAGTCTCGACACTCCGGGCCTGGATGCCATCGGCCTGGCCAATGGCCAAGCGACCAGGGCGACGTTCCACAATGCGGGTTGTCACCTCCGGAAACTGGGACAGTTGCGCAGCGGTGAGCATTCCGGCGGGGCCGGTACCGACAATGAGGACGTCTACTTCGTCAGGAAGCTCGGCTGGGCGGTTAATTCCGACGCCGGCTGCGGGCTCGACTCGCGGGTCACCGGATACATAACCGTGGTGGTGAAACTGCACGGGCTTTCCTCACTTCTTCGTGGGCCATAGCGGCTGGTGGTGTTCGATAATAGAACAACGTGTTCTATTATCGCTCAGTCAATCGTAATGCGGCTCACAGTGGCGTTCAAGTCTTTTGCGCCCCCTTCTGTTCGATGCCCGTGAGGTTCCTGCCCAAAGGACCTCCGGCGTGTCAGGATCAGGTATGCCCCGACTGATGCTGCTGGACACCGCTTCGCTGTACTTCCGAGCCTTTTATGGCATTCCCGATTCCATACGCCGCCCGGACGGGACCCCCGTTAATGCTGTTCGGGGGCTGATGGACATGATCGCCCGCCTCACCACTGACTACGAAGCGACCCACGTGGTCGCCTGTTGGGACAATGACTGGCGGCCGCAATGGCGCGTGGACTTGATTCCCAGCTACAAATCGCACAGGGTTGCGGAGATCATCGAGCACGGCCCTGACGTCGAAGTGGTCCCGGACCCCTTGGAAGCCCAGATTCCCATGATCCGCCGGGTACTGGACCTGGCCGGAATCGCCGTTGTGGGCGTTGACGAGCACGAGGCCGATGACGTCATTGGGACCTATGCGAGCCGGGCAACCTTTCCCACGGATGTGGTCACCGGCGACCGCGACCTTTTCCAACTGGTCGACGACGAACGCGCGGTCCGCGTCATTTACACAGCCCGTGGGATGAAAAACCTGGAAGTTCTCACCGACGTCGTCGTCGTGGGAAAGTACCGTGTCCTGCCCGCCCAATACGCTGATTTCGCCACCCTCCGCGGAGATGCTTCCGACGGACTGCCAGGTGTGGCGGGAATCGGGGAGAAGACAGCAGCGTCCCTGCTGGGCGTGCACGGCTCGTTGGAAGGCCTGCTCGAAGCGGCTAAAGACCCCGACGGCGGGTTATCCGCTTCCATACGGGCCAAACTCTCGGCAGCGGCGGACTACCTTAAAGTAGCCCCCGCCGTCGTCAACGTAGTGCGGGACCTCAAAGTACCCACACTTGAGGACGCGGGCGCTGAACTGCGTCCCGTTGCCGGGGCTGCACGCGAGGAGCTCGAAAAACTCGCCACCGAGTGGAATCTGGGAGGCTCGGCCAAGCGGCTCATGGACGCCCTCGACAGGATCCACTGAGGGCCCTCACAGCCTGACGTTCATTTTCACAGGCGAATGACAGGTTCGCGACAGCGTGGGCTGGGGTTGTCCTCTCATTGTTGAAAGAGGACGGCGCTCACGCCCGTCCCTCAGACACCAGCCGTACCAACGGCTCATCGAGGAGAGGTACATGTCGAAAACCAAGAGAATTACGCTGGGCGTTGCGGCCGGAGCCCTGGCATTGGGCGCAGGCCTTGGAGTAACCAGCATCGCGACCGCAGCCACCACACCATCGCCGGCGGCTACTTCTTCCGCCGATGCGGGCAAGCCTTCTGACGTGGGCGGGCGTCCGGGCGGAGGCCACGGCCACGGACGCGACGGCGGCCAGATTGCCACTCAGTTGGCCAGCAAGCTGGGCGTCGAGGAGTCAAAGGTCACCGACGCCCTGAAGGCCTTCCGGGAGGCTAACAAGCCCACAACCCCGCCGGCCGAAGGAACCGAAGGCGCCAAGCCCGACCGGACGGCCCAGGACGCCGCCCTTGCAAAGTCCCTGGCCGAAGCGTTGGGCGTGGATGAAGCGAAGGTCACCACAGCCTTGGAGGAGATCCGGGCTGAAGCCACAGCGGAGCGGTCCGCTGCACTGAAAACGCGGCTGGACAAGGCAGTCACTGACGGCAAGCTCACGCAGGCAGAAGCCGATGCCGTGGCCAAAGCCGTTGAAGCCGGCGTCATCGGCGGAGGCGGCCGCTAAGGCTGGCTGTTAAACCACTGACAGGCTGACTCGCCAGCGGGTTGACCCGCTGGCGGGATGATTCAAGGATTCCTCCGGGCGGCCCCGGGGGAATCCTTGTTCCCCCGCTGGTTACCGTGAGAAAAGCCCGGCAGCTTCCACGCAGGTTCGGGACGATGTACGCCACGTGGACGGTATCCCAATGCCCCGGCGTGGCCCAGGAGGTCAGCGAGGTACCAGATAATGGACAGCCACATCTCAGTTCCCTGAAGAGTCGGCAGGTGGTCCGGTCCACTCCCAGGCTCGGTGCTGAAGGCCATTCCTTGGTCTGGATTCCACCAGCCGAGCGCTTCCTCCAGCTGAACGTGGGCCCAACTGTTCATCTCGGCCCGACGATGGGAAGTCTGCTTGGATGCAAGCCAGAGGGGGTGGACGACGTCCAGGACATTGCAGGCATTCTGCTTTCCGGGAGCGAAATACCGTTCGTCGCCGGAGTGCGCGAGCACAGTGTCCACCAAGCGCTCAACATGGGGCACAGGGACGCCATATTGGGCGAAAGTGCCGCGGGTGAGGCGGTAGTACCCATTGACTACTTTGAGCCGCGTGCTGGCAGTGGGTATACCCCACGTTCCTGCCACGGGGTTGATGTGCGTCAACAACCAACCGAACAGAGCCTCCAACGAGCCAACGGAGTTCGGATGTTCCTGTTCAAGGTTCCAGTAGGCTGCAGTGCCCCATGCATCTACCCACGCCCCTGATCCCCACGCTTCCTCATGCCAGGGCAGCGCATCCAAGGAAGAGAGCAATGTTGCCGGATCCATGGTTGCCACGGAGTGCACTGGATGCCGGAACCGGCTGCCCAGGAGATTCAGCGCATAACCGGCTGAGAGGACGTGATAGGTTGCCGGCCCCTCTCCGAAGACCAGCGGAGCATCGGAGCTGAAATGGTTGGACCCAAGCTCCGGCAGCAACCCTGTGCCTGGATCCTGGAGGGACTGCAGTCGTTCGATGTGTTCCTCCCGAGAGAGCTGCGCAGGGACGGTACCCAGCAGGAGGTCCGCGATCTCGATGGCATCACAGTGCGCCCTGACCGTGGGCGCCTTTTGCGGACCGTCCACGTAGCGGCCGCCGCCAGAGTCGGTCCAGTGCCGGGAAAGAATCAGCGGAGCATCGGTGCGGGCCGCATCGGCGAACGAGGCCAGGGCTGCTGACAGCCCGTTGCCGGCATCCGCGTCCGTCTCGGGGAGATCGGCAGTCGGGGCGGCAACGGGATCCCGCCGGTCACGGATCCGACGTGCCGGATTGCCGCCCACAATGGACCAATCAGGTACGTCCTTGGTGACCACCGCTCCCGCAGCCAAGACGGCATGGGAGCCCACGCGGACTCCATCAAGGACCACCACGTTGGAGCCAATCCAGACGTCGTCTCCGATCCGGATTCCTTTGCTGGTCAAGGGCTGCCTGAAGACAGGTTCGGCCGGATCCATGGAGTGGTTGAAGCCCAGAATGGACGTGTGTGCACCGATTCTCACTCCGTCGCCCATGGTGATATTTCCCCGCACTACGGTGAAGGCGTTGACGGTGCAGTCGTTGCCCATGGTGATGGTGCCTGTGACGTAGGCATGGGCGGCAATGAAGGATCGCTCGCCGATGCAGAGGGAATCAGGGTCGATGCTTGCCTTGGGCGAGAGGAACGCTCCCTCACCGATAGTGGCTCCAGTCCGTTGGATGAAATCCTTGTGGTAGGCGTGCTGCGCCTCCCGTTCGGACTGCGAGGCGGAAGTCCAGAAAGTCCAGGGGGAGTAGTCGTAGTTGAGGTGATGCTCGGGATTCACGTCGCTCCGTGCTGAGGGATCGGGGAAAGCGCTTCCCACAATTATTGGTGGAGCTTACGGAGTGGTCAATGCACCAAAGGTAAACGATCAGTCCCGAACACTCCGGACAGCCGTACTCCCCATTGATGAAACATGCCTGATTCTTTTGAAGGAGGCCTACTGGTAGTGACTGAGTGGCTCGAAGTCCCCTGATTGTGCCGGGGTCGTCGCTGCCCAGCTTGCCAGCAGCTGAAAGGCGTCCGCGGTGCCTGTACCGGGCTCGGCGTTGTATACGGTCAATGTCAGGCCAGAGTCCGCGGACAGCCCCAGTGCTTCGTACACCACGTGAAGGTCGCCTACCAGCCGGTGCCGGAACTGCTTCTTGCCGCTGAAGTGGAGCCGGACGTTGTGGGATGCCCACCGGACTCGAAAAGCCTCGTTGCGCGTGGACAGCTCACCAACCAGGTCACTCAATCCCCGGTCATAGGGATCGCGGCCGGCTTCAGTCCTCAGCATGGCCACCGTGTCGTTGGCGGCGCGTTCCCAGTCCGCATAGAAATCGTGGCTGCGGGGGTCCAGGAACAGGAAGCGGGCAAGGTTTGGGGGACCGGCCGGACTGTCGAAGATATCGGAGTACAACGCCCTGCCCATTGCATTGGCCGCGAGGATGTCCAAGCGGCCGTTGTGCACAAAGGCAGGGGCACCGGTAATCGCATCCAGGGTTAGTTGTACGCCCTGCCTGATCGATTGCTTCCGGACCGGACGACGCCGGGATTTGCCGCCGTCGCTGGCTGCACGGGCGAGGTCGAAGAGATGGGCGCGCTCGGCGTCGTCGAGCTGCAGGGCGCCGGCGAGCGATTCCAGGACGCTCTCCGAGGCCCCGGCCAGGTTTCCGCGTTCAAGACGGGTGTAGTACTCCACGCTCACACCAGCCAGCATGGCCACTTCGCCCCGGCGAAGTCCCGGAACGCGGCGGTTGCCGCCATAGACGGCAAGTCCAGCCTGCTCCGGAGTCAGCTTCGCCCTCCTGGTGGAAAGGAAGTCGCGGGTCTCGGTCCGGTTGTCCATAGCTCCTACGGTAATTCTTTTGTCCGGCTAAGGGAGTCCCTGCCATTACCCCTTACAGCAGTAACTCCTTGCGTTCAGGAAAACAGGGTTAGATGGAAATACCAACACGTTCACAACGCAGGAGAAACATGCCTACCGCTAACGCTTACGCTGCCCCCTCGGCTACGGGCGACCTGACCCTGACCACCATCGAGCGTCGGGAAGTCGGCACCAACGACGTCAGCATTGATATCAAGTTCGCCGGTATCTGCCACTCCGATATCCACACCGTCCGCGGCGATTGGGGTCCGCAGCAGTACCCGCTGGCCCCCGGCCACGAAATTGCCGGAATCGTCACCGAAGTTGGCTCCGGTGTCACCAAGCACAAGGTGGGCGACCGCGTGGGCGTCGGCTGCATGGTCAATTCCTGCAAGGAGTGCCGGAACTGCCTTGCCGGAGAAGAGCAGTACTGCCTCAAGGGAAACGTCGGCACGTACGGTTCCGTTGACCGCGACGGCACCATCACCCAGGGCGGCTACTCCAGCCATGTAGTGGTGAACGAGGACTTCGTTGTCACTATCCCGGAAGGCCTGGAACTCGACGTCGCAGCGCCGCTCCTCTGCGCCGGCATCACCACGTACTCACCGCTGCACCACTGGGGAGCGGGACCTGGCAAAAAGGTTGCCGTGGTGGGACTCGGCGGGCTCGGCCACATGGCCGTCAAGATCGCCCACGCCATGGGTGCCGAGGTCACGGTCCTCTCGCAGTCCCTGAAGAAGATGGAGGACGGTCTCAAGCTCGGCGCGGACCACTACTACGCCACCAGTGATCCCGCCACGTTCGAACAGCTCGGCGGCACTTTCGATCTCATCATCAACACCGTCAGTGCCTCGATCGATATCAGCGCCTATCTCCAACTGCTGACGCTCGACGGAAGCCTGGTCAACGTTGGAGCCCCGGCTGAGCCCCTTCCCGTCAACGTCTTCTCCTTGATTACGGGTCGCCGCCGCTTCGCTGGTTCAGCCATCGGTGGCATCCGCGAAACCCAGGAAATGCTCAACTTCTGCGCCGAACACGGCCTCGGTGCCGAGATCGAAGTCATCCCGGCAAGCAAGATCAATGAGGCGTACGAACGCGTACTGGCCTCTGACGTCCGCTACCGCTTTGTCATCGACGCTTCCACCATCGGCTAGGAAACGCCCGCAGAACCCTGCAGAACCCTGCGACCCACAGGAAAGGCCGCGCCAGGTCAACCCCGGCGTGGCCTTTCCTGTGCCGGGCAACAGGGACAATGGTGTGGTGACTTTCAGACTCGACACCATCGGCAAGGGGCTGGTCTTTGCCGGGTCGCTGGCAAAACTGGCTGCGGCGCTGGAACGTCAGGGCCAAGGTGGCGCAGCAGTGGTTCAGGCACCTCCCGGGACCGGCAAGACCACGTTGGTGCCGCCGCTGGTGGCCAACCTGCTCTCACAGTGGGCCTCCCGCGCCGAACCGCGGCTTTCCGGTCAGCAGCACAGCGCACACCCGCGTGTCGTGGTTACCCAGCCACGGCGTGTCGCCGCGCGCTCGGCGGCGCGCCGGCTCGCGGCATTGGACGGAAGCCGTGTCGGCGGCCGGGTGGGATACACCGTACGGGGCGAGAGCAAGACCACCCAGGAGACCGTGGTGGAATTCGTCACCCCAGGCATCCTCCTGCGTCGCCTCCTCAATGATCCCGGCCTGGAGGATGTCCACGCCGTGGTCCTGGATGAGGTTCACGAGCGGGGGCTCGACACAGACCTGCTGGTGGGCATGCTTGCCGAGGTCCGGGAGCTTCGGGACGACCTCGTGGTGATCGCAATGTCTGCCACCCTGGACACAGAGCGCTTTGCCGCCTTGTTGTTACAGGGCAGCACAGGGCACGACGACGGCGGCCCGGCTCCCGTTATCGACTCGCCTTCAGCACTGTTCCCCCTGGAGGTCCGGTGGGCTCCGGCGCGGGAGCACAGACTCAATGATCGGGGTGTGGCCCGCACCTTCCTGGATCACGTAGCCCGAACGGCTGCCACCGCCCATACCGAAGCCGTGGCAGCGAACCCTCGGGTGGACGCACTGGTCTTCCTGCCGGGAGCCCGTGAAGTGTCCGACGTCGCCAGTCGCCTTCGCGCCCAGGTTGCGCCGGGCGTGGAGGTACTTGAGTTGCACGGCCAGATCGGCCCCGACGCCCAGGACCGTGCCGTCTCAGGCCGCGAACCAGGTGGGCCACCGCGGATCATTGTCTCGACATCCTTGGCTGAATCCTCCCTCACCGTTCCCGGGGTGCGGTTGGTCATTGATTCGGGGCTGTCAAGGGAACCCCGGAGGGATGCAGGCCGTGGAATGTCCGGATTGGTGACTGTCTCCTGCTCGCGTGCGTCCGCTGATCAACGGGCCGGCCGTGCCGCGAGGCTAGGACCGGGCACAGTAGTGCGCTGCTACGACCAGCAGGCCTTTGCAGCTGCGCCGGCGCACCAAACGCCCGGGATTTCAGTAGCAGACCTTACTTCAGCCGCGCTGGTCCTTGCATGCTGGGGCGCCCCCGGAGGTCAAGGCCTGCGGCTGCCTGATCCGCCCCCACCCGGCGCCATGTCAGAGGCCGTCGAGGTGCTGCGGGGACTCGGCGCCGTTGCCAATGACGGAACCGCCACGGCAATCGGCAAGACACTGGCCCGCGTCCCCGCCGACCCCCGCCTGGCCCGTGCCCTGTTGGACGGCTCGCCAGTGGTAGGCATGCGTCCGGCGGCGGAAACGGTGGCTCTGGTTGCTGGAGACCAGCGTCCGCCTGGCGCTGACCTTACGGCATTGCTCAGGTCATTGAAATCGGGTTCGGACCCCGCCGCACGCCGTTTCGCCCAAGAAGCCGGCCGCATGGAGTCCATTGCCCGGCAGGAGGGGGCCGTCGTCGTGCCTTCACGTCCCGGGACGGAGGTCACAGCGAGGGAGGCGGCCGGATTTGTGGTGGCCCTTGCCTTCCCCGACCGGGTGGCGCGTCGCGTTCCCGGGGATGGCTCCACCACCTACCTGTTGGCCTCCGGGACCCGGGCAGGCCTGCCAGCCGGAAGCCCGTTGACCGGGCACGAGTGGTTGGCCGTGGCCGAAGTCTCGCGCGCCCAAGGCCGTGACGCTGCGGGAACGGGCGCTGTCATCCGCTCAGCCGCACCCCTGTCAGCGGACCTTGCCGAAGCGGCAGCCCCGAATTCCAGGGTCGATGAAGTGCGGGCGAAGTTTGACCAGGGGAAAGTGACCGCACGGCTCGAACGCAGGTTGGGCGCCATTGTTTTGTCCTCAACGCCGGTCCGCCCCAGCGCTGAAACCGGGCGCAAGGCCGTGGGGGAGGCATTGGCGCAAACCGGATTGGCAATGATTGGTTGGTCAACCGGGGCCGATGCCCTGCGGCGGCGATTGGCGCTGCTGCATCGAGAGCTCGGCGCGCCGTGGCCCGATGTCAGCGAAGCCGGCCTGCTGGCAAGGCTGGATGACTGGTTGGCCCCGGAACTTGAAAAGATCGCCACTGGGAGCCCGGTCAAGTCGATCAACCTGGCCGAGCCCCTGCGCAGGCTGTTGCCTTGGCCCGAAGCCGCCCGCTTGGACACCCTTGCTCCCGAGCGCCTGGAGGTTCCCAGCGGTTCGCATATCCGGATCGATTATCCCGAGGTGCCGGACGCCGGCAGGGACGAGCACGACGCCGGGAGGCCGGTGGTGGCGGTCAAGCTTCAGGAATGCTTCGGCTGGGACCGCACGCCACGGCTGGTCGATGGCCGGGTACCTGTGCTGTTCCACCTTCTGTCCCCGGCCGGCAGGCCGCTGGCGGTCACTGACGACCTCGCTTCTTTCTGGTCCGGCCCGTACTCCCAGGTCCGGGCCGAGATGCGCGGGCGCTACCCCAAGCATCCCTGGCCCGAAGACCCTTGGACTGCGACGGCCACCGCCAGGACCAAGAACAGGATGCAGTCAGGGCCGTCCCGCTAGGCCAGTCGCTCCAGCATGAACTGGATCTCCCCGTCCACGAACGTTCCAAGGACCACACTGGCGGCGAGCTCGTCGGGGTCGGTGGTCAGGGGGTCAGCTTCGAAGGCTGTGAAGTCTGCCCGCTTGCCCACTGTAATGGAGCCTGAAACATCCCACAGGCCGGCGGCTTTTGCCGCGTGCGAGGTATAACCCTCCAGGGCCTGCATCGCGGTGAGCCCTTGGGCCGGCGCTATGGGTTCCAGCTCGGGATGTCCGGATCGCCGCCTCAACTGTGCATCCGCGATGATGGGAAGCGGTGCAAAAGGTGCGATTGGCCAGTCCGAGCCGATGCCCAAAGTCACCCCGGCATCGCGCAGGTCCCTGCAGCGCCAACCCCGGCCGGCACGTTCGGCGCCCAAGCGGGTGGACCAATTATCGCTGTGGTCCGCTGCTGAGTAGTGGGTGCAGTGTGTTGGTTGCATACTGGCCACCACTCCCGCACCCCTGAAACGCTCCACAAGTCTGTCCGGAACTGTCTCGATGTGTTCAATGCGGTGGACCGTCCGGCGGAGGACATCTGCCGGAACGGATCCCTGCAACGATTCCAACGCATCCAGGACATGCTCCACCCCGGCATCTCCGATCGCATGCGTGGCCGTAGGGATGCCGCGGGAGGCGAAGTAGCTGACAGCGGCCGAGTACTCTTCAGGTCGCGGCCAGAACGGAGCAGTCGATTGTCCGTAGATATCGGGTTCGTAAAGCCAGGCGGTTCCGTTGTCCACAGTTCCATCGACGAACAGCTTGATGGCCTCCACCGACCACCGCCGGCCACCGGTTCCCACAGAGCGGGCAAGTTCCTTCCAATCAGACTCATTGCTGCCCGGCATGCACCAAGGAGCGCTGCGCAGCCGCAAAGGCAGCCCGCCGTCGGCCTCCAAAGCCTGTAAAAGACGTGCGGATTCTTCGCTGTGGTCCATGATGTGCCCGCCGGTCAGTCCCGATTTGGCGAAGTCCTGCAGGAGGGCTGCGAGCCTGGCCTTCCGTTCGCCGAAGGACTCCTGGGGGATGTGCCGCTGGACCAGTTCCATGGCGGCTGCTTCGAGGAGGAGGCCGGTGGGGACGCCGTCTGCATCGCAGACCACCTCCGATGCCTGCTCGAATTCGTACCTGCCATGGATGCCTGCCAACTCCAATGCCTGGCTGTTGGCCAGGGCTGAATGGCCATCGAACAAGCGGATCATCGCGGGTTTTTCTCCGCTGACCCGGTCCAGGACACTGCGGTGCAACGGGACGTTGCCAAACGCGTTCGGGTTCAGGCCCCAACCACGCAACCAGCCGCCGTCGTGCTGTGCTTGGGACTGAAGCAGCGCGCGCACCTCATCCAGTGTGGCGGCGCCTGATAAATCAACGCCTATGGTCAGGTCCAGGCCAAATACAGGGTGGATATGGCAGTCCACCAGCCCCGGTGTCAGTGTTGCGTTGCCAAGGTCCACCACCCGGGTGCCCTCGTGTGCCCAGTCCTGGGCGTCACTCCGGCTTCCGACGGCGGTGACCACGCCGTCGCGGACGGCAACTGCCTGGAGGGAATCAGTGCCACGGCCGTCCATGGTGTGGATGGTGCCGGCGAGGACTATGAGGTCAGGAGTCATGTTTTTCGAAGCTTCCAATCCGTGCAAAAACGTCAGGTCGGGTGGTACGCAGGCGCCGGGCGATCAGCAAGCCTGCAAGGAAAACAAGGGGGGTCACCAGCAGGAGGAGGGCGTTGGTCAGGGCATCGGCAAACGTAAGGAGTTCGATGTTGACCGCGATCAAGGCCACCACTCCGAATAGCAGGATGGCAGAGGCTACGCTGACCGGCACCAGAAGCCGGTGGGTCACGGCATCAGGATTCCGGCGCAAGTAGATGATCGCCGCTACCGAAACCAGGCCTTGCAGGGCAACAATCCCCACGATGCCTGGAGTATTCACCCAGATCAGCAGCTGCTTGTAGGGGTCTGCGCCGGCGATTGCGCACATGATGATGACGACGGCGGCCAGCACGGTCTGGATCTGACCGGCACGATGCGGGGACTTGTATTTGGGATGGGTCCTGCCGAGGAAGGCGGGGAGGACGCCGTCCTTGGCGAGCATGTAGACATAGCGGTTGATGGCGTTGTGGAATGCCAGCTGCGAGGCGTAGACGCTGGTGACGATCAGCACGTACATGACCACCTCGGCCCACGGGCCGACGTACTGGTTGATGGTGGCGAAGAACATTCCGTCGGCCAGCTCACCGGCAGCGGCAACAACATTTCCGTCCCCGAAGGCCTGGATGACGGTCCAGACGATGAAGGCATAGAACACTGACATGAATCCGACGGCGATGTAGGTTGCGCGGGGGACGGACCTGTCCGGGTTGCGGGCCTCGCGCCGATACAGCACGGTGGATTCGAAGCCCATGAAGGCCGCGAAACAGATCGCCAGAATGGCCAGGACGCCGGGGGTGAAGGCGTGTTCGGGGGTGAAAGAGGCAAAACTGATGCCGGAAGCTCCGCCTTGGGCCAGTATCGCGATGCCCATGACGCCCAAAATGGCAGATTCTGCGATGAGGAGGACGCCAAGGACCTTCGCGCCGACGTCAATGCCGCGGTATCCGAGCAGCCAGACTGCGGCTATGGCTGCCAAGGCGACCACGGGCCAAGGCACGTCGAGGCCAAAGAGAGTACGGAGCATGGCTTGTGTTTGGACGGCGAACAGACCGTAGACGCCGATCTGGAGGCAGTTGTAGGACACGATAGCCAGGATGGCCGCGGCCAAACCCACGGTCCTTCCCATGGCGAGGCTGATGTAGGTGTAGAAACCACCGGCTGCTTTGACGTGCTTGGTCATGGCCATGAAGGAGAAGGCGAAGACCAGCAGGACTGCTCCGGCAATGACGTAGCCCATAGGGGCGCCGATGCCCCCGATGCCTATGGCCACAGGGGCTACGCCGGCCATCACTGTCAGGGGTGCCGCGGCGGAGATTACCAAGAAGGCGATGCCGCCGGTACCGATCGCATTGCGTTTGAGCCCGTTGCCGGCATCTGCTGCCGGCGGGCGGGTTTCGAGGTCAGACATGGGGATCCTCTGGGGCTGGGGGAAGAAGCTGTTCGGGAATTGCCGATCATTAAGCGAAAGGCTTTCGTTTAGATTAGGGCCTTGTGATCCGGAGCACAATACCTGGAAGAAAAGTTCTGGCTAGAGTCGTAACAACAACATGAATGGAGATACCCGTATGGCACGCCCGCTGGTCCCGCTGATATCCATCGATGCACTCGTCACCGCCGCCCTTGAGTTGGTGGACGAGGCAGGGGACTTCAGCCTGCCCAAACTGGCCAAGCGGATCGGCGTGAGCCAGTCCTCCATTTACAACCACGTCAGCGGACGGGAAGAAATCCTTGAGTTGATGCGTGGCCGGATCATCGCCGAAAGCCCCTATGCGCTGGAGGACGGGCACGACTGGGAAGCTTCGCTTCGCACGATTGTCCGCAGTTACCGCGATGCCTTCGCACGCCATCCAAAACTCGCGCCACTGTTGGTGCTCCAAACAGTGCAGGATGACAAGGTGATGGGACTCTACGAGGACCTGGCTGTGGCATTGGAAGCCGCCGGGTTCCGCGGCCGGGACGTGATGTCGGCGATTTCCACCATTGACAGTTTCGCCCTGGGTTTTGCCTTGGACCTTGCAGCGCCGGAGGTCGTCTGGGCGCCACCGGCACAGGGGTACCCTGCCCTCACCAATGCCCTGGCTTTCGCAGGACCGGCTGGTGAACGCGGCGAGGCAGCCTTCGATTTCGGCCTCGAGATCCTCGTCGCCGGTTTGCATTCGCGCCTGCAGTCAACCGTGCTGTGACGTTGATGGTGCCGGGGATCCGGAAAGCCCCATGATCATCCTTGACACATGGTGGGAGGCGGTGGTCCGCGGATTCACGGACGTCCAGACCACAGCGGTCCCGCTACCGGCCCTGCTGGGGATCCTGGCATGTGCGGTAGTGCTGAGCATTCCGCGCATCACCTGGCGCTGGTTCGGCTTGTACGTCACCTTCGTGCACGAGCTTGGCCACGCCTACGCAGCACTGATGACCGGGCGATTTGTCCACGGACTCCGGATCGGTCTTGACCATTCCGGGCGGCTTGTCAGCAGTGGACGCAGTGCGTTCGGTGCGGCTTGGTCGGGGTTTTGGGGTTACCCGGCGCCTGCCGTGGTTGGCTTTGGACTGATCGCCGCATTCGCGGCCGGCCGTTCCGGGGCGGCGATGTCCGTAGGGGCTTTGATCCTGCTGGTCTCGCTGATCTTCCTCAGAAACGCCACCGGCATTTTGGTGGCTGTGGTGAGCGCGGCAACTGCCCAACTGCTGATCCTGTTCGCTACTCCTGCGGCAGTGAACTACGTCGTCCTGGCACTTGGCGTTGCCCTCTCGGTGGGGGGCGTCCGCGACCTCCTTAAACTGGCCGGGGTACACACCCGCCGCCGGGACAGGCTGGCGGCATCGGACGCCTTCATTCTGGGCCGAACCACGGGCATTCCGGCCTTCGTATGGTTGGCCGGCTTCACCGTGGTGATCCTCGGATGCGCTGCAGCTTCTGCGTGGTTGCTGTGGGGGATGCTGGCCGTTTAGTGTGCAGCACACCCTGCGCTCCGCGCCCTCCAACAACGGGCCGCCGGCCAGCGGCAGGTTTTGCCCCCGTCAGCCCTTGCCATGTGGCCGCCCAGGGTGTCCAATCCTGTAAAGGGTTCGAACCGTACGTGTTCGGACTCCTGCCGGGAATCAGCACCAGGAGGTGCCCATGTCCGCGAGGGGCGCACGGGAAACACCAAAGGCAAGCGCAACCGGAATGCCGGAGGCCCGAAGGAGTGACACTGGAGCGGCCCTGGCAGCAAGTGAACCGGCCCGAATACGGAACGTCGCCCTCGTAGGCCATTCGGGAGCCGGTAAGACCATGCTGGTGGAATCGTTGCTCGCCGCGACGGGGGCCATCACCAGGATGGGATCCATCAGCGAAGGGACCACAGTCGGCGATTCCGACCCTTCCGCGATCCACCAGCAACGGTCCGTGAGCATGTCAGTGGCGCCGATAGTGGTGGGCGGTGTCAAGGTCAATTTGATCGATACCCCCGGCTACACCGATTTCACCGGTGAACTGCGGGCTGGTTTGAGGGCTGCCGACGCGGCCCTTTTTGTTGTGTCGGCAGTGGACGGCATCGATGCCGCGACCGTGGCCCTGTGGGGCGAATGCGGGAAAGTGGGCATGCCAAGGGCCGTGGTCATCAGCAAACTGGACCATCCGCGCGGCGACTTCAGTGCCGCCGTCGCGCGGTGCCGGGAGGCCTTTGGGGAAGCAGTCCTGCCGTTGTACCTTCCTGCGGTGGGCAATGCCGGCCTTGTGGCCATACTTGGCGCCCCCTCCGATGGGGATCAGGCACCAGTGACCTCTGTTGATGAGGCTCGTGGGCCATTAATCGAAGGGATCATTGCCGAGAGCGAGGACGAAACCCTCATGGACCGGTACCTGGGCGGGGAGGAGTTGCCGCTGGCGGACCTCATCCAGGACCTGGAGACAGCTGTAGCGCGGGGGAGCTTCTTCCCCGTTATACCCACCTCGGCAGAGACCGGGGTGGGCCTTTCGGAGCTGATGGATCTGCTGGTTGATGCGTTGCCCTCACCCATGGAACGCGCTGCCCCTGCCGTGATGGCATTGGACGGAAAGTCCATCAAGCCGCTGGCCTGCGATCCTTCAGGGCCGTTGGCCGCCGAGGTGGTGCGGACCACCGTGGATCCGTTCCTGGGCCGTGTTTGCTTGGTGCGTGTCTTTTCCGGGACCCTTCGGGAAGATTCCTCGATCCATATTGGCGGCAGGGGACTCGCGGACAGGGGCCACGAGGACCATGACGCTGACGAACGCGTCACCCACCTCTACGCGCCGGTGGGCTCCGGCCTGAAGGCCGTTCCGCAATGTGTCGCGGGGGACATTTGTGCCATCAGCAAACTTGCCGGCGCCGAGACCGGGGATACCGTCTCAGGCAGGGAAGCGCCGCTGCTGATCGAGACGTGGAATATGCCCGAGCCGTTGATGCCCATTGCGATAGAAGGCGCGTCAAGGAGCGACGAGGACGTGCTGGCGAAGAGCATCGGAAAAGTAGCGGCCGCAGACCCAACGCTTCGCTTGGAACGCAACCCCGACACCCACCAACTCATCCTGTGGTGCATGGGTGAAGCCCATGCCGAGGTGGTCCTTGACAGGCTGCGCGGCCAGGGCGTCAAGCTGCAGACCGTGGACGTCATCACGCCACTCAGGGAGACATTTGCCACCAAAGCCGCAGGGCACGGGCGGCACGTCAAACAATCAGGGGGACACGGGCAGTTTGCAATCTGCGACATCGAGGTGGAGCCCCTTGCCCGGGGTGAAGGTTTCGCTTTCACCGACAAGATCGTTGGCGGTGCGATCCCCGCAACATTCGTTGCCAGTGTTGAGAAAGGTGTCCGTTCCCAGATGCTCAAGGGAGTATCTGCCGGGTTCCCGGTGGTGGATATCAGGGTGACGTTGGTTGGCGGCAAGACCCACAGCGTTGACTCCTCGGACGCGGCCTTCCAGGCAGCCGGCGCACTGGCCCTTCGCGAAGCAGCGGCGGCCGCCAAAATGCAGCTGCTGGAACCTGTGTCCTCAGTTGTAGTCAGCGTCCCTGATGAGTACGTGGGGGCGGTGATGAGCGATCTTTCCGGGCGGCGCGGCCGGGTCACCGGCACTGACGCAGCCGTTGGCGAGGGAGCGGAGATCAGTGCTGAAGTGCCGGATCAGGAACTCCTGCGCTACGCCATCGAACTGCGTGCGCTCACCGCCGGTACGGGACGTTTCCGGCGGGCCTACCTTCGCCACGAGCCCGTGCCAAAATAGTCCGGGGCCCCGGAGCAGGGTTTTTGCCTTCCAGGTCAGTTTGCGCGCATGAAGGCAGCCACCGCCGGTGCCAGCGATGCCCCGGTCTCGGCCGCCCCGCGTTTAAGGCCCTTCACCGCGAACGAATGGTCACCCCCGTCGCTCCACTGGAGCGTCGCCGTCGGGCCTATCTTTTCCACCACGGCCTCCAACAATTCCGGCGTGGCAAACGTATCGCGCGTCCCTTGGAGGAACAGCATGGGCACCTTGATGCCGTAGAGGTGTTCATCGCGCAGCTTTTCCGGTTTGCCCGGGGCGTGCAAAGGGTAGCCGAGGTACACCAGTCCGCGGGCAGGCATGCCCTCACCCACAGCCATGGATGCCATGCGCCCTCCGAAGGATTTGCCTCCCGCCCAGACAGGGCCGCCGTCACCAAGCCCAGCGGCCACAGCCATCACCTCGCGCCAAGTGGAGATGGACAGCGGCGGACGGTCAGGGAACCGGCGTCCCGCTTCGCGGTAGGGAAAGTTGAAGCGCAGGGTAGCTACGCCCTCATGAGCCAGGGCTTCCGCGAAACCTTGGAGGAAGGGATGTTCCATTCCTGCCCCGGCGCCGTGGGCCACCACCAAGGTGGCGAAAGGGTTCTCCGGCCGGAGGTGAATGGCGGAGATGTTTGATTCTCCGACAGCAATGGTGAGGGGTGTTTCGGTGCTTGCCATATCTCCATCATTGCCCACCACACCGAAAATACCGTGGGTGCTGACGTGTGGGCCATTAACGGGGTAGCTTGTGGCCATGGCCAGCGAAGCAACCACCGTTACAGTGCCCGGTCCCCACGGCCCCCGGGAGGTCAGGATTTCCAGTCCAAGCCGGGTGATGTGGCCCGCGGCGGGAGTGACCAAGCTGGACCTCGCCAACTATCTCATCGACGTCGGAGAGGCGTTTGTGGCCGCCAACGGGAACCGGCCGATCAGTCTTCAACGCTATTCGGGCAACATCGAGGGCGAGATGTTCTTCTCGAAGAATCCGCCCAAGGGTGCTCCGGACTATGTCCGTTCCGTCCCCGTGACCTATCCCAGCGCCCGGTCCCATCCGCAGCTGGTGATCGATGAGCCTGCTGCAGCGGTATGGGCGGCGCAAATGAACACTGTGGTCTTCCACCCCTGGGCCTCCCGGGCCGATGACCCCGATAATCCGGACCAGCTGCGGATAGACCTTGATCCCCAGCCGGGAACCGATTTCGACGACGCCATCCCGGCCGCCCTGGAGCTCCGGTCAGTGCTGGAAGAAGCCGGCCTGACAGCATTCATCAAGACCTCCGGCAACCGCGGGCTGCACGTCTACGCGCCGATCCACCCCAAGCACGAATTCCTTGACGTGCGCCATGCGGTGATCGCCGCTGGCCGTGAGTTGGAGCGGCGTATGCCGGACAAGGTCACCACCGCGTGGTGGAAAGAGGAACGCGGGACGCGGATCTTTGTGGACTTCAACCAGGCCAACCGGGACCGGACCATAGCGGGGGCCTACAGCCCGCGCGCCGTTCCCACGGCCCAGGTCTCTTGCCCGCTGACCTGGGATGAGCTGGAGAGTGCCGATCCCGCTATGTACACCATCGCCACGGTTCCGGACCGACTGGCGAAGACCGGCGACCCGTGGTCGTCCATGCACGATCACCCCGGCGATATCGACGTGCTGCTGTCCTGGTGGGAGCGGGACGTCGGAAACGGCCAGGGTGAGATGCCCTTCCCGCCGGAATTCCCCAAAATGCCGGGCGAGCCGATGCGTGTTCAGCCGAGCCGGGCACGCAAGCCGGAGGAGTAAGCCGGGAGGCTGAGTGCCGGAACCAGCCGCCGGCTGGGGTTACTCGAAACGCGAAGTATCGCCCATGCCGCGCCGCACCACCTCTGCGACTCCGCTGGAGAAGTCGATCACGGTGGTGGGTTCCGAGCCGGTGTCGCCCGCGTCAATGACACCATCAACCTGGTTGTCCAGGCGCTCCTTGATTTCCCAGCCCTGGGTCAGCGGCTCTTCCTCATCCGGCAACAGGAGTGTGCTGGAGAGCAAAGGCTCACCAAGTTCGGCCAACAGTGCCTGGACTACCTTGTGGTCGGGAATGCGGACGCCCACGGTTTTCTTCTTGGGATGCAGCAGGCGTTTTGGCACTTCGCGGGTGGCAGGGAGGATAAAGGTGTAACTGCCGGGGGTGACGGCCTTGATGCTCCTGAAGATGTCGTTGTCCAGCATCACGAACTGCCCCATCTGGGCGAAGTCCTTGCACACCAGGGTGAAGTGGTGTTTGTCGTCCAGGTGCCGGATGGTCCTGATGCGGTCCAGGGCTTCCCGGTTGCCGATCTGCGCCCCCAGCGCGTAGCAGGAGTCGGTGGGGTAGGCGATCAGGCCGCCGCCTTGGAGCATATTCACCACTTGGCCGATGGCGCGTGGTTGTGGATCTTCAGGGTGAACGTCAAAGAATCTGGCCATGGGAAGAGCCTACGACAAAGCTATGACAACACGTCCTTGGTGGAGAATTTCGCATAGGCCAGCGCGCCGCACACGGCGATGTATCCGGCCTGGAGGGTGGCGTTCGCGGCAAAGGATGTCCAGGAGATCGGCTGCCGCAGCAGATCGGCGAATCCCAGCCAATGATGGCTGAAGAGCCACGGGTGCAGCCACTCAAGCTGGGGGAGGTTGTCCAATACCTGTGAAACGACTGAAAGGACGATGGTGGCGGCCATTGCTCCGACAGGCACGTCCGTGAAGGTCGAAATCAGCAGGCCGATTGCCGACAACCCCAGGAGCGAGACCGTGATGTAGGCAGCAATCAGCAGGGTCCTCACGCCGGCCTCGCCTACGCTGATCGTGTCACCGGACAGCAGCGTCACCGGCCCTACTGGAAAGAGTACGACTCCGGCCAAGGCGCCGGACGCTGCCACGGCAGCAGTGGCGGCGCAACAGAAGACGACGGCTCCGGCATATTTGACCAACAACAGGCGGATCCGCCCCGCTGGAGCCAACAGGAGGTATCGGAGGGTTCCAACGTTCGCCTCTCCGGCGATGGTGTCACCGGCCACCACTCCAACAGTCAGCGGCAGGAACAGAGGAACGCACACCACCAAAGCAGTCACGGCAACGAAGAGGCCGTTCTGGGTGATGCGATCCAGAAAGAGTGGTCCCCGTCCGGGTGTGGTGGGTCGGGACGACAATTTTACGGCCACGGCAATCAGGAGGGGAACGGCAGCAAGGGCGATCAGCATGGCCCACGTGCGGAGCCTGTGGAACAGCACTGACAACTCGGAGCCCAGCAGTGCCCAACCGGCTGCCGGCCGGACGTACGCCGGGGGCCGTTGCCCGGAAGATTCAGCCGACAACGTCGAACCCCTCCCCGGTCAAAGACACAAAGCGTTCTTCCAGGCTCGCATTTTCCACAGCGAAGCCACGGACCCTGACGCCCCCTTCAACCAGTGCGGCCACAATCGCTTCAGGTGCCAAGCCACTAAGCCCCGTGCCCAGCAGGGCTGTGGTTCCCGGGCGGCTCACGGTGCCGGGAGCGTCGCCAGGGACCAACCCGAGGCGGGCCAGGACGCTGGAAGCACGTTCGGCGTCGGGCGTCTGAACCACAACGCGGGCCTGCCCGGCCGAGCGCAGCTCCTCCAAGGGACCTTGGGCCACCAAACGCCCGGCGCTCATCACCCCAACGTCCGTGCACATTTGTTCCACCTCAGCGAGCAAGTGGCTGGAAACGAACACTGTGGTCCCGCCCGCGGCCAGGGAACGAACCAAGCTCCTCACTTCACGCGTGCCCTGGGGATCCAGTCCATTGGTTGGTTCGTCAAGGACCAGCAGTTCCCGCGGCCGGAGCATTGCATTGGCAAGGCCAAGCCGCTGCTTCATGCCCAAAGAATAGGTGCGGACCTTCTTGGCCGCAGCGTGGCCGAGCCCCACACGCTCCAGTGCGTCATTGACCCGTTGGCGCCTGGTGGAGGATGAAGCATGGCGGTCGGCCGAATCCAAGCGCATCAGGTTGCCCCGTCCCGAGAGGAACGGATAGAAACCGGGGCCCTCCACCAGGGCGCCGACTTCAGGCAGGACCACGGCGAGCGACTTCGGCATGTCCTGGCCGAGCACGCGGATCTCGCCGCTGCTTGCCGAAGCCAGTCCCAGCAGCACCCGGATAGTGGTGGTCTTACCTGAACCGTTGGGACCAAGGAAGCCGTAGACAGAGCCGCGCGGAACCGCAAGGTCGATTCCCTCGACGGCGGAGCGGTGACCAAAGCGCTTGATGAGGCCGTGTGTTTCTATGGCAAAGTCTCTGGGGGCGGCTTCGCTCACAGGGCGGCAGCCGCTGACTGAAGCCGTTCCAGAGGCACCATGCCGGCAAAGACGCGGCCGTCGTCGAGAATCAGGACGCTGAGCAGTGACGTCGTCAACGCCCGGCCGCCGGAAACTGGTTGCAGTGCCTGGGCCAGTTGCGGATTGGCCGTGAACGCTGCCGGCGCAGCGCCTGCCGGCAGGGCAATGACTGCGTCCCAGCCCTGACCAATCACGGTGGGTCGGGGTCTGTCGGGTTTCTGGCTGTCCTGGGGCGTGGGCGCCGTGGGTGCCGCCATTGCAGGTGCGGGCCTGGCGGGCAGGACCTTCTCCGTCACGGTGGACCCTGGGGGCGGGGTGAACTCGAACAGGGCAGCCTCGGGGACAGTCAGGCTCAGCTCCGTAAATGCCAGCGAATACGCGGGGTCCTCCTGACCCTTGGCCCTGACTTCCACACCCAGCGTCAGGCCTGTTTCAGCATCGACGTCGATTGCCACGGAGTCAACCAGGGTGGAGGCGGCACGGGGGCGCAGGCTGAGCCGGTAAGCACTCCGGCCGGCAACCGTAGAAGACTCGTCAACCGAGACCTCTGTGCTGGCTTCAATGCCTGCCAGCAAACGGTTTGCCATGGACCCGGGCGTGGGCAAGTCCCGGGGAGCCATGTCTACTGCTCCGGTGGGCATCGGTGCCGTGAAGTGGACGGCGCTGTTATCCGTCGAATTGTAGAACCATACGCCCCGTCCATTGACAACCACGTCACGCTCGGCCATGCGGTCCATGACCTGGAAACGGGCCTTGGACGGGCCGTCCACATAGACGCGGGCCGTGTGGGTCCCGGTCAACAATTCCATGGCCGGGACTGCACCTGGGGTGGTTCCGGGGCCGGCAGCCGGCATTTCCGGCAATCCCAACGCCGCGGATTGTTCCAGGGTGCCGGAGAAATCGCGGACCTCGCTGTGTGCCACCATTGCCAGGATTTCTTCGGCGGTCTTGTCAGGCAAGGACGCAGCGGCACCGGCTTGGATGGAGCCGAACGCCACAGTCATCGCGGCAACAACCGAAACCACCACGGCAGGCAGCCACCGCTGCTTGGATCGCGTCACCATCACCAGCCACCGATCGTGAAAGGCATGGCTCCAGACTACTCCGGTTACCTGTGCCTATCACCTGTTCGCGCGTCAGGCTTTAATCAGTTGCCGTGCCAGTTCAACCGCCCCGTGGACCGGTGTTTGGGCGAGGATCCGGATTGATGAGGGATCCTCCAAGGAGACTTTCCTGGCAACGGCGCCGGCGAGTTCGCTGTGGTTCACCAGCAGGCTGCCCGCCATGACCAGGGGCAGGTCCAGGCCGAGTTCGCCAAGGACCTGTCGAGCCAACGCCGCAAGGTGATGTGCGGCTTCAGCCTGGATCCGGACCGCGGCGTGATCGCCCTCAGCCGCCAGCTCGAGAACCAGGGGAGCCAGGGTTGCCCAGTGGTCAGGTTCCGGCTTCGCGTAGAAGGAGTCCATCAATTGCAAGGCGTCCACGTTCGCTGTGGCTGCCATGAGCGCGCGGACCATGGTGCCAGGTTCCAGTCCGGCGTAGTACTCCCGCAGGGCTTCTCGAACCGCGTCCCGCACCACGGAGTATCCGCCGCCCTCGTCGCCCAGCAAGTAGCCGTAGCCTCCACTGCGGGCTTGAATTCCGTCCCCGTTCCGGCCCCAGGCTACCGAACCGGTACCTGCAACCAGGACAACGCCGGCGTCCAGGCCTGCTGCAGCGAGAACGATGCGGGTGTCATGGACCACCTCTATGCGGGCACCAGGGAAGTGTTCGGTCAGCAGGGCGGACAGAACTGCCCGGCTGGCCGGGGTGTCCGCGCCCGCAGCTCCTGCGCACACGGCCTCGATTCCGCTTCCCACACTAGCGGCGATTCTGCGCAGGACTGCGTCGGCTCCTTGGTGGCCCACGGAGGAGAGGTTGGCGCTCGCTTCTGTGATTTCCATGCCCTCACCGTTTGCGTGGGTGGCATCCCACCGGACAGCGTGGGTCTTGGAGCCGCCGATGTGCAGGCCAAGGACCGCCGGAGTGGTTTCCGAAGGCCCAGTGGCATCTGCCTTCAACGCAGAGGCACCCGCTGCAGCGCTCTCGACGCTGGGGCTTCCTCCGCCGTTTTCGGGGAACTGCTGTACTTCCTCCACTGATGTCCCTTCGTTTTCCGGCGTGTCAGACCAGCGTGGTCCACAGCGGCTCACTTCAGATTGGCATAGACCAATAATGTTGTCTACAAGTAGGATGTCCAATATGCCACCAGACGCCGTCCCAGGTACACCCAAGTACTACCTCCTCAAGACCGAGGTTCTTGGACTTATCGCGGGCCTTAAACCCGGCACCCTGATCCCCACCGAGCGCGCACTGGCCGAGAAATACACCACGTCCCGCACCACAGTCAGGCAAGCCATCAGCGAACTCGTGGCCGAGGGAAAGCTGGGCCGCATCCAGGGGCACGGAACCTTTGTGGCGCCTCCCAAGGTGACCCATGTCAGGCAGTTGACCTCCTTCTCCGATGACGCCCGCAACCAGGGATTGCGGCCCGATTCCACGACGCTTGCCTTGGGAGTCGTCACCTCAGAGGCAGCAGTAGCCGCCTGTTTGGGCCTTGATCCAGGCGATCCCGTGACCCGCCTCGAACGCATCCGGCTTATTGACGGGGAACCGCTGGCACATGAGGTTGCCTGGCTTCCCGGCAAGCTTCCAGGCTTGAAGTCCCAGCTTGCCAAGGCAGGTTCGCTCTATGCCGTCCTGGCCGATGCCTACGGCCGGCGCGTGGCCGACGTCGAGGACACCGTGGAGACGGCCCTGGCCGGGCCGGAGGATGTCAGGCTGCTGGGGATCGAGATGGGAGCGCCTTTGTTGGTGGTGCACCGGCTGGCCCGCGACGCTGCGGGGACCCCGGTGGAGTGGACCCGCAGTGCGTTCCGCGGGGACAGATTCCGGTTCGTATCCCGGGTGAAGGCAGGAGACTGAGATGGCCAATTCGTCCTCAGGGGAGTCGATAATCCGGCGTTTCGTGCGGCTGGTTGGAGCGTTCGACGACGCACACCTCACCATGAGCGTCGCCAACCTGGCCAGGCGCTCGGGGCTGCCGGTGACCACCACCTACCGCCTGGTGGATGAACTCCTCCATGAAGGGCTGCTGGAGCGCGAAACCAGCGGCGAGGTCCGGATCGGAACCAGGCTGTGGGAGTTGGTCTCCAGGAGTTCGCGCATGGTGGGCCTGCGTGAAGCGGCGCTGCCCTTCATGGAAGACGTTCAGTCGGTGGTCCAGCACTCCACCACTTTGGGAATCCTGGATTCTGAAGAGGTGTTGTATATCGAACGGATTGGCTTCCGGGATTCATTGGTTGACATCACGAAAGTTGCCGGCCGCCTCCCGGTCCACGGAACCTCATCCGGGTTGGTGTTGCTGGCTTACTCACCACCGGCTTACCAAGACCTGTTCCTGGCGCGAACGCTGGAAAAGTTCACCGATGCCACGCTGACCGATCCTGACGAGTTGAGGCGGCACCTGGCCAACATCCGGCAACGGGGCTTCGCCTCCATGCCCGGGATCATCGTGCCCGAATCCAGTGGAATCGCAGTCCCTGTCTTTGGCCGCAGCAGTACCGTGGTTGCAGCCCTCAGCGTAGTGGTGCCCAGAAACGAAGAAAACGCTGCGGCGCGGGTGCCGGTCCTGATGACTGCGGCACGCGGAATTTCCCGCGCGCTTGGTTGGCGGGGAGAACTCAAGGGCGCCGTCCGGCAAAGCAACGGAAGCATCTGATTCCCGTTCATCGGTAACCCTGTGGTTCCACTCACACATCCACTGGCAGAGTTGAATCCAGCAGGGCACCCGCCCGAAACCCACCACACCACGGCCTCATGGGGGCCTCTGTTGTGCTGCCCTGCCGTACCCGGGTTTGAGAAGCGGCAACGCCGCGGCAGGAGGAATTGGTCATGGAAACTGCAACGCAGCCGAGCCCGGAGTCCGGAGGCAGGCGGGTGGAAGGAAAGGTCGCAATCGTCACCGGCGGCAGGGGGGACCTGGGCGGCGCCACAGCCCGCCTCCTTGCCCGGCACGGTGCGATCGTGGCCAGCTTGGACCAGTCAGGAACAACTGCAACGGACGCCCATCCCGGCATCACCGAGTACGACGTCGACGTCACCAATGAACACAGCGTCGCCCAGGCTGTGAAGCAACTGAGCGGCGACCTTGGCCAGCCGGACATCCTGGTCAACGCAGCAGGAATCATCGGTCCGGCAGGTGCCAGCCACACTGCCAGCATGGACCAGTTCAACCTCATTTTCGACGTCAACGTCAAAGGGGTGTGGCTGATGACCAAGCACGTGGTTCCGGCGATGATCGCCAAAGAGTCCGGCAGCATCATCAACTTCTCCTCCATCCACGGGCTGACCGGCGGGCGCAATGTCCCGCTGTACCACGCCACCAAGGGAGCAGTCCGGCTCTTGAGCAAGTCGGACGCAGCGGCATACGGGGCATATGGGGTCCGGGTGAATTCCATCCATCCCGGCTCCATGAACACCCGGATGAGCCGGCACTCAGCAGAACAGTCGGACATTGGGGCGGAGGCGTACTACCAGCAACTGGTAGGCGGAAATCCTCTCCCTCGCCAAGGCGAGCCTGAGGAAATCGCCTACGGAGTCCTCTACCTGGCCTCGGACGAATCCCGGTTTACCACCGGATCCGAATTGGTCATCGACGGCGGCTACACGGCTGTCTGACCACCAGAACTTTTCACGCCCTACGAGAGGTACCACCATGAAATACCTGAACGGCACCCCTGCCGATACCTATGACGTCGTCGTTGTCGGTTCCGGCGCCGGAGCCCTGACCGCAGCCGCCACGGCCGCACGTGCCGGCAAGTCCGTCGTCGTACTGGAAAAGACCGAATTGCTGGGCGGCACGTCCGCAGTATCCGGAGGCATGCTGTGGATTGCGGACAACCATCATGCCCGCGAAGCGGGGCTGTCCGATTCCAAGGAAGCGGCGGCCCGGTATGTCCGCGCCGTTGCCCGCGGACGGAGCCGCGAAGAACTGCTGGATGCGGCACTCACCTACGGTGACACCATGCTCCGTTTTACCGAAGACGAATGCGGCCTGCAGTTCATTTTCCTGGACAACTTTCCCGACTATCGCCAGGACCTGCCCGGTTCCGTGGAAGGCGGAAGGACTGTTGAACCCGGGCTTTACAATATTCGCGAGGCTCTCGGCGGGCTCGCAGCCCACGTCCGCTCCGACGGAAGGGCGCCCTTCACCATGCAGGAGTACGAGGCCTGGGGTGCATTCACCAAGTTCCCCTGGGAAAAACTGAACCAACGGCAGGAGCAGGGGCTCGTGGCCAAAGGCCAGGCCCTGGTGTCCATGCTGTTGGCCAGTTTGGTCAGGGACAGCGCCGCGCTGGTGGTTGGTGCCCGCGGGCAGAAGCTGTTGAACGACGGCGGCAGGGTAGTGGGTGTACAGCTCGAGTCAGGGGAGATGTTCCACGCCAACGACGGCGTCGTCCTCGCCACGGGCGGTTTCGAATGGGACAAGGCACTTGCGGACTCATTGTTGGCTTCACGGCTCTACATCATGTGTTCTCCGCCGTCGAATACCGGCGATGGCCTGAAGATGGCCCAGCGGGCAGGTGCCCAAATCCGGGGAACCCGCGAAGCCTGGTGGGCGCCAATGTCCATCACAGGCGACACCCGCGATGGAGCGCCCGTGGGGACCCTGCTCCGTTTTGAGCGGCAAGGGCCGGGCTCCCTTATGGTCAACCGCCATGGCCGGCGGTTTGCCAACGAGTCCCAGAACTACAACGACCTCGCCCGCTGCCTGCAGTCATGGGATTCGCCCAACAACCAGACACTGAACACACCCGCACATGTGGTGTTCGACCACAGCTACCTGGAGCGCTTCGGCGTCCTGGCACACCGGGCAGGCCAGCCGACGCCGGACTACCTGGTGGAGGGTGCCACGTTGGCGGAACTGGCCGCCAGGATCGGTGTCCCCGCCGGGAACCTGGAGGCCACCGTTGATCGCTTCAACCTCCATGCTGTCAAGGGCGAAGACCCCGACTTCGGCCGTGGCGACAGTGCGTATGACAAATACTGGGGCGACGACGACTGCCCGTGGCCCAACCCGTCCCTGGGTCCGCTGCAGACCGGGCCGTTTTATGCAATGGAGGTGGTCAATGGAGCTTTTGGCAGCAACGGAGGTGTAGCCACTGACGGCCTTGCCCGGGTTCTGGACGTGGACGGCGATCCCATCCCCGGCCTCTTCGCCGCGGGAAACACCACGGAAAATGCCTATGCTGCAGGCTACCCGGGAGCAGGCGCCACCCTGGGACCCATCATGACCATGGGCTACCTGGCGGGCCGCACCATCGCGGGCGAACCAGCGGAATACAGGCCGGCAGAGTTGGCGGATGCAACAGGAGCCCAGGCGTGATCCGGCACGCAGTGCTGTTCAAGTTCAAGGCTGACTTCCCTGCTGCGGACATGATGGCCTGGCGGAAAGGACTGGACCGGCTGGAGGGCAACATTCCAGGCCTCCTGAAGTTCACGCACGGGGCAGATGTCCTCCGGCATGGCCGCTCCTTCGACTACGCGATTGTTGCTGACTTCAACGCCGCCGAAGACCTCGAGGTATACGACACGCATCCGCTGCACGAGCCTCTCAAAATGTACTCACTTCCCAACAGCGAACAGATTATTGCCGTGGATTTTGTGCTCTAGCTGTAGTTCCCTCGGAGGTTGGGCACAGTGCGGCCAGGGCACGTCAGCACTCCCTCAGCGCTGGATCAGGGGACAGCGGGGGTAATTCCCGATGTTTCCTTCAGGGTCCGGCGGACAAACTCTGCGCCGGGCTCCGCGTAGGCAGCAACAATCCGGCCAAACAGCTCCGCACCTTCGGCCCCGGGCCAGTCCTCCGGCAGGAATTCCGGTGGCAGCCCGGGGTCGAGGTAAGGGATGATCCGCCATCGGTCAATGCACTGCACGTAAATGGAGAAGGCATCCGCGGACGGTTGCACCGTTGTGCTCTGGGGCCTTGAAGCATCGGAACCCTGAGCTCTTGCCGAACCGTGCTCACGGATGAAGTCCCCATGGAGCGCGGCCACTGCGTCCAGGTCCCACCACTTGGCGGCTGCCTCCCGGAGGCTGCCGCCAACCAGGGGAGTTCCCGTCACAAAGATTGTGGCCATGTCCCGGATCGACAGGTCAGTGAGGATCTCCTCAACTTCTTCGCGCAATGTATCAGGGCAGATCCACAAACCCGCGGCCACCGTCCCACAGCCGATCCAGTGGAGCCGGCGCCGCAACTGGTGCCTCTTTTCGCGTTCCGTTTCGGGAATGGAGAAGGAAATCAGGCACCAGGGGTCCTCCAACGACATGCTGCGGGGGTTATAGATGCGGCGGTCACCACGTGCCAGCATGGTTGCAGCGCCGTCGGTGAGGGTGAACCCGGGAATCCCGGCGCGCGTCTCCTGGAGCACCACGTCCTTCTTCCGCAACCGGCCCAGGGCAGTGCGGGTTACTGTTCCGGACGTTCCCAAGGCCTCCATGAGCACAACAATGTCCTTGGCGGACATCCATCCGCCGGCGTCACGCAAGTACAGGCCAATAACGGTTCGCAGCAACGACGTGGTACTCCCTGGACGGGAGTCCATGTCGTCAAGGACGGCGCTCATTCCGGGTTACTGCAGTTCAGAGAGCGCGTCGCGGATTGCTGTCACTCCCAGTTCGACTTCGGCAAAGCTTGTGCTCAACGGCGACAAGCCAATGCGAAGGCCGTGCGGAGGGCGGAAGTCGGGGATGACACCCTTTTCCCAGAGCTTTGCGGTGACATCCGAGAAGAGGGGGTGGTCCACAGTGATGTGGGATCCGCGCTCGGCGACGTCACGGGGGCTGACGATTTCAGCGCCCAGCGGAACCAGGAGTTCTTCGGAAAGGGCGATCGCGTATTCGGTGAGCTTGATGGATTTGGCGCGGACTGCGTCCATGCCAACAGAGGCGATCAGCTCCAGCATGTCCTTCATGGGCTGCATGGCCAGCACGGGAGGAGTTCCTGTGATGAACCTGCGCATTCCTTGGGCAGGGCGGTAGCTGTCCGTCATGCCAAACGGGTTTTCAGCTCCCATCCAACCCCAGATGGGTTGCTGGAGGCGGTCCTGCATCGAGGAGTTGACATAAGCGAACGCCGGCGAACCCGGGCCACCGTTGAGGTACTTGTAAGTACAACCTACGGCGATGTCCACGCCCCATTTGTCCAGCTCAAGGGGCACCGAACCTACGGAGTGGCAAAGGTCCCACAGCATCAGTGCGCCGGCCTCGTGCACTTTCGCGGTGATTCCCTCGGCGTCGGCCAGGAACCCGGAGCGATACGCAATGTGGCTCAGGACCACTACCGCTGTCCTATCACCCAACAGTCCGTCCAGGTCCTCCGCGCGCACGCCGCTGGAAGGGTTTGCGGCGATCCATTTGATGCTCGCACCACGTTCCGCGGCAATGCCTTCGATGATGAAGCGGTCCGTGGGAAAGTTGTCGCGGTCAATGATGATTTCATCCCGGCCCGGTTGGGCGTCCACCGCCGCACGGATCATCTTGTAGAGCATCACGGACGTGGAGTCGCCCACGGTGGTCTGCCCTGCGGCCGCGCCCAGGGTCACCTCACCGATACGGTCTCCCACCGTGATCGGCTCATCCATCCACTGCTCATCCCAACCCCGGATGAGGCGGCTGCCCCAGGACTTGTGCACAAAGGCATCCAGGTTCGCAGCCGTGACTTTCAGTGGGCGTCCCAGCGAATTGCCGTCCAGGTATGAGGCAAGCTGATCGGCGTCGGGCGCGTAGAAAGCATCGCGCTGGGCGGCAAGGGGATCAGCGGCGTCCAGTTCGGCCGCCGTTGGCCGCTGGGTCTGCTGTGCTGTGGTCATGGTTCCTCCTGGGGAAAATGTGTGGCCGGGCAATGGCCCGGTGGTGGCCTGGATGCTTAGTTACCGATTTCGGTACGGACGGCGTAAAGCTCGGGGAAGAAGGTGAGGTCCAGGGCGCGCTTGAGGAAGTCAACCCCCGAGGATCCTCCAGTGCCCACCTTGAAACCGATGGTCCGCTGGACCGTCCGCAGGTGGCGGAACCGCCAGGCCTGGAAGTTGTCCTCGATGTCCACCAGGTCCTCGCAAGCCTCATACAGGCCCCACGGAGTGTCGTCCGATTCATAGATCTTCTGGAAAATAGGCACGAGGTCCTGGCGGAAGGTCCACGGCTCGCTGGTGTCGCGCTCGAGGATGTCAGTGGGGATCCCGTATCCGGCGCGTGAAAGGACAGCAAGGAAAGCGTCGTACAGCGTGGGTTCCTCCAGGAGTTTGCCAAGCAGCGCATGCGCTTCGGGCTCGCTTTCGAACACCCGCAGCATCCCGCGGTTCTTGTTGCCCAGCAGGAATTCGACAGCACGGTACTGGTAGGACTGGAAGCCCGATGAACTTCCCAGGAATCCACGGAACTGCGAATATTCGCGCGGGGTGAGGGTTCCCAGGACGGACCACTGTTCGGTCATCGTGCGCTGGATAGCCTTCACGCGGGCGATGCACTTCAGGGCTTTGCCCAGGTTGTCGGCATCAAAAAGCCGGCGTGCTTCGAGGAGTTCATGAAGGACCAGTTTGAGCCAGAGCTCGCTGGTCTGGTGCTGGATGATGAACAAAAGTTCATCATGGTGTTCCGGTTGGCTAAGGGGGTGCTGCGAGCTGAGCAGGTGGTCAAGGTCCAGATATCCGCCGTAGGACATGGCGTGCCGGAAATCAGTGCGGACTGTGTCCTCGATATCCCGGACGCTCTGGGCGGAATGGACTGTGGGCTTTTCCATGACTTGAGATTATCACTTCCATGACGCACGTCAAGGGATTGATTTGTGATCTGGTTGAGCCCGGAGTCCCGTAGGCTGAAGGCCAACCATTGGGGAAGGGGGAGTGGCCATGGAATATGCCGGCAGCGCCGCCGTGCCCGTGTCCATCTACTTGGATGTCGATGGCGTGGTAAACCCCTTCAGCCCTATGGGGACCACCGACTGGGGCGGCGAATGGGCAACTGCCGACGCCGGCATCCTGGAGGTGGCTTTCGCGCCGGAATTGGTTGCCGGACTCAATGACCTCGCTGCCCACCCTGCTGCGCGTTTCGTTTGGCTGACCACGTGGGAGCGCCTTGCCCCCGAGTTTCTCTGCCCTGCCATTGGCCTCAACGGTCAGGAGTGGCCCGTCCTGTCCAGCCAAGGCTGGGACCAGGGGCCCGAGTGGTGGAAGTTTGTAGCCCTCCAGAAGGATCTGGCGTCCTCGGGAAGCCAGCGGATCGTATGGCTCGATGACCAGCTCAACAGGGAATCCGATGCCCTTTCCTGGGCCGAATACCAGCAGGACCATGTGCTTTGTATCTCACCCGATCCCCGTAAGGGACTGTCGCCGGGCGACCTTGCCGCTGTTCGGGAGTATCTGGGCTGAAGCCCAGGGAAGATACGTTTGTCCGCTCACAGGATGCCACGTAGGATTCTTAAGGTTTCAAGCCCGCCAGAGTGAATGCCGCAAGCAGAGTCAGTTGAACAGTTGCTGAACTATGCTGTGGATGGCAGGTATGGGGAAGTGAAACTGCTGAACGTCGTCGACTCTGCAGATTGGGCAACAGGTGGATATCACCTTCATGGTCGCGCTGGTAATAGCGTTGGCCCTATTCTTTGACTTCACCAACGGATTTCACGACACCGCAAATGCGATGGCTACGCCCATCGCTACGGGGGCGATCAAGCCCAAAACGGCCGTTGCCCTGGCCGCCGTGCTGAACCTCGTGGGCGCCTTCCTCTCCACGGAAGTAGCCAAGACCATTTCCGGCGGGCTGATCCGGGAGGGATCCGATGGCATCCACATCACTCCCGATATTATTTTTGCCGGACTGATGGGTGCTGTCCTGTGGAACATGATCACCTGGCTTAAGGGCCTGCCTTCGAGTTCGTCGCACGCTTTGTTCGGCGGACTGATCGGCGCAGCCGTTGTGGGCATCGGATTCCACTCCATCAATTTTGAGACCGTGCTGCAGAAAGTGATCCTGCCCGCCGTCTTCGCGCCCCTGATCGCGGGACTGGTGGCGTACATCTGTACCCGCCTGGCCTACGCGCTGACCTCACGGCACGATCCCGAGACCGGTGACAAGCTCACGCAGAAACGTGGCGGCTTCCGCACCGGTCAGATTTTTACCTCCAGCCTCGTAGCGCTGGCACACGGCACCAACGACGCCCAGAAGACCATGGGCATCATCACCCTGGTCCTTATTGCCGCCGGCACCCAGGAACCGGGCAGCGGTCCGCAGTTCTGGGTCATCGCAGCATGTGCCTTCGCCATCGCCATCGGCACCTATGCCGGCGGTTGGCGGATCATCCGCACCATGGGCTCCGGGCTGACCGAGGTCAAACCGGCCCAGGGTTTCTCCGCTGAAACCAGCACCGCGTCGGCCATTCTCGCCTCCTCCCACCTCGGCTTTGCCTTGTCCACCACGCAGGTCGCTTCGGGCTCAGTCATCGGCTCGGGCCTGGGCCGCAAAGGCACCTCCGTTCGCTGGGGTACCGCGGGAAAGATTGCTTTGGGATGGCTCTTCACCCTTCCAGCGTCCGCAATTGTCGGTGCGCTGACAGCGCTGCTGGTGGGCATCGGCGTCGTGGGTGTCATTATTGCCGCGGTGGTGGGAACGGCAGCAGTGCTGTTCATGTTTGTCGCGTCCCGCAAATCGCACGTGGGCCACCACAACGCTGTCGAGGTCGAAGAGGCCCACCACGCGGTGCGGTTCCGCAAGAAAAAGAAGAATCAAAAGACCAGCAAAAACGAGGATGCGCAGCGATGAAATGGTTGGAATTGCTGCAGGTTGCCGGCGTGACCCTGGTGGCAGCCGTGACGCTGGTGGTCCTGTACTCCTTGGGAGTGCGGCTCACCGCCATCGCCGGTGACGCCCAGCAAAAATCACCCGGACTCGTTCGCTCACTGGCGTTCGTTTGTTTCGGCGTCTGCGGCGTGGCCGTATTGTTCGGAATCTACTTGATAGTTCCCTACTTCGGAAAGTAGCGGCATCTCTGGCCGTCCGCGGCATTCGGGAGAATAATCAGCAATGTAGTTATGCACATAACTGCGTGGTTGTGATCCGGTAGATGCGGGGCTGTCATGAAATGCCCATCCCGAAGCCAATCCCTTGGACTGGCCCTGGTTCCGGTCTTGACGCTGGCGCTTTGTGCCTGCCTTCCGCCGGCTCCCCAGGGAGAATCACCCTCTCCCGGTTCCTCCACGGCGGCTGCGCCCGCCCAGCCAAGTTCAAACAACGTAGTCCCTACGGCCACCCAGCCGGCGGGTCCTGCAGGGCCCGGGGCGCCGAAGGCAGAGGCTCCAGTGGTTCGTTGGGTCCCCATAGGACCGGTCGGGCCGAATGATCCCACCTCCGGACAGCGGTACCTTTTGCTTCAGCAATTCCAGTGCGATGCCTTGGTGGACATCGTGCAGGGGGCGGACGATGCCGCTGTATGGCTGGCCGGCGCAGCGGTATGCAAGGCGCTTCAAAGCGGGGCCCAGCAGGACTGGCAGCGCGCCTCCATCGCCGTTGCTGCCACGCCGCGGATTCCGCAAACCCAATGCCTGGAGTTCAGGGTGGCTGCCACCGCTGCGTCCCTGCTGGCGCAGCACCGGAGCAACCCCAATGCGGTCTTCACCGTAGAACCAGGGCAGGGCGAGGCCTGCCCGCGGCAGCTCGTTGGCCTGACGGTGGTGGACGAAGAACTCAGGCCCGTCCACGGACTGGCGCGGGCGTCCGGGCCCAGTACCGGCGGAACGATTGTCCGCCTGGACGGCTACTACGTCCGCGTAGGCGATGTCCTGTTCGACGGCGTCCCGGCGGACGCTGAATTCGTCGCCGCCAGGGACGACTACAAGCCCGTCTATTTGCGGATGCCGCCTTCAGGCGGGCGGGACTCCATCCGTATCTCCATTACGGACACAGTGGACGTTGCCGGAACGGTGACCTTCTTCTATGACGACTCCGGCGGTTCCGCCCAGTCCCCGGGCACCGGGAATCCACCACCCGGCAATGGCCCTACCCCCACTGCACCTGCCACTCCACCTGCCACTGCGCCACCGTCAAGCGGGCAGGAGCCGGGTGGGCAGGAGTCCGGGCAGCCGTCCGCAACGCAGCCGCCGGCAACGCCGCGTGCCAGCGGTGCCAGCCCCACGGCCGCACCGTGAGCGACGCACCGGATACCGAAGAGCAAATCAACAACACCCGTTGGCAGCGGACCCTTCAGGTCCTCCAGGTCATCGGGCCCCCCTTGACCGTGGCAACAGCATTGCTGGTCTACTTCGGGTGGGCGCGTACGGATGCCAAAGCCATGGGCCTTGACGTCAGCCTGTTCGGCTACACGGTGCAGGACTTCATCCTGCGGAGCATCCAGTCGCTGTTCCAGCCGCTGGCATGGCTGGTGGTCATTGGCCTGCTGTGGCTCATGCTGGACCGTGCTGTGTCGCGGCTTCTCGAGGCAGGGCGCTACAGGAAGGCGGTCCGCCTGGCCGGCACTGTGGTGATGCTGCTCGGCTTTGCCTACGCTGCGGCCATGTGGCTTGCCGTTTCCGCCCGCCCCGAGCAGATCCTGCTGTACGTGCCTTTCCTGATCGCAGGGGGACTGGTGGTGGGGGCATGGGGCATGAACCTCAGGCGCAGGGCCGATGACCGTACAGAGCCCCCACCGCGGACTCTGCAGGCACCAAGGGCCCTTGAGAGGTCATTGGTGTTCGTCCTCGTCACCCTGTTGCTCTTTTGGGGTACGTCCGACTACGCCCAGGCGCTGGGCAGGGGAGCGGCCCTGGATTACCAGGCCCGCTCGAGCCTGTTGCCAACAGCGGTGGTCTACAGCAAAGACCGCCTTGCCGTTGGTGCTCCAAATGTCCGCGAGGAATCGGCCGGCTCCGAGGGGGCCCCGCTCTACCGGTACACGGGGCTGAGGTTGCTGGTGGTCAGCGGCGGACGGATCTTCCTGCTCAATGACGGCTGGTCGCTTGAGCGGGGGCGCGTGGTGGTGCTGCAGGACGACGGCAGTGTCCGGGTCGAGTATGGGAACCCTGCCTCCGACTGACTAGGCTGGCTCCATGGCGACCTTCCAGTATTACGTGGCTTCCACCATCGATGGCTTCATTGCCTCGGCGGACGACGACCTTGGCTGGCTCCTGCAGTTCGATCAGGTCGAAGGCGTCAACGAGGGCATCGAGTCCTTCATGGCCGGCGTTGGGTGTATTGCCATGGGCGGGGACACCTACCGATGGCTCCTGGAGCACGAGCCCGGCGCATGGCCCTATCCGGACCTTCCCAGTTGGGTTTTTACCCACCACGAGTATTCTGCTCCGGCCGGAGCCAACATCACTTTTGTCCGCGGAGACGTCAGGGAGTTTGCTCCGGACCTGCTCAAGGATGCCGGCGACAAGAATGTCTGGCTGGTTGGCGGTGGGGACCTGGTGGCCCAATTCGCCAATGCCGGCCTCCTGGACGAGATGATCGTCACGATTGTGCCGGTGGTGCTGGGAGCGGGAAAGCGGCTGTTGCCGCTCCAAGGCCCGACGGCGCCACTTGAGCTGGTTTCGCACAAGATCATTGGCGGGGCAGCGGCCGAGCTGCACTACCGGCTGCCGACGGGCCGGGCTTAGGGGGTCAGTGGCGGTTGTCCCGGATCATGTTGGTGATCCTGGCCGTTGAGAGGCGGCGGCCCTTGTCGTCGGTGATGACGATCTCGTGCGTAGCCAGCGTGCCGCCCAGGTGAATGGCCGTGCAGGTGCCCGTGACCAGGCCGCTGGCTACTGAACGGTGGTGGGTGGCGCCAACCTCGATGCCTACGGCATGGCGGCCCCTCCCTGCATGGAGGGATGCTGCAAAGGAGCCCAGCGTCTCTGCAAGGACAACGTGGGCGCCACCGTGAAGGATGCCCGCCACTTGGGTGTTTCCTTCAACCGGCATGGTGGCGACCATTCTCTCTGCGCTCATCTCAGTGAAACGGATACCGAGTTTTACCACCAGCGCTCCGACGCCGTGCGCCGAAAGCCAATCGTGGAATTGTTCGGGCACCCCTGCCTCGTTGAGTTCGTCGACAAAGGGGTTCGGCGTGAAATTGTCCATCATGCCAACTAGGCTGGCACCTGTGAGTGAAACAACCAAACCGGACCAGGTTCCAACGGCCCAAGCTGCTGCCATCGCGACAGCACCCACCCCCTCTGCCACAGCATCGGCCGGAACCACGGGGGAGGGCCGGCCCAGGCTGCTGGTCCTGGACGGCCACTCCATGGCGTTCCGGGCTTTTTATGCCCTTCCCGCAGAGAACTTCTCCACAGCCCGGGGGCAGTACACCAACGCAGTCCATGGGTTTACCTCCATGTTGATCAACCTGATCAAGGACCAGAAGCCCACGCACGTCGCCGTGGCTTTTGACGTCTCCGACGACACCACCTTCCGGAAAGCCGAGTACAGCGAATACAAGGGTGGGCGCAATGCCACGCCCGCAGAATTCGCCGGCCAGATCGGCCTCATCGCCAAGGTGATGGAGGCATGGGGCATCAAGACCATTGCCATGCCTGGATACGAGGCAGACGACGTCCTGGCTACCCTGGCCGCCCAGGGCGACGCCGCCGGTTTTGAAGTCCTCCTTGTCTCCGGTGACAGGGATGCCTTCCAGCTGATCAACGACAACGTTTTTGTGCTCTACCCCAAGCAGGGCGTGAGCAACATCCCCAGGATGGACGCCGCAGCCATCGAGGAAAAGTACTTCGTCAAGCCCGGCCTGTACTCGGACCTCGCTGCACTTGTCGGCGAAACGGCCGACAACCTTCCCGGCGTCCCCGGAGTGGGTCCCAAGACGGCCGCCAAATGGATCAACCTTTACGGCGGCCTCGAAGGAATCCTGGAAAACCTTGACTCCATCGGGGGCAAGGTGGGCGGTGCCCTGAAGGAGAACCTGGAGAACGTCAAGCGCAACCGCCGGCTCAACCAGCTCCTGACCGACCTGGAGCTGCCCCTTGCCCTGGAGGACCTCCACGAGCCACGCCCGGACCGCCAGGCCATCGAGGAACTTTTTGAGGAACTTGAGTTCCGTACCCTGCGTACCCGGTTGTTCGATCTTTACGGTGATGACACCGCCGGTGAGGCGCCTGACACGATTGAAGCCCCGGAGTTTGCCTCGCTCACGGATGCCTCGGGACTGCGGGACTTCTTCTCTGCAGGGGCGGGGGTCCGTTCCGCCCTGGCTGTCCACCTGGTTCCTGGACGGATCGGTGAGGACGCCAATGCCCTGGCTGTGGTGAGGAACAACGGCGCCGCCTACATCGAGCTCACGGCCCTGGATGCTGAAGCGGAGTCCGTCCTGGCCACATGGCTGCAGGACCCCGAAGAAGCCAAAGTCCTGCATGAGTTCAAGTCCGCTCTCAAGGCCCTGCACCACCGTGGCCTGGGCTTGGAAGGCGTAGTGGATGACACCTCCATCTCGGGTTACCTGATCCAGCCGGACCGACGCAGTTACGACCTCGCCGAGCTCGCACAGGTCCATCTGAAGATCTCGCTTACCACCGCTGTTGCCGCATCCGGGCAGCTGGAGCTTGACCTCTCCGGCGAAACGGACCAAGCTGCCGCAGCAGCGCTCGTCCAGCAGGCCGCCGTCGTGCACGCCCTCAGCAAGCACTTCGAAACTGAACTTGCCGCCATCAAGGCCGATGCCCTCCTGACCACGCTGGAACTGCCGGTGGCACGTGTCCTTGCCCAGATGGAACTGACCGGGATTTTCGTCTCCACCGACCGCATGGACGAGCAACTGGCCGATCTCACGAAGGTGATCGAAAGTGCCCAGGAACAGGCTTTCGCGGCTATTGGGCATGAAGTCAACCTGGGTTCGCCCAAGCAACTCCAGACCGTCCTGTTCGAGGAACTGGGACTGCCCAAGACCAAGAAAATCAAGTCCGGCTACACCACCGATGCCGCGTCCCTGAAGGGATTGCTGGAGAAAACCGGGCACGAATTCCTGGTCCAGCTAATGGCGCACCGAGAGTCTTCCAAGCTGGCCCAGATGGTGGAAACGCTGAAGAAATCCGTGGCTGAGGACGAGCGCATCCACACCACGTACGCGCAGAACATCGCCGCCACAGGCCGCATCTCCTCCAACAACCCCAACCTGCAAAACATCCCTGTGCGCAGTGAAGAGGGTCGTCGGGTTCGGGGCATCTTCGTGGTCAGTGAAGGGTACGAATGCTTGTTGTCGGCCGACTACTCACAGATAGAAATGCGTATCATGGCGCACCTTTCCGGCGACGAAGCCTTGATCCAGGCCTACCGCGACGGTGAAGACCTGCACCGTTTTGTGGGTTCCCGGATCTTCAACGTTGAGCCGGCCGAAGTCACCAGCGCCATGCGTTCCAAGGTGAAGGCGATGTCCTATGGTTTGGCTTATGGCCTGACCTCCTTCGGCTTGTCCAAGCAGCTGGAAATTTCCGTGGATGAGGCACGCACGCTCATGAAGGACTACTTCGATCGCTTCGGCGGCGTACGCGACTACCTCCGCGGCGTTGTCGACCAAGCCAGGACGGACGGCTACACGGCCACCATCGAAGGCCGCCGCCGTTACCTGCCGGACCTGACGAGCACCAATCGCCAGGCGCGGGAAGCAGCCGAACGCATTGCCTTGAACTCGCCCATCCAGGGCTCCGCCGCGGACCTCATCAAACGGGCCATGCTGGGAGTCTCGGCCGAGCTCGCGGGCCAGGGCCTGAAGTCCCGGATGCTGCTGCAGGTCCACGATGAACTGGTCCTCGAAGTTGCTCCGGGTGAGCGCGAAACCGTGGAGAAACTGGTAATCGAACAGATGGGTTCAGCTGCCCGCCTCTCAGTTCCCCTTGATGTCCAGATCGGCGTCGGTTCCAGCTGGTACGAGGCTGGACACTGATCCAGCCGGGAATTCCACGTAACGCCGCAGGGCGCGCCGCTGTGATGGTGGCGCGCCCTGCGGCGTCTGGCTAGGCTCGGGAACGTGGCCGATCCCAATGAACCAAACCCGCAAAAGTACTCTGTCCGCCGTTTCCCTGCTGTTGCAGACAAAGAAGACTCCGATGCCTACAGCCGTTGTGCCACTTGGGTGCAGGCTGTATCTCATGGATTCCACCAACAAAAGCGCGATGACGAGTACATCGCCAGGACCCTCAGCGCCTACAGTGCCGATCAGCGCGAGCTGACGGGCGTCTACATCAACGGCAGTGTCCCTGAGCATTCGCTGGGCGCCGACGTTCCGGTGGCGACGTACGCCACCATGCGCAAAGCGTTGAACGTTGGCTTTGGCCGGCAGCTCGAAGCCAACCTGGTCACCGCCGTGACGGTCCGTGGCACGCACCGGCGGAATGGCATACTTCGCGGCATGATCACTGCCGACCTCGAAAGCGCCAAGGACGACGGCCTGGCCATTGCGGCACTGACGGCTTCGGAAGGAACCATTTATGGTCGCTTCGGTTTCGGCGTGGCTACCTTTGAACGCAGTATCAAGGTAGACACCGGCCCACGCTTCAGGTTGAAGGGTGAGCCGGTGGGAACTGTTGAAGCCGCCGATCCTTCCGTGCTACTGGAGTTGGCACCCCGCGTATTCGACCGGCTCCAGCGGCTTTCGCCTGGCTCGGTGGACCGTCAGGAGTACTACCGACTGCTCGCATCAGGTTCCATCGGTCAAGACGGCAAGCCTGACACCAGCGTCCGCTGTGCTCTGCACTATGACCTCACCGGGGCGTTGGACGGCTACGTTTCCTACCGCTTCAAGGGGTGGGACCACAAGCCGTACACCATGGAAATCGTGGATTTCGTTACGGCCACCCAGGCCGCCTACCTCGATTTGTGGCGCTTCATGGGCAGCATCGACCTCATTGAAGAAGTCGTGTGGGCTGAGGCGCCTGTGGACGATCCCCTGGTGTGGGCCCTTGAGGACCCAAGGTGCGTGGATGCCTCCGATGTCCGCGACATGCTGTGGCTCCGGATCCTGGACATCGGGGCAGCCCTGCAAGCCCGGCACTACCCCTCAGCGGGACGCCTGGTGCTGGAGGTGGAGGACTCCCTGTCCCTGGCCGGCGGCAGTTGGGTTCTGGAGTCCGACGGCGGTGCTGCCGCCGTCGTTTCTGAAGCCGCGGGAGAGGCGGCCGACTTGAGCATGGACATTTCCGATCTTGCCTCCATCTATCTTGGTGCAGTGTCGCCGGCGACGTTGGCCGCGGCGGGACGCATCCGGGAGAAGTCGGCGGGTGCAGCGTTCCTCGCCCAGCAACTGTTCGCGGTGGAACGTCCGGCTCACTGCCTGACTCATTTCTAGGCTCCACCACTAATGCGCAACACCTGACCACACGCAATTCCATACTGAAATTAAGGACATCCATGGGGGATTCCAAGCGGCGGCCTGTGGCCGGCCGGCGATCAGTGCTGCTTGGAATGGCGGGCCTCGCGTCCGCTGCCCTGGCGGCCTGCTCGTCGGTTGAACGACCAAAAAATGCGGCAGCGCCTTCAGTGGCGCCTCTGGTGGCGCCGCCGACAGGCCCGGCGACGCCACCGCCGTCGATCGCTGCCAGATCCAGCGAACAGGCCGCTGCTGCCCTTGCGCCTGCGGCCAAGGCCACAGCAACCGTGCTTCCGGACAAACAGCAGATCATGGCCGAATTCGCCGGGCGGCGGCCCAAAGAATGGGGTCTGCATGTCACGGGAGTGGTGAACGATTCGGCCTCGAAGCACGTGGCGCTGACCTTCGACGCATGCGGTGGCCCGGGAGGCACTGGATGCGACCACGCGCTGCTGAAGACGCTGCGCCGGCTCCATGTCCCGGCCACGCTCTTCATCAACAGCCGCTGGCTCCAGGCCAACCCGTCACTCGCCGCCGAACTGGCCGCGGAACCGTTGTTCGAACTGGCCAATCATGGAACGCTGCACCAACCGTTGTCGGTCACCGGAAGGGCCGCCTACGGGATCGCAGGAACTGCCAACACCGCTGCCGCCTACGATGAACTGATGGGAAACCAGGCGTTGATGCAGGAACTGATCGGTACTCCGCCCGGCTTCTTCCGTCCCGGAACGGCTTTCTACGACGACGTCGCTGTGGAGATGACCAGAAGGCTGGGGCTGCTGCCGGTCAACTTCACCATCAACGGCGATGGTGGCGCGACTTATCCTGCATCGACCGTGGCGGGCGAGGTAGGGCGGGCAAGGGCCGGCGACATCGTCATATCGCACTTCAACAGGCCCGCGGCGGGCACGGCTGAAGGCTATGGCCGGGCCTTGCCGGGAATGCTGGACAGGGGAGTCACGTTTGCACGGCTGGGAGATGTCCTGACCTTGTGAGACTCCTTTTGACCCTGCTTTGCCAATGCGACTAGAATAAACGGGCGTGTACTACGTGCATGCATCCATTTTGTATTAAATCCATTTTGTATTAATCCACAAATCAGGATGACCCGGCGCTTTGCCGTGTTCTGCCGTCCGGAACCGGACGGCAGCGGTTTGCCTGACCGACTCACTATCCACAACGGAGCCCCTACTACATGACCATCACCTCCACCGAGAAGCCCGGTACCCCCGTAGTCGCCATTAACGACATCGGTACCGCTGAGGACTTCCTCGCAGCTGTCGACGCCACCATCAAGTACTTCAACGACGGTGACCTCGTCGAAGGTACCGTCGTCAAGGTCGACCGCGACGAAGTTCTGCTCGACATCGGTTACAAGACCGAAGGTGTCATCCCTTCCCGCGAGCTTTCCATCAAGCACGATGTTGATCCCGGTGACGTCGTCGCCGTTGGCGATCAGGTCGAAGCTTTGGTTCTCACCAAGGAAGACAAAGAAGGCCGTCTGATCCTCTCCAAGAAGCGTGCTCAGTACGAGCGCGCCTGGGGCGACATCGAGAAGGTCAAGGAAGAAGACGGCGTCGTTACCGGTACCGTCATCGAGGTTGTCAAGGGTGGCCTCATCCTGGACATCGGCCTGCGTGGCTTCCTGCCCGCATCCCTCGTCGAAATGCGCCGCGTCCGCGACCTCGCTCCGTACATCGGTCAGCAGATCGAAGCCAAGATCATCGAGCTGGACAAAAACCGCAACAACGTTGTGCTCTCCCGCCGTGCATGGCTCGAGCAGACCCAGTCCGAGGTTCGCTCCACGTTCCTCAACAAGCTGGAAAAGGGCCAGGTTCGTCCGGGCGTTGTTTCCTCCATCGTCAACTTCGGTGCCTTCGTGGACCTGGGCGGCGTAGACGGCCTCGTCCACGTTTCCGAGCTGTCCTGGAAGCACATCGACCACCCGTCCGAGGTTGTCGAGGTTGGCCAGGAAGTCACCGTCGAGGTCCTCGAAGTGGATCTGGACCGCGAGCGTGTCTCCCTGTCGCTCAAGGCTACGCAGGAAGATCCGTGGCAGACCTTCGCCCGCACCCACGCCCTCGGCCAGGTTGTTCCGGGTAAGGTCACCAAGCTGGTTCCGTTCGGTGCGTTCGTTCGCGTCGAAGACGGCATCGAAGGCCTCGTGCACATCTCCGAGCTGGCTGTCCGCCACGTTGAGCTCGCCGAGCAGGTTGTCTCCGTTGGCGACGAACTGTTCGTCAAGGTCATCGACATCGACCTCGAGCGTCGCCGCATCTCCCTCTCCCTCAAGCAGGCTAACGAGGGCGTTGACGCTGACAGCACCGAGTTCGATCCCGCTCTGTACGGCATGGCCGCTGAGTACGACGAAGAGGGCAACTACAAGTACCCCGAGGGCTTCGACCCCGAGTCGAACGAATGGCTCGAAGGCTACGAGACCCAGCGCGCAGCTTGGGAGCAGCAGTACGCTGACGCCCAGACCCGTTGGGAAGCCCACAAGAAGCAGGTTGCCCAGCACGCTGCTGACGACGCTGCTGCTGCAACGTCCGGTGAGAGCGATTCCGGCACCACGAGCTACTCCTCGGAGCCGGCTGCTGCTGAGTCCAACACCGGCGGCGGTACCCTGGCGTCCGACGAAGCACTCGCTGCACTGCGTGAGAAGCTGACCGGCAACTAATTCCGCCTCCCTCACGGGATGTGCTGAATAGCCAAAGAAGGACCCCTGCCTCCGGGCAGGGGTCCTTCTGTCTTAGGCCGCAATCAGATTGATCAGCGCGGTACGTCGATCCATTCCGTGCCGAGGGGTTTGAGTTCTGCCCGGCCGGCGGTCAGGGACGCCAGCTTGGAACGGGCGTCGGCGATGGTTGCCGCATCATCTGCCAGGGCAACGTTGAGGGTTGTGTGCCGGGGTCCATAGGACGAACCGGCCATGACATACCCGGAACTGCGAAGTTCGTTTTCCAGCCGACCGGCCTCTTCGTGGAGAACGTCGACGGCGCACAAACGCAGCCTTTGGCGCCGAACCAGCGGAGCCGGATCCAGCGCAGCAGAGACCGATTCAGAATATGCGCGGACCAAGCCGCCGGCGCCCAGCAGGATACCCCCGAAATAACGCACGACGACGACACTTACGTCGCTGAGGTCCGTCACCCCTGGCGCTGTCTCACGCTTGATGAGAGCCTCCAACATGGGGATGCCCGCAGTGCCGGAGGGTTCGCCGTCGTCGTTGGAACGCTGGACCTCCCGATCCGGGCCAATGACGAACGCGGAGCAATGGTGCCGCGCATCATGGAATTCGCGCCTCAGATCGGCCACAAGCGCGCGGGCAGTCCCTTCATCGGGGGATCGGCGGAGAACGGTAATGAACCGCGAACGACGGATCTCAAGCTCGTGGCGGAAATCCTCGCCCGCAGCCAGGGTTGTGTACGTTGTTGCCCGGCTCTGATCCTCAATTTCCACCGCTTCAGTCTAGTGTTGAGGGGTGTTGAAGATCGGACTGACGGGCGGCATTGCCTCGGGTAAATCATTGGTTGCTGCCAGGTTGCAGAAATTGGGTGCACTGCTCATTGATGCAGACCTCATCGCCAGGCAGGTGGTGGAACCCGGCACAGCCGGCTTGGACCGCATCACAGCTGCCTTCGGCCCTGGCATTCTCGACGCCGAGGGCCGGCTCGACCGACCAAAGCTCGGGTCCGTCGTGTTCCGGGACCCGGCACAACGGGAGCTCCTTAACAGCATTGTCCATCCGTTGGTGCGGGAAAAAGCAGCAGCCATGATGGCCGGCGCCGGTCCCACCGACATCGTGGTGCAGGATATTCCGCTGCTTGTGGAGACTGGCCAAGGCAGCAACTTCCACTTGGTGGTGGTGGTGGACGCACCCGAAGAGGTGCGTCTGCAGCGCATGGTGGATTTCCGGGCAATGACCGCGGAGGATGCACAGGCGCGCATGGCTGCCCAAGCTACCACTGCTGAACGTAACGCCGCCGCAGACGTTGTTTTGGCCAATGCCGGCGCCCGCGAAGAACTGCTTGCCCAGGTTGACGCTTTGTGGACGGGCAGGTTGGTGCCCTTTGCCGAAAATTTGGGTCAGGGTCAACGGGCAGGACGGCATACCGGGCCAGTCCTGTCGCCAGCCAATCCGGACTGGACCCGCCAGGCCGGGGTACTCACAGCCCGTATCGCAGCGGCCGCTCCTGCACGGATCCTGGCCGTGGACCATGTGGGTTCCACTTCCGTGCCCGGGCTTGCGGCCAAGGATGTGATTGACCTTCAGGTTGCTGTGGCTGACCTCGAAACAGCCGATGACATAGCGGCCCAGCTGGCGGCGGCCGGCTTTCCGTCGGTGCCGGGAGTCAACCAGGACACTCCCAAGCCCGGAAACCCCGATCCCGCGGAGTGGCAGAAGCGTTTCCACGCCAACGCTGATCCGGGCCGGCCAGTAAACCTGCATGTACGGGTGGCCGGCTCAGCCGGATGGCGTTATGCCTTGCTTTTCCGCGACTGGCTGAGGTCCGAGCCCACCGCCCTGGCAATGTATGAGGCGCATAAACTCGAAATTTCGGAAGCACATGCGGGGGATGGGGACACTGAGGGCTATGCCGAGGCCAAGGAGCCGTGGTTCACCCAAGTGGCCTGGCCGCTCATGGCTCAGTGGGCCGCCCGCACGGGGTGGCAGCCGCCGTCGTACCAGTCTTCTGCTGACGGCAAACGCGGACAGTAGCTGACCGGGACCGGGGGTAGATTTGATGTATGAGCCTTGCCCAGGAGATCAATCGTGTCGTCGCGCCGTTCGAAGTCATCAGCGAGTTCAAGCCTGCCGGCGATCAGCCTACTGCCATTGCAGAGCTGACTGAACGGATCAACAACGGGGAAAAGGACGTCGTCCTCCTCGGTGCCACTGGTACGGGTAAGAGCGCCACCACTGCGTGGCTGATCGAGCAGGTCCAGCGACCCACCCTGGTGATGGTTCAGAACAAGACCCTTGCCGCGCAGCTTGCCAACGAATTCCGTGAGCTTCTGCCCAACAATGCGGTGGAGTACTTCGTCTCGTACTACGACTACTACCAGCCAGAGGCATACGTAGCGCAGACAGATACCTTCATTGAGAAGGATTCCTCCATCAATGAGGAAGTCGAGCGGCTCCGGCACTCAGCCACCAACGCATTGTTGACCCGCCGCGACGTCATCGTGGTGGCCACGGTCTCCTGCATTTACGGCTTGGGTACGCCGGAAGAGTACATTGCCGGCATGGTGACGCTCCGCAAGGGCGCGGAGATGAACCGCGACCACCTCCTGCGGAAGTTCGTCTCCATGCAATACGCCCGCAATGACATGGACTTCCACCGGGGAACGTTCCGGGTCCGCGGCGACACCGTGGAGATCATTCCCATGTATGAGGAACTGGCCATCAGGATCGAATTCTTCGGTGATGAAATCGAGAACATCCAGACCCTCCACCCCCTCACCGGCGAAGTCCTCCGTGATGAAGAGGAAATGTACGTTTTCCCGGCGTCGCACTACGTTGCCGGTCCCGAGCGCATGGCCCGTGCCATCAAGCGCATTGAAGACGAACTGGCAGACCGCTTGAAGGTGTTGGAAAGCCAGAACAAGTTGGTGGAGGCGCAGCGCCTGCGGATGCGGACCACCTACGATCTCGAAATGATGCAGCAGATGGGCTTCTGCAACGGCATCGAGAACTACTCCGTCCACATCGACGGACGGAACCCCGGGACAGCACCGCACTGCCTGATTGACTACTTCCCGGACGATTTCCTGCTGGTAGTCGATGAATCGCATGTCACCATCCCGCAAATCGGCGCGATGTACGAAGGCGATATGTCCCGCAAGCGGAATCTCGTGGACTTTGGCTTCCGCCTACCGTCGGCGATGGACAACCGGCCGCTGAAGTGGGATGAGTTCCTGGAACGCATCGGCCAAACCGTCTACCTCTCGGCAACACCGGGCAAATACGAGCTGGGCAAGGCCGATGGCTACGTGCAGCAGATCATCCGCCCCACCGGCCTGATCGACCCCGAAGTGGTGGTCAAGCCCACCAAGGGCCAGATTGACGACCTCCTGGGCGAGATCAGGACGCGCACGGAAAAGAATGAGCGCGTCCTGGTGACCACCCTGACCAAGCGCATGGCCGAAGACCTCACCGACTACCTGGTGGGCCACGGCGTCAAGGTGGAGTACCTCCACTCCGATGTCGACACCCTGCGGCGCGTGGAATTGCTCCGTGAACTGAGAATGGGTGTCTTTGATGTCCTGGTTGGTATCAACCTTCTCCGTGAAGGCCTGGACCTCCCTGAGGTTTCCCTCGTCAGTATCCTCGACGCCGACAAGGAAGGCTTCCTGCGGTCCTCCACATCCCTGATCCAGACCATTGGCCGCGCAGCACGTAACGTCTCCGGCCAGGTCCACATGTACGCTGACCGGATTACCGACTCGATGGCCCATGCCATTGAAGAAACCAACAGGCGCCGTGCCATCCAGGTGCAATACAACACAGACCACGGCATTGATCCCCAGCCACTGCGCAAGAAGATCGCCGACATTACGGACCAGCTGGCCAAGGAAGACGCAGACACCCAGGAGCTGCTGAACAACAACCGGCTGGCCAAGGGCGGCAAACGCGGCAAGTCCGCTGCCAAGGGTGCTGCCACTGTTCGACAGGACGGCCTCGCCGCGGCTCCCGCGGAGGACCTGGTGGGACTTATTGAGCAACTGACAGAACAAATGCACGGGGCGGCAGCTGAATTGCAGTTCGAAGTGGCGGCCCGCATCCGTGACGAAGTCAAGGAGTTGAAGCGCGAATTACGCCAGATGCAGTCCGCAGGGCACGCCTAAGGTAAAGTTGTGGTCACGTAGGGGAGTATCCCAAGCGCTATGTCCGTCAGCACGCAAGGCACAGATGCCTCGCCGGACCTAGCGGGCCGCCAATTTCTGCATTCACCGCACCCTGGCAGGCCGGAGAGACTTACACCGCTTTCCCGTACCCTGCGAAAGGCACCTTTAATGCAGCTTCCCGTCTGGTTTGAGATCGGCTCCTTTGTCGTTCTCGGAATCATTTTGCTGATTGACCTCCTGTTGGTCGTCAAGCGCCCCCACGAACCTTCCATGAAGGAAGCCGGCCTGTGGGTCGGCTTCTACGTCGGCCTGGCCCTGCTGTTCGCCGTGGCCATGTTCTTCTTTGCCGGCCCGGAGTACGGCGGACAATTCGTCGCCGGCTGGGTCACTGAGTACAGCCTGAGCATCGACAACCTCTTTGTCTTCATCATCATCATGGCCCGCTTCTCGGTGCCCCGTAAGTACCAGCAGGAAGTGCTGATGGTGGGCATCATCATCGCCCTGATCCTTCGCGGTATCTTCATCGCCCTCGGCGCTGTGGTCATCGAACAGTTCAGCTGGGTCTTCTACATCTTTGGCGCTTTCCTTCTGTGGACCGCCTGGAAGCAAGCCAAGGATTCCGGCGAAGACGAAGAAGAGGGCGCTGAGAACCCCCTGATCGCCCGCCTTCGCAAGGTCCTTCCGATGTCCGAGAAGTTCGACGGCGGCAAGTTGCGCACCGTGGTTGACGGCAAGAAGGTCTTCACCCCCATGCTGATCGTCTTCGTGACCATCGGCCTGACTGACCTCCTGTTCGCAGTGGACTCCATCCCCGCGATCTTCGGCCTGACCCAGAGTGCATTTATCGTCTTCACAGCGAACATCTTCGCGCTCATGGGCCTGCGCCAGCTGTACTTCCTCCTCGGTGGACTCATGACACGCCTGGTCTACCTGAAGCACGCCCTGTCCGTGATCCTGGCCTTCATCGGCGTCAAGCTGGTCCTGCACGCCATGCACGTCAACGAGCTTCCGTTCATCAACGGTGGCCACCACATCGAGTGGGCTCCCGAGATTCCCACCTACGTCTCTCTAGCGGTCATTGTGGGAACCATCATCGTTGCCGTTGTGGCCAGCCTCCTGAGCCCCCAGGCACGGCAGGCCAAGTTGGATGCCCGGCTGGAAGAGGATGCCAAAAAGAGCATGAGCGAGGCAGACTAACTCTCCCCGGAAAGTTGTAGTCTCGTGAAGTGACTACCACTTCAACTACGGCGCTGGACCCACAAAGGGTCCAGCGCCGTACTGTTTTTCTGCTCAGTTCTGCACAGCTGCTAAGTGGGGTCGGCAACGGAGCCACGCTTTCCATCGGTTCCCTGCTGGCAGTTGACCTGTCAGGTTCAGAAGCGTGGGCGGGTTCCATCACCACAGTGCTGACGTTGGCTGCTGCGATCGCGGCTTTGCCCCTTGCGCGGCTGGCGGAAACCCGCGGACGCCGCACAGGCCTGGTGACCGGATTGATGGCAGCGATGATGGGGGCGCTGCTGATCATTGCTTCCGTGGTGGCCCAGTCCTTCTTGTTGCTTCTGCTGGGTGCAGCGTTCCTGGGCCTCGGCACGGCCGCGAACCTGCAGGCGAGATTCGCCGCCGTCGACCTCGCTGAACCCGAGCACCGTGGGCGGTCGCTGTCCACTGTGGTCTGGGCGATCACCATCGGCGCTGTCGCCGGGCCCAACCTGATCCAGCCCGGGGCAGTGGTTGGGGCGGCCCTTGGCCTGCCGCCGATTGCCGGTCCGTTCCTGTTTTCAGCCGCCGGCCTGCTCCTGGCTTCCATCTTGCTGTTCGCGGGACTGCGCCCTGACCCGCTGTTGTTGTCCCGGAAGCTGGCAGCCCAGGCAGCCGGCAACACCGGAACGGGAGGTCCTGCCGTGAGGGGTACCATCCGTTCGGGCCTGCGGGCCGTGCGGCAATCTCCGTTGGCAATGCTGTCTCTAGCGGCCGTAGTGGCGGCGCACGGGGTCATGGTGGCCGTCATGTCCATGACACCGCTGCATCTTCAGCAGCTGGTGGGCGGTTCCCACGCGGGCCACCATGGCGGAGCAACCGGGAGCGCCGATGCCTTGGTGGTCATCGGGCTCACGATTTCGCTCCACATCGCGGGGATGTTCGCCCTCTCGCCCCTGTGGGGCTGGCTGACCGACAAAGCCGGCCGCCTGCAGACCATCGCCATGGGCCATGGTTTGCTGCTGGTTGCTGTGTTCATTGCCGGGTTTGGCCAGGACGAGCCCGGACTCGTCACTGCCGGGCTGGTCCTGCTTGGCCTGGGCTGGTCTGCGGCAACCATCGCGGGTTCAACATTGCTGGCTGAAAGCGTGGCTCCCGATTCCCGCGTGACCGTCCAGGGTGTCTCGGACACCCTCATGGGTGGCGCCGGCGCAATCGGCGGCGCCACCTCCGGTCTACTGCTCGCGTGGATCGGCTACCAGGGGTTGAACCTTGCCTCCAGCATCCTGGCGGCACTGGTGCTTGCCTTGACGCTGGTTATGACCGCACGGAAGACACCGGCTTCAGCCGGGCCGGACATTCAGCCGTCGGCCTAGCGGACAGCCCGGACCATCCCCAGAAGACGGGCAAAGATTCCCTCGCCGTCTTCGCCGATGCCGTCGTGATGGAAGTCCGCGGTAACCCACAGTTGGAGTCCGCGGACTGCAGCTGCCGTTTCAAGCGACAGATCGTGGTCGACGTAAATATCATCCTTGTACACAGCGGCCGCCACGGGCACAGAGTTTGCAGCCAGCCGCTCGGGGTCGTACAAGGGCTTCCAGTCCATCTTGGCGGCCAACTGTTCGGCCACTTCCCGCAGCGGCACCAAGGCAGGATCCTGGTCGAAATACCACGGGTAGACCATTTCACCGGTGAGCAACGGCTCAGTGGCGTCGGGCTTGAAGCCCGGATGGTCCTCCAGCACCCGCCACGCGGCCCAGTTGGTGGCCTGGCCCTGCGCGTAGATGGACTCATGCAGTACGGCGTAGAGCGGATTGGCGGCGCGGCTGACGAGGCCGCGCACTTGTTCAAGGAATGTTTCGGACAGGCGTGGCCCGGACGGAGTGTCTATGAAGGCGTCCTCCAGGAGGTAGTGGAGGGCATCCACGCGGGTGTTGCCGCCGAGGAATGACCCGACCATCTGGAACCGGGCGGCCGTGAGCTTTTCGCCGCTGGAGAGGAACTCGTCCTGGCTGTCCAGGTGCCGGGCGATCCGGGTGACCCTGTCCCGGTCTTCCGGGTACCAGGAGAAGTACTCGGCATTGCGCGCAGCAACACGGCCGAACGTGGCCTGGTATACCCGGTCCGCAGAACCGTGCAGGGGAGCCAGGCCGCCCGTGATGAGGACCTCGCGAAGCCCCTCCGGAGCGAAAGACAAATAGGTCAGCGCGCAGAATCCACCAAAACTCTGGCCCAGTACTGACCACGGGCCGGAGCCCAGTACGCCCCTGATCAATTCGCAGTCAGCGATGATCGAATCGGCGCGGAAGTGCGTCAAATATTCGGCTTGCGCCGCGGCGTCGCCACGGAGTTCAAGTGACTTGTGTTCGACGGGCGTGGACAATCCCGTGCCCCGTTGGTCGAGCATCAGGATCCGGAAGTCCTTCGCAGCCGCCTTCATCCAGCCCGACAACGAGGTGACCCTGTTGCCACGGCCGCCCGGACCTCCTTGAAGAAACAGCAACCACGGCAATTTTTCGGCTTCCTCAGCCGTGTGCCCGGTGGATGAGTACTCCCTGGCAAAGACTGTGATGGTCTCGCCCGCGTTGGCCGGTTCCCCGGGTACGTGCACCAGGGGAACAGTGAAGTAATGCTCGGTGGTCCGCAGGCCACGGAACTCATGACGGGCGGAAACCCTGTGCATCCCGGCAGCCTGCCCGTGCGCCTGCCTGACGTCGATCTGCTCAGCCACGGGCAAGTACCCCGTCGGCCTGGCCGGTTTTCGTGCCGAAGGCCTCGAGTGCCTCCCCGGTCAGTCGGAAGGTGGACCATCCATCCATCGGGAAAGCGCCCAGGTTCTTGTAGAAGTTAATGGAGGGTTCGTTCCAGTCCAGGACACTCCATTCCACGCGGGCATAGCCACGTTCGACGGCAGTGGCTGCCAGATACTGCAGCAATGCCTTGCCGTGGCCCTCGCCACGGGCGTCGGGAACCACGTAGAGGTCTTCGAGGTAGATGCCGTGAACGCCTTCCCAGGTGGAATAGTTCAGGAACCAGAGGGCGAAGCCCTGGACTGTACCGGCGCTGTTTTCCGCGATGGTGGCAAAAACGCGGGGGTTCTCGCCGAAGAGAACTTCGGTGAGCATGGCCGGGGTGTTCTTAACGGCGTCCGGTTCCTTCTCGTAGATCGCAAGGTCATGGATCATCCGGAGGATGGCAGGGACGTCGTCAACAGTGGCTGGGCGGATTTCACTCATGGCTTCGAGCTTACTAGGGGAGCCCTGCCGGCCGCTGCAAGGTTTCAGCTACTCCAGGCCAGCGCCGAAGTTCCGTACTGCACCGGAGTTCTCCTGTACTGAAGTGGCACGCCGTCAACGGTCAAGGGCGGTCCTGCAAAGTGCAGCGGACCATAGGGGCTTTCCGCCACGTGCAGGTCAGGGACGGCAAGTGAACGGGCAGGGATTTCGGAGCCGGGCGGCGGCAGGCGGAAGAGTTCCTCCGCGGTGCGGGCCAGGGAAAGATGCGCAGCTCCTCCCAATCCGGTGCGGAGGCGTTCCGACAGAAGAGCCAGCACAGCGGCGACGATTCCATATCCCGTCGCGTGATCCAGCGCTTGGACAGGCAGCGCTCCTGGCCTCCACCCGCCGTCGTCGCTTCCGCACTGCTCCGCGATCCCGCAGGCGGCCTGGACCAGACTGTCGAAGCCCCGCCGCCCGCTCCACGGTCCCGTGGTGCCCCAGGCGCTCAATGTCACTGCCACGAGATCGGGCCTGGCCGCCAGCATCCCCTCAGGGCTGAAACCGAACCCATCCAGCCCGCCCTGGCGGTAGCCGGTCACCACGACGTCGGCGGTGGCGAGCAAGCCGCGGACCCGCTCCAGGACCGCTGGATCTTTGAGGTCAGCTACGGCGCTGCGCTTATCAAAGCCGGAGTCAACAAAGGCATCCGTGAGCTCAGGAAGGTGGGGCGGATCGATCCGCAGGACATCGGCACCCAGGGCGCCCAGCAAACGGGTGGCCGTGGGGCCGGCTATAACGCGCGTCAGGTCCAGCACTCTGAGTCCGGCCAGAGGCCGCGTTGCTTGCTTTGAGGGAATCCACGACGACGGCCGTGGACTTTCGCCCGACGCCGATGGACGGCTGAACCGGATCCAAGGACCGAAGCTTGCCGCCGGGTGCATGGCCGTGGCTTTCCACTCTGCCCTTGAGCGGACGGCTGCAGCCACACCTTCCGCCGAGGTGACAGCCTCCTCTGCCTCCAGGGCCGACATGGAAAGCAGGACCCTGTCCAGGTCATCAGGCGTAGCGGCCCTCAGTGCCTTCATCAAACGCTCCGCGTGATGGGGGTAGTTGGCGTGCAGGCGGATCCAGCCGTCCCCGGTGGGCCGGAATCCGGACATCGGGACAAATCCCTGGGCCTTCCGGCCCGAGATCCGGAGGTACCCCAATGAATCAAACGAAGCGGCCGTCAGCTGTGCTGACATCGAGTACCGGCCGGGGGAACCCGTCAATGATTCAAGCGCCGCGGCTGCGGCCTGGACCGACCCCAAAGCCAGCCCTTCGACGTCCAGGCTGCCGCCCCACCACCGGCGCGGACCGGGGACGGCAGCACGTTCTGCCGCACTGAAGGATTCCAGGTGCCGAAGGCTGGCGGTCAGGTCCGGAACAGGTTCCACGGCGGCAAACCTACAGCCTGTTGACGTTTGTCACCCGGACCACTGCGGTACCGGTCTCGTCAGAAGCCGCCAAGTCCACCTCGGCGGAGATTCCCCAATCATGGTTCCCGGCGGGATCGTCGAAGATTTGCCGGACCTTCCAGGTGCCCGGTTCTTCGGTGATGATGAGCAGTCCTGGTCCACGGGCGTCCGGGCCAGTGCCAATGTCGTCGTGTTCGTCGAAGTAGTCATCAAGGGCCTCTTCCCAGCGCCCGGCTTCCCAACCTGCGTCACCGTCGAGTTCCCCCAACGCAGCGGAGTCCTCGTCCGCGAAAAGCTCAACCCTTCGGAACAGTTCGTTCCGGACCATCACCCGGAAGGCACGGATGTTGGAGGTCAGGAGCGGCGGCGGTGGCGGGGGAGCGTCATGGGGTGTGGGGGCGAGCCCCGAGGTCAGCTCTTCCCACTCATCCAGCAGGCTGGAATCGACCTGGCGGACCAGTTCGCCCAGCCAGGCAATCAGGTCTTCCAGGTCCTCACGCAGCAAATCCTGGGGAACCGTCTGGCGCAGTGCGCGGAACCCGTCCGCCAGGTAACGCAGGACGATACCCTCCGAGCGGGCCAAGCCATAGAACTGCACGAACTCACCAAAGTTCATGGCACGTTCATACATGTCCCGGATGATCGATTTCGGAGCCAGTTCGAAGTCGCCAACCCACGGGGCAGCTTTGCGGTAGACCTCAAAGGCCTCGCCCAGAATCTCCGCCAAGGGCATGGGGTAGGTGACTTCATCGAGCATGGCCATCCGCTGGTCGTACTCAATTCCGTCGGCTTTCATCGCTGCAACCGCCTCGCCGCGCGCCTTCTTCTGCTGCGCTGAAAGGATCTGGCGGGGCTTTTCCAGAGTTGACTCGATGACGGATACCACGTCCAGCGCGTAGGACGGCGACTCGGGATCCAGCAACTCCAAGGCGGCCAAGGCGAAGGGGGAGAGCGGCTGGTTCAGTGCGAAATTCGCCTGGAGGTGCACCGTGAGGCGCACGGAACGGCCCTCGGCTTCCTGCTCCTCCTCCGGGATACGTTCAACCACTCCCGCGGCCAGCAGCTCACGGTAAATGCCCAGGGCCTTCTTCATGAGCTTGAGCTGGGCCGGACGGCTCTCGTGGTTCTCGCTGAGCAATCGGCGGGTTGCCTGGAACGGATCACCAGGGCGTTCCATGAGGTTCAGGAGCATCGCATGCGTCACCGTGAAACTGGAGGTCAGTGGCTCGGGAACGGATTCCACCAGCCGCTTGAACGTAGGCTCGCCCCAGGAAACGAATCCCTCCGGAGGCTTCTTCTTCACCACCTGGCGCAATTTCTTCTGGTCATCGCCAAACTTTGCCGTCGCCTTGGCCATGGCCTTCGTGTTTTCCACCACATGCTCAGGAGCCTGCACCACCACTGTTCCGGCGGTGTCGTATCCGGCACGTCCGGCCCGTCCGGCAATCTGGTGGAACTCACGTGAGTTAAGCGACCTGGTGCGTACGCCGTCGTACTTGCTCAAAGCAGTCAACAGCACTGTCCGGATGGGCACGTTGATGCCCACTCCCAAGGTGTCCGTACCGCAGATGACTTTCAGCAGCCCGGCCTGGGCCAGTTGTTCCACCAAGCGCCGGTATTTGGGGAGCATGCCTGCGTGGTGCACCCCGATGCCGTGGCGGACCAGCCTGTTGAGGGTCTTTCCGAAGCCTGCGGCGAACCGGAAACCAGCAATGAGCTCAGCAATCCGGTCCTTTTCAGCACGGCTGCACATGTTGATGCTCATAAGGTTCTGGGCCCGCTCAATGGCCTCGGCCTGGCTGAAATGAACCACGTACACCGGGACCTGTTTAGTGGACAGCAGTTCTTCCAGGCTCTCGTGGACCGGTGTCAGGTGGTAGTAGTAGTGCAGCGGAATGGGTCGTTCCGCAGAGCTCACCGTGGTGGTGGGCCGGCCGGTCAGCTCCGTCAGTCCGGTTTCGAAACGCGTGACGTCGCCCAGTGTCGCGGACATCAAGAGGAATTGCGCCTGGGGGAGTTCCAGCAAGGGAACCTGCCATGCCCAGCCGCGCTGCGGGTCCGAGTAAAAGTGGAACTCGTCCATCACCACCGAGCCAAGCTCCGCCATTGAGCCTTCACGCAGGGCGATGTTGGCGAGGATTTCAGCGGTGCAGCAGATGATGGGGGCGTCTTGGTTGACACCGGAATCACCGGTAATCATCCCCACGTTTTCCGCACCAAAAATGTCACAGAGGGCGAAGAACTTCTCGGACACCAGCGCCTTGATCGGGGCCGTGTAGTAGCTCCGCTGGCCCCGTGCCATTGCTTCGAAATGCGCTGCAATGGCAACCAGCGACTTTCCCGAACCAGTGGGGGTGGCCAGGATGACGTTCGCTCCGGAGGCAAGCTCCATGATCGCTTCGTCCTGGGCGGGGTACAGCTCCAGGCCGCGGCTCCCGGTCCACTCCACGAACCGTGTGTAGATTTCGTCCGGGTCCAGGGGACCGTCTGCGCTGGAACCGGGAAGCTGCTCAAGAAGTTTCATTGGTTTCCAGCTTAGTGCCCGGACGGTTTAGGCTCGCCCCAGCAGAGGTGGCAGATGCGAGGAGGCTTTGATGAAGTGGGATCCGTCCAAGTATGTGGAGTTTGGAAACCATCGGGACCGTCCGTTCCACGACCTCGTCGCGAGGGTCCAGTCCTCTGCGCCGCAGAGGGTGGTGGACCTGGGCTGCGGGCCTGGGAACCTGACGGCCACTCTCACCGAACGCTGGCCGGACGCCCATGTTGTGGGCGTCGACGCTTCGGCGGAGATGCTCGGCAAAGCGCGCCAACTGAGGCAACGGTTCAACAACCTGGAATTCATGCAGGGCGACATCGCCCAGTGGCAACCCGAAGCTGATACGGATGTGGTTGTCACCAATGCAGCCTTGCAGTGGGTGCCGGGCCATATGGACATGCTGGCCGGCTGGCTGGATGCGTTGAAGCCAGGGGCATGGTTTGCCTTGCAGGTTCCGGGAAATTTCACGTCCCCCTCCCACACGTTGATGCGGCAACTGGCTGAAACACTCCGGTGGGCAGACAAGCTCGGCGGAGTCCTCCGGCATGAGGGCGCCGTAGGCAGCCCTGCGGACTACTTGGAAAGAATGCTCGACGCCGGATGCTCGGCTGACGCCTGGGAGACCACCTACCAGCAAGTGCTGCCCGGCGCAGACCCGGTCTTGGAGTGGGTCCGCGGGACCGGGCTCCGGCCCGTGCTGGCGGCATTATCCGGCGAAGAAGCCGCCGTCTTCGAGACGGAGTACGCCGCGATGCTGCGCGAGGCCTATCCAGCCACACGCCACGGAACCGTCTATCCGTTCCGGCGCATTTTTGCCGTGGCACGGAAGAACCCGTGATGGCGTTGCACGCCCCGCGCCGGAAGGGTGCGATCTTCCCGGGCCACTGCCTGGGCAACCTGCCACGGCGCGGATACGGTTGCAGCTTTAGTCATGGCTTACGTCATGGCTTGTCCAGTGTCGTCGTCGCTGGTCTAATTCTCGGCATGGACCAAGGACGCTTCGAAGAACAGATGCCCCGCCTCCTTCCGGCACCCGGGCGGAGCTCCTCGTGACTCCCTCAGGCGAATTTCCCGGCAGCTGGCGCCCCAACACCACCAGCGCCGTCGCCCTCTTTGAACAGTTGCGGCTGCGGATCATTGAACTTGCAGACTCGGGTGTCCTTGCGGTGGGGGCCAAGCTGCCACCTGTGCGCAACCTGGCCGGTGTGCTGGATGTCGCGCCGCACACCGTGGCGCGGGCCTATAAAGAACTCGAGGCCGCGGGCGTCGTGGCAACGCGGGGCCGTAACGGCACGGTGGTCTGCGCCCGGGACGATCGCTGGGGAGCCCTGGCCGAGGTAGCGGGGCAGTACGCCGCTGCTGCCAAAGCCCAGGGCGCTTCGTTCGCTGAGGCCGTCCAGCTTTTAGCCGCAGCATACGACGCTGATTGATACCGATCAGTAGCATGTGAGGCACGACATGGAAATTCGAAGAAGTTTTCGATTAGCATTGGTGAGTGCCCAAAGCCTTAGCTGAAGATACCGCCATCGAATCCGCCAACAGCGTTCCCGTCGTTCCTGATACCAAACCCGCGAGGCCCGACCTTTCGCGGCTCGTGGTCAAGGGCGCCCGGGAACACAATCTGCGCAACGTGGACCTCGACCTTCCCCGTGATGCCATGATCGTCTTCACAGGGCTCTCAGGCTCCGGGAAGTCCTCACTGGCCTTTGACACCATCTTTGCCGAAGGGCAGCGACGCTACGTCGAATCACTCTCGGCCTACGCCCGCCAGTTCCTTGGCCAGGTTGACAAGCCTGATGTCGACTTCATCGAAGGCCTGTCGCCCGCGGTCTCCATCGACCAGAAGTCCACCAGCAAGAACCCGCGCTCCACGGTGGGCACCATCACGGAGATCTATGACTACATGCGGTTGCTCTGGGCCCGCGTGGGCCGCCCTCACTGCCCTGTTTGCGGGGAACCCATCGCACGGCAGACGCCCCAGCAGATCGTGGACCAGCTCCTGGAGCTTGAGACGGGCACGCGCTTCCAGGTCCTCGCTCCCGTGGTCCGTGGACGCAAGGGCGAGTTCGTTGATCTCTTCAAGGAGTTGACCGCCAAGGGGTATTCGCGTGCCCGCGTGGACGGCGACCTCGTTCAATTGAGCGATCCACCCAAGCTGGGCAAGCAGTTCAAGCACACCATTGAGGTGGTGGTTGACCGCTTGGTGGTCAAGGACGACATCAGCCAGCGTCTCACTGACTCCGTGGAAACCGCTCTTGGCCTGGCTGAAGGCCGCGTCCTTGTTGAATTCGTGGATCTCGAGGCCGGGGATCCCGGCCGCATTCGCGCTTTCTCCGAAAATCTGGCGTGCCCCAACGAGCACCCTTTGGCGATCGACGAGATCGAGCCGCGCTCCTTCTCCTTCAACAACCCCTTCGGTGCTTGCTCGGCGTGCAGCGGCATCGGCACCAAGCTGGAGGTGGACGAGGAACTCATCGTCCCCAACCCTGAGCTGTCCTTGGGTGAGGGCGCCATTGCCCCATGGTCCCTTGGCACGGCAACTACCGAATACTGGAACCGGCTGCTTGAGGGCTTGGCCCACGAGCTCGGATTCTCCATGAAGACTCCTTGGGAAAAGCTGTCCAAGGAAGTCCGGAACACCGTATTGCACGGCAAGGACCACAAAGTTGTTGTCCAGTACAAGAACCGCTTTGGCCGTGAGCGCAAATACAGCACGGGCTTTGAGGGTGCAATTCAGTACGTCCACCGCAAGCACGGCGAAACCGATTCCGATTGGGCCCGTGACCGGTACGAAGAGTACATGCGCCAGATCCCCTGCCCTGAGTGCAACGGTGCGCGCTTGAACCCGGCGTCCTTGTCAGTGCTGATCAATGGCAAGTCCATTGCCGCAGTTGCGGCTTTGCCCATGCGGGAGTGCGCTGAGTTCCTGGGCAGCTTGACCCTCACCAACAGGGAAGCACAGATCGCCAACCAGGTGCTGAAGGAGATCCAGGCCCGCCTGACCTTCCTCCTGGATGTGGGACTGGAATACCTCAACCTCGAACGTCCCTCGGGAACCTTGTCCGGTGGAGAGGCCCAGCGCATCCGGCTGGCAACACAGATCGGCTCAGGCCTGGTGGGTGTCCTCTATGTTCTTGACGAGCCCTCCATCGGCCTTCACCAGCGCGACAACCGACGACTCATCGAGACACTCACCCGTCTCCGGGACCTCGGCAACACCCTCATTGTGGTGGAGCACGACGAAGACACCATCCACGAGGCTGACTGGGTGGTGGACATTGGACCGGGTGCCGGTGAGCACGGCGGCCAGGTGGTGCATTCGGGCACCTACAAGGAACTGCTGGAGAACACCGATTCCCTCACGGGTGATTACCTTTCGGGGCGTCGGAAGATCGATGTTCCCGCCAAGCGCCGAAAGTACGACAAAAAGCGGGAGCTGAAAGTTGTTGGTGCCCGTGAGAACAACCTCGACAACGTTGATGCCACGTTCCCGCTGGGGCTCTTTACAGCGGTAACCGGCGTCAGCGGCTCCGGCAAGTCCACGCTGGTCAACGAGATCCTCTACAAGGTCCTCGCCAACAAGCTCAACGGGGCCAAGCAAGTGGCCGGGCGGCACCGGACCGTGGCGGGACTGGAACATCTGGACAAGGTGGTCCACGTTGATCAAAGTCCCATTGGCCGCACGCCCCGTTCCAACCCGGCAACGTACACGGGGGTGTTTGACAACATCCGCAAGCTCTTCGCCGAGACCACCGAAGCCAAGGTGCGCGGGTATCAGCCCGGCCGCTTCTCGTTCAATGTCAAGGGCGGTCGCTGCGAGGCCTGTTCAGGCGACGGCACGTTGAAGATCGAGATGAACTTCCTTCCGGACGTCTACGTTCCTTGTGAGGTCTGCCATGGAGCCCGGTATAACCGGGAAACCCTTGAAGTCCATTACAAGGGCAAGACCATCGCCGATGTCCTCAATATGCCCATTGAGGAGGGTGCGGAGTTCTTCGCGGCCTTCACGCCGATTGCGCGCCATTTGAAGACCTTGGTGGACGTGGGACTGGGCTACGTGCGTTTGGGACAGCCGGCCACCACGCTTTCCGGTGGCGAGGCCCAGCGGGTGAAGCTTGCTGCTGAATTGCAGAAGCGCTCGAACGGTCGCAGCATCTATGTCCTTGACGAACCCACCACGGGTTTGCATTTTGAGGACATCAGGAAGCTGCTCATGGTGCTCCAGGGCCTGGTGGACAAAGGCAACACGGTGATTACCATCGAGCACAACCTGGACGTCATCAAGTCGGCCGACTGGATTGTGGACCTTGGGCCCAACGGTGGTTCCGGCGGCGGAAAGATTGTGGCCACTGGAACGCCCGAACAGGTTGCGAAATCCAAGGACAGCCACACGGCGACATTCCTGGCCGAAATTCTCGGTTAGCCGCCAGAAGTATTCCGGTAGCGGCATGCGAGTTTCAGGCATGCCGCTACTCGTGAGAAACTAACCCGGTGACTCAAACAACGGTGCCCGTAATATTCGATCTGGACGGCACCCTTGTCGATCCCGCAGGCGGTATCACGGGAGGAATCTCTGCGGCCCTCCGTGAAATGGACCTTCCTGTTCCGGAGCAGGCCGTGCTCAATTCCATGGTGGGTCCCAAGCTCAGCGACTCCTTGCTGCATTTGGCACACGTTCCCGAAGCGCTGGTCAACGAGACCATTGAGCGGTACCGGCGCCATTACAGGGAAACCGGTATTGGGCAGAGCAAGCTTTACCCCGGTATTTACGAACTCCTCCAATACTTCGCTGCGTCCGGCCGCGCTGTGGCCGTTGCTACGCAGAAGCCGCAGTCCATTGCCCGGCTTGTCCTCGAGCACCATCACATTGCCGATTTCTTCGTCTCCATCCGTGGGGCAGCGGACAACGAGTCCCTGGAAGCAAATACGGCATCGGGCAAAATCGAAATTGTTGGCGCAGCCTTGTCGGACCTGAACTCCCAACCTGCGGTGATGGTCGGCGACAGGCACCAGGACGTTGCAGGAGCCATGGCGAACGGCCTGGACTGCATCGGGGTTTCCTGGGGATTCGCTCCGGACGGAGAACTCGAAGAAGCCGGCGCCGTGGCTGTTGTGCACACCGCAGTTGAATTGCGGACCAAAATTGAAGAACTTGACGCTGTCCGTGCGACGGCCCTGAGCGAGGTACAAAACGATGGCAGTCTTTGATGCGATCCGGTGGACTACCCGTGGACTGATCTCCTCCACGTGCCGGCCTACTGTCATTGGGTTGGAAAACGTTCCCCAGGACGGTCCCTTTATTGTGGCTCCCAATCATCTGTCATTCCTTGACAGCGTTATTGTCCAGGCCCTGATGCCACGTCCGGTCGCTTTCTTTGCCAAGGCCGAGTACTTCACCACCAAAGGCGTCAAAGGCGCCGTCATGAAGTCATTCTTCGAGGCCGTGGGTTCCATTCCGGTTGAACGCGGCGAGCAAGCGGCCAGCGTGCAAGCGCTCAAGACACTGCTGGACATCCTGGAGTCGGGAAAGGGGATCGGTATTTACCCCGAGGGCACGCGGTCCCGGGACGGCATCCTCTACCGCGGCCGCACGGGCGTGGGGTGGCTTGCCCTGACCACCGGCGCTCCCGTTATCCCCGTGGGGCTGATCGGAACAGAAAAACTGCAACCGGCGGACAAGAACGCGGTGCGCCCGCAGCACTTCACCATGAAGGTGGGCGAGCCACTCTATTTCGATAAGACGGGTCCGGACCACTCGCTTCCGGCGCGACGTGAAGTAACAGACAAAATCATGGATGCCATCGCCCTGCTCAGCGGCCAGGACCGGTCTGCAAGCTACAACCAGAGCAAATCCGTCGACTAGCAGGAGCGCCCACCGGGGCGGCAGGAGCGCCCGCGACGGTGAAGTGGCCGTGGCTGTCCGTTCGGTTCACTAGACTGGAAACGTGGCAGATCCAGCAAGTTACCGGCCCCAAACGGGTGAGATTCCCACCACCCCAGGCGTCTATCGGTTCCGCGACCCCCATGGCCGGGTCATTTACGTGGGCAAAGCAAAGAACCTGCGGTCAAGGCTCAATTCGTACTTCGCCAATCCAGCAGGGCTTCTTCCCAAGACCCATGCCATGGTCCATGCTGCCAGCAGTGTTGAATGGACAATGGTGGGCAGCGAGCTCGAATCGCTGCAGCTGGAGTACACCTGGATCAAGGAATTCAAGCCGCGCTTCAACGTGGTTTTCCGGGACGACAAAACCTACCCGTACCTCGCGGTCACCATGGGGGAGAAGTACCCCCGGGTGCAGGTCATGCGTGGCGAGCGGCGCAAGGGCACCAGGTACTTTGGTCCGTACACCGCCGGAGCCATCCGCGAAACAATGGACACCTTGCTGAGGGTTTTTCCCGTGCGCAGCTGCAGTGCGGGCGTCTTCAAGCGTGCCGAATCCAGCGGGCGCCCATGCCTTCTCGGCTACATCGACAAATGCTCGGCCCCTTGCGTTGGCCGTGTGAGTGCCGAAGAACACCGGGACCTTGCTGAAGACTTCTGTTCGTTCATGGGCGGTGAAGCGAAACGCTTCATCGGCCGCTTGGAGAAGGACATGGCAGCGGCCGTCGCCGAGCTCGACTACGAGCGCGCTGCCGGCCTCAGGGACGACATCATCGCGCTCAGGAAAGTCTTCGAGCGAAACGCCGTGGTTCTTGCCGAAGACACCGACGCTGACGTCTTCGCCCTCCACGACGACGAACTGGAGGCTTCCGTACAGGTGTTCCACGTCCGCGGCGGCCGGGTCCGGGGGCAGCGCGGGTGGGTTGTCGAAAAGGTCGAGGACGCCACCACGCCGGAGCTGATCGAGCACTTGCTCCAGCAGGTCTACGGCGAGGACAGCGAGGTCCAGGGCCGGATCCCCCGGGAAGTGCTGGTCCCGGAAACGCCCAGCAACCATGCCGAACTTACCCTGTGGCTTGGCGGACTGCGCGGGGCCAAAGTGGACATCCGCGTGCCCCAGCGCGGTGACAAGGCCGCCTTGATGTCCACCGTGCGCGAAAATGCGGAGCAGGCCCTCAAGCTGCACAAAACCCGCAGGGCAGGCGACATCACCGTACGGTCAGTGGCACTCCAGGAGCTGCAGGAAGCCTTGGAGATCCCTGTTCCCTTGCTGCGCATTGAATGTTTCGATATCTCCCATGTCCAGGGCACCAATGTTGTGGCCTCCATGGTGGTAGTGGAGGACGGGCTGCCCAAAAAGGCCGACTACCGGAAGTTCTCCATTACGGGAGCGGCAGCAGCGGACGATACCGCGGCCATGCACGACGTCCTGACCCGTCGGTTCAGGCACTACCTGACGGACAAAGCTGCCCAGGTGCCCGTGGTCTCGGGCGAAATCGTCAACCCCACACGTGCCGGGGCCAGGAGCGGCGCCGACGGGCCGCCGTCGGACCCCACCATGCCTGCCCCCAAGGCCAAGTTCGCCTATCCGCCCAACCTGGTAGTGGTGGACGGCGGCCAGCCGCAGGTCAACGCCGCCAAGCGTGCGCTGGATGAACTGGGAATCGACGACGTCTACGTGGTGGGCCTGGCCAAGAGGCTGGAGGAAGTATGGCTTCCGGACAGCGACTTCCCGGTGATCCTGCCTAGGACTTCGCAGGGCTTGTACCTGCTTCAACGGATCCGTGACGAAGCACACCGCTTCGCCATCACCTTCCATCGGCAGAAGCGAGGGAAGGCCATGACGGTGTCCGTCCTGGACGGCGTGCCGGGCCTGGGTGAAGCCAAGCGCAAGGCCCTGGTGGCGCACTTCGGCTCGCTGAAAAAGATCAAAGCGGCCTCGGTGGAGGAGCTTACCTCTGCCAAGGGAATCGGCCCTGCGCTGGCAGCTGCCGTGGTCCAGCATCTGGGTTCCACCGAGGACTCAGGAACCACAGCCCCGGCGATCAACATGACCACCGGCGAAATCCTTGAATCTTAGCTAGGGTTAGAACCTGGCCGATGGCCGCATCAGCGGTCACCGGTGCTTGAACACGTCGAACGTGCGCGCAGTTCCACGATGCGCACGGCACGGACCACTTCCGAGGAAACGGGGACAACTGATGGATGAGGCAACACCGGGGGCCGGAACGGAGCATGACGGCCTCACGCCCGTCAAGCCCCCGGAGGCGGAACTGCTGGTTGTCACCGGCATGTCCGGGGCAGGCCGCAGTACGGCCTCGGACGCCCTGGAAGACCACGGCTGGTACGTGGTGGACAACCTCCCGCCGCAGATGCTCGGCACCTTGGCCGAAATTGTCTCCCACGCCCCCAAATCCATTCCCAAGCTGGCCGTGGTGGTGGATGTCCGCAGCAAGGACCTCTTCACCGACATCCAGACAGCCCTGGGTGCACTCAGTGCCAGCGGCATCACCTTCCGGGTGCTGTTCCTCGACGCCAACGACGAAGTCCTGGTCCGCCGTTTCGAGCAAGGCAGGCGTCCGCACCCCCTGCAGGGTGGCGGCCGGATCCTGGACGGCATCGGGATCGAGCGCGAGGTCCTGAGGGAACTGCGGGAGCATGCCGACGTCGTGCTGGATACGTCCGATTTCAACGTCCACGGCCTGGCAACAGCCATCACCGAGCTCTTCAGCGACACCGGCCCGGTTACCCTGCGATTGAACGTCATGAGCTTTGGATTCAAGTACGGCCTTCCAGTGGATGCCAACTTCGTAGCCGACGCCCGTTTCATTCCCAATCCGCATTGGGTTCCGAAACTTCGGCCCCACACCGGCTTGGATGAGGACGTCAGCAACTACGTCCTCGGTGCCGATGGCGTGCACGAATTCGTGGACAGGTACGTCCGGGCTTTGGAGCCGGTGCTGGACGGCTACCGCCAGGAGAACAAGCACTACGCCACCCTGGCTGTTGGCTGCACCGGAGGCAAGCACCGTTCGGTGGCAGTCGCCGTCGAGCTTTCAAAGCGTTTGGCGCAGTATCCACGCGTGACAGTCACCACCACCCACCGCGACCTGGGACGCGAATAGTGGGGGTCCTTACCGGCCCGCTTCCCCTTATTCCGCCCAAGGGTGTCCCCGGCAGCCAGCAAAAGAAGAGCCCCTCAGTGGTTGCCCTTGGTGGCGGCCACGGGCTGGCGGCGTCGCTCTCGGCATTGCGCTTGCTCACCTCGGAGCTCACGGCAATCGTTACGGTAGCGGACGACGGCGGCTCTTCCGGGCGGCTTCGCGAAGAGTACGGTGTCCTCCCGCCCGGTGACCTCCGGATGGCGCTCAGCGCATTGTGCGACGACACCGACTGGGGACGTACATGGCGTGACGTCATGCAGCACCGCTTCAATGCCGGATCCGCCAAAGGTGGCTCCCTGGACCACCACGCCATGGGCAACCTGCTGATCGTGACCCTCTGGGAGCTTTTGGGAGACACAGTGGCCGGCCTGAAATGGGCTGGAGCATTGCTCGGAGCCAGGGGCCAGGTCCTCCCCATGTCCAGTGTTCCCCTCACCATCGAGGGAAAGGCACACGTCGGGCTTCCCGGAGGCGGGCAGGAACTCAGGACTGTCCGGGGCCAGGCAAAATGCGCTGTTGCCGGCAAGCTCGAAGAGGTCAGACTGTTGCCGGAGGACGCACCTGCCTGCACCGAAGCCCTGACGGCGATCGAGCTGGCTGACTGGGTTATTTTGGGACCCGGCTCCTGGTACACCTCGGTGCTGCCGCATTTGCTGTTGCCCGAGCTCCGCCAAGCACTCGGCGACACCGCTGCCAAACGCTGCCTGACCATGAACCTGGATGTCGAAACCAAGGAAACCTCGGGCATGACAGCCGCGGACCACCTGGACGTCCTGCGCCGCTATGCCCCGGAGTTCAGCGTCGATGTTGTCCTCGCCGATCCCGCCGCGATCCAGGACCTCAAGGCATTTGAGAAGGCCGCCGGGATGATCGGCGCCGAAGTGGTGTTGGGTAGAGTAGGGGCGTCGAGGCGCCGCCCCGTCCACGATCCATTGCTGCTGGCAGCGGCGTACCACGATATTTTCGGGAACAGTTAGGAATACGCGATGGCACTTACTGCGTCGGTCAAGGACGAACTGTCCCGGCTGGACATCAAGAAATCTTCGGTCCGCAAGGCAGAGGTTTCGGCAATGCTGCGCTTCGCAGGCGGCTTGCACATCATTTCGGGCAGGATCGTTATTGAAGCCGAGGTTGATCTTGCCTCGACGGCGCGTCGCCTCCGTGCCGCAATAGCCGAGGTCTACGGCCACCAGAGCGAAATCATCGTCGTCTCCGGCGGCGGCCTCCGCCGCGGAAGCCGCTACGTTGTCCGTGTGGTCCGCGACGGCGAGGCCCTCGCCCGGCAGACCGGACTGCTGGATGGGCGGGGACGCCCGGTCCGTGGACTGCCATCAGTAGTGGTCAACGGCTCGGCTGCCGATGCCGAGGCTGTATGGCGGGGAGCCTTCCTCGCACATGGATCGCTGACGGAGCCAGGGCGTTCCTCTTCGCTGGAAGTGACCTGCCCCGGACCCGAGTCCGCACTGGCGCTTGTGGGAGCTGCCCGCCGCCTGGGCATCCAGGCCAAGGCCCGGGAGGTGCGCGGAGTCGACCGTGTGGTGATCCGGGACGGAGACACCATTGCAGCCCTCCTCACCCGGATGGGGGCACATGACGCCCTCATGGTCTGGGAGGAGCGGCGCATGCGCAAGGAAGTCCGGGCCACCGCCAACAGGCTGGCAAACTTTGACGACGCCAACCTGCGTCGCTCGGCACAAGCCGCCGTAGCCGCCGGCGCCCGGGTGGACCGGGCCTTGGAGATTCTTGGCGACGACGTTCCGGACCACCTCAAGTACGCAGGCGAACTCCGTGTAGCCCACAAGCAAGCCAGCTTGGATGAACTCGGACGCCTGGCCGATCCACCGATGACCAAGGACGCCATCGCGGGCCGTATCCGCCGGCTCCTGGCCATGGCGGACAAACGCGCCCTTGACCTTGGCATCCCGGGCACTGAGGCAAATGTGACTCCGGAAATGATGGACGAGTAGTCCGCACCCATAGAATCGAAAATGCGTAGAGGAAATACTGCGAGGCCACCCAGGGTTGTTCCCGATGGAGGCAGGAGCGAAGCTTCTTCGCCAAGGATTTCCGGCCGGTCCGCTGGCCGGATGACATAACGAGAGTTACCAACCCGGACGTCAGTCCACTACATTGGAGGATTTCGTGACAGAGTACGTTCTGCCCGAGCTCGGCTACGACTATGCAGCACTCGAGCCGCACATTTCGGCAAAGATCATGGAGCTGCACCACAGCAAGCACCATGCTGCTTACGTTGCAGGCGCCAACAATGCCCTTTCCCAGCTGGCAGATGCCCGCGAGAAGGGTGACTACGCCAACATCAACCGTCTCTCCAAGGACCTCGCGTTCCACACTGGCGGACACATCAACCACTCCGTTTTCTGGAACAACATCTCCCCGGACGGCGGCGACAAGCCCGAAGGCGAGCTCGCTGCTGCGATCGATGATGCTTTCGGTTCGTTCGATGCCTTCCGTGCGCAGTTCAGCGCCGCGGCTCTCGGTTTGCAGGGTTCCGGCTGGGCTTTCCTGGCATACGAGCCCATCGGCGGCAACCTCCTCATTGAGCAGCTTTACGATCAGCAGGGCAACGTTGCAGTGGGTACCACTCCGCTCCTGATGCTGGACATGTGGGAGCACGCCTTCTACCTGGACTACGTCAACGTCAAGGCTGACTACGTCAAGGCCTTCTGGAACATTGCCAACTGGGCCGATGTGGCCCAGCGCTTCGAAGCCGCACGCACCAACGCCACGGGCCTCATCGTCCTCTAGTTGGTGAGCTCCGGTTCACGCCGATGTAACAAAAGTCACTTTTAGCGTGAATTCGGGCCAAATGCTGGAAAGCCTGCCTCCGCAGTTGCGGGGGCAGGCTTAGTTAAACGTAAGATGGATCACGGAAGGCGGTTAGCCTTCAGCAACGTGGCTGGTCGCCCTCCGATCTGATAATCACCTCTGCCCAAAGACGTGCGGGGTCTGTTAGTTGGAAATTATTTATCCGACTCACTAGGCGTGCTTGCAAGAGCACCAAGGAGATTGACACATAGTGACCACCCGTATTGGTATCAATGGCTTCGGCCGCATCGGCCGCAACTACTTCCGCGCAGCACTGGCCCAGGGCGCAGACCTCGAGATCGTCGCAGTCAACGACCTCACCAGCCCCGAGACGCTCGCCCACCTCCTGAAGTACGACTCCGTCGGTGGACGCCTCGCCCAGACCGTGGAAGTTGTCGATGGAAACCTGGTAGTCGACGGCAAGTCCATCAAGGTCCTTGCAGAGCGCGATCCCGCCAACCTTCCGTGGGGCGAACTGGGCGTTGACATCGTGATCGAGTCCACCGGTTTCTTCACCAAGGCTGCTGCCGCGCAGAAGCACATTGATGCCGGAGCCAAGAAGGTCCTCATCTCGGCACCTGCCAGCGACGAAGACATCACCATCGTCATGGGTGTCAACCACGAGCTCTACGATCCCGCAGCGCACAACATCATCTCCAACGCTTCCTGCACCACCAACTGCCTCGGCCCGCTGGCCAAGGTAGTGAACGACGCCTTCGGTATCGAGCGTGGCCTCATGACCACGGTCCACGCCTACACGGCGGACCAGAACCTCCAGGACGGCCCCCACGGTGATCTCCGCCGCGCCCGTGCTGCTGCGATCAACATGGTTCCCACGTCCACCGGCGCGGCCAAGGCAATTGGCCTGGTCCTCCCGGAGCTTAAGGGCAAGCTGGATGGCTACGCCATCCGCGTCCCGGTGCCCACCGGTTCGGCTACCGACCTCACGGTCACGGTTTCCCGCGAAGTCACGGTCGAGGAAGTCAACGCAGCCGTCAAGGCCGCAGCTGAGTCCGAGCAGTGGGCCGGCATCCTCTCCTACACGGATGCCCCCATCGTGTCCTCGGACATCGTTGGAGACCCTGCTTCGTCGATCTTCGACTCCGGCCTCACCAAGGTCATCGGCAACCAGGTCAAGGTTGTTTCCTGGTATGACAACGAGTGGGGTTACTCCAACCGCCTCGTTGACCTCACGGAGCTCGTCGCATCCAAGCTGGGCTAGGGTAGACACATGACATCTCACACCCTCAACGAACTCATCGCTGAAGGTGTCCGCGGGCGGTACATTCTGGTCAGAAGTGACCTGAATGTGCCGCTCGACGGCTCTAAGGTGACCGATGACGGCCGCATCAAGGCCTCGCTCCCGGTCCTCAAGAAGCTCTCGGACGCCGGTGCCCGCGTGCTCGTAACCGCCCACCTGGGACGCCCCAAGGGCGCACCTGACGAGAAGTACTCCCTGAAGCCTGCTGCAGACCGTCTCACGGAACTTGCGGACTTCCGGGTGCAACTCGCAGCAGACACGGTTGGTGACTCCGCCAAGGAGCTCGCAGCCGGACTCCAGGACGGTGACGTCCTCGTCCTCGAGAACGTCCGCTTCGATGCCCGCGAAACCAGCAAGGACGACGCCGAGCGCGGCGCCTTCGCTGATGAGCTGGTTGCACTGACGGGCAGTAACGGCGCTTACGTGGACGACGCCTTCGGCGCGGTCCACCGCAAACACGCCAGCGTCTATGACGTAGCCACCCGTTTGCCGTCGTACCTCGGCGACCTCGTGCACACCGAAGTCGAAGTTCTTCGGAAGCTCACCACGGATACACAGCGTCCATACGTCGTGGTTCTGGGCGGTTCCAAGGTCTCGGACAAGCTGGCAGTGATCGAGAACCTCCTGGGCAAAGCGGACACCATCCTCGTCGGCGGCGGCATGCTCTTCACATTCCTTGCCGCAGCAGGCCACAAGGTTGCCGGAAGCCTCCTGGAGGAAGACCAGATCCCCGTGGTCCAGGACTACCTCCAGCGGGCCTCAGCAGCGGGAACGTCGTTCGTGATCCCCACCGACGTCGTAGTGGCGAGCCGCTTTGCCGCTGACGCCGAACACGAGGTCGTCAAGGCCGACGCCATAGAGGACAGCGCTTTCGGCGCTTCCGGCATTGGCCTGGACATCGGACCCGAGTCTGCTTCCGCATTCGCAGCCCACGTCGAGGGGGCAAAGACCGTCTTCTGGAACGGCCCCATGGGTGTCTTCGAATTCGAAGCCTTCTCCAGCGGTACGCGGGCAATTGCCCAGGCGCTGACCGATACCGTGGCGTTCACCGTCGTAGGCGGGGGCGATTCAGCCGCGGCTGTCCGGACCCTGGGTTTCGAAGACTCACAGTTCGGACACATCTCCACCGGCGGTGGCGCAAGCCTGGAATACCTTGAAGGCAAGGAACTTCCGGGACTGAGCGTCCTCGACCGCTAAGTACCAGACGGCCGGCAGGACGCTTTGCGTCCTGCCGGCCGTTCCATATTTCGACGCATTCTTTGGAGTTCATGTGACTACCTCTGCCAATGGCAAATTTGTCCGTAAGCCCTTCATCGCCGGCAACTGGAAGATGAACATGGACCATGTCCAGGGCATCACCCTGCTGCAGAAGCTTGCCTGGACGCTCTCCGACGCCAAGCACGACTACAACCGTGCCGAAGTCGCTGTCTTCCCGCCCTTTACGGACCTCCGAGGCGTTCAGACGCTGGTACAGGGCGACGACCTCGAGGTCGTCTACGGTGGCCAGGACCTCTCGCAGTTTGACTCCGGAGCCTACACCGGTGACATCTCAGGCCAGTTCCTCAGCAAGTTGGGTTGCGCCTACGTCCTGGTGGGCCACAGTGAGCGCCGCACCATCCACAACGAGTCCGACGAAGTACTGAACGCCAAGGTCAAAGCTGCGTTCCGCCACGGCGTAACCCCCGTCCTCTGTGTTGGCGAAGGCCTCGAGGTCCGCCAGGCAGGAACGCATGTGGAGCACACCCTCGCCCAGTTGCGCGCGGGCTTGGAGGGACTCACCGCCGAGCAGGCCGCAGACCTCGTCGTTGCCTACGAGCCCGTCTGGGCCATCGGTACCGGCGAAGTAGCCGGACCGGAAGATGCACAGGAAATGTGTGCGGCCATCCGTGCTGAGCTTGCCGAACTCTTCGACGAGACCGTCGCGGAGAAGACCCGCCTTCTGTATGGAGGTTCCGTCAAGGCAAACAATGCAGCGGCCATCATGGCCGAAAAAGATGTTGACGGATTGCTTGTGGGTGGCGCAAGCCTGGACCCCGCTGAGTTTGCTAACATTGTCAGGTTCGAGAGCCACCTCGTCACGGACTAGTCCGGCTCCCGTTTTCCGCTTCTTCGAAAGGCCGTCGTGGACGTTCTTCAAGTCATTCTGCAGATCCTGCTGGGAATCACCAGCCTTCTGCTGACGCTGCTCATCCTCCTGCACAAAGGACGTGGGGGCGGTTTGTCCGACATGTTCGGTGGCGGAATGAGCTCCGGATTGAGTTCGTCCGGCGTAGCCGAGCGCAACCTGAACCGCTTCACCATCATTCTCGGTATCACGTGGGGCGTTGTCATCATCGGCCTTGGCCTGATCATGCGCTTCACCTCGGGCGGAGACTCCTAGTCGCCAACCGGCACCAGCCGGCCGAGAACAAAGGGAGCGGTTCCAGAACGGAACCGCTCCCTTTGTTGTGAGCCGGCCATTTCTACTGCCTTTGCAGGGACTCCCGCATTAGACTGGCCTTGTTGGCCCTAAGGCCTGCGGGCCGTGACGGCCGACCACCGAGTCGCTAGGGGTTCGATATGGTTCATGGCACGCCAGGATACCGGGGTACCCGCGTAGGTGTAGCCCAAGGCTCACCACCGAGAAATCACAGCGACCACGGCGGGGGCGGGGCGCAATTGCCCCGTATGCGCGTCCACTATTGGTGCGCAAAAGGACACGAAACACAGCTTGTTTTCCTGAAGCTCCCGGATGACCAAATCCCAAGGACCTGGGATTGCCCCAAATGTGGTCTTCCTTCTTCGCGTGATCCCGGTCATCCGGCCGCGGCCGCGCCGGTGGATGACCTCTATAAATCCCATCTGGATTACGTCAAGGAAAGACGCTCCAGCCAGGAAGCCGAAGTTGTCCTGGCCGGAGCGTTGGAGCGCCTACGCTCCCGCGGGGTCCTTCCGGACCAATTGCTGGGGGACCCGTGATGCTGCGTTTTCGTCGATAAGCCACAAGGTCCTGGAACGACCAACAGGACCTGCAGCCGGAACCTGGACGGGATTGGCTCCGGCCAACGCCAAACCGACAGCGCCGGCCTTGTCCTCACCGGCAACAACCATCCAGATTTCCTGGGCAGTGTTAATGGCGGGCAGCGTCAGGGAAACACGCGACGACGGCGGCTTGGGCGAGTTTTCCACCCCCACCACCGTGCGCTTCTTCTCACGGATGCCGGCCTGTTCGGGAAACAGCGACGCGACGTGAGCGTCCGGACCCACTCCAAGAAGCAGGACATCGAAGCGCGGCAGGACTCCAGGCTCTTCAGAACGGTCATCTGACATGTCAGCCGCATGCTCGGCTTCGGCTGCCGCCTTCAGCTCCTCGGCATAGGCTGAGGCCGCTTCGTCAGCAGTTGCGAAGTGATCGGTCGAACCCGGCTCGTGGATACGCGCAGGATCCACCGCAAGGTGTGCCAGGAGAGCCTGGTGTGCCTGACGGGTATTCCTGTCCTCGCTGTCCGCTGCAACGAAACGTTCGTCCCCCCACCAGAAGTTAACCTTTGACCAGTCGACCGCGGGCGCTGCAGCCGAATCGGCCACCGCTTTCAGCGTTCCAATGCCGACTGTACCGCCGGTCAGGACAACCGTCGCCTCGCCGTGTTTGTCCTGGACGTCCACGAGCTTGGTAATAAGGCGGGCCGCGATGGCGGCCATCAACACCTTGGAGTCGGGATGGATGCTAACTCTTGGCTCAGCGTGCACTGGTCTGGACTCTCCTCTGGCTGGTAAGTGGCAGTCCCATCGTAATCACTTCTCCGAAGACTTCGTCCGGGTCAAGTCGGCGAAGCTCTTCAGCAAGGCAATCCTTCAGGCTTCGCCGCGGGAGGGTGATACGCTGCGCCGGCTGCCCGGGCTGCGTCAACTCCGCCACCGACAGGCCGGGACGGAAAAGTTGGACGTCACCGCTGGCGCGGGTGAGCCGGACTCGACGGATGCCGGTCCCGGCAGGGTCCGCCACGATCGTCACAGGAGCCTCCAGCGCCAGGCTGAGCCAGGCGGCCAGCAGCAGCGTGCTGGGGGAGTCGGAGGCACCCTCAACGGCAACCGCGGAGACGGGGTCACTGTCCACCTGGTCGAAGACAGCGGCGAGTTGCATGCGCCAGTTGGTCAGGCGGGTCCACGCGAGGTCGGTGTCGCCTGCCTTGTACGTTGCCCGGATGTTCTCCAGAGCCAGGCGGGGGTCAGGTTCGTTGGCCGAATCGGTGATGCGTCGGTGGGCGATCCGGCCAATGGAGGTCTCGCAGGCGCTTTCCGGTGCTCCGTGCGGCCACCAAGCCACGATCGGGGCGTCCGGCAGCAACAGGGCTGCCACCAGCGATTCGCTCTCATGGGCCATGTGCCCGTGACCCCGGAGCACGATGACCTCGGACGCGCCGGCGTCGCCGCCAACACGGATCTGGGCATCCAGACGATCCGGTCCCTCAACGCCGGCGTCAGCAAGGACGATGATCCGACAGGGGTGTTCCCGGCTGGCTTCGTTGGCCGCCTCGATGGCCTCTTCTTCCTGCCCGGACTTGGTCACCACCACCAGCGTCAGCACACGGCCCAAGGCGATCACGCCGCCTTGCTCGCGCAGGGACATGATCTTCTTGGAGATCTTTGAAGTAGTGGTATCGGGAAGATCTACAATCATGGCCTTCTCCAGGTTCGTCCGTCGCGGGCCAGCAGGGCATCGGCCGAAGCCGGACCCCAACTGCCGGGCGCGTAGGGTTGCGGTTGTTCATCCAGTCCGGCCCAGTATTCCTCGAACGGGTCAAGGATCTTCCAGGACAACTCGACTTCCTGGTGGCGCGGGAACAGCGGCGGTTCGCCCAGGAGCACGTCCAGGATGAGGCGTTCGTAGGCTTCGGGGCTGGATTCGGTAAAGGAGTGTCCGTAGCCGAAGTCCATGGTGACATCGCGGACTTCCATCTGCGTCCCCGGAACCTTTGAACCCAAACGGATCGTGGCACCCTCGTCGGGCTGGACACGGATCACCACGGCATTCTGGCCGAAGTCGTCCTCGCCATGGTCACGGAACAATAGATTCGGTGCCCGTTTGAACACCACCGCGATTTCAGTCACGCGGCGGCCCAACCGCTTACCGGCGCGCAGGTAGAACGGCACACCATTCCAGCGGCGGGTATTGATATCCACCCGGATCGCAGCAAACGTCTCAGTCTTCGAATCAGCAGGAATGCCATCCTCGTCCAAATACCCGAGGACTTCCTCACCGCCCTGCCACCCACCGGTGAACTGGCCACGGGCTGAATGCGTGGACAAATCATCAGGCAGCTTGACCGCAGCGAGCACCTTCTCCTTCTCCGCCCGCAAATCATCGGCATTGAACGAGATCGGTTCTTCCATGGCCGTCAACGCCAGCAACTGCAGCAAGTGGTTCTGCAGGACGTCACGGGCAGCACCCACGCCGTCGTAATAGCCTGCACGCCCGCCCGTACCGATGTCCTCGGCCATGGTGATCTGGACATGGTCTACGTAATTGGCGTTCCAGAGCGGCTCGAACAACTGGTTCGCGAAACGCAGCGCCAGGATGTTCTGCACCGTCTCCTTGCCCAGGTAGTGATCGATCCTGAACACCGCATCAGCCGGGAACACCGATTCGACGATGTCGTTCAGCTGACGGGCAGACTCCAGGTCGTGACCGAACGGCTTCTCGATCACCACACGACGCCATTGCCCCGGCTTCGCCTGCGCCAGGCCGTGCTTGGAGAGCTGGCGGCAGACCTGCTCGAACGCCTTCGGCGGGATCGACAAATAGAAGCCATGATTCCCACGGGTGCCACGGGTCTCATCCAGCTCATCGAGGACATCGCCGAGACGCTCGAAAGCATCGTCGTCGTCGAACTCGCCCTGAACAAAACGGATACCCGAAGCCAACTGCTCCCACACCGCTTCATCGAACTTCGTCCTGGCGTGAGCCTTAACGTTTTCCTTCACCTCAGCGGCGAATTCAGCGTTGTCCCAGTCGCGGCGACCGAAGCCAACCAAGGCAAAGCTCGGCGGCAAAAGACCACGATTGGCGAGGTCATAGACCGCCGGCATGAGCTTCTTACGGGCAAGGTCGCCGGTGACTCCGAAGAACACCAACGACGACGGCCCGGCAATGCGGTTCAGGCGCCGGTCCCGCGGATCCCGCAAAGGATTCCGCAGACCGGCGTTTTTCCTGCCGTTTTCAGTTTCTGGCATGTTTGGTTCTGTGCCTTAGCTTTCGAGTGCGCTGGCCTGGCCGGCCAACGCAGCGACGACTTCCTGGAGTTGGCTTACGCCGGCAGCACGCTCTGTGAGGTGCAGGCGCAAAACCGGGCGGCCATGGCCTTCCAGCACCTGGGCATCGCCCGAGGCCTGGGCAGCAATAAGCTGGCCAAAGGTGAACGGCCGGTCCGGAATTTCCAGATCGGTGGAGGACGCTGCAGTAACCTGCAGGAAAACCCCGATTGCCGGTCCGCCCTTGTGGAACTGCCCGGTGGAGTGGAGGAACCTCGGACCCCAACCGAACGTCACCGGACGCCCACTGATGGCAGCGAGTTCATCGCGGATACCTTCCAGGGGCGCGTGGGAAATACGGTCAAGGTACGCCTGGACGCTCAAGTACCCGTCGGTGCCAAGCTGGCCCAGGAGGGCCTGAACAGCCTCCGACACAGTGGAAGCCGAACCAAGCCAGCTGCCACCGCGGACTTCCACTGCACCATCGGTGAATGCCGCAGGAGTGGGCTCGGGTCGGGCATCCAGCAAGCCACGGGCGGCCACCTTGGCGGCTTCGACGTCAGGCTGGTCAAAGGGGTTGATCCCCAGCAGGCGACCGGCCACAGCCGTCGCAAACTCCCAAGTGAACATCTGCGAAGCCAGGCCGCCGGCAATTGCGACCTCGTTTCCACGAAGCTCGACGTCGGAATCCGCACCGACCAGCCGGACCACCAGTACGTCGGGGGCACCGTTCAGGGCTTCCGGAGAATCCGGTCCGGCCACGACTGGAAGGACGCCGGTGCCCAGCTTGCCGGTGGATTCGGCAATGAGCTGCTCGGCCCAATCGGCAAAACCAACAATGCCGGAACCGTCTTCAGCGATAACGATTTTGTTGCGCAGGGGACTGGTGCCGCCCAAGGCAATGCCCAGGGCCAGTCCGATGTTGTCGGTGGAGTCCTCATTGAGGATCTCTGCAGCTTCCTCCGCCTCATCCAGGAATGCCTGGATGTCCACACCGGCCAGGCCACAAGGGACCAACCCGAATGCAGTAAGTGCCGAGAAGCGTCCGCCGACGTTGGGGTCGGCATTGAACACCGCACGGTAGCCCGCATCACGCGAGGCCTTATCCAAGGGCGAACCCGGATCCGTGACGATGATGATGCGGCTCTTGGCGTCGATGCCGGCGTCGTTGAATGCCTTTTCGAAAACCCGCCGCTGGGAGTCGGTTTCCACGGTGGAGCCGGACTTGGACGACACCACGATTGCCGTTTCGGCCAACCGCTCCTCAAGGGCAGCACTGACCTGTTCGGGGTCCGTGCTGTCCAGCACAGTCAGCTCGACGCCGGCGGTGCCGGCGATGACCTCGGGAGCCAAGGAAGACCCACCCATGCCACAGAGGACAATACGTGTCACTCCTTCGGCGCGGAGGGCATCGCGGAGTTCCAGGATGTCGCCAACCAAGGCCTGGGACACTGTGGCAGCCTCTACCCAGCCAAGACGGATAGCGGATTCGGATTCTGCATCCGGACCCCACAGGGTGTGGTCCTTGGCGAAAATCCTCGTCGCGATCCGGTCTTCGACCAGGCTGTCAATGTGTTGGGCGATGGCCTGCTGCGCGGCACCGCTGGCGTCGTAGCTGATTGTGCTCATGAGGTGTTAGGAAGCCTTCCGTGCGGTGGCGAGGGCGCCTTCGACGTCGGCCAGGAGTTCCTTCCAGGAGCCCACGAACTTCTCGAGGCCTTCGGTCTCCAGGAGGGTGACGACGTCGTTGTAGGAGACGCCGAGGGCTTCGAGGGCGTTGAGGGTCTCATTCGCTTCGTCGTAGGTGCCGGTGATGGTGTCACCGGTGACTACGCCGTGGTCGAACGTGGCATCCAGCGTCTTCTCCGGCATGGTGTTGACCACTCCTGCTGCGACGAGCTCGGTCACGTACAGCGTGTCCGGGTAGGCCGGGTCCTTCACGCCGGTAGAGGCCCACAGCGGACGCTGGGGGAGCGCACCGGCCTCAGCCAGGACGGCCCAGCGCTCGGTGGAGAAGAGCTCCTCGTAGACCTGGTAGGCCAGGCGGGCGTTGGCAACGCCGGCCTTGCCCTTGAGTGCCTTGGCTTCCTCGGTACCGATGGCGTCGAGGCGCTTGTCGATCTCGGAGTCAACGCGTGAGACAAAGAACGAGGCCACGGAGTGGATCTTGGAGAGGTCGTGGCCGTTTTCCTTGGCCTGCTCAAGGCCGGTCTGGAAAGCGTTGATGACCGCGCGGTAGCGCTCCAGGGAGAAGATCAGGGTCACGTTGACGCTGATGCCCTCGGCCAGGGTAGCCGTGATGGCTTCCAGGCCTTCCAATGTTGCCGGGATCTTGATGTGGACGTTGTCCTTGTTGACCTTCGCGTAGAGGTTCTTGGCCTCGGCGATGGTGCCCTCGGTGTCCCAGGCAAGGCGGGGATCGACCTCGATGGAGACGCGGCCGTCAACACCGTTGGTTGCAGCGGCGATCGGTGCGAAGAGATCGCAGGCGTCGGCCACGTCCGTGGTGGTGATTTCAAAGATGGTCTCTTCGACGCTGGCACCGGATGCCGCCTTGGCTGCAATGGTGGCGTCGTAGTCGGTACCGGCGGTGATCGCGGCGTGGAAGATGGACGGGTTGGTGGTTACACCAACCACGTTCTTCTCATCGATGAGCTTCTGCAGCGTGCCCGTTTCGAGGCGGGTGCGTGAGAGGTCATCGAGCCAGATCGAAACGCCGGCGTCGGAAAGCTGCTGTGTGGGAGTTGTAGACATGTGATTTCTCCTGTTGTGAGGTATCAGGCTGTTACGCGTTGGCGTCTGCGAGCGAGTCCTTGGCGGCAGCGGCGACGGCTTCGGCGGTGATGCCGAATTCGTTGAAAAGCCGCTTGTAGTCAGCGGAGGCCCCGAAGTGTTCCAGGGAGATGGAGCGGCCGGCGTCACCGACGAATTCACGCCAACCCAGGGCCAGGCCGGCTTCAACCGAGACACGTGCCTTCACCGATGCCGGGAGCACGGACTCGCGGTAAGCCTCGTCCTGCTTGTTGAACCACTCAACACACGGCATTGAGACCACACGCGCAGCGATGCCTTCAGCCTGCAATGCTTCGCGGGCCTGCACGGCGAGCTGGACTTCGGAGCCGGTGCCGATCAGGATGACCTGCGCGTCAACGGTTTCGCCATCCTTGGAAGCCTCGGCCAGCACATAGCCGCCCTTGGCAACACCTGCCGTTGAACCGAACGTGTCGCCGCTTGCTTCGCCTTCACCGCGGGCGTAAGTGGGGATGTTCTGACGTGTCAGGACAATGCCGGCCGGGTTCTCGTGGTTCTCCAGCATGGCCTTCCATGCGGCGGAGACTTCGTTCGCATCGCCGGGACGGACAACGTCCAGACCGGGAATGGCGCGCAGCGACGCGAGCTGCTCCACGGGCTGGTGGGTGGGGCCGTCTTCGCCCAGACCGATGGAGTCGTGCGTCCAGACATACAGGGACGGGACACCCATCAGTGCGCCGAGGCGGATGGCCGGGCGCTGGTAGTCGCTGAAGATCAGGAACGTGCCGGAGAATGCGCGGGTGCGGCCGTGAAGGGAGATGCCGTTCACGATCGAGGCCGCAGCGTGCTCACGGATACCGAAGTGCAGTACACGGCCGTAGGGGTTGCCCTTCCAGGCGTCCGTGGAACGGGACGTCGGAATGAACGACGGCGAGCCTTCAATGGTGGTGTTGTTGGACTCGGCGAGGTCGGCCGAACCGCCCCAGAGCTCAGGAAGGACCGGGCCGATGGCGTTCAGGACCTTGCCCGAAGCGGCGCGGGTGGAAACATCCTTACCGGCTTCGAACACCGGAAGCGCGGCGTCGATGCCCACGGGCAGCTTCTTGGCTTCCACACGTTCCAGCAAGGCAGCAGCGTCAGGGTTGGCGGACTGCCATGCCTCAAAGCTCTTCTGCCATGCAGCGCGGGACTCCGCACCGCGGTCCAGGACCTTGCGGGCGTGCGCCAGGACTTCTTCGTCAACGTCGAAGGACTTGGCCGGATCGAAGCCGAGGACGCTCTTCAGTGCAGCGACTTCTTCGGCGCCCAGTGCGGAGCCGTGGATCTTGCCCGTGTTCTGCTTCTTAGGTGCCGGGTAGCCAATGATGGTGCGCAGCGAGATGATGGACGGCTTGTTGGTCTCTGCCTTCGCAGCGAGCAGCGCCGAGTAGAGTTCCTGGACGTCTTCGACGTAGTCGCCGGTCTTGGTCCAGTCAACGCGCTGGGTGTGCCAGCCGTACGCTTCGTATCGCTTGAGGACGTCTTCGGTGAAGGCGATATCGGTGTCGTCTTCGATGGAGATGTGGTTTTCGTCGTAGATCACCACGAGGTTGCCCAGTTCCTGGTGCCCGGCCAGTGAGGACGCCTCGGACGTCACACCTTCCTGCAGGTCGCCGTCGGAAGCGATAACCCAGATGGTGTGGTCGAACGGCGACTCGCCGGCGGGAGCATCGGCGTCGAACAATCCACGCTGGCGACGCTGGGAATAAGCGAAACCTACGGCAGATGCCAGGCCCTGGCCCAGCGGGCCGGTGGTGATTTCGACACCGGCGGTGTGCTTGTACTCGGGGTGGCCGGGGGTCAGCGAACCCCACGTGCGCAGCGCCTCAAGATCCTTCAGTTCCAGCCCGTAGCCGGAGAGGAACAACTGGATGTAGAGGGTCAGCGAGGTGTGGCCGGGGGACAGCACGAAACGGTCGCGGCCCAACCAATCCGGGTTTTTGGGATCGTGGCGCATCAGCTTCTGGAACAGCAGGTACGCTGCCGGAGCCAAGCTCATCGCCGTACCGGGGTGGCCGTTTCCGACCTTCTCCACGGCGTCAGCGGCCAACACGCGAACGGTGTCAACTGCCTTCTTGTCCAGATCGGTCCATGACAGTTCTTGCTCTTCCAAATGTGGCACGAAAACCGAGCCCCTCTCTGTGCTGACGGCAGGTGTAAGGACACGGCACGCAGGAAGCACAGGATGGCGCCCGCTGCAATGTGTCTACCAGCCGTTCACCATTGAAACGTTGATCTCTCATCCAGACGCACGGATATCCGAGAATACGGTTTCCCGGATCGTCAACGTGTGCTGATCTGCTCAACAGCTTAGCCCTAAACGTGTCAGGGAACTCAGGGAATCCCACTAACTGGACAGAAATTCCCTTATATGAATCACGATGGCCCTGAAGGCGGGTGAAGTTTCGGAAACATTGACGACTTTTGGGGACATTGGGCCACTTCCGGCCACGGTATGATATTTGGAGGCCACCAGCGGATCATGCGCCCGTGTCAGCTTCGAGGACCGGGACGGCAGCCGCTGCGAGAACCCCAGAGCATAGAACAGAGTGACTGCCGCCGTGAGCACAACTGATACGCCCCTTAACGCGTCCCCGGCCCGGGGAAGCATCGGAATTTCCCGTAAGTTCAAGGCGTATCTGGCACTCACCAAACCCAGGGTCATCGAACTCCTCCTGGTCAGCACTTTGCCCACCATGATCTTCGCCCAGCGGGGTTTCCCTTCCATCGGCCTGATCCTTGCCACCCTTGTAGGTGGAGCGTTTGCGGCCGGCAGTGCCGGCGTCTTCAACTGCTATATCGACCGTGACATCGACAAGTTGATGCACCGGACCGAGAAGCGGCCCCTTGTCACCGGTGAGGTGACCCCGCGTGAAGCGTTGGTCTTCGCCTGGATTCTCGGGGCAGCCTCGATTGCCATCCTGTGGTTCGGCGCCAATCCGCTGTCCGCCTGGCTTGGACTTGGGGCCATCGTCTTCTACGTGGTGATTTACACCATGATCCTGAAGCGCCGCACAGCCCAGAACATCGTGTGGGGTGGCGCAGCCGGTTGCTTCCCTGTCCTGATCGCCTGGGCTGCAGTGACCAACACTGTGGAGTGGCCCGCAATCGTGCTCTTCATGGTCATCTTCCTCTGGACGCCTCCCCATTACTGGCCGCTGTCCATGCGGTACGGCGAGGACTACCGCAATGCCAACGTGCCGATGCTCGGCGCCATTGCCGGCGCCAAGGTGGTCTCTGTCCAGGTTGTGCTCTACGCCTGGGCCATGGTTGCGTGCTCGCTGTTGATGGTGCCCGTTGGCGGCGCCGGCTGGGTCTACACGATCGTGGCAGTTGCTGCCGGCGCCTGGTTCCTCTACGAGAGCCACGCGTTGTACAAGCGCGCACAGGGCGGCGACGTCTCCAACAAGGGCGCCATGAAGGTCTTCCACGGCTCCATCAGCTACCTGACGTTGCTCTTCATCGCCCTGGCGGTAGACCCGTTCATCGGCTCAGCGATCGTCGGCGGCTAGGTTCCGCAGACTTTTGTGACAAGAGAGTTCGACGCCGGTACCCGCCACTTGCTTTAGTGGCCGGTGCCGGTGCCGGTGCCGGCGTCGCCGTTTCCGGCCACAAGCCCAACGGTCTCTCACATCCCACGGGCTTGAGCCCAACGGTCTCTCACATCCCACGGGCTTGAGCCCCACGGTCTCTCACATCCCACGGGCTTGAGCCCCACGGTCTCTCACATATCAAAAGATGCCACCAAGCGAGCCAGCGGGGGTGGTGCCTTGCCGGAAGGCAGCGCAGACACCAAGAGGGGCGCGTACCGGATCTTATTGCCGCTGCGCCCACCGAAGAACCTCCGCAGTTGAGCCTCAATGGGCCGGCCCCGCAAGGAGGGTTGTCGCCGGAGAAGTTCGAACGAGCCAAGCTCACCTTCCCTGGCGATCACGTTGAGCACTTCATCGACGCCCAGGCAACGAATAAGTTCATCCTCCAAATCAGCCTCACAGACCTGGAACCCCAGGTCGTTCAAGGAAGCGGCCCCGAAACCGGCCCTGCTGAAGGCGCGGGTGATGCCCCGGGATTCTCCGGAATCGCAGAGACCCAGCAGTCGATGGTTTTCCCCTTGCGGTCCGTAGCGGTCGAGGAAGTGGACAATGTTCGTGGCCCCACCCATTGGGACGATGCAGACGTGTTGCTTTTGCAGGTCATGACCAAGGCGGTGGGCCAACGCGTTCACGGCCAGACGGTCGCTCTCGCCTTCCACGAACACTGTCGTCATCTGCACATGACCAGTATGGCTGATGAGGATGTCTGGCCTCGGGTCGCTGATGGCCAGCACCTAGAGGCCCCAACGCAGCACCTAGTTTGGGGCTGTTCGGCACCTAATTCTTGCCGGAACGCCACCTAGTTTGAGCAAAAGCCGTCTAGGTGGTGACGTGCGCAACCTAGTGTTCGTGGTGGAACAGAGCTGTTCCATGGCGCACAAGCATTGGGGACACAAGTGAAAGCATTCCTGCGTACAGCCGGCATTCTGACGGTTGCTTCGGCTTCGGTCTTAACCGGAGTCACCGCCGCGCAAGCCGCACCGGCTTGCGCCACGGCCCGCGTATGTCTCTACGACAACTACTGGTTCACCGGAACTCAGCGAACCTATAACTGGGTCGCATCGTATGTGGGTGACGCGGCAAACGATAAAGCCAGCTCAATAGTCATAGGCCCGCCTGCGAACATTCAATCGCCCTACGTGTATCTGTATCGGGATCTTAACTACTCAGGGCATTCCGTCATCTTCCGGGGTGGCAACGCCGTCAACGACCTTCGGGGCGTGTCAATGTATGCCGGCGTGAACTGGGATGACGAAATCTCCAGCATCTGGGGTTAGCCGTGCGATCTCCCACTTTTCATTCAGTTTCGGCGGTCGCGGCGACACTGGCTGTAGTCGTGCTCGCCGGCGTGGCCTGTTCGGACCCGCCGGCATCGTCTCCCACCGCAACGACGACGGTCAGCCTGCCTGCAGTGGATCGCGCGGCCGGAGCAGGAGCCAGGGCCGACCTCAAGGAAAGCACCGGCGAAGTTGTCCTTCCCATGAGTGCTTACTGGTACTCAGACCGTGAGAACGTCCTGGTCAATACGGCGGTGGCATTCCTCATTTACGATTGCGTGGAAGATGCCGGGTTCACGGTGGCTCCGTGGGGAGGCGGTGGCAAGGCCCTCCAGGACGGTAGGTATGGACAGTGGTCCCGCCCGTTGGCCGCCAGAAACGGTGCCATGCCGGAGATCCGCGAAATTCCAGGTGTAATGGACGAACAACCCGAGCGCCCCGCACTCAGCGCCGACCATCAGGCGGCGGAAACAAAGTGCAGTAATTCGGTGGGGAGGGCCGGACTACCCGAACTCCTGGACGGCCTGGCTGGTGATGCCTCCTTGCAGAATCAAATCACTCGGAACGCCGTGGCACTGACAGAGCTCGATTCGGAGTACTTGGCTTACCGGAAGAGCTGGGAGGAATGCCTGGCCACCAAAGGCATCAAACTTTCGGAACAGGGTTCGTGGAGCTTGCAATCCAGCGGATCAAGGGAGGATGGGATACGGGTTGCCCTCTTGGATTTGGACTGCAAGGACGCCAGTGGCGGGGCCAGGAAACCCTACGACATCCTTGCTGAATACCAGGCCGCACAGATGATGGATCATCAGGCCGAACTCAACGCCTTGGCAGAAGAGAAGGCGGACGCCGTGGTGCGTGCCAAACAGATTTTGCGGGATCACGGCGTTGCTGATGCAAGACTATGAGTTGCAGCTGATTGGACGCGGACTGAGGCGGGTCCCGCGGTCGTGGCTGATCCTCGTTGCATCACTGGTGGTGCTGGCAGGTTTGGGCGGCGCTTACTGGGCAGGAACATCGACCACAGCAGGGGCGAAGTCCACACCGATCCCTGCATCGGTGGTTCCGGTTTCGGCTGCGGTAGAACGCCGTGTGGTGGCCAAACAGGTTGTTCTTTCGGGGAAAGTCGTTCCAGGAGCCGAGACAAACCTTCAGGCCAGTCCCGCAGCCGGCGTCGACAGACTGGTGGTGACCGACGTGGCAAAAGAGGCCGGGAGCCCCGTGGTTTCCGGTGAATTACTGGCGGTCGTCTCAGGGAGGCCGCTGTTGATACTACCCAGCAGCGTGCCGTTGTATCGGGACATCAATCCAAACGACTCGGGCCCCGATGTCAAGGCACTACAAGGGGTTTTGGCGGGCTTCGGTTATGCATGCGCCATAACGGGAACCTTTGACCGGGCTACTCAGCAGGCACTGGCATCGTGGTACCAGGCCGCAGGGTTTAGAGCCCCCGTTTCGCTCGCGCAGGAGGAAGCTGGTGATGCGGCATCGAGGAGCCCATTGGATGTCATGTTTCGCTGGCGGGAATTTGTCCAGGTCCCCGGTGATACTGGCACTGTAGCTTCGATCGCCGGACCCGGTTCCATCTTGGCCGAGGACGGGGTGGTGGCCCGGATCAGGATCGCTGACGACTCCTTCGTTGCCCGCGCAGACGTTGTCCAGGCCGAGAGCTTCGTGGCGGGTACGCCCGTAACGGTCAGGGCCGGTTCAACAGTTCTGGACACCACAGTGGTTCATGTCAGCGACTTCCTGGAGGGTGACCAAAGCAAGAATGAGATCCCTGGAAAAGATGTCACCGTAGCTTTGCCGCCGGGGACGCAGGGATTCGCTGCCGGCCAATCAGTCACCATTGCCGCTGGTGGTGCGGCTGCAGAGTCCCTCGCCGTTCCCCTCATCGCCATTCGCCAGGACGGCGGGATACCGTATCTCCTGGTTGAAGGGAACAGCGAGCCCCGCCGCGTAGTCGTCAGGGTTACCGCGCAGGTGGATGGGTGGGCGGCGATCGCTGACGTGGACGGCCTGGTTGTTGGGGATCAGGTGAAACTCCAATGAATGCGCTTCTGCCAGCCCGGGAAACGTCCTTGCATGCGAAGCGCGTGCCAATCCTCAGCCTGCGTGGTGTTGACCGCAGTTTCCCCGGCGCGAAAGCGCTGAAGGAAGTGGACCTCGACATCCACGAGGGGGAATTCGTGGCCATTGTGGGCCCATCCGGTTCGGGAAAGTCCACACTGCTCAACGTCCTCGGCCTCCTGGACACACCCTCGGGGGGTTCGTATCGGATCAGGAACCTAAACGTCGCAGATCTCAGCGAGAGGCAGAAGGCGGCTCTACGGGCCGATGTTTTCGGCTTCGTCTTCCAGGAATCACATATGGTGGGCCGGGATGCCACGGCCCGCAACGCCGTGTTGGGACTGCGTGTGCGGGGCATAGGGATGAAGGTCCAGAAACAACTGGTCATGCCCGCTCTGAAGAAGTTCGGGCTCGCAGACAGGGCAGCAACACCGGCGTCGTTGTTGTCCGGGGGAGAGCGCCAACGTCTGGCTATCGCACGGGCAGTGATCGGAGCGCCAAAGGTTGTCCTCGCAGACGAACCCACAGGCAGCCTGGACACCGGCAACGGCCAGATCGTCATTCAGCATCTCCGGGAGCTTAGTGATGCCGGTACCACTGTGGCCTTGGTGACCCACGATCCCGACGTTGCGTCAGCCGCGGACCGCATCATCACCATGCGCGACGGAGCCATCATCATGGACACCGGGCACAACAGGGACAGCATTCCAGCACCAACAACAGATGGCATTCCATCGCCCACAACAGAAGGTCCCGAAAGCAAACGTGCCTTCGGCCGGAGCCTGCGCCATGAGGCAGCAGATGCCGTTGCCGACGCGCTCTCCGGGCTGACCGTTCGCCCAGCCAAAGCCCTACTGCTGATCATGGCGTTTCTCCTTGGCAGCGGAGGGTTGGTTGCGGCCATCGGACTAAGCGAGAGTGCCTCAGTCAAGGTGTCCACGCGGATAGATGCAGCCGCGAGCGACGAAGTCAGGGTGACGCGTTCGGCCGGTTATCCATCGTGGGAAACCATCAGCAGCGACCTCAATGCATCCAGAAGGCTCTCGGGAGTGCATGACGCCGGTGTTATCGCCGAACTCTCATCGTCAGTGGTGCAGCCATCCACCTTTCGGCCCGCATCCTTTCCTGAACAACCGGCTTTCAACGGCGCAGTCCGGATCATCGACTCTGCTTACCTTCGGCTCCAAGGCGCGACCCTGTCCTACGGTGATGCTGCCCTGCTCGACCAATCGTTCGGTGGTCCCGTCGCAATCCTGGGTCAGAACGCTGCCAAGGAACTGGGAGTCGCAAAGCCAGGTCCCGGCGTCGTGGTGTGGCTCTATGGCCAGCCAGTCCCGGTGGTGGGCATTATTGGGGACCCCGGCCGTGACCCGATTCTGCCGTCAGGAATCATGGTGGGGATCGGGTCCTACCATTTGACCGGCAATGTGGCGGCAAGCCTGGTCCTTCGGACTGATCCAGGGATGCCGGCGGCCATTGCCGAGGCGCTCCCAAAAGCGCTCAACCCTGCTGAACCCGGCGACGTAGAGGTTCAAACAGTGGCCGATCTTCGGGAACTCAAACAGGGGATTAATACGGACCTCGGCAGACTGGTTGCCGTTGTGTCCATCATCCTGCTCGCCATGGCTTGCCTGAGCGCCGGAACCACCATGTATCTGGGGGTGTTGGCGCGATCCAGCGAAATTGCGCTTCGACTCGCCTTGGGTATGCGTCGAAGAGTGCTCGCCCTAATGTTCCTGACCGAAGGCGCCGTGGTGGGAGTGCTCGGCGGGGCTGGAGGAGCAGCCGTCGGGATGGGTGCTGTGCTGGCCTACGCATCCAGTGAAGGTTGGGCGGCTGTGGTCCCTTGGTACGCGTCCCTGTGGGGCATAGGGGCGGGATTGGCCAGTGGCACCTTGTCGGCTGTGTATCCGGCAGTGCTGGCCATGCGTTCCAACCCGGCGCAATTGATCCGGAGTTAGGAGATCTGCTGAAGGACCGGGCTGTGCTTGGCGAGGTCGGCGGCATTGGTGGCCGCGCTCATCAGCACTGCGGCACCGAACATATGCGCACCAACCAGCAACGCCGGGATTCCGTTGTAGTACTGGGTAAAGCCGATGACTGCCTGCAACAGTGTTACGCCCAGCAGAAGGTAGGCCGCCGTTCGGAACGGGCCGCCGATCTTGCCGCGGATCACCAGGAACACAGCGAACAGTGTGCCGGCGGTGATGAGGTAAGCCGGAACGGCGTGGATGTGCGAGAAGAGGTCCCAGTCGAGATCGTTGCGGGGGGCATCAGCGTCGCCGGCATGAGGACCGGCGCCAGTGACTACGACGCCCAGCATCACTGAGAGTGCGGAGAAGACGGCGACAGCCAGCATCACGGGTCGTGCGACGGCGGGCAGGCCCGGGAGGGTCCGGTTCATGAAGCCACCGGTACGGCCGTAGGCCCGGTTAACAAGCAAGGTGGAGAACACCACCAGGGCCATGGATACCAGGAAGTGCAGGCCCACAACCCACGGGTTTAGCCCGGACAAAACGGTGATGCCGCCGATGATGGCCTGGGCCGGGATGCTCGCCAGGAGGCCCAGGGCCAGAAGAAAGAGGTCGCGCCGCTCTTTACGGAGGTTCCACAAGTACACCAACATGAGCGCTGCGACGGCCGCGAGGGCAAATGTCAGCAGGCGGTTGCCGAATTCGATGAATCCGTGGATGCCCATTTCCGGTGTATTGACCAGCGAGTCGTTGGTGCATCGCGGCCAGGTGGGGCATCCCAACCCTGAAGCGGTCAGGCGCACGGCACCACCGGTCACCACCAGGATTGTCTGCCCGATGAGTGACAGCAAGGCCAGGCGGCGTACTGCCTTGTTGACTTCGGTAGGCAATTTGGACGTGAACCGCTGAATGGTTTTTGGGAGGCGCGATGCCGTGCTCACAGTTTTCTCACTTCTCAGTTCTGCATTGTTGGTGGTGCCCGGTTGGATTAGTTCCACTTGAACCAGCGGATGGCTGCGGCGCCGGCAAGTACCGTCCACAGCAAAAGAACGAGGACGGCGGGGAAGGGCACAGTGCCTGCAAGGAGAGCGTCACGCAGTGCCTGACCCAAGGCCCCCGAAGGAAGGAAGTGAACTATGCCTTGAAGCAATGCGGGCAATCGTTCGGACGGCACCACTATGCCGCCTAAAGCTCCGAGCAGGATCCACAGGAGGTTGGTGATGGCCAGGGTAGCTTCCGGGCGCGCAGTACCGGCGACCAATAGTCCCAGCGCGGTAAAGGCGGCAGCGCCCAGAACCAGCAATCCGAGTCCTGGGAGCCAGCCCTCTGGCCTGGGTTGCCACCCGAGGACGCCGGCAATGGCGCCAACCACCAGTACCTGCAGACAAAGGACCACCAGTACGGCGAGGATCTTGCCGGCGATCAGGCCCCCCTTGCCCAGTGGGGTGGTGGACAGGAACCGGAGCACTCCGTAGCGTCTGTCAAAGCCGGTTGCAATGCCTTGGCCGGTAAAGGCCGTGGACATCGCGCAGAGAGCAAGGATGCCCGGCGTGGCAACGTCCACACGCGAACCCCCGAGCCCATCCAGCAGCGGAGTCACTACCAGTCCGACCAAAGCCATCAAGGGCAGGACGATCGCGAGGATCAGCTGTTCGCCGTTCCGAAGCATGGCAATGGTTTCGTAGCGGCCCTGCTGCATGATGCGGCGCGGCAGCGATGCGGGCCCCGCGTTGGGGGAGAGGAGCTTGCTCATCGGAGGTCCCTTCCGGAGATATCAAGGAACACGTCTTCGAGGCTGCGGGCTTCCAACCGGAGCGAGGCCGGCATGATGTTCCGTTCCGCCCACCAGGCAGTCAGGGCCGCAAGGTCCTTTGGCGTGATCGCACCGGTAATGGAGTAGCTTCCGGAGCGGGTTTCGGTCAGCTGGAGGCCGGCCCCCAAGACGCCCGTGAAGTCGAGGCCGCCGGGCACATCGAAGTAGAGCGTCCGGTCCGTAACGGCAGAATCCGAGGCAGGACCGTGGCTGAGCAATTCGGCGACGGTTCCCTCCACCACGTTGTGGCCGGCGTCGATGATGTAGACGTAGTCGGCGAGGCGCTCGGCGTCGTCCATGAGGTGTGTGGTGAGGACAATTCCCATGCCGGCATCGCGAAGTTCGGCGATCAGCTCGAAGACCATTTGGCGCGATTGCGGATCCAGCCCGGCGCTGGGTTCATCAAGGAAGAGGATTTCCGGGTTGCCCACCAAGGCAGCGGCCAGGGCCAGGCGTTGCTTTTGGCCGCCGGAGAGCCTGCGCACGCTGGTTCTGCTGAATTGGTTGATTCCCAACCGTTCCACGAGCGCATCCAGGTCCATGTGGTTTTGGTACATGCCGGCGATGTGCCGCAGCAGCGGTATGGGACGGGCCGACGGCGGCAGCCCGCCGTCCTGGAGCATCACGCCTACGCGGGACCGTAACCCGGCGCCGGCTTTATCCGGGTCCGAACCCAGGAGCGAAATAGATCCGCCGGTTCGCTTCTGGAGCCCCTGGGCACATTCGAGGGTGGTGGTCTTGCCTGCCCCATTGGCACCGAGGAGTGCGGTCACTTGGCCGCGCTCGGCGACCAGTGACACTCCGCTGACCACCCGGAGCATTTTTCCGTCAAGGGAGGCCAACGGGCCTACATCCTTAATGAGTCCGTCTATGGTGAGGACAGGGGATTCGGGTGAGCGCACCAGAGTATTCTACGTGAAGTAGTACGGTCACACTTGGCGGGCAGCTGAGGTCAGTCTTGCCTTACTGGATGCATGAAACAAATTACGACATGATTGTGTTGTGTATTCCATGAGCAGTCCAACTTCCATGCCCTCAACGCGGCATGCTGCAGCGGCAGGGGCCTATGTTGCCCCGCCGACGCTGCCGGACGCGGATGACCGGACCCGGGACCGCGTGCTGAGCGCCGTTCTGGAGAACGGCCCGGTCAGCGCAGCGGAGCTCGGAGATCTTCTCGGCTTCACGCCCGCGGCCGTCCGCCGCCACCTTGACCACCTGGAGCGCAGCGGCGTCATTGAGGTCAAGCGCGTTGCCAAGGCCGGTTCCGGCGCGGGACGTCCCGCACGCCGTTACGTCCTTAGCTCCCAAGGGCAGTCCACCCTTGGCGACGATTACCTGAATATTGCCAGCTCCGCGCTCCGGCGCCTCCAGGAACTCGCCGGCGAAGAGGCCGTCCGTGAATATGCCGAGGAACGCTTCTCGGACATGGAACGGCGCTACGCCCCCGAGGTAGAGGCCGCTGGAGATGACATCACCGCGCGTGCCATGGCATTGTCCAAGGCACTGACCCGGGATCGCTTCGTTGCTTCTGCGCACTCCATTGAGGCCAAGGCTCCGTTGCCGGCTGCATTGTCCAGCGTCCAGCTCTGCCAGGGCCACTGCCCCATCCAGCGGCTCGCCGCGGAGTTCCCGGTGTTTTGCGACACCGAGACCAAGGTCTTCTCGCGTTTGGTGGGCGTTGACGTCCGGCGCCTCTCAACATTGGCGCAGGGCGGACACGTTTGCACCACCCACATACCTACCGGGCGCCCGGCTGCCACGGCATCCCTGGATGTCGCAGAGCAGTCCGGGAACCCGTACCAGGAATCAAACAACCAGCAAGAAAGGCCGTGATGACGGACCAAATAGCAGAGAAAGCGGTAGCTGACGGCACTGTGATCTCGGAGATTCTGGAGAAGAATCCCGAACTGCACGGTATCGGAAACTACGAGTACGGCTGGGCCGACAAGAACGACGTAGGCGCCAATGCCCGTCGTGGCCTCAGCGAGGAGGTTGTCCGCGACATCTCCTCGAAGAAGAACGAGCCCGAATGGATGCTCGACCTGCGCCTCAAGGGCCTGAAGTACTTCGATCGCAAGCCCATGCCCACCTGGGGTGCAGACCTCTCCGGCATTGACTTCGACAACATCAAGTACTTTGTGCGTTCCACCGAGAAACAGGCGGCAACGTGGGAAGACCTTCCCGAAGACATCCGGAACACCTACGAGAAACTGGGCATCCCCGAAGCTGAGCGCAGCCGCCTCGTTTCCGGTGTCGCCGCACAGTACGAGTCCGAGGTCGTTTATCACCAGATCCGTGAGGACCTGGAAGCCCAGGGCGTCATCTTCCTGGACACGGACACCGCACTGCGCGAGCACCCGGAGATCTTCCAGGAGTACTTCGGCACCATCATCCCGGTGGGCGACAACAAGTTCGCCTCGCTCAACACGGCCGTATGGTCCGGCGGTTCCTTCGTGTACGTGCCCAAGGGCGTCCACGTGGATATCCCGCTGCAGGCCTACTTCCGCATCAACACCGAAAACATGGGCCAGTTCGAGCGCACGCTGATCATCGCCGACGAGGACTCCTACGTTCACTACATCGAAGGCTGCACGGCTCCGATCTACACCTCGGACTCACTGCACTCCGCCGTTGTGGAGATCATCGTGAAGAAGGGCGCCCGCGTCCGCTACACGACCATCCAGAACTGGTCCACCAACGTGTACAACCTCGTCACCAAGCGTGCCATCTGCGAAGAGGGCGCCACCATGGAATGGATCGATGGCAACATCGGCTCCAAGGTGACCATGAAGTACCCGGCCGTCTACCTCGTGGGCGAGCACGCCAAGGGTGAGACGCTGTCCATCGCATTCGCCGGCGAAGGCCAGCACCAGGACACCGGCTCCAAAATGGTGCACATCGCACCGAACACCAAGAGCTCCATCATTTCCAAGTCCGTAGCCCGCGGCGGCGGACGTGCAGCTTACCGCGGCCTGGTCCAGGTCCGCGAGGGTGCCAAGCACTCGGCCAACACGGTCCGTTGCGACGCCCTCCTGGTGGACACCATTTCCCGTTCGGACACGTACCCGTACATCGATATCCGCGAGGATGACGTTGTCATGGGCCACGAGGCCACCGTTTCCCGCGTCAGCGAAGAGCAGCTCTTCTATCTGATGTCCCGCGGCATGCCTGAAGACGAGGCCATGGCCATGATCGTGCGCGGCTTCATTGAGCCGATCGCCCGGGAATTGCCCATGGAATACGCTCTTGAGCTGAACCGCCTGATTGAACTGCAGATGGAAGGGTCCGTCGGTTAACAATGACTGATATCACTACTGAAAAGGCGCGCATCGGCGCGCCCTCGGCCCAGCCGTTTATCAACGGCTTCACCGAGGAAGGCGAGAACCTTTCGCCCGTGAACACCGGAACAAACACCAGCACGACGTCGGAGCAGCCTTCCGCTGGTCCGCTCGGCGGCGCTTCGGCCAAGAGCCACTCCCACGGCGGTGGCGTTGGCATTCCGGACAGCTCGCGTGCAGGGCGTCTCACGTCCTACAAGCTTGCAGACTTCAAGCCGCTGAACGGCCTTGAGGAAGACTGGCGCTTCACGCCGCTGAAGCGCCTGCGCGGCCTTCACACCGACGTCCTCAACGGCGCAGCTCCCGCTGTGAGCGTTACCGCCCCGGCCGGCGTCGTTGTTGAAACGGTTGGCCGCGATGACCAGCGCATCGGCCAGGCAGCCATCCCGGAGGACCTCGTGTCCGCCAATGCCTGGGAGAACTTCGCCGAGGCCACGGTTGTCACCGTTCCTGCCGAGCTGCAGGCCGAGAGTGAAGTTTCCGTCCTGATCACCGGTGCAGGAGAGGCTCCGGCCGCCCAGCACATCGTGATTGTGGCAGAGCGGTTCTCCAAGTCCGTCGTCGTCCTGGACCACCAGGGTTCCGCGGTTGTTTCCGAGAATGTGGAAATCATCGTTGAAGATGGCGCTGAACTGACTGTTGTCTCGTTGCAGGAATGGGCAGACAACGCCGTCCACGCATCATCGCAGCAGGCCAAGATCGGCCGCGATGCCAAGTTCAAGCACATCGTGGTCAGCCTTGGTGGCGACCTTGTTCGCGTCACGCCGTCCACGCGCTTTACCGCGCCGGGCGCCGACGTCGAAATGTTCGGCTTGTACTTCGCCGACGCCGGACAGCACCTTGAGCAGCGCCTGTTCGTTGACCACGCAGTGGCCAACTGCAAGTCGCGTGTCCTCTACAAGGGTGCGCTGCAGGGCCGCAATGCCCACAGCGTCTGGGTTGGCGACGTCCTGATCCGCAAGGAAGCAGAAGGCACGGACACCTACGAGGCCAACCGCAACCTGGTCCTCACCGACGGCGCCCGCGCAGACTCCGTACCCAACCTCGAAATCGAAACCGGTCTGATCGAGGGCGCGGGCCATGCCAGTGCCACCGGCCGTTTCGATGACGAGCACCTGTTCTACCTCATGGCCCGCGGCATCCCTGAGAAGGTTGCCCGCCGCCTGGTGGTCCGAGGCTTCCTCAACGAGATCATCCAGCAGATCAAGGTTCCGGCAATCGAAGATCGCCTGACCGCAGCTGTTGAGCGCGAACTCGCCGCGACCGACAACTAAGACAGGCCAGGCAGAGCAACAATGAGTGAAGAAACCAAAGGCGAACTGGTATGCAGCGCCAATGACATCCAGGTCAAGCAAGCGCTGCGCGTCCTGATCGATGACTACCCCGTAGCCATCGTGAAGGATTCCATGGGCGAGATCCACGCCATCGCCGATACTTGCTCGCACGCGGACATCTCGTTGTCCGAAGGTGAGGTTGAAGGCTGCGCGATCGAGTGCTGGGGACACGGTTCCCAGTTTGACCTCCGCAGCGGACAGCCCCTTCAGCTGCCTGCTTATGACCCCGTCCCCGTTTTCGCCGTCACCATCGACGGAGACGACGTTTATGTGGACGTGACCAACGTTGTGAACGGTGCTTCGGTAGACCACTACTGAGCGCCCAGTACCGCCAGACTTACGAACGGAAAGAAAGAAGAGCATGTCAACTCTTGAAATCAAGGACCTGCACGTCAGCATCGAGACGGAGCAGGGTACCAAGGAGATCCTGAAGGGCGTCAGCCTCACCATCAAGACCGGTGAAACCCACGCCATCATGGGCCCCAACGGCTCGGGCAAGTCCACCCTGGCCTCCACCATTGCCGGACACCCGCGTTACACCGTTACCAGCGGCACCATCACCCTGGACGGCGAAGACGTACTTGAGATGAGCGTCGACGAGCGCGCCCGGGCAGGCGTCTTCCTGGCCATGCAGTACCCGGTAGAGGTTCCCGGCGTTACCATGACCAACTTCCTGCGCACCGCCAAGACGGCAATCGACGGCGAAGCACCGGCACTGCGTACCTGGACCAAGGACGTCAAGGCTGCCATGCAGCAGCTGCGCATCGACGCCGACTTCGCACAGCGCAATGTCAACGAAGGCTTCTCCGGTGGTGAGAAGAAGCGTGTTGAGATCCTTCAGCTCGAACTCTTCAAGCCGAAGTTCGCCATCCTTGACGAAACCGACTCCGGCCTGGACGTTGACGCGTTGAAGGTTGTCTCCGAGGGCGTCAACCGCGCTCACGAAGAGGGCAACATGGGTACTCTGCTCATCACCCACTACACGCGCATCCTGCGCTACATCAAGCCGGACTTCGTTCACGTGTTTGTTGACGGCAAGGTTGTCGAAGAGGGCGGCCCCGAGCTCGCTGACCGTCTCGAAGATGAGGGCTACGACCGTTACGCCCCGGGCGCCGGCGTAGCCGTTGCCCCTGCTGTGCAGGCCTAGTTAGGATCGTTCCATGACCGAAATCAACACGGCGCGGACCAGCCTCGAGGACGTCGAGGAAGCGCTCAAGGACGTCATTGACCCCGAGCTCGGCGTCAACGTGGTGGACCTGGGCCTCCTTTATGGCCTCAAATACTCCGACGAGGACGGCGCGCTCCTGATCGACATGACACTGACGACGGCGGCCTGCCCGCTGACGGACGTGCTTGAAGAGCAGGTGGGCAAATCCCTTGATGGCGTCGTTGACGACTGGCGCCTGAACTGGGTGTGGATGCCGCCATGGGGTCCCGAGCGGATCACCGACGACGGCAAGGACCAGATGCGGGCCCTCGGCTTCAACATCTGATCACCAATATTCACCCGCCAACGGCGGGCATAAGGAAGGGTTCCGGGCCAACAGCCCGGAACCCTTCTTTTAGTCTTTCAACTTTTCCCTGAACCGCCTCACCGCTAAGGTGCGGCCACACCAAACGTGTCGCACTTGTTGATGTCGCCAGTGGTGTACCCCTGATAGAACCACTTCTGGCGCTGCTCACTGGAGCCGTGCGTCCATGATTCAGGAGATACCCGGCCGGTGGCGGCCTCCTGGATCCGGTCATCGCCTACCGCGGAGGCGGCGGACAAGGCATCCTGCAGGTCTTGTTCGGTCAACGGATCAAGGAAGGGCTTGCCGCTGGCATCGGTCTGCGTGGTGGCATGCCGGACCCACAAGCCCGCGTAGCAGTCTGCCTGGAGTTCAACACGGACCGCTCCCGATTGCGGACCCTGGGGATCCTGCTGGGCCTGGTCCAGGTTTCCGAGGATGTTCTGGATGTGGTGTCCGAACTCGTGGGCTACTACGTATTCCTGCGCCAGTGGCCCTCCGGAGGAGCCAAAGCGGGTCACCAGTTCATCGAAGAATCCCGGATCAAAGTAGGCGGTAGTGTCCGCCGGGCAGTAGAAGGGGCCAACTGCACTGGTAGCTGCACCACAGCCTGTGTTGGTGGCCTCGCTGAAGATCACCGTCTTCGGCCGTGGGTACTGGACGTTGTAGTCCGACAGGTAGCCAGGCCAAAAAGCATTGAGGCTGTTCACCGTACCGGTGATCCGGCAGTCGAGCCGCTTGTCCGCGTCGGCACCGGACTGGCATTCCTGTATGCCGCCGGCTCCCTGGCTGCCGCCATCGACGGCGGGAGGCTGGGTTCCGCTTCCCGTCAGATCGCCAAGGATATTGGGATTGATACCGAAGAGTGCCAGGAGAAGCACCACGATTCCGCCGCCAATACCACCGCCGATCTTGGTCCCGCGGCCCATTCCACTGCCGCGTCGGTCCTCCACTTGGGAGGGGTCAAGCTGTGCGCCGTCATTGAAACTCATACAGTCAGAATAGACGTCACTATTGGTGCCCGGTGCCCGACACTGCCGTAAAATTGTGTGGATGCCTTTCCTGGACAAACTTCAGCACTGGGCCGACGAGCGCCCCCACGACACCGCCGTGGTGGTGGGCAACGACCGGCTCACATGGGCGGACCTCCGGGACGCCGCAGCAGCGCTTCTGCGCGCCGCGACCTCCGCTACTGTTCTCGCCGAACCCAACTCTGTGCGCTTTGTGGAGCGCTACGCAGCTGCCGTCGCGGGGGAGCGGTGCTGTGCTGTGCTGGACCCCGAATGGCCAGCGCCGATGATCGATGACGTTTCCGCACGCATACCCGGAACCACCACCCCGGTTGTGGCGGAACTGCTGGATGGCGATCCGTCCAGCACCTTCCTGATCGGCCTGACGTCCGGGACCACTTCGGTTCCAAAGGCCTTCACCAGGTCCCGCCGATCGTGGCAGGTTTCGTTTGAGGCATCCATCGAGTTTTTCGGCCTTTCGCAGGATGATCGGACCCTTGCGCCGGGACCCCTTTCAGCCAGCCTTAACCTTTACGCCCTTTCGGAGTGCCTTTACGCCGGCGCAGCCTTCCACACGCTGGAGTCCTTCGACGTCGGTGATGCCCACGCTGCCATCAGCCACGACGGCATCACCCGCCTTGTCCTGGCCCCGACGGCCTTGAGGTTGCTCAGTGAACGGGGAATTGCCGGGGACGTTGATGCGTCCGGTATCCGCAGCATCATCTGCGCTGGATCCAAGCTGGATGCCCGGACCTTGGAAGCTGCCAGGCGGTGGGCACCCCGGGCGGCCATCCATGAGTACTACGGCGCTTCCGAACTGAGTTTCGTCTCCGGTACCCGCCTGGCAGCCGGGGAACCTTTGGATGCCGGCGGGACAGGCATCGGTTTGCCTTTTCCGGGGGTTGAACTGGCGATTTTGGACGACGCCGGCAAGCATCTTCCGGAGGGGTCGCACGGCAACATCAGCGTCCGCAGCGGAATGGTGAGCAACGGTTACCTGTGGGGAGACGACGGTCAGGCACTAAGGTGCCTCGATGGCTGGTACACCGTAGGGGACCAGGGGTTCCTGGAGCAGGGCATCCTGCACATCCTTGGCCGCCGTTCGGACATGATCATTACGTCGGGGAAGAATGTCTACCCTCACGAGGTGGAGCTGGCAGTGGCATCCGTTCCCGGTGTGGACGGTGCGGTTGCCGCCGGGGCACCTGACGATATCCGCGGCCAACGCGTCGTCGCCGGCGTCGTTCCCGCTTGCGGTCCGGTCACCGCAACCCAGCTCCGCACAGGCCTGGATGGCATGTTGGCACGGGACAAATGGCCCCTTCAGTATTACTTGTTGGCGGAGTTGCCGCTGACCGACCGGGGCAAAGTAAGCAGGAAAGTCTTCCTGGACTGGGTCAAGAATCATGACCCGCGGGCTCAGCTTCTTGGATAGCGCCGGCGGTCCATCCTGGCAAGCCGGGGAGTCCCGTCAGCCCGTCATCATCGCGGCGCTTCGGTCTCCGATTTGCCGGGCCAACGGTCAGCTGAGGGATCTCCGTGCACCGGACCTCCTGGCACCGGTGCTTGCTTCCCTGGTGGAAACAACAGGTGTGGACCCGGCGGACGTGGACGATGTCATCATGGGCAACGCCGTGGGCGGCGGCGGAAATGTGGCCAGGTTCGCTGCCCTCCAGGCCGGTCTGCCCGTAGGCGTTCCCGGCATCACCATTGACCGGCAATGCGGATCGGGCCTGGATGCGATTGCGCTGGCATCCCGGTTGGTCGCGGCCGGCGGTGATCCGCTGTACTTGGCCGGAGGGGTCGAAAGCATCAGCACTGCCCCGGCCAGGGCAAACAGAAACCACGACGGCGGACTCGACTTCTACTCCAGGGCCAGCTTTGTGCCACCACAGTTTGGCGACCCGGACATGGGTGTCGCTGCAGAAAATGTTGCCCGCGAGTACGCGGTGACAAGGGAGCAACAGGATGACTACGCGCTCCGCAGCCATCAACGTGCCGTAACAGCGGCCAACGAAGACAGGTTTCGTGGCGAGATAGTTCCGCTGGGGGCCAACGGAACTGTGGTGGATTCCGACGACGGTCCACGGGCTTCCTTGCGGGCGCCCCTGATGGGCAGGTTTCCTGCGGCATTCATCCCAGGAGGGACCGTCACCGCAGCAAACTCCTGCTTCGACGCGGACGCAGCATCCGGCGTCGTCATCACTTCACTTAAACGTGCCCGCGCACTGGGAGCGCGGGACGGACTGCTGGTGCTGGGCTGCGACACTACCGGAGTCGATCCGCAACTCCTTGGCATCGGGGCCGCGCACGCTGCCGAACGACTTCTGGCCCGCCACGACGTAGCCGCTGCCGACGTTGACCTGATCGAGTTCAACGAAGCGTTCGCATCACAAACCATCGCTTGCTTGAATCACCTGGGTATTGATCCTGCCAGGGCCAACCTCGACGGCGGTGCGCTGGCACTCGGTCACGGCTACGGCGCTTCCGGTGCAGTCCTGGTAACCCGGTTGCTGGCCCAAGTACGGAGAGGGTTTGCCTGCCACGGGCAAAGCCCACTGACACTGGCCATGATCAGCGGTGCAGGCGGTTTGGGCACCGCTGCGCTCATGCAATACTCCCGGCTGTAGCCCCGCCCGTCAGTCGCTTTCGGGTTCGCCCAGTCCCCGGGCGGCCAAGGCGTCGCCGGTTTGCCGGGCGTACGCCACGGTGGTGATGAAGACCGGGAGAACCAAGGCGCGGGGGTTGCGTTCCAGTCCACGGGCCCTTGCCGAATCCCGCACGTCCGAGAAAGCGCCGGCAATGAAGGGGATGCTCCTGAGCATCACGGCAATCGTCAAAGCGAACCGTTCGGGGTCGGCGCCGAACCGCCGGAACGGCTTTGCCACAGCAACCACGCCATCCAACAGGTCCTGGACGGGGGTTGTGGCAGTCAGCACCGAAGCTGCCACGACGCACACCAGCACGTTCAGCACGATGCGGGCCGCTGTGGGACCTCCAAGTTGCCACCACTGGAAAAGGCCGATGACCAAAAGGATGGGCATCACCAACCAGATGGCCTGCAGGAGACGCCGTAGGCCCGCTCCGCTGAGAAGGAACAGAGCGCACATCACGGCGAAAATCACCAGCGACACCGCCCAATCCACTATGAGGAAGGACGCCGCTCCGCACCCTGCCACCACCAGGAACTTCAGCCAGAGCGGAGTTCTGTGGATGATGGAGTTGCCGCGGACATAGTTCGCGATCAGGAAGCCATGGCCCCTCATCTGGAAACGTCACCCAGCCGCGCTCCGGGCAGGGGAGTTGCACACAGCGCCCGGTAGAAGGCGACGCCGCCGGCGGCATCGCCGTCGAAAACGATCCGCCCGGATTCCACCACCAGTACCCGGTCCATGTCCAACGCCAGGTCGAGATCGTGAGTGGACATGATGACCTGTTGGTCCAGGCCGGACACCGTACGCCGCAGGAGTTCGCGGTTCCTGAGGTCCAGGAGGGTGGATGGCTCGTCGAGGACCAGGACGGCGGGATCGACGGCAAGGACTGCCGCCAAGGCCAGCAACTGCCTTTCACCACCGGACAGTTCATAGATGCTCTGATCGGCCAGATGCAGCAAGCCGAAGCGGTTCAGGACTGCTTCGGCCCGGGCTGCCCGCTCCTTGGAGTTCCTGATGGAACGGCGGAGGGAAAGTTCAACATCTTCCCTCCCGGTGGGCATCACCAACTGGGACAGGGGATCGGTAAAGACGAAGCCCACATTGCCCCTGACCCGACGGACATCGGCGGCCGTGTCGTTACCGTGGACCTTGACGTTGCCCTCGGTCGGCCCAACCAGGCCATTGACCAGCCGCAGCAGGGTGGACTTCCCGGATCCGTTGGCACCGATCACTCCGATCCGGCGTTCGGTCAGATCAAGGGAAAATTCGTGCAGCAGGGTCTTGGGCGTGTCGCTGCCATCGACAGCGACACGTACCGAAACCCCGGTGAAACTGATGGAATCCATGGAGATTGTTCCGATTACTTGACCCGGCGAACCAGGACATCCGGGAAGGCCTTGTGAATAGCCATGGCGATAATGACGGCCAGGACATTCTTAAGGATATCGCCGGGGACAAAGGGGATGTCGGCGAGGAAGGCTTTGGTGAAGTCCAGCTTGGCATTGACCATCATGCCCAGGACGCCCAGTGCGTGGATGACCACGATGCTGCTGACCATGGTGGCGCCGAAAAGCCAGAGAGCCCGGAATTTGACCGTTCGCCGGATGACGATCGCCGCGAGGTAGCCGGTTGCGGCTGCGGCCAGCGGGAAGGCAATGATGTAGCCGGCTGAGGGAGTTGCCAGGATACCGAGGCCGCTGCGGCCGCCACTGAAGATCGGCAGGCCTGCCAATCCCAAAAGGACATAAAGCCCGACGGCGGCGAAACCGCGCCCGGCGCCGAGCACCAGGCCGCTGAGCATCACTGTCAGGGTCACTAAAGTGATGGGTACGCCGAGGGCACCTACCGGGATGCCTGGAACGATCGCGGACGCCGCCACCAAGGCTGCGAAGACGGCGATGAGGCCCAGGTCAGTAGCGGTCCAGCGTTTCCGGGACATGGGTTTCTTCTGCGCTGGGGCAGTGTTGGTCTGGCTCATTGTGGGTCCAATCGGGTGTGGTGCGAGGCGATGACGGTGTTGCTTTTCCCCTGTCCTTGACAATACGGACGCAGCGGAGCCGGGTTTTTGGAGCCTTTCCACAAAGCCGGCCAGGAATTGTTTGGCCCTGGACACAGTTTCCCCTGCAGGGGCCGATGTCAGCCTGCGCCCCGGGTGCCGGTAGACTTGAACAGGCTGTTCTCACAGCCGCATCCCGCCGCACTTAACGGACCCGCCGGTCCCCGCGAGCGTTCCCCATTGAAAGGCATCACCCGAATTGATTACCGTCCAGGACCTCGAACTCCGCGCCGGCGCCCGCCTGCTCATGGACCAGGTCAACTTCAGGGTGGACAAAGGGGACAAGATCGGTCTCGTCGGACGCAACGGAGCCGGCAAGACCACCCTTACCCGGGTCCTCGCCGGCGAAGGCCTTCCCGCAGGCGGCAAAGTCACCCGATCCGGTGAGATCGGCTACCTTCCCCAGGATCCCAGGACCCCGGACATGGAGCAGCTTGCCCGCGACCGCATCCTGTCAGCGCGCGGCTTGGACGTAGTGGTGGGAAAGCTCAAAAAAGCCCACGATGACATGGCCAGCGACGACGCTGCCGTTCAGCGTAAAGCCATGAACCGCTATGACCGCCTGGAAGCTGAATTCCTGGCCGGTGGCGGCTATGCTGCCGAGGCCGAAGCCGCGGCGATCTCCTCCAACCTCGCGCTGCCTGACCGGCTGCTCAACCAGCCGTTGAAGACCCTTTCCGGTGGCCAGCGCCGCCGTGTCGAATTGGCACGCATCCTTTACTCCGATGCCGAAACCTTGCTCCTCGATGAGCCCACCAACCACCTTGATGCCGACTCCATCACGTGGCTGCGCGACTTCCTGAAGAACCACCAAGGCGGCTTGATCGTGATCAGCCACGACACCGAACTGCTCGAAGCCACAGTGAACAAGGTCTACCTTTTGGACGCCAACCGCGCCCAGATCGACTACTACAACATGGACTGGAAGCGTTACTTGCTCCAGCGCGAAACGGACGAGCGCGCCCGCAAGCGTGAACGCGCCAACGCCGAGAAGAAGGCCCAGGTCCTGATTGACCAGGCCAACAAGATGCGCGCCAAGGCCACCAAGGCCGTCGCCGCCCAAAACATGGCCAAGCGTGCTGAGCGGCTCCTCAGCGGACTGGAAGCTGTTCGCGAAAACGACCGCGTGGCCGCACTGCGTTTCCCGGACCCCTCTCCCTGCGGCAAGACCCCGCTGACCGCGGAGGGTTTGAGCAAGTCCTACGGTTCACTGGAAATCTTCACCGACGTGGACCTGGCCATCGACCGCGGTTCCAAGGTAGTCATCCTGGGCCTCAACGGTGCCGGCAAGACCACCCTGCTGCGCATGCTGGCCGGCGTCGATAAACCGGACACGGGCGACATCATCCCTGGGCATGGCCTTAAGGTGGGCTACTACGCCCAGGAACATGAAACGCTCGACGTCGACCGCACCGTCCTGGAAAACATGCGCTCTTCAGCGCCGGACATGAAGGATGCCGAAGTACGTGGCATCCTGGGCTCATTCCTGTTCTCGGGCGACGACGTCGACAAGCCCGCCGGTGTTCTTTCCGGTGGTGAAAAAACCCGTCTGGCCCTCGCCACCATCGTGGCATCCAGCGCCAACGTCCTCCTCCTCGATGAGCCCACCAACAACCTGGACCCCGCCAGCCGTGCGGAAATCCTGGGCGCACTCAAAAACTACAGCGGCGCCGTCGTCATGGTCAGCCACGACGAAGGTGCTGTGTCCGCACTGAACCCGGAGCGCGTTGTGTTGCTGCCGGACGGCGTAGAGGACCACTGGAACGAAGACTACCTGGACTTGATCACGCTGGCGTAAGCCTGCTTGCGTCCGCTGCGCGGTGTTGTTGCGTCCACTTCTTGCGTCCGCTGCGCGTCGCGCTTGATGTGCCGCGTGCTCGCTCGTTCCTCGCTTGGACGCACGCTGCGCACATCAACCGCGTCGCTTTGCTCGCGGGCAGGTCACCTCATGCGAGTTATCGGACCTGCAGGGGTTCGGCGGCGGTAATGCGTGCCAGTTCTTCGTAGCTGATGGAGAACATTGAATTGTGGTCTCCGGCTCCGGCCCAGAGGACAGGGTGTTCTTGGAGTGAGATGTCCAGGACGGTGCGCAGTTTCCTTGGGTGGCCCACTGGCGCTACTCCGCCTACTTCCTGACCGGTATGTACCAGCACGAAATCCGGTGTGGCGCGGCGGATCTTGCCTGTGCCCAACTGGGCTGCAACCAATGCCGTATCAACCTTGGCCGCACCGCTGGCCAGGATCAGCAATGGTTGGCCGTCCAGCTCAAAGACCAGGCTGTTGGTGATTGCCGCGACCTCACAGCCCAGGACAGCGGCAGCGGCGGCCGCCGTCGGGACCTTGTCCTCGAAAGTGCGGACTGTGTCAGGAGCTCCGGCGTCGGTCAGGGCAGACCGGACGTTCCGGACAGGATCAAGAGAAATTTCAGTAGCCTTGGGCATCCAGGATTGCGTCTTCCTCTTCTTCGGACGTAGCACGCTTATTTTTCCGCAGGGCGGGCGCGCGCTTCTTGGGCGTTCCCCCTGCGGCAATAATCTGCTCGTCCTCTTCCTCTTCGGCGTCGATGGCCGCGTTGCGGGCTTGTTGCCGCGCTGCATACCCGAAACCGATGAACATCAGGACGCCAAAGGCGAACCATTGCAGGGAATAGGAGAGGTGTGTCCCCTCTTCGGTGGCCGGCTTGGGGAACGGAGTGGGCATTGGCTGCACCGCGGGATCTTCGCTGGCCAGCTGCCCGTAGGCTCCCGTGGCAATGGGGTAGGGGAGTTCCCCGGCAAAACTTGCCAGGTCAATGGATGCCAGCTGCCCGTCCACAGCTCCACGGTCCAACTTGGGTTCGGCCGGTTTCAGCCGGGCTATCACGGTGACCTCGCCCGTTGGCGGTGCCGGAATGACGTCGGGGCGGCCGGGGGTGTTGTTCCCAATGGGCAGCCATCCACGGTCAATGACGACTGCTTCGCCGGTTGTGAGCCGGAAGGGGACCACGACGTCGTAACCTGGCTGGCCGTTCAGCGGACGGTTCCTGACAACGCGCTGGCCTTCGAGGTCGTAGCTGCCCCGCAACTGAACCTGGGTCCATTCACGCTCAGGATCCAAGGCGTTGAACTGGCCCTTGATTTCCGTGTAGGGGATTGGGGTGGCCGAGTAGTTGCTGACCACGCGATTGATCTCGGCCAGGGTCTCGGCCCGGCGGTCCATCTGCCAGCGGCCCAGGAAAACGCAGGCCGTGGCAAAGACGACAGCCAGAACGAAGTACCCCAGCCACTTGCTGGAGAAGAGAAAGCGGTACATTCAGTCGGCCTCGTTCAAAACTGCTTGGCCGGCCGAAAACGGAAGGGTCTCTTTCCACAGGCCCCGGGTGGTCAGATACTCCTCCAGCCACTCGCGGTGGTCTGTGCAGGAAAGCCAAACCTTGCGCCGATCCGGTGTGTGGATCCGCGGGTTGTTCCACAAGAGCTGCCACTGGGCCACCACACGGCACCCTTTGCGGGAGCACACCTCAGGCGCCAAAGCCCGCCCGGATTCCCCGGTGGCTGCACCCAGGCCGCCAAGATTGAAGATGTTCATGAAGCCGCCCGTTCATCGCCGGTGTGTCCGGCCTCGCTTGCAGGGCCCGTTGGGGGGCCGTCTTGTTGCCATGATGGTTCGTCATCGACCAACTCGCCTTGGAGAACCTCAGGTCCCTCTGCCGCCGGTTCTTCCGAGGGGGAGGAACGCTCGATTTCAGGGACTGCCACGTAGTCCAGCAATGATTCGCTATGGTCCTCGGCCTTGTCATTGCCGTTGGCGATGACAACGGCAATCCAAGGAAGGAAAACAGCGCCCGCGATCGCAATGATCTTGAACCAGCCATCCACCACGAAAATCAGGACGATGCAGACCATGCGGATACCCATGGCCACTGCATACTTGATCATGCGCTCACGCATGTCCTCGGAGTGGGCAGCGGCGGCATCTGTGATGCTGTGGACTTCGGGCTCGCCGGAAAAAGCGTCCGGTTCCCCGGGCACTTGCTGCAGGGGACTGTTTTCTCGTGTCACAACTGAATCATCACGCTCCAAAGGCCTCTCCCAATTCTCTCACCAAGGCCGTGACGACCCAAACCGCGCAGGTTGGGGGTAAGCCATGGGTTGGGATGGCCGGCGGATAAGATCGACACAGGAAAATCCCCCTTCAATGCGGCATGTTGTTGCCGCGGAACCTGGAGCCAAAGCATGTCTGAAGCAGTCACAACCGGCCGCAGCGTCCTGATAACCGGCGGCAACCGTGGCATTGGCCTGGCCATTGCGGAATCGTTCCTCGCCAACGGCGACAAGGTAGCCGTGACCTACCGAAGTCAAACAGAGTTGCCTGAGGGCATCCTGGGTGTCCAGGCCGATGTCACGGACGAGGCTTCCATCGACGCCGCGTTCAAAATCGTCGAAGATGCCCACGGACCCGTTGAAGTACTGGTTGCCAATGCAGGCATCACCAAGGACACGCTGCTGCTGCGCATGAGCGAAGATGACTTCACGTCGGTCCTGGACACCAACCTCACGGGCGCCTTCCGGGTTATCAAGCGGGCATCCAAGGGAATGATCCGTCTCCGCAAAGGCCGCGTGGTCCTCATTTCTTCGGTCTCCGGCCTCTATGGTGCACCCGGCCAGATCAACTACTCTGCGTCAAAGGCAGGCATGGTGGGAATCGCACGCTCCCTCACGCGCGAACTTGGCAGCAGGGGAATTACCGCCAACGTCGTGGCACCGGGCTTTATCAATACCGACATGACCGCAGAACTGCCTGAGGACACCCAGAAGTCCTACCTGGCCAATGTTCCCGCGGGCCGTTTTGCGGAGGCCTCCGAAGTTGCTGATGTAGTTCGCTGGGTTGCCAGCGATGAAGCCGCCTACATCTCAGGAGCCGTTATCCCGGTTGACGGTGGCCTGGGTATGGGTCACTAGGACACTAGCCTCAACCGCAGTTTTTGTCCGGGGCCCACAACCTGATTCAACCTTGCCGCTGGCATGATGGAAGGTGAGGCCACGGAATTTGGATGATCTGAACAAAAGGAGCATGAATGGGAACGCTGGATAACAAGACCGCCATCGTCACGGGGTCTTCCCGTGGAATTGGTGCCGAAGTTGCCAAGATCCTTGCAGGCGAGGGCGCCGCCGTCGTTGTTAACTACCGTCAAAAGGCGCCGCGCGCCAACAAGGTGGTGGCCGGCATCCAGGAAGCGGGTGGCCGTGCAGCTGCCGTGGGCGCCGACCTCACCACCGATGAAGGCGTGCACGCCCTGGCGAGCAAAGCCATGGAGGAGTTTGGTTCCCTCGATGTCCTGGTGCTGAACGCTTCAGGTGGCATGGAATCAGGCATGGAGGAGGGTTATGCCCTCAAGCTCAACCGCGATGCCCAGGTCAACATGCTTAATGCAGCGGTACCGCTCATGCCTGAGGGCTCGCGCGTCGTCTTCGTTACCAGCCACCAGGCGCACTTCGTGGAAACTGTTCCCACCATGCCTGAGTACGAGCCGGTCGCAAAGAGCAAGCGCGCCGGGGAAGACGCACTGCGGGATTTGATTCCCCACCTTGCGGACAAGGGCATCTCGTTGGTGGTCGTTTCCGGTGACATGATCGAAGGCACCGTAACGGCGACCCTGCTGGACCGTTCCAACCCGGGAGCCATCGAAGCGCGCCGGGCCGAAGCCGGCAAGCTGTACTCCGTGGAGGAGTTCGCAGCCGAAGTTGCCAAGATGGTCACTGCGGACGTCGAATCCGGGCACACCGAATATGTTGGTGGTGCAGACTACTTCGGCAAAACGGCCGAATAGCGACCATCTGACCTGCTGTGGCCCCGGACCTTCGTCCAGGGCCACAGCTGTTTAACCATCAAAACGGCGAAGGTGCCCACGCTCGTAAAGTGTCAGTTTGATAAATTGTTCGAATTTTCGCGTCACGAATTGGGCTTAACTGTTTTGCAAATTCGACTTTGCATTAAGGGAATCCTTCTGGTTGACTCTCCAAGGCAGCCTCGCACGTAGTTGTCAGCACATTGCATAATCCACAATGGGCGGGTTTGTGCATGCATTAGGAGCTTCTTTGGATCTGTTGTTACATGCTGATGATATTCACGCGTCGTACGATCAACGCCGCATCCTCAAAGGTGTTGGCCTTTCAGTGCATCGCGGCGAGATCCTGGGGCTGATTGGAACCAACGGCGCAGGTAAGACCACCCTCATGGGCGTCCTGGCAGGATCCCTCAAACATGACCAGGGCCGGATCACGCTTGCCGGAGAGAAGTACGCGCCGGATTCGATCGCAGAGGCACAGGCCTGCGGAGTAGGGCTTATTCCCCAAAACTTCCACATAGATCCGGACCTGACCATCACGGAGGCCATTTTCCGCGGGACCTTCCAGTCAGGACGGCCACATGGGGAACTCCGCGGCCAAGCCGCCAAGCTGATCCGGGACATCGGGATCACCCTGGACCCTGATGCGAAGGTCGGCACACTGATACGGGCAGAGCAAGCCTTGGTGGAAGTCCTCCGCATGGTTGCCGAGGAAGCCCAGCTGGTCATCATGGACGAGGCAGCCGCGTCCCTTCCGGACCACGACGTCGCAGTCCTGCACCAGGTTCTGAGAATGCTGACAAGGCAGGGCCGGGCGATCATCTACATCACCCATCGCCTGGACGAAGTCCGCTCCATTGCCCATCGCATCGCGATCCTCCGCGACGGCAGAGTTCACAAGATCGTGGAAGCCAGCAAAACCGACGTCGACGAACTTGCCTTCCTCCTATTGCAGCAGGAACTCGAGCGGATTGCCCGGCCTACAGGTCCGGCCGCCGGGGAAGAGGTCCTGCGGATCTCCAACCTCGGCGTGGGGGAAAACGTCCGTGATGTGAGCTTCAACGTGGTCAAGGGTGAAATTTTCGGCCTCGTGGGAACCCACAGATCCGGCGTCTACCAACTCACGGAGGCACTGGCCGGGATCCACCCCTGCACCTCGGGGACGATCCACGTGAAGGGAAACCAGGTCCAGATCCGCGGGCTCCAGGATGCACGGCGGCTGAAGATCGGCTATTCGCCGGACACGGCCGACACCTTCGCTTCAGGGACCAGCATCGCCGATGGGCTGTATCAGGGCAAAGCCCCGGGTGCTGCAAGTCTCCAGGACGAAATCACCCACCTACGGGGCGTGGCTGACGTGGTGCACCGCATGCGCATCAACACCACCAACATCCAAGGTGCCCTCACCACCCTTTCCGGAGGCGACCGCCAGAAAGTGGAGCTTGCCCGATGGATCTCCACCGATTGCGATGTCCTGATCCTCAGCCATCCCAGCCGCGGGATCGACATCGGTGCCAAGGAAATCGTGTACAAGATGCTGACCCAGCTCAGCCAAACCGGGGTTGCCATCATCCTCCTGTCCTCGGACCTGTCCGAGATGGTCAACTGGTGCCATCGGATTGGCGTCATGCGGGACGGGGAGCTTGTCACCATTGAGGCCAACGCCAACACCAACGAGGATGTCCTGGTGCACCACATGCTGGGCGTCAAGTTCGAATCGGGCGGCCGCGAGGCACGAAGGGTGAAAGTCTGAGGAGTCCGGCAAATTGGACGAAGAAGGGCGGCCGCGATGATCGCGGCCGCCCCTCACTGTTAACACCTGGAGATCAGATGGCGACAGCCTTGGCGATGTTATTGAGCTTGTGGCGTGCCAGCGCCAGGTTCGCATAGGTCCGGTCCAGCACCAGATAAACGAAAAGTCCCTTGGACCCCGCCGAATTCAGGACGTTGATCAAGTGGTATTGCGTATCCAGGGTGATCAGCACGTCCTCAATGTTGCTGTCCAGGCCGAGGTCGGCCATGGTCCGCAATTTGGAGCTGACGACGTTCGAGTTGCCGGCTGCGGCAACTCCCAGGTCGAAACCCGGGTTTCCGCCCTGCGCCAGCGCCATTCCACTGGTGTAGTCAACAATGGCTGCACCCGTAGCACCTTCGATGGACAGCAGTTGCTTGGTAGCTTCGTCAAGTGAGCTCATAATCAGTTCTTCCTGTTCTGTAGTGCCATCACTGGCGGCCATGAAATAAACCGACGGAATTTCCTGGCCAGGAGGTATCGCAGGGCCGGAGTCCCATTGGTTAGGAGCCATTCCCGTTGCCACCGCATCAGGGTGACGCTCACGGATGATCTCGTGGAGGGGTGTTGGCAGGGATTCAAATTCCTCGCTGCGTTTCCACCATTTCCACGTACGCTCCGAACGGTTCACTTACCGACCCTGCTCTTCCGTCATTCAGGACTGCCGCATGTTCACGGATTTCCATGTCGAGCTTTTACTTTACACAGCATTTGCCCGAAAAATGGCATGACTATTCAATTCCGGAAGGAGCTCCGTCCATGAATGGGCTTTTAATGACGATTTGATAAATAGTCGGAATAATAGCGTCACGAAATAGGCATTGTTGTTTCGCATCAGGAACACAAGACAGATACCCGTGGGCACACCAAAGACACCCGCGGCCGTAAGCGGGTTGGCCGGCATTCAAACCGGCTCAGTGAGAGCGGGTGTCAGACGTTGGCGATGTGCCGGACGGCGTCGAGATAGGGCATGTTGATGGCAGCGTCCGCTACTGCCCGAACAGCAGGCTTGGCATTGAAAGCGATTCCGATCCCTGCCGCACTGAGCATGTCCAGGTCATTGGCGCCGTCACCCACTGCGATGGTGTGCTCGAGGCTGATTCCTTCGGCAGCTGCCCACTCACGCAGGTACTTCTCCTTGGCTGCCCGGTCAATCACGGCGCCAAGCACCTTGCCGGTCAACACGCCGTCGACGATTTCAAGCTCGTTGGCGATCCAGTGGTCCAGCCCGAGTTCCTCGGCAATGGGACGAAGGATCTGGTTGAATCCGCCGGACACCACCGCCACAACGTGCCCGGCTTCCTTGAAGGCAGCCACGAGCTCTGCAGCGCCAAGGCTGAGGCGCACCTCCTGGCGGACGGACTCGACGACGTCCATGGGCAGCCCGGCGAGCACGGCGACGCGGGCGTGGAGGCTCTGGGCAAAGTCCAGCTCGCCGCGCATGGCGGCCTCGGTCACTGCGGCCACTTCCTCCCGTTTACCGGCATGCGCGGCCAACAGTTCAATGACTTCCTGCTGGATCAGCGTCGAATCCACATCCATGATCAGGAGCTTCCGGGAAGCCTGGCGCAGTTCTTCAGGAACAATCGCAGTATCAATGCCGGCGCTGGCTGCCGCAGCAACGTTCCGGCGAACGCCGGCAAGATCCACCAACGCCTCCGAGCCCGCAGCGAGGCCTGCCGTAACGACACTGAAGCGGTGGTCGCCGCTATGTGATTCCGATGACACTGCGGCGCCGGCGTCGGCAAGTACCTTCCGAAGGTTCACAAGGGATTCGGGGGACAAATGCACGCCATAGCTGACCGCAGCCAAGTTCGAAGTCATGGCCTCAATCCTACTGAGCACAGCACAACCACCCGAATTCGTTTCGGCCGGTAACACAGAAGGGCGACCGGTTATCAGTCATATGGTTTTTTGTCCTAGTGTCTACTGCTATGAGTGATGTTCTGGAATTGGCTTCCGTCAGCGTTGTCCGAGGCAAGAAGACCCTGCTGGACAAGGTTGACTGGCAGGTCAACGAAGGGGAACGCTGGGTCATCCTGGGACCGAATGGCGCCGGAAAGACCACGCTTCTCCAGATAGCCGCAGCCCGGCTCCACCCGAGCAGCGGAAAAGCCGGGATCCTGGATGAGGTCCTGGGTCGTGTTGATGTTTTCGAACTGCGCCCCCGCATCGGGTTGTCTTCGGCAGCACTTGCGACCCAGATCCCCGAGCATGAGAACGTCCTCAACGTGGTGGTCACCGCCGCCTACGGCGTGACCGGACGCTGGCGCGAGGGTTACGAGCGCGACGACGAGCGGCGCGCCTTTGGCTTGCTGAACGACTGGGGGATGGGCCCGCTGCTTAACCGGACCTTTGCCACCTTGTCCGAGGGCGAGCGAAAGCGTGTGCAGATTGCCCGCGCCCTCATGACCGACCCCGAACTACTGCTTTTGGATGAACCGGCCGCGGGCCTGGATCTGGGCGGCCGGGAGGAACTGGTGCACAAGCTTGGTGAGCTGGCCAGCGACGAGGCGGCTCCCGCGATGGTCCTGGTGACCCACCACCTTGAGGAAGTGCCGCCGGGATTCACCCATGCCATGCTGCTCCGCGAAGGCGGCGTGGTGGCCGCTGGTCCCATCAAGGAAGTTCTCACGGACGAACACCTCAGCGAGACCTTCGGCCTGCCGCTGGACGTTTCAGAAAACGCGGGACGCTACACCGCCACTGCCCGCCGCTTGCCGACCCGATAGTCATCAATGGAAATCCTTAGCAGCATCCTGGTCTTTTTCGCGGGCTTGTGGGCCGGCACCATCAACGCGGTGGTCGGTTCCGGCACACTGGTGACTTTCCCTGTCCTCATTGCCATTGGCATCACACCCGTGGTGGCGTCCATGAGCAATGCCATGGGCCTTGTTGCCGGCACAGCGGCGGGCGCCTGGGGTTACCGCCGCGAGTTGGCCGGCAGGGGACGGCAGCTGATGAAGTTGCTGCCGGCCTCGCTGCTGGGCGGCATCACCGGCGCATGGCTCCTGCTGCACCTACCGGAGAAGGTCTTCCACTACGTTGCTCCCGTCCTGTTGGTCATGGCCCTGTTGATGGTGCTGTTCCAGCCCAAACTGCAGGCCTGGGTCCGCAGCCGGGAGCAAAACCCGGAACATGCCATCCGGGATCGCAGCCATGGAATCCTCTTGGTTGTGCTCGTCTATCTTGCCGGCGTCTACGGTGGCTACTTTGTGGCGGCACAAGGGATTTTGCTGGTAGGCATCCTTGGCGTGTTCCTGAGCGGAACAATGCAAAATGCCAACGCCATGAAGAACATCCTGGTGCTCGGCGTAAATATGGTGGCAGCAATCTCCTACCTGATCTTTGCTTTCGACCGCATCGAGTGGCTGGTGGTTCTCCTCATTGCCGTGAGCTCCACAATCGGCGGTTTGGTAGGTTCAAAAGTTGGCCGGAAGTTGTCCCCGCGCGTCCTCCGGGCCGTCATCTTCACCCTTGGCATCGTGGCCCTTGGCTTCATGATCGCCAACCTGATGAAATAACCGCCCGGTGGCTTTCCACTATCTTGAGTCCGCGGATGATCCACGCGTGACGGACTACACCACTCTTACTGATGTGCACCTTCGGAAGCTTCGTGAGCCTGAAGAAGGCATGTACATCGCCGAGTCTTCGAGAGTTTTACGCAGGGCACTGGCCGCCGGACACCAGCCCCGATCCTTTTTCCTGGCGGAGAAATGGCTGGAAGACCTCGAGGACGTTTTCCAGGCATATCCGGACGTTCCGGTGTTCATCGGCAAGGCGTCCCTGCTGGAAGAAATCACCGGATTCCACCTGCACCGTGGTGCCATGGCAGCAATGCACCGGCCGGCCCCTGTTCCACTGGAGACACTGCTGGCCAGCGCCCGGCGCGTCGCTGTCCTCGAAGACATCGTTGACCACACCAATGTGGGGGCAATTTTCCGGTCCGCCGCAGCACTGGGGGTGGACGCTGTCCTGGTGTCCCCACGGTGCGGAGATCCCTTGTACAGGCGCAGTGTCAGGGTCAGCATGGGCACGGTCTTCCAAGTTCCCTGGGCCAGGCTGGAAAGCTGGCCGGATGACCTGTTCCGCCTCAAGGAGCAAGGCTTCACCATTGCCGCAATGGAACTGACTGAAGGTGCGTTGGATCTGGACGACCTGGCCACAAGGGAGTACTCCAAACTGGCTTTGGTGCTTGGCACGGAGGGCCCCGGCATGAGCCAGGACACCCTGGATGCTGCAGACCTGGCAGTCAAAATTCCCATGCGCGCGGGCGTTGACTCACTCAACGTTGCTGCCGCCTCGGCAGTGGCTTTTTGGGAACTCCGTCCGCGCGACTGACAGCGGTTCGTCCGGCCGTGCGGTTTCCGCTATGATTGGTTGTTGGCCCGGCAGCTGGAATGTCCGCATTGCAGCAACCAGACCACCTCCATTCATACCTGGCAGCTGGCAAAATCCAGCTGCGTGAACAAAAGGTCCCATTATGAAGTCTGATATCCACCCGAAGTACGAAGCAGTTGTTTTCAACGACCTGGCTTCCGGTACGCAGTTCCTGACCAAGTCCACCGTGTCTTCCTCGAAGACCATCGAGTGGGAAGACGGAAACACCTACCCGGTTATCGACGTCGAAATCTCGTCGGAGTCCCACCCGTTCTACACGGGCAAGCAGCGCATCATGGACTCCGCTGGCCGCGTCGAGCGCTTCAACGCCCGCTTCAAGGGCTTCGGCGGCAAGAAGTAACCCACTTCACCCCAAGGCTTTTCACAGCCCGCATTGCTGGATTCTTCGGCAATGCGGGCTTTTGCGTTTTCCGGCAAGATGGACACCATGACTCCCAGCCCTGATCAGCACCCAGCCATCAACGACGCCGACACCCGCCTTCACGGCGAATACAAGGTTCCCGGGGGCAAACTGGTGGTGGTTGACCTGGACGTGAGCGAAGGGAAATTCACCAACGTCTCCCTCAGCGGCGACTTCTTCCTGGAACCGGACGAGGCATTGGAGGACATCAACACGGCACTGACCGGTCTTCCGGACAGCTCGACGGCCGCAGACATTGCCGCAGCGGTCACTGCGGGGCTGCCCGGGGACGCAGTACTGTTCGGCTTTTCTGCAGAAGCCGTGGCTATCACCGTCCGGCGGGCACTGTCCAAAGCCACCAGCTGGGGAGACCACCAATGGGAAGTCATCCCGCCCTCCGTGCTGCCCACCCAGGTAAACGTCGCACTGGATGAGGTCCTCACCGAGGAGGTGGGCGCGGGGCTGCGCAATCCCACGCTGCGCTTCTGGGATTGGGAAGAGCCGTCGGTGGTCATTGGCAGCTTCCAGTCAGTGCGTAATGAGGTGGACCCTGAAGGGGTTTCCCGGTACGGCATCAACGTGGTCCGGCGCATCAGCGGCGGCGGCGCCATGTTCATGGAAGCCGGCAACTGCATCACCTACTCGCTCTACCTGCCACAGACACTGGTGGACGGCATCAGTTTTGCCGATTCCTACGCTTTCCTGGACGCTTGGGAGATGGCGGCCCTGGAGAAATTGGGGATCGCCGCTTTCTACGTTCCCCTCAATGACATCGCCACCGATCAAGGAAAGATCGGGGGCGCTGCACAAAAGCGCCTCGCGAACGGGGGCATGTTGCATCACGTCACCATGAGCTACGACATCGATGCAGACAAGATGGTGGAAGTCCTGCGCATCGGCAAGGAAAAACTCTCCGACAAAGGCACGCGCAGCGCCAAGAAGCGCGTTGATCCGTTACGACGCCAAACGGGGCTTGCCCGGGCAGCCATCCTTGAAGCCATGCAGGAGGTATTCATGGAACGGTATGGCGCCCTCGAGTCCCGCCTCACCGAGGCTGAGCTCGGTGAGGCGAAGAACCGCGTGGAGGCGAAGTTCGGAACCGAAGAGTGGTTGAACCGGGTTCCGTAGCTGCCGACAGGCCTAAGCCGGGGCGGCTTGCGCCGTGAGCGCCCGGGCCAAGTGGCTTCTCTGCTCGATGACGATACGGCGCAATGCCCGGGGAGCGTCACTGTGGTCGGTCAACCATGTGTCCGTGCGTACCAGGACCGGGTGCTCCGAAGGCTGCATGCCTTCCGCCAGGTCCTGTGCCCCCGGGAACAGTCCGCGCACAATCCTGCCGGCTATCTCGATGCTGCGTTCGGCCCACACCCGTTCAAGGCATTCGAAGTAGGGTTCCACATAGGGTTCCAGAAGGGACGCCGGTCCCGTCATGAAGCCACCGATCGTTGCGCTCAGGATTTCGTTGGAAAGCCCCGTGCTGTTGACCGTGGAATCCCAGGCGGCTGCCTTGGTTGAGGCGTCGGGAATGGATGCCGCAGCAAGGGCATGGCCCTCCCTTCCGGATGCCGTCTTGTCTGCCTGCAGTTCCCGGTCCAATTCGGCCCGGGACGCCTGGCCGTGGGCTGACAAAGCCTGCCAGAAGCTCCAACGTAGTTCGGCATCGACAGCCAGTCCTTCAATGACGACGCTGCCGTCCAGGATTCCCCGGAGCAAGGGGAGTTCGCTGTCCCCGTGCCGGGATACCTCCGCCAAGGTCCTTGCCCAGGCGAGCTGATGGTCGGAGCCTGGATCTGCGGCCTTCATCCTGTCAGCGGCCACCGAGAGGAAATCCTTGCGCACCCCTTCCCGGCCGGCTGCAGGAACGTAGCGTTCAATGGCGGCAGAAGCGTTGCCCAGCACGTTCAACAGGACCCCGATGCCGGTCTCATCAGAGGCAAACTGCTCCACAGCCGCCACATAGCGCACGGCAGGCGTCACCCCGTCACGCGCGGAATCCCACAGTGCAGTCCAGCAGAGGGCGCGGGCCATGGGATCGCTGATTTTTCCAAGCGAGGCCCGGACAGTGTGTTCGGAACCGGGATCGAGGCGGACCTTGGCGTAACTCAAGTCATCATCATTGACCAAAAGCAAAGCAGGACGGCGTTTACCGTTCAACTGGGGCACCAGGGTACTGGGGCCGGTTACGTCGACCTCCAGGCTCTCGGAACGCACGAGCAGGCCTGAAGCATCAGCGTCGTACAGGCCCAGCCGCAACCGGTGCGGACGGAGTACTTGGTGGCCCGTGATGGGGTCGATGGCATCCTGCCGGAGCGTCACGGCACCAAGGACGCCGTTGTCGTCCACGATCTCCGCCGAAATGGTCGAGATACCGGAGGTCTGCAGCCATTGGCCGGCCCACTGGCCGAGATCCCTGCCGGACGCGGCGCTGAGGGCCAGGAGCAGATCCTGCAGGGAAGTATTCCCGAACTCATGATCCCGGAAATACTGGCGGGAGCCGGCAATAAAAGCATCAAAGCCCACGTAGGCCACCAGCTGCTTCAGGACCGAAGCACCCTTGGCGTAGGTGATTCCATCAAAATTCTGCTTTGCCGCTTCGAGGTCCGGGATGTCGGCCACAATCGGGTGCGTCGTGGGCAACTGGTCCTGGACGTACGCCCAGGCTTTACGCTTGTTCGCGAAGTTCACCCATGCGGTGTCCCAATCGGTGGCACGGTCCACGCCAAGGGTGCCCATGTAGTCGGCGAACGACTCCTTCAGCCAGAGATCGTCCCACCAGTGCATGGTCACGAGGTCGCCGAACCACATGTGGGCCATCTCATGCATCAGCGTGTTGGCCCGGGCCTGGTACTGGGCGTCAGTGGCCCGGGAGGCGTAGACATACTTCTCCGTGAAGGTCACCAGGCCGGGGTTCTCCATGGCTCCGAGGTTGTACTCGGGCACGAAAGCCTGATCGTATTTTCCCCACGGGTAGGGGTAGTCGAAGAGATCGTTGAAGAAGGCAAGCCCACTCTTTGTCAACCCGAACAGTTCGTCCGCGTCGAAGGACTCCGCCAAAGAGGCCCGGCAGAAAAGCGCCAGCGGCACCTCAAGCCGGGTGCCGTCGTCGAGCGTTGCTCCCCAGTGATCCGTGGCTTTGAAGTAGGGGCCAGCGAGCACAGTGGTGATGTACGTGGACATGCGTTTGGTGGTGGCGAAGTCCCAGCGGGCGGCGCGGGCGTCTCCGCCCTCCGGGGTGCGGGATTCCTCCACCCCGTTGGACGCGACTTCCCAGCCTGCCGGGGCGATCACATGGAAAGTGAATTCGGCCTTGAGGTCCGGCTGTTCGAAGTTGGCGAAGACCCGCCGGCTGTCTGCGGGCTCGTATTGCGTGTAGAGGTAGCACTGGCCATCAGCGGGATCGACAAACCGGTGCATGCCTTCACCGGAGCGGCTGTACAGGGCAGTGCCGGTGACGGTGACGGTGTTCTCGGCCGCCAGTCCTTCCAGGACTATCCTGTGGCGGTCCACGACGGACCCAACGTCCAGGGGTTGGCCGTTGAGGATCACGGACTGTACGCCACCGTTGATAAAATCAAGGAACGTCGCCGAACCCGGCATCGCTGAAAAGGTGATGGTGCTGGTACTCGGGTACCCGGGGACGGCGGGATCTTCCGCGTCGCGGACATCGAGGGTGACGTCGTAGCTGTGGGTGGTGATCAGGGCTGAACGGGTGGCGGCTTCATCGCGCGATAGATTGTGATTCGACACACAGCTATCTAATCATGATCAAAGCGGCCCCCAGGCCCAGTGATGCGATGAGCAGCCACGAGCCCAAAGCGACCAGGACGGCACGACCACCGGTATGGATCAGGGTCCTGATGCGGACCGCCGAGCCCAGTCCGAAGAGGGCTGTTGCCAGAAGGATGTCCTGCACCGCCGCAGCGCTCTCCAAAACAGCCGGCGGGGCCCAATCCAAGGATCGAACAGCCACCATGGCGAGGAAACCCACCACGAAGAGGGGGACGATCGGGGGAAACCTGCCATCCGTGCTGCCCGACCCGTCCGTGGCGCCGCTGGCGCGCTCACGGAGGTGGAGTATCCGTTGGTGCAGCCCGGCCGTGGCGGTTATCGGTGCCAGCAGGACAACCCTGGTCAATTTCACGACGACGGCGATCGCCAGTGCGGAGGTCCCTGCGGTTTGGGCGGTGGCCACCACCTGGCCAACGTCATGGACGGACGCACCGGTCCAGGCACCAAACTGTTCAGGAGACAGGCCAAGAGGGTGCATCAGCAGCGGCAGCACGCCAATGGCCAACGTGCCGCAGAGGGTTACCAGCGCTACCGGCAGGACGGTGTCCTGGTGCCTGATCCGCCGTACAGCCGCCATGGCACCGATGGCCGAGGCACCGCAGATGGAAAAACCCGTGGCGATCAACAAAGCCGCCTCACCAGGGAGACGCAATAGACGCGCAAGGCCATACGTGCCGGCGAAACTCATCAGAACCACACCTGCAATCAGCAGCAGCGCCAGCCAGCCCAGTCCCAGGACATCGCCCATGCTGACTTTGAGTCCCAGCAGGACAATCCCTGCACGCATGAGGTGTTTCCCCGCGAAGTCCAGTCCAGGCCGGGCGCGCCCCGCGGTCAGGACCGCCGTGCCCGGTATATTTGCTGAGAGCAGGCCCAAGGCAACAGCGAGCGTCATGGCGGGAACCGCCGGAACCACCGTGTGGATTGCGAAGGCAAGACCCGCAGCGGCGACGCTCAGGACCAACCCGGGCCCCAGCCGGGACAGCTGGGGCGCAGGACTGTTGAAGGGCATGCCTCAACCCTGCCGGATGAGGGCACGGAAAGGCGAACCGGGAGCATCCGGAAACCGCGACACAATCAGTGCGTAATGCGCTCGACTCAAAAAGGTGATTACCTGAATCCCATGTCTGACCTATTCCAGGATTACTCCGAGGCCGCTGCGCGCAGCGGCGCCTATGACGAGATGTTTGCCCCCGGCCACATTGCCAGAAAATCCTACGGTCAGGTTTCCGGCGCCTTGCGGGAGCTGTCCCTGGCCGATGTGACGGCCCGTGCAGACTCCATGGCCCGGACGTTCCTGGACCGCGGAGTCACCTTCGACTACGCGGGGGAGGAGCGCCCGTTCCCCTTGGACATTGTGCCCCGGGTCATTCCCGCCGATGAGTGGAATGTCCTGGAGCGCGGCGTGGCCCAGCGGGTCAAGGCACTGGAGGCGTTCCTTAATGATGTCTATGGCCGGATGGCCGTAGTGACAGACGGGGTGATACCCCGGCAGCTGATCACCACCAGCGCCCACTTCCACCGGGCAGTCCACGGTTTCGAACCATCCGGTGGTGTCCGCGTCCATGTATCAGGCATCGACGTCGTCCGTGACGCTGCCGGGACCTTCAGGGTGCTCGAGGACAACGTCCGGGTTCCCTCCGGCGTCAGCTACGTCCTGGAGAACCGAAGGGCCATGGCCAAGGGCCTGCCCGAGGCTTTCGGCCAGCAGCACATCCGCCCCGTGGAAGAGTATCCACGGCGGCTTCTTTCAGCACTTCGCAAGACTGCACCGGCGGGCGTGGACGATCCCACAGTGGTGGTCCTGACGCCGGGCGTTTTCAACAGCGCCTACTTTGAGCACACGCTCCTTGCCGGTCTCATGGGCGTTGAACTGGTGGAAGGCCGTGACCTCATTTGCCGCGGCAACCGTGTCTACATGCGGACCACCGCGGGTGAACAGCGAGTGGACGTCATCTACAAGCGCATCGACGACGACTTCCTGGATCCCCTCCAGTTCCGTTCCGACTCCATGCTCGGATGCCCCGGGCTGGTCAACGCGGCACGCGCCGGGGGAGTGACGATAGCCAACGCTGTAGGCAACGGCGTAGCTGATGACAAGCTCGTGTACAGTTACGTCCCTGACCTGATCCGGTACTACCTTCATGAAGAGCCGATCATCGCCAACGTCGACACTTTCCGGCTTGAGGAAAAGGAAGCCAGGGAGCACGTGCTGGACCGCCTCGACGAACTGGTGGTCAAGCCTGTTGATGGTTCAGGAGGCAAGGGGTTGGTCATTGGACCTGATGCCACCAAGGACGAGCTTGATGCCCTGCGTAAACGGGTCATCGCCGATCCCCGCGGGTGGATCGCCCAGCCGGTCCTGCAGCTGTCAACCGTGCCGACGCTCTCCGGGGACAAATTTGGTCCCCGCCACGTGGACCTGCGGCCCTTCGCAGTCAACGACGGCGACGACGTCTGGGTCCTGCCCGGCGGCCTCACCCGGGTGGCCCTGAAGGAAGGTTCCTTGATTGTGAACTCCAGCCAGGGCGGCGGTTCCAAGGACACCTGGGTCCTGGCCGACTCGCCGAAACTTCCCGCCGAGGTCATCCCACGCCAGTCTGTCACGCTCCGCGAACAAGTATCCGTGTGGCCCGTGGAAAGCAACTGGCGTGACCGCCAAACGGAGCAGCAACAGTGACCCCGCTCCACCACCACTTGAACTTCGACCTGCACCACTCGAAGGAGGCAGTTCCATGCTGAGCCGTATTGCTGAGTCTCTCTTTTGGATCGGACGCTACGTAGAACGTGCCGACGGCACGTCCCGGATCCTTGACGTCCACCTCGAACGGCTGAACCACCTGCCCCTTGAGGAGCAGCGGAGCGTGGCCAGGGAACTCCTCGCCGTCATGGGTGCCAAGCCCCAAAGCGAGGATTTTGGCCTTCCTGAACTCCTTCATGCCCTGGCTTATGACAAGCAGAGCGCTTCTTCCATAGCCGGCTCCCTCGGTGCAGCACGCGAGAACGCGCGGCGTGCACGGGAAACCGTCTCGCAATCCCTGTGGGAAAGCCTCAACACCACCTATTACGGCCTTAACCAGCACCGCAAGGACGTTGTGGGAACCTACCGTTTCTGCAATTGGGTCCTGGAGCGGACGGCCATGGTCCGGGGACTTGCGGACACCACCGTCAGCCACGACGAGAGCTGGTTGTTCATGGTTCTTGGCCGTTCCCTGGAGCGGGCAGACATGACTGCCCGCATGCTCTCTACGAGGGATGTCCAGTCCGCGGGAATGTCCTGGGTCAACATGCTCCGGTGCGCCGGGGCCTACGAATCCTTCATCCGGACCCGCAGGGCCGCATTCGGAGACCAGCACGCAGCTGAATTCCTCCTTCTGGACCGGTTGTTCCCGCGGTCCATCGTCTACGCGCTGCGTGATGCCGATGAGTGCCTTGCCAAGCTGGATCCATCAGCACAGCGTGTGGGCTTCATCAATGATGCCCGTCGAATAGTTGGCCAGGCCCGCACGTTCCTTGAGTTCCACCGCACAGACGATCTCATGTCGGAGCTGCCCGAGCACATGGAACGTGTGCAGAAGGCCGTGACGCAGGCGTCCGATGCGATTTCCCGTAAGTACTTCAATCAGGCTGATGAGCACGCCTGGGTGGGAGAAGTTTCATGACCCGGCTGAGCATCGTCCACAAGACGGCCTACAAGTACAACCGCCGCGTGACGTTGTCCTACAACGAGGCCCGGATGACCCCATTGACCGACGGCCAGCAAGTGGTCCTCGAGTCCTCCTTGAAGGTCTCGCCCAACCAAGCGTCCGTCAGCACGTACCGTGACTACTGGGGTACCCGCGTCACGGCGTTTGATATGCAGATGCCGCACGAGAGCCTCGAAGTCCTCGCCACAGCCACCGTGGAAGTTCACCGCACCGAACGCGTGGCAGTGGAGGACGACATCGTCGGGTGGGACGTCATTGCCTCGGACAAGGTCCAGGACGACTTCAGCGACTGGCTGCCCCAGTCCAGGCTCAGTGGGCCCGGAGAAGAAGTCCTGGGCATTGTCCCGGGCGTTGTCGAAGGAAAGAATCCCCACGAGGCGGCCTTGGCCGTGTTCGCCTGGATGGCCGGGGAAATGACCTACATGAAGGGTTCCACCGGCGTCACCACCAACGCCGAGCAAGCATGGTCCCAGCGCCAGGGCGTATGCCAGGACCTGGCGCATTTGGCTATCGGGGCCCTGCGTTGCAGCGGCATCCCTGCCCGCTATGTTTCCGGGTACATCCATCCCAGGTCCTCGGCGGACATCGGCGAAACCGTTGCAGGGCAGTCGCACGCGTGGCTGGAATGGTGGGATGGGGAATGGCGCAGCTGGGACCCCACCAACCACAAGCCTGCAGGTGACTACCACGTCACTGTGGCCCGCGGACGTGACTACCGCGATGTTCCCCCGTTGAAAGGCATCCTGTCCGGAGGTGGAGGTTCGGGACTCTCCGTATCAGTGGAGATCACCCGCCTGGCCTAGGCGTTGAATCGCACAGGAATGTGAAAACAGCGAAGGCCCTTAAGAGTTGCTCTTAAGGGCCTTCGCTGTAATCAGGCTCGGGGAACGGTCACCAGGGTGAGGGCTTGTAGTCCTTCAGGAAGACACCGTACTGGTCCTCGCCCTTTTCGCCCATCACGATGGGGTCGTAGACCCGCGCGGCTCCATCCACCAGGTCCAACGGCGCATGGAAGCCTTCCTCCATAAGCCGGACCTTCGTGTAGTGCGGACGCTCGTCGGTGATCCATCCGGTGTCCACGGCAGTCATGAGAATGCCATCTGAATCCAGCATTTCCTGGGCGCTGGTGCGGGTCATCATGTTCAATGCGGCCTTGGCCATATTGGTGTGGGGGTGTCCGGGGCCCTTGTAAGCGCGGGAGAACTGTCCCTCCATGGCCGAGACGTTGACAATGTATTTCCTGTGCGCAGTGGACCGCTTCATGGCATCGCGCAGGCGGCTGACCAGCAGGAAGGGGGCCGTGACATTGCAGAGTTGGACCTCGAGCATCTCCAGGGGGTCCACTTCGTCCACCACCTGGGTCCAGCTGTTGATGGAGGCGAGGTCCGGGACCAGTCCGCCGGCGTCGATCGCTGTTCCCGACTCGATCCGTTCCAGCGAAGCCGATCCTGTGGACAGTGCCAACGAGGTGATCGCGTCCCCTGCCAGGACCGGGTGTTCGGTAACGCTGCTGGCCAGGGCCAGGGGGTGCTTGTCATGGGCATGGCCGAACGTGACCAGCTCCGGACCACCGTTGGCGGCTTCCAAAGCGGCAGGCAATGGCTCGTCCTCGGCGTCGACCAAGGGCTTGTAGGCGTTGCCGGAGCGCCGCACTGTCTGGGCTGCGTTGTTGATGATGATGTCCAGCGGCCCGGCCTCGTTGAGGGAGTCCGTAAGGGCCATGACCTGAGCCGGGTCACGGAGGTCGATGCCCACAATCCGGAGACGGTGCAGCCACTCACCGCTGTCTTCCATGGCAGCGAAGCGACGGGCCGCGTCCTTTGGGAAGCGGGTAGTGATGGTGGTGTGGGCGCCATCGCGGAGCAGGCGAAGGGCGATGTACATGCCGATCTTGGCGCGTCCACCTGTCAGCAGGGCCCTGCGTCCTGTGAGGTCGGTGCGGGCGTCGCGCTTGCTGTGGCTGAATGCAGCACATTCCGGGCAGAGCTGGTGATAGAAGGCATCAACCTGCGTGTAGTGCTTCTTGCAGATGTAACAGGGGCGCGAACGGATGAGGTGGCCGGCGATCTCGCCGGTGGCAGAAGGTTCCAGCTTGTTGCCGCGGGTCTCATCATCGATGCGGTCCGGAGCGGCAGTGGCCGTCAAGGCGATGACTGCGCGGTCGGCCTCCGCGATGGAGTCGCGCTTGGTAACCCTGCGGTGCCGTTTGACGGCTTTGAACATCTTGCCGGTGGCACGGCGGACTGCAACGTAGTCCGGGTGCTCTTCGTCATAGACGTGGATCGTGGTCAGAACCTTGAGGCAGGCCTGGATCTCTTCAGGCGTCAGATCGGTGGAGCTCATTGACCTGATTTTACAGCCTTGGGAGCCTGTGGCCTGCCTCGGGTTCCGGCGACGTCAGTGCAGTGCCCGCACCTTAGTGCGAGGCGCCCTGCGCTGCAGCGTCCGCGACGCGTGATTGGATTCCCGCGGCTACCTTTTCGGCAGAATCGCGGATGTCCGGATCATCATGGGTAGCTGCCTTCACAGCTTCGGGCAACCCACGGCGGTGTTGCGCCGACAGGGCAAGCTCTGCTTCACCGGGCTCGGGCACAACCTGGCCCTTCGCCAGCACAGTAATGCCGGATTCGGTGACCTTGTAACCCCGGGCCTTGTCCAGGGCCGGGTCCAGGCCGATGGCAGCACCGGCAGGGACCTTGACGTTCTTGTCCAGGATTGCCCGCTTGATGACCGCGCCTTCACCAACGCGGACCTTGTCCATCAGTACAGAGTCCTGGACGCGGCTGCCTGCCGCCACATAGGCGTCGTTGGAAATCACGGACCCTTCAACGATGCCACCGGAAACCACCACTCCGCTGGCAACAATGGAGTCCAGGGCAGTACCGACGGTGTTGTTCTCGCCACGGACAAACTTTGCCGGCGGCGAGATGCTCTGGCGGGTGTAGATCGGCCACTCGGAGTTATAGAGGTTGAAGATCGGCACGGGGGAGATGAGGTCCATGTGCGCGTCATAGAACGAGTCGATGGTACCGACGTCGCGCCAGTAGGTCCGGTCCCGATCGGTGGCACCGGGGATGTCATTGAGCGTGAAGTCGTACACGCCTGCTTCACCTTGGTCCACGAAGTAGGGAATGATGTCCCCGCCCATGTCGTGCTTGGTATCGAGTCTCTCCGCATCCACATGCAAGGCTTCCACCAAGGCGTCTGCGTTAAAGACGTAGTTGCCCATGGAGGCCAGGAACTGCGTGGGATCTGCCGCCAGCCCGGGGGTGCTGGCCGGTTTCTCCACGAATGCGGCAATCTTTTGGGGATCGTTCTGGTCTACTTCGATCACACCGAATTGGTTGGCCATGTTCAGCGGCTGCCGTACGGCAGCAACCGTTGCTTTGGCACCACTGGCAATATGCTGCTCCACCATTTGGGAGAAATCCATGCGGTACACATGGTCAGCGCCGACCACAACCACGATGTCCGGGGCGTCGTCATGGATGAGGTTCAGCGATTGGTAAATTGCGTTGGCACTGCCAAGGAACCAGCTCTTGCCCACACGCTGCTGCGCGGGAACAGAAGCCACATACCGGCCCAATTGCGTGGACATCCTCCAGGTTTCGGAGATGTGCCGGTCAAGGCTGTGCGATTTGTACTGCGTCAGCACCACGATTTTCAAATATCCCGAATTAACGAGATTGGATAGTGCAAAGTCAATCAGCCGGTAGCCGCCTGCGAACGGAACCGCGGGTTTTGCCCGGTCCGCCGTCAGCGGCATCAGTCGATTGCCTTCTCCGCCTGCCAATACGATTGCCAGAACTTTCTTCAACGCCATGGTCACAGCTCCCCGTACGTCTTCGTATCCCCCAAAAGTCCGATTTTCCGGACTCTTTCACACTAGAACACATACGCCGGAACGACTACGTTGGTTAGCGTGCGAATAGACATTGTGACTAAAGAATTCCCTCCGGAAATTTATGGCGGTGCCGGTGTCCACGTTGCCGAGCTCAGCCGGGTGCTGGCAAAGCACGTCGACCTTCACGTCCGGGCCTTCGGCGCGCCGCGTGATGCCGACTACCACGGGGCTTCGGTGGCATCCTATGCCACCCCTGAAGACCTCGGCGATGCCAACGCCGCCCTCCAAACCCTGGGCGTGGACCTGAGGATCGTTCCGGACATTGCGGGGGCGGACCTGGTCCACTCGCACACCTGGTACGCGAACATGGCCGGCCATCTCGCCTCGCTGCTGCACGGAATTCCCCACGTGCTCAGCGCCCACAGCCTTGAACCTCTCCGGCCGTGGAAGGCCGAGCAGCTTGGGGGAGGCTATGCCCTGTCCTCCTGGGTGGAGAAAACAGCCTATGAGGCAGCAGCGGCGATCATTGCCGTTTCAGACGGCATGCGCCAGGACATCCTGCGCAGTTACCCCGATGTTGATCCCGATAAAGTCCGCGTGGTCCATAACGGGATCGATGTTTCCCTCTGGGAACGCGATGAAGAAGATGACGCCATCCGTGCGCTGGGCATCGACCCCGCCAAGCCGAGCGTGGTCTTTGTTGGACGCAACACCCGGCAGAAGGGTGTGCCGTATCTGCTTCGTGCCGCCTCAAGCCTGCCGGAGGACGTCCAGCTGGTCCTGTGCCTCGGAGCGGCCGACACGCCCGAGCTTGCAGCCGAAACTGCCCGCCTCATCGAGGAACTTCAGTCCAAGCGCCAAGGTGTGGTCCTCATTGAGCGGATGCTCCCGCGCAAGGAACTGATCCAGGTGCTCAGCCACGCCACGGCCTTCGCCTGCCCGTCCATTTACGAACCCCTGGGCATCGTTAACCTCGAAGCCATGGCCTGCGGCGCAGCCGTGGTGGCCAGTGCCACGGGCGGAATTCCCGAGGTGGTCCAGCACGGCGAAACCGGGCTCCTGGTCGAACTTGAGCAGGTCACCGACGGAACGGGCACACCGTTGGATCCGGAGAAGTTCGTCAGCGACTTCGCCGCGGCCTTGAATGAGGTGGTGGCTGATCCCGCACGCGCCCGCGAAATGGGCATTGCCGGTCGCCGCCGCGCGGAGGAACACTTCTCCTGGGAATCCATTACGGAAACAACACTGGAGGTTTACCGCTCCGTACTGCGCTGATCCTCCCGCTCCAGCAGTCCAACGACGACGGCGCCGCCCCCTTGGTGGGGACGGCGCCGTCGTCGTTTTTCAACAGTTCCGCAACTGTTCACCGCAAGGCAACAGGCTGCTGCTAACGGGCCTTGGAAGCCTTGAGGGCCAGGAGCGTCTTCTCATCAGCCGGAGCGCTGCCGCTGGCACGCTGCTCACGGAAGTGCTTGCGTGCAGCATCCTGCCGCTCAGCCTCGGCACCGGTTGCGATGGAGGCCCTCAAGTGCTCGGGACCATAACCGAAGGCGTCCACAAGGTCCACGGCATGAGGGCGGATCTTGACCAGGAGCCGGTTGATGTAGGTGCCCACGGTCCGGCCGCGCTGCATGGAGAGCCGGCCGTTCATCAGGTACCAGGAGAGATGCTTTTCAATCAGGGACAGGCCGAACAGATCGCGCAGCCAGGTCAGCACGCGTTTGGTTCCCTCGTCCGTGACCTGGTTCAGGCCCTCCGTGAAGGCTTCCCACTGCAGCAGTTCGGCGTGCGCCTGGGCTGCTTCGATGAGTTCGTGCTGGTGCTGGTTGAACAGGGCCGCGGCCTGGTGCTGGGGAAGCTTGTTGGCGCCTTTCAGGGCTGCACCTACCTCGGCAACCATGGACTGCACACGGTCCGCCAGCAGCGTCCGCTGGCCTTCCTCGTCCCGCAAAGCCAAAGCGGCCTTCTGCACGGAGCCGGTATCGGCCACGAACTGCGCCACTTGGCGAAGGCCTGTGCGGTGAAGGGCCACACCGGCTGCCTGGTCCACGACGTAGCGTGCCAGGACACCAAAATCGGCGCTGCGGAATTCCTTGGCGTAATCGGCAAGGAGCCTCTTGGCCACCAACTGCAGCAGGACGGTGTTGTCACCTTCGAACGTGACATAGACATCAAGGTCCGCCCGCAGGGAAGCAAAGCGGTTCTCGATCAGGAAACCGGCACCGCCGCAGGCTTCGCGGCATTCCTGCAGCGTATCCAGGGCATGCCAGGTGCTCAACGGCTTCAGGGCGGCGGCCAGCGTTTCCAAGTCCTGGCGGTCGGCGTCGGTGTCGTGGGCGCCTGAGAAGACGTCGTCGAACTTCTGAAGAAGTTGCTCATGGGCGAAGCTGGCCGCGTAGGTGGTAGCCAGCCTGGAGAACAGCCGGCGCTGGTGACGCTGGTAGTCCAGCAGGACTTCCTCATCGGTTGCCGAGGAAGCGTTGAACTGTCGTCGCTCGGTGGCGTACTGGATGGCGGTCTTCAAGGCCACCTTGCTGGCGGCTACGGCTGCTCCGTCCAGGGAAACCCGCCCCTGGACCAGGGTGCCCAGCATGGTGAAGAAGCGCCGGCCGGGGCTCTCGATGGGCGAGGAGTAGGTGCCGTCCACGGCTACGTCGCCGTAGCGGTTGAGCAGGTTGGTGCGGGGGATGCGGACATTGGTGAAATGCAGGCGGCCGTTGTCGATGCCGTTAAGTCCGCCCTTGATGCCGTCATCCTCGCCGCCGATCCCCGGAAGGAATTCCTTGGTGGCCGGGTCCCTGAGTTCGACGTAGAACGCGTGGACGCCATGGTTCACGTTCCTGGTAATCAGCTGGGCAAACACCACCGCGGCGAGGCCGTCATTGGCTGCATTGCCGATGTAGTCCTTCCAAGCAGCACGGAACGGAGTGTTGATGACGAATTCCTGGCTGGCGTCGTCGTAAGTAGCCGTCGTGGCGATGCTGGCGACGTCCGAGCCGTGGCCGGTTTCGGTCATGGCGAAACATCCCGGTATCTCAAGGCTCATGATGCCGGGGAGCCACTTGTCCTGGTGCTCCACAGTTCCAAGGTGCATCACGGCAGAACCGAACAGGCCCCACTGGACCCCGGCCTTGATCTGGAGGGAGGGATCGGCGGTAACGATTTCTTCGAATCCGGCAATGTTTCCACCGTGATCGTCGGAACCGCCCAACCGCGTGGGAAATGCACGGTGGACGGTGTTGTTGTCCACCAGGAACTTCAGTTGCTCGAACACACGGGCGCGGTGCTCGGTGTGGTGCAGGCCTTCAATCTTCTGCACCACCGGATTGCCTGCAACCTTGCGGGCCTCGTGGCGGATATGCGCCCACTTGCCAAGGAGCTGTTCTCCAAGCGCGGCGACGTCCACCACGGGCTCAGGGCCAGCGGCGGCGGCACCCTTGCTGCCCGCGGTGTGCTGGACGGATGCGTTCCGGTCCACTACTTCAGTCATGTTGCTTCCTTCTTTGGTTCCGACAACTGATGAGTCATTGCTGGTGTCAGGTGGATGTCTTGAGTGCTGGAGCGATGCCGAGGCACAACCAGTCAGTGATCTGCGCGGCCATGGTTTCCTGGTCCGGCTTGGCATTGCCGGCCGGGCTTCCCAGCCACATCTCCCCGGCGTTCCTGACCAGTCCTATGGCTGCGGTGGGCCAATACACGATCACCGCTTCCTTCTCTTCACCCAGGTATTCCCGCATGGGAGTGGCGATCATGTCCGTGATTTGCTCGAAGAAGTTGCCCAGCGCCCCGGAAGCGGCGATGGCGTCCTGCGCTGAGGCTTCACCTGGCGTGAGCCGGGTAATGAACGCATAGACATTGGGGCTCGATTCGGCCATCTGCAGGTAGGCGGAGACCATGGCGAAGAGCCCCTCGCGGGGAGTTTGCGCGGACTGGGCGGCCTCCTGCATGCGGCGCTGCATCTGGCCCAGCACTACCTCGCCCATAGCCTGCTGGAGTCCGGCTTTATCACCGAAATAGCGGTAAAAGACAGACTTCGACGTGCCTGCAGCGCCTGCAATGTCCTCCATGGAGGCGTCGCTTCCGAGCCGATGAACGGCCTTGCGTGCTTGCCTGATGAGTTCGCCACGGCGCTCCTCGCGGTGCGACTGCCAACGGGCTGTGCGGCCATCGACGGCGGCACCTTGCGCCTCCGCTGCGGCACTGGCGAATTCTTCCTGGCGACTGTTCACGATACCCAGCGTATCAGGTACGCTGGGTATCAGTAACTGGCAATGATCGAAGGAGACCAGCATGGCTGCAGCAGACGTCACCACGGGCGGGACACGCGAATCCGCTTCCGCCCCCCAATCACTCCGCAAGGCGGTCATCGTGGGCGGCAACCGGATTCCGTTTGCCCGCACAGGAGGCGCCTACGTCAAGTCCTCCAACCAGGACATGCTCACCGCAGCACTGGAAGGCCTGATCGCCCGCTTCGGATTGCAGGACGAACGCATCGGCGAGGTAGCTGCCGGAGCGGTCCTCAAGCACTCAAGGGACTTCAACCTCACAAGGGAAGCCGTCCTTGGCTCAGCCCTGTCACCGGAAACCCCCGCCTATGATCTGCAGCAGGCCTGCGCAACCGGGCTCGAGACCGTGATCGGCTTGTCCAACAAGATCAAGCTCGGGCAGATCGAGTCGGCCATTGCCGGCGGCGTGGACTCGGCATCGGATGCCCCCATTGCAGTCAGCGAGGGATTGCGGGAGATCCTGTTGGACCTCAACCGCGCCAAAACCCCTGTGCAGAAACTGAAGATCATCGGCCGCATCCGCCCCAAGGACCTGGCGCCGGATGCACCGAATACCGGTGAGCCGCGCACCGGCTTGTCCATGGGGGAGCACCAGGCACTCACCACGGCCCAGTGGAAGATCACCCGTGAGGCCCAGGACGAGCTCGCCTTCAACAGCCACCGCAATCTGGCGGCGGCCTATGACCGTGGTTTCTTCGATGACCTCATCACGCCCTACCGCGGCCTGAACCGCGACTCCAACTTGCGCGCCGATACCTCGATCGAAAAGCTCGGATCGCTCAAGCCCGTGTTCGGCAGGAACCTCGGCGCGGAAGCAACCATGACGGCGGGCAACTCGACACCACTCACCGACGGTGCATCCACAGTCCTGCTCGGCACGGAGGAATGGGCTGACGCCCATGGCCTGCCCAAGCTGGCGACGGTCCTGGACGGTGAAGCCGCAGCCGTGGACTTTGTGCACGGCAAGGACGGCCTCCTCATGGCACCGGTTTTCGCAGTGCCGCGCCTGCTCGCCCGCCACGGGTTGACGTTCGAGGACATTGATTTCTTTGAAATCCACGAGGCATTCGCAGGCACGGTCCTGAGCACATTGGCCGCCTGGGAGGACGAGGACTTCGGCCGCACGCGGCTCGGACTCGATGGAGCGCTCGGCAAGGTGGACCGGGCCAAACTCAACGTCAACGGATCCTCCCTTGCCGCCGGGCACCCCTTCGCTGCTACGGGCGGCAGGATTGTGGCCTCCCTTGCCAAAATGCTCCATGAGAAGGGCTCCGTGGATGGACGTCCGGCCCGTGGTTTGATATCGGTGTGCGCAGCAGGTGGCCAGGGCGTCGTTGCCCTTCTGGAAGCAGCATAGGGGAGCCCAATGACGGATAAATACACACAACTGGTCAGTCACGGATTGGGCAAGGATGTCGCCAAACGACTCGGACTGCCCCAGCCAGTGGAACTTCGCCGCTACCAGCCCGGCAGCCCCCTGGTCACTGGCCCGGTCCTGGTCAACGGAGACAGCGCCGGTGCTGACGACATCGCCACCGCGCTGCTCGGATGGGGTCTTGATGTCCGGCGGAATGCGTTGCCCAAGGAGAAGCTGGGCGCAATAGTCGTGGTCCTCGATGCCGTGCAGCACCCTGAAGACCTTGCCAAACCCGTGTTGACCGCGGGCACATCACTGCGGGACCTTGGTACCAACGCACGGGTGGTCACCATCTCCCGGACCCCGCAGTCAGCCCAAACACCTGCCGTGGCTGCTGCGCGCCAGGGAATTGACGGGCTGGTGCGATCCCTCGCCAAGGAACTCCGCGCCGGGGCCACCGCCAATGGAATACTGCTGGAGAACGACCTCGCGACCACAAGCCCTTCCGCTTTGGGCGCGCTCAAGTTCTTCCTCTCGGGCCGTTCTGCCTACGTGGACGGACAGTTCCTCACCGTCGGCTCGACGTCGGGGACCATGTCCGGTGACCCGGACAAGCCCTTGGCCGGAAAGGTTGCCGTAGTCACCGGAGCCGCCCGGGGCATCGGAGCTGCCATCGCCCGGACACTGCACCGCGACGGCGCCACAATCGTTGCGGTGGACATCCCGGCTGCCGGCGACCACTTGGCAACGGTGGCCAACGAGGTGCGGGGCACAGCGCTTCAACTCGATATCAGTCGCGAGGATGCCGGACACCGGATCATCGAACACGCAGTGGAACGCCACGGCCGGCTCGACATCGTGGTCCACAACGCAGGAATCACCCGCGACAGGCTGCTCGCCAATATGGACGAGAGCCGCTGGCAGTCCGTCATCGCTGTCAATATTGCGGCCCAACTGAGCATCAATGCGGTTCTTCTCGCGTCCGAGCATTTTAAGGACGCCCCCCGCATCGTGTCGGTGGCTTCCACCAGTGGCATTGCCGGGAACAGGGGACAAACCAATTACGGCGCCTCCAAAGGCGGCGTCATTGGCATGGTGAGGTCCACGGCCCCGCTGATGGAATCCTTCGATGGAACCATCAACGCAGTGGCGCCCGGGTTCATTGAAACCGAAATGACCGCACGGATGCCCTTTGCCATCCGTGAGGCTGCCCGCAGGCTCAACTCCCTCAAACAGGGAGGGCAACCCCAGGACGTTGCCGAGACCATCTCTTTCCTGGCCAGTGACGCCGCCGGCGGAATCTCCGGCCAGGTCCTCCGGGTGTGTGGCCAACAACTGGTGGGAGCATGACCAATTCCCAGCCGGTGGTCCTTGGCGAGCTTCCCTCGCTGTCCAAGCTCTACGTCAACGCAGCAGCCACCGCCGCCCGCCGCAGGGTGTTGGGGGCAGCGGCGGACCAGCACACCCTGCCATCGGTCAGCCACGAAGTCAGGAACGTCAAGGCGGATGTAGGAAACCTCACCGCATACCAACACCTGGTGGGGGAGACGGCCAGTGACACCTTGCCGGCCGGATATGTCCACGCCCTGGCGTTCCCGGTGTCCTTAAGTGTCTTGAACCGGGATGATTTCCCGTTGCCGCTCCTGGGAATGATCCATCTGCAAAACCATGTGGAGCAACGGTTTCCCATTAACTTTGCCGAGGCCCTGGACATCCGGTCCTGGGCTGAGAACCTCGCAGGCCACAAAGCCGGAACCAAGGTAGATGTTGTGGCGGAAGTCCGTTCGGCTTCCAGCAAGGAAGTGCTTTGGCGTGGCGTCTCCACTTATTTGGCCAAGGGAGTATTCCTGCCGGGCATTGACAAACCCGGCAGCGCGAACGGAGCATCAGCGGCCGCCGGCTTTTCGCCCCCGAATCCCACCGCCCTATGGCAACTCGGGCTCGATACCGGGCGGAATTACGCCACGGTCTCCGGTGACTTCAACCCCATCCATCTCAGTGTCCTTTCCGCCAAAGCGCTGGGCCTGCGCGGGTCGATTGCCCACGGCATGTACCTTGCCTCCCGGGCCCTGGCCGACGTGGGGTCCGTGAAGGCCGATTCCTTTACCTGGGACGTTGCCTTCGAAGCCCCAGTGTTCCTCCCTGCCCGGGTAGCCGTGGATATCTCAACGGTCCAGTCCGAATCTGGAGGCTGGGAGCGATCGGAGTATGTAGCGTGGAATGCCCGAAGCGGTCGTCGCCACTTCACCGGCGCTGTTGCTGCCCTGGGTTGAGCGGGATACTAACGCCACCCTCGTGGAAGTGAACGGCGGCGGTCACCATCCGGTGACCGCCGTCGTCGTCGTTAATCCTCAGTTGGAGCCCTCGACGGTGAATATCCGGGCCGACAGGAAGAACGGGGATCCAGGCCCGGTAGCAAATTGGCCCGGAAAACAAAACAAGGTCCGGAATCCATGGATTCCAGACCTTGCGTTGGTGCGCGGAGGGGGACTTGAACCCCCACCCCCTTTCGAGGACTAGCACCTCAAGCTAGCGCGTCTGCCATTCCGCCACCCGCGCAGGTGGTGTTCAGATGGGCCGTTTTACACCTTCCGGTGCTTCACTTTCCTCCGAAGCAGCGAGAAAAACTCTAACACGGTTTCCGGTTGCGTAAAAATCGACGCTGGTCAGGACGGCGTCGACCGACACCCGGAGTCTTCCGGCGCCACGGATTCCTGACGGGGGCCCTGTCCGGTGAGTAGGCTGATGGGATACGGGACGGTCGCGCTGCGGAAGCCGCTGCGCACGTTGCCGGAACCTGCAGCCCAGCCACGCAAGGAGAGTTTCCATGTCTGTCATCCGCCCCGAAGATGAAGTTGTCCGGATCTGCCAGGAGCTGATCCGCATTGACTCCTCCAACTTCGGTGACGACACCGGACCAGGGGAGCGCGCAGCTGCCGAATACACGGCCGGGCTCATTACCGAGGTGGGCCTCGAGGCGGAGATCTTCGAATCCGCGCCGGGTCGGGCCAACGTCGTGACCCGGATGGCAGGGGAGGACCCGTCCGCCGACGCCCTGGTGGTTCACGGTCACCTTGACGTTGTGCCGGCACTCAAGGACCAGTGGAGCGTTGATCCCTTCAGCGGCGAGTTGAAGGACGGTCTCGTCTGGGGCCGCGGTGCCGTGGACATGAAAGACATGGATGCCATGATCCTCTCGGTCATGCGCGACTTCGCCAGGACAGGCCGCAAACCCAAACGCGACATCATCTTCGCGTTCTTCGCCGATGAGGAGGCCGGGGGTACCTACGGCGCCCGCTACGCGATCGAACACCGCCGGGAGCTCTTTGATGGAGCCACGGAGGCAATCTCGGAAGTGGGCGGTTTCTCGGCCACCATCGGCGGACAGCGGACCTATCTGCTCCAGACGGCGGAGAAGGGCCTCTCCTGGCTGCGGCTGGTGGCGCACGGCCGCGCAGGCCATGGGTCCCAGATCAATACCGACAACGCCGTCACCCGCCTGGCTGCGGCTGTCACCAGGATCGGTGAGTACCAGTGGCCGGTGGAACTGACTCCCACCACCCGGCAGTTCCTTGACGGCGTTACCGAACTGACCGGCGTCGAATTCGATCCCGACAACCCGGACATCATCCTGAAGGAACTGGGCACGGTTGCCCGCTTCGTAGGTGCGACGCTGCAAAACACCTCAAATCCGACCCTGTTGCGGTCCGGGTACAAGCACAACGTCATTCCGGAATCCGCCGAGGCATTCGTGGACTGCCGTACCCTGCCGGGCCAGCAGGAACTGGTGTTCGAGACCATCAAGGAGCTTGCGGGCGAGGGCATCGACATCAGCTACGTCAACAAGGACGTCTCCCTGGAGGTGCCGTTTGCCGGCAACCTGGTGGACTCCATGATCGACGCCCTTCACTCGGAGGATCCCGGCGCGAAGGTCCTTCCCTACACACTCTCCGGCGGCACGGACAACAAGTCATTGAGCAAGATTGGAATCACGGGCTACGGCTTCGCTCCACTGATGCTCCCCGATGAGCTTGACTTCACCGGAATGTTCCACGGCGTGGATGAGCGCGTTCCCGCCGAATCCCTGCAGTTCGGAGCCCGCGTCCTGAACCGGCTGCTGAGCAACTACTAGACAGCGATCAACAGAAAGAGCCCTGGTGAAAACGCCCGAGGAAATCCTTCCCGACGCCCTGCTTGAACGGCTGCGCGGCCGCGCGGCCGGCTACGACCAGAACAACGAATTCTTCCACGAGGACCTGGAGGAGCTGGCCGCCGCCGGCTACCTCAAGCTCTTCGTACCGGAGTCCGACGGCGGATTTGGGCTCGGTCTCGAAGCGGTAGCTGCCGTACAGCAACGGCTCGCCACGGCCGCCCCCGCCACGGCGTTGGCCGTCAACATGCACTTGGTGTGGACCGGCGTCGCCCAGGTCATGGCTGCCCGCGGCGATGATTCCTTGGACTTCGTCCTGAAGGAGGCCGGGCGAGGGGAAGTTTTCGCCTTCGGCATTTCCGAGGCAGGCAACGATTCCATGTTGTTCGACTCCGGCACCACCGCCGAACCGCTGCCCGATGGAAGCTACAAGTTCACGGGCAGGAAAATCTTCACCAGCCTCTCACGCGGCTGGACGCGCCTGGGAACTTTCGGCAAGGATCCCGCCGGCAGGTCCGGAGAGGGTGAGCTGGTCTTCGGCTTCCTGCGCCGCGACGAACCCGGCCACGAAACACTCAGCGACTGGGACACCCTGGGCATGCGGGCCAGTGCTTCGAACACCACGTTGCTGCATGGCGCCGTGGTCCCGCCGGAGCGGATCTTCCGGAAACTGCCGGTGGGGCCCAACCAGGACCTGCTCATCCTCGCCATCTTCGCTTGCTTTGAAACACTCCTCGCAGCGGTCTACACGGGGGTGGCGCAACGGGCCTTCACACTGGGAGTGCAGAACGTAAAGCGCCGGGTCTCTGCCAAGCACGGCGGACGCAGCTTCGCCCAGGATCCGGACATCCGGTGGAAGGTAGCTGACGCCGCGCTGGCCATGGACGGAATCGCGCCCCAGATCTCCAGCATTGCCCGCGATGTTGACAACAGGGTGGATCACGGAGCCCAGTGGTTCCCCAAGCTGGTGGGCCTCAAATCCCGCGCCACGGAAAACGCACGCTACGTGGTGGACCTTGCCATCAGGGTCACGGGAGGCTCCAGCTACTTCAGGGGTTCGGAGATGGAACGCCTTTACCGCGACGTCCTGGCCGGCATATTCCACCCCTCCAACGACGAATCCGCGCACAACACGGTCGCCAACGCCTGGTTGGGGCCATTGGAAGGTTAGGCGCCTACACGGTCCGCTGTACTGAATAGACCTTGCGGCGCAGCCAAAACCGGCGACCCCCGCCAAGATAGAGCACGCTGCGTTCGAGTTCCCATTTGCCGTACTCGGAATGTTCGGCGAGCCGGCGCCGGGCCTCTGGCAGTGAATCGTCAGGTCCCACCGTCAGAACGAGGTACTCGTACTGACGTGCATAGTCTCTTTGGCGCTCTACGGAGCTACCCGGAAATTGTTCTCTCATCCCTCTCCATTTTCGTCTTTTTCCGGCTAACGTGAAGTCATGAGCATCGATCCGCGTGTCGCGCTTCAGTCATTGACCGCCGCCCTTGAAGAGCACCTGGCCGCGGCATCCGCCCGCCGCGGTGAGGGAGACCCCAACGTCGAGGCCTCGTTCTTCGCCGTTGCCGACGCCTTCGAAGTGTACGAGGACGCACTCTACGAGGCGTATTCCGAGGTTACTCCGCTCCAGGTTTTCGAGGACGATGACGACGAAGACGACGAGGTGCCCGACGAAGACCTCGAAATCGTCGAAGACTAATAGCCCGCCAACCGGCCGCCCTTCGGGTGGCCGGTTTTTTGTGCCGTCCAGGACAAGTTTGTGCCCTTTCACGCCCGGATTTACGGGATTCCCGCCCACCGTGGCACGTAGTCCCGCCACCCCAAGTCAGGTACTTGCACGTAGGGGTCACAGGTAATCCCGGGCAAAGTTGAGTATCGACTACTGGTGCGCCCCGGAAGTGCCGCGGCTTCACTGATAGGAAGGCAACGGCAGGTCTGCAAAGAGGGCTGACATGGTTAGAGTTCCAGTCTTGCGATCAGGCAAGGTAGCGGCACCCCACGGTGCGGCCCATGCCCCAGCGGGGTCAACCTTCCCCGTTCATCCTGCCGTGGCCGACGCCAATCCGCCTCTGTCTCCCTGGATTGGCAGGTCCGCTGCTGCACAGCAGACCGAAAAGGCGGGACTGGCGGCCCCGGGCCCGGATGTCACCCTGGATTCCACGCGGCCGCCAGTCACCCACCGTCCCGCCCGCACCAAGGCCCTGTTGAACGACCTGTTCAACGACCGTTTGACGTGGACGCGCCTGCTGACCAACAGCCTCCGGCTGGCTGACACGGCGCTGGTTGCCGCGGCTGTCATTGCCGGGCTGGCATTGAACACCAATGGAACGGCACTGCCTCCGGGCAGCCCCCCGCATGCCCAGCACCTGGTGTTGGGCTTGATTCTTGGCGTGGTGTGGCTGGTGGCCTTGGAGGTGTACAGGACCCGCGATCCCAAAGTCCTCGGCGTAGGACCTGAGGAGTACAAACGGGTACTTTCCGCCAGTTTCCGGGTCTTCGGATTCCTGGGCATCGTCGCCGTGGTTTTCCGTTTGGAGGCTGTCAGTTCCTTTGTCCTGGTCTCCTTGCCGCTGGGACTGGTGGCCCTGACCGGAAGCAGATGGGGCTTCCGCCGCTGGCTAAGCCACGAAAAGTCCAGGGGCCGCTGCCTTTCGCGGGCGATCGTGGTGGGCGAACCACAGGACGTCCGTTACGTCATCAAACAGATCAACCGAAAGTCAGGCGCCGCCTACGACATCGTCGGTGCCTGCCTCCCCGGGGCCCGGCGCGGAGCCGTCCTTTCAGTGGACCACCTGCGGGTGCCGGTACTGTCCTCCATCTACGGTGTGGCCCATACCGTCCGCCACACCAATGCCAACGCAGTGATAGTGGCCGGCCCGGTTCCCGGAGGAAACCAGTTCATCCAGGAGCTTGGATGGCAGCTGGAGGAAAATGCAGCTGAGCTGGTCCTGGCCGCAACCCTGACCAACGTGGCCGGCCCGCGCATCCACTGGCGGCCAGTCGAAGGCCTTCCCCTGATGCACGTTGATATTCCGCACTACTCAGGCGGCAAACACACGCTTAAACGGCTGATGGACATCACGGTTTCCGCAGCAGCTTTGCTGGTCCTGGCGCCGGTCCTGCTCACCCTGGCCGCAATAGTCCGGGCGGACAGCCCCGGGCCTGTCCTGTTCAAACAGGAGAGGATCGGCAAGCGCGGCACTACTTTCCAGATGCTGAAGTTCCGTTCCATGGTGGTGAACGCTGAAGCACACCTGGATGCCCTCAGCAGCCAGGACGAGGGCGCCGGAGTCCTGTTCAAGATCCGCGGCGACCCGCGGATTACCCGGTGCGGACGGTGGATGCGCAAGTACTCCCTGGACGAACTTCCGCAGTTCTGGAACGTCCTGGTGGGCAATATGAGCCTGGTTGGGCCAAGGCCTCCGCTGTCCAAGGAGGTCAGCGGCTATGAGCGCCACACGCACCGCCGGTTGTTGATCAAACCTGGAATCACGGGGTTGTGGCAGATAAATGGACGCTCCGACCTCCCCTGGGACGAAGCAGTCCGGCTGGATCTCTACTACGTGGAGAACTGGTCCATAGCAGGGGACCTCATCATCATGTGGCGGACCTTCCGGGCCATGACCCGGCCCTCCGGCGCCTACTGAAGAACATCACGCAACACCTGACAAGAACCGCGCTTTCAACACAGAAGTCGAGTGGGAAATGAGCATAAGAACTATTCCATCAGGACAACTGAACGGGCACGCGTTGCGGCCAAAACTCCGCATTGCAGTGGTAGGGGCAGGCTACTGGGGTCCCAACCTTGCCCGAAACCTCAAAGCCAGCCCCGACTGGGATCTGGTGGCCATTTGCGACCTCGACGTCGAGCGGGGCCTCAAGCTCGCTGAGACGGTAGGCGGGGTGGCCGTCGTCGAGTCTTTGGATGAACTGCTGGACACGTACAACCTCGATGCCGTTGCGGTAGCAACGCCTGCACACACCCATCACGGAGTGGTGATGACGGCATTGCGCGCAGGCAAGCATGTCCTGGTGGAAAAGCCACTGGCGGACAGTCGGGCAAAAGGCCTGGAAATGGTCGAAGAAGCCAAAGCCAGGGGCTTGGTGCTGATGGCGGACCACACCTACTGTTTCACCCCTGCAGTCCTGAAAATCCAGGAACTCGTCGCCACCGGCGCCTTGGGCGACATCCTCTACGTTGATTCGGTGCGCATCAACCTTGGCCTGGTCCAACCGGATGTCAACGTCTTCTGGGACCTGGCTCCCCATGACCTTTCCATTTTGGACTTCGTCCTGCCCGGTGGCCTCCATCCCACGGAGATCGCCGCACATGGGGCGGATCCCTTGGGAACGGGCCGCGACTGTGTGGGACACCTGACGTTCGGCCTTCCCAACGATGCCATGGTGCACATCCATGTGAACTGGCTCAGCCCCACCAAGATCCGTCAAATGATCATCGGAGGGTCAAAGAGGACCCTTGTGTGGGATGACCTGAACCCACAGCAACGCCTGAGCGTCTACGACCGCGGTGTCAGCCTTGAACACCAGCCACGCTCAGCTGCGGACAAGAGGACCTCCGCTATTTCCTACCGCCTGGGCGACACATGGTCACCGGCCCTGCAGGAACGGGAACCCCTTGGCCAAGTAGTGGCTGAACTCGCTTCTTCCATCCGGAACCACACCATGCCCCGCACCAGCGGCGAATCCGGACTTCGGGTCCTGTCGGTCCTCGAAGCCGTCACCCAAAGCCTCAGTACCGACGGCCAGTCCACCGTGGTGGCCGGCAACGAGGTCAATCTCCAGGTTGCACGGTGAAAAATATCCTCGGCGCCAACGTCCTGGTCACCGGTGGCGCCGGAACCATAGGATCCACCCTGGTTGACCAACTGCTCGACGCCGGTGCGGCGCACGTTCACGTCCTTGACAACCTCGTGCGGGGACGCCTTGCGAACCTCGATGCTGCCCTGGCCAGTGGCCGGGTGGACTTGGTCCAGGGCGATCTTCGGGACCGTGACCTGGTGCATGACCTTACCCGCGGCAAGGACCTGGTATTCCACCAGGCAGCCATCCGCATCACCCAGTGCGCCGAGGAACCCCGGCTGGCCCTTGAAGTCCTGGTGGATGGAACCTTCAACGTGCTTGAGGCCGCCGCCCAAAACCCGGTGGAGAAGCTGATACTGGCCTCCAGTGCATCGGTTTACGGCATGGCAGAGCACTTTCCCACTACCGAACGCCACCACCATCACAACAACGACACGTTCTACGGCGCAGCCAAGTCCTTCAACGAAGGCATGGCCCGAAGCTTCCGCGCGATGTCAGGCCTGAATTACGTGGCCCTGCGGTACTTCAACGTCTATGGTCCGCGGATGGATGTTCACGGGCTCTATACCGAGGTGCTGGTGCGCTGGATGGAACGGATTGTCGATGGCCGGCCGCCGTTGATCTTCGGCAGCGGCGGACAGACGATGGATTTCATCCACACTGCAGACGTGGCCAGGGCAAACGTCCTGGCAGCAGTGAGCGAACGCACCGAGGGCGTCTACAACATTGCCAGTGGAACTGAAACCAGCCTCGCGGGATTGGCCCAAACGCTGCTCGATGTCATGGAGTCCCCGCTGCACCTGGAGCACGGGCCGGAAAGGGCAGTCAACGGGGTGGCGCGCCGCTTGGCCGACACCTCGGCAGCGCGGGCCGACCTCGGATTCGAGGCCGCCGTCGGCCTGGAGGATGGACTGCGCTCGCTGGTGACCTGGTGGCGGCCGTTGCGCGGGGAGATCGCCGCAGCCCGGAGCACCATTGGTCCTGAAGCTCCTGTAGCTGGTGCGAGATGACTGCCTCGGCGCTGCACCTGGCCCGCATTGATGTCATGAAGCCATGGCTGGGTGAAGAGGAGGCCCAGGCTGTGGCCGAGGTGATTGCCTCCGGTTGGGTGGCACAAGGGCCCAAAGTCCGGCAGTTCGAGGAAGCGTTCTGCCAGGTACAACAGGCCGGCTTCGCCGTGGCGACCTCCAGTTGCACCACAGCCCTGCATCTGGCACTTGTGGTGGCCGGGGTGGGGCCAGGCGATGACGTGGTGGTGCCATCGTTCTCCTTCATCGCAACAGCGAATGCCGCAACATACGTTGGAGCGCGGCCGGTGTTTGCCGACGTCGACCCCGCTACCGGCTGCGTCACCGCCGAGACACTGAAAGCGGCGCTGACCCCGGCCACAAAGGCCGTGATCGCTGTTGACCAGGGCGGGGTGCCTGTTGACCTGGATCCCATCCGCGCCCTGTGCGATCCCCTGGGAATCACCGTTGTGGAAGATGCTGCCTGCGCCATTGGCTCCCGCTATCACGGCCTGCCCGTGGGGGCGGGAGCGGAGGTAGCAGCCTGGTCCTTCCACCCCAGGAAGATCCTCACCACAGGAGAAGGCGGCATGCTTTCCACCTCACGGGAGGACTTCGCTGATACCTCAAGGCGCCTGCGGGAACACGCCATGAGTGTCTCCGCTGCCGATCGGCACGCCAGCATCCTTGCTCCCCCGGAGGAGTACCTCGAGATCGGGTTCAACTACCGCATGACCGATCTTCAGGCCGCCGTCGGACTCGTCCAACTGGGCCGGCTCCGCGAAGCCATCCAGCGACGACGGGAACTCGCCGCCACCTACACCAACGCCTTCGCCGGAATTGAGGGCCTCCGCCTGGTGGGCGACCCGGACTACGGGACCAGCAATTTCCAGTCCTGCTGGCTTGAAGTGGGGCCGGAGTTCCCCGTGGGGCGCGACGGGCTGATGTCCGTCCTGGCCGAGGACGGAATCTCCGCCCGACGCGGAATCATGGCAGCCCATCGTCAACCGGCCTACGCCGGCAAAGACACCGGCGCTGCGTCCTTGGATGCCACCGAATGGCTGACCGACCACACGCTCATCCTGCCGCTCTACCACCAGCTTTCCCTTCACGACCAGGTCCGGGTCATCGATTCGGTCCTGCGGGCAGCAAGGCGCCTGGGATGAGCGAACTTCTCCTCATAGCGGCAAGCGGCCTCGCCAGGGAGGTCCTGGCAATGGTGCGCAGCAACGGGCCATTCGACGTGATCGGGATCCTCGATGACGACGAAGACAAACTCGGGCGGGTGGTTGACGGCGCCCACGTCCTTGGCCCCATCCGGGACGCCCTGAAATTCCCGCATGCACTGTTGCTGGTGTGCATCGGATCCGGCGCGGGGCGGGAAGCTGTGGTCATGCGGCTCAGGACCCTGGGGCTGGATGAGGAACGCTATGCCACAGCAATAGATCCCTCCGTCCAGGTACCCGAAGGCTGCATGATCGGCAAAGGCAGCATCCTCCTGGCCCACGTCAGCATGACGGCCTCAGTGACCATCGGCAACCACGTAGTGGCCATGCCGGGAGTGACCTTCACCCACGACGACGACATCAGCGACTTTGCCACCTTCGCCTCCGGGGTCTCACTGGGCGGCAACGTCCACATTGGCCGCGCCGCCTATGTCGGCATGAATGCCAGCGTCCGCGAGCGCACCTCCATCGGCGCCAATGCAACGATCGGCATGGGTGCTGCCGTATTGACCGATGTTCCGGCGGAGGAGACATGGGCCGGGGTTCCTGCCCGGGTGATCAGGCGCGGAAATTCACCTGCACTGGAGGGCATCCTGTGAAATTGATGCGGCCCGTTCCCCTGCAGCAACCCGTGGACGTTTCCGTGGTGGTGCCGTGCTACAACTATGGGCGGTTCCTGCCTGAGGCCGTTGCCAGTGCCGTTGGGCAGGAGGGTGTGGACGTTGAGGTCATTGTGGTCGATGATGCCTCCACTGATGGCAGCGCCGCCGTGGCTTGGAGGTTGGCGTCCGAGGACTCCCGGATCAGCGTGGTGCTTCACGAAAGAAACCTGGGGCACATCGCAACGTACAACGACGGCCTCTCCAGGGCGCGGGGCCGGTACGTGACGCTGCTGTCCGCGGATGACTTGATAGCCCCCGGGGCACTGGCCCGGGCTGCGGCACTGATGGAAGCCAATCCGAAGGTGGGAATGGTGTACGGCCTTCCCCGGGACTTCACCGACAGGCCTCCGGGGCCCTCTTCGCACGAACACACCACGTGGACTGTGTGGGAGGGCAAGGAGTGGGTTTCCTTGGCATGTGCACGCGGGAGGAACTTCATCCTCTCGCCCGAAGTGGTCATGAGGACCGCTGCCGTGCTCAGTGTGGGCGCTTACAGCACCACCTTGCCGCACTCGGGGGACCTTGAGTATTGGCTTCGGGCTGCGGGTTCCTGGGATGTGGGAAGGATCAACGGGCCGGTCCAGGCTTTCTACCGGGTCCACGGGGCCAACATGCACCAAACCGAATTTGCGGCGGCCGCCGTCGACCTCAAGCACCGTCTCGAAGCCTTCCGGGTCCTCGAAGACCCAAGGTTCCCGGGGGATCCGAAAACTCGGGTGCGGCAGATGCAGCGGGCCAAGCGCGCCCTCAGCAGGGAAGCTGCACAGTCAGGGTTCAAGGAAATCAACGATCGGGGGTCGGTGGAAGCGGCCGTTGAACTCCGCAAATTCCTTGAGAGCCTCCACGAAGTTCCCGGGAACATCCACCGGGCCAATGCGTTGCAGGACAGGATCACCCAAGCCGCCTGTGGTCGGAGACCCGGGGCCGGCCGGCTGCTCACCGGGTTTGTGCGGAGCCAACTGGACCGCGTCCGTTGGCGGCTATGGGCCATGACGGGAATTTCATGACCACCGTCAGCGGCCAGGACCGTACCCTGGGCAACAGGGCTGCGAGCGCCACGCTGTGGGGTGGCCTCAACATGGCCTTGGGCAGGATTGTCCAGTTTGCCACCACCATCATTGTTGCCCGGATGCTCGCGCCGGAGCACTTCGGGGCGCTCGCGGTGGCCATTGTGGTCCAGACCATCGCCACGAACATGGCCGAGTTGGGCGCCACCGCCGCCCTGGCGCGCGGCACAGGGGATCCGGACAGGATTGCCCCTACAGTCTTCTCCATTGCCCTGGCTACCAGTGCCATCATGACGGCGGCAGCCATCGTCTTCGCGCCCGCCCTGGCAGCAGCGTTTGATGACCCTGCTGCGACGCCGGTGATCCAAGTGCTCTCGCTGACCATCCTGTTGCAAGGTGCCGGTGCCGTACCTTCGACCATGGTGTGGCGGGAGTTCCTGCAGAAGCCACGGGTGGTGGTTGATGTTTGCAGCGTGCTCAGCGTGCTGGTCCTCGTGGTGCCCATGGCGTTGGACGGTTGGGGAGCAATGGCGCTCGCATGGTCCAGGGTAGGTGGGCAGTTGGTTGCCCTGGCCGGCTATTGGATCATTACGCCCAAGAGGTTCGCGCCGGGGTTTGACCGGACGGTTGCTGTGGAAGTTCTGCGGCTGGGCGTGCCGCTGGCCATGGCCAACCTGGTGGTGTTCGTGACGCTGAACGTTGACTACCTCCTGATTGGCCGGATGCTGGATCCGACGGCGCTTGGCTTATATCTGCTCGCTTTCAATCTGGCGGGGTTGCCGAGCGCCGTCATCACATCGGTGATCAGGGCAACTGCCGTTCCGGTTTTCGGCCGCCTGTATACCGAGGGCAGGCTGGGGCTGCTGGCTGGCCGGTTCGTGGCTGGGGTTGCCTACGTCGCTTTTCCGATTTCGGCGTTGGTTGTTGGTTTGGCCCACCCGATGGTCCTGGCCTTTTTTGGATCCAGGTGGGAGCCCGCGTCGGTCGCCTTGGCCACTTTGGGGGTCTTCGGGGCGGCGAGGATTCTGGTTGAACTGTTCGCTGACCTTTCCGTCGGGGCGGGCCGGACAGCGTGGCTGTTCTGGGTTCAAGTGGCGTGGCTCGCAGTCCTGGTACCGGCCCTTTATTTTTCGATCCGGCAGTGGGGGATAGCGGGGGCAGGAATGGCGCATGCTGCCGCCGCCTGCCTGGTTGTCATCCCGTTGTACCTCAAGGTTCTGAGCTCTGTGTTGGGTGTCCGGGCTTGGGATCTGTTGCGTGGAAGTATTGCTCCCCTGTTGGCGGCAATAGCGGCCGGATATGTTGCCCGGCTTGCCACGATGGGCATCACGGAACCTTGGATGGCGGTTGTGCTGGGAAGTTTCCTGGGCGCAGCCGTTTATGTGCTGCTGACGTTCCGGCAGGGGAAACAACTGGCGGGGACTGTGCGTGGCTTGCTCGGGCAGGGGTCGTCCCTTCCAGTGGGGGTGCATGAAATGGAAGGGCCGGCATGATGGGGAAGCACCGGGCCACGAATCGGGGCACCTTGGGCAGCGGCGAGCTGGCAGTGGTGACTCCGAGCTATTTGCCGGATCGGGAGTTGTGCGGGGACCTCAACAACTCAGTGCTTGAGATGACTGATCCCGGCGTGGTGCACCACATAGTGGTGCCGGACCGCGATTTTCCTGCCTTCAGCGGCCTGCGCGGGCCCCGGACAGCAGTGCACGCAGCACGGGACTTCCTTCCGGCCTCGTTTTTCAGGTCCCCGGGTTTCAACGTTTGGATCAACGCAGCCCGCCCTTGGCCACCGGTCCGCGGGTGGATCGCCCAGCAGATCATCAAACTGGCTGTCGTGGCGCGGCTGGATGTCGCCGGGGCCCTGCTCCTGGACTCCGACAGTGTGCTCATCCGCCATACAACCCTTGATACGTTCCGCCGGAACGGACGCATTCCCCTTTACCAAGCGCCAGGCGCCGTTGACGCGACCCTTCCAGGGCACAGGCTCTGGCACGTCTCGGCCAGGCGGCTGCTGGGCCTTGCGCCTCCTCCGGCTGGAGACCTGACCGACTACATTTGCTGGCCGTGCTTGTGGGAGCCTTCGGTAGTGAGGGACATGCTCGGGCACGTCGAGGACGTCACGGGCCGGGACTGGTCCACCGCTGTCGGCGGGCAGCTTCACTTCTCTGAAATGATGCTCTACGGCCTCTATGTCGATGAAGTTGCCGGTGGCCCGGAGGCCACCGTCAGCGAAATGCAGGGGATCGTCCACTCCGCCGAAGTGCCCCTTGGCCAGGAGGAGATCGAGCATCTCCTGCGTGAGGCACCCCAGGACAAAAGCTTGTTGATGCTCTCCGCCAAAGCGGGGATACCCCTGGAGGTGCGCAGGCAGGCACTTCATTCGTTCCGCCACGCCTCCCTTGGCCCTGAAAGGGGGGATGCGCGGTGAGAGGCCTTGCAGGAAGGGTCATCAGCCAGGCGAGGCAGGATGGCTGGGGTTCGGTTGCCACCAAGGTGTTGCAAAGGACAGCTGTCAAAGCGCTGGAAAACCTGGCCTGGGCGGAGCCCACGCTTCCTGTTCGGCCCGAGGACATCGTGGACCTGGACAGGCGACGTGCGGCCGCCGGCGCCCGTCCCAGAACGGGCAGCCTTGACATCGGCTGGGTCTGCACACCGCCTGGGCCCGGTTCCGGGGGCCACACCACGTTTTTCCGCATGGTGCAGGCCTTGGCCGAGCGTGGCCATCGATGCACGCTCTTCCTTTACGATCGCAACAACGACGACGTGTCCCGGCATACCTCGGTCATCCGGCAATACTGGCCTGAAGTCAACGCCCGGATTCGGAGTGTGGCCGACGGCTTCGAAGGTATGGACGCGGCGGTTGCCAGTTCATGGCCAACCGCGTACGCGGCAGCGGCCCGGCGGGGGCCGGACCTACACAGCTTCTACTTCATCCAGGATTACGAGCCCTACTTCTATCCCCGCGGCACGTTGTATTGGCTGGCAGAGAACAGCTACAGCCTGGGATTCACCACCATCGGCCTCGGAGAGATGATCACCGCTGTGATGAAGGCAGAAACCGGGCAGGCTCCCGACGCCACGGTCCCGTTCGCCTGCGACACAGCTACCTACCGCCTCCTGGACAGGCCAGAGAGCCGGGCTTCCCGCCAAGGGGTGGTCTACTACGCCAAGCGTGCAGTGGATCGACGCGGCTACCTTTTGGCCAAACTGGCGTTGGAGCACTTCCACACGTTGCATCCGGAGCAGGAAATACACGTTTACGGAGACAAGATCACGGGGTGGTCCATCCCGGTGACAAACCATGGCAACCTCAGCCCGGCAGCACTGAATGATCTCTACAACCGCACCATCGCGGGGCTGGCCATCTCCTTTACCAACATTTCGCTCGTGCCAGAAGAACTGCTGGCCGCAGGCAACGTACCGGTGCTCAATGAATCGTCCTTCGCGGCACAGGTGATGAGGGACCCCGATGTTCTGTGGGCACCTGCCGCGCCCCGCAAGCTGGCAGAAGCACTCGCACAAGCTGTGGAGGCACCCGATATTTCCGCACGGGCCGCGGCGATCGCGCAGCGTCGGCGGCTGGACTGGTCGGTTTCCTGCGAAAACTTCGCCACGATCCTTGAATCGGTCTGTGCCAGGGAACCGGGAAGCCCGGGGCTGCCATGAAGATTTCAAGGACCCTCCCAAGCCTCCGGCGCCCCTCACCTCCCGTGCTGGATGACCTCGCTGCCGGCCGATCATCGGCGGGTCCGCACGTGCCCTTGCTGTTGAAGTTCGCCGCCTTCGGAATCTTCTTCTTTCCCTCCAACATGGTCCTGAAACCGCTGGGAGCCGTGGGGACCGTGCCGCTGTTGATCGCACTGCTGCTGTTGGCCGTGTGGATGTGTTCGGTCCTGTTTGGATTGACCAACCCTTTGGATACCCGGCACCCCGGGCGGATGGGCTTCGTCCTCCTCTGGGTGGGGACCTGTGCTTCCTATGCGGCCATGTACTCGGGCTACACAGGGGGCAGCGAAAGCCCTGCACGCGCAGCCGCTGACCGATGGCTGATTCTCCTGCTGGCCAGTGCAGGAATCATACTCGTCACTGCAGAGGCCGTCCGGACCTTGAACGCTGCCATGGCGTTGACCCGGGCCCTGTTGGCCGGAGCGGCATTCTGCTGCGTGGTGGCCGCAGTTCAATTCTTCTTCCGGGTTGATCCCATGCAATGGCTGCAAATGGCTATGCCGGGGTTCACCAACAACGGGGGAAACACAACGTTCCAGATACGAGGCTCGCTGATGCGGGTCTCGGGCAGCACTTTCCATTCCATCGAGATGGCCGTCATCTGCGCCATGCTCCTCCCACTGTCCATATGGAGGAGCCTGTATGACCCCCGAGGCAAAAAGTGGGTGCACTGGACCATCACAGCGCTTTTGGTCTTCGCCATCGCCTCCACAGTCTCACGGTCGGGGATCCTGGGCCTGTTGGCTGGGATGGCAGTGTTCCTGCCGTTCCTGCCCCGGCTGGCACGGCGTTGGGCCTTTGTTGCCGCCCCTGTCATTGTTGCCGCCCTGTTCCTTGGCGTACCAGGCCTGGTCGGCACCCTGGCATCCTCCCTGACAGCCGGAGACAGCGATCCCTCCATCACGACCCGGACCAACAACTATCCGCGGGTCGCTGCCATGGTCCAGGAGCATCCCCTGTTCGGTGTCGGCCCCGGAAACTACATGCCAACGAACGCCATACACATCCTTGACAACCAATACCTGAATGCAACTGTCACCATCGGACTGGTGGGACTGGTGGGTTTGATCGCCTACCTGACTTTTCCGGGCCTGTCCGCCCTCCTCGCAGCCCGGGCTTCGCGCCTCCCGGCACTGCGCTGCCTGGCGGGGGCGATCGCTGCGGCAGGAATCGTGGCCGCCATCTGCTCCCTGACCTTCGACTCCATGTCCTTCCCGGTCTTCGCCCTCACCTATCCCTTCATCGTTGGACTGGCCGGCGGAACCTGGAACATGGTCCGCCAGGAACTCGGCCTTGACAACAACGGTGCCGCACTGGAGAGCAAAAACCATTCACCAGAGAACACCAAGCAACTACTCCCCAAGGAGGAATCATGGACCCCGTAGCCGTCCTCAAAACCCTGTGGCGATACAAAGTCTTCGTACTCCCCGTCCTGTTACTGACGGCCGTGGCGGCGGTATACATGTTCTCCTACGCCCCACGAACCTACGAAGCCCGGACAACCTTCGCCATCGTCACCCCGCAAGTACCAACCTCGGAGCAAATCGAAAAGGATCCGGCCCTGGGCTTGCTCAACAGCGACAACCCCTATCTGCGGTCCGCCGATACCTCCCTCGTGGCCCAGGTTGCCGTGACCCGGTTGAACGATGTTGCCACCGGCGATCTCCTGGCCGCACAAGGCCTGAGCACCGACTACAAAGTGGAACGGCCCTCGGATGCCTTCCTGATCGACATCTCCGGAATCTCAGATGACAAAACGCAGGCCATCAATACAGCCAAAGCACTGGGGGAGCGCCTGGAACAAGACCTTCGAACCATCCAGACCATCAACGGAGCCTCCGACAGGTACCTGTTCACGGCGCTCGCCGTAGCCTCGCCCGGTAAGGCCACGGAGCAATTTTCCAGCAGGTTGAGGTCGGTCATAGTCGTTGTTGTTGCCGGTCTCGTTCTCACCTTGGGCTCGGTTTCACTGGCTCGTTCCGTCGAGGCCGCCAGGAACCGCGGAAGGAACCCGAAGGACGATTCCAGCAAACGCAGGGACCGCGGCAGCACCGAAACTGCTACCTCCGCCCTGGTCCTTCCAGGTAAGGACGCAATCAACGACAACAACGCGCTGCCGCCTTCGGAAATCCTTGCAGGACTCCACCCCCAGCTGAAACCCCGGGAAAGCAGGAGACCCACCGCCCCTGTTCAACCAACCAACAGCCGATAACGGCCAGGGAAGATGCAGCAATGACCAGATTCGGTTACCTGGTGCCGGAATTCCCGGGTCAAACGCACGCATTCTTCTGGCGTGAACTCAAAGCACTGATCGAGCTCGGCCACCAACCGGAGCCCGTTTCCACCCGACGCCCAAAACAGGAGGGCTCCATTCCTTCGTGGGCCGGGAACCACCTACCCGAAATCCATTACCTCACCCCGCCACGCATGGCGGATATCGGGGGCACAGCTACATCCGCCTTTGCCGGACTGGGGCACATGGACGCCCTTGCAGCAGCGTCCGGGCTGTTGCGCCGCACCTCCGGTACCACGGCGAAAATTTCGGACGTCCTTCGAACGGCCGGACTGTTTTGGGCAGGAGCCGCGCTTGCCCGGCACGCACAAGCAAGGGGGTGGTCACACATCCATGTCCATTCGTGCGCCCACGCTGCCCAGGCTGCGCTGTTCGCCCATATGCTCTCCGGAATCAGCTACAGCCTGACCCTCCATGGGCCCCTCAGTGACTACGGTCCAAACCAGCATCAGAAATGGACCAACGCCAAGTTCTCCATCGCCATCACTGAGCGGCTGCTGGCTGAAGTGCGGCAACAACTGGAAGGCTTCACGCCCCCGGACCTCAGCGTGGCGCCCATGGGTGTGGAACTGTCCACCTTCAGGCGCACCAACCCCTACATTCCCTGGGATGGCATCGGGACGGCACGGCTGTTCTGCTGCGGCCGGCTCAACCCCAGCAAAGGCTACGCGGAACTCCTCGCAGCGGTCCGCATCATCGCCAACACCGGAACAGATGTGGAGTTGACCATCGCCGGAGAGGACGAGCTCGGAGGCAGAGGTTACAGGGGAGCAGTGGAGAACATCATCAAGGAACTGGACCTAACCCACCGGGTAAGACTCCTGGGCGCCGTCTCCGAAGCCCGGATCAAGGAAGAGCTCGAGACAGCACACGTCTTCACCCTGGCCAGCCACCAGGAACCCCTGGGCGTGGCCATCATGGAAGCCATGGCCATGGAACTTCCCATAGTGGCAACATCCGCAGGCGGTGTCCCGGACCTGATCACCACCGGACACTCGGGTACTTTGGTGGCCCCGGGAAGCCCGGAGACCCTCGCAGATGCAATCCTTCACAATCTCCACCACCCCTCACTCTCCACAACCATGGGACAGCGGGCACGGAGAACCCTGGCCGAATCCTTTGACGTCTCCAAGAGCGCCCGCATCCTGGCCGCCCGCATCCAGACGGCAGGGCAACCATGAAGGGCAAAACACTGGGCCTCTTGGCCGGCTCAACGCTCGCCATCGCGACAGTCAGCCTGATCGCCGTCGTCGGTTCAAGCCCGGCGCCGGGTACCCCGGCGTCCCCGGCTCCTGAAACCTCCAACAGCCGCCCCGCCGTCCCGGCTTCCTCCCCGGTCCTGAGGGACGTGGACGGAGGCCCGGACTACTACGGCAAGTTCACCAACAGCCTCCCCACGGACCCTTCCTTCTTTCCTATCGGCGTATGGCTCGAAAGCGTCCTGGATCGAGGCAACACTGCCATGGACGCCGCAGCGGGCCTGAACACCTACGTTGAATTGACAGGGAACTCAGACGTTCAGTTAATCAAGGACGCCGGCATGTACGCGCTGCCCACTTTCGGGCATGAAGCTGCCGCCGGATTCGTCCTCAGCGATGAAGTGGACATGTGGGCCGGACCGGGGGATGCCCGTTGGACAGGAAAATACCCCGGTGAAGGTGCACCGTGTTTCCCTGCCGGTACACCGTGCGGGTACACCATACAAAAGGAACGGCGCGCGACCGCACCACAGGGCGCCCTGCTCTATTCCAACTACGGCAAAGGCGTCACCTTTTGGGAATCCGACGAGGAAGCGCACGGATTCATCCGGGGAGTCCAGGACGTGGTTTCCGCCGACAACTACTGGTTTACCGATCCCAACATCTGCGGCAAAGGCGAAGGCGGCGCGATCATCGGATACACGAGGGACCTGACCCGTGAGGAATGCCGGCTCGCCGCCAACTACGGCTGGACGATCGACAGACTGCGAAAACTCCAGGACCCCGGCGCCGGAATTCCTGTGTGGGCGTTCGTGGAGAACGGCCACCCGTCAGGGGACGTCCCCAACACCACCACCATCACGGGCCCCGAACTCAGGGCCGCCGTGTGGAGCAGCCTCATCCACGGTGCCAGGGGAATCATCTATTTCAACCACAATTTCGGCGGTGAGTGCGTCACCCAACACGTAATAAGGGACTGCGGCCGGAACATCGTGCCGACGCTGACCGCCGTCAACCACCAAATCACCACACTCGCCCCGGTACTGAACGCCCCCTTCCTCGACGGCGCCACCACCGCAGCAGGTCCGGTGGATGTCACCACCAAACTCCATGACGGAAAGGTCTACGTGTTCGCCGGGGCCAACAAGAACACCGGCGGTCCGGCAAGCTTCCGCCTCCAATGCGGCGGCAGCACCGCCGTCGTGATTGACGAAAACCGCACCATCCCGGTGGTCGAGGGCACCTTCACCGACACTTTCGCCGACGGCAATGCCGTCCACCTCTACCGCATCGAAGGCGGCGGGAGCTGCGGCTTCTGACTACCGGCTGGTCTCGTCCCGCTCCCAGCCGTGTGCCGCCTTGCGCTCCAACAGCGGACGACGGCGGCCGGCCACGGCGAAGGCACCGTAGACCATGGCGTCAATCGCCGAAAACGGCCCGGTGATCGAGCCCAGCAGCTCCCGGACAGTCCGGGACGTCGACGCTCCGGCCTCCTGCCCGTCCTGTTCGGCATTGCCACGGTAACCCCGGCGCAGCACAGCCAACAGGGCAGAGCGCGTCCGTGGAGTCCTCACCACCACAGGCGCGGCGGGCAGCACAGCCTTCTCCAGCCCACTGAAAAGCCGATCAACGTAGTAGTCATCGCCCGTCAACGCCGGGAAGCTGCCCAGACGCTCATGCCCCACCCTGCCCAGGGCATAAGCCCCCGCACCCCAAAGACCCTGCGCAGTGGAAGGGATCCTCGCCCGCGCCCGGTAGTAGGAACGCACCAAGGGCGACGCTCCGGCCGTCTCATAACGGAAAGCAGGCCGCGCAGCCAGCACCGGACCGCTAGCAAGGGACACCAGGACAGCAGCAACCGCCTCCGTACTGACCTCTATGTCCGCATCAAGGTAGAGGCGGGGCCACAGACTTGCTTCCTGGTCCGCCGCATTCAACGCAGCCGCTTTTGACGCGGCCTCCACCCGAAGGACCAGGACCCCGGGAAACCCTGCAGCAACGTCCTCCGTCCCATCCGTACACCCGTTGCACGCCACAATGACCTCCACAGTGCCCCAAGCAAGCACTTCCTCCAAGGACCGCAGCGTCCTACCGATGACGGACGCCTCATTGTGGGCAGGAATGATCACCGCCCCGGCAGGCGGAGCCATCCCAGCAAGGGGAGCCGCCCCGGCAGGCGGAACTATTCCAGCAAGGGGATCCGTCCCCGCAACGGAGACACCCCTGGTTGCCTGCGGCAACGCCCTCCACCGCCTGTGGTCGACCAAAGCCAAGGCGGCCTCCCGATGCCCAGGCTTATGGAGCCGGAGAAGCTCCGCAACCAACGCCACCGCCGTAAACGCGGCCACCGCGCCCCGGCCACCATACTTCGCCGCGTACCGGACACGATTCACCGACATCAACGCCGTCAACTGAGGCGAACTCCCGGAACCCCCACGCTCATGCCACATCCGCGCCAGCGGCTCAAACCAAATCGAACGGCCCGAGTCACGCACCCTCCGGCAATAGTCCGTCTCCTCCGAGTACAGGAAGAACTGCTCATCCCAGCCACCCACCGCCCTGGCAGTATCAGCACTGATCAGCAACGCCGCCCCCGTGGCCCAATCGACGCGGTGCGCATGAAGGTAACTCTCCGAATCAAAGTCCATCTCGGACAACCACCCCGGCCTGCCCTGCACCCGGCCACCCAGGGCCGCGTCACCCAGCGCTCGCAGAAGGCCCGGCTCCCGGCGCAACGACGGGTACACGGTGCCGTCGTCATCCAGCAGGACCGGAACCACCACCCCGGCGTTGGACAGGGCCATCCTTCGACGCAGCGCTGCTACCGCCCCTCGCTCCACCCGCAAGTCCGGGTTGAGGATCAGGTACGCGTCCGCATCTCCGGCTACACGCATGGCGGCATTGATGCCGCCGGCGTACCCGAGGTTTCCTCCGGTAGGCACCGCTACGACGTCCGGATGCAGCTTCACCTCGGCCATGGTGAGGTCATCGGGGGAGTTGTCCGCCACCACAACCCTGATGGACTGTTCCGCCGTTTCTTCCCGTAAGCCGGCAATCAGCGTCGCGACGTCGTCGGCATTGTTGTACGTCACCACCAGTACGGCGACGTCGGCCCTGGCCCCGGCCGGGACGAACAGCCCCGGAGCACGGCTGGGCCCGTCCTCCGGGGTGCCGGGAATTGTCATTGCACTCAAAGGCGGGACCGTCCCCGGACCTGGCGCTGGCACCGGCACCGCTACTGCCGGTCCGTGCACGGCCGGGACTGGCACTGGCACCGGCACAGCCGCGCTGCTGGACGTGCGCAGCGTGAGGTAAGCCCCCGGTCCTTCCAGAAGGTACCGGCGCGCCAGCCGCCGCGGTTCGAGCATCAGCCGCCATGCCCATTCCAGTGAATGGCTGCTGACCCACGCAGGAGCGCGCATGATCCTGCCGGCCAGGAAATCAACAACCGCACCGAAGGCCAGAAGGACGTTGGCCCCTGTCAGCTGACCATATTCGGCAATCCAGAGCTCCTGCCGGGGCTTTCCCAAGCCAACCACCAGCAGGTCCACGGCCGAGGCAGCGATGTCCGCCGCCAGCTCCCGGGATGCGCTGACGTCATGGAGCACCGGACGCTCCGGGGCCCACCAGCCCGCTACGTGCAAACGGGGCCGTTCCCGGGCAAACCTGTCCCGGATGAGCTCCTGCGCCTGCGGGCTGCCACCAAGGAAACCTACCCGGAGGCCCCGGCGTTCGGCGTCGTCCAGCAAGGGTCCCACCAGATCGCTGCCGGCAAGCCGCGGCCACTGCTTGCCTGTGATCCTGGCCGCCGCTGACACCAAAGGGGCCCCGTCAAGCAATGTCAGCCAGTCCACCAGGGCAGGCTGGTCCAACGTTCCGTTCCACCGGCTCCCTGTACCGAAATGGCGCAGGTGGTCCAGGTTGGCCGAACAAACGCCCAAGGGCTTGGCGCCACCGGCCTGTGCCCGGTCCATGATCAATCCCACGGCGTGTTCGAAGTCCGTCAACTTCACAGGGGCGCCACCCAGGGTGATCCACCGTTCGTCAGGGAGTTCCTCCTGTACCGCCCGGGCTGCGCGGGTCCGAACCCGGCCGGGACCGGCTTTGGAGCCTCGGCCGTGGGGGTTGAACAGCAGCGCACTGCCATTGACCTGCATGGCCGAAGGAGGGTGGGGGAGTGCGACTTGTCGGTGCGCAATCTTTGGCAGCAGCATTCTTGGCTCTCCAGGCTTCCGGGTCCAGCTCAGGACACAACAACTGGGCCGGCGATCCATGCTGCTGCACTGCCTGGATCGCCGCGGACAGCCACGGCTGCCCGTCCATCGTGTTCACTTGAGTTGTCTCCCGGCCCTGCCTCGGATGGGCTGCCGTAGGGCCACTGTAGGCCCTTTTTGCGGACGCCGCTAGGTTTCCAATCCGTCCAGGTATTCCGCCATGCGCTGCATCGCCGGCGCGGGGTCGAATCCCGTGGCCCGGATCTTGGATAAGTCCAAAACACTGCTTCGGGGCCTTGGGGCTGTACCTGGTCCGGCGTAGTTTGCCGTGCTGACAGGTTTTACCAGCCCGGGATCAGCCCCGATGTGCCGGAAAACATCCCTGGCGAGGCCGGCCCATGATGTCCGTTCGCCGCTGTTGCTGACGTTGTACGTGCCGTAGGGGGCGCCGCTGTCCAGGAGGTGGCGGATCGCTGCAGCAATGTCAGCTGCGAAGCTGAGCCTGCCCCACTGGTCTTCAACCACCGACGGCGACGAACCCTGCGTTGCCAGTGCGGCCATTGTTCGAACAAAGTTTCGACCCTCTCCCACCACCCAGCTGGTCCGCACGATGTAATGCCTGGGTACTGTGGCCGCTGCCAGGTCTCCGGCGGCTTTGCTTTGGCCGTAGACCCCCAGGGGACTGGGGCTTTCGTCCTCCCGGTGCACGTCTGCGGTTCCATCGAAGACGTAGTCGCTGGAGATATGGACCAGCGTCAGTGAATGTTCGACGGCGGTCCTCGCCAAGCGGGCCACCGCAACTGCGTTGGTGGCCCAGGCAGCTGCGCGGCCCTCCGGTGTTTCGGCAGCGTCCACTCCCGTGAAAGCCGCTGCGTTGATGATGGTGGAGTATTCCCGCCAGTCCCTGGCACCATCCGGCTTCCCGGTTACAAGATCGAAGTCCGCGCGGCCCGCGAATTCCACGCTTCCGTCTTCTGCGTACACAGCACGCAGGGCTTTGCCGAGTTGTCCGTCCGCCCCGATGACCAGGGTCCGCCGCGGTTGCATGGGCTTGACGTCCTTCAAGCGGGGGTGTTTTTGGTCCTGGGGCGACAACACGGCCTGGTTGAGGGGAATTGGCCACGGTACCGCCACATGCTCATCGGCGGCATTGAGGAAGGTGTAATGCTTCTGCGCCTCCGCGCTCCAGTGATCGTTGACCAGGTACGCGTACGCCGTGTTGTCCTCCAGCGTTTGGAAAGCATTCCCCACGCCCCGGGGAACATAAATTGCGTCCTTTGCCGTCATCTCGGCGCAGAACATGGTGCCGAATCCGGGTCCTTCCCGCAGGTCCACCCAGGCCCCGAAGATTTTCCCTGTGGCCAACGAAATGAACTTGTCCCACGGTTCGGCGTGGATTCCGCGCGTTGTACCCCGGACGGCGTTGAAGGAGATGTTGTTTTGCACCGGCCCGAAATCCGGAAGCCCCAACTCCAGCATCTTCTCCCGATGCCAGTTTTCCTTGAACCACCCCCGCTCGTCGCCGTGAACCGGCATCTCAAACAGCACCAGCCCGGGAATGGTCGTAGTCCGCGAACGGAGCTGCTGTGAAGGTTCCACGGCTTAGTGGCCCTGGCCGGCGTATTTGGATTCCGTGGAGGCTTTCTGTGGCCGCCACCAGGCTTCGTTTTCCCGGTACCAATCGATGGTGTCAGCCAGACCGGCGTCGAAATCCGAGTAACGGGGCGACCAACCGAGCTCCCTTCGGAGCTTGGTTGAATCAATGGCATAGCGGAGGTCATGTCCGGGGCGGTCGGTCACCAGATCGTAAGCGTCGACGGGCAGCCCCGTGATGGCCAGCAGCTTCTCCACCACTTCCCGGTTGGACCGTTCTCCGTTTGCCCCAATCAGGTAGGTCTCGCCCAAGCGGCCACCTTCAAGAATCGCCATCACGGCGGAGGAATGGTCTTCCACATGGATCCAGTCCCGGATGTTCCGCCCGTTGCCGTAGAGGCGCGGACGGGAGCCTTCAAGGATGTTGGTGATCTGGCGGGGAATGAACTTCTCGACGTGCTGGTAGGGCCCGTAGTTGTTGGAGCAATTGCTGATGGTTGCTTTGAGGCCGAAGGACCTGACCCATGCCCTCACCAGCAGGTCCGAACCCGCCTTCGTGGCAGAGTACGGGCTGGTGGGACAGTAGAGGGATTCCTCGGTAAACCGGGCGGGGTCATCCAAGGCAAGGTCGCCGTAGACCTCGTCGGTGGAGATGTGATGGAACCGGGTCCCGTACTTTCGTGCGGCCTCGATCAGGGTGAAAGTTCCCAGCAGGTTGGTGTCGATGAAGGGCCGGGGTTCTTCCAGGGAGTTGTCGTTGTGGGATTCTGCGGCAAAGTGCACCACAGCGTCCACGTCGGAAGTCAGCGGCTCCACCGTTGCAGCATCGCAAATGTCGCCGCGAACAAAGGTGAACCGTTCAGGCGGCAAACCGGCCAGGGATCCGGCATTGCCTGCATAGGTCAATTTATCCAAGACCGTGACATGCAGGCCGGTGTGCTCCATGATGTAGTGGACAAAGTTGCATCCGATGAATCCGGCCCCGCCGGTGACAAGGATTCTCTGCATGGCCCTAGAGTAGCCGTCCGCGGCGGGACTGGGCACAGGTGAGGACGGCAGGTTTGCGAGGAATTATTCTTGCAGGTGGAACTGGCTCAAGGCTTCATCCCATCACGCTCGGAATCAGCAAGCAGTTGGTTCCGGTGTTCGATAAACCCATGATCTACTACCCCCTGTGCACGCTGATGCTTGCCGGGATCCGCGATGTCCTGATCATCACCACGCCCGGCGATGCCGCCCAATTCCAGCGGCTTTTGGGCGACGGCTCACAGTTCGGCATCAACCTCACGTACGCAGAGCAGCCGACGCCGGACGGGCTGGCCCAGGCGTTCATCCTGGGGGAGGAGCACATCGGGAGCGGCAAGGTGGCCCTCATCCTCGGGGACAACATCTTTAACGGTCCCGGCATGGGCAACCAGTTGCGCCACTACGTGGACGTCGACGGCGGTGCCATCTTTGGCTATTGGGTCAAGGATCCCTCCGCCTACGGCGTGGTGGAGTTCGACGACGACGGCCTGGCGGTATCCATCGAAGAGAAACCGGCCGCGCCCAAAAGCAACTACGCGGTTCCTGGTTTGTACTTCTATGACAACGACGTAGTCGCCATGGCAAAAGACCTTGAGCCATCGCCCCGGGGGGAACTGGAGATTACGGACATCAACAGGAAGTACATGGAACGTGGCAGGCTGCATGTGCAGAAATTCCCGCGTGGAACCGCATGGCTGGACACCGGGACCTTCAGCGACCTCAATGATGCTTCGAACTACGTCCGCACCACTGAGAACCGGCAGGGGCTGAAGATCGGAGCGCCGGAGGAAGTTGCCTGGCGGATGGGATACCTGAACGACGACGAACTGCGTCAACAGGCCGCCAAGCTGGCCAAGAGCGGGTATGGCAGCTACCTGCTGGATATTCTGGACCGCCGCTAGGAAGCAGCTACGCGGCTGAGACGTCCTCCAGCGCACGTCCAATCTCGGCCGGCAGGGCCGTCAACTGCGCGTCCAGCAGTTCCTTGAGCTGGACGGCGTTCCTCGCGCCGACAACTGCCGTTGCCACACCTGGCCGCGACAACAGCCAGCTCAGGGAAACATCCATCGGAGAGCGCCCCAATCCGCGTGCGGCCATGGCCACCGCTTCCACCACCCGCGAGGCCCTCGGCTCCAGGTACGGCTCCACGTAGGCAGCCAGGCGGTTCTGGGCGGCACGTGAATCTGCTGGTATCTGCCCACGGTACTTTCCGCTCAGGACGCCCCGGCCCAACGGAGCCCACGCCATGAGGCCCAGTCCGGCGTCCTCCACGGCAGGAATCAGTTCCGATTCAGCCTTGCGCTGGACCAAGGAATACTCCGACTGGTTGGCCACCAGCGTGAAGCCTGCCACGGCAGCGGCTTTTGCGGTCTGCCAGCCGTTGTAGTTGGAAATTCCCACGTAACGGGCACGGCCCGTCCGCTGGGCAAGTTCCAACGCCGAAAGGGTCTCGTCGAGGGGAACGTTGGGGTCCCACTCGTGGGCGAACCAGATGTCGATGTAGTCGGTTCCAAGCCTTGCCAAGCTGGCATCGAGCGCGGAAAGCATGGCCCCGCGCGAGGCGTTGATGCTGCGCCGGGAGTCCGACAACGACACGCCGGCTTTGGTGGAGATGACCAGCTCGGAGCGGGCCACGACATCGCCCAGCATGGAACCGAGCATGGCCTCGGCCTGGCCCTGCGCAGAGGAGGCCGCCGTATCAACCACCGTGCCGCCGGCAGCGACGAATGCTTGCAGGACTTCGGCAGCGTCCTGCTCGTCGGTCTCTTGCGCCCAGGACATGGTTCCGAGGGACAAGGCGGACACGCGGAACCCACTGTTCCCGACATAACGCTGCTGCATAGCTGCTAGCTTACGGGGAGTTCCCAGTCTTCATGACGTAGGGTCTATTCACGTGAACTGGATTGAAGCTGCCTTGCTGGGCCTGGTGCAGGGCCTTACCGAATTCCTCCCGATCTCTTCGAGCGCACACCTGCGGATCGTCGGCTCGTTCCTCCCGAACGCCTCCGATCCCGGTGCCGCGTTTACTGCCATCACGCAGCTGGGAACAGAGACAGCCGTGATCGTCTACTTCTGGCGCGACATCGTCAGGATCATCCGCGCCTGGTTCGGGTCCCTGACAGGCAAGGTGGAGCGCAACAATCCCGATGCCCGCATGGGATGGCTCGTCATCCTTGGCAGCCTTCCGATCATCGTCCTGGGCTTGCTGTTCCAGGACCAGATCGAGTCGGTGCTTCGGAGCATGTGGATCGTCGCCACCATGCTGATCGTTTTCGGCATGATCCTCGCCGTTGCGGACGCGATCGGACGGCAGGAGAGGGATCTCACACAGCTGACCTACAAGCACGGCATCCTGTACGGCTTCGCCCAGGCCATGGCTTTGATTCCCGGAGTCTCCCGCTCCGGCGGAACCATCACGGCCGGACTGCTGATGGGCTACACCCGTGAGGCCGCTGCGCGGTATTCGTTCCTGCTCGCCATCCCGGCAGTATTCGGCAGTGGCCTGTACCAGCTGTACAAGACGGTTTCCCACGATGGACTGGCCGGTCCGTATGGCCTGGCAGAGACTGCAATGGCAACCGTCATCGCCTTCGTGGTGGGCTACATCATCATTGGATGGTTCCTGAAGTTCGTCTCCACCCGCAGCTACCGGTTGTTCGTCTGGTACCGGATTCTGCTGGGACTGGCGTTGTATGTCCTCCTCTATTTCGGTGTCATCAGTGCCTAGCACTAAGGTTGAGTCGTGAAATCGTGGACCTCCCGCCCTGTTCCTGAGCTGCCCGGCAGCATGCCGCAACTACGCCTGTTCGACACAGCCCTTGGCCGTGTAGTGGAGGTTGAGCGGCAACCGGAACAGTCCATGTACGTCTGCGGCATCACGCCGTACGACGCAACCCATATGGGCCATGCAGCAAGTTACGTGGCCTTCGACCTCCTGAACCGGGCCTGGCGCGACGCTGGCCTGCGCGTCTCCTACGTCCAAAATGTCACGGACATCGATGACCCCCTGCTCGAGCGCGCCACCGCCACGGGCGTGGACTGGCGCGAATTGGCCCAGAGCCAGATCGAGCTGTTCCAGACCGACATGGACGCACTGAACGTGCTGGCACCGAACCACTACATCGGCGCCGTCGAGGCCATCCCGGACATCGTGCCGGCCATCGAGCGCCTTCTTGCGGACGGCGTTGCCTACCGGGTGCCCGGTACCGACGGCGAACCTGACGGCGATGTCTATTACGACGTCGAAATGGCCGGCAAGCGCTCGGACGCAACAGACGCCTGGACACTGGGGGATGTCTCCGGACTCGGTGAGGCAGAGATGCTGGCGCTCTTCGCCGAACGCGGCGGAGACCCCGCACGGCCCGGAAAACGCCATGCACTTGATCCGCTGCTCTGGCGCGCCGCCCGTGACGGCGAGCCCAGTTGGCCAGGGGCAAGCCTCGGAGACGGCCGGCCTGGCTGGCACATTGAATGCACGGTCATCGCGCAGAAATACCTCCCCGCACCCTTCACTGTCCAAGGTGGGGGCTCGGACCTCGTCTTCCCGCACCACGAAATGGGAGCCGGCCACGCCTACTCCCTGTCCGGAGTGCCGTTGGCGCAGCACTATTCCCACGCGGGCATGGTGGGCCTGGACGGAGAAAAGATGAGCAAGTCCAAGGGCAACCTTGTCCTTGTCTCCAAGCTCCGCGCAGCCGGTGAAGAACCAGCAGCCATCCGTCTGGCCATCCTGGCCAACCATTACCGCTCGGACTGGTCATGGACCGAGGAAGAGTTCGCCGCAGCGAAGAAGCGGCTGGCGCGGTGGCGTGATGCCGCCGGGCACGCCCCTGCAGGTTCCGCAGGACCTCTGGTGACCGCCATGCGCAGCGAGCTGGCCAACGACCTCAACGCCCCCGGAGCCATTGCCGCGATCGACGAGTGGGCCGATGTCACGCTCCGGGCCAACGCCACAGCTTCGGAACAGGACAGTGCCCTGATCTCAGACGCAATCAACGCATTGCTGGGCGTGGAACTCTAAGCCCTCAAGCCCAAGCAAACGGCAGCGGCCCCGAGAAACCGCCATGCTGCGGGGCCGATGCCGTTCTTGTGTCCGTGCCGCCTCAGGGGCGGTCTTTGCCGCGTCGCTTGAGGTACCTCTCGAACTCCCGGGCAATGGATTCGCCGGAAGCTTCGGGGAGGTCGGCGGTGTCCTTGGCTTCTTCCAACTGCCGCACGTAAGCAGCGATCTCCGGGTCTTCGGTAGCAAGTTCGTCCACGCCGCGCTCCCAGGCTTCCGATTCCTCGGCAAGGGCCTGGCTGTCCAGGGGGACCTGCAGGAGGTCCTCCACCTTGTGCAGGATGGCAAGCTGGGCTTTTGGCGACGGCGGCTGGGCCACATAGTGGGGGACCGCCGCCCAGAGGGAAACCGTGGGAAGTCCGGCCAGCATGGCAAACTCAGCGAGCACACCTACGATGCCCACCGGCCCTTCGTATTGCGAGGCCTCCAGGTTCAGCCGTTCCCGCAGGGAACTGTCCTCGGTGGTGGTACTGACCGGGATCGGGCGGCTATGGGGAACATCTGCCAGCAACGCGCCAATCAGGATGACCGAATCAACCTTGAGCGCTTCGGCATGAACCAGCAGTTCGGTGGTGTAGGCACGCCATCGGTAGGAAGGCTCGGTACCCAGGACGAAGACGACATCCACGTTGCTGTCGGGTACGGCTGCTTTGTAGATCCGGGTCGATGGCCATTTGACCTTGCGCGCTCCGGAGGATGTGCGCCGCACGGTGGGCCGGGTGAACTGGAAGTCGTAATATTCCTCGGCGTCCACTGTGCCGACCTTCTTGCCGTCCCACAGTTTGTTCAAGTAGTGCAGCGCATCACTTGCGGCCTCGCCTGCATCGTTCCAGCCCTCAAAGGCGGCAAGCATTACAGTGACGCGCTGGCCTTCCGCAGGTTCCTTGAGGAAACGCTCGGGCTCCGCGGTGATGTCCTGTCCTTCGGGTGTCCCGTCCACACTGTTCATCCACTCACCCTACGTCCAAGACCCTCGTGGATGCATGGCATTGGGCATCGGTGCGTGTCCCTTATTCGCCCACAGCGCAATGCACGCGCAGGCGTCCTCCGGGTTCCACGTAGACTTGAAACCATGCATTCGTTACCCAGCCAGCCCCTCCTCAAAGCCGTGCTCTGGGATATGGATGGCACACTGGTCGATACCGAACCCTATTGGATCGCGGCCGAGCGTGCGCTGGTGGAGTCCCATGGCGGAAGCTGGTCCCACCAGCAGGCCATGCAATTGGTGGGACAGTCCCTGCTTCACTCCGCTGCTGTCCTTCAGGCCGCCGGCGTCGAGCTTGAGGCCCGTGAGATCGTGGATACTTTGAGCGCACAGGTGATCGCGCAGGTTCGCAAAGAGGTTCCTTGGCGGCCCGGGGCCCGTGAACTGCTCGATGATCTCCACCAGGCCGGTATTCGCTGCGCCTTGGTGACCATGTCAGAAGGCCCGTTGGCCGGCGTGGTGGTGGAGAGCCTTCCCAAGCCCTACTTCGAGTTCATGGTTACCGGCGATACCGTTGCCAATGGAAAACCGCACCCTGAGGCCTACCTCACGGCCGTGGAACGCCTGCGCCTTGATGATCCGGACCTGACGATCCACCACTGCGTCGCACTCGAGGATTCCGTTCCGGGCGCCACCGCGGCGATCGCCTCCGGTGTTGTCACCGTCGGCATTCCACACCAGGTGCCGCTGCCGGAGGATTCCCGCATGGTTGCCTGGGACACCCTGGTGGGACGGACCCCAGCTGATCTGCAGCAACTCGTCGAAGACCGTTTCGCTGCAGCGAACCAGCTTGAAGGGGCCAACTAGGTGACCAGCTCCGCCACACCGCACCATGCAACCACCAAGAAAGACGGCATCCCCCTCGGGAAGATCGCGGGGATTCCCGTCTACCTGGCGTATTCATGGTTCGTCATCGCCGGCTTCACGGTCATCGTCTACGGACCCGCGCTGCTGGTACGGATGCCGGACCTCGGCGTAGGGGCCTATTTTGTTGCCCTGGGTTACGCACTGCTCCTCGCGGTCTCCGTCCTGGTCCATGAATTGGCACATGCCCTCAGCGCCAAGGTCTTCAAATGGCCTACCGAAAAGATTGTGCTGAACCTTTGGGGCGGCCACACACAGTTTGAGAACTTCACTGCATCTCCGGGACGGTCCGTGGTGGTGGCGTTGGCGGGGCCGGCGTCCAACTTCGTTTTGGCGGCAGGGATGTGGGCAGTACTGTCCACCGGCGCCCTGAACGGCGTCTCTGACATCCTCGCGAATATCCTGATGTGGGCCAACCTCCTGATCGGGCTGTTCAACATCCTCCCCGGATTGCCGTTGGATGGCGGGCGACTGGTGGAGTCGGCCGTGTGGAAAGCTACCGGCGACCAGGACAAGGGCACCATCGCTGCCGGCTGGTCCGGCCGGATCATCGTGGCCGCCCTGGTCATCTGGTTCATCGGCCTTCCCCTCATCAGCGGCTCACCCCTGGACATCAACCTCATGTTGATCACCGTCCTCGTCTGCGGTTTCCTATGGATGGGCGCCTCAAGCTCCATCCATCACGCGAAGCTCCGCAGCCGCCTCTACCTTGTAAGTGCTGCGGGCCTGGCGGAGCGCGCCGTCGGTGTACCGAACTCGGCCACCGTGGCCGACGTCCTGGACATATCACCGGCCGGAAGTCCCGCCGTCGTAATTTGCGGACCTGATGGCAAACCGCAGGGCGTTGTCGACTTCGGCGCAGCGGCGGCAGTTCCTCCCCAATCAACGACGACGACGCCCGTCACCGCAGTGGCCCATGCCCTGGGCGCCGGCGCATATGTCCCGGAATGGTCCAAGGGCCAGGAACTGATCCAGTACTTGGCACGGCTGGAGGGCGGCGAATACGCTGTGGTGGACCACAACGGAATCGTCACCGGCCTTCTGCGCCAGCAGGCAGTAGTGACAGCCATAACAGGTAAGGAAGCCCGCCGCAGCGGGCGCGCCTGACATCCTTGCCGGTAGAGTTGCATGCCGGCGGTTTTACCGAAGAACCCAGTGAATTTTTGGCGCCCAACCGCCAGCATGATGTTGCGGCCCGGCCGTACAGGAGCGAGGAACAGTACATGAGCAGCGAAACCGCCGCCCCCGAAGCCAACGCAGGCAACGACGAGGCAACCGCCGACCAGGCAGCCGCCGGCCAGGCCACCGCCGGCCAGGCCCCGCAGCCCACGGGTGCCGCACGTCGGCGCGGGCCTTTCCGCGTAGGCGAGCGTGTCCAGCTCACTGACGAACGCGGCCGCATGAACACCATCTCCCTCGAAGTGGGCGGTGCCTTCCATACCCACCGGGGCTTCCTCAACCATGACGAAATCATCGGCAAGGTCGATGGTTCCGTGGTCAGCAACAACGTTGGCCAGCAGTACCAGACCCTCCGGCCCCTGCTCTCGGACTTCGTCTTGTCCATGCCCCGGGGCGCCGCAGTGGTCTACCCGAAGGACGCCGCCCAGATCGTCACCATGGCTGACATCTTCCCGGGCGCACGCGTAGTCGAAGCCGGCGTCGGCTCCGGCGCCCTCTCCATCTCGCTCCTGCGGGCAGTCGGGGACAACGGCTACCTCCATTCCTTTGAGCGTCGTGAAGAATTCGCGGACATCGCCCGCGGCAACGTGGAGACCATCTTCGGTGGACCGCACCCTGCGTGGCAGATTTCCTTGGGTGACTTCCAGGAAGAAGTGGTCAAGGCCGAGGCCCCCGGCTCCGTGGACCGCGTGGTCCTGGACATGTTGGCTCCATGGGAGTGCCTTGATGCCGTGGCTACGGTCCTGGCTCCCGGCGGCGTCTGGATCAACTATGTGGCAACCGTCACCCAGTTGTCCCGCACAGCGGAAGCCATTCGCGCTGATGGACGCTTTACCGAGCCTGACGCATGGGAGTCGATGGTACGCGGTTGGCATCTCGAGGGCCTGGCAGTCCGTCCGGACCACCGCATGGTGGCCCACACAGGCTTCCTCCTGGTGACCCGCCGGCTTGCCGAGGGCGTGACCGGAATTTCCGTCAAGCGCCGCCCGTCCAAGACCGAGTTCAGCGAAGAGGACCTCAACGCATGGACACCGGCCGCTGTGGGGGAGAGGTCCGTTTCGGACAAGAAACTCCGCCGGGCCGCCCGCGACGCCATCGCCGGGACCAACGTCCAGGATGATCCCGCAGTCACAAACTGACAAAGGTCACAATAGGGTTCGCATTCCGGATGTCACCCAGCACCCTGAGCTTTTCGGGACTAAGGTCTTCTTAAGCGCAGGAAGGGGCTGATGAATCGTGGATACGTCAAACAACGACCTTGGACGGCCGACGCCGGAAGAAGCACACGCCGCAGCGGAAGAAGCAGCAAGCCGGAGGCTTGCCGCTGTCCAACCGCCCGAGCCCTCGAGCGATCTGACTGTTGCCGAACGGCAGATCAATATCCTCCGGGACAAGCTTCGCCACATTGACCGCCAACTGGCAGCCGCGACCCAGAACAACAGCAAGCTTGTGAGCATGCTGGAGACGGCGAAGGCCGAGATCCTCCGTTTGAAGGGTGCACTGGAGCAAGAGGGCCAGCCGCCTTACAGTTTCGGGACCGTGGTGCAGATCAATCCGCGGAAGCAGCCAACAGCCGGCAGTTCCAGCCAGGCAGCCACGGAGGAGTCCGTGGACATCTTCAACGCCGGCCGGAAGATGCGGGTGGGCGTCAGCCCGCTGGTAAACGTAAACCAGCTTGCCGTTGGGCAGGAGGTCCTCCTGAACGAGGCCCTGCTGGTGGTGGCGGGCCTCGGCTACGAACGGGCCGGCGAGCTGGTAACGCTGAAGGAAATGCTTGGCAAGGACCGCGCCTTGGTGGTCGGCCGCGCCGACGAAGAACGTGTGGTCCGGCTCTCGGGGGCACTGCAGAGTCTCCACCTGAAAGTCGGGGATGCCCTCTCCCTGGATTCACGGACCGGCTATGCGTTGGAAAAGGTGCCTCGGGCAGAGGTGGAGAACCTCGTCCTCGAAGAGGTACCGGACATCACGTACCAGGACATCGGCGGCCTGGGCCCGCAGATTGAACAGATCCGCGACGCCGTGGAATTGCCGTTCCTTCATCCGGACCTCTACCGGGAGCATGGCCTGAAAGCACCCAAGGGTATCCTGCTTTACGGCCCTCCGGGCTGCGGCAAGACACTTATTGCCAAAGCTGTGGCCAACTCGCTCGCTGCCCGCGCTGCAGAGCGCGCCGGCAATACCGACCTGAAGAGTTACTTCCTGAACATCAAGGGCCCGGAGCTGCTGGATAAGTACGTAGGCGAGACAGAGCGCCACATCCGGCTGATCTTCTCCCGCGCACGGGAAAAGGCGTCCGACGGCAGCCCCGTGGTGGTCTTCTTTGATGAGATGGATTCGCTGTTCCGCACCCGCGGCACCGGCGTTTCCTCCGACGTCGAAACCACCATTGTTCCCCAGCTGCTCAGCGAGATCGATGGCGTTGAGCGCTTGGACAACGTCATTGTCATTGGCGCCTCCAACCGTGAAGACATGATCGATCCCGCCATCCTCCGGCCGGGCCGCCTGGACGTAAAGGTCAAGATCCAGCGCCCCGATGCCGAGGCCGCTGCGGACATCTTCGGCAAGTACATCACTACCGACCTGCCATTCCATGCCCAGGACCTGGCCGAGTACGGCGGAGACGTGCAAGCCACCGTCGACGCCATGGTCCAGCGCACGGTGGAAGCCATGTACTCCACCGAAAAGTCCAATGAGTACCTTGAGGTCACGTACGCAAACGGCGACACGGAAATGCTCTACTTCAAGGACTTCAACTCCGGGGCCGTAGTGCAGAACGTGGTGGACCGTGCCAAGAAGTACGCCATCAAGGACCTCCTGACCAACAACCAGAAGGGGCTCCGGATCGAGCACTTGCTGCGGGCAGTGGTGGATGAGTTCCGCGAGCACGAGGACATGCCCAACACCACCAACCCGGACGACTGGGCACGGATCTCGGGCAAGAAGGGCGAACGGATCACCTACATCCGCACCATCGTCCAAGGCAAGGCAGGACAGGAACCGGGCAAGTCCATTGAAACCACCCCCAACACGGGCCAGTACCTATGACGGCAAGACCGGACGGTACGCCTGCAGAGAAGTTGCCCGCCGGCGGTGCCATGCGCGTCATGGGCTCGGAAACTGAATACGGCATCCATGCACCGTCCGCCCCCGGGGCGAACGCCACCATGATGTCTGCCAGGATCATTCAGGCGTACGCCACGGTTACCCGGCAACGGGCTGCCGGCGGCGCCGAAACGCGCTGGGACTATACGGACGAAGAACCTTTGCACGACGCCCGTGGCTGGACCCTGGACAGGGCTGCCGCGGACCCCAGCCAACTCACGGACCAGCCACCAGTGCTCGACGCCGAGGCAGTCGCGTTGGCCTATGGCCGCCAGGAGTTGGAACTCGATGGTGCGGACGAGTCCGGTTCCCTCTTGATGAACATGGTCCTTGGTAACGGGGCACGCCTTTACGTGGACCACGCGCACCCTGAGTACTCCAGCCCTGAGGTCACCAACCCGCGTGACGCTGTGGCTTGGGATGCCGCAGGGGATTTGGTTGCCTTGGCCACCGTGCGCAAAGTGGCAGCTGATGCCGGCCTGCCTCCCATCAACCTCTACAAGAACAACACGGACAACAAGTCTGTGTCCTATGGTTCACATGAGAACTACCTCATGCCGCGTTCGGTGCCTTTCGGCGACATCATCCGTGGCCTGACTCCGTTCTTTGTCTCCCGCCAGGTGGTCTGCGGGGCCGGACGGGTTGGACTGGGGCAAGACAGTTCCACCCCCGGTTACCAGATCAGCCAGAGGGCCGACTTCTTCGAGGCGGAAGTGGGCCTGGAAACCACCATCCGGCGCCCGATCATCAACACCCGCGATGAGCCGCACGCGACAGCCGACAAGTACCGGCGGCTCCACGTCATCATTGGCGACGCCAACCTCAGCCAGGCCTCCAATTACCTCAAGTTCGGTACCACGGCTATGGTCCTTAGCCTCGTGGAGGCAGGCCAGGCTCCAAAAATTGAGGTTCACGAGCCTGTCCAGGCGCTTCAGGCCATCAGCCACGACACCACCCTGGCAGCCACTGTCAGGATGCTCGATGGCCGCAGGGTCACAGCACTGGACATCCAATGGATGTACTACGAGGCAGCCGCGAAACTTTCCCAGGAAACGGGAGTGGCGGATTCCGTCACGGGAGACGGCCACACCCACGACGTCCTTGCACGCTGGGAATCGACGCTGACAACGCTGGGCACTGATCTTGGTGCGGCCGCTTCCTCCGTGGAGTGGGTAGCCAAGAAATCGCTCCTGGAGGGATACCGGAACCGCGACGGACTGGCCTGGAACGACGCCCGCCTGGGCTTGGTTGATCTCCAGTGGTCTGACATCCGGCCGGAGAAGGGCCTCTACTACAGGCTGCTGTCCAAGGACCGCATGATGCGGATCGTCGACGACGCCGACATCGCCCGGGCGGTCACCGAACCGCCGTCGGACACCCGCGCCTACTTCCGTGGCCGGTGTGTTTCCAAGTTCGCCAAGGACGTGGTCGGGGCAAGTTGGGACTCGGTCATTTTTGATGTTCCGGGCCTGGGCAAGCTGCAAAGGGTCCCCACGCGTGAACCCCTGCGTGGCACTGAGGCACTGACCGGTGCCCTGTTTGAGCGGCACCATGAAGCCGGCGCATTCCTGTCCGAATTAATGGGCCGGAATACTCCGCCGGCGAAGAGTTGAGGACGCCCCGCCACGGGAGGATCCTGGCCTGGTCAAAGCCATACGCAGCAGCCCGCAGCGTGGCAATATGGCAGTAGGAAGTCTCCACCATCAGGAGACTGACAGTAGGGAGAAAGAAAATGGCAGCACAGGAGCAGCAACAACCGCAATCCCGGGACACCGAAACCGAGGTGGATGTCCCCGAGGCCCCGCCCGCGGCACCAGCGGCCCAGGCGTCGGATGCGACCCAGGGCGTGGATGACCTCCTCGACGAAATCGACGGCGTTCTTGAGTCGAACGCTGAAGAGTTCGTCAGGGCGTTTGTCCAAAAGGGTGGCCAGTAACAGGACCCTCACTACAGGATGTACTGCCCGGCAGGCGTGAGGCCGCCGGGCATCGGAACGCAGAGTCGAAGGAGTGCAGCAATGCAGGACCCGTCAACCGGCCCCCTGGCCAACCAGGCAACATCTTCTTTCACGGAGCATCTCCAACGCTCGCGCCCCGAACTCCTGCCGTTCAACCAATCCTTGCCGGCCGGGACCATACCTGCCTCTCCGCATGCCACCACGATCGTCGCTTTGACCTATGCCGGCGGTGTGCTGATGGCGGGGGATCGTCGTGCCACCATGGGCAACATCATCGCCAGCAGGCATATCGAAAAAGTGTTCCCGGCGGATGAGTACTCCGTCCTGGGAATTGCCGGAACAGCTGGTCTTGCCATTGACATCACCCGGCTTTTCCAAGTTGAACTGGAGCACTACGAGAAAATCGAGGGCACGTTGCTTAGCCTCGTAGGCAAGGCCAACCGCCTCGGTGCCATGATCCGGGGAAACCTGCCCATGGCCATGCAGGGGATGGCGGTCATTCCATTGTTTGCAGGTTTTGACCAGGTCTCAGGGGTCGGCAGGCTGTTCTCCTATGACGTCACGGGTGGCCGCTACGAAGAGCAGGAACACCACTCCGTGGGTTCAGGTTCAGTGTTTGCCCGTGGAGCGCTGAAGAAGTTGTGGAAGCCAAACCTTTCCGAAGAAGCGGCCGTAGCTGTGGCCGTCGAGGCCCTGTACGACGCCGCCGACGACGACTCAGCTACGGGCGGGCCTGATCCTGTCCGCCAACTCTGGCCTGTGGTCTACACCGTCAACCGTGCCGGAAACCGTCGGGTTCCGGAACGGGATCTCGCCGCCATAGCGGGGGAGATTGTCGAATCCCGCGCCATCGCTGGACGGGAGGCCTGAGATGACCCAGCAGTTCTATGTTTCACCTGAGCAACTCATGAAGGACCGTGCGGATTTCGCACGGAAAGGCATCGCACGGGGCCGCTCGGTAGTGGTGATCAGTTGCGCTGACGGCATTGCGCTCATCGCAGAGAATCCCTCGCCATCACTGCACAAGATTGGTGAGATCTACGACAAAATCGCGTTCGCCGCGGTGGGTAAGTACAACGAGTTCGAGAGCCTTCGGCAGGCCGGCGTGCGGTACGCCGATGTCAGGGGTTACTCCTACGACCGGGAAGACGTCACCGCCCGCGGCCTGGCGAGTGTTTACGCCCAGAGTTTGGGAGCTGTATTCACCGCCGAACAGAAGCCGTTTGAAGTGGAACTCGCTGTGGCCGAGGTGGGTTTGGCGCAGGAGCAGGACCATCTTTACCGGTTGACCTTTGACGGTTCCATCGCCGATGAGAACGGCTTTGTGGTCATGGGCGGTCTTGCCGATCAAATTTCCGACGTCGTCAGCGGTGCGTGGGAGCCCGACCTCAGCCTTGCCGGAGCCATGCGTTTGGCCCTGCGGGCCCTTTCCACGGACAAGGACGCTGATGCCCTTCCGTCCACCGCCGTCGAAGCTGCGGTCCTGTACCGTGCCTCCGAAAGCCACCGCGGCTCCCGGAGGGCGTTCCGCAGGCTGTTGCCGGAGGACATGACCCGGTTGCTCACAGAGGAGTCTTGAGATGGATAAGAGAATATTTGGCATCGAGACCGAATTCGGCATCTCCTATTCGAGCCCGGATTCACGGCCGCTGGCTCCGGAGGAAGTTGCCCGCTACCTGTTCCGGAAGGTAGTGAGCTGGGGCAGGTCATCGAACGTGTTCCTGACCAACGGCTCGCGCCTTTACCTGGATGTGGGCTCACATCCGGAGTATGCCACTGCTGAGTGCGACGACCTCGCCCAGTTGATTGCCCACGACAGGGCCGGCGAACTGATCCTGGACGACCTCGTGGACGAGGCGCAGGCAAGGCTGGCGGCCGAGGGCTTCAACGGAACTGTGTACCTGTTCAAGAACAACACCGACTCCGCAGGGAACTCCTACGGCAGCCACGAGAACTACCTGATCCCGCGCCGCGGCGAGTTTTCCCGTCTGGCCGAGATCCTCATTCCCTTCCTGGTGACCCGGCAGTTGATCGCGGGAGCAGGCAAGGTCCTCAAAACACCCCACGGCGCCACCTTTGCGTTCTCCCAGCGCGCCGACCACATCTGGGAAGGCGTATCTTCAGCCACCACCAGGTCCCGGCCCATCATCAACACCCGGGATGAGCCGCATGCGGACGCGGAGTTCTACCGCCGCCTCCACGTCATTGTGGGCGACAGCAACATGTCCGAAACAACGGCGCTGCTCAAGGTGGGAACCGTGGACCTGATCCTCCGCATGATCGAGTCCGGGGTGATCATGCGCGACATGCGGATGGAGAACCCCATCCGGAGCATCCGTGAGATCTCCCACGACCTGACCGGCCGCGCCCTGGTCAGGCTTGCCAACGGCAGGCAGCTGACCGCCCTCGACATCCAGCGCGAGTATCTGGGCAAGGTCACTGAGTTTGTGGCCACCAACGGGGCGCACAATGCCCACGTGCCGCTGATCCTGGACCTGTGGAAGCGCACCTTGGATGCGATCGACAGCGGTGACACGTCCACCATTGATACCGAGGTGGACTGGGCTATCAAGAAGAAGTTGATGGACGGGTACATGCGTCGTCACGACCTCAGCCTGGATTCGCCGCGAATTGCCCAGCTCGACCTCACTTACCACGATATTTCCCGGCAGCGGGGTCTCTTCTTCCTTCTGCAGGCTCGGGGTGCCGCACGCCGGCTGGTGACTGAAACAGATGTCAAGGATGCCGTGGATGCACCACCGCAGACCACGAGGGCGAAGCTGCGGGGAGATTTTGTCCGTCGGGCACAGGAACTTGGCCGCGACTACACCGTCGACTGGGTCCATTTGAAGCTCAACGACCGGGCCCACCAGACTATCCTTTGCAAAGACCCTTTCCGCAGCGTCGATGAGCGGGTGGATGCGCTGCTGGACTCTATGAGCTGACTCCCAGCTTCACGGGCTATTCTGGATAGTGGTCTCTACCCGGGACCCAACCTGCTTGGAGGCGCAATGCGCCTTTCCGAGCTTCCCTTGCCCCGACGAAAGTGTCTTTTTTGTGCGCCGACTCCTAGCAATCCTCCTGCCCGCCCTTCTGCTCATCACCGCTTGCGGTGGCTCGGGCACGCCGGCCGCCGAGCCCACCAGCAAATCCGTTGGCGACGTTTCCAAGCTCGACTCCGTGAAGGTGACGGACAACGGAAACGACAAAGCGCCGGGTATCGAGTTCTCCAAGCCCCTGACGGTGGCCGAACCCACAGTCGACGTCGTCAGTGAAGGCGACGGAGAGCGGGTCAAGGCCGGACAAACAGCCGAACTGGCCTACGTTGCCGTGGACGGCAACGATGGCAAGACCCTGGAAGACGGCTACGCAAACGGCCCCCAGCCGATCGACCTGACGGACCAGATCAAGTCCAGCAATGAACTGATCTACAACGCCATCATCGGTGCCAAGGTCGGCAGCCACGTTGCCATTGCCGCTCCCGGCAATTCCTCCAGTGGTACTCCCGCCGCGACGCAACTGGTGGTCTTCAAGATTGTCTCTGCCAAGGATGCCGCTCCTGTCCTGGAGAAGCCCGAAGGTGAAGCTGTGACTCCTCCCGCCGGCCTGCCCACCGTGAAGGAAGACGACAAGGGCATTCCCCAGATCTCCGTGGACGGCGTGACCGCCCCCAAGGAACTCATCGCCCAGGACCTCATCAAGGGCTCCGGAGCTGCTGTCAAGACCACTGATACCCTCACGGTCAACTACGTGGGTGTTAACCTTTCGGACGGCACCAAGTTCGACTCCAGCTTCGACAGGGGAGAGCCCACCAGTTTCCCCCTTACCGGAGTCATCAAGGGCTGGACCCAGGGCCTGGAAGGCAAGACTGTTGGCTCGCGCGTCCTGCTGGTCATCCCTCAGGACCTGGCCTACGGTGAAGCCGGCCAGGGTAAAGCCAAGGGCGACCTCGTCTTCGTCGTCGACATCCTCGGCGTCAAGTAACCACACCAGAACGTACACGGACTGCAAGGGTGCTGGTTTAAGCTGGTTCCTGACACAATCCGTCCCTCACACCAAGGAGCAACCATGTCATTTGGACAGCGTGATTTCGACCGCACCAAGCCCGAAATCGACTTCCCGGAAGGCGACGTCCCCACTGACCTCGTCATCACGGACCTCATCGAAGGCACCGGCACGGAAGCCAAAGCCGGAGACACCGTTTCCACCCACTACGTCGGCGTTGCCTGGTCGACCGGCGAAGAATTTGACGCTTCCTGGGGCCGTGGCGCTCCGCTGGACTTCCGTGTTGGCGTAGGCCAGGTCATCCAGGGCTGGGACCAGGGCCTGCTGGGCATGAAGGTCGGTGGCCGCCGCCGCCTCGAGATCCCCTCCGAACTCGCGTACGGCTCCCGTGGCGCCGGTGGAGCGATCAAGCCCAACGAAGCCCTGATCTTCGTTGTCGACCTCGTGGCTGTCCGCTAGGACTGAGCTCTGAGCCAAGGCGCGTCACCTTCCGGTTTTCCCGGTTGGTGACGCGCCTTGCTGCTTTCCCGCCGGTCTTTAGTAACGTAGCAACGTGTCCGCATCCCGCACTGAACGACTCCTGAACCTTCTCCTGGCTTTGCTCAATACCAGGGTGGGCCTTCCACGCTCCGTCCTCCGCGAGAAGGTCTATCACGACTCCGCAGAGAACGACGTTGCCTTTGGGCGCATGTTCGAGCGCGACAAAGTGGATTTGAAGCAGTTCGGCTTTGACATCGAGACCCTCACCGACCCCCGGCACTTCGGTGTCGATGACCCGGCGTCAACGCGCTACCGCATCGGCAAGGACTCCAACCGGCTCCCTGATGTAAGCCTGACGCCTGCAGAATGCACCGTTCTGTTGCTCGCCGCGCAACTGTGGGAACGGGCAGCACTTGGTTCGGCCGCTGCGAACGCGGTCCGAAAACTTCAGGCCGCGGGAGGTTTCGCGGACGTTGACCTTCCTGCCGGGGTCCAGCCCCGCATCAAGCCTGCGGGCCAGGCCTTCGACGACGTCGTAGCAGCCATGCATGGAAACCATCCGGTCCGCTTCGGCTACCTCGCGGTCAGTACCGGGCGTGAAGAGGTGCGCGAGGTTGAGCCCTGGGGCCTGGGCAGCCGCTTTGGCCAGTGGTACCTCGTGGGCTTTGACCGGGGGAGGGGAGCGAAGAGGCTGTTCCGCCTTTCGCGGATGACAACCGCGGTAACCGTGGTGCCCGGGAGCATTTTCGAACCTCCGGCCGGTTTCAATGCCCGGGCTGAGCTGGATGCCCTGCACGAGTTGCCCGAGCAGCGAGCGGTGCTGGTTATCGACAAGGACCGGCTGCTTGCCTTGCGGAAAAGGGCCCTCGAAACGGCTCCGGATGACCGCGGCCGTGACCGGGTCACCGTTGAGTTCCGCGACCCGGAGGCTTTTGCTGAAGAACTGGCCTCCTACGGCCCCCACGTCAAAGTGGAGGGTCCCGCCGAGCTGCGTGACGCCGTCGTACGCCGGCTCAGGGCTGCCTTGGAATTCGACGCTGAACCGCCTGTTCCGGTGGAGTTTCCTGAGGCCGCACGGGCGCAGCGGGCCCGCAAACGTACCTCGGAAGACCAACTGGCCAGGATGCTTCAGTTGGTCCCTTTCCTGGTACACCACCAAGGTCTGCACATCCAGGAAGTGGCAGATCATTTCGGTATTACGCGCAAGGCGCTGATTGACGACCTCAAGATCCTCATCTGCTCCGGACTACCGGAGGGATACCCGGATGACCTCCTGGATATCCAGTGGGAAAACGACCATGTGTACATCTCCGAGCATTTGGAGCTGAACCGTCCGGTGCGTTTCAACGAAGACGAAGCCGCTGCATTGCTGACCGGCCTGGCCATGCTGGGCGATCTGCCATCACTGGCCGGCGTCTCCGAAGACCAGCCGGGGAGCGCCCTGGAGTCTGTCACCATCAAGCTGACCGGCGCGGCGGGGCAGGCCGGACGCTTGGCCGGTGCCGTCGCGGGACAATCCATAGAGCCTGAACAATCCCAGGCCTTCGCCGTCATCACCCAGGCGATCCGGGACGGACGCCAACTGCATCTGAAGTACTTTTCCCGGCAACGCGATGAACTGACCGAACGCGATGTTGATCCGTTGCGGCTCTATTCGCTGGATAATACGTGGTACTTCGAGGCGTACTGCCACAGCAAGGCCGGAATCAGGAACTTCCGCCTGGACAGGGTGGAAATCGTTGAACCGAACGGACTTCCGGCATCGGGACTGGCTACTGCAGAGCAGGATTACCCTGCACGGCTGTTTACGCCCAGCGACGACGACGTCCTGGTGGTGCTCCAGCTGACCAGGCAAGGCTCCGGGCTGGCGGATGACTACTACGCTGAACGCACGGCACAACTGCCCGACGGCGGCCTCCTCGCTGAAGTACGGTTCGGCACCGCAGACTGGCTGCCCATGTTCGTTTCGCAACACGGCGGAGCGGTCCGGATACTGGACCCGCAGGCCTTGCGGGAGGAAACACGGGTATGGCTGAACGCGGCGGCGAATCAGTACGACTCCCTTTCTGACGGCACGGCTGGCTAGACTACTCAGATGCCTTGGTGGTTCTGGATCCTGTTGTGGATCGCGCTCATAGCCCTTTCGTTGCTGCTTCACCTGACGCTTGGGTATCGCTTGTTCAGGAAATTCATGTCAACTGTTCATGAACTGGGCGACGCGGGTAAACGTTTCAGCAACCTTTCACCTGCGCCCGAAACCTCCGATGTTGAAACGCCGGAAGACAGCCCCGTGCCGGGGTCCGCAATTTTTGCCTCACCGGATCAGATGCGTCATGATTACCTGACGGCCAAAGCCTTCCGCCAGGAAGTTCGTCGCCAGAAGCGCGTCAAGCGCAAAGCAGAGCGGGGTCAGCCCCAATCCCTGCACGACATTGAATTCAGATAGACGTAGGATGTATCCAAAAGGAAAGGACCTCCCCACATGAGGCTCGAAGGCTGGCATCTCATCATCATCATCGTCCTGGCTCTGGTGCTCTTCGCAGCGCCGAAGCTGCCGTCCATGGCGCGCAGCATTGGGCAGTCGATGCGCATTTTCAAGTCGGAAGTCCGGGAAATGAAGAAGGACGGTTCTTCTGAAACGAAGGACTCCGCGGAGGCTTCCGACGCCGTTGAAGGCAAGGTAGTAGGCCACCCCGACGCCAAGGCCAGGAACAACGGCGAGACTGACGTTCCGCCCTCCAACCGCGTCTAAAGAGAAGTGGTAGAAACGAAGGGGCGCAAGGCCAACCCCGAAGCCCGGATGGCGCTCCTTGACCACCTCAAGGAGCTGAAGAACCGGCTCTTCAAGGCTGCAATCGGCATCATCCTGGGCACCGTGGTGGGCTTCATCGTCTACCAGCCGCTCCTGGAGGCCCTGATCAAACCGATCAAGGACCTCAACGAGAAGGAGGGGCGTGCCGCCACCCTGAACTTTGATGGAGTGGCCAGTTCCTTTGACCTCATGGTCCAGGTCTCGGTGTTCCTTGGCGTGCTCCTGGCAAGCCCGGTGTGGATCTACCAGCTCTGGGCGTTCATCGTGCCGGGCCTCCACAAGAAGGAGCGGCGGCTGGCGTTGTCCTTCGTGGCCGCGGCCGTGCCCCTCTTCATCGGCGGCGTACTGCTCGCCTGGCTGGTCCTGCCCAACGCCGTCCGCGTACTGACCGACTTCACGCCGCAGGGCGGGTCCAACTTCATCAGTGCCGAAATCTACCTGGCATTCGTGCTGAGGCTCCTGCTGGCGTTCGGCATTGCCTTCCTGGTTCCCGTGGTGCTGGTCGGGCTGAACCTCGCCGGCATTGTCAAAGGCAAGCAACTGATCAAGAGTTGGCGCATCACCATCTTCCTGGTCTGCTTGTTCGCTGCCATGGCTGCTCCCGGCGCTGATGCCATGAGCATGTTCTATCTCGCAGCACCCATGTTGCTCCTGTTCTTCGCGGCCATTGGAGTCTGCGTCCTCAATGACCGCCGCCGCGAACGCCGCGCCATCAAGAGGGCAGCTGAGACTGAAGCCACTGCGGACATTGCGACGCCGGCCACGGATCTGGAGAATCTCTAGACCGTGGGCCACTAGGCTTGATGCATGTCCTCTATTTCCGGGTCTCCTTCACCGTCAGAGAGCTACCAGGCTGCAGCGCAGCGGGCTGCTGAGTCCAAAACCTATCTGGGCGCTTTCAGCCGTTCCCTGGATTTTGAACTGGACGACTTCCAACGTGAGGCGTGCAGGTCGCTGCAGGAAGGCCGTGGCGTGCTGGTTGCAGCACCCACGGGAGCAGGCAAGACGATCGTTGGTGAATTCGCGATCTACCTGGCCTTGGAACGCGGCCTCAAGGCTTTCTACACCACGCCCATCAAAGCGCTCAGCAACCAGAAGTTCTCGGAGCTGGCATCAAAGTACGGCGCCGCCAATGTTGGGCTCCTGACAGGTGACACCACCATCAACGGGGACGCCCCTGTAGTGGTCATGACCACCGAGGTCCTGCGCAACATGTTGTACGCGGATTCGGAAACCCTTGGTGACCTGGGGTTCGTGGTGATGGACGAGGTCCATTACCTGGCCGACCGCTTCCGCGGTGCCGTCTGGGAAGAAGTCATAATCCACCTGCCCAGCGAGGTACAAGTGGCCTCCCTGAGCGCCACGGTGTCCAATGCTGAGGAGTTTGGCGCCTGGCTGGACACTGTCCGGGGCGATACCGATGTCATCGTGTCCGAGCACCGGCCGGTGCCATTGTGGCAGCACGTCATGGTGGGCCGCGAAATAGTCGACCTCTTCGCCGGCGACACCACCTTTGATGAAATTGCGCCACAAGCCACTGGCGCGCCGGAAACCGAGGTGCCCGAGATCTCCGAGGCCGCCGAGGTAGCCTCCGAACCCAGCTCCGCGGAACGCCGGAAGGTCCACGCGAAGCGTTCGTCCGCAGCCAAAGTCCATCAAGCGGTGACCGGGCCCGAGTTTGAGGTCAATCCGGACCTCCTGGCCATGGCCCGTTCCGAGAGCCGCATGAACATGAGCGGCCGCTACGGCCACGGCGGACGCAGCCGCCGTCGTCAGGACCGTCACCGCGACGAACGGCAGCAATCCGAGCAGCGCAGTCCTGTGCGCAAGGCCAGCCGGCCACAAGTCATTGAGTGCCTGAGGCGCCAGGATCTTCTGCCTGCCATTACTTTCATTTTCTCGAGGGCAGGCTGCGACGCTGCAGTCGCACAGTGTGCCGCCTCAGGGCTGTGGCTGACAACCGAGCGTGAACAGCAGGTCATCGCCCAGCGCGTGGACGAAGCCAGCCACGAGATTCCAGCCGATGACCTCGACGTCCTGGGCTTCTGGGGCTGGCGTGACGGACTCATGAGGGGCTTTGCCGCCCACCACGCAGGCATGCTGCCCACCTTCAAGGAGGTGGTGGAAAAGCTCTTTGCCGACGGCTTGGTCAAGGCTGTCTTCGCCACGGAAACACTGGCCTTGGGCGTCAACATGCCGGCCCGCTGCGTGGTCCTGGAAAAACTGGAAAAGTTCAACGGTGAAGCCCACGTCAACATCACTGCGGGGGAGTACACCCAGCTGACAGGCCGGGCAGGACGCCGGGGCATCGACGTCGAAGGGCATGCCGTGGTGCTGTGGCAGCCGGGGACGGACCCCGCTGCCGTGGCCGGCCTGGCGTCACGCCGCACGTATCCCCTGAACTCCAGCTTCCGGCCCACCTACAACATGAGCATTAACCTGATCGCCCAGTTTGGCCGCGTCCGGGCGCGCGAAATCCTGGAGTCCTCCTTCGCGCAGTTCCAAGCTGACCGTTCCGTGGTGGGCCTTGCCCGGCAGGTGCGGGGGCGGGAAGAGTCACTGGCCGGCTATGCCAAGTCCATGCAATGCCATCTGGGTGACTTCACCGAGTACGCAAAACTCCGGCGCGAACTCAGCGATGCCGAGAACTTCGCGGCCCGGGACCACCAGCGTGCCCGTAAGTCGCACGTTGCTGATTCCCTGGCCAGGTTGATCCCCGGCGATGTCATCAGCATTTACAGCGGCAGGCTTGCCGGCCATGCGGTGGTTCTTGACGTGGATCCGAACGCCCGTGAGCCCCGGCCATCAGTGCTGACCTCCGATAACCAGCTTCGTCGGATTGGCGTGCACGATCTCGAAGGACCTGTTTCTCCGGTAACCAGGATCCGGATTCCCAAGTCCTTCAATGCAAAAGTACCCAAGTCACGCCGCGACCTCGCATCCTCCATGCGCCACGCCATCAGCGAAGACGCACCGCACAGCCGCCGTAACAGCCGGCACGAAGACTTCGGCCTGGGCGCGCGGCTGCCGGACCAGGAGAAGAAGATCGCGGATCTGAGGCGTGCCCTCAGGGCGCACCCCTGCCACGGATGCAGCGAGCGGGAAGACCACGCCCGGTGGTCGGAGCGCTGGTGGAAGTTGCGCAGGGAAACCGACGGCCTGGTCCGCCAGATCCAGGGCCGCACCAACACGATCGCAAAGACGTTCGACCGCGTGTGCGATCTGCTCTCCGCCTACGGCTACCTGGAGACGAACGACGCCGGCAACGTCACCATCAGCGCCGATGGGCAGCGGCTTCGCCGGATTTATGGTGAAAAGGATTTGCTCATCTCCCAGTCGGTCCGGCGCGGAGCCCTGAATGACCTCGATGCCGCCGAACTTGCCTCATTGGCCAGCACGCTGGTGTATCAAGCCAAACGCGAAGACCGTGGCTTGCGGCCAAGGATGCCGTCCGTTTCCCTGGAGTCAGCGGTGGATATCGTCGTCCGGGAATGGTCCCAGCTGGAGGACACCGAAGAACACCACCGACTTCCCTTGACCGGCGAACCGGAGCTGGGTCTGATGTGGCCAATGTACAAGTGGGCCAAGGGGCGACATCTCCAGGACGTTCTCAGCGGCACCGACCTCGCAGCAGGCGACTTCGTGCGCTGGGCCAAGCAAGTAGTGGATCTGCTGGACCAACTGGCCAAGATCCCGCAGCTGGATCCAAGGGCGGCACGGATTTGCCGCGAGTCCATTGACCTGGTTCGCCGCGGTGTAGTGGCCTACTCCACCGTGGCTTAGCGCCACCTCCACCGATTGACATTTTTCGACGCTCAAGGAGCACACCGCATGAATCAGCCAGGCGCACCGGCCGGCCAGCACCACACTGGAGCGGACCGCAAGGTCACCATGTACCGCAACGGGTCCATCTATACAGCCGCTGATCCCTTTGCCACCGCCATGGTGGTCGATGGCGATACCGTGGCCTGGGTTGGCTCGGAGCAGGCCGCCACGTCCATCGCTGACGCTTCAATGGAGATCATCGACCTCCGTGGCGCCCTCCTGGCTCCCGGCTTTGTCGACTCCCATGCTCACCTGACGGAAACGGGCCTGGCCCTGTCCGGCCTGGACCTTGGCGGGGTCCGTTCCTCCCAGGAGCTGCTCGACGCCGTAGCCGGCGCGGGCGGCAGTGGCACCATTATTGGCCACGGCTGGGATGAAACCGCCTGGAACGATCCCTCTTTGCCTACGCTTGAAGAGCTGGATCGGGCATCGGGCGGACGACAGGTCTATCTCTCACGCATCGATGTCCACTCCGCCCTGGTCTCATCGTCCTTGGCCGCAGCGGCCGGCCTCAGGAACCTTGACGGGTTCGGCGGGGACGCCCGGGTGATACGCGGAGCCCACACCGCAGCACGCCTGGCCGCCCGACGCTTCCCCGAACCCCAAAGGCGCGCGCTCCAGGAACGCGCCCTTAAGGAAGCCGCTTCCAACGGATACGTGGCTATGGCCGAGATGTCGGCGCCCCATATCTGCGGCCCCGAGGACCTACGGCTCTCTGCCTCGTGGAATGAGGACGGCATCAGCCCTGAAGTACTTCCGTACTGGGGTGAACTGGCATCCTCCGCAGAACACGCCGAGAGTATTCTGGCCGGTCTTGGGACCAAGGTCCTGGGTCTCGCCGGAGACCTCAACGTGGACGGTTCCTTGGGTTCCCGGACGGCCGCCCTCCTGGAGGACTATTCGGATGCTCCCGGGAACCGCGGCAGCCTGTACCTTTCGGTCGATGAAGCAGCCCGGCATCTGGTTGCCACATCCCAGCTCGGCATCCAGGCAGGGTTCCATGTCATTGGCGATGCCGGCCTGGCCGCAGTTCTGGAAGCGTTGGACGTTGCTGCTGCCGAGGTGGGGGAGCAGCGGATCCGGGCTGCCGGACACCGGCTTGAGCATGTTGAACTGGCCGATCAATCCGCCATCGACAAACTGGCCAAGTATTCCATGACCGTCAGTGTCCAACCGGGCTTCGACGCGGCCTGGGGTGCTACGGGCGGGCTGTATGAACAGCGCCTGGGTGGTCGCAGCAAGGCCATGAACCCGTTTGCGTCCTTCTACGCCAGTGGCGTCCCCATTGCCTTTGGCAGCGACAGCCCCGTTACACCGTTGCGGCCGTGGTCCAGCGTGCGCGCGTGCCTGGAACACAGCAACCCTGACCAACGGATTTCCGCCAGGGCCGCCTTCCTTGGCCATACCCGCGCCGGCTGGCGGGCCGCGAAGCACCGCAACCCCCTGATGGGACAACTGGTGCCAGGTGCGCCCGCCAGTTTCGCTGTATGGGAAGTCGAAGAGCTCATGGTCCAGGTGGCAGACAGCCGGGTTCAGTCGTGGAGCACGGATCCGCGGGCGCGGACCCCGCTGCTGCCGGCACTCGATACCGGCAGTGACCCCCGTTGCCTGCAGACGGTTCGTGAGGGGCGGGAGCTGTTCGCCCACGAATCGCTCCGCGTCTAGGCACATATTTTCTGCATCATCCAAGGTGCCTTTGAGCTGGGATGACACCCGGATCCGCAGGTCACCGACCGGTTGACAGCCCGGGGTGAGTCCGTAGCATTAGGGCTCTACGGATGATCAATCCAGGGTACGAGAGCCGCGGTTTGGTGGTCCGGTCGTGGCCGGAACCCGTTCATGGTGGCGGCAAACAGGTGGGCAGGTCCGCAACGACCCAGAAAACAGTCCGACCGGGACTCATTGCCCGGTCGCCACTGGTCCTGGGCTTGCGGATCTGCCCGCGGGCCATGCCCCGCCCCAAAGTGCACTTTTGATTGTGTCGGACGCCACAGCCGCCGAGGCAGTGCCTTCCGGCGTCCTATAATGGAGAGTTGCGCCGGAATTCCAGCCGCTATGGCTGATCCTGCACACTGACCGCTCCATCAAGGAAAGGCCTCTACTTGCGTGTCCTGACGATCATTCCCACCTACAACGAGCTCGAATCGCTCCCTGTGACCCTGGGGCGGCTGCGCGCAGCAGTTCCCGGGTCCGATGTCCTGGTGGTTGACGACAACAGCCCTGATGGTACGGGACGGCTCGCAGATGACTTCGCTGCTGCGGACCACCAGGTGCATGTGCTTCATCGGAAGGGCAAGGAAGGTCTCGGCGCTGCATACATTGCCGGCTTCAAGTGGGGCCTCGCCGCGGGGTACGACGTCCTGGTGGAAATGGATGCGGACGGTTCGCATAAGCCCGAACAGTTGCCCCTGCTCCTGGATGCAGTCAAAGACGGAGCGGATCTGGCCATGGGCTCGCGCTGGGTACCCGGTGGCAGTGTGGTCAACTGGCCGCTCTACCGCCAGGCAATCTCCAGGATCGGCAGCACTTATGCCCGCATCATGCTCGGGGTCAAGATCAAGGACGTCACCGGCGGCTACCGCGCCTTTAAGCGCAGCACCCTCGAAGCCCTGAACCTGGATGAAGTAGAGTCGGTTGGCTACGGTTTCCAGGTGGACCTCGCATGGAGGGTAGCCAAGCTTGGCCTGCGCATCGAGGAACGTCCCATCACCTTCGTCGAACGTGAACTGGGTGCCTCGAAAATGAGCGGCAACATCGTGGTGGAAGCCATGATCAACGTTACCAAGTGGGGATTGGCGGCCCGTTGGGCCAAGCTGACCCGCAAGTCTTCGGCCACGGCCAAGTAACTTTTTAACAGAAAAGGCCGGGTCCGGTTCCCAGTGGGAACCGAACCCGGCCTTTTTGCGTCTGTCCGCGCAACCGTCTGTCGCTCAGCCGCCTGTCCGCACAGCCTGGTCATACAGGCCGGTTGGTCCAGTACAGGTGCGGACTAAGCGGAGCGGCGCTCTCCACGGCGCTCACGCAGAATGTTCAAACGATCCTCCAGGATCTGCTCCAGCTCAGGAAGGCTCCTGCGCTCCAGGAGCATGTCCCAGTGGGTGCGGACCGCTTTCTCGTTAGCGTCCACCGGGCGCTCACCATCGACCAGGAGGGCTTCCTTGCCGGTCTTGGAAACCCATACCGGGGGAATTTCAGCTTCGGAGGAGAAGGTCACGAAGACCTGCTCGCCGTCTTCGCAGCGGTACTCGACCCGCTGGCGCGGTGCCGGTTCAACGCCGGATTCAGTTTCCATGCTTTGGGCGCCAAGACGCATACCCCGCAGGCTGCGATCGCTCATGATTACTCCCTCTGTCTGTACGCGGAGCAAGGACCCCGCGTTGGCCGTAAGCCGTTTTCACGATCCTTACGGACTACTTCTGCACACCTTGCATCACTCATTGCAACGCATGGCAAAGCTTTTATGTTCCATCCGCACTGAACCAGCCGGACAAATATCCCATTATACGCCGAACAACCACCACTACCTAAAAGCACCCACATGCAGCGAGCGGCCAGCCGGAGTGGCTGACCGCTCGTAGCGCCGTAGTACCAGTTATTCGGCGGGCCTTGCGGGCTCCGCGGAGGCCGTGTCGGCGGAGGTCGTTCCGTCGTGTCCACCGAAAAGACCTACGGGAGAGTCCCCGTTGCTCCCGCCGAGGGCCCCTCCAATTCCCTTGAGCGCTTCGCCCACTTCACTGGGAATGATCCACAGCTTGTTGGAGCTTCCTTCAGCGATCTTCGGGAGGGTCTGCAGGTACTGGTAAGCAAGGAGCTTCTGGTCCGGATTGCCCTTGTGGATGGCATCGAAGACCTTCTGGATTGCCTGGGCTTCACCGTCGGCACGCAGGATGGCTGCCTTGGCATCACCTTCGGCAGCAAGGATGGCAGCTTGCCGTTGGCCTTCGGCAGTAAGGATCTGGGACTGCTTGGTGCCCTCAGCTGTCAAAATGGCTGCACGGCGATCACGCTCGGCGCGCATTTGCTTCTCCATCGAGTCCTGGATGGAGTGGGGCGGATCGATCGCCTTCAGTTCCACGCGCGAGACACGGATTCCCCAACGGCCCGTTGCTTCGTCGAGAACGCCGCGCAGTTGACCATTGATCTGGTCGCGGGAGGTGAGCGCTTCTTCGAGGTTAAGCCCGCCCACCACGTTACGGAGCGTGGTGGTGGTCAACTGTTCGACCGCTTGGATGTAGTTGGCGATTTCGTACGTCGCTGCCCTGGGGTCCGTGACCTGGAAGTAGACCACGGTGTCAATCGAGACCACCAGGTTGTCTTCGGTAATGACGGGCTGCGGCGGGAAGGACACCACTTGTTCGCGGAGGTCCAGGAGCGGCAGGAGCCGGTCAACGAACGGAATCAGAATCGTCAGCCCGGGATTCAGCGTCCGCTGGTACTTCCCGAGCCGTTCAACGACGCCGGCGCGTGCCTGCGGGATGATCCTGACCGAGCGGACCAGCACTATGATGACAAAAATAACGAGAACAATCAGCACGATTGCTGCTGCTGTTCCTCCTAAGCCGTCCATACATCTCCTTCGTTCCCCAATTGCGTGGTCTGATGCTGCGGTCCGGCCAGAGTGCCGAACCGCATAAATGTAAGGCGCGCTGTCAGCGCGGGGTGTTTTCGGCGGGCGAGGCGACTACCGCCGTCGCGCCGTCGATTTTGGTGACCTGGACTGTTGCGCCGGGATCGATGACCCCTGCGATGCTGCGGGCGCTCCAGACGTCGCCGCCGATTTTGACAAGCCCACTGGTGCCGCTCACGGCTTCGATGACGAGAGCGGGTTGGCCAATGAGGCGATCGATGTTGGACCGTTGTTCTTCGGGGCCCTTATGCAGGTGCTTCAGGGCGACGGGACGCACGAACGCGATCATGAGGAGGGAAACAACGCAAAAGATGACAATTTGGAGCCAGAAATCCGCGCCGGCAAAGTCGGCCACCAAGCCTGCCAAGGCTCCGCCGCCGAGCATGATGAAGAAGAGGTCCAGGGTGAGCATTTCCACCACTGCGAACGCGAGGAAGGCTGTGAGCCAGAGGGCCCACCAATTCTCGCCGAGCCATTCGAACATCGATTCCCCCTTGGTCCCGGATCCCGCGGGCGGGATCACAGTCGCTGTTCTTCCATCCTAGCCCGATGCGCCGTCCCACGTCAGGACGCGGTAAATACGCTGATCCGGAACTTGGCCGTGGTGGCCAGTACACCGGCAGGGACGCCTTGCTCCGCGTGGCGCCGGTGGTGGTGGCCGGCCGGTCCCATGTAGGCCAGGTCCTGCACCTGCGGGCCAGTCAGCTCAAGGGGGATGTCCAGGCCGTAAGCGGCAGCAGGACTGAAATGGTCCTTCATCGTCCCGGCCAAACGTTCCTCCTTGCCCTCTTCAATGCCCAGCATTCCGGTGGCCGCTGCTGCTTCGGCAAGGTGTCCCGGCCTGGGTGTCACCACTATCAGTTTTCCGCCGGGACGGATCACCCGCGCGAATTCGGCCGGGTTTCGCGGGGCAAAAACCACCATGACCACGTCCACCGAATGATCGGCCACCGGCAAGGGACGCCAAATGTCCCACACAAGGTTCACCGCTTGGGGATTGAGGCGGGCAGCCCTGCGGAGTGCAAACTTGGAGATGTCCAGGCCGATCGCTGCCGCTCCGGACTGGTTAACAACTGCATTGAGGTAGTGCCCCGTGCCCGTGCCGGCGTCGAGAACCAGGGCGCCGGGACCCTGGAGGGCTCCCGCAGCTTCCTTCGCAACTGTTGCGGCCAAGCCTGAATAGTGTCCAGCGTCCAGGAACCGGTGGCGGGCGGCCACCATATCGGCGGTGTCTGCTTCGAAAACAGTGCCCTTGCCCGTGAGCAAGTTGAAGTAGCCCTGTTTGGCGGCATCGAAAAGGTGCCCCGACCCACAGGCAAGTGCCCTCCGCGGATCTTCCCGCACCTGGAGCGTCCCTTGGCACAGGGGACAGCGAAGGGCGGCGAGGGCATCGGAGAACATGGCTTCAATCCTAAGGCTGGACGGAGTGTCTGGAGCCGCCCACCGGGGTCCCGGGCTAGGCTCACCCTCGTGAAACCCGAGCAACTGCCCCTGCTGAACTCAGTGTCCGCCCCGGCCATCCACCCTGATGGGACCAAGGCGGTGGTATCAGTCACCAGGCCGGATTTTGACGCCGACAGCTACGTCGGCCAGCTGTGGACAGTGCCCCTGGACACCACCAAGCACCCGCGTCGCATTACCCGCGGCTTCAGGGACAGTTCCCCTGCTTTCTCACCCGACGGACTGGTCCTTGCGTTTCTCCGAAGTGATCCCGACGGCAAACCCCAGTTGTTCGTTGTGGAGGCCGCCGGCGGCGAACCGCAACGGATTACTGCCCAACACTCAGGGGTTGCCGGCTTCATCTGGGCGCCGGACTCCCATCGGATTGCATTCTTGGCCCCCGTCCCGGAACAAGGGCGGTACGGAACGGTGGACGGTGTGGGCGCAGCCGGCGAGGACGCCCGCCTGATCACGGCGAACCAGTACCGGATGAACGGTGTTGGATACACCGCCGACCAGCCCCAGCAGGTGTTCGTGGTTGAGGTTCCCGAGTTGGGCGGTGAGCCTGCAGTGGCACCCCGTGGGCGGGCTGCCCACGAACAGCCAAAATCTGCCGCCCCGGGGATTCCCGCGGCGACGCAACTGACGTTTGGCGGCTCAGACCACGAGTCCCCGTGTTTTTCTGCCGACGGCTCGCACCTTTTCTTCGTGGCGGCCCTGCATGAAGGGCACGACGACGATCTGGTCACCTCGGTTTACAGCGTGGATGCCGCCGGTGGCGAGCCGTCCGTCGTCGAGCCTTCCCACGGCAAACTCCAAACGGTCACCGGCGTCCGCGCCTCCCTGGATGGTGGTTGGTTGTTCTACACAGCCCAGGACCTCGGGACTACGGGCAGGGACTTCGTTGCCCGGAACGGCGTCCTGTATGCCATGCCAACCGGTGGGGGAGAAGCAACGGCCCTGACCGACGTCGAACATCTGGACGTTTCCGGACCCTTGGAACCCAGCGGCCCTTCCAGCGTCCTTGTCCTGAACACGGCCCTGGGCAGCGTCGAACTGCTTGACGTCAACGCGGTGGGAGAGATCACCCCCTTGGTCCATGGCGCAAGGGTGGTCATAGGCGCAACGGTAGCTGCCAACGGAGAGATCGCGGTGAGTCTTGCCGATGCCGCTTCCGTGGGCGATGTCGCTTCCCTCGAACGCGGGGAACTGCGTTTGCTGACAGATTTCTCAGCCGGCCTCAGGAACAATTCCCGGGTCAGCGAGCCCTTGGACTTCGAGGCCGAGTCCTCCGATGGGCATCCCGTCCATGGCTGGCTTGTCCTCCCTGATGGTCCCGGACCCCATCCGGTACTGCTCACGATCCACGGCGGCCCATTCGCCCAGTACACCGGAGCCTTCTTCGACGAAGCACAGGTCTACGCTGCCGCAGGATACGCAGTAGTGATGTGCAACCCCCGCGGATCGGCCGGTTACGGCCAAACACATGGCCGTGCCATCAAGGAGCACATGGGCACGCTGGATATGCAGGATGTGCTTGCATACCTGGATGCAGCCATAGCCGCCCACAAGGCCCTGGACAAGGACCGGGTAGGCATCATGGGCGGCTCCTATGGTGGCTACCTGACTGCCTGGACCATCGCCCACGATCACCGCTTCAAAGCAGCGATTGTCGAACGCGGCTTCCTGGACCCGGTCAGCTTCACGGGTTCTTCCGATATTGGCTGGTTCTTCGGGGGCGAATACACCGGTGGAACCCTTGAACAGATGACTGCCCAGAGCCCCATGGCAGTGGTGGGTTCCGTCCAGACTCCAACCCTGGTAGTGCACAGCGAAGACGACCTCCGGTGCCCCATCGAACAAGGGCAGCGCTACTACGCCGAACTTAAGGCCCGAGGGGTGGATACCGCGTTGTTGGTGTTTCCGGGCGAAGACCACGAATTGTCCAGGTCAGGGACACCACACCACCGGAAGCAGCGCTTTGAGCACATCCTTCGCTGGTGGGCACAGCACCTGCCTACCGCGTCAAACCAAGTGGAGGACTGACCTGCCGGCGGCACGCTGCGTTGGTTGATCCTTTCAGCGCAGGAAGCCCAGGTTCCGGCGGGCATCATCAATGTCCGGAGCGGCCCAACGGGCAGAATGCTCCGCATTGCTGGAAAGGGACCTGATTTCGGCGCGGTCCAGGTACAGCGTTCCATGGAGGTGGTCCGTCTCGTGCTGGACAATGCGCGCCTGCCAGCCGGAGAACCATTCCTCCACGCGCACACCCGCGGGTGTGAGGTATCTCAGCTCCACATTCCGGTGCCGGGTCACCACCGCCTGGTAGCCGTTGACGGAGAGGCAGCCCTCATAGAAGGAGGCCGTCTCCGAGCCCAACGGCAAGTACTGCGGGTTCACAATGGCAAGAAACTCCAAATGTTCCCGGTGCCGGACAGCGGCCGAAACCGGGTCAAGATCATACTGATCCTCCAACACCGCGAGTTGCAGGGGAATGCCCAGCTGCGGAGCAGCCAGGCCGACACCGGGCGCATCGTGCATGACCTCACGCATGCGGTCCACCAGGGCTGCGAGTTCAACGTCGTCCAATTGGCCGTCATAGGGCGCCGCCAACTGTCGCAGCACGGGGTGTCCGGCCTGGACAATCGGCGGGAGTCCATCAGCATCAAGCAACCTGCGGACGGCGTCCCTGATCTGCGTGGAGTTGAAGTCCGTAGCCGGGCCCACGGCCTCAGGATGGGGTTGATGGTTCATGGCAAGAGCCTATCCCCAAGGGTCGCCGTTGAGTTGGGCTAGGCTCTACGAATGAGCGATTCATCTTCATTGGACCGTGTGCTCGGATTCGTCCGGACTGTTGAAGCCGGCGGCGGAGCTGCTGAGCTGCGGCCCTTCCTTGCCCCGGACTTCCAGCTGACTGAGTGGCCCCATGCCCTGTCCAAAACCGGCTCCACCAGGAACCTGCAGGAAACTTTGGCCGGCGCCGACCACAGCAAGGACATTGTTGCCGATCAGCGATTCGAAGTGGTGAGAACCACCGCCCAGGGCACCCGGGTTGTCCTTGAAATGAACTGGTCGGCCACGCTGTTGCTCGATCTTCCGCACTGGGACCGCGGCGACACCATCCGGGCCAGGAGTACAGCCGTTTTTGAGCTCCGGGACGGCCTGATCGTCAGCCAGGATACGTACGACTGCTATTACACGACGCCGGAATAGCTAGCGCATGGTGAAGCGCCGTTCCACCAGCCCGGCGACTGCCGGAAGCCCAAGCACTTGGGCAAAGAGTTTGTTCCGGGCTTCCATGGCAGCCGGCGCCAACGGCCTGCCCAAAGCCATGTTCAGTCCAGCCTGACGCGATGCACGCCGAGCCGATTTCCTGCGGGATTTTTCAAAGACCTGAAGCAACCGGCCCACGTCCGAACCACCGAATGATGCATCCATGATGGGCGCCAATGCTGCAGCATCCAACCAGCCAAGGTTCATGCCCTGGCCCCCGATCGGGCTGATTTCGTGGGCTGCGTCGCCGAGCAAAACCACCCGGCCGTGCACCATTCGTTCTGCCAGGCGCGACCGGACCTCGAAGGCGCTCACCATGGTGTTGCTGCCCGCATCCGGGAACTCGCCGGTTCTGGCGCCGATCAGCGCAGCCAGCCCGGCCGCCGTCGTGCCTTGGTCCGGTGACCCCAACCTGACCACCCATCTGCGCACACCGCCCGGCAGCGGAAAGGATTCAACAATCCCGGCGGGCTCCAGGTACAGGACAGCGTCGGTACCGTGACCGGTGGCATCAGCGAAATCTCCCATGATGTAGCTATCCGGATAGCTCCGTGCAGGCAGGTGTGGAAGGATCCGTTGGCGGACCGCTGAATGGGCTCCATCAGCGGCCACCACCAGGCGGGCGCGGAACTCCAGGGCACCAGCGGCGGAATCCGCTGCGACCCGAACCGACCTGAAGTCGTCCACTACTTCCTGGACATCCGCGCCCCGGACAATTGCCTCGGCATCCAGGTCAAGAACTGCCTCCTCCAGGACCCTCTCGGTCACCGCCTGCGGTACCGCAAGGATGAAGGGGAAGGCGGGATCGCCGTCGAACGCCAGCTGGGCCACCAAGCGACGCCGGCTGTAGGCAACGCCCCTCCGGATATGTACTCCGGCGGCAATCAGCTCCCCGGCAACCCCCGCGCGGGCCAGTTCCGCCAACGCCGGAGGGTGGATGCCGATGGCGCGCGAACTCCCGCTGCGGCTGGTCCTCCGTTCCAGGATCCGCACCCGGTGACCCCGCTGCAACAACAGTGCCCCCATGAACAGGCCCACCGGACCGGCACCGACGATCACGACGTCAAACATCTTCCCCCTCTGGCTCAAGGCCGCTCCGGCCCATGGACCAGCAGGTGGTGCCAAGGACCGTTTGCCTCGACGCTCCAGGTCTCCGGAACGGTGGATTCCAGCTCCTGGGCTGTGTAACTGCGTTTGATGGACACCAAGCCGTCACCCCAGATGTAGGAGCCTGGTCCCAAGGGCCAGAAGCCGATCATGAACAGTACGTAGGAGAGGTTGCTTCGTTTGAGGTCGTTATGGAGCACCAGGCCTCGGCTGAGGGCTTCGGAATCGCGCAGCACACCGGCGAGTTGCCCGGAATCGAGGTGGTGGAGGATGTGGTTGGAGATGACGAAGTCAAAGACCTTGCCCTCGGCCACCAGTTCGGAACTGTGGGCCTGACGGTAAGTGACACCCTGGGCCGAGCCGGTTCCGGTAGCAAAGGCGAAGGCTCTGGCATCAGGATCGATCGCCGTCACAGTAAGGAGGAAACCGTCTTTCCGGGCCCAGTGTGCGAGGCTGCGCGCAACGTCACCACTGCCGCAACCAATATCCAGGAGGGACGCCGACCCTTGCGCCGCCAACACAGGCCGGATTCTGCGGACGTAGGTTCGGCGCCAACCGGAAAGCAGCCTGTTGACCACCGGAAACCTGGCATAGGTCCGGGTGAGCCGTTGGGGGTCGCAGTCAGTCTTGTCCATCTCCTCAACCGCATACAGGTCCCGCTCACGAAGGGACCCCCAAGGACTCACAGATCGGGGGAGAGAAGCGTAAAGAGGCCCGTCTCCACCGTCAGGCCCGGGCCGAACGCCATGGAACAGATCCGCTCCTCACGTTCGCTGGCGGGAACGCCCAGCATGTACTTCAGGACAAAGAGCACCGTGGCGCTGCTCATGTTGCCGTACTCACGCAGTATTTCCCGGGCCGGGACCAGCTGCTCCTGGGTCAGTTCCAGTTTGGACTCCACCTTGTCCAGGATGCTGCGGCCTCCTGGATGGATGGCCCAGTGGGTAATGTCGCGGTAAGGAAGTCCGGCCAACTCCGGTTCCTTGGCGAGGAGCGGTTCCAGGGCACCGGTGATGTGTTCCTCGATAATGTGCGGGACATAGGAGCCCAACACCATTTCGAATCCTTCATCGCCGATGTTCCACGCCATGGCTTCCTCACCTACGGGTGTGAGTACGGTCTCGAAGTGGTCCAGCCTGATGACCGGTTCGGGTCCTTCCGGTTCTTTCGCCGTCACGATGGCCGCTGCCGCGCCATCACCGAAGATGGCTGATCCCATGATGGTGTCGGGATCGTTTGAGGTGCGTACATGGAGGGAACAGAGTTCCACGCAGATCACCAGGACCACGGCCTCGGGATCAGCAACACAGAACTGTTTGGCGGCTTTGAGGGCGGGGAATGCTGCGTAACAGCCCATGAAGCCGAGGTGGTAGCGCTGAACTGCCGGGTTCAGGCCCAATGCCCGGACAACCTTGTAGTCGGGGCCGGGGTTGAAAAAGCCTGTACAGGAGACGGTGATGACATGGGTGATGTCATCGAGGTCAATACCCGAAGCCTGGGCTACTGCCGTCTTTCCTGCCTCCACGAACAACTTGGTTGCTTCGGTTGCGAAGATTTCGTTGCGTACCTTGGTGCTCGGGCTGAGGACCCTGTTGGTCGCGGGGTCGAAGAACTGCGGATTCTCCGAATGGGCATCAAGGCTGAGTTCGGCAACCGCCGTGTAACGGGTATCGATGGCTGCTGAGTCAAAGCACGTGCTGACAAGCCGCGTTCCCAGCCGTGTCAGGCCTGGTTGGGAAGCGAAGACTTCACGGGCCTGCTGCTGGACGAGGATGGTTGGCGGAACTGCGGTTTCAAGGGACCTCACGTATACCGGCATGCTTCATTCTTAGCGAGTAAACGGTGGAAGACAATGGCAGAATCGAACTTACTGACCGAGGTTGGTCAAGGATAGCCAGGCGACGCCGACGGGGGACTGTTGGGCAGCGCCGCCCCACAGATGGAGAGATGATGACTATTGCTGCGAGTACTGACACGGATTCTCCCGCGTCGCATGTCGCTGACACCCACGATCTCATCAGGGTCCAGGGTGCGCGCGAGAACAACCTGAAGGACGTCAGCATCGAGATTCCCAAGCGCCGGCTCACGGTGTTCACGGGTGTCTCCGGTTCGGGAAAAAGTTCGCTGGTTTTTGCAACCATCGCCGCAGAGTCGCAGCGCATGATCAACGAGACCTACAGCGCATTCGTGCAGGGATTCATGCCTTCGCTGGCCCGCCCGGACGTGGATATGCTCGAAGGCCTGACGACGGCGATCATCGTTGACCAGGAACGCATGGGCTCGAATCCGCGGTCAACCGTGGGCACCGCCACGGACGCCAACGCCATGCTGCGGATCCTCTTCAGCCGCCTCGCCCAGCCACACATCGGATCACCCAACGCCTACTCCTTCAACGTCCCCACAGTGAAGGCCAGTGGCGCCATCACCGTTGAGCGGGGCGAGGGCAAAACGAAGACGGAAAAAGCCACCTTCAGCCGCTTGGGCGGTATGTGCTCACGGTGTGAAGGGATGGGCTCCGTCAACGACTTCGACCTCACGGCACTCTATGACGACACCAAGTCCCTTAGCGAGGGTGCGCTCACCATTCCCGGCTACACCATGGATGGTTGGTACGGACGGATCTTCAGCGGTTCCGGTTTCTTCAATATGGATAAACCCATCGCCAAGTTCACCAAGAAGGAGCTCCACGACCTCCTGTACCGCGAACCCACCAAGATCAAGGTGGAGGGCATCAACCTCACCTACGAAGGCGTGATTCCCAAGATCCAGAAGTCGATGCTCAGCAAGGATGTGGACGCTTTACAGCCGCACATCCGGGCGTTCGTTGAGCGCGCCATCACCTTCACCACGTGCCCTGAGTGCGAGGGGACGCGGTTGAGCCCCGAGGCACGTTCGTCCAGGATCAAGGGCAAGAGCATCGCAGATGTCTGCACCATGCAGATCAGCGACCTCGCCGACTGGATCCGCGAACTCCAAGAGCCCTCGGTGGCGCCGCTCCTGAAGGGCCTCCAGCACCTCCTGGATTCCTTCAAGGAGATCGGCCTGGGGTATCTCTCCCTCGACCGTCCCGCCGGCACCTTGTCCGGGGGAGAGGCGCAACGGACCAAGATGATCCGGCACCTTGGATCATCCCTCACCGACGTAACCTACGTTTTTGATGAACCCACCATTGGACTCCATCCGCACGACATCGAAAGGATGAACCAGCTGTTGCTGCAATTGCGGGACAAGGGCAACACGGTTCTGGTGGTGGAACACAAACCGGAAACAATTGCGATCGCCGATCACGTGGTTGATCTTGGGCCCGGCGCAGGAACCGGCGGCGGCTCTGTCTGCTACGAGGGAGATCTGGACGGACTGCGGGGGAGCGCGACCATCACCGGACGCCACCTCGATGACCGTGCCTCCATCAAAGAGAAAGTTCGCACTTCATCCACCCACTTGGAGATTCGGGGAGCCTCCACCAACAACCTCAAAAACGTCGACGTAGACATTCCCCTCGGCGTTCTTTGTGTCCTGACCGGTGTGGCCGGTTCCGGCAAGAGTTCCCTGATCCACGGCTCTGTGGCGACGCGCGAGGGCGTTTTGGTGATAGACCAGGGCGCCATTCGTGGGTCGCGCAGAAGCAACCCCGCCACCTACACAGGACTGCTGGAACCCATCCGGAAGGCCTTCGCCAAGGCCAACGGTGTGAAGCCGGCGTTGTTCAGTTCCAACTCCGAAGGCGCCTGCCCCACCTGTAACGGCGCCGGGGTGATCTACACGGATCTGGGCGTGATGGCCACTGTGGAGTCGCCCTGCGAAGAGTGCGAGGGAAGGCGCTTCCAGGCCTCGGTTCTCGAATATAGGCTGGGGGATCGCAATATTGCAGAAGTGCTTGCAATGTCCGTGAATGAAGCACAAGTCTTCTTCAGCGAGGGGGAAGCCAAAACTCCGGCGGCGCACAAAGTGCTGGTCCGCTTGGCAGATGTTGGCCTCGGCTACCTCACGCTGGGCCAACCGTTGACCACCCTGTCCGGCGGTGAGCGGCAACGGCTGAAGCTGGCCACGCAGATGTCCGAGAAGGGCGATATCTACATCCTGGATGAGCCAACTACCGGCTTGCACCTGGCTGACGTCCAGAACCTCCTCGGAATGCTGGATCGCCTGGTCGAATCTGGCAAGTCCGTCATCGTGATCGAGCACCACCAAGCCGTCATGGCTCACGCTGACTGGATTATCGACCTCGGGCCAGGTGCAGGTCACGACGGCGGCAACATCGTCTTCGCTGGAACACCGGCAGAGCTTGTGGCTGGGAAGTCGACCCTGACGGGCAAGCACTTGGCCGCTTACGTAGGCGCCTGAGAACTGCAAGCGCTTCGGGCCGGCCCGGTCCGTCCCGGCCCGAAGCGCAGCCGCGCCCGCATTTGCTGACCCCTTTCCGCTCAGGCGATGTCCGACGTCGCGGTGTCCCATTGGATGTGATGGCGATACACCCAATCGAAGGTGTCCTCCGATCTGCGGGCAATTCCCCGGAAGACCGCCGGAAGGACCAGGTCCTCGAAGACGCGCTTGAACTGGCCTCGGATTTTCGGCGCCGCATTTCGGCGTCCCCATTCCACTACCGATTCCGCCCGCGCCCGGCGCTCGTTCTCATATCGAGCCAGCGCCTCCGGGAGTGAACCCTGCTCCTGGCCTTGAAGGGAACGGCCCAGGGTGACTGCGTCTTCGATGGCCATCGAAGCTCCCTGCCCCGACGACGGCGAAGCTGCGTGGGCGGCATCGCCCACCAGGACAAGCCTGTCGCGCTGCCAGCGGGGAACACTTGGAAAGTCCGAGGTGGTGTAAGGCCTGATGGTGTCATCCGTGGCGGTAATGATGGCCGCCATGATGGTGCGGTCCCCGGCGACGAGCTTGGTCAGCCACTCCTTACGGGCGCCTGCGTCCAATGTGGCGGGATCTTCAGAGGACCGTTGCAGGGGGTTGGCAAACCACCAGGTCCGGCCGTCGGGATCCTGCATGTAGCAATAGAAGCAGCGCTTGCCGAAGACCATCTTCATTCGCCCGGCTTCGATGTCAACCAGCCCGGGCGGCAGAACCCCGGCCGGGACTATGCCGCCCGTATTGAGCAACGGAATGTTCCTTGGTTCCGGCGAATCGGGGTCAATCAGCGTTCTGACCCGTGAGTGAAGGCCATCGGCACCAACCAGGATGTCTCCATGCGCAGTGGTTCCATCGTGAAAAACGGCGCTCACGCCCTCGCGCGCTTCCCCCACTGCGGTCAGCCTTTTACCGTAAACAATGCCGATGCCCCGCCGGCCGGCTTCTTCCCGCAGCATGCCGTACAGCTCGGAGCGGGTCATGGTGCGGGCGGTGGTGCCGCAGGCAGGGACCCGCCGTAGTCGAAGTCAATAAGGTGCTTGCCGCTGCTTCCCAAGTACATGGACATCAGGGGAGTGCTGAAACCCAACCGGCCCGCCGCGCCTTTGAGCCCAAGGGTGTCCAGGGCATCGAAACCATTGACGGCCACCGTCAGGAAGCCGCCGATGCCATCGGAGGGCACTCCGTAGGCTTCGAAGATGACTGGCCGGTGGCCGGCCTTGTGCAGCGCTATGCCACTTGAGAGTCCGGCAATGCCGGCGCCTATAACCATGCAATTGAACATCAGGGCCTCCAAAGTTATTTCGTTCGGTCGAACGAAATATATCGCTGTGACCCTGGGTCGTCAATCCTTTCGGGATTGCGAAATACCTTGCTAGCCTCGGTGCATGCAGTCAGACAGCGACCCGGATGCCCGAAAAGCCCTGCTCGAAGCGGTTTACGCCTCCGGGCGGGAGCTTTCGACGGCGGCCGTCATGTTCCACACGAAGCTCTCCGAACTTCGCGGATTATCCGCAACCGAAGGCAAAGCCATTGACATCCTGCTGCGGCTCGGGCCAATGACAGCGGGCGAATTCGGTCAGCACTCAGGCCTGGCGCCGGCATCGGTGACCGGCCTGATGCAGCGCTTGGAAAGCAAGGGAATAGCCCGCCGGGTCAGGCATGACGAGGACAAGCGGAAGGTCCTGATAGAACTGGTCGGCGACCAAGTGACAGCCGCGACGCCATATTTCTTGGACTTCATGAACGGACTGGCCGCCTTGCTTGAGGGTTACAGCGACCAGGAACTGCGCGTCATCGCCGACTACTCGGCGAAGGCCGCGGACATTCAGAAAAACGCAGCTGGGCGCTTGGGACACGAAGCACCCTGACACGAGGCTGCCGCCCCTCCCGGACGCTCTTCCATAACGCCGATAATCTACATTATGTAAAGTAAAGCGGAAGAGGCCCTCCCCGCAGACCAGGCATTCACCGCCCATCGGCTCGTGCAGAACGCCCTAAAGCACCCCGTCCACGACGCACTGGCCTGAAGCCCTCCCTGACGTTTGGCACAACAAGTTCCGCACAGCAAATTCACGGGCGCATGATGAACATAAGAAGCGGCTCGTTCCGCATGCCGTTTACTGGGCTGACGTCAGGACATGGCGGCTCTTCCTTGTCCACAGGCCGAGCGACGAACTTACTTGACCCTCCACGTACGCCTGCTAGTATCGAAAAAAGAACAGCATGTCCTATCAAAAGAACAAAGGGTGACATACCGCGAACGCCTCAGGCACCGGCGCAGCGGCGGGAACCTGGAACGTGGGGAACATTCAGTGGCGAATCAACTTGGTCTTAACATCGACCGCTCCTCCCCCGTGCCCCTTTATCACCAGGTGGTCCAGGGCATCGAGGCAGCCATCCACAGCGGTGTCCTGGAGCCCGGGAGCCGGCTGGACAACGAGATCGACCTCGCGGCGCAGCTGAACCTGTCCCGGCCAACCATGCGCAAAGCCATGGACGAGTTGGTCAGATCCGGCCTGCTGGTCCGTAAACGTGGCGTGGGGACCCAGGTGGTTTCCAGCCAGGTACGCCGGCCGCTGGAACTGTCCAGCTTGTTCGATGACCTCACCAACAACGGCAAGAAGCCCACCACGGAAGTTCTGAGCTTCTCCCACATGGAGGCAGACGCTCCCACTTTGGCCACGCTGCAACTTCCGGCGGGTTCAAAGGTCTACCACTTCACCCGCCTGCGCAAAGTGGGCGGAAAGCCCCTGGCGTTGATGGAGAACTGGGTGCGGGATGACATTGCCGCCATGGATGAAGCCATGTTGGCCAGTGAAGGCCTTTACGCGATTCTCCGAAGGGGCGGCGTGAACTTCCGCTTGGCGACGCAGCGAATTGGCGCGATGATCGCCAACGACTACCAGGCACCCCTCCTGGATACGGACGTCAACTCCGCCCTGGTGACCATGGAACGTACGGCAGTGGATGACACGGGGCGGCGCGTGGAGACGGGCCATCACGTCTACCGCGCCGACTCCTACAGCTTTGAAATGACCCTCGTACAGCGCTAACCGCAAAGGACTCCCCTACCATGACCAATTGGGTCTACCCGCTGGGCACTGCAGCCCAGGGCAACTGGGACATTTCCCTTGGAACATCGGATTCCACAACAACAGTGGACGGCTGGGCGCATACAGGACTGAAGGTCGCCACGCTGGCCGCGGGCTCCGCCGTCGAGCTTCCAGCTGCCAATGAAGAGCGGATTGTGGTCCCCCTCAACGGATCCTTCACTGTGACCGTGGACGGCGTCGACCACGCCCTCGCAGGACGGCCCTCCGTCTTCAGCGGCCCCAGTGACGTCCTGTACTCGGGCACCGGCAAGGCCGTTTCCATTACGACGGTCGACGGCGGCCGGGTTGCCGTGGCGACTGCGCCGGCACAGGCCTCGTACCCCACACGGCTTATTGCCGCCGCCGAGACACCGGTCGAATTGCGTGGGGCCGGCAACTGCTCACGGCAGGTCCACAATTTCGGCACGCCTGCGGCACTGGAAGCGGACCGTTTCATTGTCTGCGAGGTCATTACCCCCGCTGGAAACTGGTCCTCCTATCCCCCGCACAAGCACGATGAAGAAAAGGATGGCGAAACCCACCTCGAGGAAATCTATTACTTCGAGACGCAGGTTGCCGCCGGCTCCGGGGCACCCTCGGATGCCGACGCCATTGGCTACCAGCGGGTCTACGCCTCTGACGATCGTCCCATTGACGTCGCGGCGGAGGTCCGCACCGGTGATGTGGTCCTGGTCCCCTATGGCTGGCATGGCCCCGCCATGGCCGCCCCGGGCTATGACCTGTACTACCTCAACGTGATGGCCGGGCCGGGCCCTGTCCGCGAGTGGCTCATCAGCGATGACCCGCACCATGGCTGGGTACGGCAGAGCTGGGATGGCCAGGACATCGACCCGCGCCTGCCGTTCGGCGTCTGATCCGGCCCGGTCCCGCCCTGCAAAAAAGAGAAGCCTCCGCCTGAATCCCTTAGATTCAGGCGGAGGCTCTTCTCTTTGGTCAGAGCTTGACTGCCAGCGCCACTCTGACCGGCGCTCCCGTCACCAGCGATGCCTGCGCTGCATCCGCTACCCGCGATGCCGCTACAGCGTCTTCGGGTGTGCAGGGATTCTCCCGCTCCCCCAGTATCAACTCAATGAACGCCGCCATTTCGGAGTGGTACGCCGCCTCAAAACGCTCGGCGAATGTCTGGTGCGGGTACCCATCCGGGAAGGCGATGCCCGGTTCAGCAGAAACCATGGCGGTCTTCGGGTCCAGGCCCACCATGACCGAATTGTTGGAACCCTGGATCTCCAACCGGACATCGTGCCCAGCCCCGTTGTAACGGCTGGCCGAGACCGTTCCTACAGTGCCGTCGTCGAAAGTTACAACGGCCAGGGCCGTATCCACATCTCCCACTCCACCAATGGCGGGGTCCCCGTTGTTCGAGCCCTTGGAATACACCTCAACGATTTCCCTCCCCGTCAGCCACCGGAGGATGTCAAAGTCATGGACCGAGCAATCACGGAACAAGCCGCCGGATGAGGCGAGGAATTCCACCGGCGGCGGCGTCATATCGCACGTGACGGCACGCAGGGAATGTATCCAACCAAGCTCGCCGGCCTGATAAGCCCGTCGTGCTTCGAGGTAGCCTGCATCGAAGCGACGCTGATGACCGATCTGCACCACGCCGTTATTGGCCCTGATGTACTCGAGCACCGGCAACGCGTCACCAACGTTCATGGCCACCGGCTTCTCGCAGAAGACCGGAATCCCGGCGTCCACACCAACCCGAATGAGCTCGGGGTGGGTTCCCGTTCCGGTGGCTATGACCAAGCCGTCCACCCCGGAGCCGACCAGTTCCGCCACCGACTCCACGAACTCTGCCCCAAGTTCCTCCGCGACCGTCCTCGCATGGTCAGCGGCGACGTCAGTGAGGCGTAGCCGTACGTTTACTCCCCGGCGATGCAGTTCCGGATTCAAAGCGGTGATGTTCTTCGCATGCATGACGCCAATGCGCCCCACGCCGACCAAGCCGAGTGTGATGTCTTTCATGATGTTCCTTCCGGAGAAAATTATGGGTGGTGGCTCGGGGTGGCCGTGGCTTACTGATCGTGATCGCCCGGGAACACAATCCCCAGCTGGCGCCGGATTTCGTCCGCGACGTCGAGAGTTCGGATGGATGCTTCCAGCGTTCTTTGGCTCGCTTGGAAGTCGCCACTGGAAATGGAGCGCGCTACCGCTGCCGCCTCATAGTGCAGGCCTTCGAAATGGCCGGCCGATGCTTCGTCATAGCGGAGCTTGGACCCGTCAGGGAATCTGACTTCGAATGCGCCCGGCATGTTGAACGGGCCTTCGATCACCAGGGTGGCTTCGGTACCAACGATCGTTGCGGTTGTCGGGGTGAAGTTGTGCAGGTGGGTGTTCACGGTCGCCTGTGCACCGCCGTCGAACGTCATGATGGCCGACAACTGGGCGTTTACGCCTGTCCTGTGGGGCTGACCGAGGGCGTGCAACTCCCGCGGACTCCCCAGCACCTCTGTGACGAGGGCCAGCGGGTATGTGCCGAGATCAAGCAGGGGCCCTCCGGCCAGTTCGGGACGGAAGATGCGATGGGAGGGGTCAAAGTGCTCGCCATATTCGGCAACAACAGTGGTGATGGTTCCCAGCATGCCGGCTTGCAGGATTTGCCGGATCACATCAAACTTCGGCAGGAAAAAGGTCCACATGGCCTCGGCAGCGAATACCCCCGCTGACTCTGCCTTCAGGGCAATGTCCCGTGCCTGGCTGGCATTGAGGCCCAAAGGTTTCTCGATCAGGACATGCTTTCCGGCGTCGATTGCCAGCAGGGCGGAAGCGTGATGGGCGGTGTGTGGTGTGCAGACATACACAATGTCCACCTCCGGTGCTGCAACAAGGTCCTGATAGTTGCCGTAGGCGGCAGGAAGGTTGAACTTCTCCGCAAACGCTTTGGACCGCTTCAGCGAACGGGACCCGACGGCGGTGATCACCTGCCCGGTATGCGCCTGGACCGATTGGGCGAACCGTTCAGCTATCCACCCCGGCCCCATGATTCCCCAGCGAAGCGCCGGCGCATCTTTGGGGTCCGGAACACGGGACAGCGGAAGTGAAGCCGTGGTCATGAGTAGCTGACTTTGGTCGACGCGCCATTGCTGTGGAGGGACTGGATCATGGCTTGGGCAATAAGGGCCGCATTCAGTCCGTCCTGCGCTCCGGCGAGGGGCGGCTGTTCTCCACGGGCCAAGGCTGAGATCCATGCCTGCAGCTGGAGGCGGTAGGCATCGGCAAAGCGGGGGCGCCAGTCAGGGGGGATGATCTGTTGCCTGGTCCCGTCCTGTTCGATGCTGAGAAGGGTGTGCTCCTGCAAACTGGTCGTCCCCAGCTCGGAGACCACCTCACAGCGCGTGGTGTAGCCGTACCGGGCGTTGAGGTAGAGCTCCAGCGTAGTGAGTGTTCCTTCCGCGGTACGGAGTGTCATGAACGATGGGTCCTGCAAGCCGTCTCCACCATTTCGGGTGCTCTTGCCTGCCTGCCACGACACCTCGGTAACCGGGGACCCCAAAAGCCATGGAATGATATCCAGCTCATGAATGGCCGAATTGGTGATGGCTGACTCCGAGGTGGCGCCCGGAGCCGCCGCAGCATTCCGGCTGACGCAATGGACCATCAGGGGCTCCCCTTGGGACCTTGTTTCCACAGCACTTCGGAGAGCCACGTAGCCAGGATCAAAGCGGCGCATGAAGCCCAGGGACAGGAGTGAGGTACCTGTGGCGGCAACCATGTCGGCGTCGGCAGCCACCACTTCCAGGCTTTCCAGAAGCGTGGGTGCCAGCGGCTTTTCACACAGCACCGGCGTCATCGCCTCGAAGCATTCCAGGACCAAACCGGCGTGCGTGGAATCATGTGAGGCAACAACGACGGCGTCCACCTCACTGGAGTTGATCAGTTCCGACGGGTCCGTCGTGATGCGTGCTGAGGCGGGGGAAGCTGCAGCCGCGCGACCGGCGTCGAGGTCTGCAACAAAAGTGACTTCGGCTCCGCCGATGGTGGTTGAGAGGTTTCTGATGTGGTCAGCACCCATGATTCCAGCGCCAATGACGCCTACCCGGATTGGCATGGTGTTCCCTTCTGATGGTGGGAGTAGTGGGTACAGGTGATGCGCACAGCAGCGCGGGGTGTTCCGGACCAGCTCCGGAACACCCCGCCGCCTGCCGGCATTACCCGTGTTTCGGGCCGCCGGAACTTACTGTGACATCGACGTCGGCCACCTCGGCCTTGACTGCCTTGACCACATCCCCGTGCCCGCCCAGTTGCTCCAGCTCGTGGGCGAGTTCGGCAAGCTCCGCGCCACCGGCCATCTGGGCGGTGAGCTCGTCCAGGGTGATGTCCTTCTTGTCGTAGTAGCCAATGGACTTGCCGCGTTTGAGCAGCAGGAAGCGGTCTCCCACCGGGAAAGCATGGTGCGGGTTGTGGGTAATGAAGATGACGCCGAGGCCGCGGTCGCGGGCCTGGAGGATATAGCGCAACACCACGCCCGACTGCTTGACGCCCAATGCTGCGGTGGGTTCGTCCAGAATGAGGACTTTTGCACCGAAGTACACGGCCCGGGCGATGGCGACACATTGGCGTTCGCCGCCGGAGAGCTGCCCGATGGGTTGCTCCACGTCACGCAGGTCAATACCCATCTCGGCCAGTTCCTTGAGCGTGATGGCTTTCATTTGCTCGACGTCCATGGACTTGAACGGCCCGAAGCCTTTTGTGAGCTCTGATCCGAGGAAGAAATTGCGCCAGATCGGCATCAGCGGTACCACTGCAAGGTCTTGGTAGACAGTGGCGATGCCTGCGTCCAAGGCATCACGGGGGGAACTGAACTTCCGTTCCTCGCCCATGATGTTCAGGACGCCCTCGTCGTGCTGGTGGAGTCCGGCGATGATTTTGATCAGTGTGGACTTGCCTGCACCGTTATCGCCCAACACACAGGTCACGCGGCCGTTGTCCACGGCCATGGTTACTTCACTGAGCGCGATGATGTTGCCGTAGTGCTTGCCCACCCCATCCAAGGACAGGAGGTGGACGGGTGTGTGGGTGAGTGGATCACGCTCATTTTGCAGCAGCGTTTCCTGGTCGATTGCTTTGGCATTCATTTCCGTGTGCCCCTTACTTCAATTCAGCGCGGCGTTTGACGATGAGGTTGACGATCGTGGCGAGAAGCAGCATCAGGCCCAGGAAGAACTTGAACCAGTCCGGGTTCCACTGCGCATACACGATGCCCTTGTTGGCCATGCCGAAGATAAACGCGCCGATAGCGCCGCCCACGGCCGAGCCGTAGCCACCGGTCAGGAGGCAACCGCCGATGACTGCGGCGATGATGTAAAGGAACTCGTTGCCCACACCTTCGCCGGACTGTACTGAGTCAAAGGCGAAGAGGTTGTGCATGCCCAGGATCCAGCCACAGAAGCCAACGCCCATGAAGAGTCCGATCTTCGTGGCCTTGACCGGAACACCTACCGCACGGGCAGCATTTGCATCTCCACCGACGGCAAAGATCCAGTTACCTACGCGCGTCCGCATGAGAACCCAGGTGGCGACAGCGACGAGGGCAACCCACATGAAGACGGTGATCTTGACTTCGACTCCACCAAGGTTGACGGAGGAGGCAAAGACAGCTTGAGCTGAGGAAAAGCCATCCATGTCTGAGATGGAGGGCGATGAAACTCCACCGCCGATCATCCTTGTCAGCCCCAGGTTCAGGCCGGTCAGCATCAGGAACGTGGCCAAGGTGACGATGAAGCTTGGAAGTTTGGTCTTCATCAGGATCCAGCCGTTGATGAAGCCGATGGCAAGCGACACCACCAAGGCCAGGCCCACACCGACCCAGACGTTGGTACTGAAGTACCAACTGAACATGGATGCCGTGAGGGCTGAGCTAATGACGGCAACACCGGTGGAAAGGTCGAATTCTCCGCCAATCATCAGCAGGGAAACACCTACAGCCATGATTCCAATGGTGGAGCTTCCATAGAGGACTGTGGCAAATGATGCGGGTTGCAGGAATGTGGGCGAAACCAATGCAAAGAAGATGAAGAGGACTATTGCCCCCACAAGGGCGCCCACTTCCGGCCGGCCCAACAGCTTTTGAAGTGGATTGCGCCTGCCGATACGTTCATCACGAAGGGGAAGGGGGGTTTTGGATAAGGTCTGTGTCATGGCTTTCTCCTGCTAGGGCAGGTCCCCGGACGAAAGCCCGGGAACCTGCTTGGGGGAATCCTTAGCGGATACCTTCCTTGGCGAACTTGAGGACGTCGGGGGCCGAGGACTGATCGATGATCGAGGGACCCGTCAGAACAGGAAGGCCGCCGCCAACATGGAATCCGCCGCGCTTGACCTGCCACAGCGCGTCAACGGCGCCGTAGCCCTGAAGCCACGGCTGCTGGTCAACGGTGAACGCCACTTTGCCATCGATAATGGCCTGCGCGAGCTCGCCGTTCATGTCAAATGATGCAACCTTGACTTTGCTTTGCAGGCCGAGCGATTCCACTGCCTTGTTGATGGTCAGGGTAAAGGGTGCACCCAGGCCGATGATGGCGTCTGCGTCCGGTGTTGCCTGAAGCTTGGCCGTTACTGTGGAGGAAACCTGGGTCATGTCCGTGCCCTGCACGAAGAGGTTTTCGGTGCCCGGGACTTTCGACTTGACGCCTGCGCACCGTGAATCAAGAGCGACGTTGCCTTGCTCCATAATCACGCAAATTGGATGCTTCACCCCGAGGGAAGTGAGCTTTTCTCCCACCGCCGCGCCGGCCAGGTTCTCGTCGGAGCCGAAGTGGGTGAAAGCGCCCACCTGCTTCCACACATCTGCACCGGAGTTGAGGCTGACCACGGGGATACCAGCATCGGCCGCCTTCTTGAGCACATCCTTCAGGGCGTCCGGCTTGGCCAGGGTGACAGCGATACCGGCCACTTTCTGGTCGATGGCCTGCTGAATCAGTTGGGCCTGCCGCCCGCCTTCGGGATCCGACGTGTAGAGAAGTTCCACATTGTCCTTTGCAGCAGCTTCCTCGGCGCCTTTGCGGAGAATGTCCCAGAAAGTGTCGCCGGGGGCGGCGTGCGTAATGAGAGCTACTTTGATGCGCTCCGTCGAGGCGACCTGTCCCCCACCGGCACCGCCGCCGGTTGAGTCGGTTTTGCCGCCCGTGCTCGAACACGCGCTAAGAGCCAGTAGCGGGACTACTGCGGCCACCACGGCCGCTTTACGCCAGGAAAACTTTCCCACGATGAATCTCCTTTGATTTCAGCTCCGGGCTGCCACCTTGCAGCCACCGGATTGCGCCTACATTGATCATGGTGATCCACGGCACATAAGTCAATAGTTTGTCCTGACATTAGGATGTAATCACGTAATATTCAGTTACTCCATTGAATGGTGGCCTCATTCGACAAAAAGGGCAGCACCGCTGATACCAGCGGTGCTGCCCTTTCGTGGCTTGTTTGAAGACTTGGTTGTTGTGCTCAGGGGCCCGTCGGAGCCGCCGGCACTGATGCCTTGCCGGCGACGTTCTTGAAATAGTGCTCCAGGTCCTCAAGAGTCTTGTCCTTGGTTTCCGGGATGAACTTCGCGGCAAAGGTGATGGCAGCGACGCCGAGCACCGCAAAGACGAAGAAGGTATTCGAAAGACCAATAGCCGCCAGGAGCTGGGGGAAGCCAAAGCCCACCAGGAAGTTGACTATCCACAAAACAAAGGCAGAAGCTCCCATGCCCAGACCTCGGATCTTGAGGGGGAAGATTTCCGAGAGCATCAGCCACGTAACCGGGGAAATCGCACCCTGCTGGAACGCGAGGAAGGTGACCGTCAAGGCCAGGATGACAAACCCGCGCGCAGTCCCTTCAGGAAGCACCAAGGAGAAGATCCCAATGAGCAGGAGGGCAGTTGTAGTGCCAATCTGCCCGGTAATGAGCATCTTCCGCCTGCCGACCTTCCCCAGGAGCCAGATCCCTGCAAAGGTTGCCAGGACGGAGATGACGCCGTTGGCAATATTCGCCGTCAGGGCAGCCTCCCGCCCAAATCCTGATTCCGCCAGTATCTGGGTGCCGTAGTACATGATCGAGTTCACGCCGGTAATTTGCTGGATCACGGCCAAGCCAAGGCCCACCACGAAAATCCTGCGGAGCCAAGGAATGCCCAGGTCCTTCCATGAACCCATTTTGGACTTGTAGTCCTCCACGGCCATGGCTTTGACGTCCTCGAATTCAACCCTGGCCTCTTCCTGTGACCGAATCCGCCGAAGGACGCTCAGGGTCTCCCCGAAGTTCCCTATGGAAGCAAGCCACCGCGGGCTCTCGGGCATGAAGTTCATGCCAATCCAAAGGGCGATCGCCGGCAGCGTTGCGATCACCAGCATCCAACGCCAGATTCCGCCCGCTTCCCCAAACGTGTTCCCCAGGTAGGCATTGAAGATAAAAGCCAGCAGTTGCCCAGTGACAATCATGAGCTCGTTCTGGGTGACAATCCTGCCACGGCGGGCACTGGGAGAAACTTCAGCAAGGTAGACCGGCACCGTAACCGAGGCACCACCGACGGCCAGGCCAAGAATGAACCGGGCAGCCACCATGATTTCCGTGCTCGGAGCGAAAGTACAGGCAAGTGTTCCCAGCAGGAAGATCATGGCAAGGACCATAATCATCCTGCGCCGTCCGTGCCGGTCGGCGAGCCTTCCACCCAAAAGGGCTCCAAACGCGGCACCAAACAGCAGTGAAGAGGTCACCAGCCCTTCGGTCAAGGGCGTGAGGCCCAGGTCCTCCTGCATGTACGGCAAGGCGCCGTTGATGACGCCGGTGTCGTAGCCGAAGAGGAGCCCTCCAAAAGTGGAGATGATCGTCACGGTCCGGAGTGCCCTCCGGTGGTTTACCGGCTTCGCAGCGGTCTCCGAAGGCAATGGAGCGCTCACGCGCTGACCTTTTGAATATGCTGCTTCATTGTCTCCAACTGGTAGACGGAGACTTCCTCCGCATTCTCATCCTCGGCGAAGACTGAGGAAACCATGACGGTGTTCTCCTTGTCCAGGAACCCGATCTCCTTCAGCCCGCCAAAGAACTCATCCCAGTTCACGTCGCCGTCGCCGATTTTGAGGTGCTGGTGGACGCGGACTGCGTTGCCGGGTGGGTTGGTGATGTAGCGAAGTCCGTGGGAGGCATGGTGGTTCATGGTGTCCGAGACGTGGACCAGGCGCAGCTTGTCGCCGGCCGCCCGCATGATCTCCAGGGGCTTGTTGCCCATGTGGAAAGAATGCGAAGCCACGTACACCATGCCGATGTTCGGTGAGTTGACGCCCCGGATGACGCGCAGTGCCGCCAACCCGTCCTCCACGAAGTCATCAGGATGCGGATCTATGAGTACGTCCATGTCTTCGCGTTCAATGATCGGCAGCAGTTCTTCCATTGAGCGGTAGAACGCGCGCTCGGACTCTTCCGCCTTCTCCGGACGGCCGCTGAACTCAGTGTTCATGGTCTGGACACCGAGGTCCACCGCAATCTGGATGGCCCGCTTCCAGTAGCGGACGGCTGCTTCCCGTGCGTCCTCGTCGGGTCCGGACCAGCGCAGAACGGGCAGGACGGAGGCGATTTCGACGCCGGCATCCTTGCACGCGGCCTTCAGCTTGGCCACCAACTCATCATCCGCTTTGGGGTGGTTGTAGAACGGAATGAGGTCCGCATGGGGAGTCATCTGAAGGTACTTGTAGCCAAGGTCGGCAGCTACCCGCGGGAACTCCAGGAGGCCGTGGCTATGGTGAAACGGTGTGGGATCAAGGGCAATCTTCATGGTCCATCCCTACTTGTAGAGATCCGGCTTGGTGTTCAAGCGGACCTTGACCTTCTCGCCGGACTTCTGGGCCTCCACGCCGGCCTCACAGCAGGCAGCGGTGGCGTATCCGTCCCAGGCGGTGGGGCCGCCGATTTCTCCGCGGAGAGCGGAATCAACCCATGACTGCACCTCGACGTCGTACGCAGCCCCGAAGCGGTCTTCAAAACCTGGTGTGACGTTGCCGCCCCACTTGCCCGCGGTCTGGATGTAGGGTCCGGCGTCCCCGCCGATGCTGACGATTCCGTCTTCGAAAGAGGCTTGTGTGGCTACTTGGTAGCCGAACTTGGCGTTGACATAGATCTCGACGTCGGCCAACACACCGGACTCGGTCTCCAGCAGCACGTGCTGGGGATCGTGCTGTCCGTTGGGCGCACTGCGCGTGGGCTTGCCAAGACGGACCTGCACAGAGGTGATTTCCTCACCCGTGAAGTAGCGGATCGCGTCGAACTCGTGGACCACGGAGTCGTTGATGAGCATTTCGTTGGTGAAGCCCTCGGGCGTGCTGGGGTTGCGGTGCTGGTGGTGGAGCATCAGCAACTCCCCCAACCCGCCGTTCCGGACCATCGCACCCAAAGCCGAGTACTCAGCATCAAAACGGCGCATGAAGCCGACCTGGATGCGCTTGTGGCCCAGGGCTTGTTCCGCTTGGACAACTTTCCAGGCGCTTTCGGCGTCAGGGGTGAGGGGCTTCTCGCAGAGAATCGGGAAGTTCTTCTCCAAAGCCTTGTAGAGGATTTCCTCGTGGAGGAACCCCGGGGTCGCGATCAGGACGGCGTTCACGTCGCCGTTATTCAGTGCCTCCTCAGCGCTGGCCAGCGCAACGGCACCGTCAATGCCTTCAATTGCAGACTGCGCCCGTGCGAGGTCGACGTCGACGACGGCGGCGACTTCAGCGCCATGGATACGTGTGCTGAGGCGCTTGATGTGGTCCGCACCCATGCGGCCCGCACCGATAACGGCAACGCGGAGAGTCTTGGTCACTGTATTTTCCTTCGTGAAGTTCTTCTTGGGTGGCTGTTGCTGGACGCTGTCAGCGGTCGCTGTTGCTGGCCGCTGTTACTTGACCGTGCTACTGGACGCGGGTGCGGGATCCACAGGACAGCAGGTAATTGCGGGTTCGTTTGGCGATCGGCATCGGTACGTCGAAGGCTACGGGGTACATGTCCTGTTCCACGATGCCAAAGATCGGACGGTCCAGGGCTTCGACAGCTTCGATGACAGCACGCAAATCAGGCAAGCCGTTCGGCGGCTCGGTCATGACACCGGCCAGGTTGGCCGCTGCCCACGTCATGTTCTTTTCATTGACCTCGGCCAGGACCTCGGGATTGATCTGCTTCAGGTGCAGGTATCCGATGCGGTCCGGGTGGTTCTTGATGAGTTCAAGGCTGGACGCGCCGCAGTACTCAGCGTGCCCCGTGTCCAGGCAAAGATTCAGGTACCGGGGATCCGTGGCCTCCAGCAAGGTTTCAATGTCCTTCTGGGCGCCAACATGGGAGTCGGCGTGGGAGTGGAACTGTTGGTGCAGTCCGAAGTCCTCCAACAGGACCTTGCCCATGCGGTTGTGGCCTGCAAACAGGTCAGCCCATTGCTCGTCCGTGAGCTCGCCGTTCTCCACTGCTTCGCCGGTGACGTCGTCCCGCCACATCGCAGGGATGACCACAATGTGTTCACCGCCCATGGCAGCAGTGAGTTCGGCCACCTTGCGGGCCGGCTCCCACGCTTCGTCGTATTGCTTGGCACCACGGTGGAATGCCGTGAAGACCGTACCCGCGGTGACTTGGAGGTCGCGCTGCTTCAATTCATCAGCAAGCCGGCCCGGGTCATTGGGCAAATAGCCATACGGCCCCAGTTCAATCCATTTGTAGCCGGACTCGGCAACTTCATCCAGGAACCGCTCCCACGGAGTCTGCTGGGGATCGTCCGGGAACCAGACACCCCACGAGTCGGGTGCAGTACCGATGATCAGCTTGTTCTCGACATCAGTCATGACAACGTTGTCTTCCTCTTCTTGGAGCCGGGCCGCCAGGGTCCCTGCCGCTGTTGCGCGGCGGGGTGGCGGAGGGGCTGGATGTTTTTAGTTGGACGGGAAGTTGTAGGAGGCGCCGGAGGCGTGGGTCGGTTCAGGCCAGCGCGAGGTGATGACCTTGCCGCGCGTGTAGAACGACACGCCTTCGGGTCCGTAAATGTGCTTGTCCCCGAAGAGGGAGTTCTTCCAACCACCGAAGGAGTGGTACGCCACCGGGACTGGCAGGGGCACGTTGATGCCCACCATGCCCACAGTCACCGAACGCTGGAATTTCCGCGCGTTCGCACCCGAAGAGGTGAAGATCGCAGTGCCATTGCCGTAGGGGTTGGAGTTGATCAGCGCGATGCCTTCTTCAAGGTCGGCGACGCGCACCACCACCAGGACCGGCCCGAAGATTTCCTCGGTGTAGGCGGTCATTTCGGTCTTCACGTGGTCGATCACCGTGGGACCCACCCAAAAACCGTCTTCATGGCCGGGGACTACCAGATCGCGCCCATCGACCACCATGGCGGCACCGGCGGTTTCGGCTTCGGTGACGATCTTGACGATCCGTTCCTTGGAGGCCGGGGTGATGACCGGACCCATTTCGGCGTCGGGTTCAGTCCCGTTCTTGACCTTCACTGCCAGGGCGCGTTCTTCGACCTTCTTGACGATCAAGTCTGCAGCATCGCCGACGGCGACAGCGACTGAGATAGCCATGCAGCGCTCCCCTGCGGAACCGAAGGCGGCAGCGGCCAGGTGGTCGGCGGCGTTGTCGAGGTCGGCGTCGGGCATCACGATTGCATGGTTCTTCGCCCCGCCCAAAGCCTGCACGCGCTTGCCGTGCTTGGTTGCGGTCTCGTGGACGTGCTGGGCAATCGGGGTGGAACCGACAAAGGAGATGCCGTCCACGTCCGGGTGTGTCAGCAATCCGTCCACGGTTTCCTTGCCGCCATGAAGAACCTGGAAAACGCCGTCGGGAAGGCCGGCCTGCTTCCACAGCTTAGCCAGAAGCATCGAGGCGGACGGGTCACGCTCGGAGGGCTTGAGGATGAAGGCGTTACCGGTGGCGATTGCCATAGGTGCCATCCACAGCGGGACCATGACGGGGAAGTTGAACGGCGTGATGCCGGCGACGACGCCCAGGGGCTCGCGGAAGGAGAAGACATCGATCCCGGTGGAGACCTGGTCCGAGTAGTCGCCCTTGAGCAGCTGCGGGATGCCGCAGGCAAACTCGATCACTTCCAGGCCGCGGCCAATCTCGCCCTTGGCATCGGAGAGGACCTTGCCGTGCTCGGCAGTGATCAGCTCGGCGAGCTCATCCACGTGCGCTGCGACGAGCTCGCGGAATTTGAACAGCACCGCGGTGCGCTTCGCCAGGGAAATGTCGCCCCAGGAGCCAGCTGCCTTGCGGGCCGCTGCGACGGTGGCATTCAGGTCTGCCTCGTTGGCCAGGCGCAGCTCCGCGGATACCTGGCCGGTCGCGGGGTTGTAGACCGGCTGGGTGCGGTCGCCTTCGCCGGTGGTTTCGGCGCCGTTGATGAAGTGGTGGATGGTGGTCAATGTGGTCGTCGTCGACATGTGCGGACTTCCTAGTGGTCTGTGGCTCTAAGAGCTGCGGTTAGCCGAGCAGCTTACGCTGGCGGTTCTTGTGCTGGGTGTAGGTCTGGTAGGCCTGCTGGGTGGATTCGAGATCAGAAACAGCTGAGACCGGGACGTCCCACCATGACTCGGAGTCCGGCGCGTCCAGCAGAGGATCGGACTCAATGTGGATCACGATCGGGCCCGTTTCCGGGGCAGCCTTGGCTTCCTTGATGGCGGCGCCGAGGGCTTCGATGACGTGCTCCCCCGGTTCGATCCGGATGACCTTCGCGCCGAGGGACTCGGCGTTCGTGGCGAGGTCGATGGGAAGCTTCTCACCGGCGTCGAAGCTGTGTTGCTCAGCGTCCAGGACGCGGTACTGCGTGCCGAAACGCTGCGAGCCGAGGGACTCGGAGAGCGAACCGATGGAGGCATAGCCGTGGTTCTGGATGAGCACGACAATCAGCTTGATGCGTTCGGCGACGGCGGTGACCAGTTCGGTGTGCATCATCAGGTAGGAGCCGTCCCCCACCATGACCACCACGTCCCTGTCGACTCCGCCTGCTGCGGCTTCGGCCAGCGCTGCGCGCTTCACGCCCAAACCGCCGGGAATCTCGTAGCCCATGCAGGAATACGCGTATTCCACGTGGTAACCGAACGGATCCCGGACGCGCCACATCTTGTGCAGGTCACCGGGCAACGAACCCGCGGCGCAGATGACTACGTCGTGGTCGTCCATGGCGTTGTTGGTGGCCCCGATGATTTCGTTTTGGGCCGGCAACGGCGTGTGCCGGGTTTCGAAAGCCTCGTCCACGATTGCGTTCCAGCGCTTCTTTTCGATTGCCGTTTTATCTTCGAGATCGGCACCGACCCGGTAGCCACCGAGGGCCTTGTTGAGTTTAACCAGGGCCTTGCGGGCGTCAGCGACGATCGGCAGCGTGGTGCCGTGCTTGTAGGCGTCGATCGGCGCCACGTTGATGTTCACGAACTTAACGTCAGGGTTCTGGAACGCAGTCCGGGATGCGGTGGTGAAGTCCTCGTAGCGCGTGCCAATTCCGATGATGAGGTCCGCCTCGGCTGCAATGGCGTTGGCCGCCGTCGTACCGGTGGAACCGATTGCACCGACAGATTGTTTGTGGTCCCACGGAAGGACGCCGACACCGGCTTGAGTGTTTCCTACGGGAATACCCGTCAACTCGGCGAATTTGGCGAGTTCCTCGTTGGCGTAGGCGTAGAGGACACCACCGCCGGCGATGATCAGCGGGCGCTTGGCCGCGCGGATGGCCTCCATCGCGCGGCGGATGTCGTCATCCTCAGCCTCGGGACGGCGGATCCGCCACTCACGCTCAGCCAGGAACTCCTCAGGGACCTCGAAGGCCTCGGCTTGGACATCCTGCGGCAGCGAAATGGTGACAGCGCCGGTCTCAGCCGGGTCCGTCAGGACGCGCAGGCCGTGGTGGAACGCAGAAAACAACTGCTCCGGGCGGGAAACCCTGTCAAAGAACCTGGACAGTGGACGGAAGGCATCGTTGACAGTGATGTCGTACGCATACGGGAGCTCGAGCTGCTGCAAAACCGGGTCTGCCGCGCGGGTTGCGAAGGTGTCGCTCGGCAACAACAGCACGGGAAGGCGGTTGGTGGTGGCCAATGCAGCACCGGTCAAAAGGTTTGAAGACCCCGGACCAATCGAGGTGCTGATCGCGAACGTCTGGCGGCGGCGCGTATGCCGGGCGTAGCCGACAGCCTGGTGTACCTGGGCTTGCTCATTACGGCCTTGGTAGTAAGGCATGATTCCAGGGTCCGCAGCCTGGTACTGCTTCAATGCCTGGCCCACACCAGCCACATTGCCGTGGCCGAAAATGCCGAACGTTCCCGGAATGAGCCGCTCACGGTACTCCACGCCGTTAATGGAATCCACGGTGTATTGCTTGGACAGGAATTCGACTACGGCCTGCGCCACAGTCATTCGACGGGTTGTTGTACCCATTGCTGGCTACTCCGATACTTTCACTGGGATACGGTCTGATATGCCTCGATCTCCTGGGGCGCTGGCCTCTGCCCCGCTGTGGTTCAGCAGCGAGGCGGCCGTCGCCACGGCACCGGCGACGTCGCCGTCGGCCGGGTAGAGAAGTGTCCGCCCAACGGTGAGCCCCTGAACGCCTGGCAGGGCGAGGGCAGCCTGCCAACTGGCGAAAATCTCGTCCTGCGTTCCCGCAGGGTCCCCACCCAAAAGCACGGTGGGCAGTGTGGTGGAGGCCATGACGCGCTCCATCTCATCGACCACAGGCAGCTTCATCCAGGTATAGGCGCTGGTTGAACCCAATCCTTCTGCTATGCCCACTGACTTGATAACCGCATCTGCGCGGAGGTCGTTACGTACTTTGCCATGGGAATCACGCACCGAAAGGAAGGGCTCAACCATGGCAATGAGCTTCCGCTCAGCCAAAGAGTCAATCGCCTTGGCCGTTGCTTCCAAGGTGGCCACGGTGTCCGGGTCACCCAGGCAGATGCGTGTCAGCATTTTGCCGCCATCGGCTCCGAGCGCTTCCAGCGCTGCAGCGGTATGCCCGGTAAAGCGGTCATCAAATTCATTGACCAGTCCGGCCAGTCCCCCGCGGTTCATGGACCCGAAGACGAGTTTTCCCTCCAAAGCGCCGAGCAGCAGGAGGTCATCCATGATGTCAGGTGAGGCCAAAATGCCATCAACGGCAGGGTTCGCCAGGGCAACCTGCAGCCGATCCAACAGATCGCGCCGATCGGCCATGGCCATAGGCTGGGTACCAACGGCCAAGGCACCCCGGGCCGGGTGATCAGCGGCAACGATGAAATTCTGCTTACCGTGCTTGAGGCCTGGGTGTCTGCGCCGGGTGGCCGCAGCCCGGGCTACCGCCTCCGGATCTTCCAACCGGACACGGCTCAGGTGTTCATAACGGCGGGGGTCCTCATTCAGGCTCATCGCACTGCTCCTTCTGCAAGGCTGGACGCCGAAAGACCTGTGCCGGGTACAGGCCGGCCACGGTCGGCCAGCAGCGAGGTGACTTCATCCGGCGTCGGCATGGCATCGGCACAGGAAAGGCGTGATGCCACGATCGCGCCCGAGGCATTGGCATAATCCAGGACTTCCGAAAGCGGCCAGCCTGACAACAATCCATGGCAGAAAGCGCCCCCGAAGGAATCGCCTGCGCCCAGGCCGTTCAGGGTTTCCACGGGGACAGGAGCCGAAACGACGCGTTCGGTGCGCGTCTTGGCCATAACACCCTCCGGCCCAAGCTTGACCACGGCAATTTCGACGCCGGCCGCCAACAGGCGGTCGGCTTGCTCATCGGGGGTGCCTTCTCCCACGGCAACAGCACATTCCTTGTCGTTACCGATAGCAACGGTGACGTGCGGAAGAATCTTGGAAACCTCCGCCCGGGCCTCCTCTTCCGAGTTCCAGAACATGGGACGGTAGTCAAGATCCAGGATGGTGAATTGGCCATCCTTGAGTCCTGTCCGCGGGCGGGCCTGGTGCGCCGCCAGGTGCGCACCGCGGCTTGGCTCCTGGCACAGCCCTGTGACGGTTGACCAGAAAATCCCGGCATCCCGGATGGCCTGGAGATCAAGCTCATCAGCTTTGATCTGCAGGTCCGGAGCCGTGGGAAATCGGCCGTAGAAGTAGAGGGGAAAGTCTTCCGGCGGCTTGATTGCACAGAACGTGACGGCCGTGGGGTACTCCTTGACCGGCGAGACGAAGGAATCATCCACCTTGAACTTATGCAGCTCCCTGTGAAGGTAGTTGCCGAAAGCGTCATCGCCGGTTCGGGTGATGATTCCCGCGCGGCGACCATGACGTGCGGCGGCGACGGCCACGTTGGAAGGTGACCCCCCAAGGTATTTGCCGAAGGACGTAACATCCTCCAGGTCGACGCCAATGTCGTTCGGGTAGATATCAACGCTGATGCGCCCGATCGTAAGCAGTTCGTGGGTCACGATGATCGTTGACCTTTCTCTTGTGAGCTCTGAACCTTTGAGCGCTGGGCCCCAATGCCTTGCCACCCCTCAGTGAGCGGGGCCACATGACTACTTTGCACCAGATTTTATGTCCTGTCAAAGGTTTGTACTGACATATTTACAACGAAACCTGATCGCTGCATAAAGTGAGCGCAGGCCAAACCCCCTCGACCCCCTGAACATGGTTCCCGGCGGTCTGGCCTGGGTGGGGCCGGCTATTTGGCGGGAACCGCAAGCTCCCCCGTGAGGTACTGGGCACGGCCAAAGCCGAAGGACCAATCACCAGCCGTGTTTTCGACATAGCCAAGGAAGACATCCTCGCCCGCAACGCCAACCTCACCCAATCGCGCCGCTATGGCCGCAAAAAGGGACTGCTTGGCCTCGCGGCTGCGGCCTTCCTGGGTGAAGATCTGGATCATGACGACATTCGACGAACGCTCAAACCCGAGCCCCGCATCCTGGGCGAAAATTTGGCCCGGCGCATGCTCGGTGACGATATGGAAGTAGTCGCGCTCCGGAATGCGATACTCGGCGAGTATCGCCTCATGGATACTTCGGCTGATTTGCCCCAGCTCTTCCGGGCTCCTGCCGGCGTTGAGGTCGATTCGAACCAATGGCATTTTTACCCCTCTGGAAGTTTGTCCTGTCATACTAACAAACTACGAAGGGTGGGACAAGATGCGTTGCTTTGTCCCGCGTCAGCTCACCGTCGCGGCATCACCCTTGGGCCGCTCGTTCATGGCTTCGTCGATCTCTTTGAGGTAAACCAGAACATCAGCACAGCGGGCACACGCAACCACGTGGCTGGCTATGCGTTGCCGCGCGGCCTTACGGACTGCGTTCCGCACGTATTTGCCGAAGTGCCGGGAATAATCGATGCAGGGGTCATCGGGAGTCTGTGCCACGTGTTCCTGCAGGTACGCCTGGCGCAAACCCTCCCTTGCCCTGATCAGCAATGAGGAAACTCCGTTGGGGCTCAACTCCATCACCCGGCCGGTAGCCGCAGGTTTCAGGCCTTCAACTTCGACGCACCAGAGAACGGCCTGCCAGCGCGTGGGCAGGGAACGGAATGCGCGCATCAGGACGGTTGCCTCAAAGGCCCTGATGGTCGAGTTGTCGTCCAGGACCAGATCATCCATGGCGCTGCCGTAGCCCAGGGTCGCATTCCGCCTGCTGCGGACATTCCTGCGGTGGGCCATCCGCCTGACCGTAGTGGTCAGGTAGGCCTGAAAGGACTCCCTTGGCCCCTTGCCGGCGAGCAAAGCCTCCAGTACCGAGGCGAATGCCTCGGCCACCACATCCTCCGCGTCGCTGGCGTTGTCAGTCTCCGCACGAGCTACATAGCCGGCCACCGCAAGATGGGATTCATACAGTTCGCTGAACGCGGCGAGGTCCCCGCGGCGGACCAGGTCAACCAAGTGAAACTCATGCGGATCCCCGCGATGTGGCGTCGTCGCAGTCCGGCCTGCCCGTCCAACCCGCCCGGCGGATGTACCAACCCCCGGCGCTGGGGGTTGCACTGCCGGAGTTGCGGGTTGGTGCGACATTTCTGCCTTTCGGAATGGAGTGTTGAGCGCACCCAAACTAGGCAGTCAATGATTAGATACGCACAGAATGCACGTTTCTAGCGAGAATTAGGGAGTCAATGCAGGAATATGAACTCGACGAGCGGGATTTCCGCTTGTTGCACGCACTGCAGATCCGTCCCCGCGCCCCATGGGCAGCGCTTGCTCCTATAGTCGGGGCCGATGCCGCAACGCTTTCGAGGCGGTGGACCGCACTGAAGGACGCCGGATTGGCGTGGGTGACGTCCTACCCTGGATTGGGGACCAAATACTCCGGGGCCGTCGTAGAGATCGACTGTGCGCCAGCCAGCATCCTCCGCGCCACAGAAGAACTTGCCGGCGATCCACAGGTGATGACCATCCACCAAACCGCCGGGGGAAGGGACCTGCTTGTTACCTTGCTGTGCTCCACAGAGGCCGAGCTGAGCTACTTTCTGCTCGAACGGCTTTGCACCGTTGAGGGGATCCGCAGCACCCGGACGCACAGGGCCATCAAGCTTTTGTCCGACGCCAAGCAGTGGCGGCTCCGGTCACTCCACGACACGGAATCCCGGCTGTTGGAACGTAACCTCCCGGAGCCCACATCGACGGGCCGCGGGATCACTGCCGAACACGAGAAACAATTGGCACTGCTTCTCAAGCTCGATGGCCGCATTCCCGTTGCAGACATTTCCAACACGCTTGGGATAAGTCCTGCGAAGGCGAGGAACGCCCTGGCCGCGGTCGTTGCCGAAAACCGCTTGACCTTGCGGCTGGAAGTCGCCAGGTCCTACACCCCTTGGCCAGTGAACGTGTGGTACTTCATGCGGGTCCCCGCCACCAAGGTGGAAGTAGTGGCCCGGAGGTTGTCGACCCTGGAAGAGGTGCGGATGGTCACAACTACGGGCGGTATGTACTCCATCATCATGACGGTGTGGCTTCGCCGGGTCGAAGACATGACCCTTCTTGAGCGGCAATTGGGAGAGCGACTGCCCTTTGCCGAAATCATGGACCGGTCAATCGTCCTTCGGACCCCAAAACACATGGGCCACCGGCTTGATCCCAGCGGGAAACGGACCGCCTGAACTGTACGGCAACATGCCCGGCTCCGCGCGGTGGGTGGGGCAAGCATTTTGCCCCACCGGACACTATGCAGTCTGCGGCTCCCCCTGCTGGGCGCCGGCAATGTTGACCAGCCAGCCGATACCGAATTTGTCGATACACATCCCGAACGTATCGCCCCAGGGGGCCGCCTCAAGGGGAACAGTGACAGTGCCGCCGTCGACCAGCTTGTCCCAGAAGCCCCGGAGTTCACCTTCGTCAGACGCTTCGCCGCTCAATGACACGGAGATGTTGTCTCCAGGATTGAAAGACATGCCGTTGGGCGTGTCTGCAGCCATGAGGGTCAAGCCGCCCGGGGTTTCCAGCATGGCATGCATGACCTTGTCGGCTTCGGCAGGATCCTGGCTCGCCTGGTAGTCGCCGAAGGTGCTGATATTCAGTTCGCCACCGAAAACGGATTCATAAAAGGTGATGGCTTCCCGGGCGTTATCCCGGAATGAGATGTAGGGATTGAGGCGGGTTGTCATGGACGGTCTCCTTCTGGACGGCTGGATGGTGTTGGTTTGGTCACAGTGCCGCAATGCTAACAGCGGCAGGTGGCACCTGTCCCCCAAAACCTTCAGCCGCCGTCGTACCCCTTATACAGGTAGTAAATGTCCGCACCAAGCAAACAGACGCCGGCTTCGCTCCCGGGTGCAAGCCCGGATAATGTCATAGGCATGCTTTCACCATCACGGCTGTGGATTCCCGCGGCCATTGCAGACGTCCTGTTGATCCTTGTCTTCGCAGCCATTGGCAGGGACGCGCATGCACGCGGGGATATTCTTGCCGGCGCCTTCACCACAGCGTGGCCCTTCCTGGCCGGAGCAGCGCTGGCCTGGCTCGCAGCCCGCGCCTGGCGCTCACCCCTGGCCGCATGGCCGACGGGCGTCCTGGTGTGGGTCAGTACCGTACTTGTGGGAATGCTGCTCAGGGCTGCGACCGGCCAAACGGTGGTACTGCCTTTCGTGATCGTCGCGTTGGTCAGCCTTGCGGTTTTCCTGCTCGGCTACCGGCTCATCGTGGCTTTCGCGGCGAGGGTGGCCCGAACGCGGCAACGCCGCCCCTGAACAGGGCCTGCCACCTGCAAATGCACTAGGCTGAAGCAGTCCGCAATGATGCATTTTCGGAAAGGCCCCACGTGATCACCGCTTTCGTCCTGATCAAAACAGATGCCTCACGCATCCCGGAGACCGCCGAGCAGATCTCTGCCATCCAAGGCATCAGTGAGGTCTACTCCGTCACGGGCGAATGGGACCTCATAGCCGTGGCCAGAGTGACCAAGCACGAAGAGTTGGCGGACGTTATCGCGGACAAACTGTCCAAAGTGGGTTCCGTGGTCCACACCACCACCCACATCGCCTTCCGGGCGTATTCGCAGCACGACCTCGACGCGGCGTTTGCCCTCGGGTTCGAGTAGGCGCGCCCCTGCCTAGCCTTCGCTCCGGCTGAGTTCAGTCCATTGTGCGAGGACTTCGGAAGCTTTGCCGGAGTCAATCGACTCAGCAGCACTGGCGAACGCCCTGCGCATGCGCTCGGTGAGTGTCCCCTCGGCCTGCAGGTCAAAGGAAACCAAGCCCGCGGCCGCGTTGAGGAGCACGGCGTCCCGCACAGGACCTGTCTTTCCCTCAAGGATGTCGCGGACAACTCCGGCGTTCGCCGCAGCATCGCCTCCGCGCAGATCGGCAACCGTGGAAGGGCCGATGCCAAGGTCGGCTGGATAAAATACCTGTTCCGTGACGACGCCGTTCCGGATTTCCCATACAGTGGACGGCCCGGTTGGTGTGAGTTCATCGAGTCCGTCATCACCACGGAACACCAGTCCACGGCTCCCCCGGCGGGCCAGCACGCCGGCCACCAGCGGAGCCATCCGCACATTTGCCACCCCGACGGCCGAGGCCTGAACGTGCGCGGGGTTGGTCAAGGGTCCCAAGAAGTTAAAGGCCGTTGGTACGGCCAACTCGCGGCGCGGCACAGCTGTGTGCCGGAAAGAAGGATGGAAAACCTGCGCGAAGCAGAATGTGATTCCTGCCTCTTCTGCGTTCCGGGCGACCTGCTCGATGGAAAGATCCAGGCGAACGCCCAGGGCCTCCAACACATCGGCCGAACCGGAGGTCGAGGATGCTGCCCTGTTTCCGTGCTTGACCACCTTGGCGCCGGCACCTGCCGCAACAAGCGCTGCCATCGTGGAGATGTTGACGGTATTGAGCCGGTCGCCACCAGTCCCTACGATGTCCAGTTTCTCCCCGGAAATCCCAATGGGGTTGGCGTGCTGGACCATGGCTTCGACCAGGCCGGCGAGCTCTTCGACTGTTTCGCCCTTGGATCTCAGGGCCACAAGGAAGCCTGCAATCTGTGCCGGAGTCGCTTCCCCGGACATGATCATGTTCATGGCCCACTCTGTATTGCCCGCAGCAAGGTCGTCGCCGTTGATCAATGCTGAGATGAGCCCTGGCCAGGTATTGCTGGCTGCAGGTGCCGATGCCGGAGAAGTCACCCACTGATGCTATCGACCCTGCCACGCCGATGACCAATGTGAACACAGCCGGGAACTTTTCCGCGCGATTTCGCGTCTTTGTAGAAAAAGTCTCCCGAATCGGTGGTTTGCATTGGGAACTCTGGACTTTTACAGACATAATGTCCTTGTGACATCTGCGACCCATGCCCCCAGTACCCCGGCGCACCCGACGCTGAACCGCCCCAACCTGGTTTCTGTTGGAACCGTTGTTTGGCTGTCCAGTGAGTTGATGTTCTTCGCCGGCCTCTTTGCCATGTACTTCACCCTGCGCTCCACATCCGGACTGATGTGGGCCGAGGAGACGGCCAAGCTCAACTTCCCGTTTGCGCTCGTCAACACGATCGTCCTTGTGGCAAGTTCGTTTACTTGCCAGATGGGCGTTTTTGCCGCCGAGCGGCTGGAGCCGCGCCGCACCGGACGGCCACTCCAATTCACCCGCTGGGGCATGTCTGAATGGTTTGTCCTGACCTTCATTATGGGTGCCTTCTTCGTGGCCGGACAGACCACGGAATACGCCATGCTCGTCTCCGAGCACGTATCCCTGTCCTCCAACGCCTACGGCTCCGCCTTCTACATGACGACGGGCTTCCACGGCCTGCACGTCATTGGCGGCCTGATCGCCTTCCTGTTCATCATTGGACGCGCATTCGCAGCCAAGAAGTTCGGACACTTTGAAGCGACGTCGGCGATCGTCACCTCGTACTACTGGCACTTTGTCGACGTTGTGTGGATCGGCCTCTTCCTGGTCATCTACGTCCTCAAGTAAGCCCGGCTTTGACTCTTTTTCTACAAGAGGCAGAATTTCAAGAAGCGGCTCGCGGAGCCGACGCAGGATCGAATAAAGGAACCACCACGTGAAGGCACTATCGCAGAAGCGACGTCACCCACTGGCAGCCATTGCGCTGCTGTTGATGGGCCTCCTCCTCACTGGTGGGCTCTACGCCGTTGCCACAACTGTCAATCAGGCCAAGGCCGACACCACAAGCTTCAGCGCCAGTGACGTAGAAGAAGGCGGCAAGCTCTTTGCCGCCAACTGCGCCACCTGCCACGGCATGGGTGCGTCCGGAACCCAGGACGGCCCCTCGCTGGTCGGCGTGGGTGCTGCAGCCGTTGACTTCCAGGTTGGCACCGGTCGTATGCCCATGCAGATGAGTGGACCGCAGGCCCAGCAGAAGCCCGCCCAGTTCAACGCAGAGCAGACCAAGCAGCTGTCCGCTTACGTTGCTTCCCTTGGCGCCGGACCGGCCATTCCCGAAGAGCACCTTCTCGACGGCAAGGGAGATGCCGCCAACGGTGGCGAACTCTTCCGCGTGAACTGCGCCATGTGCCACAACGCAGCCGCTGCCGGCGGTGCCTTGACCCGAGGCAAGTTCGCTCCTGCACTTGCAGGTGTCAGCCCGGAGCACATCTACGAGGCCATGGTCACCGGCCCGCAGAACATGCCTGTCTTCAATGACTCCAACATCACCCCTGAAGACAAGCGCGACATCATCACCTTCCTGACGACCATCGAAGCCAACGGTTCTCCCGGTGGAGCGGATCTTGGATCGCTTGGTCCCGTATCCGAAGGTTTGTTCGTCTGGATTGCCGGCCTGGGTGTCATCATCGCATTCACCATCTGGTTGACGTCCCGCACGTCCTGATCCGGACACGACAAAAACTTCTGCTGCACTGTCAGCAGTTTGAAACTGAAAATAACTCGGCCCCGGCCGAGACAACGAGAGAAGGATGAGGCGAATTATGGGCAACCATAGTGACGGCAGTCCGAACCACTCGGGCACCGTAGCTACGGCTGGTCAGAATGAGGTGGAGAAGTTCCAGGATCCTGGGCTTCCTCCGCATCGTTTGCGCCTGGCTGACACGGACCCGGTAGCCGCAAAGCGAGCCGAGCGTCAGGTAGCCATTCTGTTTGGCACCTCCGTCATTGGCACGCTGGTCTTCCTGGTGGCGTATTTCGCCATCGACCTGGGCGACGACACCACCATTGCGACCATCCGTACCCAGAACCTTCTTCTGGGACTGGGTACGGCCTTTGCCATGCTTGGCATCGGCACCGGCATCGTGCACTGGGCCAAGGCCCTCATGCCCGATCACGAAGTCTCTGAAGAACGCCACGCCATCCGTACGGAAGAGGATCGCCAGGCAGCTGTCCGGATCGTCGACGACATCGTCGAGGAAACCGGCATCAAGCGCCGCCCGCTGATCCGCAACACCCTTCTTGGTGCCGTTGCGCTTGCCCCGCTGCCTGCTCTCGCCATTTTCGGCGACCTGGGCCCCCGCCCGGACGACGCTTTGGCACACACCATGTGGGCTCCGGAGGGCGGAAAGCTCAAGCGCCTGACCCGCGACCCTGATGGCACCCCCATCAAGGCCTCCGATGTCACCATTGGTTCAGCGTTCCACGTCATCCCTGAAGGTCTCAACGAGCTCCACGAGGGCAAGCTGAACGAAAAGGCCAAGGCCGTCGTCCTGCTGATGCGCCTTGACCCGAACTCTTTGAACCCCTCCGAGGGCCGCGAAAACTGGAGCTACAACGGAATCGTTGCCTACTCCAAGATCTGCACGCACGTTGGCTGCCCCGTTGCTCTCTACGAGCAGCAGACGCACCACCTTCTGTGCCCGTGCCACCAGTCCACATTTGACCTCACGCAGGAATGCAAGGTCATCTTTGGGCCGGCTAGCCGTCCGCTCCCCCAGCTGCCGATCGCAGTTGACGCAGAGGGCTACCTCGTCGCCACCAGCGACTTCAGAGAACCTGTAGGACCGAGTTACTGGGAGCGTGACGAGCATGAGCGCCTCATCAACAGCTGAAGCCCCCTTCGTTCCGAAGACCAAGGTTGGTAGTTTCACCAACTTCGTGGACGAGCGTGTGGGTGGCTCCGGCATCCTGCGTGAGTTCGGCCGGAAGGTCTTCCCCGACCACTGGTCATTCATGTTCGGTGAGGTGGCGCTGTACTCCTTCGTCATCTTGCTGATGTCAGGTACCTTCCTGACCTTCTTCTTCGATCCGTCCATGGCGGAAACCCACTACCAGGGTTCGTACACTCCGCTGTACAACGTAGAAATGTCCGTGGCATACAGCTCGTCCCTGAACATCTCCTTCGATGTCCGCGGCGGTCTGTTCATGCGTCAGGTACACCACTGGGCGGCACTGCTGTTCGTGGCCTCCCTGGGTGTCCACATGCTGCGCGTGTTCTTTACGGGTGCTTTCCGCAAGCCGCGTGAAATGAACTGGGTAGTCGGCGGTGTGCTGCTCATCCTGGCAATGGCAGCCGGCTTCACTGGCTACTCGCTCCCCGATGACCTGCTTTCCGGCAACGGCCTGCGCATCATCGATGGCGTTATCAAGTCCATTCCGGTGATCGGAACGTACATCTCGTTCTTCCTCTTTGGAGGCGAATTCCCCGGCACAGCCATCATTGGCCGCCTCTACGTGCTGCACATCCTGCTTGTTCCTGCGCTCATCCTCCTGATGATCGTGATCCACCTGTTCATGGTGGTTGTCCACAAGCACACCCAGTACCCCGGCCCGGGACGCAACGACGGCAACGTCGTGGGCTACCCGCTTGGCCCGGTCTACGCTGCCAAAGCCGGTGGATTCTTCTTCATCGTCTTCGGCGTCCTGGCACTGATGGCTGCGGCGTTCACGATCAACCCGATCTGGAACTACGGCCCTTATGATCCCTCCCCTGTGTCGGCAGGCACCCAGCCTGACTGGTACATCGGTTTCGTTGACGGTGCTCTGCGCTTGATGCCTGGCGTCGTCAATGACTTCCACTTCGAATGGATCATCTTCGGCCGTGTGCTGACCTTGAACGTCCTCCTGCCGGCCCTTGTACCCGCAGGCATCATCTTCACCGTTCTGTTCATGTACCCGTGGATCGAACGTTGGATCACCAAGGACAACCGCGAGCACCACGTTCTCGACCGTCCCCGCAACGCCCCCACCCGTACGGCGATCGGCGTTGCAGGTTTCACCTGGTACTGCGTGATGTGGGCGGCTGCTGGTTCGGACCTCATCGCCACGCACTTCCACGTCTCGCTCAACGATGTGACCTACTGGCTGCGGACACTGTTCTTCATTGGCCCGATCATCGCCTTCGTAGTGACCAAGCGCATCGCCCTCGCTCTCCAGCGCAAGGACCGTGAGATTGCCCTGCACGGCCGGGAAACGGGACGCATTGTCCGTCTCCCCCACGGTGAGTTCATTGAGGTCCACGCTCCGCTGGACGAGTACAAGCGCTACAAGCTTGTTGGGTTCGAGTCACCGGCTCCCCTGCCGGCAGAACCGAACGAGCATGGCGTTGTCACCCGCAAGGAAAAGCGGCGTGCGGCGCTGTCCAAGTGGTTCTTCGAGGACCGTGTTGCTCCGGCAACACCGGCAGAGCTCGAAGCCGCCCACGCGCATGGCCACCATGAAGCCATTGAAGCTGGCGAAGACCAAAAGAGCCTGAGCCACTAACGCTTGGGTAAATATGGGAAGGGCCCGGTCCATTGGACCGGGCCCTTCCCTTTTGCTTTATAGCCATGGTGTCATTTACAGCCATCGTGTTACCGCAGTCAGGGTCTCTAACGCGGCCTTGGTTTTGCCCTGCGACCGTTCCAGTGCCTGCTAAGGCTGTGTACGGTACCCGGAGGAGTAATTACGGGTGGGCCTGACTCCTGGGCGCTGCAGGGGCACCCAGAGCTTGTATCGGTCGGCCCGGTAGTAGGACACGGAATAGTCCACCATCGCCCGTGCCACGAATGCATGGCGTTGGATCTTCAACAAGGGAGCTCCGACGTCGACGTTGAGCAGCCGTGCAGTGGAAGGGGAGGCCGCCGTGGCCTCGATCATGTCTTCACCCCACTCCATCACCAAACCAAAGCGTTCGCTCAGTACGTTGTAGAGGGACGTCGGAGGCGCTTCGTCCAACAGGCCCGGAACCCGGTGCGCCGGAATAAAGTTCTCATCCACGCTCATCGGTTCATTGTCTGCAAGCAGCAATCTCCTGAACCGGACCAGTGGGGTGCCTTCCTCCAGCTGAAGCTCCCGGGCAAGAAATGCACTCGCCGAGATCTGCTCGAAGCTCAGGACTTTCGCGGCAGGGACCATGCCACGCCGCTGCATTTCCTCGCTGTATGATGTCAGTTTTACTTGGAGGTCCAGTTTTGGCTTCCTGACGAAAGTTCCCAACCCCACTACGCGTTCGAGGACCTCCTCACCCACGAGGGCGTCAATGGCTTGACGCACCGTCATCCGTGCCAGACCGAAACGGTCCGAGAGGTCCCGCTCTGATGGGAGCGCAGAACCCGGAGGGCAGGATTGCGCGATGAACGCCCGCAGGATTTCACGGAGCTGAACATAAATTGGAGTACCGCTGGTTCGATCAATCTCGCCCGCGATGCTTGCTGCCTCAGGCACTGCAGCAGTCCGGCAATTGAGTCATGCTTCAAGGATAATTCAGCGGTGCTACAGGTCTAGACCACAGAAGCCCCGTATGGAGCAGGCGGTCCCTGGAAGCTAGGCTTGGATGGACAATTTTGCGACGGACCATCCGTCAACTCACCAAAGGAGCCAGGTTGCCGGAGTCGAGGGCCATCGTTGCCGCGGAAGTTGGATTACATGCCCGGGCAGCAGCCGTATTCGTTCGTGCCGTTACCGACACGGGGCTGGCGGTCACCATACGCAAACACGATGGTCGGCCCGTTGACGCCCGTTCCCTGCTGGAAGTCATGACTGAGGACTTCGGGCATGGATGTGAGGTTCTTCTGGAGGTCGCCACAGACGCCCTCACGGATGGGCAAAGCGTTGCAGCGGCCGAGAACGCACTGACAGCCCTTTCGGCCCTCATCGAAGCCACAGAAGCCCGCTGAGCTCGTATCTGGCAGCCGCAGTCGATCGCAGGTATGCAAAATGGGCCCCGCCGGATGGCGGGGCCCATTTCTTATAAAACTTACTGGTGATGATGCGAACTAGTGCGCGTGGTCTCCACGGCTGTATTCGAAGACCCAACCAATCAATGCCACGATGGCAAGGCCGCCCGCGACGTAGGTCACCCAGAAACCAATTGCGAGGCCGAGGAATCCACCGGCACACGCCAGACCAAGAACCAAGGGCCACCAGCTCCAGGGACTGAAGTGTCCCTGCTCGCCGGCACCTTCGTGGACCTCTGCGTCAGGGCGGTCTTCAGGACGCAACCCAATCCTCTTGCCGGTGAAGCCCAGGTAGGCACCGATCATGCCGGCAAGGCCACCGACCAGGAGGATGCCAAGGACACCAACCCATTCGTTCCATTCCGTCAGGAAGCCGTAGGCGATGGCTACCGGGACGAAGAAGAAGACTCCGGCTCCGAAGAGCCACGATTCAATTTTCATTTGCTGACGTCCCTTTGGTCGGCGTTACCCAAAACAGCTGCTGCGGGTGACGGGGCCTCGGCGGTGTGGACCTGGGCCAACTCAGGGTGGTGAAGGTCCAGTGCCGGGCGCTCAGAGCGGATACGGGGCAAGGAGGTGAAGTTGTGGCGCGGCGGCGGGCAGGATGTTGCCCATTCCAGGGAAGCACCGAAGCCCCACGGGTCATCCACTTCTACCTTCTTGTTGCTGCGCCAGGTGATGTAGACGTTCCAGAAGAACGGCAGGAGCGAAGCACCCAGAACGAAGGAGGAAATCGTGGAGAACTGGTTCATCCAGGTGAAGTTGTCCTGTGGCATGTAGTCGGCGTAACGGCGCGGCATGCCCTCTACACCCAACCAGTGCTGGATCAGGAAGGTGCCGTGGAAGCCGAGGAACAGCAGCCAGAAGTGAATCTTGCCAAGCCGCTCGTTGAGCATCTTTCCAGTCCACTTGGGCCACCAGAAGTAGAACCCAGCGAACATCGCGAAGACCACCGTGCCGAAGACCACGTAGTGGAAGTGGGCCACCACGAAGTAGGAGTCCGAAACGTGGAAGTCCAGCGGGGGCGAGGCCAGGATGATACCCGTCAGGCCACCGAAGAGGAACGTCACCAGGAAGCCGATGCTCCAGAGCATGGGGGTCTCAAAGGTGATGGAACCCTGCCACAACGTACCGATCCAGTTGAAGAACTTCACGCCGGTAGGCACTGCGATCAGCATGGTCATGAAGGCGAAGAACGGCAGCAGTACGGAGCCGGTCACATACATGTGGTGGGCCCATACGGTGACGGACAGCGCCGCGATGGCAATGGTCGCGTATACGAGACCCTTGTAACCGAAGATCGGCTTACGGCTGAAGACCGGGAAGATCTCCGAAACGATGCCGAAGAACGGCAGGGCGATGATGTACACCTCGGGGTGGCCGAAGAACCAGAACAAGTGCTGCCAGAGGACTGCACCGCCATTCTCGGGATCGAAGATGTGGGCACCAAAGCGGCGGTCTGCACCAAGTGCGAACAGTGCGGCGGCCAGCGGCGGGAAGGCCATCAGCACCAGGATCGCGGTAACAAGCGTGTTCCAGGTGAAGATCGGCATGCGCCACATGGTCATGCCAGGGGCACGCATGCAGATGATGGTGGTGATGAAGTTGACAGCACCAAGGATGGTGCCAAAGCCGGACAGCGCCAGGCCGAAGACCCAAAGGTCTCCACCGACTCCGGGGCTGAATGTGGTATTCGACAACGGCGCATAGGCGAACCAGCCAAAGGAGGCTGCACCCTGCGGGGTGATGAAACCGGACACCGCGATGGTGGAACCGAACAGGAAGAACCAGAAGGCCAAGGCGTTCAGTCGCGGGAAGGCGACATCGGGGGCACCGATCTGGAGCGGCATGATCACGTTGGCGAAGCCGGCAAACAGCGGTGTCGCGAACATCAGGAGCATCACGGTGCCGTGCATGGTGAACATCTGGTTGTACTGCTCTTTGGTCTGCAGGATCTGCATTCCGGGTTCGAACAGTTCAGCGCGGATCAGCAGCGCCATGACGCCACCGAGGCAGAAGAACACGAAGGACGCGATCAGGTACATGTACCCGATGGTCTTGTGGTCGGTGGAGGTAATCCAGTTGACGACAATGCGTCCCTTGGATTTAGGAACTACGGGAGCTTCTAGGACCCCCGGTGCGGATTGAGTGTACGTAGCCACGTCGCTCCCCTTACTTGGTTTCGTTCAGGTTCGGGTTGCGGTCGTATTCCGCACCGAGGAGGCCCGTGTTGCCTTCCTGGCGAAGCTTGTCCATGTGTGTCTGGAACTCAGACTCGGAGACAACCTTGACGCGGAAAAGCATTTCGGAGTGGTACTCGCCACAGAGTTCGGCACACTTGCCATCGAAGGTGCCCTCCTTCGTGGGGGTGAACCTGATGTAGTTCGTCTTGCCGGGGATCATGTCGCGCTTCTGAAGGAAGGCGGGAACCCAGAATGAGTGGATGACGTCGCGGGAGTTCAGCTCCAGGTCCACGGACTTGCCAACAGGCAAGTACAGCGTGGGGAGCAGTTCCTTGTCGACCTCGTTGCCGGTCAGGTGGGCCTGAACGCCGGCTTCGTGGAGGTCCTCGTTGACGACCTCACCCTTTTTGTAGTTGAAGTCCCAGGCCCACTGCTTGCCGCGGACGTCAACAACGACGTCGGCCGGCTGGGAGCGGTCATCGATCGCACGCTGGTCCTGGTCGGTGAAGTAGAAGAACACCAGCACCATGAACAGCGGGATGGTCAAGTAGAAGACCTCAAGCGGCAGGTTGTAGCTGAGCTGCTTCGGGAATCCCGTGGTGCCCTTGCGGCGTCGGTAAGCGATGATGCACCAGACCAGGAGGCCCCACGTAATAATACCGACTGCCAAGGCGGCGATCCATGAGTTGACCCAGAGGTCCATGATCCGGTCAGTGTGGTTGGTCGTGCCGCGCTCTGTAGGCAGCCAACCCTTCTCTACCTCTGGTGAACATCCGGTCAAAACCAACGCGCCGGCTAGTGCCAAGCCAGTGATCGATGTGATCTTTATGCGTCGGCTGCCGGTTCGGTTCTGCGAACTCACAGACGGCCCTTCCTCTTGTTGCTGTCTCCCGGCAGGCCGAAGGCTCACCGGGCACACTAAAAGTTTTACTACCCGATGTAGAGCTTACCGCTATCAGGCGGTTTTCGCGCACATGTCAGCGCCGTGGCTCCGATTGGTTTAAAACCCATCCGAAGTGGCGCCGACATGCGGCGATGGCTCACATCAGTGGAACGAATCACCGCAGGCGCAAGACCCGCCGGCATTCGGGTTGTCGATGGTGAAGCCCTGCTTCGAAATGGTGTCCTCGAAGTCGATGCTGGCACCACTGAGGTAGGGAACGCTCATCTTGTCCACTACGACCTCAACGCCGTCGTAGTCACGTACAGCGTCTCCATCAAGCAGTCGCTCATCGAAGTAGAGCTGGTAGATCAGACCGGAGCAACCGCCAGGCTGGACTGCAACGCGCAGCCGAAGGTCGGTGCGCCCTTCCTGTTCCAGGAGGCTGCGGACCTTGCCTGCGGCGACGTCGGTCAGATTGACCTCGTGCGTGGCCAGTTCGTCGTTGGCGACGAGCTGTTCTCCGGTGCTGTTTTCGTTGGTTGCAGTGCTCATTGGCCTACCTTCTTATGAAGCTCCTGGCGGCGGCGCCGGAACGCTGCACGCCCTTACCCAATTACATACGGGTTATACCTAATGCTACGTCGCACAGACGCTTAGCTATAACTCTTGACGTAACCACGCCCAGCATTGTGTTGTTCCCTGCCTGCCTCCCTTGGGAGAGCAGTGGTCAGTCCCCGAGTCCCTCAGCATTAAGCCTGGCCAGCATCAACGCTTCAGCCAGTACGGCGTGCCGGAAATCTCCGATGTGCAGGGACTCGTTGGCGCTGTGTGCCCGGGAATCGGGATCTTCCACTCCCGTCACCAGGATCTGGACGTCCGGATAGAGGTCCGTGAGATCTGAAATGAACGGAATGGAACCGCCGATTCCCATTTCCACGGGCTGGACACCCCATGACTCGCCAAGTGCCCACAGGGCTACCTTTGCAGCTGCCGAGGAAGTATCGGTGGAGAAGGCATTCCCCCGCTCCCCCGGAGTGAACGTCACTTTGGCCCCAAATGGCGCATGGGAGTCAAGGTGTGCCTTAAGCGCCTCCATGGCAAGATCCGGATCCTGGCCCGGAGCCAAGCGCATGCTGAACTTAGCCCGCGCGGCCGGAATCAAGGTATTGGAGGCAACATCGACTGACGGTACATCCATCCCAATGATGGAGAGCGCAGGCTTGGTCCACAGGCGGGAAGCAATGGTCCCGCTGCCGGCGAGCTTCACGCCGTCGAGCACTGAAGCGTCCGCGCGGTAGTCCTCTTCTGCCAGATCCACTGCTACGTCGTCGCGGGCCACCAGGCCATCAACTGCAACATTGCCGTCGTCATCATGCAGGGTGGCGATAAGCCGCGAGATCAAGGTCGGAGCATCGAGCACGGGTCCGCCAAACATTCCGGAATGGACTGCGTGGTCCAGGACACGTACCTCGAAGGTGCCATCCACGAGCCCCCGGAGGCTGGTTGTCAGCGCGGGAACACCGACTTTCCAGTTGCTGGAGTCCGCCACCACGATGACATCGGCACGCAGAAGCTCCTGGTGCTCTTCCAGGAAGGTCCGGAAGGTGGGCGAGCCGGCTTCTTCTTCACCTTCGAAGAAGAACGTCACACCCAGCCCAAATCCGTCGCCCAGGACTTTGGTCACGGCACTGTAGGCAGCCAGATGCGCCATGATTCCAGCCTTGTCATCTGCCGCACCGCGACCGTACAGCCTGCCCTCACGCTCCTCGGCCACAAAGGGCTCGGAGTTCCACAGGCTGCTGTCGCCCGGAGGCTGGACATCGTGGTGGGCATACAGCAGGATGGTCGGCTTGCCCTCCGCGGCCGGACGGCGCGCGACGACGGCCGGGCCACCTGGGGTGCCGTCGGCCTTGTCACACCGCAGTATCCGGACATCGTCCATGCCCGTCGCTTTGACCAATGCGGCCACAGCCTCGGCGCTGCGGTCCAGTTCCTTGGGGTCGAAGCTTGCCCAGGCAATGCCCGGAATGCTGACGAGGTCTTTCAGGGATTCCAAAGTGGTGTTGAAGGAATCGTTGACGGCTACGGTAAGTGCCTCCACTTCAGTAGTGCCGGCGTGCCCTTGCTTGTTCTGCGGGATCTCCGCATGTGCTGAAGTCATGGCCACACTTTACCGCCGTGGTTTCGGCGGCGATGGCAGGCGCGGCCAGCCGCCGTCGGTCCCGGCAAGCGGTCCACGTAACCTGCGCCACCTCCGCGAGGGGTATTCTGTAGGGGTGTTCGGACGCAAAAAGGAAGAGCCCAGCGCTCAATCAGTAGTAGACCAGGCCTACGCCACCGCCACGGAGGCAGGTGCCGGAAAGGGCACCCCCACCCCCAAGCGGAAGGACCAGGAAGCAGCACGCAAGCGCCCGCTGGTTCCCAATGACCGCAAGGCCTCCAAGGCTGCGGAGCGGGTAGCCATCCAGGACCAGCGCCAGAAAATGCGGCAGGCCCTGGATACAGGCGACGAGAAATTCCTGCCCCTTCGCGACAAGGGACCCCAGAAGCGTTACACACGTGACTACGTAGACGCACGGTTCAGCCTGGGCGAGTACCTCATGTTCGGGGCATTGTTGTTCGTGGTGATTTCCCTGATCATTCCTCCCACGAGCGCCGGCATCAGCTACGTCCTCATTGGGTTCTGGATCATGTTCCTGGCGGTCTTCGTTGACGTCTTCATTCTTTCCCGTCAGCTGCGGAAGCGGCTCACCGCGAAGTTCGGCGAGGTGGAACGCGGGTCCGTCTGGTACGGCTGCATGCGCGCCCTTCAGTTCCGTAAGCTCCGGCTTCCCAAGCCCCAGGTGAAGCGCGGGCAATACCCGGCCTAGCGCCCCACTCCAACAGAAACAGGAAGACCCCGGACCATTGGTCCGGGGTCTTCCTTTACGTTGGGCTCCTGCTCTGCAGGGACGCGTGGACGTTCGCCGCCGCGTTAGGGACCCGCCGGCCCGTACACGGGGACCTACCGTCCCGCGTTCGAACGGATTTTAGCGAGGCCTTTGTTGATGCGGGATGCCCAGAAGGGGCCCTCGTAAAGGAAGGCTGTGTAGCCCTGGACGAGGGTCGCGCCGGCATCCAGGCGAGCCTGGACGTCAGCGGCGCTCTCCACTCCCCCTACCGCGATGAGAACAAGCTGATCACCGACCGCGTCCTTGAGCCTGCGCAGTACCTCGAGGGAACGCTGCTTAAGGGGAGCGCCCGACAAGCCACCGGCACCCAGCGACTGAACCTTGGCCGCATCCGAAACAAGTCCCTCGCGTGAAATGGTGGTGTTCGTGGCGATGATTCCGTCCAGCCTAAGATCCAGCGCCAGCCGGGCGACGTCGTCAATGTCCTCGTTGGACAGGTCAGGGGCGATCTTCACCAGTAACGGAATGTGCCGCCCTGCGGCTTCATCCGCGGCGTCTCCCACGGCCCGCAGGAGCGGCCGAAGGGTTTCCACGTTCTGCAGCAGGCGGAGACCAGGGGTGTTGGGAGAGCTGACATTGACTACCAGGTAGTCGGCCGCGGGTGCCAGGGTGCGCGCACTGACGAGGTAGTCCTCAATGGCGTCCTCGAGCTCAACCGCTTTGGTCTTGCCGATGTTGACACCGATGACCGGGCGGATGTCCGGGTGTTTTCTTTGCAGGGCAGCCCGCGCGGACTTGAGCCGCGGCGCAACGGCCGCGGCGCCGTCGTTGTTGAATCCCATGCGGTTCACCACTGCGCGGTCCTCAATAAGGCGGAACAACCGGGGCTGCTCGTTGCCCGGCTGAGCCTGCCCGGTGATGGTGCCCACCTCTACGTGTCCAAAACCGAGCTCAGCCAGGGCCTCGATGCCATGGCCCTCCTTGTCAAAGCCAGCTGCCAGACCGAACGGCGAGGGAAAGGTCAGGCCCAACGCCTCTGTCCGGAGTGAGGCTTCAGGTGCCGTCAGCCGGGCAAGGATTCGGCCGGCGCCGGAGCGGTGGGCCGCCCGGATCCCTTGGAAGCCGATTTTGTGGGCCTTTTCGGCATCCATCCAGGAGAAGGCCAGCTTGAAGAATGTGGGGTAAACACGCATGGTCCTAGTTTTCCGGTTTCCGGACGACTCACCAAACCCGTGACCGACGATGCCGCTAGCATGTACGCATGCCGCCGACTAATAGTGACGCAGATCATGTGAGCAGCAACAGGACCACTGCCGGTATCACCGCCGATGTCGTGGTGGTGGGTGCCGGTTTATCGGGCCTGGTGTCCGCAGCCACAGCCTATGCCGCCGGCAAGACGGTGGCCGTGCTGGACCAGGAACCCGAGGCCTCAGTGGGAGGCCAGGCCCATTGGTCCTTCGGAGGCCTTTTCTTGGTGGACACCCCCGAACAACGGCGGCTTGGCGTAAGGGACAGCGCCGAGCTTGCCCTCTCCGATTGGTTTGCCTCAGCTGCCTTCGACCGGGTTCAGGACAATAATGCCCGCCAGTGGGCAGAGTCTTATGTCCACTTCGCAGCGGGCGAGAAGCGGGCCTGGCTCAAGAGCCTTGGAGTCGGTATCTTTCCCTTGGTCCAGTGGGCTGAACGCGGAGGCTACGGAGCCCAGGGCCATGGCAACACTGTCCCCCGCTTCCATGTCACCTGGGGAACGGGCCCGGCGTTGGTGGAACCCTTCCTCGCGAAGGTGATGGAGGGCGTTCGAGCCGGCCGCATCAGCCTGCACTTCAGGCACCGCGCCCTTGCCGTGGACATGACCGCAGGCCGGGTCACCGGCGTGACGGGCGAGATTCTTGAAAGCTCGACGGCGGTGCGGGGCCAGGCATCCTCGCGGCTGCCTGTCGGTGCCTTCACGGCACATGGCGGAGCTGTGGTGGTCACCACGGGAGGCATCGGCGGCAACCACGAAGCGGTCCGCCGCCAATGGCCCGGTGGCAACGCCCCTGCTGACATGTTGAGCGGAGTGCCCGCCTCCGTTGATGGCCGGTTCCTCCCGGAAGTCGAGGCCCTTGGAGCTGCACTGATAAATGGCGACCGGATGTGGCACTACCCCGAAGGCATCCACAACTATGACCCCGTCTGGCCCGCGCACGGAATCCGGATATTGCCCGGGCCTTCGTCCCTGTGGCTGGATGCCCAAGGCTGCCAATTACCGGCACCGCTCTTCCCTGGCTTTGACTCGCTGGGAGCACTGCGCCACATCGTGGGAACGGGACATGGATATTCATGGTTCGTCTTGAACCGAACCATCGCGTTGAAGGAACTAGCGCTCTCCGGGTCGGAACAGAACCCCGATCTCACAGGAAAAGACCTCCGGCTGCTCGCATCCCGCTTACGACCAACAAGCGACACGCCCATCCAGCGCTTCATCGATCAAGGCGTCGACTTCATCCAGGCATCATCGCCGTCGGAACTGGCCTCCCAGATGAACCACCTCGCGGGAAACTCCTTCATCGAAGCGACGAAGCTCGAATCATTGATCGAAGCCCGCGACCGCCAAGTTACAAGCGGCCTTGGTAAAGATCCCCAACTTGCCGCGATCCGGGCAGCGCGCCGGTTCGCCACGGACAAACTGATGCGGGTCGCTCCCCCTCATCGCCTCACAGACCCTTCCCATGGCCCCCTTATGGCAATCCGGCTTTCCGTGGTGACGAGGAAGAGCCTGGGCGGCCTCGCAACTGACTTGCGCTCCCGGGTCCTTGATGCCGACGGACTGCCCATCCCGGGGCTTTATGCGGCAGGTGAGGCCGCAGGGTTCGGCGGTGGTGGCATCCACGGTTACAGGGCACTGGAAGGCACGTTCCTTGGCGGCTGCCTGTTCACAGGGAGGGCAGCCGGGCGGGACGCGGCCGCCAGTGTCTAAGCTAAAGCCATGGAGTGGACGGCTGACATCCTGGGAACAGACTTCCAATCCTGCGGCATTGATGCCTCAGGACCTGACGGTGTGATCCGCCATGCCACCCTGATCCGGCACAGGGCGGAAGAACACCCAACTGGCATCGTTCCGCGTTCCTACGGCGCCGTCCTGTTTCTCCATGGCTGGAGCGACTACTTCTTCAACACCGAACTTGCCAGGTTCTGGGCCGGGCAAGGCTACGATTTCTACGCCCTGGACATGCACAATCACGGCCGAAGCCTGCAGAGCGACATGCCCGGCGGCTACGTGGCAAACCTGATGGACTACGATGCCGAAATTGACCAGGCGCTTGCCGTCATCAAGGACGACGCCGGTTCTTCGCTTTCGGGCAAAGTGACCCTGATGGGGCACTCGACGGGGGGACTGATCGCCGCACTGTGGGCCAGCCGCCATCCGAAGTCCGTCCAGTTCCTGATCCTTGACAGCCCTTGGTTGGAAATGCACGGCAGTTCGCTGGTGCGGCGGACGGCGCAGGCAATGGTGGCTCCCCTTGCCAAACTACGGCCCGAAACCGTCCTGAGGCTGCCGGAGAGGGGTTTTTACTTCCGGAGCATCAGCAGCACTGCGGAGGGTGAATGGGCGTTGGATGAAAAGTACCGTCCGCCGCTGGCTTTCCCGGTCCGCGCCGGCTGGCTCAGCGCCGTATTCGCCGGACATGCACAGGTTGCCCGCGGGCTGAACCTGGATATTCCGGTCCTTGTCCTGACATCTTCGGCCAGCGCCAATGGAATGGTGTGGCGGGAATCCATGCGCCGTTCGGATGCCGTGCTGGATGTCAGCGTCATTGCGCTCAGGGCCATGGCACTGGGCCGGAGCGTAACTTTGGAACGCATCGACGGCGGCCTCCACGACGTTTTCCTTTCGGCACCTGCTGTGCGGAAGGACGCGTACGCCAGGCTCGCGCGCTGGATCAAAGGTTTCATGCAGGCCGATGTGCCGGCGGACATTCATCAGGGGGACGAATGAACACCACAGAGGAGAGCCCGACCCAATGGCGACGGGACGTCCTGGGCCACGGTTACGAATGCCTTGACCTTCCACTGAAGCCTGACGACGAAGGCCCCGTCCATGCCACCCTCATCCGGTACGCCCCACCCGCACCCCAGGCTTCCCAGAATGGCATCCTGGACTTCCTGTCAACTTTCACCAAAAGAAAGCGCCGGGCAGTCGCGGCCGACCCAGGCGGAGCACCCCGGGTTGTCCTCTATCTGCACGGTTGGGCGGACTACTTCCTCCAGACCGAGCTGGCGGAGTACCTCACGGCGTCGGGCTTTCACTTCTACGCACTGGACCTTCGGAAATTCGGCCGCAGCCTTTTGCCCGGGCAGACCCCGGGCTACGTCACGGACCTCAATGCCTACGATGAGGACCTGGCTGCGGCGCTGCTGGAGGTGGAACGGGACGTAGCTGTTCGGACCGGAAACGCCGCGCCGCCGACCATCCACATGCTGGCCCATTCCCTGGGCGGCCTCATAGCGGCGCTCTGGGCTGATCGCAACCCGGGCCGACTGGGTACTTTGGTCTTGAATTCGCCATGGCTCGAGCTTCAGGGCAGCAGCCTTGTCCGCAGCATCGCAATGCACTTGGTGGAACCATTTGCACGCACCGATCCCAAGCGCCCGTTCCGCTTTCCTGAGATGCCGGCTTATTGGGAGAGCGTCAGCAATGAAGCACATGGCGAATGGATCCTGGATCCCCTGTGGCGCCCGCGGGCTTCGTTCCCTATTCGTGCCGGGTGGACCAAGGCCGTCCTGGCCGGGCACGCTGCCGTGGAACGAAAGCTCAATATCGACGCACCCGTCTTGGTCCTGTTGTCAGGCCGGACACGCATCCAAGCTGAATGGACCCCTGACTTGATGCGTGCCGATGCGGTCATCGACGTCGAGGAAACCTCGCGGAGGGCGCTTGGTTTGGCCCGCCGCACCGCCGTCTTCCGGTACCCGGGGGCACTCCATGATGTGTTCCTGTCAAGGCGCACTGTGCGGCAGCAGGCGTATCGCGATGTAGCAGTCTGGCTGGCCGCGTACCCCTATTGATGTAGCAGGGGCATGCTACTTGCCCGCGGCGGCGGCATCCACGGCACCGCCATAGCGCCTGTCGCGCTTGGCATAAATCTCGACGGCGTCCCACAACGTCCGCCGGTCGACATCCGGCCACAGCGTGTCCATGAAGACGAACTCAGCGTAGGCCGACTGCCACAGCAGGAAATTGGAGAGCCGCTGCTCTCCCGAACTGCGGAGGAAAAGGTCAACATCAGGCAGGTCGGGCTCATCCAGGTATTTCTGGATGGTTTTCTCCGACACCGATCCTGGTTTCAAGCGACCCGCTGCGACATCGTGGGCGATGGCGGAGACGGCATCGGCAATCTCGGCGCGTCCGCCGTAATTAACACACATGGTCAACGTGCAGGTGTCGTTGGCCTTGGTATATTCCTCGGCTTCCTCGAGTTCCTTGATGACCGACCCCCACAGTTTTGGACGCCGGCCGGCCCAACGGATGCGCACTCCCCATTCGTCAAGCTGGTTCCGCTGGCGTCTTAGTACATCTTTGTTAAATCCCATCAGGAAACGGATTTCCTCGGGCGAACGCCTCCAATTCTCGGTTGAAAAGGCATACACGCTGACATACTTGATTCCGAGTTCGATCGCGCCGGCCATCACATCAAGAAGTGCCGGCTCTCCGGCTTTGTGCCCCTCTATGCGTGGCAGCCCGCGCTGGTTTGCCCAGCGCCCGTTGCCGTCCATGACAATTGCCACGTGCTGCGGAATGAGTTCTTCCGGGATACGGGGCGGCACCGCACCGGAGGAATGCTTGTATGGGGCCAGAACCGGTGCCGTCCTGGCCGTCGTCGTCGTGCTCTTCTTTCCAAGTGCCACTGTCAGCTTCGCTCCACGTGTTTGAGTGATTTCAACGCCCGTTCCAAATGCCATTGCAGATAGGAGGCCACCAGTCCGGCAGCTTCGCGTCGATGCCGGGGATCGGAGGCATCGGCAACCCCCCAATTGCCGGTCAGCAAAGCACCAAGCAACACCACAGTCTCCGCAGCGGGCGCCGGCGAACCCGGCGGGCGGCAGTCGCTGCACACCATGCCACCAACAGGAGCGGCAAAGGCGGTGTGCGGACCCGGCCGGCCGCACCGGGCGCAATCAGTAAAGCTGGGAGCCCAACCTCCAGTGGCCAAAGCCCTGAGCAGGTACGAGTCCAGGATCAGTTCGGGTGGATGGTCTGAACGGCTCAAAGCGGCCAGTGCGCCCACCAGCAGGTTGTACTGCGCGGTCCCGGATTCGGTATCGGCATCGGTGAGTTTCTCGGCGGTTTCCGTCATGGCTGCAGCTACGGTGAACCGGCCATAGTCGGCAGCAATACTGCTGCCGTACGCACCCTTGGCCACGGCCTGCGTGACGATGTCCAGAGTGCGTCCTGAGACAAGCTGCAGATCCGCCACCATGAAAGGCTCAAGGCGGGCTCCGAAACGGCTGCTGGTCCTCCGCACGCCCTTGGCAACGGCACGCACTTGCCCATGGTGTTTGGTCAGGAGGGTGATGATGCGATCCGCCTCGCCCAGCTTGTGGGTGCGGAGCACCACGGCATCGTCCCTGTAGGACCGTGCTGCAAACGACGGATTGGCCACAACTAATCTTCGCACTATGACTGGACCGCTCGGCGACTGCCGAACCGTGTGGTGACGGTATTTCCCGTCACCACACGGTGGGATACCTTACGCCCGGGCGTCCCGCACAGCCCGGTTCACAGCAGAAATCAAAGCCTTGAGGGACGAAGTGGTGGTGCTGGGGTCGATACCCACACCCCACAGGACCCGTTCGCCAACGGCACACTCAACGTAGGCTGCGGCGCTGGCACTGCCGCCTTCGGACAGCGCGTGTTCGCTGTAATCCAACACTCGGACATCAACGCCGTCATGGTGGAGGATGTCCAGCAGTGCAGCGATGGGACCATTTCCGTGCCCGGTCCGTCGAACTTCCACACCGTCGATCCGCAGGCTGGCGTTCATTGTCATGGCGCCGGATTCATCGGTCTCGGTGCTCACGCTGCCCAACGCGTAACGGCCCCACTGGGCCTGCTCCTCATCGGAGGGCAGGTATTCATCCTGGAAGACCTGCCACAGTTGCGCGCCGCTGACTTCGCCACCCACGGCGTCGGTGCGCCGCTGGATGACTCCGGAAAATTCAATCTGGGCCCGACGCGGCAGGTCCAGGTTGTGCTCATTCTTCAACAGGTAGGCAACCCCGCCCTTGCCTGATTGCGAGTTGACACGGATAACGGCTTCGTAGCTGCGTCCGAGGTCCTTGGGATCAACAGGCAGGTACGGGACCTGCCAGGTGAACTCATCCACGGTTTTGCCGGCTGCCGCGGCGTCTTTCTCCAGGGCCTCAAAACCCTTCTTGATGGCGTCCTGGTGCGAACCGGAGAACGCGGTGAAGACAAGGTCGCCACCGTATGGCGAACGTTCCGGAACCGGCAACTGGTTGCAGTACTCCACCGTACGGCGGACTTCATCGATGTCGGAGAAATCGATCATGGGGTCCACGCCCTGCACGAACATGTTCAAGCCCAGAGTTACCAGGTCAACGTTGCCGGTGCGCTCACCGTTGCCGAACAAGCAGCCTTCAATTCGATCAGCACCTGCCAGGTAGCCGAGCTCGGCAGCAGCCACACCCGTACCGCGGTCGTTGTGCGGGTGAAGCGAAATGATGATTCCTTCGCGCGGATGCAGATTACGGTGCATCCACTCGATGGAGTCGGCATAGACATTCGGGGTGGCCATTTCTACCGTGGCCGGCAGGTTGATGATGACCTGGTTGTCCGCAGAGGCCTCAAAGACATCGGCAATGGCATTGCAGACGCGGGCGGCGTACTCGAGCTCGGTTCCCGTGAAGGACTCCGGCGAGTATTCATAAGTGATGTGGGTATCTTCCAGCGTCTCTTCGTACTTCTTGCACAGGCGGGCGCCCTGCAACGCGATATCCAGGATTCCGTCTTCGTCCTGGTTGAACACCACGCGCCTCTGCAGCACGGAAGTGGAGTTATACAGGTGGACGATCGCCTGCTTGGCGCCCACCAAAGACTCGTAGGTCCTCTCGATCAGGTGCTCACGCGCCTGGGTCAACACCTGGATGCTGACGTCATCGGGAATGTGGCCGCCTTCAATGAGTTGGCGTACGAAGTCGAAGTCGGTCTGCGACGCGGAAGGGAATCCAACTTCGATTTCCTTGTAGCCCATCTTCACGAGCAGCTGGAACATCTTCAGCTTGCGGGCAGGGCTCATGGGATCGATCAGGGCCTGGTTTCCATCGCGCAGGTCAACCGCGCACCAACGTGGGGCCTTGGTGATGACTTTATCCGGCCAAGTGCGGTCAGGAACTTCGACGGTGATTTGGTCCTGGAACGGCAGGTAGCGGTGAATCGGCATACCGGAGGGCTTTTGTGCATTACGCATGACGTGTGGCCTTTTCTGTAAGAACTAAATGAAAGCTTAGCCGGACACAACGGAACTCCGCGGCGAGGATGGCCCAGCTTCAGATAGCTTTCAGGCCCCGCCGCGGCAGCTAAGAAGAAGCATCGCCGTACGCACAAAATCACAGTAACACGATGCGTATGATGACAGTGCAACACCTCATGCAACGTCCACTATGCAGACGCAGCGACGGTGCCAACGCCGGCTGCTGTGTTCACACAAGGAGCCACAGTGCCACAGTCGGGGATCACTCTTTCGAACATAGATCACAGCGTCCGGCCCCAGGACGACCTCTACCAGCACGTCAACGGCGCGTGGCTCAACAGCACAACCATCCCTGATGACCGGCCGCTGGAAGGCACGTTCACCGCTTTGCGGGACGGAGCCGAACTGGCCGTCAAGGCGATCATCGAGGAAGCGGCAGGCAAAGGCGCGTCGGCAACCGGGGTCGAGCAGCAGGTTGGCGGGCTTTATGCGAGCTTCATGGATGAGGCAGCAGCAGAGGCAAAGGGCATAGAACCGGTCCGTGGCCGGCTCGAGGAAGTCCATGCCGTGAAATCAACCCAGGAATTCGCTGCCCTGATCGGCCGCCTGTTCCGGTCCGATGTCTCCGGGCTCTTCTCCATCTACCCGGCCCCCGACGCCGGCAATCCCGAGCGCATCCTGTTGTACATCGGGCAGGGCGGCCTCGGACTGCCTGACGAGTCCTATTACCGCGAAGAGAAGTTTGCCGGAATCGTATCGGCCTATGGCGAGTACATCGCCAAGTTGCTCGCCTTGGCAGATATCCCGGATTCCGAAGCAGCCGCGGCACGCATTCTCGCCCTCGAGACAGCCCTGGCCACACACCATTGGGACAATGTCACACTGCGGGATCCCCAGAAGACATACAACCTCAAGACGGCGGCCGAAGCATCGGAACTGTTCCCGCTGCTGGACAAGTGGTTCCAGGCAGCGCGTGTTGACCCAGCCAAGCGCAGCGAGATCGTTGTCAGCACCCCGGACTTCTTCAGCGGTGCAGCAGGGCTCCTGGAGTCCGAGCCCTTGGAAACATGGAAGGAATGGCTCACGCTCAGGGTGCTCAGCTCGGCGGCCCCATACCTCTCGTCCGAATTTGTGAACACCAACTTTGCGTTCTATGGCACCACACTCAGCGGCACGCCCCGGAACAAGGAGCGCTGGAAGCGTGGCGTGGCCGTCGTCGAAGCTGCCCTCGGCGAAGCCGTCGGACAGATATATGTGGAGCGCCACTTTCCGGCCGGCCATAAGGCGAGGATGGAGACGCTGGTTGCCAACCTGATCAAGGCCTACCGTGAGAGCATCTCTTCCCTGTCGTGGATGGGCGGGGAAACCAAGAAGGAGGCGCTCAAGAAGCTGGAAGCATTCCGTCCAAAAATCGGTTTTCCCGAAAAGTGGATCGACTACTCTGCCGTCGTCATCGATCCATCAGACCTGCTGGGCAATGTGGAGCGCGCCCACGATGCTGATGTCGACCGCCACCTGGACGAAATTGGCAAACCCGTAGACCTGAACAAATGGCTCATGACTCCCCAGACCGTCAACGCCTATTACCACCCCATGCTCAATGAGATCGTCTTCCCGGCGGCCATCCTCCAACCGCCATTCTTTACGGCGGAGGCAGATGATGCCGTGAACTACGGCGGAATCGGGGCAGTGATCGGTCATGAGATCGGCCACGGCTTTGATGACCAAGGATCGCAGTTCGATGGCAGCGGGGCACTTCGAAACTGGTGGACTGAAGAGGACCGGACCGCTTTCGAAGCACTGACCGCCAAATTGGTGGCCCAATACGACGCCCTGTCCCCTTATGCAGCGCCCGAACACAAGGTCAACGGCAAACTCACCCTCGGTGAGAACATTGGTGACCTCGGAGGCCTGACGATTGCCTACAAGGCGTACCTGCTCAGTCTTGGTGGCGAAGAGCCCGAAGTGATCGACGGGTTCACTGGCCAGCAGCGCTTCTTCATGTCCTGGGCAGCGGGTTGGCGGCAGGTTATCCGGCGTGAAGAGGCGATCCGGCGCCTGGCTACCGATCCACACTCCCCCAACGAGTTCCGCACCAATGCCATCGCCCGCAACCTTGGCGCATTCCATGAAGCATTCGAGGTCAGCCCAGCCGATGGCATGTGGATGGAGCCCGGAGACCGCGTCAGCATCTGGTAGAACGGCAGGAAAAAGGCCGGGCCGGTTCGTGAAGAACCGGCCCGGCCTTTCCCATAGGTGACGTTGGTGGCGTTGGTGACGTTGGTGGCGTTGGTGCCGCCCTATTGGTCGATGTACAGCGGATTGACTTCTTGGCAGACTGCGTCGCTGGCGGTCTGGTTGACCACGTCCGGGGGCACCGAGGTTGCTCCATAGGCGGTGCCTGTTCCGAAGTCGGTTCCGACATAGAGCTGTACCCCTGCTACGCCGGGCGCTTCCTGAACCTGGGCAGCTGGAATGCCGTACAGCGCGGCCACGTCCGCGGCGACGTCCGCGAAGCCGGCTCCGTAGTAGACCACGGTCTGGTCCACGGGGTTTGCAAGATAGGACACAGCCTGGGTGAAGCCATTGCCCGTCAGTACGGCCATGATCTCCTGGGCACGTGCAGCAACGCCGCTGCCGTTGGCGACCGCCACAGGTTGGATGGCCTTGTCATAGGCGGGGGCCGCGGGGGTAGAGGCTGTGGGCTGCGCTCCGGGAGTTTCAGTGGCGGCAGGAGACGACGTCGCACCGGGTGTAGTCAGGTCAAGGTCGGCACGCAAGGCTGCAAACAACTGCGAAGCCTGTGGCTCAACAAGCTCAAGCCTGTTTGGATCCACTGCTGCGGCCTGGGTGGGTACGGCAACGAAGGCAACTTTGGACACATCGATGTCCTTCAGTCGTCCGCCAATGGTCAGCAACGAAGGCACCGACGCGAGGCCCTCATCAACGGTGAGGTTCTGGGTGACGACGTCGGCGATCTGCAGGAGTCGCTGCGGGTTGCCCAGCGTTCCTTCGCCCTTAAGCTTCCTCGTCAAGGATGAAAGGAAGGCCTGCTGTCCCTTGATGCGCCCAAGATCGCCACCATCGCCGAAAGCGTGGCGGGTCCGAAGGAAGGCCAGGGCCTGTTCGCCTTCGACCAAGGAATCACCCTTCGGCAAGCGAAGGCGTGAGTCCGGATCAAATACGGGGTCACTGACGCAGACATTGACACCGCCAACAGCGTGGGACAACTCCTTGACGGCATTGAAGTCAGCCATCATGAAGTGGTCGATTTCCAGGCCGGTCAGTTTGTTCACCGTGTCAACGGCGCAACCAATACCCGCTTCCGCCATGGCCTCGTTGATCATCACGCCGCTACGGGCGGGGAACGTCTGGTTGTTGGTCCGGTCCGTGCACTGGGGCACGTCCACCAGCAAGTCACGCGGGAAGCTCATGACGCTGACACGCTTGTTGTCTGCTGAAATATCCAGCATCATCATGACGTCCGAATGGCCGTAGCCGGTGGAGTCTTCCGTGCTTCCGTACTCCGAGTTCTTCCCGTCACGGGTATCGGAACCGAGGATAAGGATTTGCAGGCGATCGGATTTGTCGTTGGCAAGGGCATCCCCGCTGTCGCGGGTTTCACCTGCACTGAGCGGAGCCTTGGTGATATTGCTCTGCAACCGGATGAACCAAAATGCGGCAAAGGCAACACCTGCAACCAGAGCCACTGAGACTACGCCGGTGACGATCTTCAGCCACAACGGAAGGCCCTTGCGGGGCCTCATGTGGCGGGGAGTGCCTTCGGCATCCTCTCCATGGCGACCCGCAATGGAGTCAGCGGTGCCGGTGCCCTGCGGGCGGGCGTCACGACGTCGCACTATTCGGTTTACCTTTCCTCAAACACGTGGATTCCCGCAATCATAGTTGCCGAGTCTGGGAAGTTCCTTATCGCGTCTCCATGATGCCGGGGCGTGTCCCTGCCCCTAGAACCCCAGTTTGACCAATTGCTTGGGGTCGCGCTGCCAGTCCTTGGCCACCTTTACGTGAAGATCCAGATAGATCCGCGTGCCAAGAAGGGTCTCAATGCCCTTGCGGGCGTTGGTTCCAACTTCACGGAGCCGGCTTCCACCCTTACCAATGATGATGGCCTTCTGCGAGGGTCGCTCAACATAGAGGTTGACCCGAACATCCAGGAGGGGGTTGTCTTCGGTGCGGCCCTCACGCGGAACGATCTCTTCGACCACCACGGCCAGGGAATGGGGAAGTTCGTCCCGGACACCTTCCAGGGCGGCCTCCCGGATAAGTTCGGCAATCATGACGGCCTCGGGTTCGTCCGTCAGTTCACCATCCGGGTACAGCGGTGGCGACGACGGCATGTGGCTGATCAAGACGTCCGCGACTGTGGACACTTGGAAGCCGTCCGCAGCGGAAACGGGCACAATGTCGGCCCAGCCCTGCTCGCCCAGGACGTCCCGTCCCAGGGCAGCGACTGCGAGCAGCTGCTCCGTCAATGCCTGACGGTCTACAAGGTCGGTTTTGGTCACCAGGGCAACGATCGGCTTCCTGCCCACAGCAGCCAGCTGAGCTGCGATGTATTTGTCGCCGGGACCGATTTTCTCGTTGGCCGGCAGGCAGAATCCGATGGCGTCCACTTCGGCCAACGTGTCAGCCACGAGTTCGTTGAGGCGCTTACCCAGCAATGTGCGGGGCCTGTGCAGCCCAGGGGTGTCCACCAGGATCAGCTGCGCATCGTCGCGGTGGACGATGCCACGGATCGTATGCCGGGTGGTCTGCGGTTTGGCCGAGGTAATGGCCACCTTCTGGCCGACCAAGGCGTTGGTCAAAGTCGACTTGCCCGCGTTCGGCCGGCCCACCAGCACAGAGAAGCCTGCGTGGAAGCCACCGAAGTCACTATCGGCATCGAACATCTTATTTTGCTTGCTCACGTGGAACTCCCTGTTGCGTTGAGTCGGCGTCATCGAGTAGGTCTTCAAAGTCAGTGTCTTCCTTTGGCATGGCTGCCGCAATGATGTGGCTGACCCTGTTTCGGCGACCCTCAAGCCTATCGGCCCTGAGCGATATTCCATCCACATCAACGGAACTGCCCACAATCGGGACCTGCCCCAAGGCCTTGGCGAGGAGTCCGCCCACGGTGTCAACCTCGTCGTCGTCGAGATCGATGTCGAACAATTCGCCGAGGTCATCGATGCTCATGCGGGCGCTGACCCGGAATGTTCCATCGCCAAGGTCCACCGCTTCTTCCGCGGCAGCATCGTATTCGTCCACGATCTCGCCCACGATTTCCTCGATGAGGTCTTCAAGGGTCACCAGGCCGGCGGTACCACCGTACTCATCGATCACGATCGCCACGTGGGTTGATTCCTGCTGCAATTCGCGGAGGAGGTCACTGACGAGCTTTGACTCGGGGACGTACCGGACGTCCCTGGCGAGCGAGTCGACGTCGTGCGCTTGCAGCCCGGGCTCGCCCCGGTACATGGCCGCTGCCACGTCCTTCAGATAGAGGATTCCACGGATTTGGTCCGTATTTTCACCGATGACGGGAATCCTGGAATACCCGGACCGCAGAAAGAGGCCCATGGCCGTCTCCAGGTCCGAGCCCGTGCCGATGCTGACGATATCGGTGCGGGGAACCATGACGGAACGTACCAACGTGTCACCGAAATCAAAGACGGAATGGATGAGTTCGGCCTCATTGTCCTCGATCATGTCCGACTCGGCGGCGCGGTCCACGAATTCGCGGAACTCTTCTTCGCTGACGAATGCGTCGTCGCCGCTGGGGGCGCCGGGAGCTACTGCCTGGCCCAAAGCCACGAGCCAGCCGGGGATGGGTCCGAGAATCCAGCAGAGGAAACGGATCAGTGGTGCAGTGAACCGGACCACCGGGCCGGAATGTGCCCTGCCGAGTTGCCGTGGCGACACCCCGACCAACACAAAGCCAATCACGGCCATGATGCCGGTGGCTGCGAGCCCTGCAAGCCAGACGTTGTCCAGCAGGCTGTGCAGCACGACAGCCACGGCTACGGCAGCAGCCATTTCGAACCACACCCGCCAGAAACGCAGGGCGCGCATATGGGCAATGGGGGCCTTCAGTATCCCGCTGAGGGCTTTGCCCTTGCTGCGGACTATTGATTGCTCGGCTTCATGCCGGGGCAGGAAATTGAAAGCAGCCTCGGCGGCTGTCAGCAGGGCGACAAAGCTGAGGAAAACCAGCGCCATGCCGACCAGGATGATCCAGGTCACTGCATGGTCTCCATGGGGGCATCCTTGCCCAGGAATTCAGACAGCAGTTCCCGCTGCAAACCGAACATTTCTTCTTTTTCCTCAGGTTCGGCGTGGTCGAAGCCAAGGAGGTGAAGGATGCCATGCGTGGTCAGGAGCAGCATCTCATCCTGCGTGGGGTGGCCGGCGTTGCGTGCCTGGACTTCGGCCACCTGGGGACAGATGGCAATGTCCCCCAGCATTCCCTGCGGAGTGGGCTTATCCGGAGTTCCGGGGGTCAGTTCGTCCATGGGCACCGACAGAACGTCAGTGGCACCAGGCTCATCCATCAGCTCGATGTGGAGCTTCTCCATGGCAGGCTCATCGACCAGGAGAATGGAAAGCTCGGCCTGCGGATGGATGTAGAGCCTTTCGAAGATGAAGCGGGACAACGTCACCAGCTGGGCTTCGTCCACCGCCACACCGGACTCGTTGTTGACTTCAATACTCATTGACGTTCTCCACGTTTGTAATGGTTGGCTGGTGCGTCCTTGCGGTGCGCGTCATCCCAGGTGCTGTAGGCGGAGACGATGTCGGCCACGAGGCGGTGGCGAACGACGTCGGCCGCCTCCAGGATGGAGAAGTTGACGTCGTCTATGCCGGTCAGGATCTCCCGCACAATCCGAAGGCCCGACGTCGATCCCAGCGGAAGGTCGATCTGGGTGACATCCCCGGTGACCACCATCTTCGAACCGAAACCCAGACGGGTCAGGAACATCTTCATCTGTTCGGGTGTGGTGTTCTGCGCTTCATCAAGAATGATGAAGGCGTCATTAAGGGTGCGTCCACGCATGTACGCCAAAGGTGCCACCTCGATGGTGCCGGCAGCCATCAGCCTGGGGATGGATTCGGGATCCATCATGTCGTGGAGGGCGTCATAGAGCGGGCGAAGGTACGGATCGATCTTGTCGCTCAACGTACCTGGCAGGAATCCGAGGCGCTCCCCGGCCTCTACGGCCGGGCGCGTCAGGATGATCCTGCTGACTTCCTTCATCTGGAGCGCCTGCACAGCCTTGGCCATGGCAAGGTAGGTCTTGCCCGTGCCGGCCGGGCCGATGCCGAAAATCACCGTGTTGGCATCGATCGCATCCACGTAGTTCTTCTGGTTCAGCGTCTTGGGACGGATAGTCTTGCCCCGGCTGGAGAGAATGTTGTGCGTCAAAACATCGGCGGGATTCTGCACAGACTGGGTCCTCAACAGGGACACCAACTGTTGGAGAATATCGGGGGTCACCACAGTCCCCTTCGCCACCAACCCGCGCACTTCCTCAAGGAGGCGCATGATACGGGGAATCACCGTGGAGGGACCGGTCATGGAGAGCTCGTTGCCACGAACATGGAAATTGACGTCCTGGAACTGTTCCTCAATGAACCTCAGGGCTTCGTCGTGGCTGCCCAGCGAGTGAACCATCTGGTCGGAGTTGTCGAACGTGACGACTTCCGTGCGCGTGCCCGGTAAAGTGTGCGGGAACTCGTTGGGCTGCTGGTTGCCGTTGCCGGTCCTGAGCCGCCCGTTCAAAGATTCACTCATAGTGTTGGCCCTCAGGCCTTTTCTCCTCCGGTTGGTCCTTACTAACACCATCGATTCGACATTCGCTGCGGACTCTCGCAGAACGCTTTGATGCCGGAATCTCTTCAATCCTACGCCAGCCCGGCCCCGGGCGAACCTGTCTCCCCGGCCACATCCGGCACCCAGGGAGGAGGCGGACAGATTGTCTCAACTCGGCATCAAGCCGGTATCAATCATGTTTCAGTTGGCCTTCTCCCCCCTCAAACCCGGCTGACCGCCGTCGACGATGTGCCAAGCTGGCATAGCGGGTGGAATCAGATCCCCGCAACCCAGCCAAAGACGGCTGCAAAAAACCATGCAAGGCAGGACAGGAAACCCATCAGGAAAACAGCCAGCAACGCACCAGGCACCAACAAGCGGACCAAATCCGCCGTTGCCGTGCCTGCAATGCTTGCCGTCCTCCTCCTGACAGGTTGCATCGCCAACGGCGGCGGCTCCCAGGCCACCCCCACTCCCCCTCCGCTGACCGTTCAGGATGCCCCGGCCAGCAACGCACCGCTGGAAACCACCCAGGCGTCCACCAAGATTCCGGTCTACTGGATTGGACGGAGCAAGGAAGAGGTCTACCTCTACCGCGAGTTCAGGGACATTACGGGCGATGGAAATCCTGTGACAACGGCGCTGAAGATCATGATGGCGGAAAAGCCCTTGGATCATGACTTCTTCACACCGTGGCAGGAGCCCTCCAGCCTGGCGACTTCCATCTCGGGAAAAAACGTCATCACAGTCGATATTTCCCGCGATGCCTTCAACTCGAACCTGGACGCCGGAATGGCCCAGCGGGCCGTGCAACAACTCGTGTACACCGCGACCGCTGCAGCGTCATCGTCAGGGCTGATCAATTCGGGCCAACAGATCCAGGTGGTCGTCCTGGTGGACGGCCACAAGGACTACATGGCGTTCGGTCAAGTCCAGCTGGGCGAGCCCATGACCCGTGACGCATCCTTGGTGGCACCGCTGTGGATCATCGATCCCCAGGAAGACACCACCCTGCCCACCGGATTGGTCAAGTTCAACGGGCGGAGCACTGACAGCTCCAAACCGATCTCCTGGCAGGTCCTGCAGGACAACGGCAAGGGTGAGAAGACCAGCCTGCTCACCGGCCAAACGCAAGCCACTGGCGAACCCGGGCAATATGGCCTGTTCACCTTCGGCGCCACGTTGAAGGCGGGTCAGTACGAGGTACGCGTTTCCCAAGTGGACAATGCCGGCAACGCCATCGCGACAAGCACGGACACCCGGCTGTTCAGGGTCGGATAGCTGTTCAGGTCCGTCCGGCTACCAGCGGCCCAGGATGTCGCTCGCAAGAACGACGGCGGCCGGTCCCGCCGTCGAAGACCTCAAGACGTGATGTCCCAAGAGCGCGGTCACAGCACCGGCGTCACTGAGCCGCGTTACTTCCCGCGGTGAGATTCCCCCCTCAGGCCCGACGATCAAGAGCACTTCCCTGGGGACGGCAGCACCAGAGGCCGCCCAGGCCTCAAGGACGGTCCGCAACGGGTTCTTGGCGTCTTCGTGCAAAATGATGGCGAGGTCGCTGGCGGCAACGGCTTTGGCCAAGGACCCGGTGTCCACCATGGTCCTTACTTCAGGGATCCATGCCCGCCGTGCTTGCTTGGCCGCAGCCGCCACCACGGACTCCCACTTAGCATGGGCTTTTGCAGCACGGTCGGCCTTCCATCGAACAATGGAACGTTCTGACTGCCACGGAAGCACAGCATCTATTCCGAGTTCCGTAGCCGTCTCGATGGCCAGTTCGTCGCGATCGCCTTTGGCCAAAGCCTGGACCAGCACCAAACGGATGTCCGGCCTGTCTTCGAAGACTACGTCCGAGGCGGTGACTGTCAGGCCCGCGGGACCGGCCTCGGCCACCACACCGGTCAGCCTCGCGCCGGATCCGTCGGCTATGTCAACGGGTTCTCCCACCCCAAGGCGTTTGACCGTGACGGCGTGCCGCGCCTCCGGACCTTCCAGCACGAAGGTGCCTCCCGGGCGTACGTCGTCAAGGCTCCCGGCGGAGGTGAAGAAGACGGGGTTGCTCACCGCTACAGGTTACCGAGCTTGTCCCGAAGCTTGGCGAACATGCCGCCGCTGGCCACGAGCTTGCCTTCGGTGAACTGCTCCCCGCGAAGTTTCGCGAGCTGCTGCAAAAGCTCCTCCTGGGCAGGATCCAGCTTGCTGGGTGTTTCGACATGGAGGTGTACCTTGAGGTCGCCGCGTCCGTATCCCCGCAGGTGCGTCACACCCAGGCCCCGCAGGGTGATGATCTCGCCCGACTGGGTTCCGGCCTTGACGTCGATGTCCTGCGCGCCGTCGAACGTTTCGAGCTGCAACTCAGTGCCCAAGGCCGCCGCCGTCATAGGCACGCTGAGGGTGGCGTGGAGGTCGTCACCTTCGCGCATGAACATGGAATCGTTGTTGACGCGGATCTCCACGTAGAGGTCGCCGGAGGGCCCACCCGCGGGGCCGGCTTCACCTTGGCCGGACAACTGGATACGCGTGCCGGTGGCAACACCGGCGGGAACCTTGATGGTCAGGGAGCGGCGGCTGCGGATACGGCCCTGTCCGTTGCACTCGTTGCACGGGTCCTTGATGACCGTGCCGAAGCCCTCACAGGATCCGCAAGGAGCTGCGGTCATGACCTGGCCAAGGATGGAGCGGACGGCCCGCTGGACCTGACCACTGCCGCCACAAATGTCGCAGCGTTCCGGGTGGGTGCCGGGGCGGCAGCAACTGCCGTCACAGGTGGGACAGGTTACGGCCGTGTCCACTTCCAGCTTCTTGTTGACGCCAAAAACGGCGTCCTTAAGGTCAATCCGGACGCTGATGAGTGCGTCCTGGCCGCGTCGGACACGGGAGGCAGGCCCGCCATGACCACCGCCGCCCCCAAAGAAGGTGTCAAAGATGTCCTGGAACGCGAAGCCCTGGCCGGCGTAACCGCCACCATAGCCGTTGTCCGTTCCATTCTCGTTGCCGGTGGCATCGTAGACGCGGCGCTTCTGGGGATCGGACAGGACCTCATAAGCATGGGTCACGGCCTTGAACTGTTCCGCGACATCCTCTCCCGGGTTTACGTCCGGGTGGAGTTTCCGCGCCAACTTGCGGTACGCCTTTTTGATCTCTTCCCCGGTGGCTTCCGGCGAGACTCCCAAAACGTCATAGTGGCTGCTCAAAGTCGGTTTCTCTTCCTTGTTGTACTGCGGATGTTTCTTCGGACCGGCGTTCAGCCGCCGAGAATGCGTGAAAGGTAACGGGCCACGGCCCGGACTGCGGCCATGGTGGTTGGGTAATCCATGCGGGTCGGGCCCAGGATGCCCACTTTTGCACCGGATCCGTAACCGGTGGCCACCACGGATGCTTCCGCCAGTCCGTCGTAGGGATTCTCCCGGCCGATGCTCACGGTGACGCCGCGTGGATCATCTCCCATATCCGACAACAACCGGAGCATCACAACTTGTTCCTCGAGGGCTTCAAGCACCGGACCGATACTCAACGGGAAGTCCACATTGGACCTGGCGAGGTTGGCTGTACCGGCCATGAGGATACGTTCTTCGCGGCTGTTGTCACTGAGGGCCTGCAGCCCGTTCGCCAACGTTTGGGCCAGTCCCCGAAGCTCCGGCGGGCACAGGGCAACCACCGACGGCAGGACTTGCGGCAACAGGGCCAATTGCGTTCCGGCGATGCTTCCCAGGAAGCGCGACCTCAGTTGCATCAAAGCGTCGTCGCCCACGGCCGAACCGGTTTCAATGACCTTCTGGCCGACGCTGCCGGTATCGGCAATCAACACCACCAACACCTGTTGGGGGGCCAACAACACAAACTCTACGTGCCGCACCAGGGCGCGGTTCGAGTGGGGATACTGCACGACGGCGACCTGGTTGGTCAGTTGCGACAGGAGCCTGACTGTACGCTCCAGGATGTCGTCGACATCATCAGGGCCTTCAAGCAACGAATGGATGGCTCTCCGCTCGGCCGCTGAGAGGGGCTTGACCTGGGAGATGCGATCGACGAACAGTCGATAGCCCTTGTCGGTTGGAATGCGGCCGGCACTGGTATGGGGCGCTGCTATGAGGCCTTCTTCTTCAAGAACTGCCATGTCATTGCGGATGGTGGCGCTTGAAACACCAAGATGATGCCTTTCCACAAGGGCCTTTGATCCCACAGGCTCCCGCGAATGTACGTAATCTTCAACGATGGCACGCAGTACTTCCAATTTGCGCGGCTCACTCATTGCTCCACCTCCTGACAACTGCCATGGCCACCGGGGCCGGGTCCACTTAGCACTCAACATGCCCAAGTGCTAACCAGTCTAGTATGAGCCACCCCGTTGCTAGCATTGAACTTTCCCGGTCCAGCCCGATACAAAACAACGCGGCACAGAAATTAACCCAGCAAAAAGGTAGGAATTCCTTGGCATTCGACACGTGGGGTCCCCAGGACCTGTCAGCTCCTGCCAAACGTCAGCTGCCGGAAGTAGCAGTCCAGCGCGGGATGGTCCTTGAGGACGTCCAGTCGGGATGGGTGGGCGAAGTCACCCGCGTCGAAAAAACCGGCGGCACGCACATCGTGGCCCTTGAAGACAGGCGGGGCAAGACCAAGTCTTTCCAGCTTGGTTTCGGCTTCCTGCTTGAGGGGCAACCGATCCGGTTGATGCCCCCGGCTCCGCGCCAAGCGCCGTCGGCTGTCAGTAACGGGCGCACTGCTTCGGGTTCGGTACGGGTTCAGGGACACCGGGCACAGGTGGCCAAAGCCAGCCGTATCTGGGTGGAAGGCAAGCACGACGCCGAACTCGTCGAGAAGGTCTGGGGTGACGATCTCCGGGTAGAGGGCATAGTGGTGGAGCCCTTGCACGGTGTGGATGACCTCAAGTCTGCGATCTCCGCATTCAACCCCGGCCCCGGTCGACGCCTCGGCATCCTGGTGGACCACCTTGTGGACGGTTCCAAGGAATCACGGATCGCCGCGGACGCCATGGCGGTTCCCGGAGCAGCAGGCAACGTCCTCATTGTTGGACACCCCTACATCGATGTCTGGCAGGCCATCAGACCCAAAGTGCTGGGCATTGAGGCCTGGCCGTCAGTGCCCCGCGGGACTGACTGGAAGACCGGGATTCTCTCTGCGTTCGGCTGGCCCCACGAGAGCGCTGAGGACGTGGGCCTCGGCTGGCAGCGACTCCTTGGCGCCGTCCGAAGCTACGCCGATCTTGAAGCGTCACTACTGGGCCGGGTGGAGGAAGTCATCGACTTCCTCACTGTTCCGTGACGTTGCCCCCAAAGCAGCAGCAAGTAACGTGTCATCGAGGCGTTTGTCCCGTGAAGCTGGTCGGGGCCGGTATTCTGGGACAGCAACACCGCAGCATCTTTACAGTAAAGGGAACACACCGTGGCAGAGAACGCTCCTGAAGAACCGGGCAGCGCCGCAGGCCAGCCCCAGTACCATGGCGCGCCTGCAAACGCGCTGCCTTTGACTGCCAGCGAGGACAGGCAGTGGGCTACTTTGGCACACTTCGGCGGCATTCTGGGTTGCCTGCCCTCGCTGCTGATCTACCTGATCTTCCGCGACCGCGGACCGTTCACGGCGCAGGAATCCAAGGAAGCGTTGAACTTCACCCTGCCTCCAACCATCGCCGCCGTTGTGGCGAACATCCTGGTGCTGCTGCCGGTGGTGGGCAACATCTTCGCCGTGATCGCCACCGGCATCTGGGTAGCCTTGACCTGCTTCTCAGTCTCGGCCGGAATCAGGGTCAACCATGGCCAACCGCACCGCTACAAGATCAACCTGCGCTGGGTTAAGTAACCCACCACGCCGCTGCCCGGCCAGGAGCTGGCCGGGTGCGAAAGCGTCAGCCGGGCAAACAGGCATCAGCTGGGCAACCAGGCATCAGTCGGGAAGAATCCTGCGGACCACGGCGTCCGCCAAGAGGCGGCCCTTCAGCGTAAGGATCAGGCGGCCCTTGAAGGCCTGCACGGGATCCACCAGTCCGTCGGCGATCAGCCCGGCCATTGCATGGCGCCCCACCGCGTCCAGGGCATCTACTGACAACCCTGTGCCAAGTCGGGCTTCGAGCATGATCCGTTCGACTTCCCGGGTTTCGGCATCCAGTGTTTCCCGGCCCGCTGCCGGCGAGCTTCCGTTGCCCAAACGTCCGGCATACGCCGAAGGATGCTTCACGTTCCACCAGCGGACACCCCCAACGTGGGAGTGCGCTCCAGGGCCGACGCCCCACCAGTCGTCACCGCGCCAGTAGGCCAGGTTGTGCCTGCATGCCTGCTCCGGAGTCCGGGACCAGTTGCTGACCTCGTACCAGTCCAGGCCGGCTTTGGAAATCAATTCATCGGCCAACTCGTATTTGGCCGCGTGATCGTCGTCGTCGATTCCGGGTACCTCACCGCGGCGGATCTGGGCCGCGAGTTTGGTGCCGTCTTCGACGATCAATGCGTAGGCACTGATGTGATCGGGCTGATAGGAAAGAGCCGTCTCGAGGGACAACCGCCAGTCCTCCATGGACTCCCCCGGCGTACCGTAAATGAGGTCCAGACTCACTGCGAGCCCGGCCTCTCGGGCCCACTGGACCACCAGCGGCACCCGGCTGGGGCTGTGCGTGCGGTCAAGGACCTTCAGCACGTGCGGTACCGCTGACTGCATGCCGAAGGAGACCCGGGTGAAGCCGGCATCGGCCAGCACTTTCAAGGACTCAGGGGTCACCGAGTCGGGATTGGCTTCGGTGGTTACCTCGGCTCCGGGCTCAAGCCCCCAGTGGTTGACCGCGGAGCGCAGAATCAGGGCGAGGTCTTCGGCAGGGAGGAGCGTGGGCGTGCCCCCGCCAAAGAAAACGGTACTCATTGGGCGCCTTGGCAACCCTGATGACTCCAGCGCAACGGCCGCGAAGTCAAGCTCGGACACTGCTGTTGAAGCGTAGGCATCCTGCGAGGCCCCACCACCGAGCTCGGTGGCCGTGTAGGTGTTGAAGTCACAGTAGCCGCATCGAACGGCGCAAAACGGGATATGGACGTAGAGCCCGAACTTTCGGTGCTCGACGCCGGCCAGCACCTGCGGCGGAAGAAGTCCGTCCGCAGGTGCCGGATCGCCCAAAGGTAGGACGCTGGGCATCTACTTCTTGGCCTTGTCCTTGGACTCGTCGGTGGTCAGCGCTGCGATGAATGCCTCCTGGGGCACCTCGACGCGACCCACCATCTTCATGCGCTTCTTGCCTTCCTTCTGCTTTTCCAGAAGTTTGCGCTTACGGGTGATGTCACCGCCGTAGCACTTGGCAAGAACGTCCTTGCGGATGGCCCGGATGCTCTCGCGGGCAATAATGCGCGATCCGATGGCCGCCTGGATGGGAACCTCGAACTGCTGCCGTGGGATGAGCTCACGGAGCTTGCCGGTCATCATCACACCGTAGGCGTAAGCCTTGTCTCGGTGGGTGATGGCGCTGAAGGCATCGACTTGTTCACCCTGCAGCAGGATGTCCACCTTGACGAGGTCTGCAACCTGTTCGCCGTCGGCTTTCCAATCCAGCGAGGCGTAGCCGCGGGTCTTGGACTTCAGGAGGTCGAAGAAGTCGAACACAATCTCGGCCAACGGAATCCAGTATCGGAGCTCCACGCGGTCCTCGGAGAGGTAGTCCATGCCGCGCATCTGGCCGCGGCGGCTCTGGCACAGTTCCATGATGGACCCTACAAACTCGTTGGGTGCCAGGATGGTGGCCGAAACCATCGGCTCGCGAACCTCGGAGATCTTGCCCGTGGGGTACTCACTGGGGTTGGTGACGTGGATGACCTTTTTGTCTTCCAGGGTCACCTCGTACTCCACGTTGGGAGCTGTGGAGATAAGGTCCAGGTTGTATTCACGCTCAAGGCGCTCACGGGTAATTTCCAGGTGCAGCAAGCCGAGGAACCCCACGCGGAATCCGAAGCCCAGTGCCGCGGACGTCTCGGGCTCGTAGACCAGAGCGGCATCGTTGAGCATCAGCTTTTCAAGGGCGTCGCGAAGCACGGGGTAGTCGGTTCCATCCAGTGGATAGAGGCCGGAGAAGACCATCGGCTTTGCGTCAGCGTAACCGCTGAGTGACTCTGACGCCGGCTTGGCCAGATTGGTGACGGTATCTCCAACCTTGGACTGCCGGACATCCTTCACACCGGTGATCAGGTAACCGACTTCACCGACGCCAAGGCCCTTTGACGGAGTGGGCTCCGGGGAGCTAACGCCAATTTCCAGGAGCTCGTGCGTGGCCCTGGTTGACATCATCTGGATGCGCTCACGCGGGTGGAGCATGCCGTCCACCACGCGGACGTAGGTGACCACGCCGCGGTAGGTGTCATAAACGGAGTCGAAAATCATGGCGCGGGCCGGAGCATCGGGATCGCCCACGGGAGCAGGAAGATCGCGGACAATCTTATCCAGAAGGGCCTCAACGCCTACGCCGGTCTTACCCGAGACCTTGAGGACGTCCTCAGGGTCTCCGCCTATGAGATTGGCAAGTTCTGCCGCGTACTTCTCAGGCTGGGCAGCCGGAAGGTCGATCTTGTTCAGCACGGGAATGATGGTGAGGTTGTTTTCCATTGCCAGGTACAGGTTGGCAAGGGTCTGGGCCTCAATGCCCTGGGCAGCATCCACCAGCAGCACTGCGCCTTCACAAGCGGCGAGCGAGCGGGAAACCTCATAGGTGAAGTCGACGTGGCCGGGGGTATCAATCATGTTCAGGGCGTAGCTGTTGCCATCAAGTTCCCACGGCATGCGGACAGCCTGGGACTTGATGGTGATGCCGCGTTCACGTTCGATATCCATGCGGTCCAGATACTGGGCCTTCATGTCGCGTTGCTTAACGACGCCGGTGTACTGCAGCATGCGGTCGGCCAGGGTGGACTTACCGTGGTCAATGTGGGCAATGATGCAGAAGTTCCGGATGATGGCCGGATCTGTTGCGGCGGGCACCGGTGCGGTGCGGGCCATGGGAGACACGCAGGATCCTTACTGTCGACACTCACGCGGCAATTCCTGGAACCGGGCATAGGCCAGCCGGAACACGCCACGCATCTGATCCTCTAGTCTCCCATGAACCAGGGCTTCGCCGTACATTGCATGCCCGGCCTTGGCAGCACGCCGCTGTAGCGTGGTCACATGGCTTTCGACTTGCGCCCTTTGGGCAAACTTCTCCTGCGATCATTCAGGGCCCTCGGCGGCAACAGCACTAAAGCAGCCACTCCCCCAGGTGCCGGCAGGACGAAGGCCCTGCGGACCGACGTCGTACATCGGCAAAGCGCCTATCCCGGCGACTTCCGCGGTTCGCTCAAGGTCAGCTACTCCCCCAAACCCGATGGCCGGCCAGACCCCGGTGAGATTGTGTGGAGCTGGGTTCCCTACGAAGAGGACCACACCCAAGGCAAAGACCGTCCCGTCCTTTTGGTGGGGCGGGACAAGGAGTGGCTCCTGGGCCTGATGCTGACGTCCAAGGACCACGATAAAGGCGCGCGTTCGGACGACTACGTCGACATAGGAACCGGCCCTTGGGACCGGCAAGGGAGGCCGAGCGAGATCAACGTTGCGCGCGTCATCAGGCTGGATCCCGGTGCGATCCGGCGCGAAGGGGCCATCCTGGGGAAGTCCCGGTTCCGGGAGGTTGCCCGGGCCCTCCAGGCGCGACAATAGCTGGACTTGACCCGCGGTTCTGTGTTGAGTGCAACTTTCTGCTATCCTTTATAGCTGTGTGTCCGTGCAGGTCGACGGCCCCACATGGTTGGCTGCCATAGGTATCCCCACGCCGCTCAGTCGATGGCCAACCTGAAAACCCTCTAGACCATTTCCGCATTAAAAAGAGAGTTCATACGTGGCTAATATCAAGTCCCAGAAGAAGCGCATCCTCACCAACGAGAAGGCACGCCTGCGTAACAACGCAGTCAAGTCCGAGCTGAAGACGGCCATCCGCGCCGTAAGCACTGCCGTTGAGTCTGCTGACAAGGATGCTGCTGGAACTGCACTTGCTGCTGCCAGCCGCAAGCTGGACAAGGCTGTCAGCAAGGGCGTTATTCACAAGAACAACGCTGCAAACCGCAAGTCGGCGATCTCCAAGAAGGTCAACGCACTCTAAGGTTTTACAGTTCGACTGAGCTGATCAAAAGGCCGGCACCCATCGGGTGCCGGCCTTTGGGTTTAACCTGCCGTGGAAACGGCCGGGCTTCAATGCATGCCGGTCCTCAGCGGCGACTTGCCGAGGTCGCAATCACCGTCACGGCGTGTTCCACGGCGTACACGGGGTCCCGCGACTCGCCCTTCACCTGTGCGTCCGCTTCCGCGATGACCTGGATGGAGCGGATCAGACCCTCTGGGGTCCACCGCCGGACGTCCCGCTGTGCCTGCTCAACAAGCCAAGGCTGCATTCCCAAATTTTTTGCTATGGTCGCTGGCGAACCATTGGCCCCCGCAACTTTTGCCAACGTCCTCAGCTTGGCCGCCAGCGCTGCAACCAAGGGAACCGGGTCCACCCCCGTGGCAAGGGCATGCCTCAGGGTGGACAGTGCCACCGGTCCATTACCGGCCATCGCAGCATCCGCAACTTTGAATGCCGTTGCTTCGACCCTGCCGCCGTAGTAGCGTTCCACGGTCTCCGCCGTCACAGCGGTAGTGGCATCGGCGATCAACTGGTTGCACGCCGCTGCCAGCTCGGAAAGGTTGGCGCCCACAGCGTTCACCAGCGCCTGGACAGCTTCGCCCTCAATGCGGCGGCCTCCAGCCCTGAACTCCGAGACGACGAATGCTGTCTTGTCCGAGTCCTTCTTCAGCGGCTGGCAATCGATGACGGGCCAGCCGGCGGACTTCACGGCATCGAGCAACTTTTTGCCGCGCACCCCTCCGGCATGACGCAACACGAGGACGACGTCCTGGTCCGGATGCTGGAGATAGGCCAGCCCGTCCGCGAGGAAGGCGTCATTCATGGACTCGAGGCCCTCGACCTCAATCAGCTTGCCCTCACCGAAAAGGGACGGCGTGACGGTCATCGCCAGGGAACCGGCCTCGTAGGAGGCTGCGTTCAGCCGACTGAGCTCGACGTCAGGGGTGGTGCTTCGCACCTGGGTCCGGATGGCGTCGATGGCCCGGATACCGAGATAATCTTCCGGTCCCATGATCAGGACGACGGCGGCCGGTGCCGCATCCCGCCAACTGACGGTGTTCGCCGCGACGCTCTTGGCCCGGGTGTTTTGGGCAGCAGCCACAGGTGGTTCCTTCCGGACGTTTCTTTGCAGGATTCAAGTCTGCCATGTTTGGTAGTGCCCTGCTCCCGGGTTGCCAACAGAGCATCGAGTCGCGTTGCAACAACCCCGTGCAGTCCCATGACGCGACGCTTCACATCTGCAGGGTGCAGCGCCATCCAGACGGCCAGGAGTGTCACCACCGAGGAGAGCACCATTGCCGCTATCCCAACGGGCCCCTCGGCCCAGGCCAGAGCAGCTCCGGGTAATCCGGAAAAGAGCCGCGCCACTCCCGCAACCATCCCAGCGCAGGTCCCGGCGACAGCGATGGGCACCACCGCGAGCCAGGGCAGTGCAGTGGCCAGAGCCACGGCGATCGTACCGAAGATTGTTACCGGCGCTACCAAAGGACCGGCCACGACATTGGCAATCAGCGCGAACGTTGTGAACTGTGGTTGAAGAGCCACGATCACGGGGCCGCACAGCAGCTGCGCAGACAACGGCACGGCAATGCCGGCAGCCAACCACCGTGGTACCCAGTCAGGGATCCACGACGCGATGCGTGCCGCAAGCAGCACAATTCCGAGTGTCGCCAGGATCGAGAGCAGAAACCCCACGTTGGCGGCCATTGCTGGGTCCAGCAGTAGCAGGATGGTTGTGGCGAGGCAGAGGAAAGTCAAGGAGCGTCCACGCAGACCACCCGTCAAAGCAGCCAATCCCACCGCCCCCATGACTGCGGCCCGTAAGACGCTTGGATCCGGCCCCACCATCATGACAAAGGCAAAGAGGCCGCATGCTGCAAAGATCCCGGCTGCCGGGCGTGGAAGCCGAAAACACCGCGCCAACAAAATGAAGCCACCTAGGATAAGAGAACAGTTGGCTCCCGAAACGGCCGTTAGGTGCGTCATTCCCGTGGTCTGCATGGCCGTTTCCAGGCTTTCCGGCAAGGCGCTGGTGTCGCCTGTCACCATCCCGGGAAGCAAGCCCGCCGCATCCGGAGGCAGCCAGTCAGCAGCGGAGACAAACCGTTTCCTGACGTCGGCCGCAGTTTGCCTGGCATCGAACCCGGAGTCCGTCACGACAGGAGCAGAGGACGCGCTGAGAAGCGCTGCTTCTGGTTGCCCCTCCCGCACCTGCTTCAGCGTTCCGGTTGTTCTGACGCTCTGCCCCGCCCGCACATTCTGCCAGGCAGCACCACCCGTCACAACGATGTCGGCAGTTCCACGCACCACCCTCCCGTTGGACGTGAGATCTATCAGGCTCGCATCAACCGTCCACCTGCCGTCACTGGAATGCCCCGGTGCAGGCGCCGGCGCGGGGCTGCCCGTAATGAGTATGTGGATGACGATCCCGTCATCGGCTGCCATTGCCGGGGCCAGTGGTCCCTTCTCACGGTTGCCTGCAATGACGGCACAATGAACCGCAACAGCGGCGCCAAGCACACATGCGAGGGCGAGTGTGGCAAACAGCGTTCTGGGCCTTAGTCCGGAAGGCCTTTGTCGATGTCCCACAACCAGGAGCACCCCTCCCAGCAAGCCCAGGGCACCCGCCAACACAACAGACCAGACTGCATCACTGAAGCAACCCATCAGCGCAGCTGACCAGGTCATCACCGCCACCGGCACCAGCCTCAGGTCCAGGCGTTTTCCCGTTTCCGGACCTCCGGCAGACTCAGCCACCCTGCACCGTCACCAGCTCCTTCAGTGACTCCATGAGCTTGGGTCCGATCCCATCTATGGCGTCCAGTTCGTCCACCGACGCGAAGGCTCCGTGCTCTTTCCTCCAGTCGAGAATTCGCTGGGCAGTTACTGGACCCACCCGAGGCAAAGTCCCCAATTCCTCCAAGGTGGCTGTGTTGATATTGACCTTGGTTGTACTGCCGCTCGAGTTGCCGGTAGCGGCACCGCTGCCTTCAAGCGGGGAGGGGGCAGCATTCGGGGCCTCCCCCGCCACGGGAACAACCACCTTAACTCCATCGCTGAGAACCTCGGCAAGGTTCAGCCCGGAAAGTTCAGCCTCGGGAGTTGCACCCCCGGCGGCATCTATGGCTTGGAAGACGCGGCTACCGAGCGGCAACGAAACGACACCGGGCTTATTGACGGCTCCCGCGACATGAACAAGGAGACTCCCCCGGGGCTCTGTGGCTGCTGACTGCGTTGGTTCTGAGGAATCCGGAACAGCAGGGCCAACAGATGCAGAAGGATCCAGCGGTTCTGATGATGGCCGGTCCATTGACGACTGCCATATAGACCACGCAATGAGCCCTGCCCCTACGATGGCCAGGAGTACGGCCACTCGCCAGGGTGTCCGCCACCGAAGGCGGGGACCGCGAACCGAGGCGTCCTGCTCTTCCTCTTCACGAGCGGAAAAAAGCAGATCAGTGCCTGGCAGTTCCAACAAGGGAGAACTTGGACTGCCGCCCGCCATTCGGGAAGTAAAGCGCTGCCGTGCTGCCTGGGCTGCGGCATCTGGGGACGCATCCCGGTTCCGGCGTGGCATACAACGAGCCTATTGCCGGCAATCCGATGACTGCCGGGGCCAAAGGCGCTATGTGGATAAGAGGGACGAATCAGTCCGACGGCGTGCTGCTCTCCCCCACAATGACCGCCAGAACGCCCAAGCCCGCATGCGCAGCCAGTACAGCCGGAAGGGCACTGATCTGGGGCGGCGGGCACGTGGGACATTTCTCATTGAGCCTTGCAGCCAGGGCTTCGGCCTCCACCTGATTGCCAAAGTGGTGAACTGCCAGGCGTTGCTGCCCAGCCGGACGTGATGCGACATCCGCAGCAACGATCTCTTCCAACCGGGCAATGGCGCGCACAGCGGAACGGACCTTTTCCAACGGAACGATCTTGCCGCCGTCGACCGCCAATATAGGTTTGATCGCCAGAACCGTACCGAAAAGAGATGCAGCGGCACCGATTCGGCCTCCACGGCGCAACTGTTCAAGGCTGGGAACGTAGAAATAGACCTTGGTGCGCTCCATGCGCCGCTCGGCGAACCCTCGGACTTCCCCTGATTCCTGCCCATCAGCTGCGGCAACCACCGCGCTCTGGACCCCCATGCCCTGCGCCATACCCACGGTTCGGGAATCCACCACCTCAACGGGAATGCCGACACGGGCTGCAGCCAGGCGGGCGGCATCGGCGGTTCCGGAGAGTTCGGAGGAGATGTGAATGGACACCACGGATGCAAAACCGCGGCGCTGGGCTGCAAGGTAGGCCTGTTCAAACTGCCCGGGTGATGGCCGCGACGTCTTGACCGAGGCGCCCGAGGCGAGAGCCAAGGACAGGGTTTGGGTGATGTCGTCCTCGCCCTCACCGTAAATTTCGTTGCCCACCATGACCGGCATGGGAACCACTGCAAGGCGTCCGTCAGCGGTAAAGGCCGATACCCAGTCCGGCGGCAGGGCAGCGGCGGAGTCAGTGACGACTGCAGTCTTGACGACGGCAGCCAGCGGCACGTCAGCCACTGGAGCCGGCGCTGTGGGCTGCCTGAGGCGCGCCACTCTTTCCTTGAGCCATATCCATGCGGGTGGTTCTCGCTCAGGCACGCAACCTCCAAAGATGATGGCCGGCCGCCGGCACAGTGCCGGCGGCCGCACAATCCCCGCTAGGCAGGGACGATGTTCACCAGTTTAGGTGCCCGAACGATCACGGTGCGGATGCCGCGGCCGTCCATGGCCCGCTGAACGTTTTCGGAGGCCAAAGCGAGCTCACGGAGCTCGTCCTCTGTGATGTCCGGCGAAACTTCCAGGCGGTCGCGAACCTTGCCTTGGACCTGAACCACAGCGGTAACGGTGTCCTGCACCAGCAGCGCGTCGTCGTGGGTGGGCCAGCCTGCGTTGGCTACTGAAGCCGGGTGGCCGAGGGTGTTCCAGAGGTCTTCGGCCGTGTATGGCGCAAAGAGGCTCAGGATCACTGCAACGGCTTCCACCGCTTCGCGAACGGCGGGGTCCGCTGCACCTGCACCTGAGTCGATGGTCTTGCGGGTAGCGTTGACCAGCTCCATGAGACGGGCCACCACAACGTTGAACTTGTTGTTGTCCAACAGTTCCGCGGCATCGGCAATGGTCTTGTGCGTGACTGTGCGCAGGGCACGGTCACCAGTTGCCGGGTCTACTCCTGGCTCACTGCTGACGTCCTGGCCCAGCCGCCAGGCCCGGGCCAGGAACTTTGCCGAGCCCGACGGCGAGACGTCCGCCCAGTCGACGTCGTCCTCCGGTGGGGAGGCGAAGACCATGGTGAGGCGCACGGCGTCGACGCCGAACTTGTCCAGCTGCTCCCCCAGGTCCACACCGTTGCCCAAGGACTTGCTCATGGCTTTGCCGCCATTGAGCACCTGGCCCTGGTTGAGCAGGGCCGTGAACGGTTCGTTGGCTTCGATCAGGCCAATGTCCTTGATGACCTTGGTGAAGAAGCGCGCGTACAGCAAGTGCAGGATGGCGTGCTCGACGCCGCCCACGTACTGTCCCACCGGCATCCAGTTGTTGATCTTTTCGGGATCGAAAGGGCCTTCGGTGTAGTCAGGAGAGACGAAGCGCAGGAAGTACCAGGACGAGTCCACGAACGTGTCCATGGTGTCGGTATCGCGCTGGGCAGCACGGCCACAATTGGGGCACTCAACGTTGACCCACTCGACGGCGGCGGCCAACGGGGAGGTTCCCTTCGGCGACAACGCCTCACCGCGCAGGTTATCGGGCAACCTGACCGGCAGCTGGTCATCGGGGACGGGCACTTCTCCACATTCACCGCAGTGGATGATGGGGATGGGGGTGCCCCAGAAACGCTGGCGGCTCAGCAGCCAGTCCCGCAACCGGAAGTTGACAAACTTCTCGCCCGTTCCGAGCTTCTCCAGGATCTGGATCGCAGCCGGAATTGCCTCGGACTTGGACAAGCCATCCAGGTCACCGGAATTCTTCAGGGTGCCTTCGCCAGCAGTGGCTACGCCAGTCTCTGCAGGATCCTCGGCACCGGTCTCCAGCACTGCCCGGACAGGCAGGTTGAAGGCCTTGGCGAAGTCCAGGTCACGCTGGTCGTGCGCAGGCACGGCCATGATGGCACCCGTGCCGTAGTCGGCCAGCACATAATCAGCGGCCCATACCGGGAGCTTCTCGCCGTTGAGGGGGTTGATGGCGTAGCGGCCGGTAAAGACGCCGGTCTTCTCACGTTCAGTGGACTGGCGCTCAATTTCGGAGAGTGCCTTGACCTTCTCGCGGTAGGCCATGAGTTCGTCGTGCTGTTCCGGGGTGACCAGGTCCAAAGCCAAATGCGCATCAGCTGCGACCACGAAGAACGTAGCACCGTAGAGGGTGTCCGGACGGGTGGTGAAGACAGTAACTTCGCGCTCGGCCCGGTCTTGGGTGGCTTCGATGACGAACCGCACGTGGGCGCCTTCGGAGCGGCCGATCCAGTTGCGCTGCATCGCCAGAACGCGTTCAGGCCAGTGGCCCTGCAGCTGGTCCATGTCCTCCAGCAAGCGGTCTGCGTAGTCGGTGATCTTGAAGTACCACTGGTTCAGGGACTTCTTGGTAACAGGCGTGCCGCAGCGCTCACAAGCGCCGTTGACAACTTGCTCGTTTGCCAGAACCGTGAGGTCCTTGGGGCACCAGTTGACCGGTGAATCCTTGCGGTAGGCGAGGCCACGCTCGTAGAAGCGCTTGAACAGCCACTGGGTCCACCGGTAATACTCGGGATCCGAGGTGTGGATGCGGCGTGACCAGTCGGCAGAGATGGCGTAGCGCTTGAACGAGGCCGCCTGGGTATCAATGTTGGCGTAGGTCCACTCACTGGGGTGCGCGTTGCGCTTGATCGCAGCATTCTCAGCCGGCAGGCCAAAAGAGTCCCAGCCAATGGGGTGCAGGACGTCAAAGCCCTTCTGGCGCAAGTAGCGGGCAACCACATCGCCCATGGCAAAGGCTTCGGCGTGGCCCATGTGAAGGTCGCCGGAAGGGTAGGGGAACATGTCAAGCACGTAGCGGCGCTCCCGCGAACCGTCGTCGGCCGGCGTGAAGACTTTGAGGTCTTCCCAGACCTGCGGCCACTTGGCTTCCATCGCAGCGAAGCTGTAGACGCCCTCTTCAGGCGTTTCAGCTGCGGCTGCCTGTGCTGTTCCGGTCTCTGTCTCCGGCTGAACGCTCACTGCTGCCCTCTTCTGTTCTTTGGTGGCGGTTTTGACTCCTGCTATGGGACCGGAAGGTCCCGGACACACAAAAGCCCCTCAACAATGGAGGGGCGGCCGCACGGCTAAATAAAGCCGGGCGGCTAGCTAAGCAGAAGGATCGCACGCATAGATCTACAATAGCGCACGATTATCCATCCACTCACCGGCAAATCATGGTTGGCGGCGCATCGCCAAACGTCGAAAAAGGGGCCGATGACTCCCCGCCATGGTGTGGTGGGCACCGCGAAGCGGGCAGGCGGGAGTCATCGGCCCCTTTTTTGAACTACTTAACGTCCTCGTCGACCCAATCCATGGATTTGGTTACGGCCTTCTTCCAGAGCCGCAGCTGGCGCTCCTGCTCCTCTGCCGGCAGCTGCGGTTCCCAACGCTTGTCCTCGTTCCAGTTGGCGCTGAGCTCGCCCAGGTCCTTCCAGAATCCGACGGCCAGGCCGGCTGCGTAGGCCGCGCCAAGGGCAGTGGTTTCCACGACCTTCGGCCGGACCACCGGTACACCAAGGATGTCGGCCTGGAACTGCATGAGGGCCTCGTTGGCGACCATGCCGCCGTCGACCTTCAACTCGGTGAGCGGAACGCCGGAGTCCGCGTTGACGGCGTCCAGCACCTCCCGGGTCTGGAAGGCAGTTGCTTCCAAGGCTGCCCGGGCAATGTGCCCCTTGTTCGCGAAACGGGTCAGTCCAACGATGGCGCCGCGGGCGTCTGCGCGCCAGTACGGTGCGAACAGGCCCGAGAAGGCGGGGACAATGTAAACGCCGCCGTTGTCCTTCACACCGGCAGCCAATTCCTCGACTTCCGGGGCGGAGCTGATCATGCCAAGGTTGTCGCGGAGCCATTGGATCAAGGAGCCGGTGACCGCGATGGAGCCTTCAAGCGCGTAGTGCGGTTTGGCGTCTCCGAGCTTGTATCCCAGCGTGGTGAGGAGTCCGTTCTTGGAGTGAACGATTTCCTCGCCCGTGTTGAAGATCAGGAAACAGCCAGTGCCGTAGGTGTTCTTCGCTTCGCCGGCCTGGAATGCCGCCTGGCCGAACGTTGCGGCCTGCTGGTCTCCCAGGATGCCGGCCACGGGTGTTTCGCGCAGAAGCTGCGATGTGTGGACCTGGCCGTAGACCTCGGAGGAGGACTTGATGGTTGGCATCATGGAGGCAGGAACGCCGAAGACATCCAGGATTTCCTGGTCCCATTGGAGCGTCTCAAGGTCCATGAAGAGGGTGCGGGACGCGTTGGTGACATCGGTGACGTGGACGCCGCCGTCCACTCCGCCGGTCAGATTCCACAGGACCCAGGCGTCGGTGTTGCCAAACAGGAGGTCACCGGCTTCGGCGCGTTCGCGGGCGCCATCGACGTTGTCCAGGATCCATTTGATCTTGGTGCCGGAGAAGTAGGTGGCCAGCGGGAGGCCGACCTTCTGCTTGAACCGTTCGAGCCCGCCATCCTGGGCCAGCTGGTCAACGATCGGCTGGGTACGGGTGTCCTGCCAAACAATGGCATTGTAGACAGCCTCGCCGGTGTTCTTGTCCCACACCACAGCAGTTTCGCGCTGGTTGGTGATTCCGACAGCGGCGATGTCGTGCCGGGTCAGGTTCGCCTTGGACAGCGCCGAGGCGATGACCTCACGGGTGTTGTTCCAGATTTCGGCGGGGTTGTGCTCAACCCATCCGGCCTGGGGGAAGATCTGCTCGTGTTCCATCTGGCCGGTGGAGACGATGTTGCCGGAGTGGTCGAAGACGATTGCGCGGGAGCTTGTGGTGCCCTGATCAATGGCGATGACGTATTGATTCATGGTGACGTCCTTGTCTGGGTTCTAATCGTTACTGGTTGCTGGTGGTGAATGAGGGTGTGTGCGGTCGAGTGGGGCGGATCAGCCGGCGATCGCGGGCATGATGTCGGGAACCCACATGGCCACGAGGCCTGCAAGTGCGCCACCAACCAGCGGTCCCACGACAGGGATCCAGGAGTAGGCCCAGTCACTGCTGCCCTTGCCCTTGATGGGAAGGAGGGCATGTGCAATGCGGGGGCCGAGGTCACGGGCAGGGTTGATGGCGTAGCCGGTGGGTCCACCGAGGGAAACACCAATACCAACCACGAGCAGCGCTACTGCCAGCGGCCCGAGGCCCGAAGGGGTGCCGCCGAAGGTCAGGATGACGAAGACCAGGACGAACGTGCCGATGATTTCGGTGACGAGGTTCCAGGGGGTGGAACGGATGGCCGGACCGGTGGAGAAGGTTCCGAGCTTGTTCGCTGCCAGGGGTTCATCATCGAAGTGCTGCTTGTAAGCGAGCCAGCAAACTACGGCGCCCAGGAAGGCGCCCAGCAATTCAGCGCCGAAATAGGTCAGGGTGGAAGCGAAGGTGACGGCCACGTCCGGGGCATACTCTGCCTTGCCGTTGACCAGCAGGCCCAACGTCACGGCCGGGTTCAGGTGCGCGCCGGACTTTGCAGCCACAAAAACGCCCGCGAAGACCGCAATACCCCAGCCCCACGTCACCATCAGGAACCCGGCGTTGTTGCCCTTGGTGCCTTTGAGCGCGACGTTTGCCACGACACCGCAACCCAGCAGGGTCAGCATCATGGTTCCGAATACTTCGGAAAGGAAAACAATTCCAAGAGACATCTTTGACTCCTCATTTTTCTGTTGTCGGCCCCCTCGCGGGTGACGAGGCCGTTTGGGACGGTTCCGGTGTGGGGAACCGTCCCGGTGCAGTGGTCCCCCGTCGGGACCACTTGCCCTCTTCCGTCCCTGCCGCACGCAGGGACGGTCAAGCTGTTAAGCGCTGTTGCGGCTCAGGCTACGAGACTGTGAACGTCAACCTTGTGGAAGCGCTTCAGTACGTCCTGGGCGTGGCGGATTTCGGCTTCCCGGGCAGCAGCGTCCCAGCCCAGCGGTTCGGCCAGTACAGCAGCAATCTCGTTGAGCAGCTCGCCGGTAACCAGGCCACGGAACGCCAGGGATGTCCGGCGGATCAGAACATCAATGAGGTGCCCGATCTGCTCATGCTCTGCCATGAATGCCAGCTCACGGACGCTCAGTTCGCGCGTGGAACGCAACGGCTGGTCCTGTCCTGCGTTGAGGTATTCAATGACCGCCTCGGCCCTGGTTCCGTAACGTGTCAGCAGCCCGGCAACCCGGTCTGCGTCCAGGCCCGGACCCATGTGCTTCTTGATCCATTCCTGCTCGCCCTGTTCAGTGGCAGGGAAGCCGGCGCCTCCACCGATGGCGAGTTTCGCCGTCGAGACTTTGCGCTCCATGCCCAGTTCGCGCAGGACGTCGTTGGTCATGTGCTCGGCCAAGGCGCGGAACGTCGTCCACTTGCCGCCTACCAGGCTGAGTACGACGGCGGCCTTGCCGCCTGGCGTTGCCACCGCACCGTCACCGGTGCGGACGCTGCGCTCAATGCGGTAGTCACGCGAGACGAAGCCCGGCTGGGTTTCGTCGTGGCGGGGCAGCGGACGGACGCCTGCGAAGCTGTAGACGATCTGGTCCCGCTCCACCTTGATGGTGGGGAACACATGCCCGACGAGGTCAAAGAAGTAGTCGATCTCTTCTTCGGTGCAGACGGCGTCTTCGGACATATCTGCGTCCACATCCGTGGTGCCTACCAGCACGCGGTCCCCCATGGGGTAGATCAGGACGATGCGACCGTCAGTGTGCTCGAAGAAGATTTCCCGGCCGTTACAGGCGGCAAGTAGTTCCGGATGGTCCAGGACGATGTGCGAGCCCTTGGTGCCGCCCATGAACTTGCTGACTGCGCCCATGGCCTGGTTGGTGAGGTCCACCCAGGCACCGGTGGTGTTGACGATCACATCTGCCTGGAATTCGAACTCCCTGCCGGTGAGTTCATCACGGAGCAGGACCCCGTCCTGCCCCATGGAAACGAGGGAGACGTAGTTGCTGGCGCGGGCACTTCCACCGGGAAGGCCGCCGCCAAGACCTGCCTTCTCGCCATCCTGGAGGACATCGAGGGTCAGGCGCTCAGGGTTGTGGACCGAGGCATCGAAGTAGGTGGCCGCATACTTGATCCCCGAGTGAAGCTTGGGAAGCTCCGCGAGGGCCCTGGTCCGTCCGCGGAACTGGTGGCGGGGTACGCTACCGCCGTCACGGGAGAAGAAGTCATACATACTCAGGCCCACCTTGATGAGGAAGGCACCGCGTTCCTTGGGCTTGCCCTGCTTGTGGGTCAGGAAACGCATGGGCGCGGAGAGGATTCCGGAGAAGGTGCTGAAGATGGGGATGGTGGTCTGCAGTGGCTTGACGTAGTGCGGGGCGATCCGCAGGAGCCTGTTGCGCTCAACCACGGATTCCTGGACCAGGCGGAATTCACCGTTTTCGAGGTAGCGGATGCCACCGTGGATCATGTGGGAAGAGGCGCCACTGGCACCTTGGCAGTAGTCGCCACGTTCAACAAGGGCGACATCCACACCTTGCAGGGCAAGATCGCGGAACGTTCCCACGCCGTTGATGCCTCCGCCGATGATGAGTACCTTTGCCGTGGGCCGCTCCTGCAGTGCAACGACGGAGTCGCGCTGCTGTGCGTGTTGTGAGGTACCGGAAATCCTGTTGTGTCCCAAAACTGCTCCCTTGGGCTTGGTTCGTGCGCCGCGCCTATCGCTGCTGCACCGTTCACCACTAATCTTGCGAAGGTGGAAAATGGAGTCAAGCTATTTGCACAAACGTGCAGGAAGGAAATGAGATGGCGCGATCACGTGACTCGGATGCGCTCCGGGCTGCACAGATGTATTACTTGCAGGATCTGACCATGGATGCCATTGCACGCGAACTGAGGACCTCCCGATCCACCGTCTCCCGGCTGCTGTCCTCCGCCCGCGAAACCGGCCTGGTGCAGGTCCAGATCAGGAGCCCCTTCGATACCGGACCCGAGCTGGAAAGCCAGATCCGGAACCAATATGGAGTCGATGTCCATGTGGTCCCGGTGCTTGACACCCTGAATGAAGCAGAGACCCTGGACCGCGTGGCCATGCAGGCTGCCCGCACTATTGGGCCATTGGTGGACTCGAACGCCATCATCGGCGTTGCGTGGGGTGCCACCCTCAGCGCGGTCAGCCGCCACCTCACCCGCAAGGTCACCCACGACAGCATTGTGGTCCAGCTCAACGGCGCCGGAAACATGCAAACCACCGGAATCACCTACGCCAGTGACATCATGCGGCGCTTCGGCAGCGCCTACGGCGCCCGGGTGGAGCAGTTCCCGGTTCCCGCATTTTTCGATCACGCCTCCACCAAAACGGCCATGTGGAATGAGCGCAGCGTTCAACGCATCCTTGATCTGCAGGCCCGCATGAGCATCGCGATCTTCGGCGTCGGTTCGGTGGATTCGGACTATCCCAGCCACGTCTATGCCGGCGGATACCTTGATGAACACGATCTCACCGTCCTGGCCGCCGATGACGTGGTGGGGGACGTCGCCACAGTGTTTTTTCGAAGCGACGGGTCCTCGGACGGCATCACGCTGAACGCGAGGTCCACCGGGCCCAGCCACGACCAGTTGCGGCAGGTCAGGCGCCGCATCTGCGTCGTTTCAGGGGCCTCCAAAATCAATGGCCTCCAAGGCGCACTGGCCGCCGGGCTGGCTACGGACCTCATCCTGGACGAAGCCTCGGCACGGCGACTTGTCAGTTTCAACGGCCACTCCTGAAGCATTCGTGCAAGGAATGGGTAGAGTCGTTGCTATGAGATCCCCCTCCACGCCGGCATCGAACAGGCTGGCACTAAACAACGGCGTACAGATGGATCGCTTGGGATACGGCCTCTACAAAGTTCCCGCGAAGGACGCTGAGGCCTTGGTTGCCACGGCCTTGGGCGAGGGCTATCGCCGGTTCGATACCGCCGCTATGTACGGCAACGAAGTAGGAGTGGGCCGCGCCCTCGGAGGTGCCATCGGCGATGCCGCGGAAGCCAACAGAGGTACCGGCGGCTCCGGCGAATCGGTACACGCACTGGCCCGCGAAGATCTCTTCGTCACCACCAAGGTCTGGAACGATGACCAGGGCTACGATGCCACACTGCGGGCCTTTGATACCTCCATGGCAAACCTTGGCCTTGACTACGTGGACCTCTACCTCATCCACTGGCCGTGTGCCGGGCGGGGACTCTTCGTGGAAAGCTACAAAGCGATGGAAACCCTCTACAGGGAGGGTAAGGTGCGGGCCATTGGCGTCTCCAACTTCCAGCCCGGCCACCTTGAAGAGCTGATGGGCAAGGCAGAAGTAGTCCCCGCAGTGAACCAGATCGAGCTGCACCCATGGTTGCAGCAAACCAGGCTGCGGACCCTCCACGAACAACTGGGCATCCGCACTGAGGCGTGGAGTCCCCTCGGCCGTGGACAGGTGTTGGCTGATCCGGCCATCATCGCGCTGGCCGAAAAGTACGGCAGGACCCCGGCGCAGGTTATTCTCCGCTGGCATCTCCAGATAGGGAACCTGGTGATTCCGAAAGCGAGTTCAGCCGGGCGCATCAAGGAAAACCTGGCCGTCTTCGATTTTGACTTGGACGCATCCGATATGGACGGCATCGCCGGCCTCGAGCGCCACCACCGAACCGGGTCACACCCGGACAACGTGAACTAGGAACAATTGCATGGCGAAAATGGACACCGCAAACTCCCCCGACGGGACGCAAGCAGCCGGCGCGTTCTTCAGCGCTGCCCTGCCAGGACGGACTGTGGCTTCAGAGGTGGACGTCGATGGCAGCAAGGTGGCGTTTTGGACCTACGAACCGGTCATTGTCACCCCTGAAACCCGCACCATCCTAGTGATTCACGGATTCCGTGGAGATCACCACGGATTGCTCCGTGTGGCGGACCAGCTCCCGGAAATGCGGATCATCATGCCGGACTTGCCCGCTTTCGGGAGCTCGGAGCCCTTCATCGAGGACGAACACAGCGTTGAGCGTTATGGGAAGTTCATCTCCGGTTTCATGGCCGCACTCGCCCTGGACAGCAAAACTGTCCTGCTGGGCCACTCCTTCGGATCAATAGTCACCAGCCACTTCGCCGCCGCGAATCCCGGTACTGTCTACCCGCTGATCCTGATCAACCCCATTGCTGCGCCGGCATTGGAGGGGCCGAAGGGCATCATGACCAAACTAGCGGTGCTGTACTACCAAGCATCCGCCAAGTTTCCGGCCCGCCTCGGACTGGCGATTCTTCGCAACAGGGTGATCGTTCGGATCATGAGCATCACTATGGCCAAAACCAAGGACAAAGCCCTTCGCCGTTTCATCCATGGCCAACACGATGCCTACTTCAGTGCCTTCTCAGACAGGAAAAGCCTGCTTGAATCATTCAAGGCCTCCGTCTCCGGCAACGTGGCCGAGGTCGCGGAACAGCTCACTCTCCCCGTACTCCTTGTCGCCGGCGAAAAAGATGAGATCGCTACTCTTCCCAACCAGCACAAACTCATGAAGCGGCTCCCTGATGCAAAGCTGGAAGTGATTCCCGGCGTCGGGCATCTGATCCACTACGAAACGCCGGTTCCGGCGGCTGAAGCAATCCGCACCTTCCTGGAGGAACACCCCGCGTGAAAATTGTCATCGACGCACGTTTTACCCGAACGGACCACCACGATGGCATCAGCCGCTACGGTTCCAGCCTGATAGCGGCAACATCCAAAATAGCCGATGTCACCATGCTGATCAGCGACAAACGCCAACTGGCACTCCTGCCGGAAGTCCCCTATGTAATGGTCAACAGCCCTTTGTCGCCGCTGGAGCTGTTCGTGGCCCGTAAGGTCAATCCGTTGGGTGCCGATGTTGTTGTGTGCCCCATGCAGACCATGGGTACCCTTGGACGCCGCTACGGACTGGTCCTCACGCTCCATGACCTCATCTACTATGAACACCCGGCTCCCCCCGGCTTCCTCCCCGCACCGGTACGACTGCTGTGGAGGCTCTACCACAAGGCGTTCTGGCCCCAGCGGCTCCTGTTGAACCGGGCGGACATCGTGGCCACGATCAGCCGCACCACCGAAGCCCTCATGGCCAAGTACGCCTTGACCAAACGCCCGGTGCGGATTGTGGGAAATGCCCCCCAACCCGGACAGCAGCCCCGGGACCCCGAGGCCGGCGCCGACGAGGCACTGCTCTACATGGGCTCCTTCATGCCCTACAAGAACGTGGAAACCATGATCCGGGGCATGGCCGGACTGGAGGATTACACGCTGCACCTGCTCAGCCGGATCACCCCCGATCGGAAGGCTGAATTGGAGGCCATTGTTCCCGCGGGAGCCAAAGTCATCTTCCACAATGGCGTTACGGATGCCGAATACGACAAACTCCTTCTGCGGGCGACGGCGTTGATCAGCCTTTCACGCGCCGAAGGTTATGGTTTGCCGCTGGTGGAGTCCATGGCCTTGGGAACACCGGTCATCGCCAGCGACATCCCGATCTTCCGGGAAGTGGGTGGGGACGCCGTCAGCTACGTCGACCCCGAATCACCCGAAGAATTCGCCGCCGCCGTGACAGCACTTGGCCATGACGGGTTGTGGCAGCGCCGGTCCCGGGCATCAGCCGCACGCGCGTCAGAATTCAACTGGGACGAATCGGCGCGGCAACTATTGGCCGCAGCCGAGGAAGTGGTGGCCCTGCGCCGGAGCCGGACGTAACTTCCCAGGTCAGAGAACGTCCACGCCATCGAGCCGCAACTGCACCGGACCGGACGTGCGCTTGGCGGCGTTGGCTGCCTTCAAGGCCCGCATGGCCCGGGTGGTTTCAGCGGCGTCGGCATATGGAATGAAGTACAGCATCCTGACCTCGGCCTCGGGGGCAGCCACCGGGGATTGGCTGCCGCTGAACAGCTGCACCGGGGCCGGCCCTGCGCTGCGAAGCTTGGTTCCCGGCGAAGTGCTGGCGTCGAATGCTTCGGCAAAATGCGCGACGTCGGCCCTGGCACCGGTCACTGAGGCCACCCTGACAGCCGGCGGTAGCTGAAGTTCCTTACGCAGCGCCAATTCCCTGGAAGCGAAACCGGGCGCATCCCACCGCAGTAACGCCCCGGTGGCTGCTGTGTCATCAGCGGTGATGACCACAAGGCCTCCCTCACGGGCCGGCTTTACCAAGGCAGCGGCATTGAACCACCGCCGGACGGTGTCCTCGCCGGCCCTGAGGTTTTCCCTTCGGAGCAGCGAATTGCCATCCAGCAGCAAGGCGGCAGCATAGCCATGGGGTGCGATGGGTTCGGCGCCCACAGTTGCCACCACCAAGGCAGGGGCGTCAGGCACGGTTGCCTTGATGTGCTCACCGGAGGATGTCACCACAGCCTTGCCGGGGAAGGCGCGCCCCAGTTCCTCCGCAGTCCGCATGACACCCGTAGCTCCCTTTCGCAGCCGGGTTCCACTGCAGTGGTTGCACCGCCACTGGGGAGCCGGAGTGGAACACCACTTGCAAGCCGGTATTGCGGTGCCGCTGGATATTGCCAGTGGTCCCTGGCAGGCGTTGCAGCGTGCCAATTCGCGGCAGGTCTCACAGACCAAGGAGGGAGCGTATCCGGCCCTCGCTACCTGTACCAGGACCGGTCCGCGCTCCAAGGCCTCTTTTGCCGCACGCCAGGCAGCACCTGGCAAGCGGGCGATCTTTGCCAGGGGATCGCGTTCCTGCTCAAAACTGTCAGCGGTGTTCAGGACCCGGGGAACTATGGAACGGGCAACCGTCCGGGGCGCTTCAATGGGCACCGCCCACTGCATTTCCACCAGCCGCTGGAGTTCGGTGCTGCGGCTGTGCGAGGCCATCAGGCCCGCCGCGTTCGCCTGCTCGGCGCGCAGCAGCAGGACCTCCCGGGTGTGCGCGTAGGGAGCCCGTTGTTCAATGTGGAGGTCGTCGCCGTCGTCCCAGCAGACCACCAGCCCAAGATCCTGGACGGGTGCGTAGGCAGCCGAACGGGTTCCAACAGCAACACCGGCGGAGCCGCTCAAGAGCCGGAGAAAATTCCTGTACCGGGGCGTCTGGCCGTCATCGGCAGCCAGCCGCGCGATGTCGCTTGACGGAAGAACCTTGGCCAAGGCATTTTCCAGTTGCTCAAGGTCGCGGTAGTCGGGCACGACCACCACTGCGCCACGCCCCGAGGACCTGACAGTGGCCACGGCGGAGGCCACCAGGGCCGGCCAGCCACCTGGACCGAAACCCTGGAGTGCGGTGAGGACAGCCTTCGGTGAACCACCACCGGCCAGGTGTTGCAGATAGGACGGACCGTTGGAGTAGTTGGCCCAGGCCCGCCCATCGGCCAATGGCTTCAGCTCAGCGACCCCGGAAGCCAGTTCTCCTGCCAGTAATTCCTTCTCCACTTTGGCAACGCGTGGCGGGATGGCGGTGCGCAGGACATCGCTCAGCGTTCCGGCGTATCGGGCAGCAACGGTACTGGCCAGTTCCGAGACCGCGGGCGTCAGTACAGCTACCGGTGAAACCACTTTGTGCAAAGTGCTTAGGGGCCCCGCAGCGTCCGAGTCTGCCCGCCGTTCCAGGATGTAGCCGTTGAGTTCCTGGCCGTTGAACTTGACCTTCACACGGACCCCCGGTGAAGCATCTTCGCTCAGCTCTGCTGGAACGCTGTAATCGAAGGGCCGGTCCAAGTGGGGCAATGAGGACTCAAGGATCACCCTTGCCACCGGATTTTCCGCTGCAAGTGGCGGCCCGTTGACCGGTGCACGGTCCGGAAAACCCTGCAACAACGAGGGTTGAAGCAGCGAGGACTGGGCTTCGTGTCCTGCCATTGATTTCACCTCCCGCTCCTGGACGCAGTATTAACCCTGGATGCCCAATTAACCCTGAATGCCCGCAGCGGGAATGACCCGCTGCGGGCATCTCTCTGGCACCAGCCAACCACAGGCCACTGACAAAACTGCAACATCCTGGATTGATGCGTCCGGCGCCGGACGATCCTCCAAGGAATCAGGCGTTGAAGTATTCCTTCAAGTCCGCCACACGATCCAGCCGCTCCCAGGTAAAGTCCGGCTCCTCGCGACCGAAGTGCCCATGGGCTGCTGTCCTGGCGTAGATGGGCCGCTTCAGGTCGAGTGCATCGATGATGGCACGGGGACGCAGGTCAAAGAGTTCGTTGATCGCTTCGCTGATGCGTGCCGGATCCACGGTCTCCGTGCCGAAGGTTTCGACGTAGGTTCCCACCGGACGTGCTTGCCCGATGGCGTACGCGATCTGGATTTCGGCACGCTTGGCAAGTCCGGCTGCCACGACGTTCTTGGCAACCCATCGCATGGCATAGGCAGCTGAACGGTCAACCTTGGACGGATCCTTGCCGGAGAAAGCTCCGCCACCGTGGCGGGAGAACCCACCATAGGTGTCCACAATGATCTTGCGACCGGTGAGGCCGGCGTCGCCGACAGGGCCGCCAATGACGAACGCGCCGGCAGGGTTCAGGATGTTCGCCGTCCGCGAGAGGTCCAGGTTGGATGCCGCCAGCACGGGCTCGATGACGTAGCTGGCGAGATCTGCCCGAAGCTGCTCCAGGCTGGCTTCCTCGGCGTGCTGGCTGGAGATGACCACGGTTTCAACCGAAACCGGACGGTCGCCGTCGTATCCTACGGTGACCTGCGTCTTCCCATCCGGGCGGAGGTACGCCAACTCGCCGTTCTTGCGGACTTCAGTCAGCCGCTCCGACAAACGGTGCGCAAGCCAGATGGGGGTGGGCATGTAGGAGGCCGTTTCATCACTGGCGTAGCCGAACATGATGCCCTGGTCCCCTGCGCCCTGGAGGTCGTAGTCGTCCTCCTGGCGGCCTTCACGGGCCTCCAGCGAATTGAAGACTCCACCGGCGATGTCGTTGGACTGTTGGCCAATGGATACCGAGACACCACAGCGCGCGCCGTCGAAGCCATTCGCGGATGAGTCATAACCGATACCAAGGATGGTCTCGCGGACAATCTGGGGAATCTCGACGTAAGCGTCAGTCGTGACTTCACCGGCCACATGCACCAAGCCCGTAGTGGCCATGGTTTCAACGGCCACACGGGACTCGGGATCGGCAGCCAGGAGCGCATCAAGGATGGCATCACTGATCTGGTCGCAGATTTTGTCCGGGTGCCCTTCGGTAACCGACTCTGAAGTGAAGAGCCGGAGCTTGGACGGGGTGCCATGGTGTTCATGGTGCAGCGGTAAAGTCACTCGACCACCTTACTGGGTTGCGGGACAGCGGTTTCTGCCGTGTGTCCCTTTGCTAAGAATCCGGGTGTGGGCTCGGTTACAACGCCGGGTAGACACGCGTGAGCTCGACGCCCACCCGGTCTACCACAGCAGCGGCCACGTCAGCCTTGGAGCCGGCGGCCGACTGCGGTTCGGCCCCGTGACCGGAGAGGACCACCACGGAATTGTCATCCTGGCCGAACACGCGGCCTATGCCCACCTGATTAACCACCAGGAGGTCGCAGCCTTTGCGTTTGAGTTTGGCCGTTGCGTGCTCCAGGACGTCGCCTTGGGCATCGCCGGTCTCAGCCGCGAAACCAACGATCAGCTGACGTCCGCCCTCGGCGTTCCGCCGCTCCACGAGCTCCTGCAGGATGTCCGGGTTGCGGACCAGCCGCACAACGGGCGCATCCTCGCCATCGACCTTTTTGATCTTGGTGTCCGAGACCTCTGCCGGACGGAAATCCGCTACGGCGGCAGCCATGATGACGACGTCGGAACCAACTGCCGCTTTCAACGCTGCCTCGCGCAGCTCCAAGGCTGATTCAACGCGGACAAGCTCGACGCCGGCCGGCGGCTCGACGTCCATATGCGCGGCAAGGAACCGAACCGTTGCACCGGCAGCCAAAGCAGCCGAAGCAAGGGCAGCTCCCTGCTTGCCGGAGGAACGGTTGCCCAGGAAGCGGACAGGGTCCAGCGCCTCCCGAGTGCCGCCGGCGGAGATCGTTACGGTCCGGCCAGCCAAGGGCAGCTCCGCCGAAGTCGACAAAGTCTCTGCGGCCGGGGCATCGACCAACGCCATGGCCGCAGCAAAAATTGCCTCGGGCTCCGGCAGGCGGCCAGGACCCGAGTCTGATCCAGTGAGACGGCCGGAAGCAGGCTCCAGGACTGTCACCCCACGGCGCCGCAATGTTTCGACGTTTCCCTGGGTAGCGGCATGCAGCCACATTTCCGTGTGCATCGCCGGGGCGAAAAGAACCGGCCCGTGTGCCATGAGCAGGGTGTTGGTGAGGAGGTCGCCCGCTTGTCCTGTTGCGGCTTTGGCAAGAAGGTCCGCTGTAGCGGGCGCAACCACGATCAGGTCGGCTTCATGGCCCAAACGCACATGGTTGACCTTCTCGACGTCATCGAAGACGCTGTTGCTCACGGGGTTCCCCGAGAGGGCTTCCCACGTGGCCACGCCAACAAACCGGGTGGCAGCTTCCGTGGGGATGACCGTGACCCTGTGGCCGGCTTCAGTAAAAAGCCGGAGGAGCGATGCAACCTTGTAGGCTGCTATCCCTCCCCCGACTCCGAGGACTATGCGCACGTGACCTCCGTCAACAGGCAGCCTGTTTATTCTGCGGGCTCGATCGGTGTGGACACCAAAAGGCCTTCGTTGATCTCGCGCAGGGCGATCGAGAGCGACTTCTCGTTCAGCTTGGTGTCAACCAGGGGGCCGACGTACTCGAAAAGGCCCTCGTGGAGCTGTGCGTAGTAGGCGTTGATCTGGCGGGCGCGCTTGGCGCCGAAGATGACCAGGCCGTACTTGGAATCAGCAGCCTCAAGCAGCGAATCGATCGGCGGGTTGATGATGCCTTCAAGGTTCGTGGACACGAATTCTCCAAATTTTAGCGGGCCAACAAATGCAAGCGCTTAGCGCTGGTGCGGGGTAAGCCCCATGAGTGAAACAAGCTCGTCCGCTGCCCGGCGAACGTCGTCATTGATGACGGTGTGGTCAAACTCCGGTTCAGCAGCAAGTTCCAGTTTAGCGGTTTCCAGCCTGCGCTGCTGTTCCTCGGGAGTTTCCGTGCCGCGGCCCACCAGGCGGCGGACCATTTCGTCCCAGGTGGGCGGAGCCAGGAACACGAAATTGGCGTCCGGAACGGCCTCCTTGACCTGGCGCGCGCCTTGGAGGTCAATCTCCAGAAGGACCGACTTTCCTTCGGCAATTGCTGCGTTGACGGTGCTGCGAAGGGTCCCGTAGCGGTTCTGCCCGTGGACCACAGCCCACTCCAGCAGCTCACCATCGGCCACCAGGGAATCAAACTCCTCGGCGGATTTGAAGAAGTAGTGGACGCCATCCTGCTCACCCGGACGTGCAGCCCGCGTGGTTGCCGAGACGGAGAGCCAGACCTCTGGATAGTTGTCCCTGATGTAGGTGGAAACGGTTCCCTTGCCAACGGCAGTGGGGCCTGCAAGGACAGTCAGTCCGGGTTTCTTGCTCACGGATTCCTTCGGGGAGATGCGTCAAACGCTTTGCTGGGTATCCATAAAATCTACCAGCGCCCGGGCCTGGTGAATTCCCAGGCCCCTGATGCGGCGGGACCCGGCGATGCCAATCTCCGCCATGATCCCCGCCGCCCGGACCGGACCGATGCCCGGCAGGGCCTCCAGGAGTTCCACCACACGCATGCGGGCGATCGCCTCGTCCGTAGTGCCGGAGGAGATCAACTCCGCGATACTCACCTCGCCGCGCTTAAGCCTTTCCTTGGCGGCGGCACGGACTGCCCTCGCCTTGGCCGCCTTCTCCAGCGCATCGGAACGCTCCTGTGGTGTCAGCTCTTTAAGGCCCACTGCCAAACCCCTGTCAGATCGCAATTGTGATCCAGATCACGCGGACTGATCCTGAACCTACCGGCAGGGGCGCTGTTGCGCAATGAGTTGAATCAACGCGGGGTCACTTATGGCCCTTTCAGGAGCCTGAAGGGGCCACAAGTGACCCCGCGTTGGCCTCAGGAGCGGAGCTCCCTCAGGGTCGCTTCGGTGGCCGCACGCAGGCCCTCCACGGTGGGACCCGCGGCCAGGATGCCCCGGCTGGACGTAGCCAGGACCGTGGGATACGCGGCACCGAACGTGGCCCGAAGGTCAGCAGGGGTGGCGCCCTGGGCGCCAAGCCCGGGAGCCAGGATCGCTCCGCGGACCTGTCCAAGATCGATACCCAGGTCATCCAAAGCAGAGCCGATGGTTGCCCCCACTACCAGTCCAACCGAACCAAGGGCCCCGCTGTAACGCTGATTCTCGACGCCGGCCGCCAAGGCAATCCTGCGGGCAACTGACTCGCTTCCACCAACATGCTGGACGGACTTCCCCTCAGGGTTGGACGTCAAAGCCAGGACGAACACTCCCCTGCCGTATTGCGCAGCAAGATCCAACGCAGGGCGCAATGACTCAAAGCCAAGGTAAGGGCTCAGTGTCACTGAGTCAGCGGCCAAGGATGAACCATCACGAAGCCAGGCATCGGCATAAGCGGCCATGGTGGACCCAATATCCCCGCGCTTGGCGTCAGCGATACTGAGTACCCCTGCCTCCGCGGATGCAGCCAAGGTGCGTTCAAGGACCGCCATTCCGGCGGAACCGTGACGCTCATAGAGCGCCACTTGCGGCTTGACCGCGGCAGCGAGGGAAGACACCGCCTCCACCACCGTCAGCGAAAAACGCTCCAGCCCTGCGGCGTCGTCGTTCAATCCCCAGTCGGCCAACAGCTGCGGGTGCGGATCAATTCCGACGCAGAGCGGGCCACGGGACGCCATGGCCGCAGCCAGCCGGGAGCCAAAGGACTCCCGGGCCGGCTGCTGACCCTGCTGGGGTGAAGCAGACTCAGGCATTGGCTGCTTCCATTGCTGCGGAGAGGTTGGCTGCGTGCTCCTGCAGGCTGGTCACCGACCATTCGTAGGTCCGCAGTGCCTCGATAGCCTGCACCGCGGCGTTGAATTCAGCCACGGTGGTGATGCAGGGGATGCCGATGGACGTTGCTGCGGCCCGGAGTTCGTATCCATCGCTGCGGGCTTCGCCACCCGAGGGGGTGTTGAAGACCATGTCGATCTCACCGGCGATCACGAGGTCGGCAATGGTGCCCTCGCCCTCGGCGCTGCTGCCTTCGGCCACCTTGCGGACCGGAGTGGCCTGGATGCCGTTGCGGCGCAGGACATCAGCGGTGCCACCGGTGGAGACGATCTCGAAACCGAGGTCCGAGAGGCGCTTGACGCCCATGATGACCGAACGCTTGTCACGGTTGGCCACCGATACGAAGATCTTGCCTTCGGTGGGCAGCGCGTTGTTCGCGGCAGCCTGGCTCTTGGCGAAAGCGGTATCGAAGTGCTTGTCGATGCCCATGACTTCACCGGTGGAACGCATTTCCGGGCCGAGGAGGGAGTCCACAACCTTGCCTTCGGGCGTACGGAAGCGGCTGAACGGCAGCACAGCTTCCTTCACGGCAACCGGTGCATCCAACGGCAAGGTGGAGCCGTCACCGGTTTCCGGCAGCATCTTGTAGGCGCCGCGGAGCTGGTTGATGGTCACGCCGGTGCCGATCAGGGCTGCCGCCTTGGCCATCTGCACACCCGTTGCCTTGGAGACGAAGGGGACCGTGCGGGAAGCACGCGGGTTGGCTTCGAGCACGTACAGGACGTCTGAGGCCAGCGCGAACTGGATGTTGATCAGGCCACGGACGCCCACGCCTTCGGCAATGGCCCGGGTTGCGGTGCGCACGCGCTCGATCACGTTGTTGCCCAGGGTGATCGGGGGAAGGACGCACGCGGAGTCACCGGAGTGGATACCGGCTTCTTCGATGTGTTCCATGATGCCGCCGAGGTACATGTCAGTGCCGTCGAAGAGCGCGTCAACATCGATTTCGACGGCGTCCTCGAGGAAGCGGTCGATCAGCACGGGGTGGTCCGGCGTGATTTCCGTGGCGTTGGCGATGTAGCGGGAAAGGTTGGCTTCGTCATAGACGATCTCCATGCCGCGGCCGCCCAGTACGTAGGACGGACGGACCAGGACCGGGTAGCCGATTTCATCGGCAATCTTCTTGGCGTCCTCGAAGGAAACGGCAGTGCCGTTCTTCGGGGAGGTCAATCCGGCCTCGTCCAATACGCGGGCGAACGCGCCCCGGTGCTCTGCGAGGTCGATGGCTTCGGGCGAAGTGCCGAGGATGGGGACGCCGGCGTCGGCGAGCTGCTGCGCCAGCTTCAGCGGAGTCTGGCCACCGAGCTGGACGAACACGCCCATGACGCCACCGGTGCGCTCTTCGGCGGCGATGACCTCAAGGACGTCCTCAAGGGTCAACGGCTCAAAGTAGAGGCGGGTGGAGACATCGTAGTCGGTGGAGACGGTCTCGGGGTTGCAGTTGACCATCACGGTCTCATAGCCGGCCTTGCGCAGCGCCATGGACGCATGGACGCAGGAGTAGTCAAACTCGATGCCCTGGCCGATGCGGTTCGGTCCCGAGCCCAGGATGATGACAGAGGGCTTGGCGTGCAGGCCCACTTCGTCTTCCTCGTCGTAGGAGGAGTAGTGGTACGGGGTGTAGGCGGCGAACTCAGCGGCGCAGGTATCCACGGTCTTGTAGACCGGACGAATGCCCAGGGCCTGGCGGACGCCGCGGACCACGGCCTCGTTGTTGTGCGTCAGGGCACCGATCTGCTCGTCGGAGAAACCGTGGCGTTTGGCGTTGCGCAGCATTTCCTCGGTCAGCACACCGGCCTTGCGGATTTCCTGGGCGGTCTCATTGAGCAGCTGCAACTGGTCCAGGAACCAGGGATCGATCTTGGTTGCTTCGAAGACGTCCTCGATGCTTGCCCCGCCCAGCAATGCGCGCTGGACCTGGTGAAGGCGCTCAGTGGTGGGCCGCTTGGCCTTCTCCAGGAGCTCGGCCACTTCGTATTCAGGTACTGAACTGAAGTCCAGCTGCGAGCCCTTCTGTTCCAGGGAGCGCAGGGCCTTCTGCAGTGCCTCGGTGAAGTTGCGGCCCATCGCCATGGCTTCGCCAACAGACTTCATGGTGGTGGTCAGGGTGTTGTCGGCAGCCGGGAACTTCTCGAAGGCGAAGCGCGGAACCTTGACCACTACGTAGTCCAGGGTCGGCTCGAAGGAAGCCGGGGTCTTCTGGGTGATGTCGTTGGGGATCTCATCCAGGGTGTAACCAAGGGACAGCTTGGTAGCGATCTTGGCGATGGCGAATCCGGTGGCCTTCGATGCCAGCGCGGACGAGCGCGAAACACGCGGGTTCATTTCGATGACCACTACGCGGCCCGTAGCGGGGTCGATCGCGAACTGGATGTTGCAGCCGCCGGTGTCCACGCCGACTTCGCGGATGACGGCGATGGAGACATCGCGCAGCTTCTGGTACTCGCGGTCCGTGAGGGTCAGTGCCGGGGCAACCGTGATGGAGTCACCGGTGTGGACACCTACGGGATCGAAGTTCTCGATGGAGCAGACAACAACGACGTTGTCGTTCTTGTCGCGCATCATTTCCAGCTCGTATTCCTTCCAGCCGAGGATGCTCTCTTCGAGCAGGACCTCGGTGGTGGGGCTGTACTGGAGGCCCTGGCCGACGATGCGGCGGAGGTCGTCCTCGTTGTAAGCCAAGCCTGAGCCCAAGCCACCCATGGTGAAGGACGGGCGGACCACCATGGGGTAGCCAAGATCCTCGGCAGCTGCGAAGGCCTCATCCATGGTGTGGATAATGTGGCTGCGGGCAGACTCTGCACCACAACGCTCCACCACGCCCTTGAACTTCTCCCGGTCTTCGCCGAGCTCAATGGCGGCAATGTTGGCGCCGATGAGTTCCACGTTGTACTTCTCCAGTACGCCGTTCTTGTCCAACGCAATGGCGGTGTTCAAAGCGGTCTGGCCACCCAGGGTGGGCAGGATGGCGTCCGGACGCTCCTTGGCGATGATCTTCTCAACCACCTCGGGGGTGATGGGCTCCACGTAGGTGGCATCGGCAAACTCGGGGTCCGTCATGATGGTGGCCGGGTTGGAGTTGACCAGGATGACCCGCAGGCCCTCCTCTTTCAGGACACGGAGTGCCTGGGTGCCGGAGTAGTCGAACTCAGCCGCCTGGCCGATGACAATGGGGCCGGATCCGATGACAAGGACGCTCTTGAGATCTGTACGCTTGGGCATTACTTCGTGTCCTCAGTCTTGGAGTCGGTGGAGGCCGCAGCTGTGGCCTTGGACTTGGTATCGGCCATGAGGTCGATGAAGCGGTCAAAGAGGTAGGCGGCATCGTGCGGGCCGGCAGCAGCCTCCGGGTGGTACTGGACGGAGAACGCGGGGATATCGAGGCAGGCGAGTCCTTCAACGACGTCGTCGTTCAATGACACGTGGCTGACCTCGACGCGTCCGAAGCGCTCTTCGGGGGCCACAGTGGAACCGTTCAGCGGCGCATCCACGGCGAAGCCGTGGTTCTGCGATGTGATTTCGACCTTCCCGGTCCGGCGGTCCATGACGGGCTGGTTGATGCCACGGTGCCCGTAGCGGAGCTTGTAGGTGCCAAAGCCCAGGGCGCGGCCCAGGATCTGGTTGCCGAAGCAGATGCCGAAGTACGGCAGCTTCTCATCCAGCACCGAGCGCAGCAGCGAGACCTGGTGGTCTGCCGTAGCCGGGTCCCCGGGTCCGTTGGACATGAAGAAACCGTCCGGCTTGACCGCGTTGACATCCTCCAGCGTGGACGTTGCAGGCAGGACGTGGACGCGCACTCCACGCTCTGCGAAGCGGACCGGAGTCATGGCCTTGATGCCAAGGTCAACAGCAGCGATGGAGAAGCGTGGCTCGCCTTCCCAGCCGTGGTCCTTTGGTTCCACAACGTAGGCCTCATCGATGGAGACTTCCTCAGCCAGCGCCGCACCTTCCATGGGCTCACTGGCCAGGACGGTCTCCAGCAGTTCCTTGTCAGTGGCCTGGGCCGCCTCGCCGGAGAAAATGCCAGCACGCATGGTCTTGTGCTCGCGGAGGTGGCGGGTGATGGCCCGGGTGTCGACGCCCTGGATGCCAACAATGCCCTGCTCTACCAGTTCATCGTCAAGGCTTCGCTCTGAGCGCCAGTTGGAGGGGCGGCGGGCGGCGTCCCGGACAATGTATCCGGCAACCCAGATACGGCGGGATTCAGCGTCTTCGCTGTTGACGCCGGTGTTGCCGATGTGCGGCGCTGTCTGGACCACCAGCTGGCGCGCGTAGGAGGGGTCGGTAATGGTCTCCTGGTAGCCGGTCATGCCGGTGGCGAAGACGGCCTCACCGAGAGCGGTTCCCTGCGCTCCGTAGCTGCGGCCGCGGAACATGCGGCCGTCTTCGAGCACGAGTACTGCTGCTGAGGGGGTGGGTGTGGTGGCTGCTTTACTATCCGTCACTTTATTACTTTCCACTATCGGCATCTGCCTGAGGGGCTGCGGAGATCAATTCCTGGAGGGCTTCAAGGAGGAGCTTTTTGTCGGCTGCGTGCCGGGTCCGGAACCCGGTATCGAGTTCACGGCCGCCGAGTTTCCAACTGATGACCAGGAGTCCGTCTTTCTCGACGAACTTCCCTGCCATGCCGTTGGACTCCCGGCCGTCAGTCACTGCCTCGCGGGGTATGAAGACAGGGGCGGCACCGGAGCGGTCGAACAACACACCTTCGGCGTGGATGCTCAGTTCCGCGTTGGTCCGGATACCCAGGCCTTGGACCGCGATACGGTCAAGCCAATCCCCCGCCGTGGTGGTGGCAACGTACTGGCCATCAGCGACGACGGTGGCCGGCGTCAGCTGCTCCGGCAGGGCCGGAAGGCGTTCGACGTCGGACTGGCGCCTGAGCCTGTTCCGCCACCCCAGCCAGATCATCGCCAGGACGGCGAGGATCAGCGGCACCGTGATGAGCACGGTCAGTGTCTGGTTATCCATTAATGCTGCTGACTGCCGGGTACCGGTACGGCGTGTTGAGTTTGCCGTCAAGGACCGTGGGGTGGCCCTTGAAGAAGGTTGCCACCACGGATCCGGGCAGCTCCTTGCCCTTGAACGGTGAATTGCGGCCCATGGTTGCCATTTTATGGGGGTCGACCGTCCAACGCGCAGCCGGGTCCACCAGGATGACGTTGGCAGGTTCGCCAACCTCCAGCGGACGGCCTTGGTCAGCGACCCGCCCGATGACCGCAGGCGTGAACGAGGTGACCCTGGCGAAATCCGCCCAGGTCATCAAGCCGGTCTCGATCATGGTCTCCTGGACTACCGACAACGCAGTTTCGAGGCCGGTCATACCCATGGCCGCCTGCGCCCACTCGCATTCCTTGTGCTCGCTGGGGTGCGGGGCATGGTCGGTTCCCACGACGTCGATGGTGCCGTCGGCCAGGCCCTCACGGAGCGCCTGGACATCAGCATCGGTTCGCAGCGGCGGATTGACCTTGTAGACGGGATCGTAGCTGCGGACCAGTTCATCGGTCAGGAGCAGGTGGTGGGGCGTCACTTCGGCTGTGACGTTGATCCCGCGCGCCTTGGCCCAGCGCACGATTTCGACTGATCCGGCGGTGGAGACATGGCAGACGTGGAGCCTGGAACCAACATGCTGGGCCAGCAGGACGTCACGGGCGATGATGCTTTCCTCAGCTACAGCCGGCCAGCCGGTCAGTCCAAGTACGGCAGAGACCGTGCCTTCGTTCATCTGTGCCCCGGCGGTCAGGCGCGGTTCCTGCGCGTGCTGGGCCACCACGCCGTCGAACGCCTTTACGTACTCCAGCGCGCGGCGCATGAGGACGGGATCGTGAACGCAGATTCCGTCATCGGAGAACATGCGGACCTGCGCGCGGGAATCGGCCATGGCGCCAAGCTCGGCAAGTTGCTCACCGGCCAACCCCACCGTGACTGCACCAACGGGGCGCACATCCACCCAGCCCGATGCACGGCCCAGGCTGTGGACCTGTTCCACGACTCCGGCGGTGTCCGCCACGGGGTTGCTGTTGGCCATCGCGTGGACAGCCGTGAATCCGCCCAAAGCCGCGGCCCGGGTACCGGTTTCCACCGTTTCGGCGTCTTCGCGGCCCGGCTCGCGCAGGTGGGTGTGCACGTCAACCATGCCGGGCAGCGCCACGAGTCCGGCGGCGTCGATGACAGTGGCACCTTCAGCGGCGAGGTCCTTGCCGCGTGCTTCGATGACGCCGTCGCGGATCAGCAGGTCCTCAGCTTCGCCGCCGAGGATGGCGGCACCACGAATCAGGTAGGTGTTCTCGGCCATCAGTTGGTCTCCTTGCTGGACTGGCTTACGTTCTGGGCTGCTTCCCGGGAGTCTCCTGAGAGCAGCAGGTACAGGGCGGCCATGCGGACCGAGACACCGTTGCGGACTTGGGCAAGCACAGTGGAGCGCGGTGAATCAGCAGCTGCCGAAGAAATCTCCAGGCCGCGGTTCATGGGACCGGGGTGCATGATGATGGTGTCCTTCATGCCCAGGTCATCCAAGGCACGGAGCCTGGCGTCGTCGAATCCCCAGCGGCGGGAGTACTCACGGGTCGAGGGGAAGAACGAGGCGTTCATCCGCTCACCCTGGACGCGGAGCATCATCATGGCGTCGATACCCGCTTCCAGGGTCTCGTCCAGGTTGTAGCTGACCTTGCAAGGCCAGTGCTCGACGCCGATGGGCAGCAGCGTAGGTGGCGCCACCAGAGTGACCTCGGCGCCAAGGGTTTTCAACAACCAGACGTTGGACCGGGCAACACGGGAGTGGAGTACATCGCCGGCAATCGCAACGCGCATGCCCGACAGGTCCGCCCCCGTTGACTCGATGCCGTTGATCCTGGACCAGTGCCGGCGCATGGTGAAAGCGTCCAGCAGGGCCTGGGTGGGGTGCTCGTGGGTGCCGTCACCGGCGTTGATCACAGCAGCGTCAATCCAGTCCGTGGCAGCGAGCCGGTGCGGGGCGCCGGACGCCCAGTGACGAATGACCACGGCGTCCGCACCCATGGCGGCCAGGGTCTGTGCGGTGTCCTTGAGGGATTCCCCCTTGGACACCGAGGACCCTTTGGCGGCGAAGTTGATGACGTCGGCGGAAAGTCGCTTGGCGGCAGCCTCGAACGAGATCCGCGTCCGGGTGGAGTCTTCGAAGAAGAGGTTCACTACTGTCCGGCCACGCAGGGCAGGCAGCTTTTTCACTTCACGCTCGCCCACGGCAGACATTTCTTCTGCCGTGTCCAGGACGCGGATGGCGTCGAAAGCGCTGAGGTTTTCAGTGGAAAGAAGGTGCTTCACTTCCCCGCCTCGATAACTACTTCATTGACGGGAACGCCGTCAACAGAGTCGATTTCCTCCAGGTGGACACGGACTTTCTCCGAGGAAGAGGTGGGCAGGTTCTTGCCGACGTGGTCCGCGCGGATGGGGAGCTCACGGTGGCCCCGGTCCACCAGCACGGCCAAGCGGACAATCCGGGGACGGCCAAGGTCCACCAAAGCATCCAGTGCTGCCCGGATGGTGCGGCCCGAGTACAGGACGTCGTCGATCAGGACAACTACTTTGTTGTCGATCCCTGACAACGGCAAGCGGGTGTGGCGCGGAGGCCGGGTGGGCTGGTGCGAGAGATCGTCACGGAACATGGTGACATCGAGCTGACCCACGATCGTTTCAGCATTGACCGTCGGGTCAGCTGCTGCGATTTTGTGGGCAAGGCGGACCGCCAGGGGATAGCCGCGGCTGGGAATGCCTAAGAGAACCAGGTCCTGGGAGCCCTTGTTGGCTTCGAGGATCTCGTGGGCGATACGAGTGAGCGCACGATCAATGTCCGCCTGGTTGAGTACAACCCTGGACGGCACGTGCGCTGAAGTGACTTCAGTCATCGCTCGTCTCCCCTTTCCCCGCCTCACGGGACGGAATTAAAAAAGGAATATGTGCTTTTCCAAGCTACCACAGCACCTCTTTGCCACCTCACCGGCGGGGAAAGCGACGGGTGAGTTTAAGCTCACACTCCATGCCGTGGAATAGGCTTTTGCCCATGACCATGAACCACCACGGGCAACCCGGCGGGCAACAGTATCCACGGCCTTACCTGGAACCCGGGGCCAACCCTACGTGGATCGGACGGGTACAGCCGGGAAATTACCAGCCCGCGCCGGGCAATCCCGCCACGCTCCCCCGGCAAACCTGGGCCGGCCCGCCGGCCCAGCGAAGCCGCACGGGCACACTCCCCTTGCTGATTGTCGGTGGAATCCTGGTCCTCGCCAGTTTGATACTGGTGTTGCCGTTCCTGCTGGGAAACACCGGTGTCACCGGCTTCGTCATCGGATTCATTGCGTCCCTGGTTCCGCTGACCGTGGTGCTGCTGACCGTTCGCCTGATCGACCGCTGGGAGCCCGAGCCAAAACGACTCCTCTGGTTCGCCTTTACCTGGGGCGCCGCAGTGTCCATCGCCGGGACACTGCTGATCCAGCCCCTCTTCGCCCTGGCCGCGCCGACCAGCAGCGAAGAAGCTTTTACCTACTTCATGGCAACAGTCCAAGCACCCATCGTCGAAGAATTCACCAAGTCACTGGGATTGCTGGTGCTGATCCTGGCCGCCCGGAAGTACTTTGACGGCCCGGTGGACGGGGTGGTGTTCGCCTTCACCATTGCCGCCGGTTTCGCCTTTACCGAAAACATCCTCTATTTCGGACGCGAAATTGCCTCCTCCACCGACCCGGGGACTGACCTCGTCCGCATCTTCATCCTTCGTGGCGTCATGTCGCCTTTCGCCCATGCCGTCTTCACCGGAACCACCGGCCTGATCATGGGTTTCGCGGCACGCCGCTGGCACACCGGCTACGCCGTACTGGCATTCTTCATCGGTTTGCTCCCTGCCATGTTCCTGCACAACCGCTGGAACAGCATGGGCCAGAACTTCCTGGTGGAATACTTCGTTGTCCAGGTCCCGATCTTCCTGGTTGCAGCTGTGGGCATCATCCTGCTCCGGCTCGCCGAAGGAAAGCTCACCCGGCAGCGGCTCCTTGAGTACGCCCGCGCAGGCTGGTTCACACCGGCAGAGGTGGAGATGCTGGCCACCTCCCGGGGAAGGCGGCAGGCTGTCCGTTGGGCATCCACGCGCGGCCGCAGGGATGCGATGAAATCCTTCATCAAAGGGGCTACGGCTTTGGCCTTTACCCGCCAACGGATACTCAGCGGGCGGGACGTCCACCTTCACCAGCAGGACGAACTTGACCATCTCCGAAGTATTCCGGGCCTGCGGGCCGCGGTTCTCCAGTAGGGGCAATGGCGCAAATGGCGCAAATGGGCCAAATCGGGCAAAAAGAACCCGCCCCACAGTTTCCTGTGAGGCGGGTTCCTTGTACGTTCAGGCCAGGCCTGCGCCTATGCCAAAAGTGATGGTTTGAGCTTCTGGAGCCGGCCCAGGAGTCCATTGATGAACGCCGGGGAGTCATCCGTGGACATCGTCTTGGCGAGGGCTACCGCTTCGCTGACGGCTACGCCGTCGGGAACCTCGTCATTGTAGAGAAGTTCCCACGCGCCGATCCGGAGGATGATGCGGTCTACCGACGGCATCCGTTCCAGGGTCCAGCCCTGGGCATAAGTCTCCAGGAACTCATCAATGGTTGCCTGCATGGCCACAACGCCCTCAACGATTTCCACCGTATAGGGGTTGATGACCAGGTCAGTCTTCTCCCGCCGCGCCCTCATGGCGTCGAAAGCCGAAACCGAGCGCTGCTCCGCTTCGAAGAGTACTTCAAGAGCCCTGCTACGGGCTTTACCGCGTGCGCTCACTAGTCGTTGACCCGGCCCAGGTAGCTGCCATCGCGGGTGTCGACCTTGACCTTGGTGCCCTGCTCAACGAACAGCGGAACCTGGATCTCATAGCCGGTTTCGACGGTGGCCGGCTTGGTGCCTGCCGAGGAGCGGTCGCCCTGGAGGCCAGGCTCGGTGTAGGTGATTTCGAGGACCACGCTCGGGGGCAGTTCGATGTACAACGGGGTGCCCTCATGGATGGCAATGTTGACCATCTGGTTTTCGAGCATGAAGTTGGTGGCGTCGCCCACTGTGGCACCGGAGACGGTGATCTGGTCGTAGTCCTGGGTGTCCATGAAAACGAAGTCTTCGCCATCCTGGTACAGGTACTGGTAGTCGCGGCGGTCGACCGTAGCGGTTTCAATCTTCAGGCCGGCGTTGAAGGTCTTGTCGACCACCTTGCCGGACATGACGTTGCGCATCTTGGTGCGCACAAACGCGCCGCCCTTGCCAGGCTTGACGTGCTGGAACTCAATGATGTTCCAGAGCTGGCCCTCGAGCTTCAGTACGGTCCCGTTCTTGATGTCGTTTGTGGTTGCCACTCGTATCCTCTGGTTATCGCACTGGTTCTAGCTGCCAGCTATCTATGCCAAGCAGGCGTACCAATCGGCCCGCCAGCGCGTATTTATCAAAAATCCAAGAACCATTCTACCGGCAAATGAGCCAAAGGCTTGCGGGGACTGTCCTCAGGGGTATCAGGAAGCGAGTTCCAGTACGTTCCGGGCCCGCTGCAGGGCAACGGTAGAGGAGTAGATCAACGCCGCATCGGCGGCCATGGCGACACGGAGGTCCAAAGCCTTGGCAAACTCCTCGGATGCAGCCAAAGCGTTCCCGCTGACAAAGTAGGCCCGACCCAAGTACTGGTGGACGATCGCTTCTTTCGAGCTGCCCTGGACATCCTGCAGCAGATGCCGGAACAGCTGGATGGCCCTGTCCAGCCGATTGGTGGCGCGGTGGACTTCAGCTTCAAAAATCCTGAGCCGGAACGACTCGGGATCCTTGTACCGTGCCTCTGCCAGCAGTTCTGCTGCTTCGTTGGCGTGGTTTTCCAGCAGCAGGGCCATGATGCGATCAGCGGGATCCTCCGACGCTGCAAGCGCCGTCTCCATGACTTCCTCGTTGACGATGACCGGAAGGAGGGTATCGGGATTGGTCCGGACACCCGGGAAGCCCGCTGTTGGCCAATCGCTGACGCCTTCCCTCACGTCGACACTCATGACGCGATCTCCTGGTAGGCGGCAAACAGGAGGGAGGTATCGGGGACGTCCAGGATGCCCGGCTTGGCCACACCGTCAAGGACAACAAACCGCAGGAGGTCGCCACGGGACTTCTTATCCCGGCGCATGCCGTCCAGCAACCCCTGCCAGCGGTCACGCCGGTAGGTGATCGGCAGGCCGAGGCTTTCCAGGATGGTGCGGTGGCGGTCTGCGTCGGCATCGGACAACCGCCCAACGCTGCGCGACAATTCTGCGGCAAACATCATGCCCACCGAAACGGCCGCGCCGTGCCGCCATGAGTAGCGCTCCACCAGTTCAATGGCATGTCCCAGGGTATGGCCATAGTTCAGGATCTCACGGAGCCCGGATTCTTTCAGGTCCTGCGAAACGACATCGGCCTTGACAGTGATGGCCCGCTCGATCAATTCGCGGACAACGTCCGACGCCGGGTCCATCACGGCGTCAGTGTTCTTCTCGATCAGATCCAGGATGGTGGGGTCGGCAATGAAACCGCACTTGATGACCTCGGCCATGCCGGAAATGAGCTCATTCCTGGGCAGGGTCTGAAGGGTGTCCAGATCAGCCAAAACGGCTGCCGGCGGGTGGAAGGAACCTACGAGGTTCTTCCCTTCGGCGGTGTTGATTCCGGTCTTTCCGCCCACTGAAGCATCCACCATGCCCAACAGGCTGGTGGGCATGTGGATGACCTTGACGCCCCGCAGCCAGGTGGCCGCCACAAAGCCTGCAAGGTCAGTTACCGCGCCGCCACCGACCGCCACGATGGCGTCCGAACGTGTGAAGTCGTTCTGGCCAAGGACCTGCCAGCAGAATGCGGCTACCTGGATGTGCTTGCCTTCTTCGGCATCCGGAATTTCGGCCGTCAGCGCGGTGAAGCCGGCTGTTTCAAGCTCATCGCGGACCGTATCGCCCGTCAGGCGGAGGGCACGGGGATGGATGACCAGGACACGCCTGACACGCTCCCCAAGCTTCTCCGGAAGGTTCGCCAGAAGGCCACGCCCCACTACGACGTCGTAGTTTTCAATGGCGGAACCGCCGGTCACCTTGATGACAGTTGCTTCGTTGCTCACTTTTCAACTTCCTCTTTCAAGGCTGCATGCTGGCGCAGCCGCTCCTCCAGTTGGAGGCCGATTTCCGCCACGGATCCTGACCGGACGTCCATGACGATGTCCGCGAGGCGCTCATAAACAGGACGCCTCGTAGCAAACAACGCTTCCCACCGGGTCATGGCATCGCCTTTGAGCAGCGGCCTGCCGGTGTTCCGCGCAATCCTGTCGGCAACCGTTTCTGCGTCGCACTCGAGGTAGACCACCGTGCAATCCCCCAGCAACTGCTGGGTTCCGGAGTCAAGCACCGCTCCCCCGCCCAGGGAAATGATGGCGGGCTGGACCTTGGCATGCTCGATGGATTTCGCCACGGCCCGGGCTTCGATCTCGCGGAAGGCGTGCTCTCCGCGTCCTGCAAAAATATCTGCGATGCTGCCATGGGCAGCCACCACCACTGCGTCGGTGTCCACGAACGGGAGCCCCAACTGCTGGGCCAACTGCTGGCCAATGGCTGATTTGCCGACGGCCATTGGCCCCACCAGAACAACGGGACGGTCACGAAGTCCGTCCATGATGAGGCGGACCACTACCGGCCGACCGAGTCCAGGGTGGCCGGGATGCTCTCAAGGTAGCTCTGGAGGTTTCGCTGGGTCTCAGCTACGGAGTCGCCACCGAACTTCTCGGCAACGGCCTCGGCCAGGACCAGGGCAACCATCGCTTCGGCCACAACACCGGCCGCTGGCACCGCACATACATCTGAACGCTGGTGGTGGGCCTTTGCGGGCTCACCAGTACTGACGTCAATGGTCCGCAGGGCACGGGGAACGGTGGCGATTGGCTTCATGGCCGCACGGACGCGGAGGACCTCGCCGATGCTCATGCCACCTTCGATGCCACCAGCCCGGTTGGTCTGCCGAACGATCTTGCCTGCCTCATCCTTGAGGATCTCGTCATGGGCTGCCGAGCCGCGGCGGGCAGCAGTGAGGAAGCCGTCGCCAACTTCCACACCCTTGATGGCCTGGATGCCCATCAATGCAGCTGCCAGGCGGGAATCAAGGCGGCGGTCCCAGTGGACGTAGCTGCCAAGTCCCGGCGGAAGTCCATAGGCCAGGACCTCAACGACGCCGCCGAGGGTTTCGCCTTCCTTGTGGGCCGCATCCACTTCAGCAACCATGGCATCGGAGGTTTCACGGTCGAAGCAGCGCAGGGGGTCCGCGTCGAGAGCCAGGACGTCCTGCGGCAGGGGCAAGGGACGCCCTTCGGGAACAGTCACACTGGCAATGGAAACGGTGTGGCTGACCAACTCCACACCCAACTGCTTCAGGAACTGAGCAGCCACGGTTCCAAGTGCCACACGCGTGGCGGTCTCCCGTGCACTGGCGCGCTCAAGGACAGGACGGGCTTCGTCAAAGCCGTATTTCTGCATGCCGGTGAAATCTGCGTGGCCCGGCCGTGGACGGGTCAGCGGGGCATTGCGCGCCTGGTCGGCGAGGACCTCGGGATCCACGGGGTCAGCAGACATGATCTGCTCCCACTTGGGCCACTCTGTATTGCCAACCTGAATGGCCACGGGTCCGCCTTGGGTGAGGCCGTGCCGGACACCACCCATGATGGTGACCTCGTCCTGCTCGAACTTCATGCGGGCACCGCGTCCGTAGCCCAGACGACGACGCGCCAGCGCATCGCGGATCTGCGCGCTGGTGAGCTCAACACCGGCGGGCACGCCTTCAATAATTCCGATCAGGGCCGGACCATGGGATTCACCGGCAGTCAACCAACGCAACATATAACCAATCCTGCCATGTAAGGCTTCTAGAACACTCGCCGGGGAAGCCCAACTGAGTCGCACATCACATCTATGACGGCGGCGTCCACGTCACAACCGCTGAAGCGCCTGATCTGCTCGGCCGCCTGGTACATCAACATCTCCAAGCCCGGTACCACAGCTCCCCCATGGCCATGCCACACCTCAGCGAGGCGGCTGGGCCAGGGATCATAGGCAACGTCCAGAAGGACGCCGGCTCCTGTTCCCGGCAAGCCTGCAAGCTCCTCCGCCAAGGCATCGGCTGCCCGCGGCGGGAAGGTGGAGATCACCAGGTCCGTGCCCGCCACAGCAGTGGCGGCTTCGGTCAGCGGCCTGACGCTGAGGGAAATTCCGACGGCGGCAGCCGCCGCCTCCGCGTCGCCGGCACGCCCTGCATCCCTGACGAAGACATCGACGTGGCCGGCACCGAGTTCCTTGACCGCTGCAACTGCAGCGGCAGAGGTACCTCCACCGCCAAGTACAGCGGCGTGCGGCGTAGAGGCAACCCCTGCATACCTGACTGCTTCGACAATCCCGGCAACATCGGTGTTGTACCCCACGCGCCGGACCAGTCCGCCGTCGGGCTCGAAGACCACCGTGTTGATGACGCCCAAGTGGGCGCCTGCGCCACGGACTTCGTCGACTTCCTTGACCATGGCCGACTTCAGCGGCATGGTCACTGAAAGACCGCACCAGGAGTGGTCCCCACGAAGTGATTCCATGAATGCGGGAAGGGCATCCACCGTGACATCGATTGCCGAATATTCAATGTCTACGCCCAGCTTGGCGTAGGCGGCAGTGTGCAGGGCCGGGGATTTCGAATGCGAGATAGGGTGCCCCAGGACTGCGGCACGACGAATCACACACACCGTCCCGGGTTGGCCGTGCACCAGGCGTTGTATTGCTCAACATACGTGTTGTGTTCAGCCAGTGTCTTGGAGAACTTGGTCTCTTTGGTGTCCAGGTTGATGGTCACCCAGTAGAGGTAATCATTCGGGGTGGGTTTGGCAGCGGCATCAATGGCGGTCTTGCCCGGTGAGCCGATCGGCCCGGCGGGCAGTCCCACGTTGGCGTACGTGTTGTACGTGTTGGACTTGTCAGCTTTCTCTTCCTCCGTAAGGTGGAAGGATTTCTTGCCGAGTCCGTACGTCACCGTGGCATCTGATTGGATCAGGCCACTGGTTTCCACGTTGTTGGGCTTGAGCCTGTTGTAGATGGCGCCGGCCACGTTGCCGTAATCGGCCTGGCCGCCCTCAGCTTGGACAATGCTGGCAATGGTGACGGTGTCGTACTGCTTTGCCGGTTCCGTGATTCCCTGGGACTTGAGTTCATCAACCGTAGTGGTGACCAACTTCTGGATGATGTCCTTCGCTGGCGTGCCGAGGGGGAAACGGTACTCCCCCGGCGCCAGGAAACCTTCGAGGTTCTTGGCCTTGGAAGGCACGCCGAACTGTGCCGGCGCCTGGTTCAAGGCATTGAGTTCCTGCAGGGAGATTCCGGAGCCCTTGGAGATGGCTTCGAGGGATTCGTTGATGCGGAGGCCGGCACTCAGGGCGAAATACATCACCTTTGATGAGTCTTTGTTGACCAGCACATCCACGGCATCGGAATTTTTCATCTCGGTCCGGAAGGTGAACTCGCCCGGGGACAGCTCCCCGCCGTCGTTAAGGAATTCCTTCACGAACGCGTCGGCGTCGGCCACTACCTTGTTCTCCACCAGGGCGACGGCCACAGCCTTCGGTCCGGAGCCTTCGGGGACGGTGATACTGACCGACCCCGTTCCCGGACCCGGGTAGTCCGTAACTTTGTCCATTCCCAGCAGGGGCTTGAGGAACTGGGCACCAATGGCGATGGCGGCTACGAAGACTCCCAGCGTGATCAGCAGCGCAAGGACTCGACGGCGACGCCGGGCCTTCTTGGCCGCGGCCTTGGTTGAGGCTGATTGCTCGATTGGCGCGATGAGGTCGTGGTGTTGATCGTCATGGTGAAGTTCGTCCACGTGGTGTTCGTCGTGGTGAAGTTCGTCCACGTGGTGTTCGTCGTGGTGAAGATCGTCGTGGTGGATCCCGTCGTGGTGGATCCCTTCCAGGGGGTGTCCATCATGGTGAAGTTCATCGTGGTGGATCCCATCGTGGTGGATCCCTTCCAGGGGGGTTTCATCATGGTGAAGCCCATCAGCAGGATGCCCAGCATGGTCATCAGCGTGCGCTGTAGATCCGTGATGTTCCCCCGCCGCGTCCTGGTGAACCCCACCGTGCCCGGGGTCAGCAGCGTGAGTCTCCCCCGGAACCTCATCGGACGGCTGGATCGCAACACCTGAATCGTCAGCGGATGGTTCATGGCCGACCGACTCGTGACCGGACTGCGCGGCGGGCACGTCAGCAGGAATCGTTGCAGCCGAAGCGGGCTCCGCTGTGGGAACGGGAGGCGTGGCAGGTTTTGCAGCGGGAACGGGAGGAGCGGCAGGCACCGGTGGAGCGGCCGAAACTGGTGGCGCAACCGGCGCGGGTGTCACGGCGGGAACTGGACGGGGCAGTTCAGTCCCACCTTCTGCGGAGGCAGCGGCCTCTCCAGGTGTCGCTTCGGGAACGGGTACGACGTTGTGGTTCTGCGTGGCGAGGAATCGTTCCCGCGCCCGCAGCTCTTTGCGGGTCAGCGGCATGCCGCCGCCGGCGGTACCGCTGGAGGGGTCGTTGTTGACCGGGCTCACAGTTGCAGTCCCCTCGTAGAAGAATCGGGTTCACTGCCGGAGGCAGCCCGCAGCGTTGGGGCACTGCTGGGCTTTTCGGATTGTGCCGGTGCCTGCACTCGGCGGCCAACGTCCGTTCCTCTGGCTTTTTGCATGTCGATTGCGTGCTGAAGTATTCCAGCAGCGGCAACCTGATCAACCACTTTACGGTGGTTCCTGCTGCTCATGCCAGCTTCGTGCAGGTTGCGGTGCGCCGTCACGGTCGATAACCGCTCATCTACGAGGCTCACAGGGATGTCCAAACCGACCCGCTGAAGCTCGTCGGCGAGGAGTCCGGCATACGAAACCGCCATGTCGGCTGAAGCACGTTCCTCACCCTTCATGGTGCGGGGAAGGCCTACGAAGATTTGCACGGCAGGCAGTTCAGCGGCGTGCTTGACCACAACACGGACGTCCGAGTTCTTCTTGGAATCGCGTGCAACGGTCTTGAAGGGTGTTGCCAGGATCCCGTCGGGGTCGCAGATCGCCACGCCCACACGCACGGTTCCGACGTCTACCCCCAGTTTGATGCCCCGGGGGTAGACGCCACCGTCAGTACTTTCAGCCACCGTCAGCGCTTGGCTATCGCATCCACCACCGCTGTGAGGGCCTCAGAGACCTTCCCAGCGTCGGCGCCGCCGCCTTGGGCAACGTCGTCCTTGCCACCTCCGCCACCGCCGAGGATGCCGGCAGCCAGGCGAACCAGCGCACCGGCCTTCACTCCGGCTTCGCGGGCGGCCTCATTGGTGGCAATGAGGATCACGGGGCGGTCATTGCTGACGCCGGCAACGGCTACTGTGGCAGCTTCGGAGCCGAGGCGGCTGCGGAGGTCCAAGGCAAGGTTGCGGAGATCGTCGGCCCCACCGACCTGGCCGGCATCGTGGGCAACAACGCGCACGCCGGCAGCATCCTTGGCGGTGCCCACCAGGTTTGCCGCAGCAGCGGTCAGTTGCTCCTTGCGCAGGCGGTCGAGTTCCTTCTCCGTGGCCTTCAGCTTGCTCAGTGTGCTGGAGATACGATCCGCCAGTTGCCCCGAGGGAACCTTCAGAAGTTCTGTCAGCTCGGTCACCAGCGCGCGCTCAGCCGCCAGGTGACGGAAAGCGTCCAGGCCGACGAAGGCCTCCACGCGGCGGTTTCCGGAGCCAACGGACTGCTCGCCCAGCAGTGAAAGGCTGCCGATAAGGGAAGTGTTGGACACGTGGGTGCCACCGCACAGCTCACGGGACCACGCGCCGTCGATCTCTACGACGCGGACTTCGCTTCCGTAGTTTTCACCGAACAGTGCCATGGCGCCCAGGGCCTTGGCCTCGGCCAGGCCCATGACCTTGGTATCCACCCGGTAGTTGTTCCGGATGGCAATGTTGGAGACCTCTTCGATTTCCGAACGCGTGGCAGTGCTCAGCCCCTCACCCCAGGCGAAGTCGAAGCGGAGGTAACCGGCCTTGTTGTAGGAACCGCGCTGGGTGGCTTCAGGGCCAAGGATCTGGTGCAAGGCAGCATGCACAATGTGCGTGCCGGTGTGGGCTTGTTCGGCTGCATGGCGTCGTTCACGGTCGACAGCGGCGCGCACCAGGGCATCGGAGGCAATCTCGCCTTCGCGGACTATCGCTTTGTGCACACTCAGGCCCTTGATGGGCCGCTGGACGTCCAGGACTTCGACCACGAAACCGTCGCCGGTGATAAGGCCTGTATCAGCGGACTGGCCACCAGCCTCGGCGTAGAACGGGGTTTCGTTGAGGACCAACTCAATTTCATCGCCCGTTGAGGCGTGCGCAACCGGTCGTCCACCGCTGACGATTCCGCGGACAGTGGACTCACCCTCAAGTTCGTCGTAGCCCGTGAAGACGGTCTCGCCCTTGCCCAGGAGTTCCTGGTAGGCGCTGAGATCGGCGTGGCCGCCCTTTTTGCCCTTGGCATCGGCCTGTGCACGCTGGCGCTGCTCGAGCATGAGGGCACGGAAGCCTGCCTCGTCCACCTTGAGTCCGGCCTCTTCAGCCATTTCGAGGGTCAGGTCGATCGGGAAGCCGTAGGTGTCGTGCAGGGCGAAGGCATCGGCGCCGGAAAGCGGAACACCGGCAGCCTTCGATTCGGTGACGGCATCCTCAAGACGGGCGGTGCCCGAAGCGATGGTGCGCAGGAACGCCTTTTCTTCGGCGTAGGCAATGCGGCTGATCCTGGCGAAATCCGTCTCGACCACCGGGTAGACGCCCTTCATGGCGTCGCGGGATGCGGGAAGCAGGTCCGGCAAGCAGGCCTTTTCGACGCCGAGCAGGCGCATGGCCCGGACAGCACGTCGAATGAGGCGGCGCAGCACGTAGCCGCGGCCCTCGTTGGAGGGTGAAACGCCATCGGCGATCAGCATCAGGGCAGAGCGGATGTGGTCGCCCACCACACGCATGCGGACATCGTCCGTGTGGTGCGGATCTTCAGGCGACTCGGCCGAGGTGTACTCACGGCCGGACAGTTCGGCAGCCTTGTCGATGACCGGGCGGACCTGGTCGGTCTCGTACATGTTCTCGACGCCCTGGAGGATCATCGCCAGGCGCTCCATGCCAAGGCCGGTGTCGATGTTCTTCTGCGGGAGCTCGCCAACGATGTCGAAATCCACCTTGGAGCGGACGTTCTCGATCTGGTACTGCATGAATACCAGGTTCCAGATCTCGATGTAGCGGGTCTCATCGGCCAGCGGGCCGCCCTCAATACCGTAGGCGGGGCCGCGGTCATAGTAGATTTCCGAGCAGGGCCCTGCCGGGCCGGGCTGGCCGGTGGACCAGTAGTTGTCGGCTTTACCCATGCGCTGGATGCGCTCGGCGGGGATGCCGGTGTTCTTGAGCCACAGCTCCTTGGCTTCGTCGTCTTCTTCGTAGACGGTCACCCACAGGCGCTCGGCAGGCAGCCCATAGCCGCCGTCGTCAGTGCTCGTAGTGAGCAGCTCGAAGGCGAACTTGATGGCGTCTTCCTTGAAGTAGTCGCCAAAGGAGAAGTTGCCGCACATCTGGAAGAACGTGCCGTGGCGGGCCGTCTTGCCCACTTCTTCGATGTCCCCGGTGCGGATGCACTTCTGGACGCTCGTTGCACGGCTGTAGGGGGGCTCTTCGCGGGCAGTCAGGTAGGGAATGAACGGCACCATTCCGGCCACGGTGAAGAGAAGGGACGGGTCGCTTGAAACGAGCGACGCGGAGGGAACGGCGGTGTGGCCCTTGCTGACAAAAAAGTCCACCCAGCGCTTGGTGATCTCCTGCGACTTCATTAGCTGATTACTTACCCTTCTCAATTCACTGCACGTAAGGTGCGCGGTACCGGCTGATGCCGTTCCGCAGTTTTCCATTCTGCCCTGTTGCGGGCGTGGGAGCGAACCGCTCCGCTATCGACGCCCCGCCCCGGCGTCGTCAATGCCCAGCGCTGCCCGAAGGTCCTCTTCGCGCTGGTGCATGCCGGTCCGGACTGCGTCGGCAAAATCAAACAAGCCGTCGGCCATCCGGCCCACGGCGCGGTTCAGGCCGTCAGGACCAATGTTCGCCTGGGCCTCGGTGATCTTCCGGAAGGCAATGACGCCAATGGCGACTCCGATGCCCATCCACACAATTCTTTTCATGGGGTTTTGTCTTCCTTTAGTTTGCGGCTGCTTGATCCGGCAACTGATCTGCTCAGCGGCTGCGGCGGCCGGAGGAAGGGGCGCGACGACCGGCGAATGCCGAACGCACGCCGTAGCTGAACGCTGCGACCTTGATCAAGGGAGAACCCACCGTGGCAGCCACCAGCGAAGACAGGGCGGAGATGTTGGCTGAGGCGTCGGAGACGTTCGAGGCGATGCCGTCAACCTTCTTCAGCTGCTGGTTGGTGGTGGAAACCGTAGCGGTCACTTCATCCATCAGGGGCGTGGCGCCGTCGCTGATGGACCGGATGGAGGTCCGGACCTCGTCAAAAACGCCGCCCAGCTTCAAGATAGGCACAGCCAACAACAACACAAGGAGCGCGAAGACTCCTGCTGCGATGAGGCCGGCGATGTCGCCACCAGACATAGAACTCTTCTCCTAGGGTTGTTGCATTGCCTTGCACCTGCCGCCCAGCGGCTTCGGACAAGGCCTCCCCAGTACCTTACCCACTTTGGAGCGGTACCTTACAGACAAAGAAGCCCGCGGCATGTGCCACGGGCTTCTTTGATGCGCTGTACGAATTTAGCGAGCGTAGAATTCGACGACGAGCTGCTCTTCGCAGATCACGGGGACCTCAGAGCGCTTGGGGCGACAAACCAGGCGTGCCTGCAGGGCGTCAATCTTGACGTCCAGGTACGGCGGAACGTTGTTCAGAACGTGTGCGCCTGCAGCTGCCACCTGGAACGGGGGCATGACCTCGGAGCGGCTGTGAACGTGGATGAGCTGGCCTTCGCCAACGCGGAAGGACGGGCGGTCCACGCGGATGCCGTCAACCATGATGTGGCGGTGCACAACCAACTGGCGTGCCTGTGCGATGGTGCGGGCGAAGCCTGCACGGAGCACGAGGGCGTCCAGACGCATTTCCAGCAGCTCAACCAGGTTTTCACCGGTCAGGCCCTTGGTGCGGCGTGCTTCTTCGAAGGCACGGGTCATCTGGGCTTCGCGGATGCCGTACTGGGCGCGCAGACGCTGCTTTTCGCGCAGACGTACGGCGTAGTCGGAGTCCTGCTTCTTGCGGGCACGGCCATGCTCACCGGGGCCGTACGGGCGGCGCTCCATGTACTTGGCGGCCTTGGGGGTCAGAGCGATGCCGAGTGCACGCGAAAGGCGTGCGGTACGGCGAGCACGAGTGTTGTTAGCCACTTGTGTCCTTCCAATTACTGCGGTGTGTCAGTGTTACTGGCCTCCATCAGGGAGAGCATCGGCCAACCGCTGCCTCTTGCTACTAGCCCGGGCGCACAGCACTCATGAAGGAATCTTCAGTGGGATTGTGCGTCGGGCCATGCCAGACAAGGATCCATCCTACCACGCACCAGCTGGTTGACGTCCGGGGTCCCCCGCCATGGAAAGGACTGCAAGGACCCTGCGCCAACGGCCCTACTCCCCACGCACGATCTTGCGGAGCCGTTCCAGCCGGGCGGCAATATCGCGTTCGGCTCCGTTATTGGTGGGCTGGTAATAGTCCTTGCCCACCAAATCATCCGGCGGGTACTGCTGGGTTGCCACCCCGTGCGGTTCATCGTGCGCGTACTTGTAGCTTTTGCCGTGGCCCAGTTGCTTGGCGCCGGGATAGTGGGCATCACGCAAGTGCATGGGGATACCGCCGCCGAATCCTGCGCGGACATCGGCCACCGCTTTGTTCAAGCCCATGTAGGCAGCATTGGACTTTGGTGCGGTGGCCAGGTGGACCACGGCTTCGGCCAAAACGATCCGGCCCTCGGGCATGCCAATCAATTGCACTGCCTGCGCCGCTGCCACCGCCGTTTGCAAGGCTGTGGGATCGGCCATGCCGATGTCTTCAGCGGCCGAGATCACGATCCTCCGTGCCACGAACCGCGGATCCTCCCCCGCTTCGAGCATGCGTGCCAGGTAGTGCAGGGCAGCATCAACATCAGAGCCCCGGATGGACTTGATGAACGCACTGGCCACATCGTAATGCTGGTCGCCGGCCCGGTCGTAGCGAACGGCCGCGGAGTCCAGGGCGCGCTCCGTGTGGCGCAGCTCCACCAGAACCGGAGCGTCAGGTGCGTCGTCGTTCCCGATCCCTGGTTCGTCGTCGGCGTCTGTCCCCGCCTGTTCGGGCCCGTCAACTTCCAGGCCCTCCCGGGGAGCGGCACTGGCACCGTCCGCAACGGAAAGTCCGACGGCGGCGCTGTCACCGAACGCTACCCCGGCGGCGGCTTCGAGCGCGGTCAACGCCCGGCGGGCATCGCCTCCGGAGAGGCGGACGAGGTGGTCCAGTGCTTCACCGCTGAGCTCCACCCGTCCGGCAAGGCCGCGGGCATCGGCGACGGCCCGTTGCAGCAATCCCGAAATATCCTCATCGGTGAGCGGCTTGAGCGTCAGCAGCAGCGACCTCGACAACAGCGGGGAGACCACCGAGAAGGACGGGTTTTCGGTGGTGGCGGCAACGAGCACCACCCACCGGTTTTCGACACCAGGCAGCAGGGCGTCCTGCTGGGCCTTGTTGAAGCGATGGATCTCATCCAGGAACAGGACGGTGGTTTTCTTATAGAGGTCCCGGGCCGTCAAGGCCTCGTCCATGACGCGCCGGACATCCTTGACGCCGGCGGTGATGGCGGAAAGTTCAACGAACTTACGCCCTGGCCCGCGGGCAATGACATGGGCAAGGGTGGTCTTGCCGGTTCCCGGTGGCCCCCAAAGGATCACGGAGCTGGGACCCGCCGGCCCGGCAGCCTCAGCACCGGCTGCCAACTGCCGCAGCGGGGAACCGTGGCCCAGCAGATGCTGCTGGCCCACTACGTCATCGAGGGTACGGGGCCGCATCCGTACTGCGAGGGGACTGCGTTGGGAGGCCATCCAGCGGGCATCGGATGGGCCCCGGAGGGAATGCGGCGCGGCGGGCAGGTCTTCCGACTCGTCGTCGTTGTCAGCACCGGCACCAAAGAGATCTTCCACATGGATAGGCTACTCATAGTTCCAGCAAAGGAGACATCCACCATGGACCGCCGAACATCAGCTCCGCGCCGGCACGCCACACGGACAGCCTTGGTCTCCGCCGCGAGGCTGGCCGGTTGGGCGGATCGGTTCGCGGCAAGCCACGGTCCTGTCGTGGAAGATTTCGACGACGCCGGCCTGCTCCTTCGCGCGGCCGACGGCGCCACCGCGCTGCTGAGGGCTCCGTGGCCTGCGGACGGGCGTCCGGGCAGGGGGCCAAACGAGCTCCAGCGCCTTGCCTCACTGGCCGCCCAGGAGCGAGGCCTGGGCTTGGTTCTGGTGCGCCGCGGCGGCTATGTTGTAGCCTCGGCGGGCGGCACCACCATCCTCGCTTCCAAGAGCGGCAACCGCTTCATTGATGCCAGGTCAACGGCAGAGCATGCAGCCAGGATCTTTGCCGCACACGTAGTGGAGTACATCGTTCCCGGCGGAGACAGGGCCCTGGTGGATCAGGTCCTCGCGCAACCGGCCCTTAAAGCGTTCACGGGCCGAACCAGGCTGCCCTTCCTGGACGTTCAGGACGTCAAAGCCGCTGCCCTGCAGAAAGCGGCAGCCGACGCCTGCTCAGTTCGGATCACCGTGACCGACCCCGTGGGCTAGCAGCCGCCAGGAGCCCGTTTCAGGGGAGCCTGCCGGTACAGATAGCTGCCGTAGGGGGTAAATCCGGCCTGGGAATACAAAGACTGCGCCCCATGATTGGCAGCAGTAACAAGGAGCCAGAATCCCCTGAGGTCCCGCCCGGCGCCGGCATGCAACAAGGAGGCCAGAACCTGCGCCCCATAGCCTCGCCTGCGATGGGTCCCTGAGGTCGCCATGCTGTAAATGCCTCCCCAGCCGTCCACCAGGGCGAGACGTCCGACGGCGGCGGGGACGCCGTCGTCGTCCCTCACCATGGCGTACAGGGCCGGGCAGGCAGTGAGGATCCTGTGGGCGACCGACAATTCGGCGTCACCACCCCGGCCGTCAACTGACCACCACACATGGAGCCACTCGGCGGAGGGAAGATCGAGGAGTTCCACCGTTGATGGTCCCTGCGGCACGTCCTGGACGCCGCGGACCATAATCCTGGTTTCGGATTGCCTGGTGAAGCGCTGCCGGTCAAGGACACTATTAAGGGCAGCATTGCCGGTGTCGTCGAACACCTGAAAGATCAGGGGAAGCCGGCGGCGCCTGTACCACTCCGAAGCAGCCCGGACCGAGCGTTCGAGGCCGGCCGCCGTGTCAAGAGCAGGGCCTGCGTCGCTGCTGCCTCCTCCCCCTGCACGGTTGACCGGCCACACGGAATTGGCCCGCTGCGTCACACCGTTGGAAGCGCGTAGCACCCACTCCGCCCCGGCGTCGAGTACAAGCTCTTCGCGCTCAAGGGCCGGCCATGCCATGTCCATGAGAGTTTCCAGGAATGCCTGCCCTACCGCCATATGGCAAGACCTTTCATCAGTCGCTAAGGGAGTCGGACACGGAAATGCCAAAAGCCCTCCACCGGAGTGGAGGGCCATTGGCTGCTACTTATTCGGACGCGGTGTCCGGCTTTGCTGCGGGCTTGGATTCGGGCTTGAAGTCCACGCCTGCCTCCTTGCGCTGCTGCGGGGTGATCGGCGCCGGAGCAGCCGTGAGGGGGTCGTAGCCGTTGCCCGACTTCGGGAAGGCAATGACATCGCGGATGGACTCCACGCCGGCGAGCAAGGCCACTACACGGTCCCAGCCGAGGGCCATTCCGCCGTGGGGAGGCGCGCCGTACTTGAAGCCCTCAAGCAGGAAGCCAAACTTGGTTTCGGCGTCTTCCTTGTCCAGGCCCATGAGCTGGAACACGCGTTCCTGCACTTCGCGCTGGTGGATACGGATGGAACCGCCGCCGATCTCGTTGCCGTTGCACACGATGTCGTAGGCGTAGGAGAGCGCGGACTCCGGGTCCTTGTCAAAGGTGTCCAGGAACTCGGGCTTCGGGGAGGTAAACGCGTGGTGCACAGCCGTCCATTGGCCACCACCCACGGCAACGTCACCGGAGGCAACGGCCGCAGCGGCGGGCTCGAACATGGGAGCATCCACGATCCAGACAAATGCCCAGTCGTTGGGATCGATCAGCCCGGTGCGGTGGCCGATCTCCACGCGGGCAGCGCCGAGCAGCGCGCGCGCTGCCGACTTCTCCCCGGCGGCGAAGAAGATGCAGTCGCCCGGCTTGGCACCGACGGCGTCGGCCAGGCCGTCGCGCTCTGCCTCCGTGAGGTTCTTGGCAACGGGGCCGGCGAGCTCACCGTCCTCCTTGAACAGGACGTAGGCCAAGCCCTTGTGTCCACGCTGCTTGGCGAATTCCTGCCAGCCGTCCAGCGTCCGGCGAGGCTGTGAGGCTCCGCCGGGCATGACCACTGCGCCAACATAGGGGGCCTTGAAGACACCGAAGTTGGTGTCCTTGAAGAACTCAGTGAGCTCCGTCAGTTCCACGCCGAAACGAAGGTCCGGCTTGTCGGAGCCGTACTTGGCCATGGCATCCAGGTAGGTCATGCGGCGGATCGGCGTGGGAACCTCAACGTCGATCAGCTGCCAGAGAGCCTTGACGATTGCTTCGCCCAGCTCGATGACGTCGTCCTGGTCCACGAAGCTGGCTTCAATATCCAACTGGGTGAATTCCGGCTGGCGGTCCGCGCGGAAGTCCTCATCGCGGTAGCAACGGGCAATCTGGTAATACTTTTCGAAGCCGCCAACCTGGAGCAGCTGCTTGAAAAGCTGCGGCGACTGCGGCAGGGCGTACCAGGAACCCGGAGCAAGGCGTGCCGGAACAACGAAGTCGCGGGCGCCTTCCGGCGTCGAACGCGTCAACGTAGGCGTTTCGATTTCTACGTAGCCGCGCTGGTGCAGCAGTTCACGGGCCACGCGGTTGGCCTCTGAACGCAGGCGCATGTTGCGGGCGGGGCCAGGACGGCGAAGGTCCAGGTAACGGTGCTTCAGGCGGGCTTCCTCGCCGACTTCAACGTGTTCATCGATCTGGAACGGAAGGGGCTCGGAGGTGTTGAGGATCACTACCGTCTCAGCGATGACCTCGATGTCGCCCGTGGCCAGAGCCGGGTTTTCGTTGCCTTCGGGACGCTTGTTGACGGTACCTGTCACCTGCAGGACGTACTCGTTCCGCAGGCCATGGAAGACCTCTTCCTCACGGACTACCACCTGGGCGACACCGGACGCGTCACGCAGGTCAACGAATGCAACGCCACCGTGATCACGGCGGCGGCCCACCCAGCCGGCCAGGGTAACGGTTTGTCCAATGTGCTCGGAGCGAAGTGATCCGAGGTCATGTGTGCGCAGCACAGCATTCCTTTCAGCATGAAATTTATAGGGACCGCAGCAAAGACGGTCCCGTCCGAGTTTACCCGCCCCGGCCACGGCTCCCGCCAAGGGGCGGAACCAGCGATTTCTGTGAGCGATACCTGTAAGTGATGCCTGTATCAGGCGGTAGTGACGCGGACGTGCAAGTCCTCTTCCGACGGCGTCCAGATGGCAGGGTCGGCATCCACTTGCTCACCGGTGCGGATGTCCTTGACCTGGTGCTTGCCGTCGTCGTCGGTAAACCACACGAACGGAATGCCGCGGCGGTCGGCAAACTTGATCTGCTTGCCGAATTTCTCGGCCTTTGCTGCAACTTCGGTCGCTATGCCCCTCCCCCGCAATTGGGCAGCGATATCCTGGGCCGCAGACCAACTCTCATCGGCGTTCAGGGCAACCAGGACTGCCGTCGGCACCGACCGTGTGGCCACTGCCAGTTCCTGGCTGAGGATGCGCGAAACCAGGCGCGTCACACCAATGGAGAGCCCGACGCCGGGGAACTTGCGGTTGCCCTTGCTGGCGAGGGCGTCGTATCGGCCACCGGAGCAAATCGAGCCAAGCTGCTCGTGGCCCACCAAGACCGTTTCGACCACAGTTCCCGTGTAGTAATCCAGTCCACGGGCAATACTCAAATCGGCAACCACCTTGCCGGGTGCACGCTGGACGACCGCCTGGATGACCTGCTCCAGCTCGTTCAGGCCTTCCTCGAGGAGGTCGTCGGTGACTCCCAGTGCCCGGACCTGCTGGACAAACGAGGCATCTTCGGTGCGGATGCCGGCCAGTTGGAGGGCCAAACGAGCTTGTTCCTCCGTTGCGCCGAGCTCGCTCTTGAGCAGCCCGGCCACCTTGTCGGCACCGATCTTTTCCAGTTTGTCGATGCTGCGCAGGACTCCGGCAGTGTCCGTCAGGCCGATGCCGCGGTAAAAACCTTCTGCCAATTTCCGGTTGTTGATGCGGAGCCGGAAATCCGGAATGGGCAATGCGCCCAGGGCCTCGGCGATCACCAGGGCAATCTCGACGTCGTAACGGAACGGCAAGTCGCCATCGCCCACCACATCGATGTCCGCCTGGGTGAATTCACGGGCACGGCCCTCCTGCGGCCGCTCCCCACGCCATACCTTCTGAATCTGGTAGCGACGGAAAGGGAATGCCAGGTAGCCCGCATTCTCCACCACGTAGCGGGCGAACGGAACAGTGAGGTCGAAGTGCAACGCCAGGGCATTGGGATCTGCTTTATCCGATCCGTTTGGCTTGGCAGACTCGCCGTCGTCGTCCTGGAGCCGGCTCAGCCCATAGACCTCTTTGTCGATTTCGCCCTTGCGGAGGAGTTGTCCCACGGTCTCTACCGCGCGGGTCTCGATGGAGGAGAACCCGTGCAACTCGAACGTCTTGCGGAGCGTATCCAGCACATGGAGCTCCACCAACCGCTCCTGGGGAAGCCACTCGGGGAATCCGGACAGGGAGGCGGTACGTGCCATGGTGGAAATGTCTCCTCGAAGAAATTGACGCTGTCCTGGCACCCGCAGCTTTTAAAACGCCCGTTCGGCGTTTACACCGCGGGCGTCCAGCCGGTCATGCATAAACTATGTGCGGCAGCCAGTTTATGCTTTCCGCGCGTGCACATCTAATGCAGCAAGCCCGGGTTCCTGTCGGCTGCCCCGGAAAGTGGACACAATCAGGAGGACTCTTGGCAACAAGGTCGCGGGATGACCGCGAAGCGAAACGGCGCATCAGGCAGATGGAAGCCAAGCGTGCCCTGCGGCAGGAACAGGGCAAGCGGCGCAAACGCGACAACGCCATCGCCATCGGTGCCGGTTCAGCGGCAGTGGTCCTCGCCGTCGTGCTTCAACTGACGGCCTTCAGCTCCAACCCGACCGAGGCAGAGTTTGCGGCGGCGGAAGCCGGACTCAGCTCTCCCTCTGCCTCCCCGTCCGCACCGGCATCCAACAGTGCCGATGTTCCCAGCCCGGATACCGCAGCGGGCAAGACCTTCACCGGTGAGTTGGCGCTGAACAGCGGCGTGGTGGGCATAGAACTCAATGGAACGGCAGCACCCCAGGCGGCAGCGGTCTTCAAGTCGCTGGGCGACGCCAATTACTACAAAGGGAAGTTCTGCCACCGCCTGACGACGTCGGAGACGTTCGGGGTCCTGCAATGCGGCGCCACCTCCGAAGACGGTGCGGATGACCCCAACTACCGGTGGGGCCCCCTCGAAAACACCCCTGCTGACAACAAGTACCCGGCGGGAACCATTGCCGTGGCCCGCAGTGGCAACAACGCCTACGGCAACGGGCACCAGTTCTTTATCGTCTACAAGGACACCACCATTCCCGCTGACACCGCTGGCGGATACACCATTGTGGGCAAGGTAACCAGCGGACTGGACGTGGTCACCAACATCGCGGCCGCGGGCCTGAAAAGCGGCCAAAGCAGCACTGACGGCGCCCCTGTGGCACCTGTCACGATAGACTCGTTTTCTCTGAAGTAACCAGCCCTTGGCCCCGGCCCGGGGTGCATTACCTTAGCAGTCCCTCCAAGCGAAAGACTTTTAGCGGTGACAGACAGTCAGAAATCCGACGAAACAGCAGTAGAGGCCAACGAAGAAGAGGCAGTCGAGGCCAAGAGCCCCGACCCTGCCGAAACCACCGTCGCGCCGGCAGCTGCACCAGAACAAGCACCCGTTGACGAGGCAGCTCCTGTGGACGAGCCAACGGCGCCCGCAGGGGAGCCGGCACCGGCGCCCGCAGCGGAGCCGGCAGCTGTTCCAGCCCCGGGGCCCGAATCAGTGGCAACAGAACCGGCCGCACCGCGCCCGACACCATCCGTGGTCCCCACGCCCGCAGCGTTTGCCGCGCGCCCCAAGGCACCGGCCGCCGTCGTTCCTGCCGCTCCGGCCGTGTCCGCCGCCTCCCTTGCCGAGGCCGCCAAATGGGGCCGCGCTGAAGGTGATGGCCATGTGTTCCTGACGCTCGATGGTGAGGAAATCCCGGTCGGCCAGTATCCGGGGGTCAGCCCTGATGAGGCCCTGGGCTACTTTGCACGGAAGTTTGACGACATCATTGCCCAGGTAGTCCTGCTGGAACACCGGGTGGAATCCAAGGCTCCGGCCACGGACATGCAAAAGACTGTCACCCATCTTCGCGAGCAACTCGCAGAGCGCACCATGGTGGGCGACATCCGTTCCGCCGAAGCGCGCTTGGATGCCCTGTCCACCCAGATCGTGGAGCTGGAAAAATCGGAGAAGGCAGCACACGAAGCCGTGCGGGCGGGCGAACTCGCAGCGCGTGAAGCGATCGTGTCCGAGGCAGAGACCATTGCCGGGCAGGATCCTGCCCAGATCCAGTGGAAGACCTCCAGCGCCCGCATGAACGAATTGTTTGAAACCTGGAAGGCGGCGCAGAAGAGCGGCGTACGCCTGGGCCGAAGCAACGAGGACGCCCTGTGGAAGCGGTTCCGTTCGGCCCGTACGGTCTTTGACCGCCACCGCCGCGCCTACTTCTCGCAGCTGGACAGCAACAACTCGGCTGCCAAGTCCGCCAAGGAAGCCCTCATCGCGGAGGCCGAAGCCCTCTCCTCGTCGACCGATTGGGGATTTGCCGCCGGAGAATATCGTCGGTTGATGGACCAATGGAAGGCCACGCCCCGGGCCAGCCGCAAGGATGACGACGCCCTGTGGGGACGCTTCCGCGCCGCCCAGGACGTTTTCTTCAGCAACCGCCAGGCCGCCAACGACCAGATCGACCAGGAGTACACAGCCAACCTGGTAGTCAAGGAACAGCTCGTGGCCGAGGCACAGGCCCTGCTGCCGATCAAGGACCTCAACGCAGCCAAGAAGTCCCTCCAGTCCATCAGGGACCGTTGGGAAGACGCCGGAAAGGTTCCCCGTGGCGACATGGGCCGGATCGAGGCGGGACTGCGCAAGGTTGAGGACGCGGTCAAGGAAGCCGAAGAAGAGAAGTGGCGCCGGAGCAACCCGGAGACCAAGGCACGCACGAACAGTGCCCTTTCCCAGCTCGAAGCCGCCATCGCCGGCCTGAAGGATGACCTTGAGAAGGCGGAGAAGGCGGGCGACCAGCGCCGCATCAAGGCTGCCCGTGAGGCTCTGGAGGCCCGCCAGGCCTGGTTGGACCAGATCCAGCGCTCGGCAAGCGACCTCGCCTAGCACTTCTGGACTTGCACTACCGCAGGCTCCGTTCCGGTTATCCACATAACCGGAACGGAGCCTGTACTGCTTGGACGGGTGCACGCAATGATCAGTGGATGGACCCCGTTGCCGCCGCCCCGCTTGCCGCCGCCCAGTTTGCCGCCGCCCAGCATCTATCGGAGCCGGTCATCCCGGAGCTCTACTCCCCCAACCGGATCTTTACGTGGAACGAACTCCAGAGCATGGCCTTTGATGGCATCCTGCTGCCGCTCTACGGGAAGAGTTACGCCTCGCCGGGTACTGCTGTCACCCATCGCCTCCGGGCGCGCGCAGCGGCCTTGACCGTTCCTGAACGTATCCGGACCAAGGTCGTTGCCGGCCGGCTCACAGCCGCGTGGATCTACGGCTGCGCCAAACCTCCGGAGCATCTCTCGCTCCTGGTGGATGCCAAGCACCGCATTTCAAGCTTGCGTGGAAGCACGGCGTGCAGCCTCCACGAGGTCCGGCTCGGACAAATGGACGTTGTAAGCCTGGGCGGGATGCTGGTCAGCAGTCCGTTGCGCACCGCGTCCGACATCGCCCTTCATGTCGAGAGCGACAGGGCACTGCCCACCCTGAGGCGGCTGCTGGCCAAGGAAGACCTGGGCATCCGCCTGAGGCTCCTCATGCTCGCCGTAGAAGCCGCGCCCAGGGTTCCGCACAAACGACGTGCCCTGGCCACACTCACCCAACTTGCAGCCGGCTAGCTGCGTCTCCTGTTGCCAGTGGTTCGGTAGACATCAAAGACACCATCAATGCGCCGTACGGCATTCAGGACGTGGTGGAGGTACTTGGGATCGCCCATCTCGAAAGCGAACTTCGATATGGCAACCCTGTCGCTTGATGTATGCACCGAGGCAGCAAGGATATTGACGTGGTTCTCGGACAGAATCCGCGTCACGTCCGACAACAGGGACTTACGGTCCAATGCCTCCACCTGGATTTCCACCAGGAAGACGCTCGATTGGGTGGGAGCCCATTCAACTTCCACAATTCTGTCCGGCTGGTCCCGGAGCCCGGAAACGTTGGTGCAGTCCGTCCGGTGCACGGAAACGCCTGAACCGCGGGTAACGAACCCCAGGATGGGATCCGGCGGGACGGGGGTGCAACAGCGGGCCAGTTTGACCCAGACGTCGCCAACACCGCGGACGATGACGCCGGAATCGGAGAATTTGGACTTGGCAACCTGCGTAGGAATGCTGACTTCGTCGAGGTCTTCGTCCGGTGTTTCGTGGCCGCCCAAGTGCTCGACGAGTTTTTCCATCACCGACTGCGCGGAGGTATGTCCGTCACCAACCCCTGCGTACAGCCCGGAGATATCGACATAGTGGAAATCCTCAGCCACGGCGGACAAGGCGTCGTGCGTCATAAGTCGCTGCAACGGAAGGTTCTGCTTCCGCATTGCACGGGTCAGCATGTCCTTTCCGCGGTCAATGGCTTCCTCGCGGCGTTCCTTGGTGAACCACTGGCGGATCTTGTTGCGTGCACGCGCCGACTTGACGAAGTGTTGCCAGTCCTGGCTGGGGCCGGCCCCTTCGGCCTTGGACGTGAAGATTTCAACCCAGTCGCCGTGGTTGAGCTCGCTGTTGAGCGGAACCAGTTTCCCGTTGACGCGGGCACCGATGGTCCTGTGGCCAACTTCGGTGTGGACCGCGTAGGCAAAATCGACAGGAGTCGATCCCGCGGGCAGGGCCATGACCTCACCTTTGGGGGTGAAGACAAAAACTTCGCGCGCGTTGATCTCATAGCGCAGGGAGTCCAGGAACTCTCCGGGATCGGAGGTTTCCTGCTGCCAATCCACCAAGGACCTCAACCAGCCCATGTCGCCATCGCGAGGGCTGCCCGGGCCTTGGGCCGTGCGGTTGGGCTGGTCCTTGTACTTCCAGTGCGCTGCCACGCCGTACTCGGCCCTGCGGTGCATTTCATGGGTGCGGATCTGGATTTCCACGGGCTTGCCGCCCGGGCCGATCACCGTGGTGTGCAGCGATTGGTACATGTTGAACTTGGGCATGGCGATGTAGTCCTTGAACCGGCCCGGAAGGGGGTTCCATCGCGAATGCAGGGTACCCAGGGCTGCGTAGCAATCCCGGACCGAGTCAACCAGGACGCGGACGCCCATGAGGTCGTTGATGTCGTCGAAGTCCTTATCCCGGACGATCATCTTTTGGTAGATGGAGTAGTAGTGCTTGGGACGGCCGGTGATGGTCGCCTTGATCCTCGCCGTCCGCAGGTCATCGGCGATCTGGTTACGGATGACACTGAGGCTCTTCTCGCGCTCAGGAGTCCGGTCCCCCACCATGCGTACGATTTCCTCGTAGACCTTGGGGTACAAGGCTGCGAAGGAGAGATCTTCGAGCTCCCACTTGATGGTGTTCATGCCAAGGCGGTGCGCCAGGGGTGCGAAAATCTCCAGCGTTTCACGCGCTTTGCGGGAGGATGACTCTGCCGAAACAAAACGCCAGGTACGTGCATTGTGAAGGCGGTCGGCCAGTTTGATCATCAGGACCCGGATGTCCTTGGCCATGGCCACAACCATTTTGCGGACGGTCTCGGACTGCGCGGCTTCACCAAAGCTGACCTTGTCCAGCTTGGTCACTCCATCCACCAGCATGGCGACCTCGGGACCAAAATCCCGCGTCAGGTCAGCCAGGGTGTACGGGGTGTCCTCCACGGTGTCGTGAAGCAATGCCGCTGCCAGGGTGGTACCTGTCATGCCCAGCTCGGCCAGGATGGTGGCGACGGCCACGGGATGGGTGATGTAGGGATCACCGCTCTTGCGTTTCTGTCCCTGATGGCTTCGTTCCGCAACCGTAAAGGCCCGCTGGATCAGGTCAAAGTCTTCTTTGGGGTTGTTGGCGCGCACCGTGCGCAGGAGAGGTTCCAGGATCGGCGAGTAAGGAGCCACGCCCCGACCGGTCAGACGCGCCAGCCTTGATCGGGTACGTTCCCGCCGTCCGGGGAATGTGGGACGCACGCCAGGGGTATCAACCGGAACAGCTCCCGCAGTCCGTCCAGCCATGCTTGTTGCCGGGACTGCCACAGCATTGTGGCCGTCCTCCCCGCCCGCCGGTGGTGCCGACGTCGCACGTTCTTCCACAGAAGTACCCCTCACAACCGATTTAATTCTCCCAGTCTATTCCCGCAAGTGAATGCATCTGCAAATGGAAGGCACATGACGGGAAGTCGGGCAAGTCAAAGAGCCGGCCTCCACACATGTGCGGAGGCCGGCTCTTTGGTCCAACAGAGGCATTGCAGGGAAGCTATACGGTGGCTTCGGCCCTGCGGTGGCTTACCTTCCGGGCTTGCTTCACCAGTTCCGGTTCACCCTGGCGCAACCAGGCATACAGGGGCGCGGCGATGAAGATGGTCGCTGCAGTACCGATGAGGATGCCCACGAACAATGCCAGCGAAAGGTCGCGCAACGTGCCCGCGCCCAGGAGCCCGGCACCGATAAAGAGGATCGCTGCCACAGGGAGCACCGCCACCATCATGGTGTTGATGGAACGGACCAGCGTCTGGTTGACGGCCAGGTTCACTTCTTCGCCGAACGTACGACGCGTTGAGGTGGCGATATCCGAGGTGTTTTCACGGATTTTGTCGAAGACCACCACGGTGTCGTACAGCGAATAGCTCAGGACCGTCAGGAAGCCGATGATGGCCGACGGCGTCACTTCGAAGTCGCTCAGTGCGTAAACACCCGCCGTGGTGAACATGGTGACAAGCATGCCCACCAGGGCAGACAAGGACATCTTCCAGGTCCTGAAGTACAGGGCCATCAGGATAGCCGCCAAGCCCACGAAGACCACCAGGCCAATGAGTGCCTGCCTGGTGACATCCTGCCCCCAGGTGGGACCAACAAAGTTCGATGTCACTTCGTTCTCGGTTACGCCATAGGCGCTGGTGAGGCCGTCCTTGATCCGGTTGGTCTCGTCGTCGGTCAGTTGATCCGTTTGGATACGCATGGTGTTGCCGGCAACGTTGGCCACGCGCGGGATGGCACCGGGTACGACGTCGTGCACGGCCTTCTCGCCGAGGGCAGCATCAGTGGTGCTCACGTTGGAAACAGTGAACTCCGACCCACCACGGAATTCGATGCCAAGGTTGAAGCCTCCCTTGGCCACCGGAATCAGGATGGAGAGGGCCACGGCGACTGCCGCAATGATGAACCAGATTTTCTTCGAGCCGACAAAATTGTACGAGCGCTTGCCCGTGTAGAGCTCATGGCCGAAGGTTGCGAAGCTCGTAGTCATTTACTTCTCCTCCTTGGTTGCCTTGGAGGAACCAGTCAGCTGGCCCTTCTCGGCAAGGCGCCGTTCTGCGATGGTCATGCGGCGCTCAGCCTCGGCTGCAGCACCGGCGTTCCGTCCACGGACGGGCGTCGGCTTCTCAGCAGGAGTACGGAGCCGCCCAGCGCCTCGATACAGCGGAATTGCACCAAGCCGGTCCGGAGACAGCCCGGAGAACCGGTGTCCTTCGCCAAAGAACTTGGTACGTGCCAGGACCTGAAGCATGGGATGGGTGAACATGAATACGACCAGGAGGTCGGCAAGGGCCGTCAGGCCCAAGGTGAAGGCAAAGCCACGTACGTTGCCGACGGCAACGAAGTACAGGACAAGGGCAGCCAGGAGGTTGACGGCCTTGGAGGCCAGCACGGTGCGCTTGGCGCGCTTCCAGCCGTTCTCCACCGCCGATACAAGCCCACGGCCCTCGCGCAGTTCATCGCGGATGCGCTCGAAGTAGACGATGAACGAGTCAGCAGTCTGTCCGATGGCAACGATCAAACCGGCAACACCGGCAAGGGAGAGCCGATAATTCTCTGTCCAACCAAGGATTGCAATGGCCAGATATGTCAGGACACCGGCGACCACCAGCGAGGCGATGGTAACCAGGCCAAGGGCCCGGTATTGGAAGAGTGAGTAGACAACTACCAGCAACAAGCCGATGATGCCTGCCAGCAGGCCCAGGCGAAGCTGATCCCCACCAAGCGTGGCGGAAATCTGCTCCTGCGACTGGATCTCGAAGCTGATGGGCAGCGCACCATAGCGGAGCTGGTCGGACAGTGCCTTGGCGGTGGCCTGCGTGAAGTTACCGGTAATCTGCGGCCGGCCATCAGTGATGACTGCCAAGGAACGCGGAGCCGAAATGACTTTGTCGTCCAGGACGATGGCGAACTGGGACTTGGGGTCGTCCTGGCCCTGCGCCTGCGCCGCAACGTAGTACTGGTTGAGCCGCTCTGTGACGGCTTTGAACTTCTCGGTGGCATCGCCGTTGAAGACGATGTTCACGCCCCAGGAGTTGGTGACCGAACCCTGGGCGCCCTGTACCTGGGAGAAGGTGGAGTCACTGATGTCCTGGCCCCGGACTTCAACCGGACCAAGGATGTACTTGATGGCGGGAGTCGTGGCCGTGGCAGCTTCACAGGTGACCAGGGGCTTGGCGGGATCGGAGCGTTCGCGCCTTTCCGTCGAAGGATTGACGCAATCGAGTGCTTCGAATTCCTTCTGGACTTCAGGAGTGATCCAGTTGGTATCACTTGCGTTCGCCGGCTCCGCGGTGGGCTTGTTCAGCTGGTCTTCGGGCGTGCGCGACTCGACAGGGATGGCTGCAGGATCACCGTAGGTGATGACCGGCCTGAAGTTCATGTCGGCCGAGGCCTGGATCAAGTCGCGGGTTTCCTTGGAAGGCGTCCCCGGGAGGCTGACCACGACGTTGCGGCCGGACTGGGTGCTGATTTCCGCTTCGGCAACGCCCGAGCCGTCAACACGCTGACGGATAATGGCAACTGCCTGGTTGAGCTGCTCTTCGTTGATATCGCTGGATCCCTCGACCCTGGGCGCCAGGATCATCTGGGTGCCGCCCTCGAGGTCCAGGGCAAGTTTTGGAGCCCAGCTGGCATTGCCAGTCAAAACTCCGCCACCCAGGACAGCGGTGAGTACAACGAATATTGCTCCAAGCCAGGTCAGCACCCTGCGGGCTGAATTTTTGGGGCCGGTCCGTGCCATTATCGATCTTCCTGTTATCGCCGGACAGCCGCCGGCCAACACTGGTGAGCGTTTGCCGGCGGCTCTCAGCTGCCGTAGAAGTTGCCTTGCGCGGGGGTGCCGCGCCTGACGATCCTAGTTGTCCTTCTTATCCTCTTTGTTGAGGCGCGCAATGGTTTCTTCGGGCGTCTCAACTGCGGCAGGAGCTTCAGCATCTGCGGTAGTGAGGGAAGAAGCGTCGTCCGGAACGACAGGGGCTTCCTCGACAGGCGCCTCGACTACCTTGGTAACCGCCTGGCGGTGGACCGTAGCCAGGTTGCCCGGGGAAAGCTCGATGACGACCTTGTTCTCGGCTTCGTCGATGGAGACGATGCGGCCAAAGAGGCCAAAGCTGGTCATGACGTCGACGCCCGGAGCGAACTTGGACTGCATCTCAGCCTGCTGCTGCTGGGTCTTCTTGTTGCGGCGGAACATCATGAAGACAAAGAGTCCAAGCATGACGAACAGCAATATGGTCATTGGATCCACAGGGAAGTTCCGTTCTGTACTTACGTTTTGGTTCACGGCAACGTCCCTGGCAAATCCGCGGGGCGGGTGCATGGATCAAGGACTCGAACGTGCCGAGCGTCATACCAGTCTAGAGGGAAAAGCTGAACGGGGCGTGTTAACCGATGGTATCTACGCTTTCAGCGTGGTTTTCGTCCTCGCCGAAGAGTGCAAGCGCTTCCTGGCCGAACACACCTGCCGGGACGGCGTAGCCAAGGTGTGTCCAGGCCGATGCCATTGCAATGCGGCCCCGGGGCGTGCGTCCCAGGAGACCTTCACGAACCAGGAAGGGCTCGGCAACGGTCTCCACCGTTTCGGGTTCCTCCCCCACAGCAATGGCCAGGGTGGACAGCCCCACGGGGCCGCCATTGAATTTGGTAATGAGTGCTTCCAGCACGGAACGGTCCAGCCTGTCGAGGCCCTTGGCATCCACTTCGTACATGTCCAAGGCAGCCGACGCGGACCGGGCGTCGATCTGGTCAATGCCGTGGACCAAGGCCCAGTCACGGACGCGGCGAAGGAGGCGGTTGGCGATACGGGGCGTGCCACGCGACCGTCCGGCAATTTCGGTAAATCCGGCCGAGTTCACCTTGAGGTCCAAAAGGCCGGCAGATCGCCGAAGGACCAGTTCCAGTTCGGCAACGGAGTAGAACTCGAGGTGACCGGTAAAACCAAAGCGGTCACGCAAAGGGCCCGGCAGGAGGCCGGCGCGGGTGGTGGCCCCCACCAGCGTGAACGGGGGTAACTCCAGTGGTATGGCGGTGGCGCCCGCTCCCTTGCCCACCACGATGTCCACCCGGAAGTCCTCCATGGCCATGTAGAGCATTTCCTCTGCGGGCCGGGACATCCGGTGGATTTCATCCAGGAACAGGACCTCCCCTTCCGACAGCGAAGAAAGGATGGCTGCGAGGTCACCGGCGTGCTGAATGGCGGGACCACTGCTGATGCGCAACGGCGCATTCATTTCTGCGGCAATGATCATGGCCAGAGTTGTCTTGCCAAGGCCTGGAGGGCCGGACATCAGGACGTGGTCGGCGCTGCGTCCACGCATTTTTGACGCCTCAAGGACAAGGGCCAACTGCTTACGGACGCGGTGCTGGCCAACAAAGTCATGCAGGTTCTTAGGGCGGAGAGCGGCTTCAATGACCCGCTCTTCCGGCTCCTCTCCCCCGTTGACGAGTGACTGCTCAGCCACGGCTGCCTACGCGGTTGCCGGCGCGGGCGCCGTCCTGGCCCAGCCACCGCAGCGTAGCGCGAAGGATTTGGGCCACGTTTCCTGCCTCAACCAGCTCCGGAGTGTCCGCCATGGCCTTGTCGATGCTGCCGGTGGCGTCCTTCTCGGACCACCCCAGACTGGTCATTGCGGCGACAACCTGCGGCTTCCATTCAGCGTTCGCAGCAACCTGGGCAGCAGTTGCAGTGGAGCCGGTGCCATGCGGAACCAGCTTGCCTGCGAGTTCCAGGACAATACGTCCCGCCACCTTGGGCCCGATGCCGGGAACCTTGGTGAATGCCTTGCCGTCACCTGTGTGGGCTGCAACGCGGATGGCTTCAGGTTCATGGACGGCAAGGACAGCAAGCGCCAGCCGCGGTCCTACACCGCTGACGCTGAGCAGGACGTCGAAGACTTCGCGTTCATCATCATCGGCGAAACCGAACAACGTGAGGGAGTCTTCACGGACGATCATGGACGTGAAGAGTTTCGCCTCGGTTCCTACCTTGAGGTGACTCAGGGTCTGCGGAGTAGCGAAGACGCTCATGCCAGCACCGTTGAGGTCAATGACGGCGGTGGACAAACCCACGTGGGCTACGGTTCCACGGAGAAAACTGATCAAGACCCGGCTCCTGAAAGATTACGGTCAACTGGGAACGGCCCAAGTGGACTATCCGAACATATCTACGAATACCCTAGCAAGAGCGGACGGAAATCACCGTGCGCGGCGCGCTTTGGCTTCGGCATCGGCCCAGGCCTTTTGGGCCGGCGTCAGCGAGCCGGCCCCGGAGGCTCCACCGGCCGCGCCCATTCCGCTGCCCGCCCGCCATGCGTGGGTGAGGGCAAGTGCCAGGGCGTCCGCGGCATCGGCGGGTTTGGGTGCAGCACTGAGTCGCAGGATCTTGGTCACGAGCTTGGTGACCGCTTCCTTGTTGGCAGTGCCGCTGCCGGTTACGGCAGCTTTGACCTCGGAGGGTGTGTGCAGGGCTACCGGGATGCCGCGACGGGCTGCAGCGGCAATGACGACGCCGGAGGCCTGGGCCACGCCCATTACCGTGCTGACATTCATTTGGGAAAAGACGCGTTCGACGGCGACGACATCGGGCTCGTGCCGGTCCAGCCATTCATCGATCGCTTCCGCGATCACCAGCAGGCGCTTGTCCAGGGTCAGGTCCGCAGATGTGCCCACCACCCCAACGGCCACCATGGTGGCCCTGCGGTTCCGCTCGATGTCCACAACGCCTATGCCGCAACGGGTGAGGCCCGGATCGACTCCTAATACGCGAAGAGTCAAGTCCGGGCCTTCCTGTTTTGTACCACTAGTGAATGCTGCCCCGCCTAGTCGGCGTCGAGGGCAGCCTGTACTTCCTCGCTGAGGTCGGCGTTGCTGTAGACGTTCTGGACATCGTCCAGGTCTTCCAAGGCATCAACGAGCTTCATGAATTTCCTGGCGCCATCGACGTCGAGCTCCACCTGCATGGACGGAACGAATTCGGCCTCATCGGTTTCGTAGTCGATACCGGCCTCCTTGAGAGCATCGCGGATGGCCTGGAGGTCGGAGGGCTCCGAATGGATTTCCCAGTTCTCGCCGCTGTCCTTCACTTCTTCGGCTCCGGCTTCCAGTACAGCCATCAGGATGTCATCCTCGCTGAGGCCGTTCTTCGGCAGGACCACTACGCCCTTCCGGGCAAAGAGGTAGCTGACGGAACCGGGGTCGGCGATGGTGCCGCCATTGCGGGAAATGGCGAGGCGGACTTCGGATGCCGCCCGGTTCTTATTGTCGGTCAGACATTCGATCAGCAGTGCCGAGCCTTGGGGGCCGCGGGCTTCGTACATGATCTCGGTGTAATCCACGACCTCGCCCGTGAGGCCCGCTCCGCGCTTGATGGCGCGATCGATGTTGTCGTTGGGTACCGAAGTCTTCTTGGCCTTGGTAACGGCCAGTTCAAGGCCGGGGTTGCCGGCGAGGTCCGGTCCGCCCATACGGGCAGCAACTTCGATGTTCTTGATCAGTTTCGCGAACGACTTTGCACGCCGGCTGTCAATGATGGCTTTTTTGTGCTTGGTGGTCGCCCATTTGGAGTGGCCTGACATGCTTTACGCTTCTCCTCTGATCATTCGAATAAAGAGTTCATGCACGCGCTTCTCCCCGGTCACTTCCGGATGGAAGGAGGTGGCCAGCAGGTGGCCCGAGCGCACTGCAACAATTCTAGCCACTCCGTGCAAAGCATCAGTGTGGCCGGCGTGGTCGGGATCGACCTGCGCCAGGATTTCAACGTCGGGGCCAACGCGCTCCACCCACGGCCCGCGAATGAAGACGGCGTGGACGGGATCCACGCCCGACGCGCCGGCGCTGAAGTCCAGGCCGTTGAAGTCAAGGTCCGTTTCGAAGGATTCGCGCTGGCGTCCGAAGGCGTTTCGCCGCACAGTGATGTCCAGGCCGCCGAACGTTTGCTGCGGATTGCCGTCAAGATCCTTGGCGGGGTCGGCGATTTCATTGGCCAGCAGGATCATCCCGGCGCAGGAACCGTAGACGGGAAGACCGTCCGCTATGCGCTTTTGGATGGGATCGCGCAATTCGAAGATCCGCGACAATTTGTCGATGGTGGTGGATTCGCCGCCGGGGATGATCAGGCCGTCGACGTCATCCAGCTCGGATGGCCGACGGATGCCTACGCCAGTGGCTCCAGCGGCCTCGACGGCGTGGAGATGCTCGCGGAAGTCGCCCTGGAGTGCCAGAACGCCGATCCTGAGTCCTGAACCCACGCGCGTTGAAGCGTCGGAAAGGGGGTTGGTCATTGATCCATTATAGTGCGCTGCGCCTTCGCCGGGGTCTTCCGCGTCCTCGGGGCACCCACCCCGGGCCGGGTTCCATGCCCTGACTGGGATATATTACAGAGCATGCTTTCCTTCAGCGTCCCCCTCGGCAAGCTGGTCCGCTCACTCTCCCGGCTTCGGGGCGGAGGATCAGCTTTTCCCGGCCTGGTGGTCGAAAAAATCGATCCCGGCTTCATGCAGCGAACGCTGGCCTCGCTCCCCCACGGCGTGGCAGTGGTCAGTGGCACCAACGGCAAGACCACCACCACCAAAATGGTGGTGGAACTCCTCGAAAGCCAAGGCCTCAAGGTCTTCACCAACCGCAGCGGAAGCAACTTCACCCGCGGCGTGGCAGCCTCCCTCCTTGGTGAGGTGGACTGGCGGGGACGCCTCGATGCGGACATTGCCATCCTTGAACTCGACGAAGCCCATGCGGTGCATTTCGTCAACAAGGTCCAGCCCCGGTTCAGCCTCCTGCTCAATGTCCTTCGTGACCAGTTGGACCGCTTTGGAGAAATCGACAAGACGGCCCGCTTGCTCGAGCACATCGCGTCCAGGACGACAGACACGGTGGTGTTGAACCGCGAGGATCCGCGGGTGGCCCGAATCTCCAATGTCGTCAACGTCCCGGACGCGCCCCATCACCCCGTCATCCGTTACTTCGGCCTTGACGAGTCCCTGCGCAGCACTTTTCCCAATGATGACGACATGCGGACCGCCGGCTCCGGACCATCACCGTCCGGTACCTCGGTGGCCGCCGCGGCAGGCGAGCCGGTAGACCTGCCGGCTGCCGACGTCGTACTCCGACGGGTAGGTGCGCAGGACGCTGACTTCGAGTTCGACGGCGAAACTGTCAGTACCGCCATGAAGCTGCGTGGCGTCTACAACATCTTCAATGCAGCTGCCGCTTTGTCGCTGGCGCGCGCTGTCCTGGGTACCGGCCCGGTTGATACTCCCAAATTGGTCAAAGCCCTGGGCGACGTTGCTCCCGCCTTTGGACGCGGTGAAAGCCTGACCGTCGATGGACAACCCCTGGAACTGGTCCTGGTGAAGAACCCCAGTGGCTTCCGCCTCGGACTCAAGTCCTTCCCGGCAGGCGGCTACGCCACCATGATTGCCATCAACGACAACTACGCAGACGGCAGGGATATGTCGTGGCTCTGGGACGTTGAGTTCGAGTCGCTGCGCGAGGATGGAGTGGAAGTCCTCACCGGCGTCCGCGCCTACGACATGGCCCTGCGGCTGCAGTACGACGAAGTTCCCTTCGGCACAGTGGAACCGGACATCACCGCCGCTTTGCGCACCTTCATCAACGGCTCGCGCGGCAAGCCCAAACGGATTTTCTGCACTTACACCTCCATGCTTGCCATTCGTCGCGAACTCGCCAAAATCACCATAGTTGAGGTGGTCTCATGACCTCGGAATCACAGCAGCCCAGCAAGGGAACCCTCCGTGTCCTCCAGCTCTACCCCCGGGAGATGAACATTTACGGGGACTGGGGGAACGCTTTGGTCCTCCAACAACGGATCAAGTGGCACGGATACACGCCGGAACTACTTGAGTACAACGTGGGTGACGAGTTTCCCGCAGATATTGACATCGTGGTCGGTGGAGGCGGGCAGGACAGCGGACAGGTGGTCATCCAGGACGACCTCCAGGCACGGGCGGACCACCTCCGGGAACTGGCCGATGACGGTGCGCCGATGTTGGTGATCTGTGGTCTCTACCAGCTCTTTGGGAAATTCTTCAAGACCAGCGCCGGGCCGGTCATTCCCGGAATCGGGATCCTGGATGTCGAAACCCACGGTACGGATGAACGGCTGATCGGCAACGTGATCATGAAGTCGGCCGAGTTCGGCGACATCATGGGCTACGAGAACCACAGCGGCCAAACCACCCTTGGTCCCGGCGTCGAACCCCTCGGGACCGTCACCAAGGGCGCCGGCAACAACAGCAAAGACGGGCACGAGGGCGCGCGGTTTAACAACGTGGTGGCCAGTTACCTCCACGGTTCGCTGCTGCCGAAGAATCCGGCAATTGCCGACTTCCTCATCCGGACTGCGGCGGAGCGAAAGTACGGGACCTTCGTGCCGGGAACGCCCGACGACGACTACGCCCGCCTCGCGCGCGAACACGCCGCAAAGCGTCCGCGGTAGGCGCTACTTTTCCTTGGTGATCAACAGTTCGTGGGCGCCTGCGGTGGCGGCGCCCATGGACTCAACCACCGACTTGGTCCGTTGATAGGTGGCAGCGTCGGCTGCCGGTGATGCGCAGACACCCTGCGGGGCGTCGCTGGCCACCGAACACCACCGGTAGGGATCACGGACAATGACCGACGGTGCCCAGGCAAGATCAGAAGCCGTCCAGGTTCCGGCTGTGTTTTGGCTGAACTGGGCCCTGACCAGCAATCCTTCATTGTTGACCACATACCAAGGCGACAACTCGGTGATCCCGTTGCCCAGCCCGTACACAATCCACGTGCCCTTGTAATTCTCGATCGGCAGTACCGAATGCGTGTGGTGCCCATAGATCATGGTGAACTGGCCGCTGTCCACCAGCGCGTGCGCAACGTCCTGCTGCTGTGTATTCGCTTCGCTGGCGTACTCGTCACCGGCATGCATCACTCCGAGGACTATGTCCGCGCCCTGGGCCCTGGCCTGCGTTGCCTTGGCGATCATCGCTGCCGGGTCCAGCTCATCAACCAGCCAGGGGTATTCGGGGATCTGCCCGTTGTGGCCGTACGTACCAATGATCACGGCGACCTTGGCCGCGTCCGTTTCAAGCATCAGTATTTCTTTGGAAGCCGCCTCGGTCCGATAAGAACCGGTGTGCTTCAGCCCTGCTGCGTCGAGGGCATCGAGGGTCCGCAGGAGGCCGTCGGTTCCCCGGTCAATGGTGTGGTTGCTGGCTGTGGTGCACGCCTGGTAGCCGATGTCCTTTGAGGCCGCGATGATCTGCGGGGGAACGTTGAAGGACGGGTAGGCCGAGAAAGGACCATCAGGGGTGGCGACAGGTGTTTCCTGATGACAGATCGCCAGATCGCTATTACGGATGTAGCGCCGTTGCCCTTCGAGGAGGGGGACGAACGTATATCCCGGGAGGCCGGCCGCCGCGGCGTCGGCCCTTGCCTGTTGCCACAGTTGGGTGTGGACCAGCATGTCGCCGGTTACGGTGATGGAGGTGCAGCGAAGTTCGGGACAGGCGGGGCCTTTGCCCGGTGTGGGGTTGGGCGCCGGGGTCCGCGTAGGTGTTGGCGACTCCGAAGCGGGAGCACTAGCGGCAGCACTGCGGTTCTGGTCATCGGTTTCGGCAATGACACCGCAGGCGCCCACGGAGAACGCAGCAACTACCGTCAGCATGAGAAGTGCGGCCCGTGAATGACGTATCAGCCCTGCCTTGGATGTGATGTTCCCCATGTTTTTCATCCTACGGCGGAAGAAGGGCCGGCCGGGGCGTGCCACCCTTGAGGACACGATTCTTACGTGAAAGAGTCACTTCATGACCAATCCCCTCCTGAGCCCCAGCCCGCTGCCCTACGGACTTCCGCCTTTCGCCGGAATCAACACCGGACACTACGCAGACGCTGTCGACGCCGGCCTGGCCGGGCACCTGCAGGAAATCAGTGCCATCACGGACAACCCGGATCCGGCGACTTTCCAGAACACGGCCGTAGCCATGGAACGTTCGGGACAACTTCTGGAGAGGGCTGCTGCAGCATTTTTCACCGTGGTTTCGGCAGACGCCTCTGATGAAATCAAAGCCCTTGAAACAGAGTTGTCGCCGAAGTTTTCGGCGCACCAGGATGCCGTCTACATGAACCGCGCCCTGTATGAACGCTTCGCCGCGATCGACGTTGCGGATCTTGACCCGGAATCAACGCGCTTGGTTGAGGAATACCTGAAGGAGTTCCGGCAGTCCGGCATTCAGCTTGATGCCGCCGGACAACAACGCCTGCGGCAAATCAACGCAGGGCTCTCCCGGCTGGGTACCGAATTCGGCCAGCGGGTCAAAGAAGGCATGAAGTCAGCTGCCCTGCTGCTCGACGACGCCGCAGACCTGGCAGGGCTGCCGGCTGAAGACGTCTCCGGTGCGTCGGAGGCAGCCAAAACGGCCGGACACGAAGGCAAATACTTACTCACGCTCATCCAACCCAGCAACCAACCTGCCCTTGCTTCGCTGGAGAACCGGGCCATCCGGCGTCGTTTGTACGAAGCGTCCCTCGCGCGAGGCAGCAACGGCGGAGGCTTGGACACGCGTGAGCTTGTGGGAGCTACCGTCCGGTTGCGCGCGGAAAAGGCCCGACTCCTCGGTTTCGCCAACTATGCCGAGCTGGTAGTGGACCGGCAGACCGCACCGGACTTCGGCGAGGTCAAGGCCATGCTGGGGAAGCTGGCCCCGGCTGCCGTCAGGAACGCCCAATCCGAAGCCGAGGCCCTGGCTGCCTCGGCCGGGCATGACCTGGAACCATGGGACTGGGCCTACTACTCCGCCCGTGTCCGAAAGGACAAGTTCGAGGTCGACGAGCAGGCGCTGCGCCCGTACTTCAGCCTGGAGACCTTGCTGACAGACGGCATATTCCACGCAGCTACCGGACTTTACGGGATAACTTTCCACGAACGTGGGGACCTTGAGGGCTACCACCCGGACGTGCGAGTCTGGGAGGTCCGGGATCAGGACGGCAGCGGCCTTGGCCTGTTCCTGGGCGACTACTACACCCGGGAGTCCAAGCGCGGGGGTGCCTGGATGAATTCCTTGGTGCAACAGTCCGGGCTGTTGGGTACAAAGTCCGTGGTCATCAACAACCTCAACATCACCAAGCCTGCCCCCGGCGAGCCCACGCTGTTGACCCTTGATGAAGTCAGGACGGTTTTCCACGAGTTCGGCCATGCACTGCACGGCCTGTTCTCGAACGTGACCTATCCGCGCTTCTCCGGAACGTCCGTCCCGCGCGACTTTGTGGAGTACCCCTCGCAGGTCAATGAAATGTGGATCATGTGGCCTGACATCCTGGCCAACTATGCCCGCCATTTCTCCACCGGAGAATCCCTCCCCCAGGCCACAGTGGACAAGCTCAATGACTCACTCCTCTGGGGCGAAGGCTTCGCCACCACCGAGTACCTTGGGGCGGCCCTGCTGGACCTGGCCTGGCACGTACTGGCAGAAGCTGAGGTCCCGGACGATGTCATAGCGTTCGAAGCCAAGGCCCTGTCCGACGCCGGCATCGCGCACCCGCTCATTCCGCCCCGGTACCGGACGGGCTACTTCCAGCACATCTTCGCCGGCGCAGGCTACGCGGCAGGCTATTACTCCTACATCTGGAGCGAGGTATTGGATGCCGATACAGTGGAATGGTTCAAGGAAAATGGCGGCCTGACCCGGGCCAACGGAGATCACTTCCGCTCGGAGCTGCTCTCCCGGGGAAACAGCCGTGACCCGTTGGAGTCCTTCCGGGCCTTCCGAGGCAGGGATGCCAAGCTGGAACCCCTCCTCAAACGCCGGGGACTGGATTAAACAGAACCCGAGCTTTAAAGCCGAAAGACGGGTACCGATCCGGCAGCGTGCGTAAAAGGGCCCCCGCCCTGGCCACCATCAGAATCGCGGCAGCGGCAGCGGGGAATAGCACGCAGAGGATCGGTACCCGCCTTGGCGGGAACCCTAAGTGAGACCTACCAGCCGCGCTCTGCGAGGCGGTGCGGCTGCGGGATCTCGTCGACGTTGATGCCCACCATGGCTTCACCAAGTCCTCGGGAGACCTTGGCGATGACATCGGGATCATCATGGAACGTGGTGGCCTTGACGACGGCGGCGGCGCGCTCTGCCGGGTTGCCGGACTTGAAAATGCCCGAACCAACGAACACACCGTCGGCGCCGAGCTGCATCATCATCGCAGCGTCAGCCGGAGTAGCAATGCCGCCGGCAGTGAACAGCACGACGGGGAGCTTGCCGGTAGCGGCAACTTCCTTGACCAGCTCGTACGGGGCCTGCAGCTCCTTGGCCGCAACGTACAGCTCGTCCTCGGGAAGGGCTGCCAGCTTGGCGATTTCCGAGCGGATCTTGCGCATGTGCCCGGTGGCGTTGGAAACATCACCGGTGCCGGCCTCGCCCTTGGAACGGATCATCGCCGCGCCCTCGTTGATGCGGCGCAGCGCCTCACCAAGGTTCGTAGCACCACAAACGAACGGAACGGTGAAGTTCCACTTGTCGATGTGGTTGATGTAGTCGGCCGGGGTCAGGACCTCGGACTCGTCGATGTAGTCAACACCGAGGGACTGCAGGACCTGGGCTTCAACGAAGTGGCCAATGCGGGCCTTCGCCATGACCGGGATGGACACCGCGGCGATGATCGCATCGATCATGTCCGGGTCCGACATGCGGGACACGCCGCCCTGGGCGCGGATATCGGCAGGCACTCGCTCGAGCGCCATGACAGCCACGGCACCGGCATCCTCGGCGATGCGGGCCTGCTCGACGTTAACGACGTCCATGATGACGCCGCCCTTGAGCATCTCCGCCATGCCCC
>NZ_FMWE01000007.1:0-72172 GCF_900102805.1 Arthrobacter sp. UNCCL28
GTTCGACTTGCATGTGTTAAGCACGCCGCCAGCGTTCATCCTGAGCCAGGATCAAACTCTCCGTTGAAGTAAAACAAATCAAACAGACACAACCACACCCACCGGAAATAACGACAGGACGCGGCTGCACAAAATTCGAAACCAGCTGAAAACCAGACCACCACACACGGGGGTGCGCAGCAACCCGGCCATAATTTCAACCAATCAATAAAACAATCGGCATCAACAAACTTGGCACACTATTGAGTTCTCAAACAACAGACACTACCGGCACCACCCACACCCACCAGGGTCCAGGATCGCTCCGGAGCAACTTTTCAAACTTACCCGATCAACCAGAACTTCGCAAATCAACGTTTCCGCGATTTCCGGTCCAGTCTCCGGCCCCACCCGACACAAGCACGCCCGGAAGCGCACCATTTTTCAGGCTGTTATCAAAGGGGTTCGGCCTCCGCGGTTCCCAACTCCAAGCTGTCTCACTCGCGGCGACTCAGAAGACATTACACGCCCACGGGCACCGGCACAAATCACCCCCAACACCAACCAAAACCCGCGCCAACACAGGCCAAAAGGACGCACAAACCCCTCAAACAAAGCATAATCCGCCCAAAACAACCCAAGTGAAGCCCATCACAAACCCAAACGACCCCAAACCCCACTCCCGCAACCCGGGGGACGTGAGAGAGGATCCGCCCCGCAACCCCTGGGGACCTGAGAGAGGATCCGCCCCCAACCCCGGGGGACGTGAGAGAGGATCCGGCCCCAACCCAGGGGGAAGTGAGAGAGCGATCAATCCCAACCCCGGGGGAAGTGCGAGAGCGTTGGGAAGGGGCGGCGGCATCCGGCAGCGCGCGCCCAAGACAAGAACGACCAAGCGCACCAAGGAAGACCCCCGCCCAGCCGCCAACCCAACCCCTGGGAAGTGAGCGGGCATCCGGCCCCAACCCCGGGGACGTGAGAGAGGATCCGGCCCCAACACCGGGGGACGTGAGAGAGGATCCGGCCCCAACCCAGGGGGAAGTGAGAGAGCGATCAATCCCAACCCCGGGGGAAGTGCGAGAGCGTCGGAAGGGGCGGCGGTCGTCCGGCAGCGCGCGTCAAAGCGACGAAGGAGCAGCGCGCCGAGGACGACCGCCGCACCAACCCGCAACCAGCAGCCCAGCCACAACTCCCCCGCCCAACCAGCAACCACACCCACTCGCCACTCCGCCGCACCAACCCGCAACCCACAACACCCAACCCACAACCGCAACCAACCCCCGCGAACACGCGCTTAAACGCAAAAAAGGCCGGCAACCATAACGGTTGCCGGCCTTTTCAGGGCTTCGTGATTACCAGGAAGACTTGGTGATGCCCGGGAGCTCACCACGGTGAGCCATGTCGCGGAAGCGAACACGGGAGATACCGAACTTCTGGAGCGTGCCACGGGGACGGCCGTCGATCTGGTCGCGGTTACGCAGACGGATCGGGGAGGCGTTGCGGGGCAGCTTCTGCAGGCCGAGGCGTGCAGCTTCGCGTGCTTCGTCAGTCGCGTTGGGGTCAACCAGGGTCTTCTTCAGTTCGAGACGCTTGGCAGCGTAACGCTCAACAATGACCTTGCGCTGCTCGTTGCGAGCAATCTTTGACTTCTTTGCCATGTGTTTAGCGCTCCTCTCGGAATTCGACGTGCTGGCGGATCTTGGGGTCGTACTTCTTCAGGACCAGACGGTCCGGGTCGTTACGACGGTTCTTGCGGGTTACGTAGGTGTAACCCGTGCCCGCGGTGGACTTCAGCTTGATGATCGGACGTACGTCCTTGTCCTTTGCCATTAGAGCTTTACTCCTCGTGCCAGGATGTCAGCAACGACTGAGTCGATGCCGCGTACGTCGATGGTCTTGATGCCACGGGCTGACAGGGTCAGCGTGACATTACGGCGCAGGGACGGAACCCAGTAGCGCTTCTTCTGAATGTTCGGATCGAACCGGCGCTTGTTGCGACGGTGCGAGTGCGAAATGCTGTGTCCAAAGCCCGGCTCGGCTCCGGTCACTTGGCAGTGTGCTGCCATGACTCTCCTCCAAAGATTGAATGTAACGGCGTGCAGATGTTCCTGCGTTACCGTGCGACAGGCAGCGTCCGCATCCGGGTCCAAACCATTTCGGTAGTTTCCGCAGCAAGTGCGGCGAAGAAGGTTGGCCTCAGGGCCGGACAGTGATGAACACTGGAACAGGTCCTGGGATACCGGGCGAATACAGGAATGCACGCAACTTGAGCCCCTAACTACCGGCCACCGGGATGTCGGAAAAACCGACAGTCACCACCAACCGGAGCAATTGCACACGAACCGCACTACCTAGCGCCTAACTATTCTACGGGTCAGGCCAAATTAAGACCAATCCGGCATCATACGCCTCTTATAGCTCTTTCACAGCAGAACGAAAGGATGCGGGGCGAGTCTTATGACATGACCTCGCTACTGACCCCTAAATCGACGGCGGAAGGCACCCAGGTGTCGGTCCCGCGGAAGGCGCAGACCGGCGTCGAGCGCTTCCGTCCCCAAGCACGTCGGCGGCTGGCCCGGGCCGACATCCTGGGTTTCCTTGCATGGTTTTCAGGTGCTGCGGCGGTGGCACTGTGGTTGGCCGACGGCGGCGCCGACGGGTTCTCCTCGTTCGCGGGAACCATGACCGGGTTGGGCATCGTGGCCGGCCTGATTGGCATGGACCTTGTGTTGCTGATGCTCTTGTTGGCGGCCCGGATCCCGTTTGTCGACAACGCCATAGGCCACGATCGCGCGCTGGAAGTGCATAAGAAGCTGGGCAAGCCCGCCCTTTATCTGCTGTTGGCACACGGGCTGCTGCTGGTGATCGGATACGGCGCAGCTGAAGGACTGGACCCACTCAGCGAAGCCGTGTCGTTGTGGACCAGCGTCCCAGACATGTGGCTTGCATTCGTCTCCATGGCACTCTTCATCGCAGTGGTGGTTTCGTCGCTGGTTGCGGTCCGCCGCAAGTACCCATACGAGTTCTGGTACGCGATTCACCTGTTGACCTACGCCGCAGTGGGAACGGCAATCCCCCACCAGTTCAGCGTCGGCGGGCTCTTTGCCGAGGGCACCTGGCAGCGCTGGTATTGGCTGGCGCTCTGCGTCTTTACCGGCGCAGCCCTCCTCTTCTACCGGGTGTACCAACCGCTGGCCTCCAGTTTCCGGCATCAGCTCACCGTCAGCCGGGTGGTTCGCGTTTCAGCGGACGTTTTCAGCATCGAGATGACCGGACGCAACCTTGGGCGGTTGTCCGGTACAGGTGGTCGCTTTTTCTTCTGGCGCTTCCTGGCATCGGGCCACTGGTGGCAACCGCACCCGTTCAGCCTGTCCGCGGAACCATTTCCCGGATCGGCCACGGCTCCGGGGAAGTTGCGGATCACCGTCCGAAACCTCGGCGACGGCTCTGCCCGGCTCGCCCATATCAAGCCCGGCACCAAGGTAGCTGTTGAAGGACCCTACGGACTCTTCAGCACCGCCGCGCGGTCCAGGAACAAGGTGGTGATGATCGGTGCAGGCATTGGCATCACCCCCTTGCGGTCTCTGCTGGAGTCAACCCCGTTCGAACCGGGCAACGCGACAGTCCTGCTCCGCGGCCACGACGAATCCGAGCTCTTCCTCGGCCACGAAATCATGGCCCTTTGCCAGGCACGGGGCGCGACGCTCCACCATCTGACCGGTCCTCGATCCGCGGGGCAGCACACGTGGCTTCCTGAACCGGCCGTCCAGTCCGGGTTCACGCTCACCTCCTACGTCCCCGGAATCGCGGACGCCGATGTGTACGTCTGTGGTCCAACCCTTTGGGCCGATTCCCTCATCCGGGACGTGCAAGCGGCCGGCGTCCCCGCAGAGCAACTCCACTACGAAAGGTTTGACTGGTGAGAATACGGGCAGCATTGGCAACCGCGGTTGCGTCGGCGGGCATCCTCCTTGCCGGGTGGCAGTCCGGCGCGCACGTGGCCGAAACCGGCACGGCGACCACCACCAGCCTGAGCAGCAGTTCCATCACAGGCGGCGCCAGCGGCAACGGCTCCGGAAACACAGGCAACGGCAGCGGCAGCGGAAGCAGCAGCGGCACCGGCAATCAAGGAACCAACACGACGGCGGCCACGTACGACGGCGCGTCAGTCCAGACCCGCTTCGGTACCGTCCAGGTTCAGGTGACAATCCAGGACGGCAGGATCACTGAGGTCACGGCGTTGCAGCTCACTGATGCGGAACGGAAGTCAGCTCAGATCAGCAGCCGTGCAGCCCCGGTGCTGCGGTCCGAAGTCCTTCAAGCCCAGTCAGCCAATGTCCAGACCATCGGCGGGGCCACAGTGACCAGCGACGCCTACCTCACTTCCCTCCAGGCAGCCCTCGATGCAGCCAACTTCTAGCGGAAAACAGCTGCGTGCGCGGACGTTCCGCAGCATGGGCACTGTGGTGAGCCTGACGGTGGCGGGCAGCACCTGGGCCGATGCCGCGCAGGACGAACTGGAGTCCGCCGTCGAGGTTGTTCAGGGAATTTTCACCGAGTTGGACCGCACATTCAGCCTGTACCGCCCCGCGTCCGAAGCGAGCAGGCTGGCCCGTGGTGAACTCACATTGGCTTGCGCATCCGGGAGCATGCAGGACCTTTACGCCGAGGCGTCGGAATGGCGGTTGGCGACAGAGGGTGCTTTCAGCGCCGAACGTCCGGACGGCATTTTGGACCTCTCCGGAATCGTGAAAGCCCACGCTGCCCGCGAAGCGGCTCTATCCCTGGGTGCGCTGGGGCTGCATAACTGGTGCTTGAACGCCGGCGGGGATGTGCTGGTCAGCGGACACCCTGGACACGCCACACAGGAGCCATGGCTCACCGGGATTGTGGATCCGCTGGATCGACGGGCTCTGCTGGGCGCCTTCCCGTTGGAATCGGCAAACGCCCTGGCTACTTCGGGCTCGGCGGAGCGGGGCCACCACATTTGGGCCGTCGGCGGGAACAGGTCCGGGTTCATCCAGGTTTCGGTCGCGGCAGTGGATATTGTGACAGCCGACGTGTTGGCGACTGCAATCGTGGCCGGCGGCACGCGGACGTTGGATCAAGCCGTTGAAAGATGGGGCGTGGGCGTGCTTGCGGTCAACTCCGACGGGACCTTGCTGGCCACGCCGGAGTTTCGGGCCGCGGCGTAAGGCGTCCGCGGCCTTGAGGGAGCGAGGCCAAAAGCACTGGGGCCTAAAGTGGCCGGATGAGTTCGGGATACTTGGGGCTGAGGCTGTCCCCGGAAGATACTCCCCGCAGGCGGCGCGATACCCAGGGAGCCGCAGATTCCTTGACCCACCGGGCATTGGCCTTCAAGGTTTCCACCCGGTTGGCCAAACGGATGGGCGCGAGTTCCGGCACCTCGATCGCGTGCTCGTGCTCCAGGACATCGAGCACCCGCCTTGCCATGTTCACGTGGCCGGCCGTGGACATGTGCATCCGGTCGTCTCCCCAGAGGCGCCAGTCGTCGTACTCGTCAAAGCGCCAGTAATCCACCAGCAAGGCTCCGTGGTCCTCGGCGATTTCGCGGACCAGTTCGTTGTAGATCGCGGTGCGGCCACGCATGGCGCTGAAGACTTTCGAGCCCTTCGCGTCAAAGCCCGTGAAGAGGACCACGGTGGCGCCCGTCGCGCTTAACTTGGCGATACCGGCGTCGTACTCTTCAAGAAGCGAGTCAATATCGATCTTGGGCCGAAGGATGTCGTTCGCCCCTGCGTACAGGGTCACCAACGTAGGTTTCAAGGCGACGGCGGCATCCACCTGTTCAGCCATGATCTGGCGGAGTTTCCGGCCGCGAATAGCAAGGTTGGCGTACCCGAAGTCCTCGTTGGTGCGGGCCAACTGTCCGGCCAGGACATCAGCCCAGCCGCGGACACCGTTGGGACGGCCGGGATCGTCGTCTCCGACACCCTCAGTGAACGAGTCCCCCAGGGCAACGTAACGGGCAGAAAAATCCATGCCGTCAGTCTGCCACTTCAACGACCGGGGCTACAAAGCACCGCTTGAGCGGGTCACGAGTCACGGAGGATCCAGTGGTTGTTGTCCAGGCGGGCCACAATTTTCTCACCGATCCGGGCGAGGTCGGCCACGTCGTCCGGCGTCAGGGAATCCAGCATCAGGGTCCGCACGGATTCCACATGTCCCGGTGCGAGGTCGACGATCGTTGCCATGCCGGCTTCGGTGAGGTGCGCAACGGTCACCCGGGCGTCACCGGGATGCGCCTGCCGCTCCACCCAGCCACGTTTCTGCAACTTGGTCACTACGTGGGACAGGCGCGACAAGGAGGCACTCGTGCGTGCGGCAAGTTCGCTCATGGGAAGGTACCGGCCCTCCGTTTCGGAGAGCATTGCCAACACGTTGTAGTCAAAAAGGGACAGTTTGCCGGCCGACTGAAGCTGGGTGTCCAACGCCGAGGGAAGCAAGGTGTTGATGCTCAGCAGGGCCAGCCAGGCACGGCGTTCGTCGGCGTTCAGCCAGCGGGGTTGAGTCATGAACCCATCTTAGGAGAATTCACAGCTTCCTTAGGTCCGCGCTCGGGCCCAACCGATAGGCTGGCGGCATGTTCGTAGTCTCACTGACCTACAAAGTTCCCGACGAAATCGTCGACTTCCACCGCCAGGGCCATATGGCCTGGCTTAAGGAAGCGTTCGACGCCGGTGTCTTCCTTGCGTCCGGACGTCGCGTCCCAGCCACGGGCGGTGTGCTCCTGTCCAAAGTGGACCGGGCAACCCTGGATGCTTCCCTGGCGCAGGACCCGTTCTACAGCAACGGTGTAGCCGAATTTGAGATCATCGAATTCACGGCAACCAGCGTGGCGGAAGGCTACGAGAACCTGCTGGACAGCTGAGGGACCTGCGCTTTCGCACCGGCCATCCCCAGCCGCTCTGGTAGCACTACCGGCATGAGGTCAGGCCACCGCGCGCCCACGTGATCGCCGCTGGATACGCCGCGAAGCCTGCGTGACAACCAAGGCCCGACGTCGCGCCTCAGCCAAGCGGCGTCGTCGGCGATGTTTTCCGTAAAGGTCCGCGGACGGGGAGCTCCGAGCACCGGTGATTCGAGCGAGTGAGGCGAACCAAGGACCTCCAGGACCTTTTTGGCCATATAGCTGTGGCCCGGAGTGGACATATGCAGTCGGTCCGGGGCCCACATCCGCTGATCCTGGAACTTCTCAAAGCACCAGTAATCCACCAGCAACGTTCCGTATTCAGCCGCGATCCGCCGAATGCTGCGGTTGTAGATTGCCGTGCGGACCTTGAGCGGCTCCAGCAAGGGCGATAGAGGAACGTTGTAACCCGTAAACAGCAGGACCGTTGCTCCACTGGCCACGATCCTCTGCACGGCATCCTCATAAGTCCGGATGAGCCTGGTCATGTTTGGCCTTGCCATGAGCAGGTCATTGCCGCCGGCATAGAAGCTGACAAGTGTGGGGTTCATGGCCAGCGCAGGCTCGATTTGTTCGTCAATAATCTGTTGGAGCCGGCGGCCGCGGATGGCCAGGTTGGCGTATCGGACGGATTGGTCCTGCCGCGCCATTTCTTCGGCCACCCTGTCTGCCCAGCCCCGGCAGTTGTTGGGAAGCCTGGGGTCGGGGTCGCCTACGCCTTCGGTAAACGAGTCTCCGAGGGCGACAAACCTGAGCTGGTCCGTCACTTGGTTTGCTCCGTCATTTGGCCTGCTCCGTCATTTGGTCTGTTCCGTCACTTGGTGGCCTCTTCCATGAGCTTTTTCAAGCCGCCCTTCCGCGGGACCTCGACGGGGTGGGGCCAGCGCGGGCTCAGTGTGTCGCCGAGGGTGACCCCGCGCAGTTTCCGGCCGAACAGCGGGACCACCCAGTCGTTGACCCAGCGTCGCTGCTTCCGTTCCCATTCACGGACGGAAATGCGGGTGGGCGGATCCCACTCCTTTGGGGAGATCTTGTGTGGGACGTTGAGGTGGTCCAAAATCTGGGCGGCCAAATATTTGTGGCCCGCCTTGGACATGTGGAGCCGGTCCGGGGCCCACATCCGCGAGTCCTTGTAGGCATCGAAGCACCAATAGTCCACAAGGACTGCGCCGTAAGTGGCGGCGATCTCACGAACCCTTTGGTTGTACAGGGTGTTGCGCTTCTTGAAGGGCTCCAGGACCGCCGAAACCTTGACGTCGAACCCCGTGAAGAGGACCAAGGTGGCACCGGTTTCGCTCAACCGGGCAACCAGCGACTCATAGTCTCTGAGGAGTGCGTCCATGTCGGTGCCAAAATCGAGGATGTCGTTGCCTCCGGCGTAGAGCGTGATGAGCGTTGGCTCCATGGCAAGCGCCGGTTCGAGTTGTTCATCGATGACGTGCCGGAGCCGTTTACTGCGCACAGCCAGATTGGCGTACTCCCAGCCGGGCTGCGCCTTAGCCAGCTTCTCGGCCACCCGGTCGGCCCATCCGCGCACCCCGTTCGGCAGGACTTTGCTCGGGTCCCCCACGCCCTCGGTGAAGGAGTCCCCGATGGCGACAAACCGCCGTCGAGCCCTGCTCCCAACCCCGGATTCCTCCCGCACCCCACCGAAGCTACCGGCCCCCGGTTACGCGAGAGCCAACCCCAAGTGAACAAGCCACGGGGGAAGTGATAGAGCGACGGCCGCTATCACAGGAGAAGTGATAGAGCGCCGGTGCGAAACACGGGGGAAGAGATAGAGCGTCGCCGCCCCCAAACACGGGGGAAGTGATAGAGCGTCACCCCCAAACACGGGGGACATGAAAGAGCGACGGCCCCGAACACGGGGGAAGTGAAAGAGCGTCGGGCCCAAGCAAGGGGGAAGTGAGAGAGCGTCGCAAGGTGAGGTGCGCACGAGCCGCAGCGACGGTTTTGCAAAGGAGCGCATCGCGCCCCATCGTGGCGGGAAGGTCGCCCAGCGACCGTATCGCCACTTCTGGGGCGTGTCTAAGCGACGGCAAAACCGCCGCTTCGGCGGCCACGCCCACGACGGACCAGCCACGACGGACCCGCCCCTGTGACCCCGCCCCTGTAACCCTCAGAGGATGCAGACTCGGCTTAGCCCTCCGCTTTGCCTCGGCGCCAGTAGCCCATGAAAGCAACCTGCTTCCGGTCGATACCAACGTCGCGCACCAAATACCGCCGCATTTCCTTGATCACGAACGCTTCGCCGGCGATCCACGCGTAGAACGGCAAGGCACCAGCGGGCAGGGTTGGATTCTTGGACGCTTCGATGGCTGCTGCGTCCATGCGCTGGGGGGTTTCCCAGAGGATGTCCTGGTCCACGTTGACGTCTTCGGGCTCGGGTCCGGCTGCGGTGCCTGCGCCCTTGATGCCTACCCAACCTGGCACGGGCACGGCCTTGGCCACGGCTTCTTTGAGGAGTTCGCCGTGGGGACGCGAGCGTCCGATGGCTGCGCCGCGGGCGAGCCAGGTGATCTCGATGTCGGCTGCCGTGGAGATGTCCTGGAAGTCGCCGGCTTCCGGCACTTCAAGGAAGGCATGGCCGGTCATGTCGGCGGGCAGGCTTTCGAGGATGGCACTGATGGCGGGGACAGCTGTTTCATCGCCGGCGAGAAGCACGCGCTGGGCCATGCCGGGACGCCATTCGATGCCGCCGTAGGCACCGGCCGTGGTGCACTGCGCAGCCCGGTTGTTGGGGCCGATGATGGTCAGGGCGTCCCCGGGCTTGGCCGCAAGGGCCCAGTTGGCGGCGGGTCCGCCGTTTCCGGCGTCGTCGAAGTGCATGACGAAGTCGATGTCGATCTCCGGGTACACAGCATCAAGGCGTTCGGAGCGGACGGTGTAGGTACGCATGTCACCTCGGATGGAGGGATCCATGGCCAACCATTCCTGGTACCAGCCTGCTTCTTCCATCCTGAAGGGAGGCAAGGGGATGGCGTTGCCGGAAGCGTCGAAGGAGGGAATCATCAGCTTCACGCGCAGGTCCAGGGTGTCCCCGGCGACGCCGAATCCCCGCAGCGAGTAACCGCCAAAGGTGATGCGGCGGAAGTTCGGGCTCAGCTCCTGCACCGCCGTTACGGTGACGTCGAAGGCGAGGGTCATGGGCTCCACGGCACTCGTTGTTGCCTTCGTGGGTTGTGCACTCATGAAGCGATCTCCAGTTCGTTGGTTGAAGCGGTTCGTGCGTGGTGGCGTCCGATAGGGACGATCAAAGGTGTGCCTGAGATGGGGTCCATCACCACCCGGGATTCGAGGCCGAACACGTTGAAAACGAGTTCCTCGGTGACCACGACGGGGGCCGGACCTTCAGCAACGATGCATCCGCCCTTCATGGCGATGACGTGATCGGCGTACCGGGCGGCGAGGTTGAGGTCGTGGAGCACGATCGCCACTGTGGTGCCGCGGCTGCGGTTGAGGTCGGTGATGAGGTCCAGGACTTCCACTTGGTGGGCAAGGTCAAGGTAGGTGGTGGGCTCGTCCAGCAGCAGGACCTCGGTCTCCTGGGCAAGGGCCATGGCAATCCATACGCGCTGGCGTTGTCCGCCGGAGAGTTCGTCGATGCTCCGCTCAGCGAGTTCCAGCGTGTCCGTTGCGTCCAGCGCGCGCTGCACCGCGGCGTCGTCGGCGGCTGACCAGCTGCGGAAGAAGCCTTGGTGCGGGTACCGTCCACGCCCCACGAGGTCCCGCACGGTAATGCCGTCCGGGGCAGTGGGGTGCTGCGGAAGGAGGCCGAGCGTCCGGGCAAGTTCGCGGGCGGGGCGGGTGTGGATGTCTTTGCCGTCGAGGGTCACGGCGCCGCCGGCGGGTTTGAGGAGCCGCGACAAACCCCGCAGGAGAGTGGACTTGCCGCAGGCGTTTGCACCTACGATCATGGTCACTTTGCCTTCGGGGATCTCGGTGGAGAGTCCCTCTACTACCTTGCGTGCCTCGTATTGGAGCGTGAGGTCCTTGGCATTAAGGACGGCCATCTCAGGCCTCCTTTCGGTTCGATGTGACCAGCAGCCACAGCAGGAAGGGTGCACCCAGGGCGCCGGTGATGACGCCGACCGGGAGGACGGTTCCGTCGAGGATGACGGGGGCGATGTTGGAGGCCAGGAAGTCGGCGAGCAACACGATCAGCGCACCGGTAAGGGCCGACGCCGGAAGGCTGGGTTTGCGGACGATGCGGCGGGCGATCGGTCCGGCCAGGAATGCGACGAACGCTACCGGGCCGGCGGCAGCGGTTGCGACGGCGGCAAGCCCGACGGCGGTCAGCACCAGTCCCAGCCGCGTGGCGTTGACCCGGATTCCCAGGCCGGCGGCGGCGTCGTCACCGAGTTCGAGGATGCGCAACGGGCCAGCCAGGGCGATCACGGCGGGGATGAGGACCAGCAGCGAGACCGTCAGGACGCCCACGCGGTCCCAGGTAGCGGTATTCAGCGAGCCGTTGAGCCAGATGAGGGCGTCGGCGGCAGTGCGGACGTCCGCCCGGGTCATCAGGAAGTTGACCACTGCGTGAAGGGCGGCGGCGATGCCCACGCCGGCAAGGATGAGGCGGTTGCCTGCCGCGTTTCCGCGGCTTCCTCCACCCGCGCCCGAACCGCTGCGGGAGATCGCGTAGATGATGGCCGCGACACCAAGCGCTCCGATCAACGCAGCACCGGAAACAACGGCTCCGGAGGCGCCGAAAATCACGATTGCCGTCACAGCTGCCGCGCTGGCACCTGAGCTGATGCCGATGATGTCCGGGCTGGCCAAGGGGTTGCGCAGCATGGTCTGGAAGAGTGCACCGGCGAGCCCGAAAGCCACGCCGATCATGGTGCCAACCATCGCCCTGGGCAGTTTGTGCTCCATGACGATGAAACTGGCACCGGGGATCTTTTCGCCACCGGTGAGGTGGTTGATCACAATGGTGAAGAAGTCCGGGATGGTCACCGTGTAGCTGCCCAGGAGCACGTAGACGGCGAACATTGCCACGAGTGCCAGCGCGAGGAAGAACGTGGGGCTCAGCACTCGCCAAAGTGGCATTTTATGAGGGTGTTTGGGGGAAACATTGTCATTAAGTGCCAGCTCGGGGGCGGATTTAAGGACGGTCACAGCCCTGCCCCCTTTCCACGGCGGATGAGCCAGACAAACACCGGCGCCCCCACGATCGCAGTCATAATGCCGGCCGGAACTTCGCCCGGAAGAAGGATCACGCGGCCAATGACGTCGGCGGTGATGAGCAGGATGGGAGCCGACACCAGGGAAAACGGCAGGATCCACCGGTAATCCGGCCCGGTCAACAAGCGGACGGCGTGCGGAACCACCAAGCCCACGAAGCCAATGGGGCCAGCCAAAGCAGTGGCCGAGCCACACAACAGCACAATCCCCAGCGCCGTGACGGCACGGGCCAGGACAACGTTTTGGCCCAAGCCGCGGGCAATGTCGTCACCCAGGGCCAGGCTGTTCAGGATGCGCCCGCCGCCAAGGACGATGATCGCGCCAACGGCCAGGAAGGGCAGGGCAGGCAGCAGCACGGACCAGTCACGCCCACCAATGCTGCCCACCTGCCAGAAACGGAAGCGGTCCAGGGTGTCCTGGCTGGAAACCAGAATCACGTTCGTCAGGGAAACCAGGCCGGCGCTCAGCGCTGCGCCCGCCAGGGCGAGCTTGACCGGCGTCGCACCGTCACGTCCCAAAGACGCCACGGCATAAACCACGACGGCGGCCACTGCGGCCCCGATGAAAGCAAACCAGATGTAGCCGGTCAAGGAGCCGATGCCAAAGACGTAAATGCCCACAACCACAGCCAGGGCCGCGCCGGCGTTCAGGCCCAGGATGCCCGGATCAGCCAACGGGTTGCGGGCCACGCCCTGCATGGCAGCCCCGGCCAGGCCGAGCGCTGCCCCGGCAAGGAGGCCCAGGATCGTGCGAGGAATCCGTGCGATCACCACAGCGTGGTTGCCGTCGGCCGGATTGAAGTTGGTGAGTGCTTCCCACACGGTATTAAGGGGAAGGCCGCGTGCGCCGATCGCCAGGGATGCGGCGCAGACTGCGGCGAGTACGACGACGGCCACCAGCAACCAGGCGGTGCGCTTGCCTGCGCTGCGGTTGCTTTCGCTGCGGCGGGTCCCGGTCCCCCCTCCGGATGCCGAAGCGCCAGGGGTGCCTCCAGGGACAGCCGGCACCAAAGTGCCGCTGCCCCTCCCCTGGAGTGCCGTCGTCGTACTCATTTTCATGGTGTTACTTGCTCACGGCTTCCGCTGCGCTACCCAGCTTCGGCAGGAAGGTATCCAGTGCCCACGGCAGGCTCAGCGGCGAAGAAGCGGAGATGGAGAGCGTCAGGGTCTGGTCCGAATCGGCAACCAGGCCGCCCTTCTTGATCGCCGGGATCTGGCCCAGCAGAGGATCGGCCTTGACGGCGTCGGCGGTGGTGGCGTCCGGAACCCAGGTCACGAAGATGTCCGATTCGAGCTCGTTGGCCTTCTCAGCGGACCACGGGATGAAGAATTCCGTCTTCGACTTGGTGTTTTCCGTGACGACCGGTGCCAGCTTCATGCCGATTTCGGAGAGGAAGCGGGGGCGGTTGTCGATGGCGGTGTACACGTTGGCACCGTCACCCTTGGCAGGCTCGAGGTTGCCGTAGATGAAGGTCTTGTCCTTGATCTGCGGGTACTTGGAGACCTTGTCCTTGATGGTGGCTTCGGTGTCCTCCACCAGCTTCTTGGCTTCGGCTTCCTTGCCCAGTGCCTTGCCGATGATGGTGGTGCTTTCCTGCCACGGCGTACCGTAGGACAACTCCGGCTGCGCCACAACGGGGGCGATTTCGCTGAGCTTCTTGTAGTCAGCCTCTTCCAGGCCAGAGTACGCGGCCAGGATGACGTCGGGGCTGAGCTTCGCGATCTCGGTGAAGTTGATGCCGTCTGCCTCGGAATACTGGACCGGAGCCTTGTCGGTACCAAAGCCGGCGTCGAGCTTCTCCAGTGCAGCGTCCTTCCAAGGGGTGGAGCCCTTGTCATTGTTGCCCCACTCGTTCTTGGGAACGCCAACCGGGACAACGCCCAGGGCGATCGCGACGTCATCATTGACCCACGAGACGGTGACTACGCGCTTGGGCTGTTCCTTGATGGTGGTCTCACCAAAGACGTTCTTGATGGTCACCGGGAAAGCAGCGGACTCAGCCTGCTCGGATGCCGGCGATGTGGTTGCCGGGCCTGTGGAGCAGCCAGTGAGTGAAAGGGCGACGGCGGCCAAGGCGGCCGTCGCGGTACCTGCAGTTTTCAGCAGGGCGCGGCGTGGGAGAAGGGATGCCACGGTACTCCTTAGGTAAGTGATGCGAACCTAAGTAAGGCTAGCCTACCCTCCGGATAATTAAGAAACGTTTGCGTCACGTAATCCACCCCATGGGCAAAATGGGATGCAGATCACACCCTCGCTCACATCCCCCGCCCTTCAGCCCAACCCTCGCTCACATCCCCCCCGCCCGTCAGCCCAACCCTCGCTCAGTGGACATCTCCCCTCGGGTTTTGGGAAGATAGCGGCAGCGGACTACCGCTTCCAAAGGAATCGAACGAGGGGATGAGCGTGCGCACTGTTTCAGTTGCCGCAGCCATGGTTGGCGAGGTGGCCGCTTTGGCCTGCTTGGCACTCCCCCGCCCGTCGGTATCTTCCTAGGCTCATCTCCCGGACACCATGAATTTCGGGGTCCCTTTGTTGCGCCTGCCTTCCCGGATGACCGACGACTTCTGCCATTTCCCGCGCGCCAGAACTCCGCGCGGACGTCGACCATTTCCGAAAGAAGCATTGCCATGCAGAAAATTACTGCCCAACAGATCCGTTCATCCTTCATCAATGCAAGTCGCTCCGAGGCGGCCAAACTCAATCTCCCCCGTGACTTTGAAACCATCAATTGGGACAACCTGGAGTTCCTGGGATGGCGGGACGAAAAGATGCCCCAGCGCGGGTACCTTGTGGTTCAGCACCGGGGAAAGCTCACCGGGATCATGCTCCGTGCCCCCGAAGGTGGATCCGGAAAGAGGCGCGTGGTGCTGTGCGAACTGTGCCGCGATGTCTTCTCCAAGGATGACGTCTACCTGTGGGTTGCCAAGAAGGCCGGACAATCCGGCAAAGACGGGAACACAGTGGGGACACTGATCTGCGCCGAGTTCGGTTGCAGCGCCAACGTGCGCAAGGAACCGCCCGCCAACGAGATCAACCCGGACCCGGCCGCCGTCGTTGTTCGACAAATCGCAGGGCTGGAAGCCCGGACCGAACAGTTCCTGGACCGCGTCCGCGCGAAGTAGGACCTGAAGCAACGCGGGGTCACTAATGGCCCTTTCGCACTCCCCGAGGGGGCGACAAGTGACCCCGCGTTGCTGTTACCGGAGGACGATGTCCACAGGGTTGGCTTCGGAGCGCCACGCGCCCGGTTCGCCCGGACCGGCGATGACGGGAGCCGTCAGCACGCCCGAGCGGTTGGTGCGCTTGTCCCGGAGGATCTCGGTAACGGATCCAAGGTGCCGGGACAGGTCGATCACGTTTTCCGGCGCGGCAAGCAACAACTGGAACCCGAACTCGTGAAGCGCCTTGATGCCGGCGCCCGCGAATTCCTCCGAGGCCAACACGAACGCTTCGTCCATCATCACGGTTCCGTAGGTGGTGAACCCTTGCTCGGCGATGCCCAACTGGTAGCTCAGGGCAGCGGCCATGATGAACGCCGTGAAACGCTGGCGCTCCCCGCCGGACATGGAGCCGGTGTCGGCGTGCATGAACACTTCGGTCTTCTTTTTGGTTGCCTTGCCGGTGCCGGCTTTACCGGGGGCCTTGCCCGCCTTCGAAGCTACTTCGCGGTGCTCCTTGCACTGGATAAACAGGTGCCCACGAACGTCCAGCACCTCGGCCCGCCAGCGGCGGTCCTCGGGCGTTTGCGATCCGAGGCGCTTCACCAGGGTTTCCAAGGACTTGTAGCGGGCGGTGAGCTCGGCGTCGTCGTCCACTTCCGTCGCTGGAGCAGCTCCCCGGGACGGCCGGGTGTGCTTTGCCTTCAGCGCATTCTGGATCGCGTCCTTGAACTGCTTGGCCGTGGCCGGAAGCGTCTGCTTGATGTCCAGTTCCAGGAAGCTGCCCTCGTGGAAATTGACCTGGGACAGGATGCCGTTCAGGGGCAGGATGCGGCTGGTGATACTGCGCCGTTCCTCATCCAGCAAGTGCAGGAGCGTACTGAACGACTCGTGGGTGCGCTGGTTGAAGAACAACCGGAACTCGGCCTCTTGGGCGGGCAGTCCGTCGCTGACGATCGCATGATACCGGGACTCGAAGTCGCCGGCTGCTCCGATCGATGTACCGTGGTCGGCGCTGATGGCACTTCCCCAGTCGCGGACGAACGCCTCGAACATGCGTGTCAGCCGCTCGGCGGTTGCCTGCCCGCGCGATTCAGCGGCATGAAGCTCGTCGAGCAACTTGTTGCGGACGCTGTTGGCCAGGTTGTCGAGCTCATAAAGCTCGGAGACATCAGCGACGCCGTCAAAGTAGGGTTCCAGCGCGGTGATGGTGGAGGCCGACGGCGGTGCTTGCTCCAGCTTCAACCTCGCGGCATCGAGCAGGCCGTCTGCTGTGGTCATTTTGTGGTCCAGCGCTTTGTATTCGCTCTGCAACACGGCGGCCGACCCTGTGGAGGACTGGTGCTTTTCCCGCACGGCCTCGATGTTTGCACGGAGTGGCTCCAGGTCGGCCTGCGCGGCCAAGGCGTCCGTCAGCCGCTGCTCAATGCGGGCCAGTTCGTCCGCGGCCACCGCTGCGGAGACCTGCTCCCATGGCCGTTCGTCTTCGGCCACCCGACGCAACGCCTCGAGCTGGCGGGCCATGCCCTGATGCGAATCCTCGCGGCTCTGGGCCAGTTCGGCAGCCTTCACCAGCTCGTTTTCCAGCTCGCCCACCCGTGCGGCCACCAGCTCGAGTTTGGAGGCGTTATCGAACCCGAGGACGTAGTCCTGGCGGCTGGTGAAACGGTCGTCTTTCTCCACGGTGTGCCGGTTGCGCTTGACCACGCCACCCAGGCTCAGGCCCTTGTCCATCCCGGCCAGCTGGTCGGGATCCTCGACGCACGGGTACGCGAAGTCCACGGCGATCCGCTCGCGGATCCATTCCCCGGCGTCGGCATTGGCGCCCGAGGTGAGGATGCTCAACTTGGTCAGGAGGTCGCCGTCGAAAACGTCCTCCACAGCCAGCGCGCCACCGGCGAGCGGCTTGGACACATCCACTGCGCGGAGAGCGCCACGGACGGAGTTGTCGTTCAAGTAGCGGGTAACTGCGGCGAAGTGCTCGCCCGGAACCAGCAACGTGGTGGCAAGGTTGCGGAGGGCACGCTCAGCCGCCGGGCGCCACTGGTCCTGCCCCTCGGCGAGGTCGATCAGCTCACCGCCAAACGGCATCCGCTCTTCCGGGACGCCTGTTGCGGCGGCGATGGCGGCACGGTTTTCGATGCTCGACGGCGGCAGCAAGGACTTGCGCGAGCGGAGCGACAAGAGTTCCTGCTGGGCCGCGGCAAGCTCCCGCTTCTTGGTGGCATGGCCGTCGAAGGCCTCGAAACGGAGCTCCTTCAGGGCCTCCGAATCGTCCTTCAACTCTGCCGATCGAGCTGCTGCCTGCTCATGGGCCTGGTCCCAGCCCTCGGCGGACCACTCAAGGTTCAACCCGGCCTCGGCCAGCGCTTTCCGGGCCGAATCCTCAACTTGCTGACGCAGCTTAAGGCCAACGCGGGCGTTCTCCAGCGACTGTTCAATGGCCGAAATCGCGTTGCCGCCGCGGTTGTTGTAATCCAGCTCGAGATCGCGAAGCTCCTTGGCCAGGGCGTCGCGGACGGTGCGCTCCGCGGCAAGTTCCTGCGCCTTGGACTGCGCGAGCTCCTTAAACCGGGCCAGCGTCTTTGCATGCACAGTCACTGCGAGCTGCTGCTTGTAAGCCTCAAACTCCTCGCCCGCCAACTCCCGGAGCCGGTTCGCGTCCAGCAATGCCTGCGCGTATTCCTTGTTCAGCCCGGGAACCGGAGCAAGCTGGTCCCGCTGCTGACGGACATCTTCCAGCCGCTGCCGGATGGACATCAGGTTGCTGAACTCCTCCACCACGTCATCGGCGGCGGCCAGAGTCGCCGGGGCGTCAAGCACCTGGTCACGGAAGAACGTGTTGACGCTTCCGCCCAAGCCCTTGCCGGCCTGGATCACGCGAAGCAGCGGCAGCGCCTGGTCGGAGTTGATGCCCAGCAGCCTGCGGAAGCGCTCGGCGAACGCCTTATGCACATCGAAGACCTGGCCTTCAGGGAAAATCGACTCCAGCGCGCCCTTGGTAAACCGCTTCTGCGCAATCCCCTCAATGGCCTCAAGATCCAACGGCTTGCTGTCGATCACGTAGAACCGACCGACACTGGACTCAGTGCCATTTTTGGGAAGGTCGAACAGCGCCGACACCGTCACCTTCGTGCCGGCCGCGTTATCAAACGTCAGCGCGACGGCGGACCAGGTGGCACCAGGGCGCTGGAAGGCACTGGCCGAGCTGTCCCCCACGGCCTTGTCGCCAACCTTGCCGCGCATATAGGTGAACGTGGTCCTCTTGTCCTCCACAGCACCGCCGGACCGCTGGGCAGCAGCCTCATTCGAGCGCGGACGGGCATCGAAAACGCGGAGCATCGCATCAAAGAGAGTCGACTTACCGACGCCCGAGTTGCCTGTGAGCAGGGTGCCCTTGCGGTCCACGTGCATGGTGTGCGCGCCATGGAACGTGCCCCAGTTGACCACCTGGACGAGCGCCAACCGCATCTGGCCCGGGTTCGTGAGTTCGCCTAGTGGGAGCATGCTTGCGATGGTCACTTGGTGATCCCGTCAGTCGTGGTTGCGTCCGCGGCGGTACCGGACACATTCTCTGCATGCTCGCTCGTCCCTCGCTTAGACGCATGCTGCCGCATGTCTCCGGCATCGCCGCTCGTGCCGTTCCCGACTTCATCGGCATCTCCGATTTCATCCGAAGAACGCTCGACGTCGGCGCTCACGTCAGCGGGCCCGTCACCTTTTTCTTCAAGCCCGGTGTCCGCTGCGGAGCGATCGCTTGAATTGAGATCGATCTGGTTGGTGGGGTGCGCGCTCGAGTTAGACGGCGCCGATGCCGCCCCGGGAGTGGCATCCAAGGCACTGGCCGAGGGACCCGACGCGAGCTTGCGAGTGTTGGGAAGGCCACTGCCGCTGTCGGAGCCGGGCGGCTCGCTGCTTGCAGCAGAGCCGCCCGGCGAAGGGGCGGGGGCGGCATCGGCGTCGTCGTCCCCGTCTTCGGAAGCGGGGCTGGAGTCGGGGTCGAGGTCCAGGAGGGGTTCTGTTCCGGACTCGTCCGCTGCTACTGCTATCAGTGCCTCGATCTGGGCCGGGATGTCGCCGATGTTCTCGAAAGGAAGGGCCAGTGGGAGGGCGTTGCTGATGGTGTAGCTGTCATCCAGCTGGGTGGGGAGGAGAAGTTGGCGAGCCAGGAGTTTGGTGATGGTCCGGGTTACGACGTCGGAGTCCCTGAGGGCATCTTGTTGGCCTGCAGGGGTGTAGTTGGCCACGAGGTCGGAGATCTCTTCACGGGTGATGGTCGGATCTGTCTGGGCTGTGACATGGCGGTCCAGCAGGAGCCGCAGGCGCAGCAGGACGATGGTTTCCACGCGGCTCAGGGCCCGCTGCTGCCGAAGGATGCTTGACCGGGAACCGGCACCGATGATTTCGGGGTCGACTGGGCGGAGGACTGCAATCTTGCGGTCGTGATCGAGCTGGAGAGTGAGGAACAGCTCGGAGAGCCGGCTGCGGAGGATCAGCTGGTTGTCCAAGAGCGTGGTCCACAGTTTTTCGTCACGGCCGCCGTCGATGTAAGGGCCTTTGAGGAGCTTCACCAGAGCATGGCGGACCTTCATGGGGAGCACACCGGTGTCACCAGGGAACAGGGCAGCCCCGTCAACAAAGGAGTCCCGCGGCGTGACCCGGAATGGGTCCGCGTGACTGATGTCTGCAGCTGGTTCCGTCGCAGGTTCAGCAGCTTCTGTCGTCGGCTCCCCAGCCTCCGCCGCGTCCTTGGTCCCCTCCGTGGTGACCTCAACCGCCTGGGCGGGTTCCGGCGTCGTGGTTTCCTCAACGGCGGGTTCCGGCGTCGTGATTTCCTCAGTCATCAGAATCCTCATTCAGCGTAACGACCGGCAGGTACGCAGTGCGGGTACTGCCGTCGATTTGTTCGAAGTCGATGTGTTCCCAGGCGGCGCGATCGAAGGCCGCACCCGTCTGGAGCGCCATGGAGAGCAGGGTGCGCACAGTGTTGATGTGCCGTTCCTCAGCGGGGAGGTTCTCCCATGCCTCGGCCAAGGTAGCGGATCCCGCCATTGCCGCCCGGACCACGGCAGGCTTGGCTTTTCCGGTTCGTGCGGACCGGACCCGGTCCGAGTCGCTGAAAGCGATGGGGTCGGCAAGGCGCGGGGGTGTGGCAAATTCGTCGGGATCGAAGAGTTTGACCATGGCCAGCGATTCGAATCCGGCGTTGAACAGCACAGGTCCGGGAACCAGGCCGGGCCGGTCGCGCTCGTACGGCAAGGAGCGGATCGCTTGCTCGGCTTCGGCAAGTACTTTGCGGAGGCTGACCGATTGCCGGACGTCGTCGCTTTGGATGTAGGTGTTCAGGCTTTCGGAAAGCTTGCCGTAGATCCGCTGGATCTGGCTGTGCTGGGTGCGCAGTTCGGCCACCAGGTTCTTCAGGGTTTCGCGGTCTTCCGGGGTGAGGTCGTCTGCAAACTGCCGGCTCAGCACCTCGCCGATCGCCGAACGGAACCGCAACTGCTGCTGCGGGTCCTCCAGGAAAGCGGTGAAGGACCGGAAGGTACGTCCCTCAGGGCTTTGCCGCAGCCGCTTGTCGGCTTCCAGGACCTGGGCCATGGTGGCGCCCTTGCTCAGGGATTCCTCGATGATCTGGTTCCGGAGTTCGCCCACCAGTTCTTCGATGCGGTCGCGCATTTTCTTGTAATCAGCGGGCAGGCTGGCGGCAAGGTCAAGGATGTTGCCGGCAGCTTCCACCGCCTCTTCATCGTCCAGGAGGCCATCGAACTCGCCGGAGCTGATGTCCTCCACCAGCTGCTGCCGCTCTTGGATTTCTTCTTCCAAGGCCTCCAGCCGCGCGCTTTGGTCCGGGTTGGTCTCGTTGGCGAGCTTCTCCACGTCACCCAGCAAAGTGCCAAGCCGTGATCCATTCAAGGTTGAACGTTCGCTGGACAGGCTGTCGAGGAACGCCAGTACACGGGCCGCTGGCTCGGTGACTTCGTAAACGATCTGGCCCGACTGGTTCCGGCGGGTCAGGAATTGCTTCCGGGTCCATTCATCACCGAACAGCTTGCCGTTCTGTTGGCCGCCCAACGCCGGGTCCTGGCGCCGGAGCTGCTCAAGGAAAGCGTCGACGTCGGCATGGAACTCTTCGAGCGGAAGCTGCGGACGGGTGCGGGTGAAGGAAGCCTGCAGCACCGCGATCACCCACGGCGCCGAACGCGTCAGGGCCCACGCCGGCCCCTTGGTCAGCTGTTCGAGGTCACGGAGCCTTGCGCTGATCGCATCGGCGGAAGACATGGCTGAACGGGACAACTACTCTCCTTCAGCTGCTGCGAAACCTGGCTGGCAGCGAAAACTGCCCCGTACAAGGTTAACGCAGAGCGTCGGAGCCTCCCCACCGCAACCATTTCGTAACCTACCGTGCGGTATGGTTTCGATCCCGTATCAACGCGGCCACGGCACGTTTCCGCTCTGGCCGGAACGTACCTGGCACCCCTAGTGTCAGAGCATCGACGCAGCCACGCCGCGCCGACCCACGCACCGTCGCTCCGGGGGGAACCATGGATTTCGATTTCACTGCGCTGGAAACAGGCACATACGTAGTTATTGGAACACTGTTTTTCGCTGCGCTTTTGGTGGCATTCATCGCTGCAGCAGCAATGGCAACAATCGTTCTTATCGGCGCAATGGGCATGGTTTGGTACGCCGTCAAAGGCGTCCTCGGCGGCCTCGTCCATGGCATTAATTTTGCGTGGGACCGTTTGGTCCACCACGCGGGACAAGTGGAAATTCCGGCCGAATTCCAGCCCCAAATTTCCACTGGCACGGGTAGCTACCCGCGGGTAGCATTGAGGGACAGCTGAAGGGTTCCCACCCGAGGCGGACCCTGGCTCCATCCGGCATAACCGGCTAGAGGAGTTATCCCATGACGTCCGCCACTGACAACAGTCTCGCCGCAGCAAGCGTCAACGCCACCGCAGAAGAAGCCCGCGCCGTCGCCGAAGCCGCGCGTGAAACCGAATGGAACCGGCCCAGCTTCGCCAAAGGCCTGTACCTGGGCAGCTTTGACCTCAGCCTCATCCACCCGTGGCCACAAGCCAAGGGGGACGATGTAGAGCGGGGCGAGGAATTCATGGGCCGGTTGCTCACGTTCGCCAAAACCATGTCAGGCCGCGTTATTGAACGGGACGCAAGAATTCCTGACGAGTACCTCAAAGGGCTCGCGGACCTGGGCGTTTTCGGCATGAAGATCCCCCGCGAATACGGGGGCCTGGGCCTGTCCTTGGTCTATTACGGGCGCGCTTTGGCCCTTTTGGGATCCGTGCATCCGAGCCTGGGCGCGCTGATTTCCGCCCACCAGTCCATCGGAGTGCCGGAGCCGGTCAAAGAATTCGGCACGAGCGAACAGAAGCAGGAATACCTGCCGCGTTGCGCCGCCGGCGCCATCACCGCTTTCCTCCTGACAGAGCCCGACGTCGGCAGCGACCCCGCGCGGATGGGCGCCACTGCCGTATTGTCCGACGACGGCGGCTCTTACGTTCTGGACGGCGTGAAACTGTGGACCACCAACGGGGTGATCGCCGAACTGGTGGTGGTCATGGCCAGGGTCCCCGCGCACACCGATGCTGATGGCACCGAGCATAAGGGCGGCATCTCGGCATTCGTTGTGGAGATGGACTCCCCCGGGATCACTGTGGAGAACCGCAACGCCTTCATGGGGCTGCGCGGGATCGAGAACGGGGTAACCCGCTTCCACCAAGTCCGGGTCCCTGCCGCCAACCGGCTCGGCCGCGAAGGCCAAGGACTCAAGATCGCCCTCACCACCCTTAATACGGGACGGCTTTCCATCCCCGGACTCTGCGTTGCCGCGGGAAAGTGGAGCCTGAAAATCTCCCGCGAATGGTCCAACGCACGGACCCAATGGGGACGCCCGGTTGGCCAACACGAAGCGGTTGGCAAGAAGATCGCTTTCATCGCCGCCACCACTTTTGCCTTGGAAGCCGTTTTTGAACTGTCAGCCGAGATGGCGGACGCAGGGCAGAAAGACGTGCGGATCGAGGCAGCGCTGGCCAAGCTGTGGTCCACCGAGCTGAGCTGCCGGATCGCCGATGAACTGGTCCAGATCCGTGGCGGCCGGGGCTTCGAAACCGCCGACTCCCTGGAAGCCCGGGGCGAGCGTGCCGTCCCGGCCGAGCAGCTGCTCAGGGACCTCCGCATCAACCGGATCTTCGAAGGTTCCAGCGAGATCATGAAACTCCTGATCGCCCGCGAAGCAGTTGACGCACACCTTGCAGCCGCGGGCGACCTCGCCTCAGCGGATGCGAGCTTGCAGGACAAGGCGAGGGCCGCCGTCGGGGCCTCAGGTTTCTATGCGAAATGGCTGCCGAAGCTCGTAGCCGGCGCTGGAATGGATCCGCGGTCCTACGCGGAGTTTGGGCGCCTGGCCAAGCAGTTGCGGTTCGTCGAGAGGTCCTCCCGGCGGCTGGCGCGGCAAACCTTCTACGGCATGGGCCGGTGGCAGGCGAAGCTTGAACACAAGCAGGCGTTCCTGGGCCGGATTGTGGACATCGGCGCTGAGCTGTTCGCAATGGCAGCCTGCTGCTCGCGGGCTGAAATGCTGCTGCGCAAGCACCCGGAACAGGGTGCCACGGCGTTTGAACTGGCCGAGGCCTTCTGTGAACAAGCGCGGGTGCGGGTGGATGAGTACTTTGACCAGCTGTGGAGGAACACTGACGACGGCGACCACGGGCTCTCGCGCAAAGTCCTCGCCGGAGACTACGCCTGGCTGGAGGCCGGAGTTTTGGACCAGTCCGAAGGCACCGGGCCATGGATCGGCGACGCCTCGCCCGGCGCTTCAACCAAGGAGAACCTGCACCGCAACTACAGGTAGCTTCCTAGCGGACGTCGCCATCCACGTAGAACCAGCGCTTGCCTTCCCGAACAAAACGGCTGGCTTCGCGCTGGACTCCGCGTTCGCCGTCGAGCCTGTAATGAGCGGCGAACTCCACAGTGCCGGAGTTGTCCAGGGGGCCGCCCTTGTCTGTAGAGAGAATGTCCAGCCTCCGCCACTGCATGTCCTCATCGAGGTCCATGGATTGCGGCCTGGTTGAAGCATGCCAGGTGCGCAGCAGGTAAGCGGGATCAAGGACCACGAACGCCGAATACCTGGAACGCATGAGTTGCTCCGCTGTGGGCGCATCGGCATCACCGCGGTGGAAACGGGCACAGCAATCGTCGTACTGGTCGCCGGAAAGGCAGGGACAAGCGCCGTTGCGGAGCCGGGTGGTATCAGGGGTCACAAGGTCCCAATCTGAGGCAGTAAATGAGAGCTGGGCAACATATTTTCCCACGCCGTATAACAGCTTTGAAACAACCCCGCCAGAGTAGGGGGCGGCGCGTGATTCCGTCGGTGCTGGACCGTAGGCTGGATACGCAAGCTGGGTGGGCAATGCGCGCATCACAAAACGACAGCCAGGGGAGGCTACGTGGAGGATCCGACAACACTCGCCATCAACTTGACCTATTTGGGAACACTGGGACTCGCTGTCCTGATGTTCCTGGGTCTCGGGTTGATCATTATCATCACTCTGGTGGTCGCCGGGGTGGGGCGGCTGCTGTCGATTATTCTCTTGGCGATGGTGGGTATTTTCCCGAAAAAGGAAACCACACGCATCGTTCAGTTGCCCCCGCGACCCGCCCGCGTTCCCGATCCTGTGACCGGCGGCGATACCCCGGCGGTTGCTGATTCTCCGCTCGATGACCTGGCCTACTTGGAAACAGGTTCCACAGAGCGGGTGCAGGCTGCGGCAACACTCGCACCGGCTGCCGCCCCGGCCCGGGCCACTGCCGTCCCTGCGGGGTCTGCCTCAGCTCCGGTTCGGCCTGCTGAAGCGCCGGTTGGGTCTGCTGAAGCGCCGTCGGCATCGGCAGAAAAACCAGCCAAAGAACCCGCCGCGGCCCCCGAACCAGCGGCCCCGAAGCGGGACCTCCTTGGAGGCGTTCGACGCCGGCTCTCGGGTACGGCGGCTGGGCTTAAGGACGGCGCGTGGAAAGACAAGGTAGACCCGCGCAACCTGCCCAAACCGGCAGAGGTCAAGTCAGTGGTCGAACACCAGACCGCACACCATCCGATCGTTGTGGCAGCCACCAAGGAACCGCCTGTTCTGGCCAAGGACTGGGCTGACGCTGTGGCCGAGGCGGACCGGCGTGCAGCGGCCCGCGCGCAGGCAGGACAGCCGCCGGCCATCAAGGTGACCGTCCGGGACATCGGTGAGCCAACGCCGTCGTCCAGTAGCGCAAAACAGGGCCCGAACAGCCCGGATGCGTCGGCAAAGCCGGGTGGCGGGAACGGCGGCGGCAACAGCCGGAACGGCGTAGGCGACAACGGCGGCGGGACAAGCTCCGGCGGGACCGGCGGCACGTCCAAGAACGGTGCCGGCAACGGCGCGTCCAACGCCTCCGGCAACGGCGCGTCCAACAGCTCCGGCAGCGGCGGCGCCTCCAAGAACGGTGCCGGCAACGGCGCGTCCAACGGCTCCGGCAGCGACGCAAAGAAGTCGGGCCCGAACACTTCCAAAAATGGGAAGTCTCCGAGCCCGATCCGAAAAGGTTCGCTCAGCAGCGCCAGCCGCAACTCCTAGCGGAAGCCAGACAGCCAGAAGCCTGGCAGCCCGATACTGGGCCGCCAGGTACTAGGCAGCCAGGTACTAGGCCGCCAACTGCCGGAACGTTGCGCCGTGGTAGATCAATGGCTTCGATTCGAGGTTGATGGTGGTGGCCTTGACCTCCAGGACGACGATCGCGTGATCACCGGCGGGCGTCTCCGAAACGACTTCGCATTCAAAGCCCAGCACGGCGCCATCAATCAGGACGGCGCCTGAATCACCCACGCTTGTGGCCAGCCCGGCGAAACGGTCCCGCGTTTTCGAAGCCAACTGTAGTGCCGTAGCCTCCTGGCCCTCGGCGAGTACTGATACACCCAGGCGTCTGGCCTGGCGCAGCTTGGGCCACGTGGTGGAGGAGTTCTGCACGGCGAACATCACCAGCGGCGGCTCCAGGGAAACCCCCACAGTGAAGGACGATGCCACCAGGGCTTCCGGAGTGAAATCCACCATCGCACTGAACGCCGCAACTCCCGACGGGAATTGCGCAAAGGCCGCCTTGATGGCCGCCGTTTCTTCCACTGTGGTCTGAGTCATTCCGGTATCCCCTATCGCGTTGCCTGAGTTCCTTTCCCATAATTCACCTGCTTCCGGGAACGGCAATATTTGTTGATCCGAAAGACATTTGTGTTGCCGCGTGTCAAGAAATATCGCGAAGTAAGGCCTCTTCCATTACCTCGCAAGACGAAAAACGAAGAAGTTCTACCGCTTGCGTTTATGCCTCCGGCGGCCGTGTGTAGCCTCGATTGAACATCCGGTCCACGGCCAATCCCTGGACATCAGGACCGCCCCATCAGCACAGTCCCACCACAGGAAGCCGACATGAGCCTCAACGAGCTACGAACGCTTGGACGCACTGGCGCCCTGATCAGCCCGCTCACGCTGGGCACCCTGAACTTCGGTACCGGCGCCGCACCCACGGGTCCCGCAGAGAGCATCCGTATCATCAAGGCGGCACTGGATGCCGGCATCACCAGCGTCGACACCGCGGACATCTACTCCCAGGGAGAGGCAGAAACCGTGGTTGGCCAAGCCATCCACAGCCGGCGTGACGACGTCTTCCTCGCCACCAAGTTCCACGGACAGATGGGTTCCAACCCGGCACATGCCGGCAACTCCCGCCGGTGGATCGTCCGGGCTGTGGAGGACAGCTTGCGGCGGTTGAACACGGACCGGATCGATCTCTACCAGGCGCACCGTCCGGACTACAACACCGATCTCCTGGAGACCATCACTGCGCTCAACGACCTCATCCGGCAAGGCAAGATCCTCTACTACGGCACGTCCGTGTTCAGTCCGGCCCAGCTTGTGGAGGCGCAGTGGATCGCGAACACCAACCATCTGACCCCACCCGTGGTTGACCAGGTTCCCTATTCGCTTTTGGTGCGTGCCAACGAACGTGATGTTTTCCCCATCACCCAGCAGTACGGCGTCGGGGTTCTGAGTTACGGACCGCTCGACGGCGGCTGGCTGGCCGGCGGATACCGGGTGGGTGCGGGACAGCCCGAAAGCTCGCGATCGGGCGCACTTCCGGGCCGTTTCGACGTAAACGCCCCTTTCAACCAGGGCAAACTGCATGCGGCGGACGCCTTGGCTCAGCTCGCAGCCAGGCATGGTCTGACCCTCATCCAGCTTGCCGTGGCCTTTGCCCTGAACCACCCGGCTGTGACGAGCGTGGTGATCGGGCCCCGTACCGAGGACCACCTGACGGACTACCTGAAGGCTGCCGACGTGGTGTTGAGCGAGTCGATCCTTGACGAAATTGACGACATCGTTGCCCCGGCGGTCAACTTCCTGGAGCGCGACGCCGGCACTGTTGCCCCACACCTTGAGTACCCGGAACTGCGACGCCGGTAGCCACCCTTGCGTTGCGAGGCCCGCTTTGCGCGCTTTGGTCTTCCCTAATGGCGCAGAGCGGGCCTCACAACTGGCTATTGACGGGCTTGGGCAGGGGCGTGATCCTTGTCCTAAGTGCTGCGGCACTCCGCAGCGTTTAGCTTCCAGTAGAACGCCGCCGTCCCATGTCCAAGCACCATGTAAAGCAAAGGGCTGCGAAAGCCGCCACCGCCGGTCAGCCGACCGAGGGTCCCCTGACCCATGAGGAACTGCAGCTCTCCGGCCGCAACCATTCCATGCCGTTGGAGGCCCTGCACGACGACATCACGCCGGCCGGGCTCCACTACCTGCTCATCCATTTCGACATCCCCCACGTCCCTGCTGATACATGGCGACTGCGGCTGGGTGGGGCTGTTGACCGCAGCTTTGAGCTGAGCCTGGACGAAATCAAGGCCAGACCCTCCGTCACCATGCCCGTAACGCTTGAGTGCGCCGGAAATGGCCGCTCCCTCCTGCAACCGCGTCCGCTAAGCCAGCCTTGGGTCATGGGTGCAGTGGGTACGGCCGAGTGGACCGGGACTCCCTTGGCACCCCTGCTGGAGGAGGCAGGTTTGGCGAGTGACGCCGTCGAACTTGTCTTTACGGGTGCGGACGCCGGAGTCCAGGGCGGCGTCGAAGAGCCCTACGCGCGCAGCCTGTCCGTGGCGGAAGCCATGCATCCGGAAGTCATGCTGGCCTACGCCATGAACGGCAGTCCCTTACCGTTGCAACACGGATTCCCCCTGCGGCTGTTGGTGCCCGGTTGGTACGGCATGGCGAGCGTGAAATGGTTGACGTCGATCGAGGCCGTGACGTCGCGGTTCATGGGATTCCAACAGGCTGTTGCCTATCACTACCTGCAAGGTCCCGACGGTCCCGGGCTGCCCGTGACGCACATCCGTGTCCGTTCGCTCATGATTCCCCCCGGGATTCCGGAATTCTTCACGCGACGCCGGATTGTGGACGCCGGTCCGGTCATGCTGCACGGCCGCGCGTGGTCCGGGCACGGCGAGGTTGAACGGGTGGAGGTGGGGATCGACGGCGAGTGGATGCCTGCCCATGTGGATCCGCCCTTGGGTGATTTCGCGTGGAGGTCGTGGTCCATGGTGTGGGTCGCGGGCCCGGGTGAGCACGTACTGCGGTGCCGGGCGATGGATACGTCCGGCGCGCTGCAGCCCACGGAGCAGGTGTGGAATTACCAGGGCATCGGAAACAACATGGCGCAGGTGGTTGAGGTGACGGTGCGGTAGTTGGGTCTCCAGGCTGCGCCCCTCCTGGCTGCCGCCCGTCCTCCCGCCGAGATCGTCGAGATCGCGGGAATGCTGCGGGATCGCCGGAACTTTCCGGGGGTTTTGGCTGGCCTCCCACGACCTCGCTGCTTCTTGCGTTCCCGCAGGGCTTGCGAGGCCCGGTTAGACTCTTCCCAATCATGAGTATCCCGTCATCTTCACCGGCAAACGTCCGAGTCGACGCCTGGCTTTGGGCGATTCGTGCCTACAAGACCCGCTCGGCCGCCACCGCTGCCTGCCGTGCCGGCCACATCCGCATCAACGGAAACCCGGTCAAGGCATCACAGAGCGTGATCATCGGCGACACCATCCGGGTCCGTGAATCGGGCTGGGAACGGATACTCGAAGTGCGGCGACTCATCGCGAAGCGTGTCGGCGCCGAAGCCGCCTCACACTGCTTCACCGACCACACTCCCCCACGCCCCGTTGCACCTAAGCTCGGCCTCCCCCAGCGCGACCGCGGCGCCGGACGGCCCACCAAGAAGGACCGCAGGGATATGGACAAGCTGCGCGGGTAGGGGGATATTCGGACGCGGCGGGGCACTTATCCACAAGCCGCAATTTCTGACGTGAATCTGGCTTCCCTCCCGACCTAGACTGACCGGCACAACGCCAAACAGCTGCTGGGGAGCCTGTCATGTCATGCCTTTCGTCTGCCACTTTTTCTTCTGTCCGGCCTTGGACGGCGGTCATGGCTCTCACTATGGCGGTGCTTCTGAGTGGCTGTCAGGGCGGCCCCGCACCCAGCACGCAACCGTCCGAATCAAGCTCGACGACGGCGTCGCCCGCCACCAGCGCTCCGGTCCCGACCGCTTCGGCTACTCCTTCAGCGCCCGCCGTGTACAAGCCCGCGGATGCGAAGGGGAAGGCTGAAAATGTGCCCGTTCCCGTGATGCCCGAGCTGGCGAAGGAAAACTCGAAGGCGGGGTTGGAGGCGTTTATTGGGTACTACTACGCGACGTTGAGCTATGCCTACGAAACTGGGACAACTGAAAAATTGCTTCCCCTTAGTAGTCCCACCTGCGCGTTATGTACTTCTCTCCGCAAAGGTATCGAGGCCAGCTGGAAAGACGGGAAGTGGATCGCCGGAGCCACAATCAGGTCGGCGACAGTTGAAGCTACTTTTGATCCATCCGCGTCTACGCAGGTCGCCGCCATTCAGGTTATCCAGGAACCAATCGAAATTAGGGATAGAGACGGTTCCCTATATCAAGACCCAACAGGCGCAACGAACTCCGCGAGTCGTGCGGCTATGACCTTTGATGATCAGCGCTGGCTGCTCGTCGACCTTGGTCTGATTCGTTAGTTCATGCAGAAATTCACCCAGAGCGTCAGCGTTCTCGTAAGTACTGCCTGCTTGATGGTCGCGCTTCAATGCGTACCTGCCCACGCGAAGGAGCCGAGAATTGACATCGGCTACGTCGAGAACGGGCTGCAACTTACTGGCACTCAGTGGACCAGGGACCCAGTCACTGGCGAGTTCATTCCCAACGTCAACAGCTCGTCCACCGCCGCCGCCGATCCCAACCAGTACATGGCCGACACGCACTGCCGCGCCGATGGGCCCGACACCAAGGACCCCGGTTGCGATGCCCTCGAATGCCCCGCCACCGAAACCAACACCGAAGCAGGCACCCCGGTCATCTGGAAGGAAGCCCCCAAAGCCATCACCAACCCAGGCTGGACCGACTGGATCCCCGTCACCGGACCCACCTGCCTCTACGACCCCCAACCCGAGAACGTCCTGGACAACATCGCAGCCCGGATCCTCAACGACTTCCAACAACTACCCATCAACCCCGGAACCCTCCAAGCCCAACCCTTCCCCCACACCCTCAAAGGCGCACCCACCAACTTCTACACCACCGCCAGCGAGCAAGACTTCGACGTCAGCATCCTCGGCCAAGCAGTCCACCTCACCGCAACACCGGCAAACTACACCTACGCCTTCGGTGACGGCACCAGCCTCGGACCAACACCAGCAGCCGGCTACCCCATCCCGGAAACCGAATGGCTCAACACCCAAACGCGCACCAGCCACAGCTACACAGAAACCGGCAACTACCAGGCCACCCTCACCACCAGCTTCACCGGCACCTACTCCGTCAACAACGGCCCACCCCTACCCATCAACGGAACCCTGAACCTCACCACACCAGCCCAAACCATCCAAGTCTGGAAAACACAAAGAGCACTCGTCGCCGACACCTGCCAGGAAAACCCCAACTCCTGGGGCTGCCCCGGCGCAAAACCGAAATAGGTGGCGACTCACCTTGGGCCTTCGCCCGCATCACGAACCGCAAACACCCACTTCGAAGGCGAACAACCCATCGATTTACCGTGCAGATGGCGCGTCGTGCCATTCAAGACTCAAAGTGGGTGGCGGCGGCCCGCGGAAAAGTCGGTGGCGGCGGCCCGCGGAACGGGCACGCCAAAAAGAAGAAAGCACCAGTTCCGAAGAACGGTGCTTTCCGATGGCTGAATTCTAGGAGAACCAGGTACCTGGAGGACCCATGAACAACAGGAAGCTGAACACGGCACCCACAGCCACCAACGTGACGACGACGGCCAGAATGGGGTTTCGCAGGACCCACGCCTGGGCTTTCTCGAACCCACCTTGAGGCGAATCTCCCCCAGCGGCCAAGCGCCAGTCACCTGCGAGGAGGCCACGGCGGTCCAGCGACTTCTCCATGGGAATGGTGGCGTACGGGATCACGGCTGAACCGATGGCAAGGAGACCGGTTCGTGTTGACCACCTCTGGTTGATCCAGGTGAAGGCGGCCGTCGCGGCGTAGCAAAGGAACACGAAGCCGTGAATACCTCCAGCGATGCTCACTCCGACGTCGGTGGTGCGCGTGACGTACTTAAGGAACAACCCGATCAGCAGCAGCGTCCAAGTCACGGCCTCGGCAAAAGCTACGGTGCGGAACAAAGTGCGGGGCTGCATGGAAGTCCTCAGGTAGGAAACGGGAGACACCTCGTATTTTACCGGCTGTAGAACTTCCCGTGCGTCACCTACCAACAACACTTCACTTTGCCGAGGGCAGTGCCTGCCGGTTCCGGATACGGGAATCGCCAAACTCGATGGCAACGGGCGCGATCTCCATCTCAGGTTCGTGCCGTGTCCGGGCTTTGCCGACGGCGACGTGAGGCAACCAGCGGGGCGACCTGTAGCCCAGCGCAGGTGAGCTCAGGATGAAGTCGTCAATGTTGTCCAGGCCCAGGTCGTCCAGAAGTGTGTGGAGCCCTTGCACCAAAAGTGCCTGATAGTCGTGCACTTCCTGTGGCACATCCACCTCGAGCCCCATCAGGCGGCCACCGCCCAAAGGAATCAACTTTTCCGCCTTCCCCAGAAAGCCCTGCAACACCGGCAGCTCGGTCAACCAACTGGCGATCTCCGGAAGCGTCTGTGCAGGTGACGACAATCCCTTGGTCCAGGCTGCGATGTCCTTGCCAAGTTCATCGAGTATTCCAACGTGGAGCAGGGTCAGGTGCAGTCCCGGCGGATTTCGGAGCGAATCCACATACCGGGATAAGCCGTCATAGTCAGCAGGTCCCGCGCCGATGCGCAGAACGGGTACCTCAACCGTGATGCGAGGTCCATGCGGTTTGCTTCCAGTGGGGTTGCTGGCCGTCATGGTTGCCATTATGCGCCGAACGCCCAGCGAGTGGGAGGCCGACGGCGGTACTCGCCTGACGCCGTCGAGCCTTGTTCGCTACTTCTTGGGACGGGCCTGGACGAGGTTGGCGAACGGAAGCCGCCCGTGGGCCGCCACGAAGTCGGAGTGGTAGGCAGCCTCGGCCGCGTTCAGCTCGGAGGCGGGGAGTTCCTTCCACGCAACCACCAAGTCCAAAGCATCACGCAGCTGCCAGATGAACCGCGCGTCCCAGACAACAGTGGGACGTCCGCGGCCGTAATCCATGAACTCCTGGATCTGTTTGCGCAGCCCCCGGTTACCTTGGCTGCCGGCGCTGGCTTTGCCCAGGTAAAGTACGGAAGCTTCCGCTATCCACTCGGTTTCCAACGCTTCACGCTTGAGCGAAGGGTCCTTTTTCTTGAACGTGCCTGCGGTGCTCTTGCTGAGGAACACGGGGTCAAAATCCGCGGGGCACAGGATGGCGAAGATGCCGGGGCCTTGGGGAATCCTCATGGGATCGAGTTCGTCGAGCGGCCGGAAGCCGGTGAACCCGTCCTGCATGAGTGACTTTTTGGTGAAGAGCATGGTCCATTGTGTCAATCAGAAGTCACAATATCGCCGCACTGCAGGGGAAGCATCGGAATTGTGCGTTGTAGCTTAAAGTGTTTCTCGGCTGCCCAGCGGCCACTTCATCACTCCAATCGCATAATAGGGGGACTATTTGCGCGCCCAAATCCGGCTGCCCCACAGCCACTGTCCACTCACCTTCTCGGTCGCGAGAGGTGCGGCACCATGCGGAAACTAGTTATTGGTGCTACGGCCGCTTTGGCCGTCGTGACCGGCTCGCTAATTGCGGCCGCCGCCGCGAACGCTGACTCGGGCACCGTCGTTCGCGTGGTTGACGGAGACACCGTGGTGGTTTCCATCAACAACAACGATCAGACGATCCGACTGCTGAACATCAACACGCCGGAAACGAAGGATCCGAATAAACCCACCGAATGCCTCGGCCCGGAAGCGACGAACCACTTGGAGGAAGTGCTACCGGTGGGCAGCAAGGTTCGGTTGGAGTTCGACGTCGAACGCCACGACAAATACGGGCGCACTCTGGCTGGTGTCTTCAATGCCAAGAACCAGCTCGTCAACGCCGAGATCGCCCGCCGCGGGCTGGGGGTTCCGATGGTTGTAGGCGAGAACCGAAAGTTCCTGCCGCCGGTCGAGGCTGCCTACGAAGAAGCGCGTACTGCCAAGGCGGGGCTTTTCGCAGAGGACATCGAATGCACCCTCCCCGCGCAACTGACAGCTGCTACAGAAGCGTTAGCAGCAGCCCAAAGCGCGGCGCCGGCCACGACATCGGCGGGTGCAGGAGCATCGGCCGCTGGGCTTGCGACTGCCATCGCCTCTGCGAAGACCGCCAAGGACCTGCTATCCGCTGCGAGGGACACAGAGAACTCGATCCTGTGGGCGGCCTACTCTGCCAGCGAATCAGCAGCCAAGTTGACCGCTTTGACAGCAGTGATATCCAAGGCTGAGTCTGCCCACAACCAGCTCAAGGATCAAGAAAAGTCGCTCGCCGCAGCCGAGAAGAAGGCTGAGGAGGAACGGGTGGCCGCCGCTGCGCGTGCGGCGGCTGAGAAGAAGGCAGCTGAGGAAGCCGCTGCCGCTGCAAAAAAGGCTGCTGATGAGGCCGCAGCAGCAGAACAGGCCGCGGCAGCAGCCGAAGCTGAGCGGATACGAAACCTCCCCGTGCCGGCACCCTATGTGCCGCCGGCCCAGCAGTACGTTCCCCCTGCCCAAAATTACGTACCGCCGGCGCCGCCCGTCCAATCGAATCCCTACCCCGGGTACACGGGTCCCCGCTGCTACGCTCCCGGCGGCAAGTCCTGGCGTCCCTGCTGACAATCAGCTTGCCTGAAGGCCTGGTACCCCCGCAGAGGGGTACCAGGTTTTCTTGTCGGTGGGCCGGCCCCAGTTGACGACCTACTAAACTCGCATGAGTGATCACAGGTGAAATCAAGTCCCAAGTAGACAAAGTCTGGAATACGTTCTGGAGCGGCGGTATCTCCAACCCTCTGGAAGTCATCGAACAGATCACTTACCTTCTGTTTCTCAAGCGCCTGGACGAGAACCACACTCGGGCTGAGGCACAGGCCAATCTCTTGGGCGAGCCGATTGAGAACGCAGTGTTCCCCGAAGGTCTTGACCCTCAGGGCCGCCCCTACTCGGACCTCCGCTGGTCGAAGTTCAGGGACTTCGGCCAAACAGAGATGTTTACGGTCTTCCAGCAGAGCATCTTCCCGTTCCTCCGCACTGAACTGACCAAGCAGTCCAACGGTGAAGATTCCACGTATAGCCACCACATGAAGGATGCGCAGTTCAAGATCCCGAACGCGGGTGTCTTGAAGCAGGTGGTGGATGTCATCGACTCCATCAATATGGAGGGACGCGACACCAAGGGCGATCTCTACGAGTACATGCTCTCCAAGCTGGCCTCGGCCGGTACCAACGGACAGTTCCGAACCCCGCGGCACATCATCGACCTCATGGTCGCGATGACAGCACCCCAGCCGCTCGAAGCCATCTGCGACCCGGCGGCCGGCACCTGCGGCTTCCTAGTTCAGGCCGGGGAATACCTCCGTAAGAACAACAGCAATCTCCTCACCAATGACGAGACCAGTAAGTTCTTCCACCACGAGCAGTTCCATGGCTTCGACTTCGACTCCACCATGCTTCGGATCGGTTCTATGAACATGCTCCTCCACGGTGTCGAGAACCCGGACGTCTCCTACCGGGATTCACTTGCCGACTTGCACTCCGTCGAGGAAGAAAAGTACAACGTCATCCTCGCCAATCCTCCGTTTGCGGGCAGCTTGGACTACGAGAACGTGTCGAAGGAGCTCCTTAACGTCGTCAAGACGAAGAAGACCGAACTCCTTTTCCTGGCACTGTTTATCAAGTTGCTCAAGCCGGGTGGCCGAGCTGCAGTTATCGTGCCCGATGGCGTTCTCTTCGGCTCCACCGGAGCCCACAAATCCCTCCGCAAGACACTGGTCGAAGGGCACAAGCTCGACGCCGTCGTCAAACTCCCGTCGGGCGTCTTCAAGCCCTACGCCGGCGTCTCCACCGCCATCCTCTTCTTCACGAAGACGAACTCCGGCGGCACGGACAACGTCTGGTTCTACGACGTAAAGTCGGACGGCTTCAGCCTCGACGACAAGCGCACGCCACTCGGCTCTTCCGACCTTGAGGACGTCCTCTCGCGTTGGAATCAGCGCACGACGACGGAACTTGAGCGGGCGCGCACGGATCAGTCGTTCTGTGTTCCATTTTCCGAGATCGAGGCAAACGACTACGACCTTTCACTGAACCGGTACAAGGAGATTGAGTACGAAGAGGTCGAGCATTCTGCCCCGGAGGAAATCTTGGCTGCGCTCGACGAGCTCGAAGCTGAGATCACGGAGGGCATGAACGAGCTGCGGGAGCTGCTGAAGTGAAGTTTGCAAGCCTCGGGGAAATCGCAACAATCGAACGCAGGAGCGTCCGTCCCGAAGATATCTGCGATGGAACGATTTACGTCGGTTTGGAAAACATCGTTTCTGGCGGGGATCTGACTTCGGTTGGCACTGTAGCCAACGGCGACTTGGCCAGCAGCAAGTTTGTTTTCAGTCAGGACCACATTCTCTATGGGAAATTACGCCCATATCTGGCAAAAATCGCTGTGCCAGATTTCGATGGTGTCTGCAGCACCGATATCCTTCCGATCCGAGTGGGTCAAGACATGGACAAGATGTTCGTTGCCCACTACCTGCGCCAGTCACATGTTGTCGAGCAGGCGAACGGCTTGGCTGCCGGCGCCAACTTGCCCCGAGTCAGCCCCACTTCTTTGGCAACGATCCAAATCCCAATGTTGTCCTTGTTGGAGCAGCGGCGGATTGCGGCGATTCTGGACAAGGCCGACGAGCTGCGCGCCAAGCGCCGCCAAGCCGTCGCCCACCTCGACGCGCTCACCCAGTCGATCTTCCACTCAATGTTTGGTGATCCCAGCAAAGCTGAAGGCGGTCGCCGCCTAGAAGAACTTTTGGCATCGATCGACAGCGGAACCAGTCCGGTCTCGGAGGATCGTCCCGCGGCACCCGACGAATGGGGCATTCTCAAGGTCAGCGCTGTCACTACTCAGACATATATCGCCTCCGAAAATAAAGCTCTAGTCAATTCAGAACCGAATGCAAATAACGAGGTTCATGCGGGTGATGTGCTGTTTACTAGAAAGAACACGCCCAAATTGATTGCTGCGGTGGCCATCGTTCGTCACACGCGACCTAAGCTCCTGCTTCCGGATCTTGTGTTCAGGTTGAACATTCGAGATCGGACGGTGCTGGATCCTGAGTACCTTGGGGCCGTGATGGCTTACCCAACTAAAAGAGCATCCGTTCAGCGTTTGGCCGGGGGATCCGCGGCCTCAATGTCGAACATTTCTAAGAGCAAGCTCGCAACGGTCCGAATTCCTGTCCCTTCTTTGGAACTGCAGCAGACCTTCGCAACGCGAGTCGCCGCCGTCGAGCGCTTGAAGGAGACCCACCGCAAGCACTTGGTGGAACTGGACGCGCTGTTTTCTTCGCTGCAGAGCCGCGCGTTCAAGGGCGAACTTTAAGCCGGAGCCCAGCGCCCACACAGATCTGTCGCCGTACGGCAACAAATGCTAAAGTCGGCGTACGGCGACATTTACAGAAGTTGCCGTACGGCGACAGGAGCTTCTAGTGCGCACAGTCCGCGAGGCTGCACCCCTTGTACGTGAGCTGCGTGAAGAGCGAGCGTGGTCCCAGGCAGAATTGGCCCGTCGAGCCAGCGTCTCACGCACCTTTGTCATCGATCTTGAATCCGGTAAAGCGTCGGTGGAGACGTCGAAGTTCATGGACGTTTTCCAAGCCCTCGGTTTCGAGATCGCCATACGCGAGAGCGAAACGGGCGCGGTACGTTGGTGAATGCCCGCGCTCTTGATGTCTTTATGGATGGGACGCTCTGCGGCCGCGTTGAACAGTCGCCGTCGGGAAATCTGACATTCCGCTACGATCCGGAATACCAGGCCGTCCAGAACGCGACGCCGCTTTCGCTGTCCATGCCGCTGGCAGCCACTCTGCACAAGAAACGCAGTGTGCTCCCCTTTCTGCAAGGGCTCCTGCCCGACAGTGAAGGTGCCCTCCAGACTATCGCCCGACGGTTCAGGGTGTCCCCCTCGAACCCCTTCGCAATCCTTGAACATATCGGGGCCGACGTCGCGGGCGCGCTGCAATTCATGGCGCCCGGCACCGGTTCTTCAGATGGTGCCCTCTCCAGAACAACTGTGAAGCCGGTTTCGGACTCAGACGTGGCAGAGATGCTGGATCATGTTGTGACTGAATACAACGACGGAACGCCCTACGATGATTCGGCAGGACGTTTCAGCCTTGCCGGGGCGCAGCCGAAAATCGCGCTGCACCAGCTTTCGAACGGCTCTTGGGCGGTACCCCAAGACGCTACTCCCACGACGCACATCCTCAAACCGGCAGCTGGCACCTTCAGTCGCTTGGATGTTGTGGAGCAGATGACCATGAGGGCTGCAGCTTTTCTAGGGCTCGAAGTGGCCAACTCCGAACTCAGCCGCATCGGTGACTGGGACGTTTTTGTGACACGTCGCTATGACCGGCAGGAAGTGGACGGAACCTGGCGCCGCATCCATCAAGAAGACTTCTGCCAGGCGTTGAGTGTTTCTCCAGCCAGGAAGTACCAGCACCGTGACGGCGGGCCGGGGGCAAGCGATATGGCCGCCCTTGTCCGGTCACTTCCTTTTGAACCAGACCGCCGGGCAGCAGGAGAAGGACTATACCGGGCCCTCGTTTTCAACACAGTGGCGGGTTGTACCGACGCGCATGCGAAAAACTACTCCGTGCTCCTTAACGGCAGCAGGGCCCAGTTGTCCCCGCTCTACGACCTCGCCACCTACGCCCCGTATTGGGATGGGGAGTCGAACATCGACTTGGCCATGAGTGTGAAGGGCGAATACAGGCTTCAGAAAATCAGCAAGCAGATGCTGGCATCAACAAGCACACAATTCGGCGTCGACGCAGAAGCTGCCAGAGAAATAATTGAACACTATTGTGGGGGCATCGTAGAAGCATTCGAAGCTGCCAGTGAAGAGCTGAAATCCCAACTGGGATCCCTGCCGAAAATAGCCAATGACACCGTCGCAAAAATACGATTGCTGCCGTTGGTCGAGGCCACCAATCTGAAATGAAACTTAAACAGTCGCAGTCTCATGATTGACTACTTCCAGGACATCGGAACAACGGATCGGAGACGGCTGCATGGGGGCAGTTACCAGCAACTTTGGGTTCATGCTGGGCGAGTGGCCCGAGTTGGCCCAGCAAGCACGACGGGCCGAACAATTCGCCCGGGTGGATCCCCGCGCTTCCGTGTTCTACGCCCGCTACACCATCGAACGCATTGTCGAGTGGCTGTACCAAGTGGAGCCAGGGTTGGCGACCCCCTATAAGGATGACCTCAACGCCCTCCTGAACGAGCCCACCTTCAAGAACCTTGTGGGCGGTCCTATTGCCAACAAGCTCACCATCATTCGCAAGGCCGGCAACAACGCGGTCCACAACTCCGTCGGCCCAACCATTCAAGGTGCCGAACTCGTGCTTCGCGAGCTGCACCACGTTTGCTATTGGCTCGCGAGAAACTACGCCAAAACCGGTCACCAGCTGCCGCCGTCGCTGGTTTTCGATGCCGCGGCCCTGACACCAAAGCCGAAAACCGCGGTCCAGCAACAGTCGCCCGAGGAACTCCAGACACTCGAGAGCCAGCTCAAAGCGAAGAATGAGGCCCTTGCACAGGCAGCTGCCGACTCCGCGGACCTCAAGGCGCAGCTGGAAATTCTGCAAGCCGAAGTCGCCGAGGCGAAGAAGCAGAATCAGACGGTCCCCGACCACCACGACTATGACGAGGCCCTGACTCGCAGGCACCTCATCGATCTTGAGCTGAACGAGGCAGGCTGGCCGCTCAGCAACACAGAAGACCGCGAGTTCAAGGTAGACACAATGCCCACGGCAAGCGGCACGCTCAGCGGTGTCGGCTACGCGGACTACGTGTTGTGGGGCGCTGACGGACTGCCTCTCGCAGTGGTCGAAGCGAAGCGGACCACCAAGGATCCCCACGTAGGGAAGCAACAAGCCAAGCTGTACGCCGACTGCCTGGAACGTCGATACGGTCGGCGCCCCATCATCTACTACACCTCCGGTTACGAGACGTGGATTTGGGACGACACCATGTACCCGGAGCGCGCGCTGCAGGGTTTCCACACGCGCGATCAACTGCAACTGCTCGTCAACCGCAGGCAGAGCCGAAAGCCACTGGCTGAAGAGGCAATCGACAACTCAATCGTCGAACGCCCCTACCAGCACAACGCCATTCGGGCCGTCACGGAAGCCTACGAGAAGGACTTCGAACGCAAGGCGCTTGTAGTCATGGCGACCGGCACGGGCAAGACGCGTACCGTCGTCGCACTCGCAAAGCTCCTGCAGGAAGCCAACTGGGCCAAGCGCGTTCTGTTCCTGGCCGACCGCGTTGCCTTGGTCAAGCAAGCGGCCAATGCATTCAAGTCCCACCTGCCGGGCTCAAGCCCTGTCATCCTGGGCTCGGGCGAAGAGGCGGACAGCCGCATCCATCTGGCTACGTATCCGACCATGTTGAACCTCATCAACAGGACTGAGGGAAAACTGGGCCAGCGGACCTTTGGCATTGGCCACTATGACCTCATCATCGTCGACGAAGCCCACCGGTCGGTCTACCAGAAGTACCGGGCCATCTTCCAGTACTTTGATTCATTCCTCATCGGGCTGACGGCCACGCCACAATCAGAGGTAGACCGTAACACCTACAGCCTTTTCGGCATCGAGGACAACGTTCCCACGTTCGCCTATGAGCTCAGTGAGGCCATCGAGGCCGGATATCTCGTTCCGCCGCGGGTCGTGCCGGTTCCGCTGAAGTTTCCCGACCAAGGCATCTCGTACGAGGACCTTTCTGAAGCTGCCAAAGAAGAGTGGGACGAGCTCGAGTGGGATGAAGACGGCGAAATCCCGGATTCCGTGGACGCCACCGCGATCAACACCTGGCTCTTCAACGCAGACACAGTGGACAAGGCCTTGGAAGTCCTCATGACGCGTGGCCACAAGGTTGCCGGCGGGGACAGACTGGGTAAAACCATCATCTTCGCAAAGAACAACCGGCATGCCGAGTACATCGCCGAACGCTTCGACAAGAATTACCCGGCCTACAAAGGCCAGTTCGCTCGCGTGATCACATATCAAGTGAACTACGCCCAGAATCTCATTGACCAGTTTTCGACTACCGAGAGCGACCCACATATCGCCATCTCGGTGGACATGCTGGACACCGGCGTGGACGTGCCGGATGTCGTCAATCTGGTCTTCTTCAAAATGGTCAGGTCCAAGACCAAGTTCTGGCAGATGGTGGGACGCGGTACCCGTCTTCGCCCGGAACTGTACGGGCCGGGTGAGGACAAAAACGACTTCTTCATCTTCGACCTCTGCCGCAATGCCGAGTTTTTCAATGCAGGTATGCCCAGCAACGAGGGGTCCTTGGGCAAGTCACTCGCAGAGACCACTTTTGCGGCGCGCGTGCAGCTCCTGCGGACTTTCACCGACCTCCAATGGGATCCTCAAGCGCCTGTCGTTGCCGATCTCCGGCAAACCCTGAAGCACACAGTTGACCGGCTTCCGCTCGACAACTTCCTCGTTAAGCCGGCTCGCAAATGGGTGGACCGGTTCACCGAGGAAGCTACGTGGAAATCCTTGGCTGCGGAGGACTACCAAGCTTTGCAAACAGAGATCGCCAGGCTCGCTTCCATCGGTGCGCCCACTGACACGGAAGAGGCCAAGCGCTTCGACTACCTCATGCTCCAAACAGAGTTGGCATCGCTGCAAGGATCGGCGGTCGGACCGTTCCGGATAAAGATCCAGGCAATCGCGTCCGCACTGCAGGACCAACAGAGCATCCCGGCCATCGCCGCCCAATTGCCATTGTTGGATACCATCCTCCACGACGAGGAATGGGAATCCGTTTCATTGGAATGGCTGGAAGACATCCGACGCCGGCTACGGGGCTTGGTCCATCTCATCGAGAAGCGGAAACGCAAGGTGGTCTACACGAATTTCCAGGACGAGCTCGGCGTGCTTGAAGAAGTCGAACTGGTGGGGGCAACAAATGGCTTCGTGGACCTTCCTCGTTACAAAGAGAAGATGCGCTCGTACTTGGCGCAATACGAGGAGCACGCAACCATCCAACGGCTCCGACGTAACAAACAACTCACGGCCTTGGACCTGGCCGAGCTTGAACGCATTCTCCTCGAAAGCGGGCTGGGTTCACTCGAAGACTTGAACCGTGCCGCCAATGATGGGCTCGGTCTCTTTGTCCGTTCCTTGATTGGTTTGGACCGCGAAGCCGTCGAGGAAGCCTTGTCAGAGTTTGTGGCTGGTACTACGCTCACGGCCCAGCAGCTCAACTTCCTTAAGGTTCTGACCAATCACCTGATGGAAAATGGAAAGGTCAGCCCTAAAGCCTTGTTCCACTCCCCATATAACGAGCTGGCTCCGTCCGGCCCGGATGCGCTGTTCGGTGATGACAAGATCGGGCAGCTGGTCAGCATCCTCCGCTCCATAGAGAACCACGCAAAGGTGAGCTGAGCATGGAGCTGGCGCTGGATTTCATAGGCTCAGGAGGGGCACCGGCGGTTTCTGCATCCCAACCGAACACGATCCTTTCACTTACACTTGCCCACGTCTTGGCCGGTGTCGGTGCTGAGCAGGAACAGCCGGTTTCCCTCAGCGATGTCCACGTAATACGTCATTCTTTCAGGCCGAATGACGGGACGGCGCTTCGTGGGCCGGAGGACCTGACGCTGGACAAAGTGCTCAGGTACACCCGCGAACAGGACATCTCTCCACGTCGTTTTCCGGCCGATCCTCCCCGCTTCTGGGTCATCTTCATAGCGGATGGGAAAAACCGCTCAAGGCTTTGGGGAACTTTTGAAAACCACGGGGAGGTCGCTGGTGAGCGTACGGCGTCATGCCGATACTTCGAGCTCACGGTGAGTGACTTCCTGTCTCCGCTCCGGGATCGCCTCGTCATCGACTGGGACAATCCGCGCAGTTGGCACCGCAGCGGCAGTTCGGCCAGCACTGCCCGAATGCAGGTGGTGGAGATAGCAGACCGTGACAAAGTTCCTTTCCCAGGCTTTGACGGCGTCCTGCTGAGTTACCACCTCCTGCAGGAAATGGTGGAGGACCGGCGCTACGCGGACTGGCAGGCCGCGCTTTCTGAAGTTCAGGGCATCTACTTGATCACTGATTCGAGTAACGGCAAACAGTACGTCGGCAAGGCAGATGGTTCAGAGCGAATTTTGGGTCGTTGGCAGACATATGCCCGTGACGGCCACGGTGGCAATGTGGCACTCAGGGAACTCGCCTACGAAAGTGTCGGCGCCGGGAACCAGAGCGTGCGAACGGACCATGCACGTCATTTTGTTTTCAGTCTTCTCCGGGTCTTCGGACCGAGTACTCCCTCATTCGAGGTCAATGCTGCGGAATCCCACTACAAAGCTGCCCTCATGACCCGGAAATTCGGCCTCAACAGGAACTAGCACCGCTGCACGGGAACGTTCAAACCCTGAAGCAAGCCTTTCAGCGTTGACAGCCCCTTGTGACCCGTGCCATATTCGAAGCGTGAACCTGTCAGACAGCCGGACAGCCGGACAGCAAGATCCCCAGGGTGGGCATATGCCCATCTCGCGCATTTCCGCAGCGGAAGCGGTCTTCGCGGCACTCCGGCGAGCCATCGAGGGCGGGCAGTTCGATATCGGCACCAAGCTGAGCTCGGAAGCTACGCTCGCGGGCCAGTACGGCGTGAGCCGCTCGGTCATCCGGGAAGCACTGCGATCCTGCAACACCTTGGGCCTCACAGTGACCAAAACGGGCAAGGGCACGTTCATTGTGGCCAACAAGGTTGCTAATGACCTTACCTTGGGTCAGTACAGTGCACGCGACCTCAACGAAGCACGTCCCCATATCGAAATCCCCGCAGCCGGGCTCGCCGCGCAAAGAAGGACGGACGAGGAACTTGAGCACCTCAAGGACATCGTTCAGGAAATGCTCAACGAGACCGATCCCGAAGCCTGGGTGAACCTGGACGCGAGCTTCCACTCCGCAGTGGCCCGCGCCAGCGGAAACCGGGTATTCGCCAGCGTCGTTTCGGACATCCGCGAGGCCCTGGCGCACCAGTCCGAAACCCTTAACCTCGTCGCTGACCGGCAACACCGCTCCGACGAAGAACACGTGGCCGTACTCAACGCGATCGAGGCCGGCGACTCCGAAGCCGCAAGCAATGCGATGGCCGCCCACCTGCAGGCCGTCAGCGTTGCACTGGACAGGATCCTCAGCAAATGACCCACTCAAAGGACACCATGCCCGCCCCCGCAACAACCGCCAGCCAGCCGGAACTGGCGGCAAAGACGCCCCACCACGTCCCCCTCGTCGAACTGACCCGCGACGGCCTGGTGGAGAGCATCCACTACGGATCGCTGATCGCGCTCACCGCAGATAACAGCACGGCGCTTGAAGCCGGCGAACCGGACGCCCCGATGTACCCGCGGTCGAGCCTGAAGCCGTTGCAGGCTGTAGCCCTGCTCAAGGCCGGCCTGGATATCCCGCAAAATCTCCTGGCACTCACCGCGGCCAGCCACTCCGGCGCGCAGATGCACCGCAGCGGCGCTGAGGAAATCCTGAAGCTGCATGGCCTCAACGAATCAAACCTGGGCAACAGCACGGACCTCCCTTACGGCGTGGCTGAACGCGAAGAATGGCTCCGCGCCGGCAACGGCCCCACGCAGATTGCGCAGAATTGCTCCGGCAAGCACGCTTCCATGACGGCCGTCTGCGTCATCAACGGCTGGCCTGTGGAGGGATACTTGCACCCCGAGCACCCGTTGCAGGTCCTGGTGCGGGAAACCATCACGGAACTTACCGGTGAGGAAGCCGCTGCGGTCAGCACGGACGGCTGCGGGACACCGCTCTTCGCTCACTCCCTGCATGGCATGGCCCGCGCCTATGGCCGCATCGCCGCCGCGGACGAAAACACCAACGAAGGCAAGGTTGCCCACGCCATGCGCCGCTTCCCGGAGATGGTGGCCGGCGAGGGCCGCGACGTCACCGCCCTCATGCGCGCCGTTCCCGGCCTGCTCGCGAAGGACGGCTTTGAAGGCCTCCAGCTGGTGGGCCTCCCGGACGGCACCGGTGTGGCCGTCAAGATTTCCGACGGCGGCGATCGCGCCCGCATGCCCGTCACCGTTGAGGTCCTTCGCCGGTTGGGCGTCGACGGCGGCAGCTTGGACACGCTTCAGAGCCCACCTGTGCTGGGCGGCGGCCTTCCGGTCGGCGAGATCCGCGCAGCCCACATTTTCAGCAACTAAACCAAGGACAGCTATGACCACCGTCGATCAGGCGATCCCCCTCCGTTCCGAACACGACCTTCTGGGCGACCGCGATGTACCTGCGGATGCCTACTGGGGCGTCCATACCCTCCGTGCCATTGAGAACTTCCCCATCACAGGGCAGCCTCTCTCCACCAACAAGCACCTGGTCAGGGGCCTGGCCGCGGTGAAGCAGGCTGCGGCCCGCACCAACCATGAGCTTGGCCTGCTTGACGCCGAAAAGGCGGATGCCATTGTGCAGGCTTGCCAGGACGTCATGGACGGCATGCTCCACGAGCAGTTCATGGTGGATGTCATCCAGGGCGGCGCGGGAACCAGTTCCAACATGAACGCCAACGAGGTCATCGCCAACCGCGCCCTGGAGATCCTTGGCCACCCCAAGGGCGATTACTCCAAGTTGCACCCCAATGACCACGTGAACCTGAGCCAGTCCACCAACGACGTCTACCCGACCGCCGTCAATCTCGCCACGATCTTCTCCGTAAAGGAACTCCTTGAAGCCCTCGAGGAACTCGAGCTGGCCTTTGCCGAGAAGGGCCGGGAGTTCCGGACCGTCGTGAAGATGGGACGCACCCAGCTCCAGGACGCTGTTCCGATGACCTTGGGCCAGGAGTTCGGCGGCTACGCCGTGACCATTGGCGAGGACCGGGCACGCCTGGACGAGTCCCACATGCTGATCCACGAGATCAACCTCGGCGCGACAGCCATCGGCACGGGACTGAATGCCCCGGCCGGATACGCCGAAGCCGCCTGCCGCCATTTGGCAGAGATCACCGGCCTTCCCTTGCTCACTGCCGCGGACCTCATTGAGGCCACCCAGGATGTTGGCGCCTTCGTGCACCTGTCCGGCGTCCTGAAGCGCGTGGCAGTGAAGCTTTCCAAGATTTGCAACGACCTCCGCCTGCTGTCCTCCGGACCGCGTGCGGGTTTGGGCGAGATCAACCTTCCGGCCGTTCAGTCCGGTTCGTCGATCATGCCCGGAAAGATCAATCCGGTGATCCCGGAAGTGGTCAGCCAGGTGGCCTACGAAGTCATCGGCAACGATGTCACCGTCACCATGGCCGCGGAGGCGGGCCAGCTTCAGCTGAACGCCTTCGAACCGATCATTGTGCACAGCCTGCACAAGAGCATCTCCCACCTGGAAGCAGCGTGCCGCACCCTTACGGCACGCTGCGTCCGGGGCATTACCGCAAACACCGAACGGCTACGGCTTACCGTGGAGCAGTCGATCGGTCTTGTCACGGCATTGAACCCCCATATCGGTTACGCCTCCGCCACCGCTATCGCCCAGGAGGCGCTGGCAACAGGCAAGGGTGTGGCAGAACTCGTGCTGGAACATGGTCTCTTGACCGCCGCCCAGCTTGAGGAACTGCTCAGCCCTGAACGTCTGGCAAATCTGAGCAAATAGGCCGAAACTGGCCAGTAAGCCAACGGCTACAGTCAGCCGTTCCGCCCGATGAGGCATACCCCCACGAGGCGCTGTTCCGTGTGCCCGGATCCCCCGAGCCGGACACGCCAAGGACACCCCCCAACAGGACACTCCTAAGGATTCCAATGACCAACCCCATCACGGACCACACGGTCCCGGCCCAGTCGCACGCCAGCGAGAAAGCCCTCCACAAAGAGGACTCCGGCTACCACAAGGACCTCAAGCCCCGCCAGATCCAGATGATCGCGATCGGCGGCGCAATCGGTACCGGCCTGTTCCTGGGCGCCGGTGGCCGGCTGAACGCGGCCGGTCCGTCGCTCGTCATCGCCTACGCCGTCTGTGGCTTCTTCGCTTTCCTGATCCTCCGCGCACTGGGCGAACTGGTGCTGCACCGCCCCTCGTCGGGATCGTTCGTCTCCTACGCCCGTGAGTTCTACGGCGAGAAGGCTGCCTTCATTTCCGGCTGGTTCTACTGGATCAACTGGGCCACCACCACCATTGTCGATATCACCGCAGTGGCCCTGTACATGAACTTCTTCGGCAAGTACATCGCTTGGATGGGCGCCGTTCCGCAGTGGGCCTGGGCGCTCATTGCCCTGGTAGTGGTCCTCTGCCTGAACCTGGTTTCCGTGAAGGTCTTCGGCGAAATGGAGTTCTGGTTTGCTTTGATCAAGGTGGCCGCACTGGTGGCGTTCCTCCTTGTGGGCACCTACTTCGTCATCTTCGGCACCCCGGTGGAAGGCCAGGAAGTCGGCTTCAGCCTCATCTCCGATAACGGCGGCATCTTCCCGAACGGCATCCTGCCCATGATCATCCTGATGCAGGGCGTGCTCTTCGCTTACGCCTCGATCGAGCTCGTGGGTACCGCTGCCGGTGAAACCGCCAACCCGGAAAAGATCATGCCCAAGGCCATCAACTCCGTGGTCTTCCGCATCGCCGTCTTCTACGTTGGCTCGGTCATCCTGCTGGCACTGCTGCTCCCCTACACCTCTTACGAGAAGGGCGTCAGCCCGTTCGTGACGTTCTTCGGTTCCATTGGCGTGGAGGGCGTGGATGTGATCATGAACCTCGTGGTGCTGACCGCAGCGTTGTCGTCACTGAACGCCGGCCTCTACTCCACCGGCCGTATCCTCCGCTCCATGTCCGTAGCCGGTTCTGCCCCCAAGTTCGCCCAGCGCATGAACAAGGCAGGTGTCCCTTACGGTGGCATCGCCATCACCGCCGGCGTTTCCCTGCTCGGTGTTCCGCTGAACTACCTGGTCCCGTCCGACGCCTTCGAAATCGTCCTCAACGTCGCATCCGTGGGCATCATCGTCACCTGGGCCACCATCGTCCTCTGCCAGATGCAGCTGAAGCGCTGGTCGGACAAGGGCTGGGTGAAACGCCCCTCCTTCCGGTTGTTCGGTGCTCCGTACACAGGTTGGCTGTCCTTGGTCTTCCTGCTCGGCGTGCTGATTATGGTGTTCATTGAATCCCCGCTGACCATGCTGGTCACCGCCATCGCCTGCGGGCTCATGGTCTGGGGTTGGTTCCTGTGCCGCAAGCAGATCCATGAGCTTGCAGCCACCCGCGACGGCTACACCGGCAGCGCGCCGGTCATCGCCAACCGCCCGCTTCCCGGCGGCGACAAGTAACAGCCGTACCAGACAGCGCACGACGGCGGCACCGCCGGTTCCGTAACAATCGGAACCCAGGTGCCGCCGTCGTGCGTTAACGACCCCAACCCAGTACCAGATGACGTAGTTCCCAGCGCTGAAAACCGCCTCAACTGCGGCTCAGGTGGGTGGGGTCGCGGCGGAGGCAGACATCGGATCATTCGTGGCTACTATTGGTCCATGGCTGTCACAGACGAGGCGATCAGCAAGATCAAAGACATGCTGATCCGCGGAGAACTCAAAGCCGGCGATCGTCTTCCGCCGGAGAAGGAACTGAGCGAGCGGCTCGGCCTGTCGCGGAGTTCCCTGCGCGAGGCGGTGAAGGCGCTCGAACTGATCCGCGTGCTGGACGTGCGCCGCGGCGACGGCACCTACGTGACAAGCCTCGACGCGAAGCTGCTCAATGAAGCCGTGGCATTCGTGGTGGACCTGCACCAGGACCGGTCCATCCTGGAACTCTTTGAGGTCCGACGAATCCTGGAACCGGCCACGGCACATTTGGCGGCGGGAAAAATCACCCCCGGCGAGCTCCTGGCCCTGCGAAGCACCATGGACGGCATCGACGAGAACACCGAAGTCGAGGAACTCGTCGCCCATGACCTGGAGTTCCACAGCATCATCACCGAAGCCGCCGGAAACGACTACCTCGGAAGCCTCCTGGAGGCCCTTTCCAGCAGCACGGTCCGGGCACGGATCTGGCGCGGGCTGACACAGGAAAAGGCCGTGGCGCATACACTGGCCGAGCACCACGCAATTGCGGACGCCTTGGAACGGGGAGATGCTGAGCTGGTCCGGGCACTGGTGACGGTACACATCAGCGGCGTGGAGAACTGGCTGCGGCAGGCCCTCTAACCATCGGCCAAAGGCGTTGCTGCCAAGCCGTAGGTTCGAATGGCAGTCCCTTCCAGCACGGCATCCTGCTCCGCCGGGCTCAGCGAAGACACCAGCTCCAGCAACACCTCCAGCGTCCTGCCATAAGGAGCCCCGAGGATGCTGACCGGCCAGTCGCAGCCGATCATCAAACGCTGGGGCCCGAAAACCTCCAACGCTGATTCGAAGAGCGGGCGCAACGCATCCGCCGTGTACTCAACGCCCGGCAAATGCAGCCCGGAAAGTTTGGCCACCGAATTCGGTTCCCGCCCCAGCGCCCGGAAATCGGCGCTCCAGGACTCCATAAGCCCAGGATCAGCCAGCGGCGGCTTCCCCAAGTGATCCAGCACAACCGTCAATTCCGGCATCTCACGGGCCAGGCGAACCGCAGAACCCAGATGCCGTGGGAAGGCATCGGGAATGTCGAAGGTAAGCCCCCGCCGGGCCAGCAATGCCAGGGACTCCCGAACATTCGGAAGATCCAGGAAGTCGCTTCGGGGATCATCGTGGATCAGGTGCCGCACTCCCTTGAAAACCGGGTGGGCCGTGAAGCGGTGCAACTGCGCTGCGGCTTCGGAAGGCGCGTCCAGGCGGATCCAGCCCACCACGCCAAGAACCCAGGGATTCCGCGAGGCCACAGCCAACATACTCTCGGTGTCGGCAACGGTATCGTCGGCCTGGACCAGCACCGCTCCCCGGACCCCGGCTGCCTCCAACCTCTCACGCGCCTCGTCTTCGCCGAAACTCCGGAAGAGCGCACCGTGCTGCGGCCCCAGCCATCCATAGGGGCGCACTCCCCCGGTAACAAAGGTGTCCAGGGTCCACACGTGCAGGTGCGAGTCAATCACGCCCGGCGTTCCTCCAAGGCTGCCCAGAGCTCCCCGGGCACGGGCGCCTCCATGCGTGCTGCGTTGGTGGCCACCTGTTCAGGGGAGGTGGCACCGGCTGTCACGTTCACCACGGCGGGATGCCGCAGCGGAAACTGGAGGGCCGCCGTCGGAAGTTCCACACCGAAGTCGCGGCAGAGGGCCGCGAGCGCCCGCGCCCGCTCCAGCACCTCCGGCGGCGCCTGATCGTAGTTGTAGTGGGCGTCTTCGGGGACGTCGGGCCGGGCCAGGAGGCCGGAGTTGTAGGCGCCAACGCTGACGACGCCGGTGCTTCGCTCCAGGCAGCGGTCAAGCAGCGGAACGTCGGGCTGCTCAAGCAAGGTGTAGCGGCCTGCCAGCATCACGAGGTCCAGATCGGCAGCTTCGACGCATTCCAGGGCCGCTTCGGCGGAGTTGATGCCCACACCTATGGCCTTGACCAGCCCTTCGGCCCGCAGCTTTTCGAGCACAGGCAAGGCTTCGGAGATGCCGGCTTGGAGATCGTGGACATCGGGGTCGTGCAGGTAGGCGATGTCAACGTGGTCCAGGCCCAGCCGTTCCAGGGAGTCCTCGATGCTGCGCCGGATGCCGCCCTCGGAGAAGTCCCATACCCGTCGGCTGGTAGCCGGAACGTCGAAGCCCTCGGGGTCCTGGCCGCCGCCGGAGTCCGGTTCCAACACACGGCCCACTTTGGTGGAGATGACAAATTCATCCCGCGGCTTATCCCGGAGGACCGCGCCAAGCCTTTGTTCGGAAAGTCCCAGCCCATAGTGCGGCGCGGTGTCGAAGTAGCGGATGCCGGCATCCCATGCGGCGAGAACCGTGGCGAGCGCTTGCCCGTCCGGGATGGCCCGGTACAGGTTTCCTATGCCTGCTCCGCCGAAGCCAAGCCTGCCGAGGCTCAACGGCGGTGTGCGGGGGTCAAGTGAGTTCATGGCAGCTCCCATACCTTCTGGATACCCGCATCCTCCCCTGAGTAATCGTCCTGGACCTCCAAAAGTTCAGCCATCCGGGCCTGCCACGGCACGTTGGCGGGGTGCTCGGCGAGCGCATGCCGCATGGCTTGGTAGTTTTCTACATCCACCACATGGAAGAGATCGAGTCCGCTGCGCCAGATCCGCCAGTTCGTCACACCGGCTTCTTTGAGGGCCGCCACCAGCTCGGGCGGGATGTGCGCGTGTGCGTCGGCGTACTCCGCTTCAGTTCCCGGCTTGAGCTTGGTGTGAAGGGCAATGCTTTCAGCCATGGACGGCCTCTGCCCCACCGGCAGATGGCTTGAGGAACAGTTCCAGCACGGGCACGGCGACGTCGGGTTTTTGGACGGGCAGCTTGATGGTCAGCGTCCCGAGCGGCTGGCCGCCGGGTGTCATGTTCATGGCCTGCTGCGCGGGGTCCAGTTCCCGCAGGAACACCTCCGAGGCGTCATTGAGCAGCTGGGCATATTCCACCTTGCCGGCGAGGCCGGGCAGGTGGACGTATTCGAACGGCCAGGCAAAGAGGTGGACGTACAGCCTGTCGCCGCGCTGCGTGTAGCGGGTGTCCGTTGGCGCTGTGAAGGTCGAGGCACCGGCACCGTCGATGGCGCGCGAGTGCAGCTTCATCCATTCGCCAATGCCCTCCAGCGAATCCAGCGCCCTCGGGTCCAGGTTCCCCCTCCCAGTGGGGCCTACGTTGAGCAACAGGTTGCCGCCCTTGGAGACACCATCCACCAGCATGCGGATCAGCAGGTCAACGGGCTTGTAGTTCAGGTTGTCCCTGTCATAGCCCCAGCTGCCGTTCAACGTCTGGCAGGCCTCCCAGGTGACGGGTTCGCCGTCGACCATCATGGGGCCGGCGGGCTGGTACTGCTCGGGCGTGACGAGGTCTCCGGGGATTTCCAACCGGTCGTTGACCACAATGGTGGGTTGGAGTTCCCGCACCATGGCAAGCAGGGCCTCGGAGTCCCAGTCTTTCCGTCCTTTCCCACCCCAATATTCTTCGTGGTGTCCGCCTGTGTAGGAGAAGTCGAAGAACAGGTAGTCGATGGTGCCGTAGTTACTCAGGAGCTCGCGCACCTGGCCATGCAGGTACTCGCGGTAGCGGTCCATATCCCTGCCTGCATTCAAGCTTTCGACGTCGGCCGCGTTCCGTTGGGGATGCACCCCGTCCACAGTGAAGTCGGGGTGGTGCCAGTCGATGAGGGAGTGGTAGAAACCAACCTTGAGCCCTTCGTCCCGGAGTGCCTCCACATAAGGGGCGATCAAATCCCGGCCCGCGGGCGTATTGGTGGCTTTGTAGTCCGTCAGGGCGGAATCCCACAGGCAGAAGCCGTCGTGGTGCTTGGTGGTGAGGACCACGTATTTCATCCCGGCGTTACGTGCAGCCCGGGCCCATTCCCGGGGGTCGTAGAGGTCCGGATCAAAACGGCGGAAGTACTTGGCGTACTCCTCCACCGTTGTTTCCTCCTTGTTCATCACCCACTCGTGGCGTGCCGGCAGGGCATAGATGCCCCAATGCACGAACATGCCAAAGCGTGCCTCCTCGAACCAGGGTGCGTGCTGGATCAACGGGATTCCTTCCATACGGGGCCGTTCGGAAAGCTGTACGCGGCCAGTGTTTCACGGAGCATTTCGTTTCCGGCGCCAGGGCTCGACGGCGGCCAGTAGGCGCCGTCGTGGACGTCCACGGGTGTGAGGAAGTGTTCATGGAGGTGGTCCACGAACTCGATGGTCCTGCCTTCCTTGCTGCCGGACAGCGCAACGAAGTCGAACATCGACAGGTGCTGCACAGCCTCGCACAGTCCAACACCCCCGGCGTGCGGACACACCCTGACCCCGAATTTTGCGGCGAGCAGGAGGATGGCGATGTTCTCGTTGACTCCTGCTACGCGGGCGGCGTCGATCTGCAGGACCTGGAGGGACCCTGCCTGCAACATCTGCTTGAATACCACCCGGTTCTGGACGTGCTCTCCGGTGGCCACGGGAATCGGGGCTACCCCGCGGGCGATGGCGGCGTGGCCCAGGATGTCGTCCGGGCTGGTGGGCTCCTCGATCCAGGCAATGTCATAGGGGGCCAAGTGGGCCATCCAGTCGATGGCTTCCTGGACATCCCAGCGTTGGTTGGCGTCCACTGCGATCTTGATATCCGGGCCAACGGCTGCGCGGGCAGCCTTGACGCGGCGGACGTCGTCATCCAGGGAGGCCCCCACCTTCAACTTGATCTGGGTGAAACCGTCGGCCACAGCTTCCTTGGCCAGCCGCGTCAGTTTCGCGTCGCTGTATCCCAGCCAGCCCGGCGTCGTGGTGTACGCAGGGTAACCCTCGGCCCGAAGTGCCGCCTTCCGCGCTTCCCTTCCGGGTTCGGCGGCGCGAAGAATGTCCAGCGCTTCCCCTGGGGTGAGGGCGTCGGTGAGGTAGCGGAAGTCCACCAGTGCCACGAGCTCCTCCGGGCTCATTCCGGCGAGTAACTCCCAGAGGGGCAGCCCGGCACGTTTGGCCTTCAGATCCCAGAGGGCATTGACCACGGCGCCGATCGCCATGTGCATCACACCCTTCTCCGGCCCCAGCCAACGCAGCTGCGAATCGTGGGCCAGCAGCTTCCACGTGGCGCCCATGTCAGCGAGCAGATCCTCAACATCAGCGCCGAGGAGGTGATCCCGAAGGGCGTTGATTGCCGCCGTTTCGACCTCGTTGCCGCGTCCAATGGTGAACACGAAGCCGTGGCCCTCATGCCCGTCCTCTGCGTCCGTGCCAATGATCAGATAGGCCGCGGAGTAATCAGGGTCCGGATTCATGGCGTCAGAGCCGTCCAGCTCAAGGGATGTGGGGAAGCGGATATCGAACGTATCCACGGCGGTAATGGTGCTCATGCGGCTCCTGAAAGTGCGTCACGATTCTTCACCGAGCCTAAACATCCGATGTCTCCCTTGTCAATGGGTCACATTTCCGTATTATGGGGGAAAACACCACACTAGAGCTCGGATGTTAGTCCCGAACACGGAGGAAGCCATGACCTTGAAATTCGCCAGGCTGGGCACGGCCGGAAACGAACAACCGGCCGTCATCGCCCAGGACGCCCAGGGTGCTGAAAAGTACTTCAGCCTCACGCCTTTGACGCAGGACATCGACGGCGCTTTCCTCGCCTCGGACGGTATCGAGCGCACCCGCCAAGCCCTTGAAAACGGCGATCTTCCCGAAATCTCCCCCGGGGGCCTGCGCGTCGGTGCCCCGGTTGCCCGCCCGGGCGCAGTGGTGGCCGTCGGCCTGAACTACACCGCCCACGCCGCCGAATCCGGCGCGACGCCACCCGAGGTTCCCGTGGTCTTCCTCAAGCCCACCAACACCATCGCCGGACCTTTCGACGCCGCGCCCATCCCGCCGTCGTCGGAAAAGTACGACTGGGAAGTGGAATTGGCGATCGTGATCGGCCGGGAAGCGTCATACCTTTCCTCCGCCGAAGAAGCCCGAGGCTGCATCGCCGGCTACGCAGTGGCCAACGACCTCTCCGAGCGCGAATACCAAATCCCCGGAGCCGCGGGACAGTGGACCAAGGGAAAATCCCTCCCCGGATCCACTCCCCTTGGCCCGTGGCTGGTTCCGGCCTCTGACATCGATGCCGGCAACCTGCGCCTCCAGACCTTGGTCAACGGTGCGCCGCGCCAGGATTCCAGTACCTCGGACATGATTTTCGACCCCGCCACGATCGTTCATCACCTCAGCCAGTACATGGTCCTGGAACCCGGCGACGTCATCATCACCGGCACGCCCGAAGGAGTGGCAATGTCCGGGCGGTTCCCCTTCATCCAGCCTGGTGACGTGGTGGAACTGGAAATTGACGGCTTGGGACGCCAGCGCCAGGAGTACTTCCGGGCCACAACGCGAACGGCAGTCCAGGGCGGCGCTGCCGAGGCCGCTTCCTTCGCCGGAACCAACGCCTAGGTACATGGACGTGGGCAACGAATTTGAGGGCCTCGCAGCCTTGGTAACCGGCGGTGACTCCGGAATCGGGGCGGCCATCGCGGACCGCCTCGCATCCGGCGGTGCGAAGGTGGCCGTCCTGGACCTCGCACCGGAAACCAGCCCCCACTTGGCTGTCCAGTGCGACGTGGCCGATGACGCGTCGGTGCGCGCCGCCGTCGAAACTGCCGTTAAGCATTTCGGCCGTCTGGACATCGTGGTCAACAACGCCGGCGTCGGCGCCCAAGGTGACATCGCTGCGAACGACGACGCCGAGTGGCTGCGTGTCCTCAACGTCAACGTAGTGGGAATCGCCCGGGTCAGCCGCGCCGCGTTGCCCTACCTGCGTGAGTCGCCGGCAGCCGCGATCGTGAACACCTGCTCCATTGCGGCAACGGCGGGATTGCCGCAGCGTGCGCTGTACTCAGCGTCGAAAGGTGCGGTGCTGTCCCTGACGCTCGCAATGGCGGCCGACCACATCCGTGAAGGCATCCGAGTCAACTGCGTGAACCCCGGCACCGCGGACACGCCGTGGGTGGGACGGTTGTTGGACTCCGCTGCCGACCCTGCCGCCGAGCGCGCCGCCCTCAACGCCCGGCAGCCCCACGGCAGGCTGGTGGATGCCGCAGAGGTGGCCGGCGCCGTCGCGTACCTTGCCAGCCCTCTGTCCGGTTCGACCTCGGGAACCTCACTGGCGGTCGACGGCGGCATGCAGGGCCTGCGGCTGCGTCCCGTTCAGTAGGGCGCCGTTCAGTAGGACGTTTCGTAACGCAACGGACCCGCAACCTCCTGCAGCGGTGCTTCGCCTATGCTCACTCCTAGAGATCAACGGCGACTCACTTAGCAACCTCAGGAGCATCACCCATGAGCAACTGGCGCATCAGGGACTTCCATTCGTCCGACCTCGACGGCATCCTGCACCTCTGGGAGTCACTCAAAGCCGACGGCGTGGAACCGGTCTACGCGTTGTCCGAAGTCCTGGCGTCCTGCGAGAAGGACCATGCGGTGGTTGCGGTCCAGGGCGAGCAAGTGGTGGGTGCCGCCGTCGGACGGGCCGCACACGACCAAGGCTGGATCGTCTTCCTTGCCACGCTCACCGAGTTCCGGGGCCGCGGCATCGGCACCTCGCTGCTGTCCGCCGTCGAGAACCGCATGGCACCGCATGGCCTCAACAAACTCTCGGCACTCATGCCGGAGACCGAAACTCGCGTGGAAGCTTTCCTTGGCCGGGGTTTCGTGGTCAAGAAGAACCTGCGGTATTTCGAACGGACCATCCCCGTGCAGCGGCAGGAACTCGGAGCATTGGGGCTCTTGGGCGGGCGCATCCTTGCCCGCGATCTCTGGGAGAACGTGGCCGGCATGCGCCGCGAGAAGGAACTGCTGGAACGCCGGCTGGTCCTGCCCTTGGCCGAGGCCGACCTCGCCGACGAATATGGCGTGGTGCCCCCGCGCGCCGTGGTGCTGTTCGGGCCTCCGGGTACGGGAAAGACCACGTTTGCCAAGGCCATCGCGTCGCGGCTGGAGTGGCCGTTCGTGGAAGTGTTCCCGTCCCGCTTGGCCGCCGACCCCAAGGGACTCGCGGGCGCGCTGCGGGAGACCTTCCTGGAAATTGCCGAGCTGGAACATGCCGTGGTGTTCATCGACGAGGTGGAAGAAATTGCGTCCCAGCGCGCAGGAGATCCGCCGTCGCCGTTGCAGGGCGTCACCAACGAGCTCCTCAAGATCATCCCTGCGTTCCGCGAACAACCGGGCCGGCTCCTGGTCTGTGCCACCAACTTCATCCGCGCCCTGGACACCGCGTTCCTGCGCCACGGCAGGTTCGACTACGTCATCCCCATCGGCCTCCCTGACGTCCACGCCCGTGAAGCCATGTGGCAACGGTTCATCCCCGCAACGGTGGTGGACTCGGTGGACATCGCCCAGTTGGTGGAACGGACCGAGGGCTTCTCTCCCGCGGACATCGAGTTCGCGGCCCGCAGCGCCTCCCAGCGGGCGCTGGAAAAAGCCGTGTACGACGACGGTGCTGCTTCGAGCGGTTCGGCCGGGGCTGGGGTTGGGTCCGGGGCAGGGGTTGGGGTTGGGTCCGGCACGCGTAAGGGGCCCGTGACGCAGGACTACCTCGACGCGATTGCCGATACCCGGACCACTGTCAGCGCCGAAGTGCACCAAAACTTCCTCGAAGACATCGACGTCTTGGGGCGCGTTTAGATTCCCTTTGATCGAATTCGCGGGAACGCTGCGGGGCCGCTGGAAGCTTCCCAGTGATCTCGACGCATCGGGGCGCGTCTAGTTTCCCTTTGATCGAATTCGCGGGAACGCTGCGGGGCCGCTGGAAACTTGCCGGTGATCTCGACGCATTTCAGCGATCTCGGCGTAGAAGCAGGGGCAGCGGTAATCTTTGAGCCATGTCCTCGAATCCCCTTCGCCATGCCCTGTCCCGCATGGGCGGCCGTGATCCCCATGAAAAGCACCGCACAGCAACCCCGCTGGAGCTTTTCTTCGACCTGACCTTCGTCATCGCTTTCGGTGTTGCCGGGAACCAGTTCGCCCATGCGGTGGCGGAGGCACACTTCTGGCCGGGGCTCCTGGCCTTCTCCTTCGCCATGTTTGCGGTGATCTGGGCGTGGATCAACTTCACCTGGTTTGCCAGCGCCTACGACACCGATGACTGGGTGTTCCGCGTGGTCACTATGGTGCAGATGGTGGGCGTCCTCATTCTGGCCATGGGCATCGAGCCGGTGTTCCACTCCATTATCGAAGGCCAGCACGTGGACAACGTCACCATGGTGCTCGGCTACATCGTCATGCGGGTGGCATTGATCTTCCAATGGTTGCGGGCTGCGCGCCAGGACCCCGAACGCCGGGAAACCTGCCTGCGCTACGCGAAGTACGTGGCGATCGTCCAAATCGGGTGGGTTGCTGTTCTTGTGGTCGATGCGAACGTCCTGACCAACTTCCTGATGGCAGCTCCGCTGTTCATCCTGGAAATGGCAGCCCCCTACTTTGCAGAACGGAAGATCCGGACGCCTTGGCATGCACACCACATCGCTGAAAGGTACGGCCTGCTCGCCATCATCGCCCTCGGCGAATGCCTGATCGGCGCCATCGAAACCCTGCGGGCGATTGTGGCAACCCATCAGTGGTCCATGGATGCGGCCCTGGTTGGACTCAGCGGCACCGGACTGGCCTTCGCCATGTGGTGGATCTATTTCATCCTGCCGGCTGGTCCCGCCCTGCACGTCCAGCGGCACCGCTCATGGGTTTTCGGCTACGGGCACATGCCGATCTTCGCTGCCATTGCCGCCACCGGCGCAGGACTGCATGTTGCGGCGTACTTCATTGATCATGAAACCCACATTCCTGCGGCCGCTGCCGTGGCGTCCATTGCCATCCCGGTCATTCTCTTTAAAGCCTCGTTGACCACTCTTTACAGCATCATGCTCGGCCGCGACCGGGAACAGCTTTGGGGCACCGCCCTGGTGCTCGTGGGCTTGGCCGCAAGCGTTGCCATGGCTGCAGCAGGAGCTTCCGTGCCGATCTGCATGCTGGAGATGATGGTGGTCCTTGGCCTGTCGATCGCGTACGACGAACGACGCGGGCACAAAGGCCGGGCAGCGGCACTCCGTCGGCTGGAAACTGCTGCCGGGTGAGGTTTGCCCTGCGTTGCGAGGCCCACTAAGCACCCAAAACCCCGCGCAAACCATGCACAACGGGCCCCACAACCCACCACCCCTGCGTTGCGAGGCCCACTAACCACCCAAAACCCCGCGCAAACCATGCAGAACAGGCCCCACAACCCACCACCCCTGCGTTGCGAGGCCCACTAACCACCCTTAGCCCCGCGCAAACCATGCAGAACGGGCCCCACAACCCAGGGTGCGGGCTACTCGGGGGCGATCTCGTCCAATTCGCGGAGCAGGTGAGGGTTGATCCGTTCCAAGATCATCCGGACTTCTTCGCGGGGAACGGCCGTGTACAACACAGGGCGGGCATCGGCGTAGCGGGTTACCGGCGGTTTGTCCGGCCACTTCTCCGCAAGTGCCTTGACCCTCTCCGGCAGGGAATTGTGGGCATTGTCCGCGATTTTCACCAACGTGGCGTCGTGGTCCTCCGCGACGTAACGGATACCGGCGTCGTAATCATCCGGGTCGTCATGGAAGCGCCGGGTGACGCGTTCAATGATGTCCACAGCCCGCTGGGACACGCCCATGTCCAGCAGTGCCTGCCGGGTGATGGGGGTGTCCTCGGCAATATCGTGGAGGTAGCCGGCGATCTGGATGTCGTCGTCAAAGTCGGCCAGGGCATCGCCCACTGCCAGCACATGCTCGCGGTACGGGCGCTTGAGCTTGTCCTTTTGCCGGTTGTGGGCCACCTCCGCCAGGACCTGGGCTGTTTCTACGGTGAAGCGTGGTTCGGTCATGCTGGCCTCCGGCTTGAAGAGGGACCGACGGGGATCGGTCCTCCCTTCAGGCTATCCGGTGTGACGGAGACGTACGTGCCAAGTGCCCCGGACTACCAGTCCTGTACGGCGCGGGCGGCGATGGCGACGGTCACAGCCCTCGGCATACGCTGGGCGAACCCGGCGGTCACCCTGTTGACCCAGCCCGAGACCACGCTGCCTGGCGTGTCCTTGCGATCGAGTGCCTTGAGCGCAGTGCCGACCACCTGCTCAGGGGTCTGCATCTTGCCAACTGCCGCGGATTCACCACCGAGGACCTCGAAGAACTCAGTACGTGTCGCACCGGGGCAAAGGGCCAGGACACTGAGTCCGGAGTTCTTGGTTTCGTGGGCGACGGCCTCAGTGAAGCTCAGGACGAAGGCCTTGGTGGCGCCGTAAACGGCCATGCCTGGAATGGGTTGGAAGGCTGCGGTGCTGGCGATGTTCACCAGAGCACCCTTCCCGGAGGCGAGCAGGCCTGGGAGGAAGGCCCGGGTGATGTCCACGAGGGCCGCCACGTTCAGGGAAATCTCGGACGCAATGACGTCCGGATCTTCCTCGGCCAGCGGGCCGTGGGTAGCGAAACCGGCATTGTTGATAAGGGTGTCCACAGTGATTCCGCGGCCGGAGAGTTCGCTCAAAAGCTCCCGGCCCACGCCTGCCCGGCCCAGGTCCAACGGGAGCACTGTCACGGTGACGCCGTGCCGCGAGCGCAGGTCCTGAGCCAACTCTTCCATACGGTCTGCGCGCCTGGCTACCAGGACAAGGTTGGAGCCCCGTGCGGCGAATTGTCCGGCGAACTCAGCGCCCAGTCCGGAGCTGGCGCCGGTGATGAGGGCAGTTGTGCCTGCGTAGGTCATGGTCATGGCGGATTCCCGTTTCGGTTGAGTCGGAGACTGATGTAGTCGCTGTCTACATGGTAGGCAGTGTCTACTTTGTTGTCAATGACTACATTGGCTTAGACTTGTGGCATGACTGACCAGCCCTACCACCATGGAAAACTCCGGGAAGCCCTCCTGGAACGCGCCATGGTCACCATCGAAGAAGCCGGCGTGGAGGGACTCTCGCTGCGGCAGCTGGCCAGGGACGTCAACGTCAGCCACGGTGCCCCGGCCAAGCACTTCCGCGATAAGCAAGCCCTCATCGACGCCGTGGCGCTGGCCGGTTTCGAGTCGATGAACAGCCTCATTCAGGACGCCGCCCGGTCCGGCGACGACCTCCGCAGCCGTTTCGTCAGTGTTGGGAAGTCCTACGTGGACTTCGCCGTTCAGCACCCTGCCCTGTTGACGGTCATGTACTCCACCAAGCACCACCCGGACTCCAGCGAGGAACTGCGGAACACCGGCGCTCAAGGCATACAGGTTGCCCAGGCACTGATCGCCGAGGCCCAGCAGGCCGGCGCCCTGGCTCCGGGCAACACGGAAACGCTGGCCATGGTGTGCTTCGTCAGCCTCCACGGCACAGCCCTCCTCGCGGCCGGCGGACATCTGGACGGCAACTCCGTGGAGGACGTGGTCATGGCTGCCACCGACACCCTCTGGGCAGGGATGGCCGCCGGCGTCCCTGCGGCGCAGCTCGATTAGGCAGCCCAACTCCCCCCAGCCCAACTCCCCCGAACCCTGCTAATCCACAGCTACGCCGGAAGCCCTGCGATGACTTCCCGTACCGCGGAGCTGAGCTGGAAGTTGCGGCACCCCACTCCCCCAGGCTCCGCCTGCTGCGGGACGTACCCAAAGCCGAGTTCATAAACAGGGTCCGCGAACCCCAAAGATGCGCTGGCGCCGTCGTGCCCGAACGCGCGGTAGCTGCCGAACGGCATCCGCGCATGGGACTTCATGAACACCGTTGCGAAGCAGCCTGCCTCACCAAAGACGCGGTCGATCCCGAAGACCTGTTCGGCGGACATAGTCCGGATGGTCTCTTCAGTCAGGAGGGGCACGGGATCCCCGGAGCCGGCCAAGCCCGTCAGCGCAGCAGCGTAAATCCTCGCCATGCCCTCGGCACTGGCCACGCCGGCGGCCGAACTCAGCCCGGCAGCCCGCACTTCCCGGATGTTCGGCAGATCCAGGATGTCACCCACCGCAGAATTGGCCGCCAACCCAAAATGGCTGGCTGGATCCACCCAGGGCCAGGAAGGATCGGCCGCCCAACGGAAGGGTGCGAAGCGGTCTTCTTCGGCCTCGGGCAGGCCCAGGAAAAAGTGGGCCCCGGTCACAGCCCGGATCCGCTGTTCAAAGACATCCTGAAGGGTTGAGCCGGTGATGCGGCGGCAGAGCTCTTCCATGAAGATCCCGATGGTCAGCGCGTGGTATCCGAACGCTGCGCCAGGTTTCCACAAGGGTGCCAGTCCGGCGAGCTTTTCCGCTGCGAGCTCGGAGTTATTGACCTCGTCCAGCGTCAGTCCCCCTTCGACTCCCAGCAGCCCTGCCTGATGCGAAAGGAGCTGGGCCACGGTGATCGACGCCTTGCCCTCTACTCCAAACTCCGGCCAATACTTGACCACCTCGGCGTCAAGATCCAGCTGGCCGTCCTGGACGAGCAGCGCCATCACCAGTCCGGCCATGCCTTTGGAACAGGAGAAAACACCCGTGACTGAGTCGGGGCGGATGTGGGGACCGCCGCTGAGGTCGAGTACTTTGACCCCGCGGTGGTATGCCGCCACCTGCGCCGAATAGTCCGCGTCCTGATCGAGGAATCGGCCGAAGAGCTCGGCAACGGGTTCAAATCCTGGGGCGATCACCTGTGCATGCATCCAGACAGCCTACGTGGTGGGCAGCTCAGGGCCGGGGAGTTTTCCACACCCAAGGGTCCCTGGGCAGCTTCCGGGGATCGAAGTGCGGCAGGACCTGCGCAAGGGTTCCCGCGGGCAGGCCCAGTGATTCAAGGATCAGGTGACGTACCCGTTCGGCAGGGATTCCGACGGCGGCGAGGTCGCCCAGCGTGACAGCGCCGTCGCGCTTCGCCAGCCTCACGCCGTCGTGGTTCACCACCAGCGGAACGTGGGCGTATTCGGGGATCTGCACGCCCAAAAGTGTCGCCAAATAGGCCTGCCGAGGGGTGGACGGAAGGAGGTCGTCGCCGCGCACCACCTGGTCGATCCCCTGGGCGGCATCATCCACCACCACCGCCAGGTTGTAGGCGGTCACTCCGTCATTCCTGCGGAGCACAAAGTCGTCCACGACTCCCACATAATTACCCTGCAACTGGTCCTCAACAGTCCACTCGGAAACGTCCGCCCGCAAGCGGATCGACGCCGGACGTGACGCGCGCCGGATCTCCCGTTCCGCAATCGACAACCGCCGGCACGTCCCCGGATAGGCCCCCTGCGGGGCATGAGGCGCGGACGGCGCTTCCTGGATTTCCCGGCGGGTACAGAAGCATTCGTAGGTGCGGCCATCAGCGGTAAGGCGCGCAATCGCTGCGTCGTAGAGCGCCGCGCGCTCAGTCTGGCGTACGACGGCGGCGTCCCAACCGACGCCGATTGCCTCCAGATCACGGAGCTGCTCCGCCTCCGCGCCGGACCGGGCACGGTCGAGGTCCTCCACGCGCAAGAGGAAATCCCTGCCGCTGGACTTCGCGAACAGCCAGGCAAGGATGGCCGTTCGGAGGTTGCCGACGTGCAGTTCGCCCGAAGGGCTCGGGGCGAAACGGCCAGCTGAAGTCATGGTCCAAGCCTATGCGCCGGCCGATCCTGGCGGGTGCCCGCTAACGCCTGGCCGGCGCCCGGCCATACGCGGCGGGGCGCCCGGCCATACGCGGCGGACGCCCGGCAACGCAAGAGCCCCTCAGCTACCGCAACGATCCGGTGGCTCAGGGGCTCTTACTGTGCTGCCCGCACGATACGGGCGAGTGCAGAATGACAATGCTGTGAACAAGAGTCAATCAGCGGCGGCTTCCTTGCGGGAAACGTATGCAGGGAACCGGGTGGTGTTCCGGATGCCTGGTGCCTGCGGGGTCCGGCGGTAGCCTTGCCCTGCTTCGTTGTCACCATTTGAGCAGAACGCATACAGTTGGTGCAACGGACGATGAAAAGATTGGTCGATCTGACCAGTCAGCACGGAATACTTGGACAGGAAGTGGTCACTTTGCAGGAACTCGACGCAACGGACCGACGAATCCTGGCTGCCCTCGATGAAGATCCCCGGGTGCCCATCATGGTGTTGGCCCAGAAACTCCACCTCGCCCGCGGTACCGTGCAATCCCGCTTGGAACGGATGACGGCGGCCGGAGCCCTGCGGCCCAACAGCAGCCGTGTCCTGCCCTCGGCCCTGGGCCGTGGCGTAGCGGCGGCAGTCAGCGCCGAGCTGGACCAAAGCCACTTGAACGAAGCGATCGCCGCACTCCGTGAGATCCCGGAAGTCCTCGAATGCCACGCCCCGGCCGGGGATACGGACCTCATCATCAGGGTGGTGGCCAAGAGCCCGGACGATCTATACCGGGTCTCCGAGGAAATTCGCCTGTGCCCTGGAATTGTCCGGACGTCCACCAGCATGTTCCTCCGCGAAGTGATTCCGTACCGGACCACCGGGCTGTTGGCTCAATAACCGGCAGGCAGCCCGGGACTAGACGGGTGGGCCGATGTTGGTTTTCAGGTTCTTCATCACCAACGTGGACGTCAGCCGCTCCACGGCAGGGAGAGCGGCCAGTTCCTCGTCATAGAAACGCTGGTAGGCCGGAAGGTCGGCCGCGATGACCTTGAGCAGATAGTCAGGGGATCCGAAAAGCCGCTGGGCCTCCACAATGTTGGGGCTGGCCGTAACGCGATCCTCAAACTCCGCCATGATGGTGCGCTCCACTTGTTTGAGCGTGACGAACACGATGGCCTCGAAACCCAGCCCCAGCGCCGCCGGATCAATGTCCGCACGGTAGCCCCGGATCACGCCCGATGACTCCAGGTCCCGGAGCCTCCGATGGCACGGTGCAACCGTCAAACCCACCTGCGAGGCAAGGGCGGTGGCCGTCATTCGGCCATCCTCTTTCAGGTGGCGCAAAATACTTCTGTCGATTCCGTCAATCACGCAATAATCTTACTCAGATCAGCGCCCTATGAGCTAAAAACAAGAGCACTTATCGACCGCTTTTGCCTAGAGTTTTCCCAGCATCTAGCCCTGGAGGGAAAACGTGAATCCGCAGCTGTTCCTGGCCTTCATGGTGGTCGCCGTCAGCCTGGCCTGCACGCCCGGCGTCGACTGGGCCTATTCCATTTCGGCAGGACTCAAGCAACGCAGCTTCGTCCCCGCCGTCGCAGGCCTGTGCAGTGGATATGTCATCCATACCTTGCTCATGGTGGCAGGGCTGGCGGCCCTGCTGGCCGGAGTTCCGGGCCTCCTGGGGTGGCTGACCATCGCCGGCGCGGGCTACTTGTTGTATCTCGGCGTCTCCACCATGCGCTCATGGCGAGGCGCGAGTTTCAGTGCGGAAGCCGGCGTCGTACAGTCCGGAAACCAGCTCCGCACGTTCTTCCAAGGCATGGGCACCAGCGGCATCAACCCCAAAGGCCTGCTGTTCTTCGTTGCGCTGGTACCGCAGTTCGTCAGCCCTGAGGCAGCACTGCCCGTTCCGGTCCAGTCAGGCTTGCTGGGCCTGACCTTCGTGATCCTGGCCGCGGTGGTGTACACCGGCGTGGCGTTGACGTCCCGGAAGCTGTTGGCTTCCCGGCCCGGCGCCGCGCGGGTTGTAACCCTGGTCAGCGGGATCATCATGATCGGACTCGGGACAGTGCTGTTGTCGGAGCAACTCTTCCCTCTGCTGCTGCAGGTGCAAGCGGCAAACAGCTAACCTGCGAGCAGTTCGTCCAGGCGCTCGTATCCTTCGATCACGCCGTAGTCCATCCCGGTTGCCACGGCCATGTCGCGGGCTTCCACCGAAGGGTAGACCTCGTGGGCAGACATCCGGGTCCTGCCATCGATTTCCTCGAACGTGGTGGTGCTGATGACCACCTGGTTGGGCGCGCCCTCGAATTCGACGGTCTGGATGATCAGGGCATCGGATTCAACGGTGTGGAAAACACCGCGGAAGCCGTACATGCCGTTCTCATCACCGCTTTCGTAGCGCCAGCTTCCGCCAGTGGTTGCGTTGTACTCGGTAATTTTCGTCTGCGTGCTGCGGGGGCCCAACCACTTGGCCAAGAGATCCGGGTCTACGTGGGCTTTGAAAACTGCGCTGACCGGGGCATCGAATTCGCGGACCGTGTCCACGAACGGGACGCCTTCGTTGGCAGTAATCGTTGTTGGATTGCTCATGAGGGTTCTTCCTTCATTGCTGTTCGTTCATTCTTCCGGGTGGGTGCCGGCCTTTGGGGAGGTACCCAGCAACTCGTCCAACTGCCGGAAGCGTGACTCGGCAATCAGTCGGTACTGGTCAATCCATGCCGTCAAACGCTCCAAGGCTGCCGCGTCCAAGTGAACGGGCCGCCGTTGAGCATCGCGGGAGCGGGTTACCAGTCCTGCGTTTTCCAGGACCTGAATGTGCTTGGAAACCGCCTGCTTGGTGATGGCGAAAGGTTCCGCAAGCTCATTGACGGTGGCCTCGCCCCGGGACAGCCGGGCCACAATGGCCCGTCGCACCGGATCTGCCAGCGCCATGAAGGCTTTGTCCAGGGTTTCTGTCCCCTGAGCATCGTGTTCCATCGCCGTCCCGTCTTCAATAATCAACCAAAACATTGATCAACTGTTTGGTTGATTAAGAGAATACGCTTCTACCCGCGCAGGCACAATGGTTTTTTATTCGCCGCCCAGTTGCCTGAAGTCGTTTTCCCAAAGACGCCGCATCTCCGCGTCCTTGCGGATAACTTCCAAGGTCTCCAGCTCCGCTGGCGGGGCCGGACGCTTGGACCGCGGAGTCAACGTGCGGCGACCTTGGTCCAGCGCCAGGAGCGCGCGGTCCGTCAAAGCATCATTCTTCAAAGCCAAGTTGGTCTTTCGGCGCCGGAGGACTTCCTTCAACGCGGCTTGGGCGGCCTCGAAGTCGCCCCTCGCGCGCTGCGAACGGGCACGGATCAACAGGAGCGCCGCCGAGAGGTCGTCGGTATTCAACAAACCTTCCGTCCACAGCACCACGTCACGGTGCCGTTCCAACGAAAATGCCGCGGTGCAGCGCGCCAACGCGGAAGGCAACGACGGCGGCAACGTCACCACAGCTTCCAACGCCGCCTCGGTCATTCCCATCTCCCGCAAGCAATGGGCCAGCGCCAGGAACACCGATTCCTCGCTGAACAAAACCGGAACCTCAATCCGTTCAGCCACCTCGACCTTGGTGACCACCTGCCCAAGGTACATAGCCGAGAACTGGCTGGCGTCGTCGTCGATCCTTGTTGTTAATCCGCGCTGCAGCAGCTCGGAAGCCCGCAGGAACCCGCCGTGTTTGTAAGCAAGCAAGCCCGCCATCACGTGGCACAGGCCGGCCCATCCCGGGTTCATGCGGCCGAAAGCCAGGAGGCGATCCGGTTCCGTGGACGTAAACACGGCGTCGTGCATCGCCTTGGCCGTCTTGGAAGAGAGCATCCTCAACCGCGGGACGTTGCCGGTTACAGTCAACCGCGCGTGGTCCCGCCCACCCAGCACCCCGGAAAGTACGTCGTTCACGCCGTCCGTGAGCCCGCGAACCGGGGTACGGACGTAACCCTCGCGGAAAGGCGTGAGGTCCCGGGTGTCATGGAAAATCGTGTGCACGCGGCCGTTGGGAGCTTGGCTCATAACCCCATGCTAACCGCCGCTGAACTGGGCACATCCCCTGCTATCGGAGGCATTTCAGGAGTATTATGGCGGCGTCGGCAAGGTTTTGCGACACCCCTTGCCGCAGGTCGGCTCTCCATGAGAAGAGCCGGGTAACCGCGTGAAAGGGAGGACTTGATGACCACCGCTTCGCACCCCGCCGAACACCACCACATGATGGGGTTGACGCTACGCAACACCGCCATGGGCGTTGGCATTGTATTTCTGCTGGTAGGCGTCCTGGGCTTTATCCCGGGGATCACCACCAATTTCGGCGCCATGACCTTTGCGGGACATGAATCCGGCGCCATGCTGCTTGGAGTCTTCCAAGTGTCCGTACTCCACAACATCGTTCACCTGCTGTTTGGCGTGGCCGGCTTGGCCATGGCAAGGAACGCTCGCATGGCCCGCCTGTTCCTGTTGGGCGGCGGCGCCGTGTACATCGTTCTTTGGATCTACGGCCTGGTCATCAACCAGGAAACAGGCGCCAACTTTGTCCCCTTCAACACCGCCGACAACTGGCTCCACCTGATCCTCGGTGTTGCCATGATCGGCTTGGGTGCTTGGCTGGGCAGGGATGCCATGGACGAAACCACCACGACGCGACGGAGGATGTAGCGCTTCCACGCACCTTGGTGAATCAACGACGGCGACCGCCTCCCCAGAGGGGACGGCCGCCGTTTTTCGCTCGCCACCACCTCGCCCAGGTGCCAATTAACGACAATGTTTGCGCTCCGGATTGTCACCACCTGCCATGTCGGCGGGCGTTTTAGCGCTCGACGGCGGGTACCCGCCTTAGCGCGGGGCGCGCCCACCCAGCCTCGTTGTGACCTTGGCTGCTGCTGCGGAACAGGCTTCACCAAGGCTGTCCAAGGTGTCCTGGGAAACCCGGAACTTCGGTGCCGGAATCAGGACCGAGGCCACAATGTCGCCGCGATGGTCATAAACGGGCGATGCCACTCCGACTTCTTCAATGGACGTCTCCCCAAAGTTCACTGCCCAGCCGCGCTCCACGGATTCCTCAACCCTGGCCAGGTACGACTCAATGGCATCCCCGTCCAGGCCTGGAAGGGTGATCGACCCGCTGCGCAGGAGCTGCCGCACACGATCTTTGTCCTCCGCGCCGAGGAACACCTGCACCGATGAACTCAGGGCCTCGTTGTAGCGGGCACCCAACGGAGCAAGGTGTTTGACCTGATGCCGGCTGGGGATCTGCTCAACGCACATGGACTCGTTGCCGTTCCACACCATGAGCGCACTCGTCTCCCCCGTGCGTTCTGTCAGTTCGCGCAGCACGGGGTAGGCCACGCGGCGCTCTTCGAGTTCCGCCAGGAGGGGGCCCGCCATGGCGATCATCCCCAGCCCCAAGCGGAACCTGCGCGAATCGACGTCGCGCTCTACCAGGTTTTCCTGTTCCAGCGTCGCCAGCATGCGGGAAACAGTGCTCTTGTGAAGACCAATGCGCCCCGCGATTTCGGTGACTCCAAGGAGAGGCTCCTCAGCGGTGAAACTCCTCAGCACTGCAATGGCATTGACGATCACCGACGTGCTTTTGCTGTCACCATTGCCGTTGCTGTTGCTGCTCTCAGGAGTTTCGCTGGATTCAGTGGGGGTCATGGGTTCACTATATTTCGATTGGAGACAATCCCTCGGACAGGGCCAAGGCCGGTGGACACCACGCTGTGTCCACCGGCCGGGTCACTAGGCTCCGATGATGTTGTACTCGGGGCCGAACGGGAACTTGGTGATGTTCTCCGCACCGTCCTCGCCCACCACCAGGATGTCGTGCTCGCGGTAACCGCCGGCACCCGGCTGGCCATCGAGCACCGTGATCATCGGTTCCATGGATACCACCATGCCCGGTTCCAGGACGGTGTCGATGTCCTCGCGCAGTTCCAATCCAGCTTCACGGCCGTAGTAGTGGCTCAGCACGCCGAACGAGTGGCCGTAGCCGAACGTCCGATTGGCCAGGAGCCCGTGGCTGACGTAGATCTCGTTGAGCTCCGCGGCTATGTCCTTGCAAACGGCACCGGGCTTGATCAGCTCAAGGCCGCGCTTATGTACCTCCACGTTGATGTTCCACAGTTCCAGGGAACGGGCGTCCGGTTCGCCGTAGAACAGGGTCCGTTCCAATGCGGTGTAGTAGCCGCTGGTCATGGGGAAGCAGTTCAGCGACAGGATGTCGTGTTCCTGGATTTTGCGCGTGGTGGCCCAGTTGTGGGCTCCGTCAGTGTTGATGCCGGACTGGAACCACACCCAGGTGTCGCGGATTTCGGAGTCCGGGAACGTGCGGGCGATCTCGTGGACCATGGCTTCTGTGCCGATCAGGGCAACCTCATACTCGGTGATGCCGGCCGTAATGGCGTTGCGGATGGCTTCTCCACCGAGGTCACCGATGCGGGCACCGTGCTTGATCACCGCGATTTCCTCGGCCGACTTGATCATCCTCTGCCGCATGGCAGCCTGCGCCACGTCCACCAGCGTTGCTCCGGAGAAGGCAGCCTGGATCTTGTTGCGGTTGTCCAGCGGCAGCGAATCATCTTCGACGCCGATACGGCGGGGGTTGATCCCGCGGGTGCGCAGAACTTCCTGGATGGCGTGGATGTAGTTGTCACGGCGCCAGTCCGTGTACACCAGGTTGTCGCCGTAACTGCGGCGCCAAGGCATCCCGGCGTCGATATTTGCCGTAATGGTGACCGTGTCGTCCTTGGTAACCACCATGCCGTAGGAGCGGCCAAAGTAGGTGAAGAGGAAGTCGGAGTAGTACTTGATGGAGTGGTAGCTGGTGAGGACCACGGCGTCGAGGTCTTTCTCGGCCATGATGCTGCGCAGGCCGCTGAGGCGGCGTTCAAACTCGGCGTCGGAGAAGGTCAGCGAGACCTTTTCGCCGTTGTTGAGGACTTTGGTGCGCTCGAGCTTGGCGACATCGTTGACGGCCTCGTTCTGCGTGATGGTCATGGTGGTTCCTTTCAATGGGTGGGTTGTACTAGTCCTGCAGCAGAGGCTTCTTGGAAGTCTCCGTAGCGAACAGGACTGCGATGAGGGAAACTATGGCGGCGGCCACGAGGTACCAGCCGGGGGCCAGCTTGCTGGCGGTCATGCCGATCAGGAGGGTGGCCATGAACGGAGCGGTGCCGCCGAACAAGGCGTTGGAGAGGTTGAAGCTGACGGCAAAGCCCGTGTACCGGACCTTCGTGGGGAAGAGTTCGGCGAGGAAGCTGGGCAGCGTGCCGTCGTTGAGGGTGAGCATGCCGCCCAGCAGGATCTGCACCAGGACGATGACCAGGAAGTTGCGGGTGTCCAGGAGCATGAACGCCGGCACCGTCAGCAGGATGAAGAGGACCGATGCAGTGATCAACATGCGTTTCCGGCCGAATTTGTCCGAGGCGATGCCCGTCAGGAAGATGAACCCGATGTAGCTGGCCAGGGCAATGGTGGTGGCCAGGAACGACTCCGTGGCGCCGAAGCCCAACTCCTCCGACAGGTACGTGGGCATATAGCTGAGGATCACGTAGAAGCCGACGGCGTTCAGCAACACAGCGCCCGTGGCGATGATGAGCTGCTTCCGATAGGTCCTGAACATTGCCAGGGCCGGTGCTTTGACGTTGTTGTCCTTGGCAGCGAGTTCACGGAAGGCCGGCGTGTCCTCCAGTTTTGTGCGGATGTACCTTCCGATCAGGCCCATGGGCGCGGCGAGCAGGAACGGCAACCGCCAGCCCCACTCGTTGAGCTGCTCCGCGCTGAGTACTGAAGTCAGCAGGGCGGCAAGCAAGGAGCCCAGCAACAGTCCCGCTGCGGTGCTTGCAGGCACGACGGCGGCATACAGTCCGCGGCGGTTCGCCGGCGCATACTCCACCAGGAAAGCGGACGCCCCGGCGTACTCCCCCGCAGCGGAGAATCCTTGAACCACGCGTACGAGGAGGAGCAGGACAGGGGCCATCACGCCGATGGTGGCGTAGCCCGGGATCAGTGCGATGCAGAAAGTGGCTACCGACATCAACACGATCGAGAGGGACAGCGCCTGCTTTCGTCCCAGTCGATCGCCGATGTGGCCCCAGACGAAGCCGCCGAGGGGCCTCACGAAGAAGCTGATGGCGAAGACACCGAACGTCGCAAGCAGGGCCGTCTGCCGGTCTGACTCCGGGAAGAAGACCGTGGAGATGATGCCGGCCAAGTAGCCGTAGACGGCGTAGTCGAACCACTCAACAAAGTTGCCGATGAAGCTGGCAGTGACCACTCGCCGTCGAGTGTCCTTGCTGACTGAAGTGTTCGGGCCGGGGATGTGGTTGGAGCCGGAGGCGGATGAGGTGCCTCGCTCGGCTGCCACAGAGGATTCATTGCTCATGTGTCCACCAAAATCATTGGGGTTGCATTCAACGCAACGCTGTTGCACCAGAGTATGTGTGAGCGGCGCCACGGTCAAGAGGCGGGGGAAACTTTACTTTCGGAGGTCTGCGAGTCCCTGGATATCTGGTCGCCACCCTGGTCCACATTCCCAAAGTTGCATTCACAGCGACCCAGTTGCGCCAGAAGCGGCTCAATACCCGTCGCTCTCTCACATCCCCCGGCCTCCACGGGATCGCTCTCTCACATCCCCCGCCCTCCACGGGATCGCTCGCTCACATCCCCCCCCTGCACAGGATCGCTCCCTCAAAACCCCCGCCCTCCACAGGATCGCTCGCTCACATCCCCCGACCTCCACGGGATCGCTCGCTCACATCCCCCGCCCTCCACGGGATCGCTCTCTCACATCCCCCGCCCTCCACGGGATCGCTCTCTCACATCCCCCGCCCCTTCCCCGCGTCGCCCTCTCACTTCCTTGAAGAAAGTTGACCGCGAAGGGTCTCCAGTACGGACACCAAGGTCGGCCCGACTCACGCCTTGAGATCGCGGTAGAAAGGCCGCGGGCAAACGAAGTGCGGATTCCCCGTCCAGTCGGCGGCGCTTTCAAGCCAAGGGGATGTGAAAGAGCGTCGGGGGTGGGGTTATCCGGCAGCGCGCGTCCAAGCGAGGAACGAGCGAGCGCG
>NZ_FMWE01000007.1:72462-143595 GCF_900102805.1 Arthrobacter sp. UNCCL28
CGCGCGTCCAAGCGAGGAACGAGCGAGCGCGCAGAGGATGACGCCACCACCGGGCGATACGAGAGAAGATCACGCTCAGGCCAGGGGGAAGTGAGCGAGCGACGCGCTCAAGCCAGGGGGAAGTGAGCGAGCGACGCGCTCAAGCCAAGGGGATGTGAAAGAGCGTCGGGAGGGGGTGGGGCAGGAGGGCTTAGAGGACCTTGCGGATGGTCTCTTCGAAGCTCACTACGTGGTGCAGGGCGAGGTCGGCGGCGCGGTCTTCGTCGCCGTCGGCTATGGTCGTGAGGAGGTCGGCGTGCTCGGAGATGTGGCCGGAGACGGAGGGCATCTTCTCGAGCATGTGGCACCAGATTCGGGTGGCGAGGTTGTCGTACCGGATCAGGACGTCTTCGAGGTGGGCGTTGGCAGAGGCTTTGTAGATGAGCCTGTGGACCTGGATGTCGTAGCGCATGAGTTCCTGCGAGGAATTCTCCTGGCCTTCGAGATCACGAATGGCGGCAGCGACGGCCCTCAGTTCGGACCGCATGGCAGGGCTGGCCATGCGGGCGGCTTTCCGGGAGGCCAGGGGTTCCAGGAGCTCTCGGATTTCGGAGACTTCGGCGAGCTGGGTGATGTCCACGCCGGTGGCGAACGTGCCGCGCCGGGGGTAAGACACCACGAGGTGGTCGCTTTCGAGGCGCTTGATGGCCTCGCGCACAGGGGTGCGTCCAATGCCTAGCTCAGCGGCTATTTGGCCATCATTGATGGGGTCGCCCGGCTTGATGTCCAGCATGATGAGCCTGTCGCGCAACAGCAGGTAGGCGTTCTCCGCGAGGGACGTACCCTGTGGAGCTGATTCCAGTGCTTCCAGTGCTGCGCTCATTGCTCTCTCCCGGTAGTCGCACTCCCAGCCTGATGGATGAGTTACGGCGGACCTGTTGACGACTATGTGATCTCCAACATACTATGGCAATAGTTCTAATATATCAGTTGCCTAACAGTCGGCCACTAGCCAAGCTTTTGAAGGAGAACACCATGGTTGAACCGCTGATCCGCCCGCTTGCACAGGCGGACCCGGAGGTTGATCAGGCGATCGCCCAGGAACTCATCCGCCAGCAGTCGACGCTGGAAATGATCGCCTCTGAGAACTTCGCTCCCACGGCCGTCATGGAGGCCCAGGGCTCGGTGCTGACCAACAAGTACGCCGAAGGCTACCCCGGCAAGCGCTACTACGGCGGCTGCGAACACGTTGATGTGATCGAACAGCTCGCCATTGATCGTCTGAAGGCACTCTTTGGCGCGGAGTTCGCCAACGTCCAGCCCCACTCCGGAGCCCAGGCCAATGCTTCGGCCATGCACGCACTGATTACCCCGGGCGACACCATCATGGGCCTGAACCTCGCCCACGGCGGTCACCTGACCCACGGCATGCGCATCAACTTCTCCGGCAAGTTGTACAAAGTTGTTCCCTATGGCGTCCGCGAGGACACCCACACCGTGGACATGGCTGAAGTTGAACGCCTGGCACTTGAGAGCAAGCCCCAACTGATCGTCGCCGGCTGGTCGGCCTACTCCCGCCAGTTGGACTTCGCAGAATTCCGCCGGATCGCGGACCTGGTGGGCGCCTACCTGATGGTGGACATGGCCCACTTCGCGGGTCTCGTCGCTGCAGGGCTCCACCCGAGCCCGGTGCCGCACGCCCACATCGTCACCAGCACCACCCACAAGACCCTCGGCGGTCCCCGCGGCGGCGTGATCCTGACCAACGACGCCGACATCGCCAAGAAGGTTAACTCCGCCGTCTTCCCCGGCCAGCAGGGTGGTCCGTTGGAGCACGTTATCGCCGCGAAGGCCGTGGCTTTCAAGATGGCATCCGAGCCGGAGTTCCAGGAACGCCAGGTCCGCGTCCTCGAAGGCTCCAAGATCCTGGCCCAGCGCCTCCTCCAGGACGACGTTGCTGCAGCCGGCATCTCCGTTGTCAGCGGCGGAACCGACGTCCACCTGGTGCTGGCCGACCTCCGCAACTCCGTCCTTAACGGCCAGCAGGCAGAAGACACCCTGCACCGGATCGGCATCACGGTCAACCGCAATGCCGTCCCCTTCGACCCCCGCCCGCCCATGGTTTCCTCCGGCCTGCGCATCGGCACTCCCGCCCTCGCCGCCCGCGGTTTCGGTGCCGAGGACTTCACCGAAGTCTCGGACATCATTGCGACGGCGTTGATCGCCGCAGCGAACAGCGGCACCGAAGCCGACGTGTCCCTGGACGAAACCACCGCCGTCGAGCTCCGCCGCCGCGTAACCGCCCTGGCGGAGAAGTTCCCGCTTTACCCCCACCTGAACAACAACGGCAATGGCGCCGTAAACGAAACAGAACTGATTGGAGCAGCCCAGTGAGTGCCGACCACCTCCCCGAACACCCGGACTTCCTCTGGCGTAACCCGGACCCGAAGAAAAGCTATGACGCCGTGATTGTGGGTGGTGGCGGGCATGGCCTGGCCACTGCGTACTTCCTGGCGAAAAACCACGGCATGACCAACATCGCCATCCTGGAAAAGGGTTGGCTGGCCGGTGGAAACATGGCCCGCAACACCACCATCATCCGTTCCAACTACCTCTGGGACGAGAGCGCTGCCATTTACGAGCACGCCCTCAAGCTCTGGGAGATCCTCCCGGAAGAGCTGGAGTACGACTTCCTGTTCAGCCAGCGCGGCGTGATGAACCTGGCACACACCCTGGGTGACGTCCGCGAAAGCGTTCGCCGCGTAGGAGCCAACCGCCTCAACGGCGTGGACGCAGAATGGCTGGACCCGCAGCAGGTCAAGGAACTCTGCCCCATCCTGAACATCAGCGACAACATCCGCTACCCCGTCATGGGCGCCACTTACCAGCCGCGTGCAGGCATCGCCAAGCACGACCACGTGGCCTGGGCCTTCGCCCGCAAGTGCGACGAACTCGGTGTGGACATCATCCAGAACTGCGAAGTCACCGGCTTCATCAAGGACGGCAACCGGGTCACCGGCGTCAAGACCACCCGCGGCACCATCAACACCGAAAAAGTGGGCCTCTGCGCCGCCGGCCACAGCTCGGTCCTGGCAGAAATGGCCGGCTTCCGCCTGCCGATCCAGAGCCACCCGCTCCAGGCTTTGGTGTCCGAGCTCCACGAACCTGTCCACCCCACGGTGGTCATGTCCAACCACGTCCACGTGTACGTCTCCCAGGCCCACAAGGGCGAACTGGTGATGGGCGCCGGCGTCGACTCCTATAACGGCTACGGCCAGCGCGGCTCGTTCCACGTCATTGAGGAGCAGATGGCAGCAGCCGTAGAGCTCTTCCCGATCTTCGCCCGGGCCCACGTGCTCCGGACCTGGGGCGGCATTGTGGACACCACCTTGGATGCCTCGCCGATCGTTGGCCTGTCCCCGGTGGAGAACATGTTCGTCAACTGTGGTTGGGGAACGGGCGGATTCAAGGGCACCCCGGCCGCGGGCCTGACCTTCGCGCACACCATTGCAACCGGCGCACCCCACAAGCTGAACAAGCCCTTTGCTCTGGAACGCTTCGAGACCGGCGCCTTGATCGACGAACACGGCGCCGCAGCCGTGGCCCACTAGCGCCCACCCAGGACAGGACAGGACAAGACATGCTCCTCATTTCATGCCCCAACTGCGGGCCACGCGACGAAACCGAATTCCACTACGGCGGCCAAGCACACGTTGCCTACCCCGAAAGCCCCAACGACCTCACGGACCGCGAATGGGCTGAATACCTGTTCTACCGTGAGAACACCAAGGGAACCTTCGCCGAGCGCTGGGTCCACAGCACCGGCTGCCGTCAGTGGTTCAACATGCTCCGCGACACCGTGAGCTACGAGATCCACTCCATTTACGGGATGGGCCAGGCCCGCCCGGACATCCCAGGCGCCGGCACCAGCAAGAGTGAAACCACCCAGCCGGGCGAGTTCACCCAGACAGGGGAATTCGGCCAAACCGAACCCGGCCTCGCCCCCGGAGCCCCAACCACCGGCGTCCCCATCTCCGGCTCCACAGCACCCACCTCCTCGGAAGGAGTCTAGAAGTGAGCAGCAAGAACGCACGCCTCGCCACCGGCGGACGCATCGATCGCAGCATCTCCTGGCGCTTCACGGTGGACGGCCGGGAATTCACCGGCCACCCGGGCGACACCATCGCTTCGGCGCTTCTGGCCAACGGCCACATCAACGCCGGCAACTCCCTGTACGAGGACCGCCCCCGCGGCATCATGGCCGCCGGCGTGGAAGAGTCCAACGCCCTGGTCAAGATCGCTCCCCGCTTCCGCGGTCACGTTGCCGAGTCCATGCTTCCCGCCACCGCAGTTTCCTTGGTGGATGGCATGAACATTGAGCTCCTCTCCGGACTGGGCAAGCTCGATCCCAACGAGGACAAAGCCGAGTACGACAAGAAGTACGTCCACACCGACGTCCTGGTGGTTGGTGGAGGCATTGCCGGCTTGGCCGCAGCCCGCGAAGCTGTCCGCACCGGTGCCCGCGTCATCCTCATCGACGACCAGCCTGAACTCGGCGGCTCCCTGCTGTCCGGTTCCACGGCCCCGGAACTCGCCGAGCAGATCGAAGGCAAGCCGGCCCTGGAATGGGTTGCCGACGTTGAGGCCGAGCTGGTGTCGGCCGGTGAATGCACGGTGCTGAACCGCACCACTGCGTTCGGTTCCTACGATTCCAACTACTTCATCGCCGCCCAGAACCGCACGGACCACTTGAGTGTTCCGGCAGCTTCGGGCGTCTCCCGCCAGCGTATTTGGCACATCCGTGCCAAGCAGGTTGTCCTGGCCCCCGGCGCGCACGAGCGTCCGCTGGTGTTCGAGAACAACGACCGCCCCGGCATCATGCTCGCCTCAGCGGCCCGCACTTACCTCAACCGTTACGCCGTGGCAGCCGGTTCGCGCGTGGTCATCAGCACCACGAATGATTCCGCTTACGCCCTGGCTGCGGACCTGCAGGCAGCAGGCGTGGCGGTTGCCGCCGTCGTCGATGCCCGTCCGCAGATCAGCGCGAAGGCCGCCGCCGCCGTCGAGTCCGGTATCCGGGTCCTGATCGGCAGCGCCGTGGCTGACACGTCCGCGGATGAAAACGGCCGCCTGAATGGGGTGACCGTCCGCAGTATCAACGACGACGGCGAACTCACCTCGGGCGTCGAACAGCTGGCTGCCGATCTACTTGCAGTTTCCGGTGGTTGGAGCCCCGTGGTCCACCTCCACAGCCAGCGCCAGGGCAAGCTGCGTTGGGATGACGAGCTCGCAGCGTTCATCCCCGCCGCTCCCGTTCGTGACCAACAGGTTGTGGGCGCAGGCCGTGGCAGCTTTGAACTCCAGGACTGCCTGGCAGAGGGCATCTCGGCGGGCGCGGCAGCATCCATCGCCGCCGGCTTTGAGTCCGAAACCACTCCGTTGGAGCTCCAGGCACCCAAGGCAAGCGCTCCGAGCCGCCAGCTGTGGCTGGTTCCTGGCCAAACGGGTGAGCCCGGCGAATGGCACCACCACTTCGTTGACTTCCAGCGCGACCAGTCCGTAGCCGACGTCCTCCGCTCCACCGGCGCAGGCATGCGGTCCGTGGAGCACGTCAAGCGGTACACCTCCATCAGCACGGCCAATGATCAGGGCAAGACCTCCGGCGTCAACGCAATCGGTGTGATCGCCGCAGCCCTGAAGTTCGGCGGAGCAGAGAACATCCCCGGAGTGGGTGAGATCGGAACCACGGCATACCGTGCACCGTTCACGCCCGTGGCCTTCGCAGCATTGGCCGGCCGCCAGCGTGGGGAACTGTTCGATCCCGCCCGCGTCACCTCCATCCACCCGTGGCACGTTGCCCAGGGCGCATTGTTCGAAGATGTTGGGCAGTGGAAGCGCCCCTGGTACTACCCGCAGGGCAGCGAAGACATGGACACGGCCGTCCTGCGTGAATGCGCAGCCGTCCGCGACTCCGTGGGCTTCATGGACGCCACCACCCTGGGCAAGATCGAGATCCGTGGCAAGGACGCCGGAGAATTCCTGAACCGGGTTTACACCAACGCGTTCAAGAAGCTCGCCCCGGGGTCCGCCCGCTACGGTGTCATGTGCACCTTGGACGGCATGATCTTCGACGACGGCGTGACCCTGCGCTTGGACGATGACCGCTACTTCATGACCACCACTACCGGCGGCGCAGCCAAGGTGCTGGACTGGTTGGAAGAGTGGCACCAGACGGAGTGGCCCGAGCTCGATGTGGTCTGCACGTCCGTCACGGAACAGTGGAGCACCATTGCGGTAGTTGGCCCGAAGTCCCGCGCAGTGATCGCGAAGGTTGCTCCCCAGCTCGCCGAAGACGGTGGCCTGGATGCGGAGAACTTCCCGTTCATGACGTTCCGCGAGACCACGCTGGCGTCCGGAGTGCAGGCACGTGTTTGCCGGATCTCCTTCTCCGGTGAACTGGCCTACGAAATCAACATCCCGTCCTGGTACGGACTGAACACCTGGGAAGCAGTTGCCGCTGCGGGTGCCGAGTTCAACATCACCCCTTACGGCACCGAAACCATGCACGTCCTCCGCGCGGAGAAGGGCTACCCGATCGTGGGGCAGGACACCGATGGCACGGTCACCCCGCAGGACGCCGGCATGGACTGGATTGTCTCCAAGGCCAAGGACTTCATCGGCAAGCGCTCCTACCTCCGGCAGGATGCAAGCCGCGAGGACCGCAAGCACCTGGTGAGCGTCCTTCCCGTGGACCACTCGCTGCGGTTGCCGGAAGGCACCCAACTGGTGGAAAAGGGCATCCCGGTCAACCCGGCCAACGGACCCGTCCCCATGGAGGGATTTGTAACCTCCAGCTACCACAGCGCCGCACTGGGCCGTTCCTTCGCCCTGGCCCTCATTCAAAACGGCCGCAACCGCGTCGGCGAGACCCTGGTGGCCTCGCTGGGAGACCAATTGGTGGACGTGGTTGTTGGCGAAACCGTACTTTTCGATGCTGAAGGGACCCGCAAAGATGGCTGAAACAGCAACACCAGCAGAAACCGCACACGTCAACCGCGTCCGGGGCGCCCGCCGCAGCCCGGCCGAACACCTCGCTGACGCTTTCACCTCCGGCTCCGTGCCGGGCACGGTGACTCTCACGGAAGTTCCCTACCAAACCATGGTGGGTATCAGGGTTCACCCAACGTCCGACGCCGGTACCCGGGTTGCGTCCGTGACCGGCGGCTTGCCGGCCACCTGCGGTGAGGTGACGGGGGGCGGTTCCGTGAACGCCCTATGGCTTGGCCCCACCGAGTTCCTGGTGGTAGCTCCGGAGGAAGCACACGATTCCCTGGGTGGTTCCTTGGTCAGCGACTTGACCTCGGCATTGGGCAACGACGCAGGCCAGGTGGTGGACCTGTCCGCCAACCGCACCACGTTCGAGCTCTCCGGCAGCCACGCCCGGGCAGTGCTGGAGAAGACCTGCGCCTTGGACCTGCACCCCCGCGTCTTCAGGGCCGGTACCGCTGTCTCCACTGAGCTCGCGCACATTCCGGTGATGCTCTGGAAGACCTCGGAGGAGTCCTACCGGATCTTTCCCCGGGCCTCCTTTGCCGACTTCCTGGGACGCTGGCTCCTTGACGCCATGCGGGAGTACGCCTCCCCCGAGGTCCCCTAATGGCGTTGAGTGTGCTTGACCTGTTTTCTGTTGGCATCGGGCCGTCGTCCTCACACACGGTTGGCCCCATGCGCGCGGCAAAACAGTTCACGGACGGACTTGAATCCTCCGGCCAGCTCCCGGCTACGGTGCGCGTCCAGGCTGAGCTTTTCGGCTCCCTGGGCGCCACCGGCCGGGGCCACGGCTCAGACAAAGCCGTGGTTCTGGGGCTGCAAGGCCACTCACCCGAAACCGTGAACACCCATACCGCTGATGACCAGGTGGCCGCCGCGGCCCTCGACGCCGAACTCCGGCTGGGAGGCAACCACCGGGTGGACTTCAACTGGGACGAGGACGTGGTCCTGCACCGCCGCAAGTCGTTGCCGGCCCACCCCAACGGCATGACCTTCCGCGCCCTGGACCACACCGGCACCGTGCTCCGGGAACGCAGCTACTACTCCATCGGGGGTGGCTTCGTGGTGGACGGGGACGTCTCCGGAGCCGACAAAGTGGTAGCCGACGACACCGTCCTGCCCTTCCCGTTCACCACGGCGGACGAGCTGCTGGCCATCTGCGTCCGGGAAGGCAAATCGATCTCGGACATCATGCTGGCCAACGAACTCGTCTGGCGCACCGAGGACGAGCTCCGCGAACGGCTGCTCAGCATTTGGGCCGTCATGCAGGAATGCGTGGAGAACGGCTGCTCTGCCGAGGGAATCCTCCCGGGAGGCCTGAAGGTCAGGCGACGGGCGCCGTCGTTGTTCAAGAAGCTTTCCGAAACGGACGCCGAGCTGAACGGAGCAAGTTCAGCGGACCCCCTCCTGGCCATGGAATGGGTCAACCTCTTCGCCTTGGCTGTGAACGAGGAAAACGCCGCGGGCGGCAGGATTGTCACCGCGCCCACCAATGGTGCCGCCGGGATTGTGCCCGCCGTGCTGCACTATTACACCAAGTTTGTTCCGGGAGCCAACGACGACGGTGTCGTGCGCTTCCTGCTGGCGGCGGCCGCCGTCGGAATCCTGTTCAAAATCAACGCCTCCATCTCCGGCGCCGAAGTGGGCTGCCAGGGCGAGGTGGGCTCCGCCTGCTCGATGGCCGCCGCCGGGCTCTGCGAAGTCCTGGGTGGAACGCCGGAGCAAGTGGAGAATGCCGCTGAAGTGGGCATCGAACACAACCTCGGCCTCACGTGCGATCCCGTGGGCGGGCTGGTGCAGATTCCCTGCATCGAACGCAACGCAATCGCCAGCGTCAAGGCCATCAACGCCGCGCGCCTTGCCCTGCATGGCGATGGCAGCCACAAAGTATCGCTGGACAAAGCCATCAAGACCATGCGCGAGACCGGCGCAGACATGAAATCCAAGTACAAGGAGACCTCCCGTGGAGGCCTCGCCGTCAACGTAGTGGAGTGCTAGCCATGACTGCCATGCAAACCGAAACCACTTCTGTCTCCTCACCTGAGACCACAGTGGAACACGTCCTCACCCTCGACTGCCCCGAAGGACCGGGAATCGTGCACGCGGTGTCCGGCTTCCTGCTGGAACACGGCTGCGACATCATCGACAACAAGCAGTTCGGCGACCGCGCCGAAGGCCACTTCTTCATGCGGGTGCACTTCGCTTCGTCCGGCGACACCTCGACAGTTGATGCATTGCGGACAGCTTTCGCCCCGGTGGGGAAGAAATACAGCATGAACTGGGAGCTGGAGCGCCAAGGCTACAAGCGACGCGTGTTGATCATGGTCTCCAAGTTCGGGCACTGCCTGAACGACCTCCTGTTCCGGGCAAGAATCGGCGAGCTGCCCATCAACGTGGTGGGCGTGGTGTCCAACCACACCGACCACCAGGGTCTGGCGGAATGGCACGGGATTCCGTTCTTCCACGTTCCTGTCACCGCCGCCACCAAGCCGGCTGCCGAGGGGCGCCTGCTGGAGATCATCGATGAACTGGACGTGGAACTCATTGTCCTGGCCCGGTACATGCAGGTGCTCAGCGACGACCTCGCCCGCAAGCTGGACGGCCGCGCGATCAACATCCACCACTCGTTCCTGCCCAGTTTCAAGGGCGCCAAGCCCTACCACCAGGCCTACGCGCGTGGGGTGAAAACTGTGGGCGCCACGGCCCACTACGTCAACGGCGAGTTGGACGAAGGTCCCATCATCGCCCAGCAGGTAGTGGAAGTGGACCACACGTTCGGGCCGGACGATCTCGTAGCCGCCGGCCGGGACACCGAATGCAAGGCCCTCAGCAACGCCGTTCGCTGGCACTGCGAGGGGCGGATCATCCTGAATGGGAACAGGACGATCGTGCTGAAGTAGGGCTCTGCAAAGCAACCATTTCGATGGTTCCCTGCGTATACGCTGTTGCGAACGGCACCGTGTGCAGGGAACCATCGAATTGGCGTTTAACGGGGGCCTACAAACGAGCCAGCCGGGTTGCCAGGTGCAGTGCAGCCAACCGTCCCGTTCCCCGTGGATCACCGCCACACAACTCAAAAATCCGTTGAAGCCGGTGATGCAAGGACTGCCGCTCCAAGTGCAGCTCACGTGCGGCCTGGGCAGTGTTGCAGCCGGTATCCAACCAGACCGCCAACGTCCTCATGAGTTCGGACTTCTTCAGGCGGTCATGCTCGACGACGGCACCCAGCTGCCGCTGCACGAACCCTTCCCGCGTGGCCGGGTCCAGCGATTCCTCCGCAAGGAGCTCAACAGCCAACGTCTCAGCATCCACCACCTCCCCCGCTATGGGGTGCAGGTCCAGGGCCCGCCGAGCTTCGGCCAGGGACCACGGCGCATCATCGATTCCGGAACCCAACGGCCCCACGGCCACCACCGAACCGGCCGGTACTTCCAGCGCGCGCAATGCGTCCACAAGGAAACGCCGGGTGGATGCTCCATCGCTCAAAGCGGCCAGGGCCATCAGCTCAGCATTGTTGGCATAGCTCGCACTGTGCGTCACGCAGGTGCGGAGCAGCGCATCCACTGCCGGGCGCAAATGCCCCGCACCCGTTGAGCGGATCACCACTGCGGCCACTGCGCCGTTGGCAGGAAACCCCGACGCCGGCCCGAGTTGCTGCAGCTGCCAGCGCTGGCTCCCCGAATTAATGGCACGCATGAGCTCAATGCCCGCCAACTCCTTCAGCCCCGGCGGCATGCGTTGCAACAACGCCAAGCCGAGGATGTCCACGGATCGCTCGCCGGCCACCCGCGCGAGGCCACCATCAACGCCGTCGTATATGTGCAGTTCCAGACGCGCCGCCAGGACGCCGCGGACCGGCACGTCCACCGTGGCGACAGTACCCTGGCCGTCAAGGGGAGAGGCGCCCCGGCCGTCGAGGGGAGAGGTGCCGGCCGGAAACGCGCCGCCGGCAGCGCCCAATGTAAGCCCCGACGGCGAGACCAGGCGCACGCCGGCGCCCGTCTTTTCGGACAGTACAGCCAGGAGCTGGTCGAGCCCGCCACCATGGGCAAGTTCAGCGGCCATGGCATGGCTGGCTTGGTCACCGCGCTGGAGGTGCTCCACGGATTCACTGACCAGGAGCGAGTTGATCTCCTGCATCACCCCCACAAAAGGGACAACCTGACGCAACTCGATGACCGGCAGGCCGGCGGCCTCGGCTATCTCCAGCATGGTGACGGGTATTTCCGGAAGTGCAGGACCGGTTTCCAACGCAAGCGCCGCAATCCCCCGGGCCGCCAGTTCACGGACATAGTCTGCCTGCCGCTCGGGGGCTACGCCTGCGAGCGCCTGCCCACCGCTCAACAACAACTCACCGCCGCTGAGGAGCGGGGCGATGTCCAGGACCTCGCTGGAATGGACCCAGCGGACCGCGCGGTTCATGGCTTCCGGAACCTGATTGAGCAGCCGTGGAGCAGCGGCTTTCAGGCTTTCGTACTCCAAAGCGGCACCCAGCAGGATTGACATGACACTCCGTACGGTGTTCGAGGATTTGTTTAGACACATCGTATCTTGTCGCTGTGATTTGAGGCACATACGCTGAAGGAGTCCCTTTCATACACGGAGGCTCTCCCATGCAAGACAACCTCTCCCCTTCGCCTTCCAGTCCAGCGCAGTCAAAACCGGCAACGGAGCCGGCCCATGACAGCGAAGCCTGGCTTCAACCAATTCCCGAGGCAGAACGTACGCGCAAAGTATCCGGACAATTCTGGATCTGGGCGGGCGCCAACCTTGCCCCCATCAACTGGGTGCTCGGCGCCCTTGGCATCCATCTGGGCCTCGGCTTCGCTGACACAGTGATTGTGCTGGTCCTGGGAAACCTGATCGGCATGCTGCTGTTCGGTTGCTTCGTCCTCCTTGGCCAAAAGACCGGCGCCACCGGAATGGTGTTGGCCCGCGCCGCCTTTGGCCGCCGCGGCAACTACCTGCCGGCCGCCATCCAGGCCCTCCTGGTGATCGGCTGGTGCGCAGTGAACACCTGGATCATCCTGGATCTGGTCATGGCCCTCTTCGGCACCCTTGGCTGGGTGGATCCCGACGCCAAGAATTACGCCTGGAAGATCGGCGTGGCCACGGCCATCATGGCAGCACAGGTTGCCATCGCCTGGTTCGGCTACAAAGCCATAGCGGCCTTTGAAAAATGGACCGTCCCGCCCACCATCATCATCCTTGCGGTCATGTCCTGCGTGGCCTGGTTCGGCATGAAGATCGACTGGGGCTACGCAGGACCGGCCGGCAACATCCTGGAAGGCTCCGAGCGCATCGCCGCCATGAGCGCTGTGATGACGGCGATCGGCATCGGCTGGGGCATCACCTGGTTCACCTACGCCGCCGACTACTCCCGCTTCGTCAGCACCTCCGTTCCCAAGCGCAAGGTCTACCTTGCCTCGGTCCTGGGCCAGTTCATCCCGGTGGTGTGGCTCGGCGTCCTCGGTGCCAGCCTTGCCACCAACAGCGGCGAGATCGACCCCGGAAAACTGATCGTCCAGAACTTCGGCGTCATGGCCCTGCCTGTCCTGCTCATGGTGCTGCACGGCCCCATCGCCACCAACATCCTGAACATCTACACCTTTTCCGTGGCAACACAGGCCCTGGACATCAAGATCAGCCGCCGCAAGCTGAACCTGTTCGTGGGCGCCTTCTCGCTCATCGCCGTCGTGTTCTTCATCTTCCAAGAGGACTTCGCCGCCGTACTCGATGCCTGGCTGATCGGTTTGGTTGCCTGGGTTGCGGCGTGGGGCGGGGTCATGCTGGTCCACTACTTCTGGCTGGAAAAGCGTTGGCCCGCCAAGGTTGACCGGCTCTTTGATCCAGTAGGAACACGCCGCTTGCCCGTCATCAACTGGGCCGGAATCGTCTCGCTGCTGGTAGGCATCTTCTCCACCTGGTTGTTCATGTACGGCCTTGTTCCCGCCATGCAGGGACCCATCGCCGTGGCCCTGGGCGGCTGGGACCTCTCCTGGCTGGCCGGTGGACTCACCAGCGCGGCCGCCTACGCAATCCTCGGCCCACGGGCCCACAAGAAATACCTCCTGGCCGAGTCCAACCACGTCTCCGCCACGGCGCCCGCCGCCACAGCGCCCGCCACGGTGCCCGCCGCCACAGACCCCGCCACGGTGCCCGTCGCCACCGATCCGGCGGCACCCGCACCCGCAGTTCCCGAAAGGACCACAGCATGAACCAGCCCGCTTTCGCTGATTCGCTCCACCCGATCACCTGGCCCGAGGGCTACCGGGCAGCAGCGTCCTTCACCTTCGACGTTGATGCCGAGTCCTGCACCATCGCCCATGACCCTGCCAGCACCAGGCGCATGTCCCTCATGAGCCACCAGTCGTACGGCCCCAAGATCGCGGTACCGCGGCTGCTCCAGCTCCTGGACCGCCAGGACATCAAGGCAACGTTCTTCATTCCCGGCTTCACGGCGGAAAGCTACCCGGACGTCGTCCGCAGGATCGCCGATGGCGGGCATGAGATCGCGCACCACGGCTACCTTCACGAGCCCATGCAGGGCATCGACGCCGCCACCGAAGCCAGCTACCTTGACCGGGGCCTTGAGGCCCTGGCGAAGGTTGCGGGCGTCCGGCCCGTTGGTTACCGGGCACCCTGGTGGGAGCTGAACTGGCAGTCCCCGGCGCTACTGGCGGACCGCGGCTTCCTCTACGACTCAAGCCTGCTCGACGGCGACGCCCCCTACCGCATGTCGGTGGCCGAGGATGACTCCCGGGACATCGTGGAGATTCCCGTGGACTGGGCGCTCGATGACTGGGAGCAGTACGGGTTCTACCCCGGAGTCACCGGCAGCGGGGTCATCGAGAGCCCGGCCAAGGCCTTGGAAATGTGGACCCTGGAGGCACAGGCCCACCATTCGCAGGGAAGCTGCTTCGTCCTGACCAACCACCCGTTCATCTCAGGCCGGCCATCCCGTGCCGTTGCCTTGGAACATTTGATGGAGCGGGTCAAGGACCTCGACGGCATGTGGGTCACCACGCTGGCTTCCATTGCCCAACACACCAAGGACACCGTGCAGGAAATCCACACCCACGCACGGATCGACATCCCGCTGTTCCCCGGCGCCGGCGCAAACTTCCGCCCCGCACGGGTCCAGGTCCCGCTTGGAGCTCCGGCGCGCCACTAGGTCCCCCTGCTTCACGCCCAGATGGCAAAAGATGACAATCCCAGAGCCCGGAATTGTCATCTTTTGCCATCCCGGGACGCGTTTTAGAGGGCTGGAGGGGCCAACCGGGCTTAGCCGTTCACGGCGTTGATCCACACACCGATGATCCAGGTACTCGCCGCAGCACAGGCGAGTCCGAACTCCACCAGGATGCCAATACCAGTGGCTTTGAGCGCTGCGCCGCTTGAGCGGACGGCAGTGCGGAAGTCGCGGGTCCGCTGGACCTCGCTGAGGAGGAGGCCGACGGCGAAGCCCACAAAGAGCCCCACCACGGGAATCACGAACATGCCCACCACGCCCAACACCACGCCGATCAGCACTGACCGGTTGGGGATGCCATGCTGCTTCAGCTTCCGCCCCGTAAGTACGGCACTTGCTGCCATGCCCGCCACCACGAACAACATTCCGATGGCAAAGATCACCCAGCCAACCGGACCTGCACCACCCCAAATGGCCCAGGCCAGCAGGCTCGCGCCGATGAGGATACTGCCCGGGAGTACAGGAATGATGGTCCCGGCAACGCCTACCGCAATGGCCAGGCCGCACAGGATGGTCACGATAAGTTCGGCGTTCATGTCCACCAGTCTATGAGCAGCAACGCGGGGTCACTTGTGGCCCCCTTGACGCGCCCAGGGGTGCAGTAACGCCCAGGGGTGCAGTAGTGACCCCGGGTTGCTTCCGCACCGCTTAACCACAAACGACGGCGACGCTCCCCAGCACGGGAGGCGTCGCCGTCGTCGGTCCAGCAGTAGTAGCCGCTACCCAGTAACGCTATTCTGCGACGGCGGCCGCAACCGCCGCGGTGACAGCCGGTGCCACGCGGGCATCCAGCGGGCTCGGCACGATGTAATCGGCGGAGAGGTCTTCCGCGGCCAGCTCAGCGATGGCGTTGGCAGCGGCGATCTTCATGGCGGGCGTGATGCGGCGGGCCCGGGCATCGAGTGCGCCCCGGAAAATGCCGGGGAAGGCCAGCACGTTGTTGATCTGGTTTGGGAAGTCGCTGCGGCCGGTGGCAACAACGGCTGCGTACTTCCGGGCGACCTCGGGAAGCACTTCCGGATCCGGGTTGGACAGGGCGAACACGATCGACTGATCGTTCATGAGCTTCAAGTGTTCTTCGTCCAGCTTGGAGGAGGAAACACCAACAAACACATCCGCGCCCGTCAATCCCTCACCCGGGCCACCGGTGACGCCGCGGGGGTTGGTGCGCTGTGCCATGCGGGCCTTGACGCTGCCGGGATCGGCCACGAGGTCGGCACGGTCGGCATTGACCACGCCCTTGGAGTCGAGCAGGATGACGTCCTTGACGCCAACAGCAAGAAGAATCTCGGCAATGGCGATGCCCGCGGCACCTGCGCCGGACACCACAACCTTGAGCCCGGCGAGTTCGCGCTGCGTCACCTTGGCGGCGTTGGTCAGGGCTGCGAGAACAACGACGGCGGTGCCGTGCTGGTCATCGTGCATGACCGGGCAGTCGAGGGCTTCGATGAGCCGCTCTTCGAGTTCGAAGCAGCGCGGAGCCGAAATGTCCTCGAGGTTCACGGCGCCGAAGCTGGGGCGAAGGCGGACGAGGGTTTCGATGATTTCGTCCACGTTGGTGGTGTTGAGCACCAGCGGAATGGAGTCGAGGTCCCCGAAGGACTTGAACAGGGCGGACTTGCCTTCCATGACCGGGAGGGAGGCGCTCGGGCCAATGTTGCCGAGGCCAAGAACGGCGGTGCCATCGCTGACCACAACAACCAGGCGCTCGGCCCAGGTGTGGGTGCGGGCAAGCTCGGGATTTGCGTGGATCGCCCGGCTGACCTGGGCAACTCCGGGGGTGTAGGCGATGGAAAGATCGCGCTTGTTGTTCAGCGGTACGGTGCTGGAGATGGTCAGCTTGCCGCCTTCGTGGGCTGCGAAGATCTCTTCTTCGGTCAGTACCAGGGCGTCGTTGTCTGTAGCAATTGTCTCGATGGACACGTCTTTGTCTCCTCAGGCTAGCCGTGGACCCACGGCATGGTTCGGGCAGGAACAGAACTGCTGTTGCGGACCAAGGATGGCTGGTCCGGCGTTGCTTCTGCAGATAGGGGGCTGCTAGCCGCTTCGGTGTTTCCAGCCTAAGGAGCGTGAAGGGGTACAAGATTCAATACCAAGAGAGACGATTCGAGAGTAAAACGTTCAACCAGCACCAAATGTGATCTACGTCATGCAAAAAAGCGTGTTCTTGGCGGCTGCCGGTCTAGACCAGCAGCCGCCGGACCTCATTCGCCGGTCAGCAGGGAACAGGCTTTCTTCAGATCCTTCTCAGCCTCAAAAAGGGAGAGGCGACGGCACCGCACCGCTTGGACCAACCCACTGACCAGGTGCAGCAGGATACGGGCACGCACGGAGTCCTTGCCGGGGTCCTTGCTGAGCGAGCCCACTACTTCCTCGGACAGCGCATCAATCTCCCGCAAAAGCTGCGCCGTGTCATCGTCCTTGCCGGCAGGACGGATGAGGCAGTGCTCCACACCGGGCTGCATGACCCTCAGGTGGAAGATCTCCATCATCAAACCGGCCAGCGCATGCCCTTTGCCTTCGCGGCGACGGACGCCATCCCGGAGCTCCCTCAACTGCTGCCTGTACACGGCCAGCATCAAATGGGCTGTTGAGGGAAAGTAGCGGTAGAGCGTGCCAAGGGGTATGTCAGCCCGGGCCGCGACGTCGGAGAGGCTCAAGGTATCAAACTGCCGCTGGGCAAACCCTTCCGCCGTTTTCAGGATGCGGGCATAGCGCAGCTGCTGCCGCGGGGTGGTAGGCGCGGCAGCCATACGGGGCAACCCCGAGGTCAGGTCAAGGGAATACGGTTCCAGTGAGTTTGAGGCGGGCATTTCCGGCGATCTCCTGGCAGGCTGACAAGGAAACGGCCGGCTGGGGTCAAGGACCCGCGGCTGGCCGATCGCATCAATGATACGGGAGCTAAATGATCGTTTCCTGAGAGCCCGGCACCCACGAAAGCACCCACGCCGCTCCCACCCATTGGCACTCCACGCACATACACTGCATGCAGGTCTGGAGCCCAACCGGGCACACACGGGAGGAACGCACATATGGGGACATTTCGACGCCGGATGGCAGCGGCGCTGCTGACCGCCGCTGTGGCGGCCATGGCACTTGGTCCCCTGCCGGCGTCGGCCGCCCAAAACAGCGGACCCGATCCCGTCCTCAGCGGAAAAGCGTTCGTCGGCGAGAAGCTGACCGCCGACATCGGCCCGTACACGTTCTACGGATGCGGGGGCGGGAAAGGCCCTGACTTCACCATCTACTGGACCCGGGACGGATTCCTGGTGGCCGGCGAGACGGCACGGACCTATGCCCTCCAGCCCGACGACACCGGCGCCCGGATGGCTGCCCACGTGACCGCCAGCAAGACGGCCTGCGGCGGCGAATCGTTGCACAGCGACGAAACCAAACCCGTTGGCGCGGCCAACCGGGCAGCCGGGTTCACGGGCAGGAGCTATGAGCTGCTGGCCCGCGGCACCGACGGCGCGTTGCAGCTTTACGGCCGCAAGGGCACCGCTTGGGAGGCGGCGCGGACGGTTGGCTGGGGATGGAACATCTTCAACCTGACGTTCTCCCCGGGCGACTTCGACGGCGACGGCAAGGGCGATGTGATCGCACGGGACGCTGCGGGAACCCTGTATCTGTACGCCGGGGATGGAACCGGCGGCTGGAAACCGGCCCAAACCATCGGCAAGGGATGGAACGTCTTCGACACCATCGTCAGCCCCGGCGACTTCAACGGCGATGGCAACAATGACGTCCTGGCCCGCGAACCGGGCGGCGCCCTGTACCTCTACCCGGGAAATGGTGCTGGAGGCTGGTTGGCGAGGACCGCCGTCGGGCAGGGCTGGCAAATGATGGACGCGCTGCTGACTCCCGGAGACTTCAACGGCGATGGCAACGTGGACGTGCTGGCACGTGACCGCAGCGGTTACCTCTACTTCTATGGGGGCAACGGCGCCGGCGGCTGGACCAGGTCATGGCTTATTGGGGTTGGATGGAACGCGCTGAAAGCAGCGGGTGCCGCCGGCGACTTCGACAACGACGGTTTCAACGATGTCTACGGCGTGGACCAGCAAGGCCGTTTGATGATCTACTACGGCAACGGGCGGACAGGATGGCGGACCTCCGAGGTGGTCGGTAATGGTTGGGGTGCTTTCACAGCCATCTTCTAGAGAAATCCCAGCCGCGGTAGAATTGGCCGCATAAAGTCTGGGGAGGACATCATGAACGCACCAACGCGCCCTACGTCAGGTGTGCGCCGGGTTGTGGCTGGCATAGCAGCGGCGGTCGTCGCCGCAATCGCCTTCGCGCCGGCACCAGCCATGGCAACCATGGACCCTTCGGATCCCGTAATTCATGGAGCGCCGTTTGTCGGCTCAACGCTCACGCTTGAGATCGACCCCGCCTCCTACCGTGGTTGCGGCGCCGCCGCAGGGCCGGACTACGGCATTTACTGGACCCGCGACGGCGTTCGGGCCCAGGACCACTCGACATGGTGGACTTACGCGCTCGATGAATCCGATCGCGGCAAGACCATCGCCGCCCACGTGGTGGCCAGCCAGAACGGGTGCGAGCCGCTGGAAGTCTCCAGCGAAGAGACCGCCCCGATCTCCGCTTCCAACAGGGCGAACGGCTTCACGGGGCGGGGCGCCTACGAACTGCTCGCCCGCCGCACCGACGGCACCCTGATGATGTATCCGCGCCTGAACAATGCCTGGGAAGCCCCGCGCACCGTTGGGCCGGGCTGGAACGGCTTCGGAACCGTGGTCTCCCCTGGTGACTTCACCGGTGACGGGGCCAACGACATTCTTGCCAAGGACTCCGCAGGCAACCTTTTCCTCTATGCAGGAAACGGCGACGGCGGTTTCCTCGCCGGCCGCCAGGCAGGCAGCGGCTGGAACGCCTTCACCTCGATCGTTGCACCCGGCGACTTCAACGGTGACGGCACCAACGACGTCCTGGCCCGCGACTCCAGCGGCCTCCTGTACCTCTACCCGGGCAACGGCAAGGGCGGCTGGCTCAGCCGTTCCGTGGTGGGCAGCGGCTGGAACGCCGTCAACAACATCATCACCCCCGGCGACTTCAACGGCGACCACAACGTCGACATCCTGGCACGGGACGCCGCCGGGGCCTTGCGCCTCTACAAAGGCAACGGAGCAGGCGGCTGGGCCGGCATGACCGTGGTTGGCCAGGGCTGGGGCGCCATGTCCACCATCGGCGCGGCCGGCGACATTGACGGCAACGGCAACGTAGACGTCTACGCCGTGGACGGCTCGGGTCAACTGCTCGCCTACTACGGCGACGGCGACGGCGGCTGGAACGGTGCCGCTGCCATCGGCTGGGGCTGGGGCGGGTTCAACGCAGTCTTCTAAGGATTGGGGGATTCCATGACACTTCGTTCTGCCGTTCTTTCTTCACAGCACCCCATGCGGCGTGGTTTCCATCTCCTGCTGGCAGTACTCCTGTGCGCCGCCCTTGCCATCGCGGTTCCGCCGCCGGGTGCCCGCGCAGCAGGTCCGGCACCCCTCCCCACCGTCGTAACGCGGACATCACCGGCCACCGTGGTTCCCGGCAATACCATCTCCCTGTCCTTCACCCTCAGCGGTCCGGCCCAGGAAGTCGGATTCGCCTACGTCAACGAGGACACGTTGGAGCAGGCCATCCTGTACGGCCCCACCAGCCAGGCGCCAGGACCCTTCAGCGCACAGGCCAAAGTTCCGGTCAACGGAAGTGCCTTTAAACGAACCGGCCGGTACAAGCTCCTCAGCGTCAATATTGTGCTTCCCGCCGGGCAGGGCTCCGTGCGCTATGGCCGCGATGGCAACATCCTCTCCATCAGCCAAGGCCTCGAAGCGCCGACGCAGCGGCCGGGGGCCCTGGACGGCGTTGACTTCGCCGTCAACAACCCCGGATTCCCGCTCGTGGACAACCCCAACACCAAGCCGCCAGTGGTATCCGGGGTGGCCCGCTACGACCAGGTTCTCACCACGGACAACGGCGCGTGGACCTACCCTCCCACAGGATTCGCCTACCAGTGGCTGCGGAACGGCCAACCCATCTCCGGTGCCACCGCCAACAGCCACCGGGTAGCCGAAGCCGACCTGGACCAGACACTGTCCGTGCGGGTCACAGCCACCCGGGCAGGCTACCGGGCTGTATCGGCATCCTCCCTGCCGCTCACACCCACCTCCCCCATCACCGCCACTGCCCCCACGCTCCAGGGCAAGCTGACCGTCGGCGAAAAACTCACGGGTATCTTCAACGAGGCCAGCGTCTCCACCGGAACAGCCGGCGGCACGGCCAGCGTCAAGTACGAATGGGTGCGGAACGGTACCCCCATTAACGGGGCCACCGCCAAAACCTACACGTTGACCGCGGCCGACCGTGGCGCCGTCGTCGGCTTCCGTGCGCTGGTCCAGGCTGGGAATCCGGCCACTGCCACGAGGCCCTTCACCGTGTACAGCCGGACCGTGGTGCGGAACAAGGCCCACACGGCAGGTTTCGACGCCGGTACCTCCTTTGACCTGTTCGCCCGGAACGCCGCGGCGAACCTTCTGCTGTACCCGACGGACGGCGCCGGACGCTGGCAAACGGCGAAAACCATCGGATACGGCTGGGACGTCTTCGATCTTGTGCTCAACGCCGGCGACTTCAACGGGGACGGGTTCAACGACGTCCTGGCACGCGACGATTCAGGCACACTCTTCCTCTATCCGGGCAACGGTACCGGCGGATGGCTTCCCCGCAAGGCAGTCGGGTGGGGTTGGGACGTCTTCGACTCCGTCATCGCTGCCGGTGACTTCTCAGGAGACGGAGCCAACGACCTCCTGGCACGCACACCGGCAGGAGCTTTGGTCCTCTACCCCGGCAACGGATCCGGCGGCTTCCGCTCCCCGGGCGCAGTGGGCCAAGGCTGGGATGCCCTCAGCCAGGTCTTCTCCCCCGGCGACTTCGACGGCGACGGCAACCCCGACGTCATGGGCCGCGACAGTGCCGGCAACCTTAGGCTCTACGGCGGGAACGGCAGCGGCGGCTGGACCACCGCGCGGGCCATCGGCACCGGCTGGAACGTCATCCCGCGCATCGGCGGTGCGGGCGACTTCAATGGCGACGGCGTCAACGACGTCTGGGCCATCGACTCCGCCGGCCAACTGAACATGTACTACGGCAACGGCAGCGGCAGCTGGAAAGGTGCCGGCGTTGTGGGTTGGGGCTGGGGCGGGTTCACTGCGGTGTTCTAAGCCGAAATTGGTTGAGTTTGGGGTTTGACTTGTCTTTTGTCGGAAATTTTGCCAGCAAATTCCCAGACTGTCGTTCTGCCGTTGTACTCTCAAGTCACTTACACCCGCCGGCCATCTGGGACCGGCACGATTTGGGGGAACAATGGGGACCACTCCTTGGTGCCGCGTGCGCGGTTGGCTGGCAGCAATAACGGGCAGCATCGTGTTGGTTGGCGGGCTGGGCCTGGCCCCTGCAGCGCAGGCCGACGACACGTTTGCGCCGGTCCCGGTGGCGGTCTCCACTACACCTGATTCGATCGCTGCAGGCGGACAAGCAACATCCAGGATTACAGTCCAAGCTTCAGGTCCCATCAACGACGTCTACGTGCTCTTCCGCAACACAGCCACCGGCAAGCTGCACACGGAGATGACGCAGGGCGCCTACAGTGCTGCCGATTCGACCTACTCGTTCGACGTGTTCTTCGCCCAAGGCACTCCGCCGGGAACATATGTTGCGCAGTATCTGCAGATCCTCACCGCTGCCGGCCAGGAACTCGGCTACTGGCGCGACGGTTCACTGATCCACAACCCGGGCAACCTTCCGGGGTCCGGCACCGCTGCTGTTGCCTTGGATGCCTTGGACTTCAACTACGTGACGCCAGTGGACATTGACCGGCCCCATACTTCCGGCTTCTACCGGGCCGAGTACTGGGACCCCTACAACATGAGCCTCTTTATCCGTGACTCCTCCGGCCGCTTGGGCTTGTTTCCCACCGGGGGCAACGGTACGTGGAAGCAGGCCTATGAAGTTGGCTCCGGATGGAACATCTTCAACATGATGTTCTCCGCCGGCGACTTCAACAACGACGGCGAGAACGACGTCATTGCCCGCGACAATGCAGGTTCTCTCTTTCTCTACCCCGCGGATGGCCAGGGCGGCTGGTATCCCCGACAGCAAATCGGGTGGGGCTGGGGCATCTTCAGCTCCGTCTTCGCCGCCGGAGACTTCAGCGGAGACGGCAACAACGATCTTTTGGCCCGTAAGTCCTCAGGCGAACTCGTCTTGTACCCGGGCAACGGATACGGGGGATTCCTCGGTGCTTCAACAGTTGGCTGGGGTTGGAACGGCATGACGTCCGTCTTCTCACCAGGTGACTTCAACGGTGACCACAAGCCCGACGTCCTGGCCCGCGACGCGGCCGGAAACCTGCGCTTTTATGGCGGTAACGGCTATGGAGGATGGACCACCAGCGGCGTGATCGGCCAAGGATGGAACGCCATCACCAAGCTGGGAGGCGCAGGAGACTTCGACGGAGACGGCGCCAACGATGTCTGGGGTATCGACACCTCCGGCCAGATGCGCATGTACTACGGCAACGGCTCGGGTGGTTGGAAGACTTCAGCTGTTGTCGGATGGGGCTGGGGCGGCTTCAACGCCGTCTTCTAGCAGCTTTCGATATTTCACCAACGAGTTGCCCCGCCGACACCCGGGCGGGGTTCCTCCGAGTATTTTTCAATGCATCTACCGCTGCCGGAACCAGGCAGCCTCTTTCCTGGAGGAACCCCTTGGAGACCACTACTCCTACGCCCGCGGTTGCGCGCAAGCCACGGCGTTTGTTTTCAGTCCTTGCCGCGTCCTTGGTGGCTGGTTTGCTCGTCGCCCCGGCGCTGCCTGCAGAAGCGGCTGTGCCCGCGATTGGAGTGCCTGCGCGCTTGGTTTACGTCAGTACCCCACCCCAACTGCGCGGCGACGCAACCGTCGGGGGCTTACTGGTGATGGACATCTCAAACACATTCGCCCATGTGTCACCCGAGGGAGGGAGTCCGGCCGTTTCATTCGCCTGGACGCGTGACGGAGCTGCAATCCCTGGTGCAACTGGAACAACGTACCGCGCAACGTCAGCTGACTTGGGAAGAGTCGTAGCCGCTTCCGTCACGATCACCTATGACGCAGACTCCACAACGACGGTTCAAGCCTCCCACCCGCTGCGCATCGCGGCAGCTGCCCGCGCCCGCGGATTCAACGGCGACGGTACCCTGGACATCTTTGCGCGGGACGCCTCGGGCCGGCTCCTGTTGTACCCCACGGACGGGCGCGGCAACTGGCAGCCAACCCAAGTGATTGGGTGGGGTTGGAACAACTTCAATCTGTTGGTCTCACCTGGTGACTTCGACGGCGATGGCACGGTTGATGTTCTGGGCCGCGACGGTCAGGGACGCCTATTCCTGTACCAAGGAAACGGTTCTGGCGGCTGGAAGAAGGCACTCCAAGTTGGCCAGGGTTGGCAGAGTTTCACGGACCTCATCGCGCCCGGAGACTTCAATGGGGACGGCACCAATGACATTCTCGCCAAGGACTCTGCCGGCAACTTGTTCTTGTATCCGGGCAACGGTTGGGGTGGCTGGCTTACCCCCCGCAAGATCGGCCAAGGATGGGAGGGTTACTATGCCGTCGGTGCTGGGCACTTCCTTGGCACGCCAGACCTTGTTGTTCTCACCCGTCCTTTCTGGGGAAATCTCGAAGTGCGAACCACTCACCGGAACGGTTGGTTCGAAGAATATGGCTTGCCTGGCGGTTTTGCCGGCTCCATCGGCTGGGGCTGGGAATCGGTAGCGCGCATCGGCGTGGCCGGTGACTTCAATGGCGATGGAGACTTCGACGTTTACGGGATAGACGGCAACGGCCGTCTCACCATGTACCTGGGCGACACTTCGGGTTACTCGCGCTTCGGCATAGCCGGTTACCGCTGGAAGGGTTCCTCGGTTGTCGGCTGGGGTTGGGGCGGCTTCACAGCAGTGTTCTAATCCGAACCCTTCGGCTTTTTGGCTACTCAGCACTCAATAGGAGATGTGATGATGACGAACTCGCCAACCCTATCCCCAGGGCGCCATCTGCGTGTCCTGGCACTGGTCCTCACGGTTATGCTGGCCGGTCTATTACAGCACAGCCCAGCCGCTGAGGCATCGCCGTTGGAGGCTGAATCGTCGACCGTGGAGTCCTACGTTTGGCCGCCGGACCCTGCCTTCCTGACTCTGGGAGCAGCTACCACGGCCCCCATACCTGTGTCAGGCGAGATGCGCTTGAACTTCACGGTGGCTCGTCCGGCCACTCGCCTTAGTATCGTGATGGTCGACCCATCACAAGCCACCGAGATATACCTGTATTGGAGTATGCCGGCCGGCGGAGAACCACGGACATCCGGATCCGTGGTGCGGACTGTCAACGAGAAAGACGCAGCAGGGAAATACACGCTTCGGCAAGCCGCCGTTGACTTTGCGGACGGCTCAAACACCACCATAAAGCCCCGAAAATACGGAGGGGATAAATCGGCGACCGAGGACTTCCCAAAAGCTGCTTTCGAGGTCATCAACCCGGCCGTACGACTGCAGCAGAATGTCAATCTGGCGCCCGCCTTCGTTGAGGGGGTACCCGAAACCGAAATCTGGGCGAGAGCCAATCTTGGTCAATGGCAAGGCAGCGTGTCCCACGCCGACTATCAGTGGATGCGGGATGGTGTGGACCACTACCGAACGACCTACGACTATGACTTTTCTTCGTTTGACGTCGGCTCCCTGATTTCCTTCAGGGCGGTGGTCTACGCGCCCGGATACCTGCCCACAGGGATTGTTTCGAAAGCGGTAGGACCCATCATTCAGCCTCGACGTCCGAAAGTCTTGGGCGAAGGAGCAGTTGGTTCCATTCTCCGTACTGACTTCAGCCTCGCCGAAGTTCCTGTTCCGTCCGGGGCCAACCCAGTGGTCAAGTACCGCTGGGTGGGACCTCCCTATGCCGAACGCCCGGGCGGTGCGACGTATCGTCCCACCCCGCAGGACCAAGCGCACAACTACCCAGACCACTTCGTCGCCGCTGAGGTCACTGTTTCCTCCGGCTGGGACACCTTGCGGCTTGTAACCAGCGAATGGAAGGAAAATATCAAGGATTCCCACTGGTCCAGTGGTTTCGATGGCGATGGAACGACGGATGTCCTGGCCCGCGACCGTTCCGGCATCCTTACCATGTATCCCACGTCGACTCAGGGCGGTTGGCAGGCGCCGCGCGTGATCGGGCAGGGCTGGTCCGGGATGACATCCATCATCAAGACGGGCGATCTTGATCGCGATGGCAAGAACGACGTTGTAGCCAGAGACGCTGCGGGCCGCCTGCTCCTCTACCCGGGAGACGGCCAGGGTGGCTGGCTCCAGCAGCGGCAAATCGGCACTGGCTGGAGTGTCTTCAACACCATATTTGCGTCAACCAGTACAACCATCGGTGGTGGTCACAGCGGCATCTACGGACGCGATGCCAACGGAACTCTCTGGCACTTCGCCAGTTACAGCGGCGGGGGCCTTACTTACGGCGGGAACCCGGTCGGCACTGGTTGGAACATGTTCAACACAGTCTTTCCTGCCGGCGACTTTAACGGCGACGGCGTTGAAGACCTCATGGGGCGAACACCCGCCGGACTGCTTTACAGCTACCGACTGGATGGCACGAAAATTGACCAGCGCCAGGTCATCGGCGTTGGGTGGGAGGTCATGGCCAGAATTGGCGCTGCCGGCGACTTCAACGCAGATGGCCATCAGGATGTCTATGGCATCGACTATTCCGGCCGCATGCACATGTACTACGGAAACGGGCTCGGCGGTTGGAAAGGGTCAACCGTTGTCGGCTGGGGTTGGGGTGGCTTCACCGCCGTGTTCTAGGCCTAATCCACGCTCTTGATCTTCACCACGAACACGGCGCCCAAAAGCCCGATGACTGCGGCAGCTACGTACAGCGAGATGTAGCCGCCCCAGTAGGCCACAAATGGGAACGCAATCAATGGGGCTATCACTTGGGGCAGCGAGTTCGCGATGTTGATGATGCCCAGGTCCCGGCCCCGGTCCAATGCTGTCGGCAGGACCTGTGTGATCAGCGCGAAGTCAACGGCGAGGTAGGCTCCGAACCCGATTCCCAGCACCGCCGCACCGGCAAGTCCGCCGATCCAAGTGGGAGCAAAAGCGAGGATCAGCGACGCTGCAGCGATGATGACGGATGAGGCGATGACCAAAGGTTTCCGCTTGCCCATCCTGTCGCTCAACCGCCCACCCACAACGCTGGTGATGATCACGGTGACTGCATACAGGCCGGTGAGAATGAGAACGCCGAACTCAGGCTTGATACCCTCGGTCTCCTCCAGATGTACAGCATCGCTGAGGAAGAAGAGCAGATACAGCGTGACCATGTGGTTGCCCGTACTGACCAACAACCTGGTCAGCCACGCCCAGGCGAAGTCCGGATAACGTTTGGGCGAAACCCAGAAGCCCTTGAGGAATTCAGCCAGCTTGAACGCAGAGCGGTCGCCTGGCGACAGGGGTTGGTCATCGCTCTTGAAAAGATAAAGCACGACGCCGGCCAGCAGCGCTGCTGCGCACACCCAGTAACCAGCAGCGAAGTTACCTGCGACGACGGCAGCGATCACTGCGCCGACGAGGATACCTACTGTCTGGCCCATGGCCGCCAAACCGCCAACGGTTCCGCGCTGGGGAACCGGAACCCGGTCCGGCACGGCCGCCGTAATTGCCGAGTACATGGCGTTGGCTCCGGCCTGCACCAGGCACCAAAGCAATGTCATGACGGCAACGTTGGGAGCCCCTGCAAGGGCAACCAGCGCGACTGCTCCAAGGATGGCACCCATCAGGACCCAGGGCACACGGCGGCCGAAGCGTGAAGTAGTGCGGTCGCTGAAGGCGCCGAACAAGGGGTTTGCCACCATGGAAACTGCCGCACCACAGCCAGTGACCAATGCCAGGATCGCTTCCTTCTGGCCATCATCAAAGTGGGCTGCCTGCTGGCCCAGCAGAACCTGCAGGGGGCCGAAGAAGGCAGCGTTAATGCCGAGGTTGACCAGCACCACTCCTGTGACCCAGAGCGGCCGCACTGGTACCACCGGTTCGGCAAGCGCCGTAGTGGTACCGCCACGGACGACGGCAGGATCCGGCACCGGACCCGGCAAGTCGGACAAGCTCATGGCAGGTTCCCCCTCATTTTGGATGTTCGGATTCAGCCTAACGCGGCAAAGCGTCACTGGGTCGCCGTCGGGCTCTTTATCCACATAGGCCTGTAAAGCCCTGCTTTAGCCCCCGGGTGCGCGTTAGTGTGGCCTCACAGCGATTGAGGAGAAGCACCGTGAGTGATCAAGTAAAGACAGCCGATCTCTACGACGAGCGTGGAGAGGAACTGGAGTCCATAGCGGTCCAGTTCCAGAACCTGGGTGGCCATACCCACTTCAGTGGCCCGGTGCGCACTATCCGGTGCTTCGAAGACAATGCCTTGGTGAAGACCGTCCTCAACACCCCCGGCGAAGGGGCCGTGCTGGTCATTGACGGCCAGGCTTCACTCCGCACGGCGCTTATGGGGGACCTCATCGCCGCCAGTGCTGTAGAAAACGGCTGGTCCGGCGTAGTGATCAACGGGGCCATCAGGGATCGGGAAGCCATCGCCCGCCTGCCACTTGGCGTCAAGGCACTGGGTAGCAACCCCAAGAAGAGTGCCAAGACAGGCGTTGGAGAGGTGGACGTGGAGCTGATCATTGATCGCGTCCGCATCCAACCCGGCGTGATGATCTACTGCGATCCGGACGGCATCCTGATCGAGCGCTGACTCTTCCGCGGTCTCCGACTTAGAGGGAAAGTTGAAGAAATATTCTCCCAGCGGGAATCAACCTGGCAGTAAGATAGTTACTGAAAGCAACTATCCTGCTTAATCCACTTTTCTGCCACCTCTGGAGAAGATATGTCCAAAACCACGCCCGTTCGGGCCGCCGGCGAGGTCTTGACCCATCGTCAGACACTCACCGTCATGGTGGGACTCATGCTCGGCATGTTCCTGTCCTCGCTGGATCAGACCATCGTGTCCACGTCCATCTACACCATTGCCAACGACCTCGATGGCCTTTCGCTTCAGGCATGGGCAACCACGGCGTACTTGATCACTTCAACAGTGAGCACGCCCCTGTACGGAAAGCTGAGCGACATCTTCGGTCGTCGCCCGCTGTACCTCGTGGCTATCGTCATCTTCCTGGCAGGCTCCCTTTACGCGGGATCGGTCCACTCCATGACCGAGTTGGCGATTGCCCGCGGCATCCAGGGACTCGGCGCCGGTGGTTTGCTCGCCTTGGCGTTGACCATCATCGGCGACATCGTTGCTTTGAAGGACAGGGCCAAGTACCAGGGCTACTTCATGTCGGTGTTCGGCATTTCTTCCGTGCTCGGCCCGGTGATCGGCGGTGCCTTCGCAGGATCCTCCAATATCCTCGGCTTCGACGGCTGGCGCTGGGTGTTCTTCATTAACCTGCCCATCGGGCTGGCTGCCCTTGTAGTGGTCTTCATGTATCTGCACCTGCCGGCCAGGCATGTAAAGCAAAAGATCGACTACTGGGGTGCTGCCGCAATTACGTTGGCTATTGTTCCGCTGCTGTTGGTGGCAGAACAGGGCCGGACCTGGGGTTGGTCATCCGCCGGATCGTGGCTCTGCTACGGACTGGGCGTCATCGGCATCGTGTCATTCCTGCTCGCTGAGAAGCGTGCCGGAGACTACGCGCTGATCCCGTTGCGGCTCTTCAAGAACACCACGTTTGGGCTCTCTTCCCTGCTGAACTTCATCATCGGCATCGGCATGTTCGGCGCCATCGCCATGCTTCCCATGTACTTGCAGCTGGTCAAGGGCCTCACGCCCACCGAGGCCGGCCTGATGATGATCACCTTTACTGTGGGCATCCTGTTCGGGTCCATCTCTGCCGGCCGCACCATCTCGTCGTCGGGTGTTTACAGGATCTTCCCGATCCTGGGCACGGCTATCCTGGCCGGCGCGGCTACCGTCATGGGGCTGGTTCTGGGAGTCGATACAGGCTTGTGGGTCCCCGGCCTGATCGCTGTATTCTTCGGCGTCGGATTGGGCTTCTGCATGCAGCCCCTGACGCTCGCCATGCAGGTCTCCGTTCCGCCGAAGGACATGGGCGTTGGCACCTCCACGGCTGCGTTCTTCCGCTCCATGGGCGGCGCGGTAGGCACAGCCGTGTTCATCTCGATGCTGTTCAGCACCGCGGCTAACAAGATCGCCGACGGCATGAAGACCGCAGCAGCCAGCCCGGACTACCAGGCGGTCATGCGTGACCCTGCCGTGGCTTCGGACCCCGCCAACGCCAAGCTCTTTGACTTCTTCAAGAACGGCGCCAACAACGATTCGCTGAACGACACCAGTTGGCTCCACTCGGCGAACAGCACACTCACCCGGCCAATCACGGAAGGCTTCGCCCAAGCGATCGATGTGGTGATGCTTACCGCCGCAGGGCTCATGATCATTGCGTTCCTGATCAGCTTTGCATTGCCCAATAAGAAGCTCACGGATCCCAAGGCCGCAGCCAAGGATTCAGTACCGGCGCACTAGCGAAACTAAATGCGATTTACCCTCGGCGCCTTTTCCGGCGCTGAAGTCAACGGCAGGCAGCCCTCGGGCTGCCTGCCGTCTTCACACCCGGCTTGTCGCACCCCTTCTGCGTTCAAGTACTTACACGACGGGCTCGCTGTCTCCCTTGGCGAAGAGCTGCAGTCGGCTCCCAGCCGGCTCTCAGCTGCCGAACAGGCGCAGTTGTGTTCACAACCTGAATGCATGTAGCGTCCGTCACTTGACTGGAACTGTGGCGATATGACGTGCCACACTGTGTAGCGCGAGTGCACCGGCGTCCCTGTCGGACAGCCGACGACGTCCCGCACTTCGCTCCCACACCACCGTTCCCCAAGGGAGACCCATGTCCAGTTCCAGCACCGAAGGCGCGCCCCCAGTTTCACGGAAGGTGATCGGCCTGGCCGTCGCCGGCGCGGTGGGCGGCTTCCTCTTCGGTTTCGATTCTTCTGTGGTCAACGGTGCCGTTGATGCGATGGCGGACGAATTCGTCATGAGCGAGGCCCTGACCGGATTTGCTGTAGCTGTCGCACTGCTGGGCTGTGCTGCCGGCGCCTACTTTGCCGGCAAGATTGCCGACCGCTACGGACGCATCCCGGCCATGAAGATCGGCGCCCTGCTCTTCCTGGTGAGCGCCATCGGCACAGGCCTTGCCTTCAGCGTGTGGGACCTGATCTTCTGGCGGCTCGTCGGCGGCCTGGGCATCGGCCTCGCCTCGGTCATTGCTCCCGCCTATATCTCCGAGATCTCGCCCCGACACGTCCGCGGCCGCTTGGCTTCACTCCAGCAGCTTGCGATCACCACCGGTATTTTTGCCGCGCTCCTTTCCGATGCAGTGCTGGCGAACTCGGCCGGCGGCGCGGGAGGTACGTTGTGGTTCGGCATCGAGGCGTGGCGCTGGATGTTCATCGCCTGCGCCATACCTGCAGCAGTGTACGGATGGATCGCCTTCCGTTTGCCCGAGTCCCCTCACTTCCTGGTACTCAACGGTAAGGAAGACCAAGCCCGCACCATCTTCAACAAGCTCATCCCCGGTGACGACATAGAACGGCACATCCGCGAGATCCGCGAATCCATCCAGCAGGAAAAGTTGTCCACCAAAAAGGGCTCCTTGCGTGGCAACCGATTCGGCCTGCTGCCTGTGGTCTGGATCGGCATTATCCTTTCCGTTTTGCAGCAGTTCGTTGGAATCAACGTCATCTTCTATTACTCCACCACCCTGTGGAAGGCTGTCGGGTTCCAGGAAAAGGACTCACTCACCATCTCTGTGGCCACGTCCGTCACCAATATCCTGGTAACTCTCGTAGCCATCGCACTGGTGGACCGCATTGGCCGGCGGCCCATTCTGCTCACCGGATCCATCGGCATGGCCGTTTCACTTGGCGTCATGGCGATGGCTTTCTCGTCTGCCACCGGGACGGGATCGGAAATCACCCTTCCCGGCGCCTGGGGCCCTGTTGCCTTGGTGGCCGCCAACGTATTTGTGATCAGCTTTGGCGCCTCATGGGGTCCGCTCGTATGGGTTCTGTTGGGCGAGATCTTCCCGTCCCGCATTCGCGCCCGCGCCCTGGGCCTGGCCGCCGCTGCGCAGTGGATCGCCAACTTCGCCATCACCCTTAGCTTCCCCATCATGGCGGCTGGTTCGCTGCCACTGACGTACGCCATGTACGCGGCATTCGCGGCGGCGTCGTTCTTCTTCGTGATGTTCAAGGTTCCCGAGACCAACGGCATGTCCCTGGAGCAAGCCGAGACACTGTTCGTTCCCAAGGGGGCGCCTGTTGCTCCGCTGCCGGTAGCCTCCGACGAACCAAAGTAAAGCAAACGAAGCCCGGCGGATTGATTCCGCCGGGCTTCGTTTTGTTTAAGGGGTTATGTTCTAAGTTCTGCTTGGGATGCAGGGCCTCACCGCAGTGCTCACACCAAGTGCGGCTCGTGCGATTTCAGGTATGCCCGCCCTCCAAAAGCGATGAGGATGGCGATGACCATGGCAACAGCGCCGGCAAAGAAAGGAACCTGGGGTCCGAAGTGCTCGCCGAGCTGCGCCGCAGCGAACGGGGCCAAAGCTCCACCCATCCAGCGCACAAAGTTGTAGCCTGCGGAAGCAACAGGTCGCGGTGAGTCTGAGACACCCATGGCAAGTTCTGTGTAGACCGTGTTGTTGATGCCCAGCAGGGCACCGGCCACGATGACGAACACGACGACGGCAGTCACCGAGTGCCCTGCGGCCAGTCCCAACCCCACGAGGTCGAGCATGAGGACAGCCAACGTACCCGTCAGGACCTTCACGGCACCGAAGCGCTTCTGCAGAACGGGAGCAACGAATACCGAGAAGACGGCCACGGCCACACCCCAGCCAAAGAACACGCCCCCGATACCGTAGGCATCCATGCCCAGGATGAAGGGCGTGAAAGCGAGGATGGTGAAGAAGCCGTAGTTATAGAAAAGCGCGCTGGCTGCGGTGGTGCGAAGGCCCTTATGTCCAAGCGCCAGGAGCGGATCCCGGAGACGGGACTTCTTGGCCGGAGCGGGCGTTTTTGGCAACAATGCCAGCAGGGCGATGAATGCAGCGGCCATGAGGACTGCCGTACCGAAGAAGGGCGCCCTCCACTGCCAGCCGCCAAGGAGCGCACCCAGCAATGGGCCGAGTGAGATGCCAAGGCCCAGGGCTGCTTCATAGAGGATGATGGCCGTGCCGGTCCCACCGCTGGCTACACCAACGATCACGGCAAGGGCCGTGGCCACGAACAGGGCGTTGCCGAGACCCCACCCTGCGCGGAAGCCCACCAATTGTTCAACGCTTCCGGAGAGCCCCGACAACGACGCGAACACCACGATGATCGCCAACCCGATCAACAGGGTCTTCTTGCCGCCGATCCTTGAGGAGACAAAGCCGCTGATCAGCATGGCAATGGCTGTCACCAGGAAGTAACTGGTGAAGAGAAGGGATACCTCGCTGGTGGACGCTTCAAGGTTCTTGGCGATCGCGGGCAGGATGGGGTCCACGAGCCCGATGCCCATAAACGCGAAGACGGCCGCGAGCGCTGTGGCCCACACTGCCTTCGGCTGCTTAAGGAAGGAAGCTTTCTCAGCCTCCAGCGTGGTTTCGATTGTTGTTTCGGCGCTTGCTGAAGCGTCAGCCAACTGGCGTGACATTCAATGGCTCCTTGTGTGCTGGGTTTTTCTAGTCGTGATGGATTTCTCAGTTCTGGAATGAACTGTTGAGCTTGGCGATGACTGGCAATGCTGCGGCGAGATGCTCGATTTCGTCGCCGCTGAGGCCTTTGAGCAGTTCTGCCACCATGGCGTTGCGCCGCTGGTTGGCAAATCCGACGGCGGCCGTCCCTGCCTCGGTGATCACTACCTGGACTGCGCGGGAATCATCGGGATCCTGCTGTCTGGTGACCAGGCCGGCACGCTCGAGCTTGATGATCTGCTCGGTAGCACTGGGAACTTTGATGCCCAGGTTCTTGGCGATATCACCAACGCGAAGGCCACCATCTGAAGTCATGGACAGCAGGCTGAGTTGGGCAGCGGTAAGGTCACCTTCAGGATCAAGGCGGCGGAACATGTAAACGCCAAGCCGCAGTGACTCACGGAATTCCTGCGCGAGTTCCAGTAGCCGGGGATCAAAGGTGTTCATACTTAGGTAGCCTAACAGTTAGGGTACCTAAATATCAAGCGACGGCCCCTGCGGCCCACCGTGCCCCGGGAGCGGCGGCGCCGATGAACGATACCCATGCCCGGTGGGCGTCCTGACCTCCAACGTGTGAACTTCTCCGGACACCTGCTTTGCCATCCATCCAGGGTTTTCCTTGGTGTGATTGCAGGCTTCACAGAGCCCGGCGCCATTGCCCACGGTGGTGGTCCCTCCTGAATGCCACGGGACAACGTGATCGATGTGCCGGATGGGAGCGTCACAGTAGGGCGTGCGGCATATGTCATCGCGGACTTCAACGAAACGCCTCAGTCTCGGCGGGAACAGTCGAGCTTTCGAGTCCATGGTGAGCAGCTCACCCGAGGACGGGGCCGTATAGAGGCGGCGGACCCACACATTAAATTCCGCATCTTGGGCCGGGGGTGCCGTCCGGGGTGGCAGCACACGGCCACCCGGCTCACTGGCCCGCGCTGTATGCCCTTCGTTGGTCACGCGCGTCATTTTCCCTACCGCTTCCGAGGCAGCTTCGCCGGCGCCAACCAGGGCTCTGGCCCAGGCTGCCGGCACTATTCCATAGCCCTTGAGTCGGGCAGGCTCGCTGTCACCTTGCAACAGGGTGCGGTCTGTCATGATGAGCTCAAGGTCGACGCCGGCGATCCCACCACGCCTCCCTGTGACCCGTTCAACGAGGGCGTCTGCCATAACCTGGGCCCGGGTCCGGGACTCGCCACCGGAGCGGGAAGAGTCGGCTTTTCGACTGAGTGCGGCCCAGATGGCCACCCCCTGGGCAACGGGAAGCAGTGCCGTGAGGTAGGTCATGGCGTCCGGTGCCGGCCGGAGGCTGACCATCCGCCCAGTGGCAGCCTGAGTTGCGCGTTGGGCGACAGAACGGGGATCGCGCCGGTAGGCGGCGGCTTTCGCGGCAGCGATGATGGCTTTGTCGCCGGCGCCCTCGAAAGTACCCATGTCAGGGGCGAGCTCCTCGTCTACGGAGCGCCGGTCCTCCACCGAGAGGCACGCCGTCTCTTTGACAAGCAAAGTGGCCCGCCACTCGTTGAGCTGGCCAGATTCCAAGGCGGCCATTGTGCGTGGCATTTCTGTCACCAGCGCGTTCGCCAGGCCAAGGAGACGGGATCCCCGGCTTGGCGACTCACGACGCGCCAAGGCAATCTGGGCTCCTGAACTCTGCCCCTGCTCCGAAGAAGGAACACCGGCAAGCGCCTGCTCACGGCGTTGAGCGAGGTCGAAGGCCACGGCTGCACGGGCTTGGACTCCGGCGATGGCAGACTTCATGTCCTCCAGCCCACGCAGCTGATCAATCAGCTGAACGCTGGAAGAACCAAGACGAACGCCTCCCAACAGTGCGATGAGGGCCGGGACGCCGAGCACCGTTTCACCGGCCTCGTTCCCCACCCCGGAGGCAATTGAACCGGGGTCCACTCCTTGCCGCTCTCGAATCTTCTCCATGCCCCAACCCTTCCAGCGGGCCTCCGGCCCCATAAGGGCGGAATCTCCCTATGTGGAAAACAAGCACTGTGGAAAACAAGCAAGCAGTGGATCACAAGCAAGCGACGCAGATGGTCACAGCGTCAGCTTCATGCCCTCATGGCTGGCGACAAACCCCAACCGCTCGTAGAAACGGTGCGCCGCTACCCGCGATTTGTCCGTGGTGAGCTGCACCAGTGAGCAGCCCCGCTCCTGCGCCTGGTCAACGGCCCACTGGATCATGAGCGCCCCAACACCTTGGCCCCGGAGCGCATCAGCCACCCGGACGGCTTCGATCTGCGCACGCCAGGATCCCTTGCGCGACAAGCCCGGTAGGTAGCTCAGCTGGAACGTGGCCACCACCTCGCCAGCGAGTTCGCCCACCACCAGAAGGTGGGCGGGATCGGCGTCGATCGCGTCAAAAGCCTGCTGGTAGGGCACTGGATCCTCAGTGTTTTCGCGGGTGGCACCCAACTGGTCGTCCACCAGCAGTTCAAGGATCCGGGGCAGGTCGCCTTTACGCGCCCGCCTAAGGGTGAAGGTTCCACCCTCGACGGCGGCGGTGAACAAGGCGGGCACGGTACCGGATGGAGTAGTCACCACCCCAGCATGCCACTTGGCAAAATAACTTCAGAACTCAGTGTTGCTAAGTACCGGTACTTAGTTCTACTATGTAGTGGTAGCTAGTAATACTGAGTAGCAAGGGAGGTGTCCGATGGGCAAGCAGATGACAGAGATGCTCAAAGGCACATTGGAGGGCATAGTCCTGGCCCTCCTGACCGGCAAGGCAGCGTATGGATACGAGATCACCACGCTGCTCCGTGAGCAGGGATTCACCGAGATCGCTGAAGGCACCGTGTACGCGCTGCTGGTCAGGATCGAGCAAAAGGGGCTGGTGGACGTTGAGAAGCGTCCGTCCGAAAAGGGGCCGCCCCGCAAGGTCTACACGCTCAATGCGCAGGGCCAAAAAGAACTGAACGAATTCTGGAACACCTGGAGCTTCTTGTCCGGACGGATTGAAGAGCTCCGCAAGGAAGGAAAGTAACCATGGCAGCAAAATGGATCGAACTGGTCACCGGATCACTCGAGCAGAAGAAGCAGTACAAGCAAGCCAAGGGCCGCATGGATGCACTGCCTGAGCCCTACCGGACCGTAGCGTCGGCCTTCAACCGGTACCTGATGTACTACGGCGGCGTCACCGACGGCGACACCATGGTCCAGATGTTCACAGACCTGGCAGACCTGTGGGAAAGGGCTGCTATTGAAGGCACGCCGGTGACCGAAATGGTGGGCGAAGATCCGATCGAATTCGCCGAAACCTTCGCCCAGGCGTACGGCGGCAAGCGCTGGATCGACAAGGAACGCGAGCGCCTGAACAAGGCAATCGACAAGGCGAAAGAAGCGGAATCATGACTGCTGCGGCAATACAAGTAAAGGGCATCGAAAAGTCCTACAAGGACCTTCATGTACTCCGTGGAGTCGATTTCGAGGTAGCCCCCGGCAGCATCTTTGCCCTGCTGGGCTCCAACGGAGCGGGCAAGACCACCATGGTGAAAATCCTCTCTACGCTGCTGAAAGCGGACGCCGGCTCGGCCGCCGTCGAAGGCTTTGACGTTGCCGCCGAGTCGCTCCAGGTGAGGCAGTCCATCAGCCTCACCGGTCAGTTCGCCGCAGTGGATGAAGTCCTGTCCGGCAAGGAGAACCTGATCCTGGTGGCGAAACTCAGGCACTTGAAGAATCCGGGCGGAATAGCAGATGACCTGCTGGCCCGGTTCAGCCTCACCGAGGCCGGTCCCCGCAAGGTGGGAACGTACTCGGGCGGTATGCGTCGCCGCCTCGACATCGCCATGAGCCTGATCGGCGATCCGAAGGTGATCTTCCTGGATGAGCCAACCACCGGCCTCGACCCGGAAGCCCGCCTCGAAGTCTGGCAGATCGTCAAGAATCTCGCCCAACAGGGGACAACAGTCCTGCTCACCACGCAGTACCTGGACGAAGCCGAACAGCTTGCTGATCGGATTGCCATCCTCCATGAGGGGCGGATCATCGCCAACGGAACCCTGGCCGAACTCAAGCGCCTGTTGCCGCCGGCCAAAATCGAATACGTCGAGAAACAGCCGAGCCTGGAGGACATCTTCCTGGCACTGGTAGGCACCGGCGCCAGCGCAGGTAAAGGCGCAGGTACCGGCACCCAAGCCGCCAGCACCGAGTCAGTAAAGGACAGGTCATGAACACCCACTTCTTCGCAGACACCTCTGTCCTGCTGGGCCGTTCCATGCGGCACATCTTCCGGAGCGTCGACACCATCATCACCACCGCGATCACCCCGATCGCCCTGATGCTGCTGTTCGTCTACGTCTTCGGCGGGGCCATCAGGACGGACACTGACAACTACGTCAACTACCTGCTCCCGGGCATCATGCTGATTGCGATCGCATCCGGCATCGCTTACACGGCCGTCCGCTTGTTTACGGACATGCAGAGTGGGATCTTCGAGCGGTTCCAGTCCATGCCGATCGCACGTTCGTCGGTTCTTTGGGCCCACGTACTGACCTCGCTGGTGGCTAACGGCCTCTCGCTGGTGATCATCGTCCTGGTGGCGCTCCTCATGGGTTTCCGCACCTCGGCCAATGTGCTGGACTGGTTGGCCGTGGCGGGTATTTTGGCACTCTTCACCCTGGCGCTGACGTGGATTGCCATCATCGCCGGCCTCTCAGCAAAGTCGGTGGACGGGGCGGGAGGATTCTCCTACCCGTTGATCTTCCTGCCTTTCATCAGTTCGGCATTCGTCCCCACGGAAACCATGCCCGGCCCGGTGCGCTGGTTCGCTGAAAACCAGCCGGTGACCTCAATCGTGAACACCATCCAGGACCTGTTTGCCCAGCGTCCGGCGGGTGGCGATATTTGGGTGGCCCTGGCCTGGTGCCTCGGGATCCTCGTTGTCTCCTACGCCTTTGCCACGGCAGCCTACAAGCGCCAGATCGCCTAGGCGCCGCAGCATCAGAAACAGCACCAAACCACGGCCTAAGCTCCTCTTTCCCACAAGAGGGGTTTTCGCCATGCAGACCGATTCGCCATTTGTCAGGCATTGGCTATAGCTTTATCGAACACATTTGTAACGGCCGTCACTATTGTGGCGGGTCCTTCGAAGGGTTCTTGAACTAATGTCCGATCAGACAACACAGGGGCAGCTCCGCGCCTCCAGCAGGGACAGCGAGCCCCACCTGTCACGCTCGCTCAGCAACCGCCACATCCAGCTCCTGGCAATCGGCGGCGCAATCGGCACCGGCCTGTTCATGGGCTCCGGCAAGACCATCTCCGTCGCCGGCCCGTCCGTGATCTTTGTGTACATGATCATCGGCTTCATGCTGTTCTTCGTCATGAGGGCCATGGGCCAGCTCCTGCTGTCCAACCTGAACTACAAGTCCTTCAGCGACTTCGCGGGCGACCTTTTGGGCCCGTGGGCGGGTTTCTTCACCGGTTGGACCTATTGGTTCTGCTGGGTGGTCACCGGCGTGGCGGACGTCATCGCGATCGCGGGCTACGCCGACGAACTCTGGCCGGGAATCCAGCTCTGGATCCCGGGCCTGGCAACCATCATCATCCTGCTCCTCCTGAACCTTCCCACCGTGAAGGCCTTCGGTGAGACCGAGTTCTGGTTCGCCCTCATCAAAATCGTTGCCATTGTGGCATTGATCGTGGTGGGCCTGGTGATGATTTTCACCGGCTTCCAGTCCAATGCGGGAACCGCAAGCTTCACCAATCTCTGGAGCCATGGCGGCTTCTTCCCCAAGGAATTCATGGGCTTCGTGGCCGGTTTCCAGATCGCAGTCTTCGCGTTCGTGGGCATTGAACTGGTGGGCACCGCCGCAGCTGAAACCAAGAACCCGGAGCACAATCTCCCCCGCGCCATCAATGCCATCCCCCTGCGCGTCATGCTCTTCTACGTAGGCGCCCTCATCATCCTCATGTCGGTCACACCTTGGACCGAGTTCAAGGCCGGCCAAAGCCCCTTCATCGCCATGTTCTCCCTCGCCGGTTTGGGAATGGCAGCCACCGTGGTCAACCTGGTAGTGCTCACCTCGGCCATGTCGTCGGCCAACTCGGGCATCTACTCCACGTCCCGCATGGTTTACGGCCTGGCCAACGACGGCGATGCGCCCAAGCTCTTCGGCCGGCTCTCCAGCCGCAAAGTACCCCAGAACGCCCTGTTCCTGTCCTGCGTCCTGCTGCTGGCCGGCGTCGCACTTCTTTATGCGGGCAAGGACGTTGGAGTTGCCTTCGACATGGTGACCACCGTTTCAGCGGTCTGCTTCATGTTCGTCTGGTCGATCATCCTGGCCAGCTACCTCGTTTACCGCAAACGCCGCCCCGAGCAGCACGCGGCCTCACCCTTCAAGATGCCCGGCGGCATCCCGATGGTGTGGATTGTCTTCGCATTCTTCGGATTCCTGGTTTGGGCGCTGACCACCCAGCCGGACACCCTCACAGCCCTGCTGGTAACGCCCATCTGGTTCGCCATCCTCGGCGTCGCTTACGCAGTGGTCCGCAGGTCGCCCCTGCATCAGGCCCGCGTGGCCGAATGGAAGGCGATGGCTGAAGCCGAAACCGTGGCAGCGCGCTAACCGCAAGAACAGAGAGTGAACGACGCCGGCACCCAGCTTGGGTGCCGGCGTCGCGCTCTTCTTGGAGCAGGGACAGAAACCCGTCAGGCGAAGTACACGCCGATGCGGTTGCCGTCGATTTCCTCGATGCGGATATCAATGTCATAGACGTCGTGCAGCATCCCCGCGCGCATGATTTCCGATGGCGTGCCCTGATGGATGAGCCTGCCGTTCTTCATCGCCATGATGGTGTCCGAGTAGCAGGACGCGAAATTGATGTCGTGGACCACCAGCACGATGGTCTTGCCCAGTTCGTCAGCCAAACGCCGGAGCAGGCGCATCATCTCCACGGAGTGCTTCATGTCCAGGTTGTTCAGGGGCTCATCCAGCAGCAGGTATTCAGTGTCCTGCGCCAGGACCATCGCGATGTAGGCGCGCTGACGCTGACCGCCGGAGAGCTCGTCAACGAACTTGTCCGCCATGGATGTGAGATCCAGTTGGCGGATCGCCTCGTCCACGTGCTCAAGATCCTCCACGGTGGGCCGGCCTCCACTGTGGGGAAAGCGCCCAAAAGCCACGAGGTCGCGCACGGTAAGCCGCATCGTCAGGTGGTTTTCCTGACGGAGGATGGCCATGGTCTTGGCCAGTTCCTTACTGGGGGTGGCCGTGACATCCAGTCCGGCAACTGAGACTCCCCCGGCATCCATGGGCTGCAGCCGGCTGATCAGGGAGAGAAGCGTCGACTTGCCGGCGCCATTGGGGCCGATGATGGACGTGATGCCGCCGCGGGGAATCTCGCAGGTCACATCGTCCAGCACGGTGGTGCCGCCGTAGCGCTTGGTCACGTTCCGGACGGTAATCATTTCAGCGAGCCTTTCAGCAACAGGTAAAGGAAGAGGATGCCGCCGGTGAACTCGATGATGACGCTCAGGGCAGTGGCAAAGCCGAACACGCGCTCCAGCAGCAACTGGCCGCCCACCAGCGCAATGGCACCGATCAACACCACGATCGGCAGCAACCAGGCATGCCGGAAGCCACGGCAGAGCTGATAGCCGAGGCTCACCACAAGGAGCCCGAAGAACGTCACAGGACCCACCAGGGCCGTGGAGATGGCAACCAGCAGCGAGCATGCAAGCAACACCCGCATCACCACGCGCTTGTGGTCCACGCCGACGTTGATGGCCACTTCCCGGCCCAGCGCCAGCACGTCCAGGGTGTGCCGCATGCGCCACGCCCCGACGCATACCAGCGCAACCAGCACCGCGGAAACACCCAGCAGCCCCGGGTCCACGTTGTTGAAGCTGGCGAAGAACAGGTCCTGAAGGATGATGAATTCGCTCGGTTCCATGAGCCTCTGCAACAGCGAGGAGAAACCACGGAACAGCGTCCCAAGCACAATCCCCACGAGCAACAGCAGATGCAGGGACCTCGTGGCCCCGGTGAACATCCACCGGTAAAGGAACGCGCTGAATCCCACCATCAGCAGGATCTCCACACCGAACTTGAGCGTGGACGGCGCGGTGGCCAACGTCGCGGCCCCGGCAACGAAAGCCAGCGCGGTTTGCACCAGGATGTACAGCGAATCGAAGCCCATAATGGACGGCGTCAGGATCCGGTTGGCCGTCACGGTCTGGAAAAGCAGCGTGGACACTCCAACCGCCACGGCTACCAGCAGCATCGCTGAGACCTTGATGGCCCGGCGCGGCAGGATGTATGCGATGTTGCCTTTGAGGTCGATGGTCAGGAAAACAACAACAAGCACGACGGCGGCAATCGCCAGGATGGCGATCACCAGTCCTGGCGGGGTGCTTCGTACGGTTGCGCGCAGGCGGGCCACCACGGAAACGGGCGCGAGTGGCTTCAGGGGTGCCGGCGTCACGGAAGTTTCAGGCATTGCGTTTCCTCAACAGCAGGAAGAGAAACAAGATGGCACCCAGGACGGACATGACCATGCCCACAGGAACCTCATAGGGGAACCGGATGGTCCGGCCAATGATGTCGCACACCAGCACGAACGCCGCCCCGAAGAGCGCGGTCCAGGGAACGGCACGGCGGAGGTTGTCGCCGAACAGCAGGGAAACAATGTTGGGGACCACCAGGCCGAGGAACGGCACAGCGCCCACAGTGGTAACAACAACCGCCGAGATCAGCGAGACGATCATCAAGCCGAGCCGCATGGTGCGGGCGTAGTTCAGGCCAAGGTTGGTGGTGAAGTCCTGGCCCATGCCGGCCACGGTGAAGCGGTCGGCGGCAAGGAGGCCCACCAACACCAGGACAGCCACGATCCACAGCAGTTCGTACCGGCCGCGCAGCACCCCGGAGAAGTCGCCGATCATCCAGTTGCTGAGCGTCTGCAACAGGTCAAAACGGTAGGCGAAGAACGTAGTGACGGCCGCGATGATGCCGCCCAGCATGATGCCTACCAGCGGAATCAGCAGGGTATTCCGGGCCGGAAGCCTCCGGAGGATCGCCAGGAACAGGGCTGTGCCCAGGACGGCGAACACGGATGCCACGATCATCTTGGTCAGAATCGGTGAGTCCGGGGCAAGCACGGTGACCACCAGGATGCCGAGAGTGGCCGATTCCACCGTGCCCACAGTGGACGGCTCAACAAAGCGGTTCCGGGCCATGAGCTGCATGATCAACCCGGCAACGGCGACGGCCATCCCGGCCAGCACCACAGCCAAGGTGCGTGGCACCCGGGAGACCCAGAAGATCTCCCAAGCACCGGCGTCGTTCGCCAGCAGGGCCGGCAACGAAACGTCGCTGACCCCGACGAAGATACTACCCACCGCAATCACCAGCACAACGACGGCAGCCGCAACCAGGCGGGCGGTTTCGCCAGTCCGGTTGCGGCTTGCTGCTGCCGTGGGGCGCACGGCTGTAGTTGTCACGTCAGGATTTCAGGTGAAGCGGAAGGTCAGGCGACGGAGTCGGCCACTGCGGTGACCATGGCCTGGACGTTGTTCAGGCCGTAGCCAACGATGTACCAACCGGCGGGATCGAGGTTGACGATCTTGTTGTTCTTGGCGGCGTTGGTGGACTTCACGAGCTCGTTGTCCAGGATGGGGTTGGCTGTGGAGCCGGCGGTGCCGATCGCGGTATCGCGGTTGATGACGTAGAGGATGTCCGGGTTGGTTTCCTTGATGTATTCGAAGGAAACAGCCTCGCCGTGGGAGCCCTCGGCCTTGACGTCGGCCGCAGTGGGGACGCCCAGGACGTCATGGATGATGCCGAAGCGTGAGCCCGCACCGTACGCGGTGACTTCGCCACCGGAGGTCAGGACGATCAGGCCCTTGCCGGCAGAGGTGGCCTTGGTCTTGGTCTCAGCCACCGTCTTGTCTACCTCTGCAAGCTTGGAGGCGACTTCGTCTTCCTTCTTGAAGATCTTGCCGAGCTTCTCGGTCTGGGCCTTGAAGCTTTCCATCGGCTTGGCGGCGTCAACGGAGAGATCGATGGTGGGGGCGATCTTGCTCAGTTCCTCGTAGGCGCCGGCGGTGCGGCCGGAGACGATGATGAGGTCCGGAGCTGCTGAGCTGACGGCTTCGAAATCGGGCTCCTTCAGCGAGCCAACCTTGGCGTACTTGGCGTCGGAGAACTTCTTGAGCGCTTCCGGGTAGCTGGCTTCGGGAACGCCGGTGGGTTCGACGCCGAGCGCGGTCATGGTGTCCAAAACGCCGAGATCGAAAGTAACAACCTTGGCCGGGTTCACGGGAACGTTGGACGTTGAACCTTGGGCGTGCTCGATGGTGATGGTGCCGGCTTCCCCGGACTGGGAAGACGCCGTCGCCCCGCCTCCACATGCCGTAACGGCCAGCAAGGCAGCGCCTGCAGCCAGTACCCCAATGTAGCTCGACAGCCTCTTTTTCACGCCGGTACTCCACTCACTAATAAGTCATAGATGTGTTGCCTAATTGCTTTTGACTCTATTAGTAAGGTGAGGCTAACTTCAAAACCGAAAGGCCCTCCAGCGGTTGAAAGTGACCGAAGTCACGCGTTTTTCCCGCTGGAGAGCCTTTATTACTTTTCGATCGTGGGGATCAGGACTCTGCCTGCCGATCCTCCACGAGCTTCTGGACGGCAGCGAACAGTGGGTGCGAGGCCGCCAGTTCCGTGATGCGTTCGACGGCGGCCGCAGCGTCCAGCGCGGAGAGCAGCTTTGCGAGCTCTACGGCTTCGTCGTCGTTGGCATCGTCGAAGCGAAGGGCAGCCGACATCGCCTCAAGAAGTGCCACCGGTGTCACGCCACGCTCGGCCAACTCCGCAGCAGGACCAACAAAGCGCTCATGCCGGCTGAGCTTCCGCAAGGGCGCCCTGCCCACGCGGTTCACCGTGTCCGGCAGATGCGGGTTGGTAAAGCGGGAAAGGATTTTCTGAACATAGGCTTCCTGCTCCGCCTCAACAAACCCATGCTTGGCAACCAGCAGTTCCTTGGTTTCCTCCAGCACTGCGCGGACCTTCGCTGCAACAGACGGATCCGCCATGGCATCGGAGATCTTCTCAAGCCCAGCCTGGTACCCGAAATACGCGGCCGAAGCATGGCCGGTGTTGACCGTGAACAGCTTGCGCTCAATGTACGGACCAAGCTCGTCCACGAACGTGGCGCCCGGAATCACCGGCGCGTTGCCACCAAACGGAGTCCGGTCAATGACCCACTCGTAGAACGTCTCCACGGTGACGTCCAGGCCCTGGCCCGGCGCCTGGTTGGGGACAATGCGGTCCACCGCCGTGTTGGCAAAGACTGCGAGCGCGTCCAAGTCGCCCGCGGAGTCGTCCCAGGCCGCACGGATTTCCGTGTGCAGGAGATCCGTAGCGTTAATGGCGTTCTCGCAGGCCATGACCTGCAATGGCGGCAACTCCGGGGAGCGGGCGGCCAGTCCCCTGGCGATCACCGGTGCCACGAACTTCAGGATGTGCGGACCCACCGCAGTGGTGACCACATCCGCCGTCGAGATTTCCTCCACAACGGCGACTTCCTGCGAACCCGAGTTAAGGGCGCGGAAACCTGTGACGGTCTTGACCGCCGGGTTCTCGCCAACCTCGTCGACGTCGTAGCTGCTGGCCGCCGCGAGCTGGCTGATCAGGGCGTCCGCGACATCGGCGAACACCACCTCATAGCCGGCTTCGTGAAGCAGCAGCCCCACGAAGCCACGCCCGATGTTGCCTGCCCCAAAATGGACTGCCTTCACTATGCGTTGACCTTTCCGAACAGCTCCAACACTTCATCAACCGTGGTTGCTTCCTCCAACTGGGCCACTTGGGCCTTGTTGGTGAAGATCTTGGCGATCGAGGACAGGATGTGGAGGTGTTCATTGTTGAGGCCGGCCACGCCAACCACGAACTTCACTTGCTTGCCGCCCCAGTCGATGCCCTCCGGGTAGCGGATGATGGACACGGCCGAGTGGTTGATGTGCTCCTTGGCATCGTTGGTGCCGTGCGGGATCGCCAGGAAGCTGCCCATGTATGTGGACACGGATTCCTCGCGCTCATGCATGGCGTGGACGTAGCTGACATCCACGGCACCGCGGTCAAGCAGGAGCTTCCCGGCCTCGTCGATCGCTGCGTCACGATCCGTTGCGGTTCCGTTCAGGACCACGCTTTCGCGGAGCAGGACACCTTTGCCTTCGACGGCGGCAGCCGGTTCAGCGGTATGCGCACCCTGGGCGGGGGCTGCTGTGGAGGCAGTTGCACTGGCGGGCTGTGCCCCGGCGGCGGGTTCCGCCGTCGTGCTTGAAGCCGTGCCCTCAGTGTTGCTGCTGCGGACCAGCTCAACAATGTCGTCATACTCGGGGCTGTTCATGAAGTTGTCCACCGAGTAGTGGATGGCACTGGCTGTCCTCGGCTGGGCGCGTTCGGTCAGGTCCTGGTGGGTGACCACAACGTCGTAGCTGTCGCTGAGGTTCGCGATAGCCGAGTTGGTGACCTTGACGTCCGGGAAGCCGGCCGCCTTGATCTTGTTGCGCAGCACCGAGGCGCCCATGGCACTTGAACCCATGCCGGCGTCGCAAGCGAACACGATGTTCCGGACCGGGCGGGTGAGGACGGTGCCCTCCCCCTGGGCTGCAGCCCTGTCGCCTACCAATGCTGAAGAGACCGAGCTCTTCTTGCCCTTCATGGCCTCCATGCGGGAGGTGGCGGCGGAGAGGTCATCCTCGCCCTTGTTCTTGGACGTCCGCAGAATCAGCGAAGCGATCAGGAAGGACACGGCAGTGGCCAGGACAACCGCCAGGATGACGCCGACGTAGCTGTCGCGGGAGGTCTGGGCAATGACCGCGATGATGGAACCCGGAGCAGCAGGTGCCACGAGTCCGGAGTTGGTGATGGCCAAGGTGGCGATGCCCGTCATGCCACCGCCGATCGCGGCGAGGATGAGGATGGGCTTCATCAGGACGTACGGGAAGTAGATCTCGTGGATACCACCGAGGAAGTGGATGATCGCGGCACCGGGTGCCGAAGCACGGGCAGCTCCACGGCCGAAGAACATGTACGCCAGCAGGATGCCCAGGCCCGGGCCGGGGTTGGCTTCGAGCAGGAACAGGATGGACTTGCCCTGGTCCAGCGACTGCTGGATGCCCAGCGGAGTCAGCACGCCGTGGTTGATGGCGTTGTTGAGGAAGAGGACCTTGGCAGGTTCGATGAAAATGCTGGTCAGCGGCAGGAGGCCGTTGTCCACCAGGAACTGGACCACGGAGCCGGCGCCGGCCGTGAAGGCCTTGACCACGGGCGTCAGTCCGTAGAACCCGAGCAGGGTCAGGATTCCGCCCCAGATACCGGCAGAGAAGTTATTGACCAGCATCTCAAAACCGGGCCGGATCTTGCCGTCCCAAATGCCGTCGATCTTCTTCATGGTCCAGCCGCCCAGCGGGCCCATGATCATGGCGCCAATGAACATGGGGATGCCGGTACCGACAATCACGCCCATGGTGGCGATGGCACCCACCACGCCGCCGCGAACGTCGTAGACCATCCGGCCGCCGGTGTAGGCAATCAGGAGCGGAAGCAGGTAGTTGACCATGGGGCCCACAAGGCCCACGTGGGCAACACCTTCGGCGTTGGTCCCATAACCGCCAAGCTCCGGGACCGGAATCCAGCCCTTTTCGATGAACAGGGCTGTGATGAGGCCCCAGGCGATGAAGGCACCAATGTTCGGCATGATCATGCCGGACAGGAATGTCCCGAACTTTTGGACACCAACACGGGCGCTGGTGCGGGGCTTCGCAACGGTCTCTGTTGCCATGTGAATTCCTAACGTGTGTCCCGCTGCGGCGCGGGGTCAGTCGATATAGATCGAGAGAGAACAGCCTTAGGAGCTGCTGGAAATGCGGTGAAGCCACTCAAGGAACAGCTTCAATTCAGAGCTGGAAAGTTGGTCTGAATGTGAGGCCTGCAGTGCCGCATTCAGGGCGATTGCCGCAACAACCACGGACGATTTACCGGAATCGTCCGCCGCGGCGCCACGGGCAGTGTCCGTGGAGACAGCAAAAATCATGGAATCCCGGGTCATCGTTGAGAGCTCGAGGTTCCTTTCTTCCACCGGTTCAGCGATCAGCATGAGCGTGACGCCCACGTTGGCGGCCAGAATGCTGCGTGCCGCTTCGCGGGGCGGCACGTTGATCTGGCCGGAGATAGCGGCCTTGTTCAGCATCTCTTCCAGAAGCGCTTCAGCATCGGCCACGATCGCTGGGCGGCTTTCCGGCCTGATGTTGCCGAACATCACCAGATACAGATGGGGTTGGCTCAGCCCGAACTGGACGTGGTTGTCCCACATTCGCCGGACGTCTTCCAAAGGCTCCCCGGACGGTGCAAAATCCCGCTCCCCCGCCACATACTCTTCAAATCCGGCTGATACGACGGCGTCGAACAAACCCTCTTTGTCTCCGAAGTGGTGGTAGAGCGTGGGCGCCGTGACCCCGGCAAGCTTGGTGATCTGGCGCGTTGAGACCGCTGACCCCTCCGAATTCGCCAGCAACTCGGCAGCTGCGCGAAGCAACCGAATTTTAGGCGGAAGCTGGTCATCGAAACTCATAACCGCTACCCTAGCACCTATAGCGTTGCTATATGAAGTGGCTCACAAAGGAATTTTGTAGGCTAGTTTTCGAGGCTCCCGGTGCCGTCGCCGGCGTGCCTGAACCAACAAGCAGGAACAGAGGATTCAGTGCAGAATTTCCAAGGAGTAGGGGTAAGCCCTGGCCGCATCATTGGTTCCGTCCGCCAGATGCCCAAGCCGGTGAGCGAACCGCCGTCGGGCGAGCGGTTGGGTGCGGACGTCAGTCCGGAGGACGCCGTCGCCGGCTTGAAAGCCGCCGCGCAGTCCGTCCATGACGAGCTCAAGGCACGTGCGGACAGCGCTTCGGGCGACGGCAAAGCCGTCCTCGAGGCCACCGCGCTCATGGCCAAGGACACCATGCTCCTGAAATCGGCCAGCAAGCTCATCAACGCCGGATCCTCGGCTGAGCGGGCCATCTGGGAAGCCGGCGCCTCGGTCTCCGAGATGCTGCACAACCTCGGCGGCTACATGGCCGAGCGCGCCACCGACGTCCTGGATGTCCGCGCCCGGATCGTGGCCGAACTCCGCGGCGTCCCTGCTCCCGGCATCCCTGCCTCGGACACGCCTTTCATCCTGGTGGCCGAAGACCTCGCCCCCGCCGACACCGCAACGCTGAATCCCGCGGTGGTTCAGGCACTGGTCACCTCCGGAGGCGGCCCGCAGTCCCACACGGCAATCATTGCCCGCTCACTCGGCCTGCCCGCAGTGGTTGCGGCGCACGGTGTTGATGACATTGCGGACGGAACCGAGATCTACGTGGACGGCGCGGCAGGCTTCGTGGCCGTCTCGCCCACCGAAGAACACCGCACTGCCGCTACGGCCTGGGCGGAAACGTCCGCAACCCTTGCATCCTTCGACGGTAACGGCACGACGGCGGACGGCCACCTGGTGCCGCTGCTCGCCAACGTCGGTGGAGCCAAGGATGCCGTAGCCGCAGCCGGTTTGGGTGCCCAGGGAGTAGGCCTGTTCCGCACGGAATTCTGCTTCCTGGAACGCGACACCGAGCCGTCAGTGGATGAGCAAGCGGCAGCCTACAAGGCCGTTTTCGATGCATTCCCGGGTAAGAAGGTTGTCCTGCGCACCCTCGACGCCGGCGCCGACAAACCCCTCCCCTTCCTCACCGATGCCACCGAACCCAACCCTGCACTGGGCGTTCGCGGCTATCGCACAGATTTCACCACGCCCGGCGTCCTGGAACGCCAGCTGGAGGCAATTGCCCGGGCTGCTTCGGAATCCGAGGCCGATGTGTGGGTCATGGCCCCCATGATCTCCACGGCTGCCGAAGCCGGACGTTTCGCCTCGCTCTGTGCCGCCGCTGGAATCCAGACGCCCGGAGTGATGGTGGAAGTTCCCTCCGCTGCACTGACTGCCGCCACCGTGTTGCGGGAAGTCGGGTTTGCCTCGCTGGGAACCAATGACCTCACGCAATACGCCATGGCCGCCGACCGCCAACTCGGCCCCCTCGCCGAGCTCAACACGCCATGGCAGCCGGCCGTGCTTCGGCTGGTGCAGCTCACTGTTGAAGGTGCTTCCCAGGAGAGCACGGGCCGGGAAGGTGATGCGAAGCCGGTCGGCGTCTGTGGTGAGGCAGCCGCGGACCCCGCCCTCGCCGTCGTTCTTACCGGTTTGGGCGTCACCACCTTGTCCATGACCGCTCGCTCGTTGGCGGCGGTCGGGACTGTGCTGAAGACTGTGACGTTGGAGCAGGCGCAGGAACTCGCACAGCTCGCTTTGTCTGCGCCGAGTGCTCTTGAGGCCCGCGATTGGGTCCGCGCAAAGCTCCCCGTGCTCGAAGAGCTCGGCCTCTAAACCTCTGTTTGTTTCCGTCGAAGGAGAAACCATGCCCGAACGCACAGCCACCATCGCCAGCCGCTCCGGACTGCATGCCCGCCCGGCCGCCTTGTTTGCCGAGGCCGCCGGCGAACAGCCCGTGGAAGTCACCATTGCCATGCAGGGTGAACCTGCCGAAGACGCCCTCGACGCCGCCAGCATCCTGTCGCTCATGACACTTGGCGCTGCGAAAGGCGATGTCGTGGTGCTTCGGGCCGAGGGTGACGGCGCGGACGACGCGCTGGACGCACTGGTGAAGCTCCTGGAGACGGACCTGGACGCGGAGTAGCCGGGCTCGTTGCTGGCCTTGGCCCACCCGTTTCGATGGTTCCCTGCCAGCAATGCCGCGCGCACGGCATGGCCAGCAGGGAACCCCCGAAATGGGCGGCCGCGCACGCTAGGCTTCTGCCATGGCATTGATAGCTCCCCGCATCACAGCAGGGCTCCCCGCCGACGACGCCCGGAACCTGGCGCGCTCCCTCCAGGACAGCAACGACATCACTGTGTTCGTGGACGGCACGGTACACCGCCTCCCCGATGAGGCGAGGGACGCCGTCGTCGACCTCCTTGCGCGGTTGGGCCGCGGCGAAACCGTGACCGTCAGCAGCGTGGAGGAAATGCTCACCACTTCACAGGCCGCGGAGCTCGCCGGTATCTCCCATACCTACCTGCGCAATATGACCGATCGCGGCGAAATCCCCGTGGAATACCGTGGAACACACCGACGGATCCGGCAGGCAGCCATCATGGCGTGGCTGGAAACGCAGAAGGCGAAACACTCCGAAGCAACAGCCGGCCAGCCCGGGGAGAACGACTCCAGCGCCGGCTGATGGTTGCGGAGTGATAAGGATCAAGCAACGATCCCAGCCAACGGACCAGCACCCCTTAAAGGCGGGGTTACGCTTGATCGGTGGGCAATTTCAAGGGGTGGCATATCGTGGCCGGGTTGGCCGCCATGGCCCTTGCCGCACCCTTGGGCTCTGCCATGGGATTGAACTTCGTGGCAACCTTCATGTTTGCCTGCACAGTCTTCGTGGCAGTAGCCATGTGGACGGAATCAAAAATCGCACGACGCCGGGACGCCGCCAACGCTTCCGCCGCGCCTGAGGCTGCGCAGCCGGCGGCAGACCCCAGCGAATCCGACGACGCCACCAGGGAATAGCCTGTGCAGTCGGGGAAAAACGCAAAGTACTCCGAGTGGCCCTGGAACCGCCCCTGGCCTTGGCTCCTTTTCATCGCTCCGACCGGCCTGCTCCTCGGGACGATCTGGATGTACACCGGAGGCTGCGGCCAAGCGGTGGGAACCGGGGAATTCGATTCCTGCCAGTCCGCTCCGTTCCTCGGTTATCCGGTGACCTGGACTGCCACGGCAGCCATGGCATTGTTCCTTGCCTGGAGCCTCGTGGGGCTGGGCAGGGCGCTGCGGTATTCCCGCAAGCCCTCCCGGGACCGGGTTTTCCCTGAACCGCATCTCCCAGACCCGCGGCTTCCTGGAACCGCCGGGGACAGAGGCAGCTGCAGACCGGACCATGGGGTTCAATAGCGGTATGGCCCTGACCTCACCCTCCGACGTGTGGCCCGTGGTGCACGAGGAACGTCGCGCACTGATCCGGGATCTCGAACCACTTCAGCCCTTCCAATGGAAGACGCCATCCCTTTGCCCCGGCTGGGACGTCCATGACGTCCTGGCGCACGTGATCGACAGTGCCAAGACCACCCGGCTGGGCTTCATCCGCCGCATGATTGCCGCCCGGATGGATTTCGACCGCGACAACGCCGTGGGAGTTGAGCGCGAACGGACCCTTGACCCCGGCACCACATTGGTCCGGTTCCAGGCAGTGGTTTCCCGCACTTCCGGACCCCCGGCAGGTCTGGCTACCCGGCTGGTGGAAGCGTTCGTCCACGGCGAAGACATTCGGCGTCCGTTGGGGCTGCGCCGACACTACCCGGCGGCGCACGTGGCCACGGCCCTGGGATACCAAGTGCGGACCAGCACCAAGATGGGCGGAGGCAAGGAAGTGGCCGAGGGCTGGCGCCTGGTGGCCACTGACGCGGCTTTCGATCACGGAGAGGGCCCGGCGGTTGAAGGACCAGCCATAGCCCTGCTGCTTGCCGTGTCCGGCCGCCCGATCGGGATGAACGAGCTCAGCGGCCCCGGCGCTCCGGTATTCCTGCAGCGGCAGGCTTGATGAAAACGCACGCAACTGCGGAGGCTTTGCTCTCTGCCGACGTCGAGGCTTTGGGCCTGAAGGGGCGGATCCTCTGGGCCAAGGGAACACCGACTCCCGGGTCCGGGCTTGATGCAGGCACCGGACCGGTGTCCAGTCCCGACGAGCCCGCATACATCCTGATCCATGGGATTGGAGTTTCGCACCGGTACTTGGCCCGGCTCCACACCGTCCTGGCAGCGGGTGCACCCACGTACTCGCTGGACCTGCCCGGATTCGCGGGGACCCCGAAGCCCGGGAGGCAGCTCTCCGTGGAGGACTACGGCGCTTTCATCGCCGGGGCCTTGGCATCCTGCGGCATCAGTTCCTACGTATTGGTGGGGCACTCCATGGGCGTGCAGTTTGCCATCGAAGCGGCGCTGCACTCGCCTGAGCAGGCACGGCAGGTGGTGCTCATGGGGCCGGTGGTGGATTCCCGGCACAAGAACGTTCGCCGGCAGTCCTTGGCGCTCTTCCTGGACGGACTGCTCCGCGAGAGCGCGTCGTCCAATTGGATTGTGATCTCCGATTACTTCAAGTGTGGTCCGCGGTGGTACCTCACGGAGCTTCCGGTCATGATGGGCTACCCCACGGAGAAGCGGCTGACCGGCATCAAGGTGCCCGTCCTGATCCTGCGGGGAAGCCGCGACCACGTAGCTGGGCCGGAGTGGTCGCTCCGGCTTTCCAGGGCAGTTGCGCAGGGGCGATTGGTGGAGATTCCCGGCGTCGGCCATGTGGCCCAACACATGCGACCCAAAGCCGTGGCCGACGCCATCCGGAGTTTCGTCGCCGCCACAACGCCGCACCGCTAAGCGCTGACGCTCTAACGCTCAAATGCGCTGACGCGCTAATGCACTAACGCACGACGCCGGCGCCTGGCTTTGGCCTGCTTGTTGAGTCCGCTCCTCCCGGCTAGGCTGGCAAAGCAAGCGCATTAGTAAGTTTGCTTACGAAAGGGCTGATTGTGACTGATAAAGACTCAAATGAGGAAACCCAGGGCTTCGGAGCAACCGGCGCTACAGGGCCGTTCGACACGACCGCCGACGCCGACAGCATCCACGAGGATCCCGACATGCGCCAGGACGAGGACGACGATCCCGCCGCCTCTGCCAACCCCGATCCCCTCGATGGGAACGTCACCGGCCTGGAACCCGGCGGTGGAGTGCCGCCGGGAGAAACCCCGCCGGCCGAGGGCAGCATGAGCAGCGATCAAGGACACGAAGAGTAACGCTCCGCCTCGGCTGAACGGCCAGGCTGAAAGTCCAAGCTGAACGTCCATGCAGGCCAGCTAAGCGGGTCGGCTGCGCAGCCCCGGCAGGCAGGCTACGGCAACCTCAGGATCTCCCCGAGGTCGTACGCAACCGGCTCTTCCAGCTGTGAGTAGGTGCAGCTTTCGGGGGTCCGGTCCGGCCGCCACCTGCGGAACTGGGTGGTGTGCCGGAACCTGTCCCCTTCCATGTAGTCGTAGGCCACCTCGATGACCAGTTCGGGACGCAACGGCACAAAGGAGAAATCCTTGCCTCCGCTCCACCGGCTTTGGGCGCCGGGCATCCTGGACCCCGCAGCCCCCTCACCCTGGCTGGCCCACTCGCCCCACGGGTGCTCGCTGAGGTCCACCTGGTAAGGCTCAAGCTCTGCCACCAGGCTTTCCCTCCTCGCCATGGGGAAGGAGGCAACCACCCCGACGTGCTGGAGTTTGCCGGCGTCGTTATAAAGACCCAACAGCATGGACCCCACGACCTTAGCGGTCTTGTGCCACCTGAATCCGGCCACCACGCAGTCGGCGGTGCGCTCGTGCTTGGTCTTGAACATCACGCGCTTGTTGGGCTGGTATGTCCCATCCAACGGCTTGGACAGGACGCCATCCAGGCCTGCGCCTTCCAATTGCACGAACCACTCCTGCGCACGCTCCAGGTCCGTGACTGCGGGAGTGACGTAAACGGGCGGCTCTGCTGCCTTGAGCGCACGCTCAAGGACGGCGCGACGCTCCGAGAACGGCCTGCCCATCAGATCGTCGTCGCCGAGGGCAAGGATGTCGAACGCAACCATCGACGCCGGAGTCTTTTCGGCCAGCATCCTCACCCGGCTGTCCGCGGGATGGATCCGTTGCTGCAGGACCTCGAACTCAAGCCGGTTGCCCTCGATCAGGACAATCTCGCCGTCGATCACGCATTTGTCCGGGAGGTTCTTCCGCAGGGCTTCCACCAGTTCAGGGAAGTAGCGGGTCATGGGCTTCTCGTTGCGGCTGCCCAGGACGATTTCATCCCCGTCCTTGAAGACGATGGTCCTGAAGCCGTCCCATTTGGGCTCGTAGTGCCCAACGTCCGGGATGGCGGGGACGGATTTGGCAAGCATGGGCGAGACGGGTGGCATCACGGGCAGGTCCATAAACAATGTCTACCTGCCGGTGCACGCCGAAGCTAGTCTTAGGCGATGGATATCTTGGCCGTGTTGGCGGCCGTACTTGGAGTTCCCGCCCTCCTGGCCGTGGCCTGGTACTGGGTTTCCCGGCAGAACCGCCGGGGTGTCAGGCGTGCCGCAGCCGGCGGGATGCTGGGAATCGCCGACGAGATCTTCCGACCGGAAACGCATCAGGCCCACCAGATCCAAAGGATCCAGCACGAACTCCCGGCGCCCGCTCCGGCCCCGAAGCCTAAGGGCTAAGGCCCTCCCGCCAGCAGAGACCTACCGGCCGTTATATTAATGTGACTTTACTTTCCTGCTCATGTACCGTCGTAGGGCGACCCGTATCTCCGCTGGGCCGCTTCCGGAATGACGCCGAGCTCTGCCGCACTCCGGAATCCGCCAGACCCGCGGCAGAGGCGGGGGACCCACAAGTTCCCGGACTTTTCCAAGTCCTTGGGGTGAAGCCGCTACTGCGGCCGGACGGCCTCGTCCGAACCCGACAGCTAACCTCGAAGGCGTTGAGAGGCAACCACCATGTCCCCAACCATGGATCAGCCGCGCCGCGCCCGAATTGACGGCGAGCGCACCAAGCCAACCGGACGCCGTCGGGCCCAACCCAGCGGATCCGATATCAGCCTGCAGCCGGATTCCGGCACGCCCAGGACTGCCGCACCCGAAATTTCAGGCACGACGCCGGACGCCCCCGCTGCGGCGGCGCCTACCATCGCGACGCCCACCACGCGTGCGGCTGCGCGTGCAGCCGAGCGGGAACGGGCCGCGCAAGCAGAAGCCCGCGTATCCACCACGCCCGGGCCTCCGACGGCCGCCATTCCGATCGTCCAGGCTCCCAAGCAGCCGGCAAACCCCCAACCCACCACACCGGAGCCGGCCACAGCCGCCATTCCCATCGTCGAGGCTTCCGGGCAGCCGGCAAACCCCCAACCCACCACACCGGAGCCGGCCACAGCCGCCATTCCCATCGTCCAGGCTTCCGGGCAGCCGGCAAACCCCCTGCCCACCACACCGGAACCGGCCACAGCCGCCATTCCACTGGTGTCCGCAGATCCGGCGCCTGAAGCCACCCCCGAATCCCACACAGCGCCTGCACCCGTCTCGGCTGCACCTGCTTTGCAGGCTCGCGCCACATCCCCGGCACGGGTTGCTGCGGCAGCCACGGCATCGGCATCCCTGGCAAGCCGAAAGGATGTCAGGGAACAGTCCGGCGTCACCACTGGTTCACGCTCCGGGCAGGGTTCGCGCTCCGGGCAGAGTTCACGATCAGGGCTGGGCGGGTCCCCGCTTGGCCGGGAGCCCCAGGCAGTCCTGCAGAAGGCGGCTTCGGTCAAGCACATGAGCCAGCGCATGGCCGTAGTGGCAGGCGCGCTCGGCCTGGTCCTGACGGCCGGCACTGTGGGGCAGGCCCTTGAGTTGCCGTTCTTCGGCCAGGAGGCGCCCGCCCAGGAAGCCAGCGGTGCCGACAGGAATTCGGGTTCCGCATCACCAGCCCCCAGTGCTTCCTACTCCAGGGCATCTTCTCCGTCTGCCTCAGCTGCTGCGACGTCAGCGGCCGGCCAACCGGCCACGGTTCCGGAGGCACCTGCGCCAGTGTCGCCGTCGTCCGTTCCCACGCCTAAGGTTTCCTTGGCTGACCCCGTCTGGGTCCCATCCGCAGTGCCGGCGACCATCGCTGCGGCACCGGGCACCAGTCAGGTACCCACGCCCTCGGCGCCTGCACCGGCACCGTCCGACGTGCCATCGGACACCATCACTACGCCGCCGGCCACGCCTGCGCCGACCACCCCGGCACCCACCACCCCTCCGGCTACCTCGACGCCCACGCCAACACCAACCCCTACCCCCACCCAGACCTCCAAGCCCAAGCCAACGGGCAAGCCCGGCGCGACCACGCCGGCGCCCACGCAGTCTGCGCTCGACGAGATCCTTGACGCAGCAAAGGACGCCCTCAAATGAGCACGCGCCTGCCCCGCATCACCACCCACGCCGGATGGCACAGCCGGTACTGCAGCAGCAGCCGCACGGCCACGTTCCGGCGTCGGTTGGGCCGTTGGAGCTGCCAGCGCTTGAGGCGCTCGTAACGGGCACGGTTTAGCGCAGTTCATGGAGGCAGGCACCCGCATTGGGTGCCTGCCTCAATCGCGTTCAGTGCCCCGTTCAGTGCTCAGGCCCGCGGTTCAGCGCTCAGTGCCCCGTTCAGTGCTCAGATCCTTGGCCGGCCGGCCCATCGGCGGGCTTTCAAGGCGGCGTGCAGCTCGAGGCGGATCGAGCCGCTCAGCGGATCAGCACCGATCAGCTGGCGGATCCGTCCCAGCCTGTTGTAGATGCTGCTCCTGTGCAGGTGAAGTTTGGCCGCGACGTCCTGCACTGAGCCATCGCTGTCATACAAGAGCTCCAGCACGGGCAGGAGTTCGCCGTTCTTGTCCTGGTCCTCCAGGGTCCGGAAGTGCAGTGAGCCGGTGTCGTCCCAGCCGCCGGGCGCCAGGAGGCGATCGAAAAGCTGGTAGACACCCACGTTCCGGCTGTCCACGAGCTCGCCGAGAGGCCTGTCCACAGCTGCCGCCTGCGCCGCAACCTTCGATTGCCGGTACGCCCCCGCCAGTTGACGGATCACTTGGAACGGCTCGCTGATGCCCAGGATCACGCGGTCCACAGTCCGTCCGGCGCGCTTGGCGAGTTCCAGTTGGTAGTGCACCAGCACCTGCGCGTGGTCCGCCCGGCCACCGGACTCGCGGAACAGCACCACTGAATGCGTTTCGGTTCCTGCGCTGAACAACGCGGCGTTGACACCGATGGTGGACTGCAGGGCGGCGGAACGGTGGGTCAGGGTCGCGGCGAGAGGATCGACGTCGGACCTCGCACCTTCCGCGTCCAGGATGGTCACCAGTTGCCACGGACCCCGGCCCTGGATTTCCTTCCACCCGGCCACGGCAGCCACGGCATTCGATTCACCGCTGCAAGCCGCCAGGAACTCCTGTTCACGCCTGCGCCGGAACTCCGACTCTGCCGTGTTGGAATCAAGGAGCAACCCCGCCAACAGGTCCAGCTCGTCACGCACGCCGGGCAACTCGGCGAGTATCGCCGTCGCGCTTTGCTCTTCAAGGTCCAGCTGGACCCACAAGTAGCCCACGCGGAATCCGCGCACCAGGAGCGGGACGCAGACCCGGCCCAACATCCCCAGTTCCTCGTTTGCGGGAACCACTACGGGACGCACAGCCGTGGCGATGCCGTGGGACAGTTGCCAGAGGCTGACATCGCCGGGGACCCGTTTGCTCAGCAGGAAGTTCACGCGGACGCGGTCGGCGTGGGATTGGTTGGAGCTGTAGGCGAGGAGCACGCCGTCGAGGTCTTCCAAGGAGAGGCCGCGGCCCAGCTTCAACGCCACCCGCTCGACGATCTGTTCCACGTCTTGCTGCATCAGAGAAGCGTACCAACAGCAGGCGACACCTGACGCTCCATGGCTCGACAAATGTCGAGCCGCGGCAGCGCAGATCCTTGAATTTCCGGGGGTTTTACTTGCGCCCGCCTTGGAGCCCATGTCGCCTGCCTCACAGCCGGATTTATTCTGGAATCACAGCCCGCAACACATTTTTCGGCCGAAGAGGCCGCTAACGATGGAGCCCACAGATGATCATCGGCGTCCCCAAAGAAATCAAGAACAACGAATTCCGCGTAGCCATCACGGCCGCAGGTGTCCACGAATTCCGCACGCACGGACACACTGTTCTGGTTGAACGCGGCGCAGGCCTCGGCTCGGGCATCACCGACGAGGAATACTCGATCGCCGGCGCTGAAATCGTCAACGAGGCCGACGACGTCTGGGGCCGTGCGGACATGGTCATGAAGGTCAAGGAACCCATCGCGGCCGAATACCACCGCTTCCGCAAGGGCCTCATCCTCTTCACCTACCTGCACCTCGCCGCAGAGCCCGAGCTCACCGCCGAGCTCATCAACTCCGGCGTCACGGCCATCGCCTACGAAACCGTGCAGGAAGGCCGCACCCTGCCCCTGCTCGCCCCGATGTCCGAGGTAGCAGGCCGCTTGTCCGTCGTGGTCGGCGCTTCCTCGCTCATGGCTCCCGCCGGCGGCAAGGGCGTCCTCCTGGGCGGCGTACCGGGCGTCCGTCCGGCCAAGGTTGTTGTCCTCGGCGCAGGTGTCGCCGGAACCAACGCCGCCGCCATGGCCTTGGGCCTCGGTGCCGATGTCACCATCATGGACATCAACATCAACCGGCTGCGCGAACTCGACGCCCTCTACCAGGGCCGCCTGAAGACCGTTGCCTCAAACGCCTACGAGATCGAGAAGTCAGTTATCGACGCAGATCTCGTAATCGGCTCCGTCCTGATCCCGGGCGCCAAGGCACCCAAGCTGGTCACCAACGAGCTCGTATCCCGCATGAAGCCGGGCTCGGTCCTGGTGGACATCGCCGTAGACCAGGGCGGCTGCTTCGAGGACACGCACCCCACCACGCACCAGGAACCGACGTACAAGGTCCACAACTCGATCTTCTACTGCGTTGCCAACATGCCCGGCGCTGTTCCGAACACCTCCACGTACGCACTGACCAACGTCACCCTGCGCTACGCCGTGGCACTGGCCAACCTGGGCGTCAAGGCAGCCTTCGACCGCGACCCCGCACTCGCCGCCGGCCTCAACATCGCCGCAGGCCACGTGGCACACCACTCCGTTTCCGAGGCGCACAACCTGCCCCTCGTGAACGACTGGCACAGCCTGGTTACCGCGTAACCTGAACCGCCAAGCACGACGGCGGGGTGCAGCTTCCACACGAAGCCGCACCCCGCCGTCGTGGTTTAACCCGCGCCAATGTGGCAGTTAATGCCAATGTTTCCGTCAAACATTGGCATTAACTGTCACTTCGCGGGGATGCCGGGGTTGGCCGGCGGCGAGGGAACCACATGGGTAGGAACAGTCACAGGGATGTCCGAGGGTCGGAGCTTGGCCGGATCAATCCCCGAGGGGTCGATCCCCGGCGGTGTTACGGGGACGACCGGCGTGGGGATGCCGCCGTTCCCAGGTTCGTGGGGTAACGGGTCCTTGGGTTGTTGAGGCGATGCTCCCCCACGGGGCGGCTGATGGGAATCCGGGACGGGGTTGCCGCCGGAATTCGGGGAAGCAGGTGCCGGGGCGGGCTGGTTCCGGTCGGGAATTGCAGGCTTTTCCTCAGCAGTCGGGGCCGGGGTGGCACCGGTCGGGCCATCCTGCTTTGGAGCTTTGCCGGAACCAGGCGCGAGCTGTGAGACAACGGTGCCTATGGCTGCGCCCAGATGCTGGAAGGTACCCGGAATTCCGCCGTCGGACGCGGCCGCAGCAGTAGCACCACCGGCCAAGGACACCACAACAACAAGACTTGCGACAGCAGCGCGTCGCTTTGTCCGCCGCCGCGCAGCAAGTTCGTCGGCAGGGCGGTCGAAGGCAGGCGCCGGATCGGACGCAGGCGCCGGGTCTTCAACCGTGGCGAGTACCGTCGTCGGCGAGCCCGACGACGCAACGGGGCCATCCGTCGTCGTGATTTCCTGGGTGGCTGCAACCTGGCCGCTGACCATGAGCGCACGAACAGCCTCGGACGGCTCAGGGACAGTGTCCGCCAGCGAACGGAGTTCCAGGAGTTCTGTCCGGAGTTCGGCGTCGCCGTCCAAACCGGAGTCGGACAGCAGGCGGTCTACGGCCTGCTGGTGTGCTGCCTGCTGGTGTCTGGGTCCGCGCGGCGGAAAGTGTTCGCTCATGATGTGCCGTTCGTTCGTTGTGCACGTTTCTTTAGTGCGCCCAAGGCCCGGCGCTGCAACTGCTTCACGGCGCCTTGGGATTTGCCCATGATGTCCGCTGTTTGTTCCACGGACAGGTCGGCGATGACGCGTAGGGCCAAGACCTCCCGGTAGTCGTCCGCGAGGTCGTTCAGGAGTTCCGTGACACCCAAACCGGAGGCCCGTCCGAAGGCTTGCTCTTCCGCCGACGGCGCACACCGCGAATCCAGTTCCGACTCGTAAGGTGTGGAGTCAGGCGTCCGTTCGCGTTTGCGGTAGTGGTCCACCATCCGGGCGTGGGCGATGGAGAACAGCAGCGTCTTGGCACCCTCAAGCCCGCCGTGGAGGGTTTCAAGCTTTGGATACAAGGCCAGGAACACGTCCTGGGTAACGGCTTCGGGATCATCCACGCCGCGGGCCCGGAGATAGCCGAAGACCGGCCCGGAGAAGCCGTTGTAGGCAGCCGTAAAGAGCAGCGCGGGGTCATCATGGTCCGCCTGCAAATATTCGTCAGCCAAAGGGTCAAGCACCCGTGGACGCCTCCATCCCGCGTTACGAGGGCGGGGTTCCTTGCCCTAAGCCAAGGAACCCCGCCGTTAAACCGTAGCCGCTGCGCGTTTAGCGGACAGAATCGAGGGGCGCGCCCGGTGCCGCCGGAACGTCGCTCGGAACCTGCGACGGGAGACCCGGAGCAGCAGGCTTTGCCGGGACTGCGGGGGTGGCCGGCACGTCCGGCGTCGCAGGCACTGCAGGCTTGGCGGGGACGGCCGGTACCGCCGGCCTTGACGGGAGTACCGACGTCACGGAAGCATCGGCGTCGGCGTCTGCCTGGGCCGAACCGTTCGCCTTCGCATTAGCGGCCTTGCCGGCGTCAACTACTGCTTCGCAGTGCGCCTCCACTTTCGCTTCCCCGCCAGCAGCAATGGTCAGGGACTCGAAGCCCGGGACCTTTGCATCAGAGTTCAGGCCGCCGTTGAGGAACGCGGTGCACAGTCCGAAAGTCTCCGGCGATGTGGCCTCGTTGGCAGTGGCGTTCGCAGCGGAAACAGCGTCGGCAGCCTTTGCCTGGCCGGCTTCGGCGGCTTTTGTCGCCTTTGCCTGCGCGGCCCCGACGGCGTCAGTCGCCTTGGTGGTGGCGGTCCGGGCGGTCTCAGCTGCTTCAGCGGCCTTGCCGTCAACTGGAGCGGGCGCGCCAACGAGGTCATGTGCGGTCTGCTGGATTCCGGTGGGAAGCGCACCGTTGAAGGCAGCTACACCGGTTCCACCGGCAGCTACAGCTCCGGCGGCCAGGACGCCCGCGGCGACTTTGCTGGTGGCGAGGACAGTGAACAAGGACATAAAACCCTCCGACAAAATACTTGGGATTGCCCCGGCAGCGGTTGGGTCGCTGCCGGATGATCAGCGCGCGGGTGTGGCCCGCACTCCCCTTACATCGTTCTTGGGTGCGGCGAGGTTACGCCTTGTCAGAAACTGATTGTCAGCGCGCGGCGTCCCGCTCAGTTGTCCACACTGGCTAGATGTCCCCATGGCCGGGCCGGCTGCAGCCAACTATGCTCAGGAAAATGCTTGGGCCGTTGGTTTCCTGGCATTTGTATGTCACTACGTTCAGGGGATACGTGATGGGACTGGGTACCTAATGGGACAGGGATTGGTAGGCGCAGACGTCGGAGACCTCCGTCGTCTATCGGCCGTGATGGATGCTGAGGCAGAGAAGATCACGGATCTTCAACGGCAACTCACCGCAATGATTCAGAACGGAACGTATTGGCGCGGGAACGACGCCGAGCAGTTCCGCAGCAGGTGGCAGAGCGACCTCCACGGCCGGTTGAGTGCCGCAGCGGTTTGCCTCAAGGACAACGCCCGCGCCCTCAAGCGCAATGCAGACCAGCAGGAGCAGGCCTCAACAGGCGGCGCTGGAGGATCAACCAAGGGAGGGCCCTCGGACGGTCCTTTCAGGTTTACTCCAGACGGGCTTGGGTTCACTTTTGATCCCACCAGCTACGGCCCTGTCACCGTGGAAGGCAGTGGCTCCTTCGACAGCCAGGCAAAGGGCGAAACGCACGGCTCGCTTGGTCCGGGCGGGATCGAGGTGGGAGGTTCCGGAGAGGCTTCCACTGGAGGGGACATGACCTGGAAGGCGGAGTCCGAATTCGGGCCCGTCAAAACCACTGTCACCAACGAAACCTTTGTTGGCGCGCGGGCCGAGGGTGAGTTCGGGGCCAGCGTGCCGTTCGGGCTGGGACTTCCCAACGCCCACGCCACGGGCGAAGCATTCGCAGGCGCAGAGAACGTAACCACTACCCGATCGGACTTCTTCGACGGATGGGTCACCAACACCTCAACCACCCGAATGATGACGGGAGTGGAGGCCAGTGCCCACGCCAACGCCAGCAGCCCGTTCCTGTTCTCCGCCGGTGGTGAGGGCTTTGCCGGTCAAAAGCTCACCATGGATAACAAGACCGACTTCGCAGGCGGCCTGTTCTCCCTGGGGCAGGGCGGAGAAATACGGGCAGGGGCCTGGGCCAGTGCCGGCGAAGGAGAGGTGACCGTCAAAGGCGGCGAGACCACCGGAACGGCGTTCAGCGCAGGCGCCGGAGCGGAACTGACCGGAAGCCGCTACGTAGAAGTCCTGGGCCAGACCCTGACCCTCAACGCAACAGTCGCTGCCGGAGCCGGCGAAAGCCACTTCTTCACAGCTTCCATGGACGAAGACGGACTCACCCTCGGCGCCGGTGCCAAGATCACCGCGGAGCTTGGCCTGGGAGCCGGGGGCCAGATCACCATCAGCCCGTCCGGCTTTGTGGATTCCGTGACCGGGTTCGTCGACTTCCTCAGCAAATAGCTTTCCTGTACTGACAGTGCTCCGAAAGGGCTCCCATGACATCGCACCAGGTTTTCCCCTCCGAGGCTTTTCCCGCCTACCCCGCAATAAAGCTCGATCCGCCCGCAGGTTGGACACGCCAGGTGGTTCCGGACGCGGTGGGTGCCCTGATGGCCCCCACCGTGGAAGGCCGCTACACAGCAAATGTGGTGATTTCCGTGTCACGCCGCTTGCCCGGCTACCAGCTCGCCGACATCGCCGCGTCCGTGGACTCATTCCTGGATGCGTTGCCCGATGCTGTTCTGCTGGGCTCAGAGCCGGTGGTGATCAATGGCCGTGATTGGCACGTACGCGAAGCCCGCTACACGCACCCGCAGGCCGGACCCCTGGCACAATTCACCGCCGTGACGGTGGTTCACCACGAAGCCGCTGCGGACATTGTCCAGCTGACCGGCAGTTGCCAACCCACTGAAGGCAACCAGGACCTCAAATCCATTTACGCAGTGGTGGCCAGCGCTGACGTTATGCCAGAGACCGTGCCTGCTCAATGAGTTTCAGGACAGCAACCGGGTCGGCTGGATCCACCGGCAAGGGAAGCGCGGAGGCCGAGCCGCCGTCGTCGAGTTTGTCCGCCAGAATCCGGTAAAACTCAGGGTAAGCGCCGCGCTCCGTGGCCACCGCGGTGCGCTGCCCGTTCAGTTCCAGAGTGCCGTGGTTTTCGGCAGGTTCGACGCCGTACCCGGCATCCGTCGGCAGCCCACCACCGAGCACATAGGGTTCCTGCGGGTCGCTGCCGAACTTCACGAAGCCGCCTTCAGTACCCAGAATCCGGAAACGTGGCCCGTGCAAGTGGCTGGTCAGGTTGATGCGGACGTGACTGATAACGCCCGACTGGTGCTGGAGTGCCAGGAAGACGTCGTCGTCGGCTGATTCCTGGGGACGGCGCGCCTGGATTTCCGCGTAAGTGACTGTGGCAGGACCAAAAAACTGCAGGCACAGGTCCAGGACGTGGGTGCCGAGGTCGAACAGTACGCCGCCACCGTCTTCCGCCGAAGCACCGGCTTTCCAGGCTTTGGCGATCTCCGGAGCCCAGCGCTCCATGCCCACCTCACACCGGGTCACTGTCCCCAGCGTCCCGGCGTCGAGCAGTTTCCTGACGGTGAGCGAGTCTCCGTCCCAGCGCCGGTTTTGATACACGGTGAGGACACGGCCAAGTTGCGCCGCCAATCGGATCAGTTCCTCGCCCTCGGTGCTGCGGACCGTGAACGGCTTATCGACGACGACGTCGAGGCCGGCTTCCAGCGCGGCTTTGGCAAGCGGGAAATGGGTTGCGGGCGGTGTGCCCAGGACGATCAGATCCAACTGATCAGCGAGGGCCAGGATGTCCCCTGGCGTGTTGACGATGGCGGCCTGCGGGTAGCGGGCCTTCGCTTTCGCCTGCCTGCCGTCGTCCGAGGTGGCAATGACGGCTACTTCGTAGGCGGGATTACTGGCGATGAAGGGGGCGTGAAAGACGCTGCCCGAAAGGCCAAAACCTGCAACGGCGGTACGGATCGGCTGGGAAGTCATGACCCTAGGCTACCGATCCTCTCTCACGTAACAGCCCTTTCACGCCAACCGTCTATCACCGGTGAGAGAGCGATCGGGTGAACGCCCGGGGATGTGCGCGAGCGTGCGCGTGAACGCCCGGGGATGTGAGAGATGGTTGGGTGAACGCCCGGGGATGTGCGCGAGCGTACGCGTGAACGCGGGGGGATCTGCGCGAGCGTGCGCGTGAACGCCCGGGGGATCTGCGAGAGCGTGCGCGTGAACGCCCGGGGATGTGAGAGAGCGTCCGCGTGAACGCGGGGGGATGTGAGAGATGGTTGGGACGGCGAAGGCCGGGAACCTCCGCGAACCGATCAACAGGTTCAGGGAAGCTCCCGGCCTTCAGGAAACTACTCTTGCGAATTTACAGCTGAGGGGCTACTTCTTGGCGCCCTTTTCCCAGCCGATGGTGGTCCAGTCCGGAACGTTGGAGAGGCTCTGGAACAGGGACGGGCCGTAGTTGGCCAGGCCCTTGCGCACGAACTGGATCTCCGGGCCGTTCATCACGACGCCCATGGAGAAGTACTTCTCCATGTGCTTCCTCTCTACCTCCATGGCGGCCTTGTTGCGCTCGGCGTTATCGGCGATGGACGAGAGGCGCTTGATTTCAGCGTCGAGTTCAGCGTCGCCGAGGCCGTTTTCGTTGGTCTCGGAGTCGTAGTACTGCTTCACAGCGTCGGTAGCATCCGGGCCCACGGTGTAACCGGAGATCGTGACGTCGAACTCGCGGGAGCCAACAACCTTGCCGAAGTCAGCGTCACCGCGCTGATCGATGCCAACATCCATGCCGGCGGCCTGGAGCTGCTTCTGCAGGGTCTGGGTGGTTGCCGCTGTGGTGGGGTCGTCACCGAAGTTGGTGATCTTGAAGGAGACGGGGACGCCGTCCTTCGCCATGATGCCCTTGTCGTTGGCTGCGTAACCAGCGTCGGTCAGGACCTTCTTGGCAGCCTCGGCGCCGGTGTCCTTCACGGGGTAGTTGTCCTGGTAGTACTCGGAGAACGGCATGAGCATCATGGAGCCCGAGCTCTCTTCGGACCAGTTCAGGCCGTTGAAGCGGACGTCGCGGATAGCCTTGCGGTCGACGGCGGTGAAGATCGCCTTGCGTACGGCAACGTCAGTGAGGGCAGGGCGCTTGGCGTTCAGGTTCAAGCCACCGGCGAACAGGCGCTGGCCGCGGCGGATCTCGGAGTTGGTGGTACCTTCGAGCTGCTTGTAGCGGCCCAGGGTGCGGCCGTTGGCTGCGTCGATTTCACCGTTTTTGAAAGCAGCGATGGTTGCGCTCGGCTCCATCTGGCGCCAGATGACCTTTTCGAGGACCGGCTTCTGGCCCCACCATTTCTCATTCGGAACCATGGTGACGGTCTTGGCGGTGGTGTCGTAGTTCTCCACCTTGAACGGGCCAGCCATCCACTCGGGGTGCATGTTGCCCGCAAAACCGGTGTTGAAGGTCTCCGCGGAGTTGTTGGAGGGGTGGATCAGACCGAAGAAGAGTGAGTCCAGCGGGTAGACGGGCTGGGTGGTGGTGACAATGACTTCCTTGTCATTGGCGCCTGCCTTGACGGAGTCAACGAAGGCATAGTTGCCCGCCGTGACGATGTCGATGGCCTTGTCTTCGCCCTTCAGCATGTTCCAGGTGTTCTGGAACGTCTTCACGTCGATGGGTGTGCCATCGTTCCAGGTGGCTTTGTCATTGACCTTGATGGTGATGGTCTGCTTGCCATCTTTGACTTCGCTCTTGACCTCTTCGCAGAAGTCCTTGTTGGGCTCGGCCTTGCCGCTGAAGTCCAGTTTCCAGCAGCCACCGATGCCGCCGCTGCTGATGGCAGCCGGGTTGACCGGTGTCAGCAGGGCGGAAGTATCCGCGCTGTTGCCGACATTGGAGAAACCATTGAAGTCCGGTCCAATGCTGCCCACGCCCAGGGTGAGTGTGCCACCCTGCTCAAGATCCTTTGCTTCCTTGGCGTTGACGCTGATCAGCTTGCTGATGTCGCCTCCGCTTTCTTCGGCCTTCTGTGAGGCCGGACCCGACGGCGTTCCCCCGCCGCAAGCGGTCAGCATGAGCGCTGCTGCGAGTGCTACGCCACCGATCGTCGTGTATTTCTTCATGGTTTGCCCTTCATGTTTACGACTGGAAATTCATTTGCGAGTTGAGACCAGGGATTCATTTCAAATGCGGCATATGTCGTCAGGCATGCACCACCAGCATGTCGGCGTCTATCTCTCCGTCCGGGAAGAAGCACGCGAAATCCTGTGCGCCTTCCTTCTCGGAAGCCAGTGGCGGCTCCAGAGTAAGGCACTTCTCCTGCTTCGCGGCAGGTAGCGCGGCGAAGACAGGACAGCGGGTGGCAAAATTGCATCCCTTGGGAGCATCCAGCGGGCTTGGAAGGTCACCCTGCAGGATGATGCGTTCACGGGTGCGTTCAAGCTGGGGGTCCGGCACCGGAATCGCGGACAGCAAGGCCCGGGTATAGGGGTGGCGCGGGTTATCGAAGACGTCGTCCACGTGGCCGGTTTCCACGATCTTGCCGAGGTACATGACGGCCACGCGGTCCGAGATGTGCCGGACGACGGAGAGGTCGTGGGCCACCATGAGGTAACTGAGGCCCAACTCGGCGCGGAGCTTGTCCAGCAGGTTGATGACTCCGGCCTGCACGGAAACGTCCAGTGCAGAGACCGGTTCGTCCAGAACCACCAGCTTCGGGTTGACCGCGAGCGCCCGGGCGATGCCGATGCGTTGGCGCTGGCCACCGGAGAACTGGTTGGGGAAGCGGTTCACGTGGTCCGGCTGCAAGCCCACCAGCTTCATGAGTTCCATGATGCGTTTCCGGATGGCCGCTTTGGGCATGCCCAGGTTTTCCAGCGGCTCGGCCAGGACCTCGTACACGGTGAAGCGCGGGTCCAGGGCTCCGGTGGGGTCCTGGAAGACCATCTGCATTTCCTTGCGCATGGCCATCTTGGTCTTGTGGTCCGTGGCTACCTTGTTGCTGACGCCGCCGATCACCACTTCGCCCACCTGGTCCGGGTGGAACTCCATGATTTCCAGGAGCGTGGTGGTTTTGCCGCAGCCGGACTCGCCCACGATCGAGACGCACTCGCCTTCGCGGATGTCGAAGCTCAGTCCGTCCACTGCCTTGACCGTGCCGATCCGTCGCTTGATCAAAGCACCCTTGAGCAGCGGGAAGTGCTTTTTTATGTCCTTGAGTTCCAGGACCTTGTCGCGCTCGACGCGGGGGACGCCGTCGAACTTTGAAACCGGCTTGGGCGGCGCGTGGAAGATCTTGTGCGCGTCGGCGTTGCCGGAGAGCTCCTCCGCCTTGATGCAGGCAGCCTTGTGTCCCAGAGTCTGGCCCTCAACTCCTGGCACCGGAAACAGTTCCGGCTCGCCGTGCAGGCAGGCGTCGCTGACCATGGGGCAGCGGGCCGCGAAGGAGCATCCGGTGACGGGCAGGGCGAGGTTGGGCGGGGTTCCTTCGATTGGCACCAGCGACTGCCTGGTGGCGGTGTCGACGCGGGGAACGGCACCGAGCAGCCCCAGCGTGTAGGGCATCCGCGGGTTGTAGTAGATGTCCTCCACAGTGCCGGTTTCAACCGGCTTGCCCGCGTACATCACCATGATGTCGTCTGCCATGCCTGCCACGACGCCGAGGTCGTGGGTGATCATCACGACGGCGGCGCCGGTCTCCTCCTGCGCGGTGTGCAGGACTTCGAGCACCTGCGCCTGGATGGTGACGTCCAACGCCGTCGTGGGTTCATCAGCGATCAGGACCCGCGGATCGTTGGCGATGGCGATCGCGATCATGACGCGCTGGCGCATGCCGCCGGAGAATTCGTGCGGGAAGGCCTTGAGCCGGTCTTTGGGACTGGGGATGCCCACCATCCGCAAGAGGTCGACGGCGCGGGCTTCTTTGGCCTGCTTGCTCATGGTGGGATTGTGGACGGTCAGCGCCTCGATGATCTGGGTGCCTACCGTGTAGACCGGCGTCAGCGAGGACAGCGGGTCCTGGAACACCATGGCGATATCGCTGCCACGGTGCTTGCACATGGCCTTGTCGCTGAGGCCCAGGAGTTCCTTGCCCTTGTACCGGACGGAGCCGGTGATGTCAGCGGTCTCGGGCAGGAGGCCCATGATGGCCATGGAGGTCACGGACTTGCCGGACCCGGATTCACCCACGATGCCCAGGGTTTTGCCGGCCATGAGATCGAAATCCACGCCACGGACGGCGTGGACCACGCCATTCTCGGAGTTGAAGCGGACGTTGAGGTCGCGGACGCTGAGGACTGCTTCGCCGGGGGCATAAAGTCCGGCATCGCGGAGCCGTTCGGCGGGAGTCTGGGAAGTGTTGGTGCTCATTTGCCAGCCTTTGCGGTCTTGGTCTTGGCCCGCCCAATGGAGCTGGAGCTGGGGTCGAAGGCGTCACGGAGTCCGTCGTTCATCATGGCGAGCGAGCCGGTCAGCAGGAACATGACGGTCAGCGGCACCCAGAACATCCATGGGAAGGAGGACACCTGGCCCGTTGCCTGGCCAATAAGGACACCGAGGCTGACGTCCGGCAGTTTGATTCCGATACCGATGAAGGAGAACGCAACTTCGGCAAGGATGGCACCGGTGATGCCGCGGGTGAAGTCCAGGACCAGGAGCGAGCCGATGTTGGGAACCAGGTGGCGCCATACGATGCGGCGGGAAGGGACACCCATGTACTTGGCGGCTTTGACGTAGTCGCGCTGCATGAGGGACATGGAAAGCGAGCGCACCAGGCGGGCGGTTCCCATCCAGCTGAAGAACAGCAGGACAACCACCAGGAGGAGCCAGCTGGGAAGGTTCTTGAGGCCGCCGCTGCCGCTGGTTGCCACGGCAACCACCAGGATGGCGGGCATCATGATGAGGGCTTCGAGGATGAACAGCATGGTGGCATCCACCTTGCCCCCGAAGAAAGCCATGGTGCAGCCGTACACAGCGGAGATCAGCACGGACAAGCCGCCAACGATCAGGCCGATAAGGATCGATGTCCGGGTGCCGTCCACAATGAGCGCCATGAGGTCGATGCCGGCCTGCGTGGTTCCGAGCAGGTGGTCCGGTGATGGCGGCATGCCGATATTCAACGGATCAAGGGTGTCCTTGTCCCATTGCGTCAGGAACCCGCCGAAGATCGAGAAGAGGAACAACGCCACGAAGATGAACAAACCTGCGACGGCGGTCCGGTTCCGCATGAAGCGACGGAAGATGATGCGGGACTTCCCGATGACGACGTCCTGGTCGCCCACCCGGGACTCGTCGATTTCCGCGATGGGATCGATGATGTTGGTCATTACTGGACCCTCACTCGTGGATCGACCAGTGTGGTGGCGAAGTCGGCAAGGATGGCGCCGATCGCGAAGATCACCGAGCCGTACGCAAGCGTTGCGGTGGCGACGTTGACGTCCTGGAGGCTGATGGCCTGGATGCTCCAGAGGCCGATGCCGGGCCAGGCGAAGATGGCCTCAGCGAAGAAGCCGCCGGTGAAGATCGCCGGGATGGTGAAAGCAATGCTCTGGGCCACCGGAATGAAGGAGACGCGCAATGCGTGTTTCCTGATGGCCTGGTTCCGGGTCAGTCCCTTGGCCCGTGCCGTGCGGACGAAGTCGGCATTGACGTTGTCCAACAGGTACTGGCGCTGGGCGATCTGGTAACCGGCCCAACCGAAGATGGTCATCGCGAAGGTGGGCACGGCGTAGTGGGCCACGAGGTCAATGAACGCCGGCCAGCCTGGCTCGATTCCCGGCGTCGAAATTCCTGTCACGAAGAAGATCCGTTGCCCGACGCTTTCGTTGATGCTGATCGCGCCCAGCTGCACCAGGAAGTAAGCGATTGGAGCGGGAAGGATGTGGACCAGGTAGCTGTAGGACGTGATGACCCGGTCCTGGAACTTGTACTGCCGGGCGGCGGAATAGACACCAAGGGCGACGCCGATGACCAGGGTCAGGATGATCGAGGCGATGAACAGCCTGGTGGAAACCAAGACGCGGTCAGCGAACTCGGCGTTGACGAAGGCGCCGTTCGGGCTGCGTCCCCAGTCCCAGCGGGTGATGATGCCACCGAGCCATTCAATGTAGCGTTCCCAGGCGTTCTTCTCCGGGTCCAGGCCCAGCCCCCGGAACGAGGCGTTGACCTGTTCAGGGGTTGGCCGCGGAATCTTCTCTTGCTCGAGAACTGCGGGCTTGAGCGATGAGACCGCCAGGAAGTAGCCGGCACTTGTGGTCAGGAAGATCATGATCAGGTAAATGCCCGACCGCTTCATCAGATATTTCAGCATGTCGGGTGGCTGCCCCGAATCGTGGCAAAACTCAAAGCTCGTCCTTCCGCGGTTCCCGGCTGTGGCCGGCGTCAGCTACGAATTGATGCAGTGGGTTGTTGGGTCCCCCGCACCCATTCAGTGATCACCAGCCGTGTATGGCATGCGTCACATTCAAGAGGAAACTACCACAATAACTGCTTCACGTTTTGCCAGCTGGCCTCCAGATTCGCGCCTTGCAGCCAGATTGTTATGTGCAGACTGCGTCACGATGCGGACGCCAAAGGTACTAATGCGGCGTCATTGACGGGAATGGGGGCGCTAACAGTGGCGCGGGAACGGTGGGAGGCACAGCTGGGGCCGTTCCGACGGGCGGGGCTACGCCGACAGGCGGGGCTATGCCGACAGGCGGGGCTATGCCGACAGGCGGGGCTACGCCGACAGGCGGGGCTACGCCGACAGGCGGGGCTACGCCGACAGGCGGGGCTACGCCGACAGGCGGGGCTACGCCGA
>NZ_FMWE01000007.1:143605-240820 GCF_900102805.1 Arthrobacter sp. UNCCL28
CGGGGCTACGCCGACAGGCGGGGCTACGCCGACAGGCGGGGCTACGCCGACAGGCGGGGCTACGCCGACAGGCGGGGCTACGCCGACAGGCGGGGGCAGCATCCGGGCGCCACCAGGGGGTGCCGTTAGGCCGCGGGCAGCAGCCGGGTGATCAGCTCACGCCAGGAGTCGCTCAGGCGCGTAGGCGAAATGCCGCGGACCCGGACGTCGTCCACAATTCGTTCGGGGTCCAGCGCGTAGGTCAGGGACATGGCCATGACCCACGGGTCTGCGATTCCAGCCTCCCGGAGCAGGATTTCCATATGGCGGTGCGAAAGCTTGGTGGCCGGCACATCAAAGCGGTTGCGGGTGGCGGCGCCGGCCGCCTTCAGGAGTTCGCCGTTTTCCAGGACGAAGTAGATCCGCCCCTCGCCAAAAGCAATGAGGCGTTCTTTCGGCGTGGCACCGGGTCCGAGTGGCGGCGGCCCGAACATGAAGCCGCGCTGGAACTCTGACTCGGAGTCGCTGAGCAGGGTCATCATGAGCCCGGCCCTGCTGCCGAACCTGCGGAAGACAGTTCCCTTGCCCACTTGCGCTTTGCAGGCGAGCGCGTCCATGGTCAGTGCCTCAGCGCCGAATTCGGCCACAAGATCCCGGGCAGCAACGAGGAGGCGCTCGCGATTCCTCGCTGCGTCACTGCGCTCATGGGGCGCGCCTAGGGGCACGTCCGGCCTCATGGGGATCGAGCTCACAGAAATATTCTAGACCCCGGGAATAGAAAGCGGACCATAGTCCGTTTAGTATCGATGAAGGCCACAAAGCCAAGACATCGAACGGCCGGCACTACTACCGGCCAGACACAAGGAGACACCATGTCCAAGAGCACCGTTCTTACCCTCGTCGGCAGCCTTCGCGCCGATTCCCACAACAAGAAGCTCGCCGAGGCCATCCAGCTGAACGCTCCGGAGAACGTTGACGTCCAGATCCACGGTTCACTGGGCACCATCCCGTTCTACAACGAGGACATCGACGTCGAAGGCCAGGTCCCCGCCGAAGCCGCCGCCCTCCGCGCCGCAGCAGCCGATGCCGACACCATCCTCTTGGTCACCCCCGAGCACAACGGCACCATGCCTGCATCGCTGAAGAACGCCATCGACTGGCTGTCCCGCCCGTTCGGCGCCGGCGCCCTCTCCGGCAAGCCGACCGCCGTCGTCGGTACCGCCTTTGGCCAGTTCGGTGGCGTGTGGGCCCAGGACGAGGCCCGCAAGGCTGCCGGCATTGCCGGCGCCAAGGTCCTCGAAGACGTCAAGCTGGCCGTTCCGGGTTCCATGATCCGCTTCGCTGAACTGCACCCGAAGGACGACGCCGAGGTCGTAGAGCAGATCAAGGCCATCTTTGAGCCGCTGACCGCCGTCCAGGACGAAGAAGCAGCAGCCTAGCCATTTCGCCGTCCATGCCCCCGTTCCGCTTTCCGCGGGGCGGGGGCATTCGCGTATCCGGCACCTTCCTAATCGCTTGACGGTCCCGGCGTGATCAACTCTTGTCCGAACCGTCACCCTAGCGGGATGTTGTCCGGGGCCAACCCGTCCTAACGTTGGAGATACAGGTGGACGGACAGGAGCGCGGGGCTGTCATGCATGCCGGACGGGGAATCAAGGGCACGACGACGATCGCAGCTGCCTGCCTCGTCTTCGGATTGGGGCTGGTTGGCTGCACTGCCGGTCCTGGTGGCACCGGCAGTCCCACCGGAACCGAAGCCGGAAGCGCGGCTCCTTTGCCGACCGTTTTCGTCAGCCCACCGGCCGCTTCGTCGCTTTCAACGTCTGCCGCCCCGACACCTTCCGCCCAAGGCACTCCGTCCATCGCCGACCCCTCGCCCACTTCCACGCCGGCCTCCGCTTCTTCTTACCCGGCACCCATAGTCTCTGCACCCAGTGCCGCGCCCTCCGCCAGCCCGGCTCCCTCCGAGGCGGTCCCCACGCAGGCGCGCACCGCCGTCGCGCCTTCCCCCGAACCGGGGACCAGCGCTCCGGAGCCTTCCGAAACCGGCACGGTGGTGACAGTGGATACCTCCGGTCCCGCGGTCTACTACGTGGCAATCGACGACGGCGGCTCGCGCGGCGTGCGGTTCGGCTGCAACGACAGCCTGGTTCCTGTCCGCGGCGTGGCCGGGCCCGGGGACCCCTTGAGCGTCGCCCTCGGACGGCTCTTGGAAGCCGGCATCCCTGTGGACAGCAATGCCGCCCTTTACGACGCACTGGCTGACTCTTCGCTGCGCTATCTCTCGGGCTACATGAGCGGTTCCACGGTGATAGTGAACCTTAGCGGATCTCTGCGGCCCGGAGGCGTATGCGACATCCCGCGCATCCAGGCTCAACTGACCCAGACAATCGTCGCGGCAAGCGGTGCGTCGCGCGCTGAAATCTACGTCAATGGCAGGACCCTGACGGAGGCCCTGAGCGTAAGGTGAGCTCTCGATTGCCATTCCGTTGCCGGCTTGTTGTTGAGTGCTGTGGCACATTTCCGGCCCGGTATGACGTTGCCGGCCGGAACGTCACGGCACCTTGGCAGACTGACTCGGAGAAAACGATGGGGAACAACGTGGGAGAACGCTGCATGACAAGTCCGGATCTGCACGAGTGGCCACCTGCCGCCAAGGGCTACCGCCGCTCCGAGATATCAGTCGTGATCGCGGGAGTCGGGGAATCCGGTGGCGGAGCAGACGGCGTTTTTTGGGAACGCATCACGGAGCAGGTACTTCGGTGGGGAGTGAAGACTTCGAGCGGCTTCTCCGTGGACTCGTCCGGGCCGGTCTCCGTTGGTGACCGCTTGGTGGTGACCGCACATTTCCTCGGTTTCCGAGTGCTGGAACCCGTGGAGGTGGTTGCGGTGGTGGAAGAACCGGACCGGGTTGGCTTCGCGTACCGGACCCTCCCGGGGCATCCCGTGTCCGGCGAAGAGGCGTTCATTGTGCAGCGGGTGGGGGACCAGGTGAGTCTGACGATCCGATCACTGACCGGGCCGGCGTCCCAGCAGCCGTGGAGGCTGTTCTACCCGGCTCTCCTGATGCTGCAGAAGGTGGTCCGGCGACGGTATCTCAGAGCACTGTACTGACCGGCGGCGCGCCCGGCGCCGCGAGCCCGTCACGCTGTTACGGTCATTCATATATTCCGGTCATGCCGCCCGGTCAGCGCCTCCCTCTCATGCCGAACTGCTCACGCTGTCGCGATGGCCAGCACCCGCCGCAAGGCCCACGCCACCCGCAACAGGGCCAGCACGGAGGCGAAGGCCAGTACGAAAACCACTGCTTCAGGAATCCACAGCCCCGTAGGTCCGCCTCCTTCGAGTACCATCGTGACCAGCGCAGCGACCACCAGCAGGCCCAACCCCGGGATGGCAAACAGGAATACTTCACCGATCTGCCGCCGATGCGTTGCCGAGAGTCTCTCAAGCGGGAGCTCGCGTTGACCCGGCGCGGCCTTCTTGCCCAGCACGTTGATGAGCATGGAAACGCTGGTGAGGGTCAGACCGGCCGTTGCTCCTGCCAAGGTGGCGAGAGTCTGGAAGAGAGCGCGGCGGGTCCCGGCGTCGGCCCCTTCAAGCATCAAGGTTTGATGTGCCAGCAGCGCGATCCCCAGCCAGATCAGGACGGCGAGCGCTGCCCACAGATAATCGGCAGTGGGATGGAGAAGGAACCAGCGCCAGACAGTCCGCCGCCGCCCGGGGCGTTCAATATCAACCTCGTACAAGCTCATGGCCCGCACCGCCTGCTGTGGCTTCCTCAGAGGCTATGGCCGCAGCGAGGGCTTCCCGTACGGCGGCCATTCCGCCGGCGACAATGTCCGGCACCAGGCCGCTGTCAGGAGAGCCTTTGACGTCCGGGAGGGTCCTGGCGAAGAATGCCTCGTTGTCCCTGGCCTGCTTGTTGAGGATGGCAACGGCCTCGGCCACCGACTTTTGGGGATCGTTGAAAACATCCGGGTCAACCTCGATGTGCGAGATGAAACGCTCCTTGAGCAGATCGACCACTTCCCTGTCCCCCGTCAGGGAATCCTTGCCCTCGGCCACCACGTAGTCAAAGTGCTCCACGGAACCGGCCCTGCGGAAGAGGTCGATGAGGTGTTGGATGCGGTCCCTGATCCGCTGCTTGTCCTCGGCATTTCCTGCCCGCCCAACACTGAGCGAAATGCGGAACGTGCCCTCATTCATCAGGCGCGAGGCACTGTCCAGGACGTCGGCCCACTCGCCCTCCATCAGCTTTCCCGTGAGACGTTCAGCGGGAAGGGCGAATTCGAAACGGCTCACTTCGAGCCTGGCAAGAATTTCCTCGATGTCTTCCCTCACCACAGGTACCAGGACAGGCTCGAGCCCCAGCATTCCACCGAGGTAATCCCCCATCCGGGACGCCCGGGGACCGTTGCCGCTGGTGAGCACGGCAACGACGTTCCTCTTCAGGAACGCGAAGTATGTGGTTTCCAGAAGGTGGTCACCAGGAGCCAACGGGAGCGGTTTACGCCGGCCAAGGGCGTCGCCGACACTTGGCAGGTTGGTGTCCCGGACCCGGTCCAGCAACACCACGGGAAAGGGCGAGGACGCCACGGCCTGCGCCAGCAAGACAGCTCCATCCACGCTGGTGAAATGCCGGTCAATCCCGGAGTCCTGGGCCTTCTTCAGGACCTCCGCGACGCGGCGCGCAGGAAATGGACGGTTCAGCCCTTCACCGTTCAGCTGCTCGATGCGCCAGAACTGCACACTGCGTCGTGCCATCCGTACTCCCCTGCCGTGGTGGCTTTTGTTTCTGATCCCAAGCTACCGGCGGGGTCCGACATTTTGAGGCGGGCGCCGCCGTCGCATGGTTCACCCGCCGTAACGAGGCCCTTCCTCGAAGAGTGCGTCCATCTCGTCGTGGCTGAACGTGCCTGCCAGCCCTGCCCAGTTGCCGTCCCCCAGAATCTCAGTCGCCACCCGGGCGACCTTGGCGTATGCGGCTTTGGCGGTGTTGCCGCCGATGCTGACGCGACGCACTCCGGCGTCGTGCAGTTCCAACGGCGACGGCGCACCGACTCCCGCCAGCGCATTCAGCGGAGCCGGTATCCGGCCTGACAGTTCATGGAGGACATGGAGATCCACGACGCCGGGCACGAAGACGCCGTCGGCACCGGCGGCGACATAGGAGTCCGCACGACGCAGCGTCTCCTCATAAGCTGAGTCCCCGAATCGTCCCGACAGGAACGTATCGGTGCGGGCATTGATAAACAGCGGAATCCCGCGGTCGTCGGCAGCGGCCCGGATGAGGGCGATCCTGCGTGACTGTTCGGCGGTGTCGGTAAGTGGTTCCTCGCCGGAGTCCTCGATATTGATGCCTACGGCGCCTTCATCAAGGACGGCGTGGACGGTGGCCCTCAGTTCGTCGTCGGTGCGCCCGTAGCCGGTTTCTATGTCTGCGGTGACGGGCAGCGTTGTAGCGCCCACGACGCGGCCAAGCGCAGCCATGGCCAGACCCCACGGAACGTGGTCGCCGTCCCGGAACCCCAGGCTCCAGGAGACCGCGGAGCTCGACGTGGCGATCGCCGTCGCTCCTGCTTCCTGCACCACACGTGCGGACGCCGCGTCCCAAACGTTGACGAGCACCAGCGGCGTGGGCCCGGCGTCGTGGAGTTTGTGGAACTGTTCGGCCTTGGTCACGGATGCCTGATGCGCTGTCATAGCTACATTCCAGCCGTTCCGGATGGATGCGTAAAGCGCGGAGAGCCACACTCGAAGAATTTGGGAAACAGATGTTGCCTCTTTAGCAACATCGAGGAGTATCCTGTCACTGTGACCCACGAAACATTGGATGCCGGCGCAACGCTGCCCGCTGAAGCCATCGACGCCATTGAGCGTGCCGCCACGGCCGCCCACCCGCACGAGGAACTCTTCTCCGCGCGGGCCGCCAATATCAAACAGTCCGCCGTGCGGGATGTCTTCGACATCTCCATGCGCCCGGGGCTCGTCTCCCTTGCCGGAGGCAACCCGTATCTGCAGTCGCTGCCCCTGGAGAAGCTGGGACAGACCGCCGCCAGGATCATCGCCGAGGAAGGCATGACCGCCCTGCAATACGGCGGAGGCCAAGGTACCGAGGAACTCCGCCGGCAGATCTGCGATGTCATGGCAGCCGAGGGCATTACCGACGCCCTGCCGGAAAACGTCGTCATCACCGCAGGCTCGCAGTCGGCGCAGGACGTAGCCACCAAGGTCTTCTGCAACCCCGGTGATGTGGTCTTGGTGGAAAACCCCACCTACGTCGGCGCGCTGAACACGTTCGAGGCGTACCAGGTTGAGGTGGAGCCGATCGACATGGACGACGACGGCCTGGTGCCGGAGCTTCTTGAGGCCAGGATCGCGGCGCTCCAGTCCGAGGGCAAGAACATCAAGTTCCTCTACACCATTCCCAACTTCAACAACCCCTCCGGCATCACGTTGGCAGCGGAGCGCCGGCAACGGATCGTAAATATATGCCGCAAGGCGAATATTATTGTCCTGGAAGACAACCCCTACGGACTCCTTCGCTTCGACGGGCATCCCATAGCGCCGATGCGTGCCGCGAACCCGGACGACGTCATCTATTTCGGCTCGTTCTCCAAGATCTTCGCTCCCGGACTCCGGATTGGCTGGGCGCTTGTTCCTGCCCACCTCCAGCGCCGCTTCTACCTCGCGTCCGAGGCAGTGACGCTCTGCCCACCGCCACTGAACCAAATGCTGGTCTCGGCATACCTCCGGGAATACGACTGGCAAGGCCAGATCGACACTTACCGCACGCTCTACGCTGAGCGCTGCCAGGCCTTGCTCTCGGCACTTGAGGAGTACATGCCGGCAGGCCTGACCTGGACGCGGCCGGACGGCGGCTTCTTCGTGTGGGTCACGCTGCCCGACGGCGTGGATACCTATCCCCTGCTGGGCAAAGCGATCGACGCCGGAGTCGTCTTCATTCCCGGAGCAGCCTTCTCACCCGCGGACAGCCCCTCCAACAAGCTGCGCCTGGCGTTCAGCGCGGTACCGCCGGATACCATTACCGAAGGCGTCCGCCGCCTGGCACCAGTTTTGGCAGAAGCCATCACAGCCATCAATGAAGGAGCAACACAATGACCGGAGTTGTGATTGTCGGAGTAGACGGCAGCGAGACGGCAATGAGGGCAGCCCAAGCCGCCCGGCAGTTGGCCATTGGCCTCGGAGCCAGCCTGCGCGTTGTCAGTGCATTCGACAGCAACCGCACAGAGGTGGTGGAGATCGGCACCGACAAGTGGATCGTGTCCGACGCCGCCGAAGCAGAAACCGTGGCACGCACCGTGGCAGAACGCCTGGCGCAGGAAGGCCTCGAGATCACCTACTCTGCGGCGCGCGGAAAGCCTGGTGAAGCACTGGTGAAGGAAGCCGAAATGCAGGACGCCAGCTTGATCGTGGTGGGTAACCGGCGCATGCAGGGCCTGGGACGCGTCCTTGGCAGCGTAGCCAACACAGTGGCGCACACGGCCCCCTGCGACGTCTACATCGCCAAGACCGACCAGCCGTAAAGCGAGCTGAATCACGCCGCCGGGTGGGGAGCCTCACCCGGCATTTGGCGTCTTTTGGGCCGGGCTCCTGAAGTCATCGTTATAAAATCGAAATGCCCCCAATGGCGCGTGCCACCTCCACTTACTGACTTCAGGGGATCATTTTCTTGCTTACTTTGCAGCCGCGCCAGCGCGTGGGACACGACATCCTTCTTGCCCGCCACGGCAACAACATCAGCACCATGCGTTTTGACCGCAGCAACGACCGCGTCATCGCGATGCTCGACGACGGCTCCTGGGACAGCGCGCCCAACATGATCACCCCAGGCCTGGACATGCCCGAGACTTTCGGCAGCGTGTTCCGCAAGGACTGGCGCTTCCTGTCCGTGGCGTGCGTGGCCATGGTAACCATCGCCGCCGTCGCCATGGGCATCAGCGTGGAGATGGCAAACAACATGTCCACCACCGAACTCCAGGCTCTTCTGGTCAGCTACCCGGCGTTCTAGGCGCCGAAACTGCGCGGCTGTGCCGCTGTGCCGCTGTGCCGCTGTGCCGCTGTGCCGCTACAGCATCCACTCGCGCAGCAGCCACCACAATCCGGCGATCACCACTCCGCCGAACAGCGAGCCCACAATGACCTGGCCCAGGGTGTGAGCGCGCAGGACCAACCGCGACCAGCCCACTGCCGGGACCAGAAGCAACACCGGCCACCAGGCAGCTCCGAACATGGCCACCACAATGACAGCCGCCGCGGCCAGGGCAGAGGCGTGGCCGCTCATCTTCCAAAAGGCACTCACCACGGCCAAGATGGCGATGCCTCCGATGAGCGCAATGATCATCACCGAGACGCTGGCAGGGCCGTTCAACAGCTCCAATACGCCCAGCCCGGCCACCACTGAGACCAGGGCCATCAGCAGCAACGCCGGGCGCTGGCGTCGGTCGCTGACATGGTGGTCTGTGATCCTGCCCAGTTTGACCATCACCAGCACGTAGGCCAGCGGCAAGACGCAGACGAACACTGCGGCCAGGAGTCCGAACCACATGGTTCCAGGAAACCCGGGTTCGATTGCGGGGCTGATCAACAGCAGCACCATCACCACAACCGGCGGCTGGAATACTTCCGTCAGAACCCGGGCAAACGTGCGCCAGTGGCCCGTTACAAGCTGCGGGGGAACATGGCCGGCATCGGCAACCGCCAGCCCAGCCCCGGCCGGTGCAGCCGCGGAAGCACCGTCCGGTCCGGCCATCGAAGCGCCACCCGAGTTAGGGGCGCCTGCCGCGCGGGAGGCACCTTCCGGGTGGGAATCCGTCCCGGGACCCGGGGTTGTTTGCCGGTCAGTCAAGCAACAGCGCCGGTTCTTCAAGAATGGCCGCTACGTCAGCCATGAAGCGGGCCGACAAGTCGCCGTCAACCACCCGGTGGTCGAAGGATCCGCCAAGGGTGGTGATCCAGCGTGGAATGACTTCACCGTCCAAAACCCATGGCTTCTGTTTGATGGTTCCGAACGCAATGATTGCGACCTCACCCGGATTGATGATGGGGGTTCCGGTGTCGATGCCAAGTGCACCAATGTTGGTGACAGTCAGGCTTCCGCCCTGCATCTCCGCCGGCTGGGTCTTGCCTGCACGTGCTTTAGTGGCCAGATCGTTCAGGGCCAAGGCCAATTCCTTGAGGGACAGGTCCTGGGCGTCCTTGATGTTGGGGACCATGAGGCCCCGGGGAGTCGCAGCTGCGATGCCCAGGTTCATGTAGTGCTTGACCTGGATCTCAGCGTTTCCGTTTCCGTCTGCGTTCTCCACCCATGTGGCGTTGACGCTGGGGTTTCGGGCCGCCGCCCAGATCACGGCCTTGGCCAGGATCAGCAACGGCGAGACCTTGATTCCTTCAAAGTCCCGGGAGACTTTGAGCCGCTTGACGAACTCCATCGTGCGGCTGGCATCGACGTCCACAAAGATGCTGACGTGCGGCGCGGAGAATGCCGACTCCACCATTGCCTTGGCGGTGGCCTTCCGAACCCCCTTGACTGGAAGGCGCTCGATGCGCTGGTCCTGCGGTTTCTTGGAGGCGCCCCAGAATGAGTCGGCCTGATCGTGCTCGGCATCGCGCTGCGCCTGGTAGCTCACAAGGTCCTCGCGTGTGACCTCGCCCCGCTGGCCCGTGGCCACGACGTCCGCGAGGTCGATGCCCAGATCGCGGGCAAACTTCCGAACAGGGGGCTTGGCCAAAACCTTGTTGACCAAGCCGCTGATGGTGCCGCTGATGGCCGCACCCCGGGAAGCCGCAATCGGCGTACCCGCGGCGTTGCTTGCTGGGGCAGGAGCCGAAGCAGCCGGCACCTGGGTGCTTGCCACCTGGGCAGCCGGAGGCTGGCTGCCGGGTGCAGCAGCGGCGCGCACCGGCGTCGTGCGGTGGGAAACGGGCACTTCGTCCGCTTTGGCTTCCACTACCGCTTGGTGGTTTTGGACCGTGCCCTCGGCGTTTTCGGCGACCGTGGCCGCTTCGACCGAACCGGCCGGACGCTTCCGGGCGCGGCGCTTGACGGCGTCGGCCTTCGGACCCGAACCTACAAGCGGACCGCCGGCAGGACGGTTGTCATCATGGTCCTCGTCGACGCTCAGTTTGCCGTACAACGGCATCTCGACGGCGGTAGCCGCCGGAGCCGCTTCGGCCACCGCACCCCCGGAACTGCCTGAAGCCGCAGGTCCTTCCGCACCTTCGGCACCTTCGGACACAGCGATGATCGCCGTGCCGACCTCCACAGTGATGCCCTCTTCCACCAGCAACTCAGTCACTGTGCCGGCGAAGGGAGATGGCAGTTCCACCAGGGATTTGGCCGTTTCGATCTCACACAGGACATCGTTGATTGCTACGACGTCGCCCGGTTTGACCTTCCAAGCCACTACCTCGGCCTCGGTCAGGCCTTCGCCGACGTCCGGCAGGTTGAATTTCTTTACAGTCACAGTGGTCCTCGATTTCCGGTTACCAGGCAACGAAGCCGGGCAGGATCAGGGCGGTTGAGTGGGCCAGCAAGCGCTAGTAGGACAGCGAGCGGTCGAGTGCTTCCAGGATCTTGTCGATGTCCGGCAAGTAGTCCTCTTCCACCTTGGCAACGGGATACGGCATGTGGAACCCGCCAACGCGGATCACGGGGGCCTCGAGGTGAAGGAACGCCCGTTCACTGATACGAGCCGCGATCTCGCCTCCGATGCCGCCGAACGTGGGTGCCTCGTGGGCGACGATCAGGCGCCCTGTCTTCTTGACCGAGGCTTCCACGGTGTCGAAATCCAGGGGCGAGATGGAGCGGAGGTCGATGACCTCAATGCTCCGGCCGTCCTCCGTAGCAGCGTTGGCTGCGGCCAGGGCTACGGGAACCAGCGGTCCGTAGGCCACGATGGTGGCATCCGTGCCCTCGCGGACTACATGTGCCTTGAAGGGATCCTCGGACAGGCCGGCATTCTGGACATCCACTTCACCCTTGAGCCAGTAGCGGCGCTTGGGCTCGAAGAAGATGACCGGGTCCTGGCACTCAATGGCTTTCTGGATCATCCAATAGGCATCGTGGGCATTGGACGGGGAAATGATGCGCAATCCCGCGGTGTGGGCGAACAGTGCTTCCGGCGACTCGGAGTGGTGCTCGATCGAGCCGATACCGCCACCGTAGGGAATGCGGATGACCACCGGAACGGTGAGTTTGCCGAGGCTGCGGGCATGGATCTTGGCCAGCTGGGTGGTGATCTGGTTGAAAGCCGGGTAGACAAAGCCATCAAACTGGATCTCGCATACGGGAGAGTACCCACGCAGGGCCAAGCCGATTGCGGTGCCCACAATGCCCGATTCCGCCAAAGGCGTGTCCAGGACACGCTCTTCACCAAACTCCTTGATGAGTCCGTCGGTAACCCGGTAGACACCACCAAGATGCCCGATGTCCTCGCCCATGAGCAGTGACTTGGGATTGTTGGTCAGCGATGCGCGGAGACCTTCGTTGATGGCCTTCGCAATGGTCATGGTTGCCATCAGTGAGCTGTCTCCTCGTCACTTTCGAAGCCGGCCGAGTATTCCTCGAACCAGGCCAGTTCCTCCGCAATCAGCGGGTGTTGTTCGGCATAAACACTGGCGAAGGCATCCCTGATGTCGGGAACCTCAAGGCCATGCGTGGTGCTGCGGACGTACTTGGCCAGCTCATCGCCGTCGGCCTTGACCTGGTCAAAGAATGCCTCGTCCGCCAGCCCCTCGGCGCGCAGGTATTTCTCCAAGCGGTCCAGCGGATCCTTCTCGCGCCAGGCAGCTTCCTCGGCGGATTCGCGGTACTTGGTGGGGTCGTCAGCAGTGGTGTGCGCGCCAACCCGGTAGGTGTAGGCCTCGATCAGGACAGGACCACGGCCCTCACGGGCGTGCTCCAGAGCCCACTCGGTGACGGCATGGACGGCGATGACGTCGTTGCCATCAACCCGGATTCCCGGGAACCCGTAGCCCTTGGCACGGTTGGCCAGCGGAACCTTGGTTTGGACTTCGGTGGGTACCGAAATGGCCCAGTGGTTGTTTTGGCAGAAGAACACCACAGGTGCGTCGTAGGAAGCAGCGAAGACCATGGACTCATGGACGTCGCCTTCCGAGCTGGCACCGTCTCCGAAGTATGCGATGACGGCGGCCTTGGGATCCGTGGAATCGGTGGCCGCTGCCAGCTTTTGGTCCCTCTGGATGCCCATGGCATAGCCAACTGCGTGGAGCGTTTGGGCCGCCAGGACCAGCGTGTACAAATGGAAGTTGTTCTCGCGGGGATCCCAGCCACCGTTGGAGACACCCCGGAACTGCTTGAGGAGCTCAGCGAGGTCTACGTTGCGGACAAGTGCAACGCCATGTTCACGGTAGGTGGGGAAGATATAGTCCTGGGCCTGGCTGGCGTGCCCCGAACCGATCTGGGCCGCCTCCTGGCCGGTCAACGGCACCCACAGGGCGAGCTCACCCTGACGCTGCAAGGCGGTGGCTTCCTGGTCGAAACGACGGATTCTGGCCATGTCCGTGTAAAAGACGCGCAGCTTCTCCGGGTCGATGCGCTTGGCATAGTCCGAGAAGACAGGATCCGAGCCCAGTTTTCCGTCAGGGCCCAGCAACTGAACCATTTCCACCAGTTCCCCTGGCGCGGCTGCTGCCGCGGAGGTTGCCGCGAGAGTTTCTTCCGTCCCGGGGGGCAGTTGTGTCGAGCCCATTCCGTCTCCTTGCTTACCGCGGCGGGGCGCCGGGCAGTGTCTGTCGCTGGGATATATGCCCGTTCCGGAATGTATTCCGGAACGGGCATATTATTGGCTTTCGTCCCTTACTTTATCGGCAGTAAGTTGGGTTGGCGCATTTGTTAACCGCTAGGAACGCAGCGGTGCCTTTGTATAAGTTGCACAGAGTTCCAAGAACCTTGTGTTGGCTTCCACCTCGCCGATGCTTACCCTGACGCCCTCATTGGCAAAGGCCCTGACTGAGAGCGCGCGTTCCGCCGCCAAGGCCGCAAACTCGCCGCTGTGCTGTCCGAGGTTTAGCCAAATGAAGTTTCCCTGCGCCTCTGGAACGAACCATCCAAGCTCCCGAAGGCCAGCCGTCACGCGGTCTCTTTCGTCCACCAGGCTTTGTACCCTTTCCACAACCTGATCAAAATTCTCGATGGAGGTTACGGCGGCGCGTTCAGCGATCTGGGAAACGGCGAAGGGGGTGGCGGTAACCCTGAGGTGCTGGGTGAGCAACGGACCCGAGACGCTGTATCCGACCCTCAGTCCGGCCAACCCATGGGCCTTGGAGAAGGTCCTCAGCACCACGACATTGGGATACGTGCGGTAAAGCTTGATCCCGTCCACTGCAGCAGCGTCCCGGACAAATTCCTGGTAAGCCTCGTCGATGACCACCACCACGTTGGGGGGAACCGACTGGATGAAGCGCTCAGTTTCCTCCGCAGTGAGAATCGGCCCTGTGGGGTTGTTTGGAGTGCAGAGGAGGATTACCTTGGTGCGCACCGTGACTGCCGCGGCCATGGTCTCCAAGTCATGGCGCCCGTCGGCCAGCAACGGGATCTGGACGCTGGCGGCCCCTGCAAGGCCGACGCAGATGGGATATGCCTCGAACGAACGCCACGCGTAGATGACCTCGTCCTGTTTGCCGTCGTCATTCTGTCCGGCAAAGGTTGCGAGGATCTGGTTCAAAGCCCCAAGGCTGCCTGCTCCGGTGACGACGTCGTCAGCGGGGACATCAAGGAAGCCGGCCAAAGCCGTCCTCAGCTTGGTGGCGAGGGGATCGGGGTAGCGGTTGATATCGGACTGGTCGGCAATTGCCTGCAACACTGCAGGAATAGGCGGCAGCGGGTTCTCATTGGACGACAATTTGTAGCTGGTGAGGCCCTCGATCGCAGCGGGGGGTTTGCCAGCCGCATACTTAGGAAGCCTGTCCACGACCGGGCGAGGGAGTACGCCCTCCGGTGCGTTGTCAGTAGTAGTCATGGCTTCAAGCCTACTTGCCTGCGCATGCCTGCCGCTGGGCTGATTATCAGGTGCGTGTGTAACCATGGGCCCATGGGTTCATTCATCATTCGCGTCCTCATTAACGGCCTTGCCCTGTGGGTGGCCACCTGGCTGCTGCAAGGCATGGACATCACTACCAGCGCCACCGAAAAGGCCGCCACCAATGCAGGACTGACCCAGGGCGCAGACACGGCCGGAATCATCCTGGCGTATCTGTTTATCGGCCTGATCTTCGGTGTTGTGAACGCAGTGGTGCGTCCCTTGGTCCGGCTGTTGTCCCTTCCAGTCACCATCCTGACGCTTGGCCTGTTCACTATCGTGATTAATGCAGCCATGCTGTACCTCACCGCCTGGCTGAGCTCATTCACGCCCGTACACCTCACCCTCGACTCGTTCTTCTGGACGGCCATCCTGGCATCGCTCATTATCAGCATCATCTCAATGGTGGCCGGCCTGATCCCTGGAACCCGGAAGAGGTAGGAGCAGCGGCCCCTACCGCGTTCCAGCATCGCGCTTGGTTTCCCGGACACTTGGAGCTTCCACGGCCGGCGGAGAAGGCGGCGATGGCGCCCGCTCCAGTTTGAACCGGGAAATTGTGGCTACCCCACCGGCACCAACCACACCTGTGAAGACAGCCGTGGAAGCAACGAGTGACTCGTCATGGCTTGCGGCAACGAGTTCTGCCCCTTCGGCGTAGTTCTCCTGATCGTGGCCCGGGCCCAGGCCGGGATCCTGACCGTCGGGTGTCCTGACCTCGTTTGTCAGCGATACCGTCACCCTGTCTTTCGTGTCACTGTTCACGCGGCCGTCCGTTCCGGGGACCCAGTCCTGAACATGTTCCAAGTGGAGTGAACTGATACCCGGTTCCGGGGTAATTCCACCAACAGGGGCTCCGGCCGTCAGCACGTATTTGAGGTCGAATTCGCTGAGGAACGCCTTGTTCCGGCTGAGGTTCATGGCATGGACGCCTCCTTGGCTGTGCCCTACCGCCACCACACTGTCTCCGGCTTCCGCTCCGGCCGCATGAAGTGCCTCGCCAACCGCCTGGACGACTTCTTCGGAGTCGTAGGCAACAGCGTCACCGATGCCAGGGACGTCGAGGGGGTTGGTGTTGGGCGAGTTCGGTTGGGTGCCGGGTATCAGCACCATCCAGGAGGAGGCACCGTTTTGTTCGAACTCAATAACCTCGATCTCACCGCTGTTGCGGGCGTGCAGGGCCTCGAGACGCCTCAGGCTTTCCGCCATGGAGGGATCCACATATTCAGTGGATTGCTCCATTCCCCCGATACTGACGTTCCGGGGTTGAAGCGCTCCAAGGAGCGGCGACTCCAAAATGCCGTGAAGAATGTCCCTTGTTTCCGCCCACGGTGGAACCAGGACTCCCCTGAGGAAGTTATGCGTCATGTCACGGCCGGGAAGCAACCCAACCCCGGAGAGCCGCAGCTGATCGAAACCCAGCTTCTGCGGGAGCCCGTTGCGCGCCTCCACCAGCTGGTAGTCACGATGGCTGGCGCGGACACCCGCGCTGACCTCCACCAGATCCTGCCGCACCCTGGCAACGCCCTTGCCGCTCTCTGCAACGGAGTTGAAGGCATTGCAGCCGGTTTCGTAGGAGTCGTAGAGAAACGACTCGAGCTCGTCCTGGACGCGGCGGGTTTCGTCCTCGATTCCCTGAAGCTGCTCAACCACGTCATCCAGTTGCGCGACGCCCCGTAGAAGCTCTTCCAACTGAAATGACATTCCTCCCACGCCGCCGCGTATCGTGAGAATTCCGTCCGCCGCCGGCGGCAGTGGCCGGGGCGCTCCGCCGGCTCCCACGGGAGCTGCATCGGCCATTACTGCCCCTTCCCTGCGGAAACTGAAACGCTCTGGGAATGGCGCAGGATCAAGGCAGCAGCAGCATCCAGGGACTGACGGGCACGCATCAACGCAGAGGCGTGCAGGGCGACTGTGGTCCGGTAGGCCCGACCTGCGGGAGACTGCCAATCGTCCAATTGGATTCTGCGCAAGGACGCGAGAACGGCGTCTGTTTGGTCCACGCACGTTTTGATACGCCAGGCGAGCCGTTGGACGTCGTGGCTTCGGGAAGCGCACTCCAGGGGGTCGAAAGTGGGCGGGTTGGCTGCAGGCATCAAGCCGACGCTCATGTCCGTTTACTCCGTTGGTTGTTCTGCTGATCGGTAGGTCCGACGCTACGGAGCCGTAGACCTCCAAGGAAGCGTCGTTGTTGCGTATGTGGATAACGCAGGACCATGTCCACATAGCCGCCGTCATCGACTCGGGCCCTATGCCGGAACATGAAAGAATAGGCACCATGGCTGAATCCCCTCGCGTGTCCCTCGCTTCCGAACCTCTCGCCCTTGGCGCCCTCGACGGGCGTTACCGTGCCGCCGTCGCACCCCTCGTTGACTACTTGTCCGAGGCTGCCCTCAACCGCGATCGCGTACACGTCGAAGTGGAGTGGCTCATCCACCTGACCAGCCAGTCCGTGCTGCCCGGCGCCGGCCCACTGTCCGAGGAACAAATCGCCCAGCTGCGGGCCATCGTCACCGATTTCGACGCCGCATCGGTCAATGAGCTCGCCGAGATCGAAGCCGTCACTGTCCACGACGTCAAGGCAGTGGAGTACTACATCGGCCGTCGCCTGCCGGCCATTGGGATCGAGAACCTGACGGCCATGGTCCACTTCGGCTGCACGTCCGAGGACATCAACAACCTCTCCTATGCCGTGGGCATCAAGGGCGCCGTGGAAGACGTATGGCTTCCCAACGCTGCCGCCCTCGTCAAGCAGATCGAGGCCATGGCGGAGGAGAACCGCGCTGTCCCCATGCTGTCCCGCACGCACGGCCAGCCCGCCACACCCACCACGCTGGGCAAGGAACTGGCCGTCATTGCGCACCGCCTGAACCGCCAGCTGGCGCGCATCGCCAAGACCGAATACCTCGGCAAGATCAACGGCGCCACGGGCACTTACGCAGCACACGTAGCGTCCGTCCCTAGTGCTGACTGGGAAGCCGTAGCCAAGACATTTGTAGAAGGCCTTGGGCTCACGTGGAACCCGCTCACCACACAGATCGAAAGCCACGACTGGCAAGCGGAACTCTACGCGGACATCGCCCGCTTCAACCGCATCCTGCACAACGTCTGCACTGACATCTGGAGCTACATCTCCATCGGCTACTTCCGCCAGATCCCGGTTGCCGGTGCCACGGGTTCCTCCACCATGCCGCACAAGGTCAACCCGATCCGCTTCGAAAACGCGGAAGCCAACCTGGAGATCTCCAACGGCCTCCTGGACACTCTGGGCGCCACCCTGGTTACTTCCCGCTGGCAGCGCGACCTCACGGACTCCTCGTCCCAGCGGAACATCGGCGTCGCCTTCGGCCACTCTTTGCTGGCCATCTCCAACGTAGCCAAGGGCCTCAAAGCCCTGGACGTCGCCGAGGAAGTCCTTGCCGGCGACCTCGACACCAACTGGGAAGTCCTGGGTGAAGCCATCCAGATGGTGATGCGCGCAGAAGCCATTGCCGGCGTCGAAGGCATGGAAAACCCTTACGAACGGCTGAAGGACCTCACCCGCGGTCAGCGCGTGGATGGAGCCCGTATGCAGGAATTCGTTCAGGGGCTCGGCCTGTCCGCCGACGCCGAAGCACGCCTGCTCGCGTTGACCCCTGGCAAGTACACGGGCATCGCCGACAAGTTGGTGGACCACCTGCGGTAACACTCAGCTGAAGTAAGGACCACCTGGAGTAAGAGCCAGCTGCACTCCGGACCACCTGCAGTAATACCCACCTGCAGTCACGCCCTTGTGCAGTCAGGACCACCTGCAGTAACAGCTACTGCAGTAAGAACCACCGCAGCCAGGACCACCTGCAGCAGGATCAAATGCTCGACGACGGCGGGCCGGGGCTGGGTGCCTCGGCCCGCCGTCGGCGTTTAAGCTGGATGGGACATCACGGACGCGAGGGCAGCGAAACACGGGCACGAGTGATCGCCCACGCCCGGCGGTTGGACAGCATCCCAACGACGTAAGGAGTGGAGCGGCCATGAAGCTCCTGTTGATCAGGCACGGACAAACACCGGGCAACGTGGCAGGCCAACTCGACACCGCCTACCCAGGCCCGGGGCTGACGGAACTAGGTGAGCGCCAGGCATCGGCTCTCCCGGACGCTTTGGCTGATGAAGCCATTGAAGCTCTTTACACCTCAACGTTGCTGCGTACCCAGCGGACTGCCGCTCCTTTGGCGAAGGCTACGGCCTTGGATCCGGTGATTCTGGATGGGGTCCACGAAATCGAGGCGGGTGCGCTGGAAAAGAAGACCGACCACGAGTCACATCTCCGGTACATGAGCACCGTGTTTGCCTGGACTGATGGCGACTTGGACGTTCGGATGCCTGGGGCCTTCAACGGCCACGACTTCTTTGCCCGGTTCGATGCCTCGGTTGAACAGGTAGTGGCGGCAGGACACCGGACGGCCGCGATTGTCAGCCACGGCGCAGCCATCCGGTGTTGGGCAGGCCGTCGGGCAACCGACATCGACACCGTGTTCGCCGAGACCCATCAGCTGCCCAACACCGGAATTGTGGCCCTGGAAGGCGACCCCGCGAACGGCTGGAAGGTCCTGCACTGGGACCAGGTTCCTGTGGGCGGCATGGCCCTGGCAGACCAAACCGCAGAAGACCCCACGGGCGAGGCACTTCAGCCCTGAACCCCGGAGAAACGTTAAACCGGGACTTAGCCGGGCCGCTCTGCACCCCAACTCCGGAGCAAAGCCCCGCGACGCCGGGTTCACTTACGGTCTTGCGAGGACGAGGACGAGGACGCGGAGGCTGCGGGGAGGCCCCGGGAACGTATAGGAGCCTCCGCAACGCTGGTCGCGCCCGCTAATTCTCCCGACGCTTACGCGCAGGAAACACCGCGGTAACCACAGCTCACTAGGCTTGAGAGGCATACACACCTCCTGGGAAACGCGGCGAAACGAGGCACGATGCAGACCAATCCACGGCTCAACATCCGGCAGGTCACCTGGGCCAACCCCGTGGGCTCTGACCTCCGTGCCGCACAGCAGGCCGAACTGGATGCACGGTTCGGCAGCACGGATCATGAGCCCGGACCGTCTCCCTCGGAAGCGGACACTGCTGTGTTCGTGGTGGCCTATGAGAAATGCTCCGGACAACCGCTGGGTTGCGGTGGCCTGAGGATGCTCGATGAGAAGACAGCAGAAATCAAAAGGCTCTACGTGGTCCCTTATGCCCGTGGTTCAGGAGTGGCGAGCTCCATTTTGGCGGCCTTGGAAGCCCAGGCGCATTCCCACGGTTTCAGCGTCATCGCGGCGGAGGCAGGTTCCGCACAGTCGGATGGCCGGAGCTTCTACGAGAGTTCCGGTTTCGCCCTGGTTCCTAATTTTGGCCCCTACATCGGCGTGGAGGAATCGTATTGCTACTCGAAGCGGATCGATTCACACAGCGCGTCGCACACCGCCATGGCTTGATAGCGCATGATCTCTTCCCTGAAACATTTAGCGCGGGCCGCCACAGTTCGATAATCTCGGATTATGGAAAAAGCAGACATCACCTTTCGCACCCGTAAATGGGTGCGGCCCGAGGACCTTAACGCCAACGGCACACTCTTCGGTGGCAGCCTGCTGAAGTGGATCGATGAAGAGGCCGCGATCTACGCCATCCTCCAACTGGGCAACGGCCGCGCCGTGACCAAGTACATTTCCGAGATCAACTTTGTCAGCTCCGCGGTTCAGGGCGACCTGGTGGAGATGGGCCTGACGGCGAAACGCTTCGGGCGCACGTCCTTGACCATGCGCGCCGAGGTCCGCAACATGATCACCCGCGAGGCCATCCTGACCATCGAGGAGATTGTCTTCGTCAACCTCGGGGCCGACGGACGTCCGCAACCACACGGTTACACGGAAATCACGTACGACCGGGACCGGATCCCCACGCATCACCTGACTGAAACGCTCGACGAAGACTGAACCAGCCGGCGTCGTGCGCTTTATCCGGACGCTACTGCAAGTACCGGAAGACGGTCCAGGTACGGGATTTCAGGCGGCAGCCTGAGGCATGCCGGGCGCTGAACGTGGCCTTGCGCGGGTGCCGGCGGCCGCGTAAAGCGGCCGCCGGCTTGTATTTCCGGTGACGGGAGTGATGCCACCGGAATCTGTGGGGTGCCGATCCGAAAACCGGCACCGGTGGGACGTCAGCGCCGGTCGAACGTCAGCCCGCCGGGGACTTGGAATGTGGGCATCAGCTCAAGCATGCCCACGTTGACGTGGCGGGGCGTTTCAATGGCGTAGTCCAGGGCGTTCACGATGTCGTCGGTAGTGAGGGATTCGTAGCCCTCGTAGTAGGTCTTCCAGGCTTCTTCCATGGCCTCGGGCGTTCCACCCAGGTTGCGACCAAAAATTTCGGTCTCCACGCGTCCGGGGCAGATCTCAGTGACACGGATGCGCTTGCCCACGGTGTCATTGCGGAGCTGGCGGGAGATCTGGTGCACGGCGGCTTTGGTGGCGTGATAGACGGTGTGGCCGTAGAAGTTGTACACGCCGGCGATGGAGCTGATGTTGATGACGTGCCCGAGGTCGCGCTCCACCATGCCCGGCAGGACCAGACGGGTGAGCTGCAGCAGGCCGCGGAGGTTCACGTCCACCAGCTCGTCAATGTCCTCTTCGGACGAGTCCAGGATGTTGCCCGGCCGGGAAACCCCGGCGCAGTTGACCAGGACGTCCACCTTGAGGTCATTCACGACGGCGGCCAGCGCGGCGGTGTCGGTCAGGTCCACCACGTGCGGGACTGCTCCGGTGCGGTCAGCCAGCTCGGCAAGGCGTTCCTCGTTGCGGGCCACGGCGTGAACGGTCAGTCCGCGCTTGGCAAGCCGCTCGGCAATGGCTGCGCCCATACCAGTTGATGCTCCGGTGACGAGGGCGGTGGTGTAGTCAGAAAAAGACATTGGGTTCTCCAAAAGGTGGGGAATCGGTGGGGCAGAGTGCGCCAGGCTTGGAAGCCCGGCGCACTTGCCGGAGGTTGGTGGAGGCTAGGCGTCGCGCAGTGGTTCGTGGGCGCGGTCCTTGACCGTGCTGACCGCGATGAGGGTGCCAAGCGCCGTGATCACTGCGTAGAAGGCGGGCATGTAGATGTTTCCGGTGCTGCCGATCAGCCAGGTCATGAGCAGCGGGGCGGTGCCACCAAACAGCGCGGAGGAGATGTTGTAGCCGAGGCCGTAAGCGGAGTAGCGGACGCGGGTGGGGAAGAGTTCGACGATCAGGATGTGGATAACTGCTGTGTGACCGGCGAAGACAATCGCCATGATGCAAGCGCCCAGGATTGCCAGGCCCATCTGGCCCGTGGCAATGAGTGCGTAGGACGGGATGCCCAGCACAGCCATGGCGATCGCAGAGCCGGCAATGACCTTCTTGCGGCCAACACGGTCGGACAGTGCACCCATGAACGGGATGGCGATGCAGATGACCACCAGGCTGCATGCCGTGACCAGGAGGGCTTCACCGATGGTGAAGTTCAGCTGCTTGCCCTTGAGGAACGTGGGCATGTAGGAGAACAGGACGTAGTAGCCCGAGCCGTTCATCAGCGGGATGAAGAGGGCCAGCAGCATGGCCCGGCGGTGCTCCTTGGACTGGAAGGCTTCCTTGAGCGGGTTCTTGGAGAGGCCGCCCTCTTCCTTGAGCTTTTCGAAGTTGGGGGTATCGCTGATGGCCTTGCGGATGTACCAGCCGATGATGCCCATGGGAATGGCGACCAGGAACGGGATGCGCCAGGCAAACGCGCCGAAGCCGCCGCCGTCGATCGCTGCCTGCGTGAGCCAGGGCGACATGGAGAAGGCAACCAAAGTACCGGTCAGCAGAGCTGCGAAGGAGGCGATCTGGGCGTAGGAGGTAATGATGCCGCGCTTACCTTCGGGAGCATGCTCAGCGAGGAACGTCATGGCGCCGGCAGCCTCACCGCCAACGGAGAAGCCCTGGAGGAGGCGGAGGAGGACAAGGAGGATGGGAGCTGCGATGCCGATGGCCGCGTAGGGAGGCAGCAGTCCGATACCGGCAGTGGCCACACTGATCAGGAGGATGACAAAGACGAGGAGCTTTTGCCTGCCGATCCTGTCGCCGAGGTAGCCACAAACCACCGCGCCGAGCGGCCGCACGAAGAACGAGACCGCATAACCGGCGAACACGAAGAGCAGGGCGTTGTCCGGGTTGCCCGGCGCCAGGAAGACGAGCGCCAGCGTTCCCGCCATGAAGGCGAAAATGCCGTTGTCGTACAGTTCCACGAAGATGCCAACACAACCTGCGGTGACAACCTTGCGGGTTTGGCGGCTCGTAAGCCGCTCATGCTGCACTGGCGCAGCGTTGGTGCTTGCGGTCATGACTTTTCCTTACTGGGATGAGCGTAGCAACGCCTACTGGTGTGACGACAGGGTTTTAGCTGCATGCCGCAACCGGTAGGTCCTGCCACTGGGGACGGCATCCGATGCCGAGGAGTCCGAAGACGGTGTTGACGGATTCGCGGAGTGTTTCAAGCTGGGCCCGCGAGCGCCTATGGGCGGCAGTAGCTTCTGCCACTGTGGTTTTCCGAAAACGGACTTTGTCCCCTGGCCGCGCTTGGGCCAGGACATCCAGTCCGGCGCTGGTGACTACTGCAAGAACGGGATACCCGGCGGTGACGCCGCGTCCCCTGTGGAGAACCAGCAGTTCTTCCCTGGAGGGAACCTCAACGGCGCCCACTGGCACGCCGCGGGAAAGGACTTCGCCGTTTGAGGTTCTTTCCGGAAGTTCTCCGCCGAGCCGCAGGCCGATGTGGTTGCTGCGGCCGCTCACGGTGTACTCCGAGGTGAAGAGCAGGTCACCGGACGTGCCAAACCCGGCAACGTCCGGCCCGTCGGTCACATCGACCAACAGGTTCGAGTCCATGCTGGGGCGTTCAAGGCCCAGCCGGAAAAGCGGGAGGTCGAAGTAGGGCTGGCGGACGGGGCCGACGCTCTTCCTGGTGAGGAGCGAGGTGCCCTCTTTGAGCTGAAGTCCGAAGCCCACTACGGTGTCCGGTGCAACGCTGCCAAGCAGTGTTTCTGCCTCGATGGAGCCATGGACGGCGATGTAGGCGCGAAGGCCCCGGTGGATTCCCCGGAGGGAGACTGTTTCTCCGGCACGCACCGAGACCGGTTCCCATTGGGTGGCCGGCCGGCCACCAACGGTAACTGTTAGCGGGGCACCGGTGACGGCGATGAGGATGTCGGTGGTGGCCTTCATCCGGAAGTCCAGGGCCGTGACCTCCACCAGGGGATCGTTGTCCAGGTTTCCTGCCAGGATGTTGGCCGCACGGGCCGAGTACTGGTCCAAAGCACCGTTGACGGGAAGGCCGAAGCGGGGGCCGCGGGTCCGGCCAAGGTCTGTGACCACCGAGTTTCCTGGCTGCTGGATCAGGATGCCGCCGGTCATGGCTGCGCTCCCAAATCCACAGGACCCGACGCCGCAGGACTCAACTCCGCGCGATCCAGTTCCAGCGGCTCGAGTTCGGCACCGGCGTACAAGCCGAAGTCCTCAGTGCTGATCCGGCGGAACCGCAGGATGTCACCTGGCTTGTACGGGACCAGTGGTTCGCGGCGGATGTTCAGGAGGGACAAGGGGGTTTGGCCGATGACGCACCAACCGCCCGGGGCGGTGGCCGGAGCGATGACTGCCTGGCGACCGGCAACTGCCACCGCACCTGCCGGGACACTGAGCCGGGGATCCTTGAGGCGGGGCACCGGCTTGGGGAAGGCGGGGCCGTCCATCATGGGGGATCCAGCGGGCGCACCCAGGCAACGAACGGTGTAGGTCTTTTCGGTGTGGAGGCGAATGACCTCCTCCACGGAAATCCCCTGGTGCTCAGCGACGCGCTCCAGATCGGGCCCGTATTCGCCGCCGTAGGCAACAGGAATATCGAACTCACGTGGTGCTGCGGCGGATTCACCGGCGTGGGCGAGTTCCAACAGCCCGAGCTTCACAAAAGCGCGTACTTGGCGTGCCGAGACAAGGACGGGGTCGAACTCCACCAGCACGGAATCGTACGTGGGAACCGCACCGTGGAGACCTTCTGCACCACAGTTTTCCAGCCAGTCGGCCAGACCGTGGACGGTGAGCCAATTGCTTTCGCTGACCTCGGAGATTGCTACCACCCGGAGTGCGGAGTCACCGGATTCGTAGACCTCGGTGGGAACGGTTGGGCGCACCATGTCAGGCCGCCTTCTTCCTTGCGTGCATGACCTCAGCCAAGGGCGCAATGTGGACACCGGCGGCGATAAGTTCCGAACGGATCCGGCGTGCCAGCTCAACGGCGCCCGGGTTGTCTCCGTGCAGGAGGAGGGTGTCGACGTCGATGGCGAGTTCGTTGCCGTTGGCACAGCGGATCTTGCCGTCGACCACCATGCGCAGGGTCCTTTCAACGATCTCCGAGGGATCGTGGAGCACGGCGCCGGGCTGGCTGCGTGGAACCAGGGTGCCGTCTTCCTGATAGGCGCGGTCCACGATTCCTACGATGGCAACGTCCAGTCCGGCGGCGCGGGATGCGGTGGCCAGTTCACCTTCCTGCGCCACGACGATGAGTTCGCTGTCCACTCTTGCACCGGCGTCAGCCACAGCCTGGGCATAATCGGCCCGAACAGCCACAAGATTGCCGAGCCGGCCGTGGGGCGCGAGGTGTGAGACCTTGGTTCCGTGGAATGCTGCAAAGCCATTAAGTGCACCCAGCTGGTACACGACGTCGTTCTGAACCTCGCTTGCAGAAAGGCCCATGTCGCGTCGGCCGAAACCCCTCAGGTCCGGAAAGCTGGGGTGCGCTCCGATGCCGACTCCGCGGCGGACGCATTCAGCCACGGTGGCAGCCATGATGTCCGGATCACCGGCGTGGAAACCACAAGCGATATTGGCGCTTGTTACGATCTCCAGGAGTTCGGAATCGTCGCCCATGGTGTAGGCGCCAAATCCCTCTCCAAGATCCGCTACAAGATCAATAACCGGGTTCACGTGGTTCTCTTTCCGTGGGTTTGAATTAGTGGCGGAAATATCGAATCTCTCCCTTGGAGGCGAAAATCAATTTCCCGAAAATTCATGGACGCTGGATTGAATCCGGAGCGTTGCCTGAAGTTCTTTCCAAAAGTCTCGCACTCCCACAGACCCCGGCACAAAGACCTAATAGTTATCCCGTGATAGGTCTCCGTTATGACCTGCACCACCACGCCCTGTGACGTGGGTCCCAGCAGCTGCCCGCTGGGCGATGCGTCTATATTTGAACATCGGGACCTGCCACCGAAGGGAACTTCCCACCCGCGGGGCACGGCTCTCCAGGAAGGTACATCCATGGACACGCGGAAGCTCTCATACTTCGTGCAAATTGTTGACTCGGGGAGCATCACCAAGGCCGCCGCCGCCCTCCATGTTGCCCAGCCGGCCCTCAGCCAGCAGGTCTCGGCACTGGAGAACGACCTCAAGCAGCGCCTGTTGATCCGCAGCAAGCAAGGGGTGGAACCAACGGCAGCCGGGCACACCTTGTACCGCCACGCACAGTCGATCCTGAGGCTTGTGGAGCAGGCCAGGCAGGATGTTGCTTCCTCAGGTGCCGCGCCCTCCGGAAGGGTATCCATCGCAATCGCGCCCTACAGCATGGCCTCGAGCCTCACGCCCCAGATCATCAGGGAAGTAGGCCGCCGCTACCCGGACATCGTGGTCCACCTGACAGAGATTTTCGGCGGCGTGTTGAGTGAAGCCATCAAGAACGGCCGCCTCGATATGGCGCTCATTTACGAGCCCGGAAAGATCCGGGGCGTCCAGTTCACCACCATGATCGTGGAGGACCTCCACCTGGTGGTTCACCCGGACGTCGACGTCAACCACGGGAAGGACACCATAACGCTTGCCGAAGCGAGCACGGTGGGACTGTTCCTCCCCGAGAAGAACCACACACTTCGCCAGCTCATCGAGAAGGGCCTGACGGACCAGGACCTCCCGCTGAAACTGGTGGGCGAAGTGGAGTCCGTCCCTTCGCTGACCCGGCTCATCCGCGCCAACCTAGGCGGCACGGTGCTGCCCAAGTCCGCCGCCGATGCCCTCTTCCCGGACCAGGACTTCAAAGTGCTGCGGATCGTGGAACCCGGCCTGCAGAGCAAGATCGCCCTCTGCACTCCGGACCACGAGCCTTTGTCCGAGGCCGCGTCCGCCGTGCTGTTGGTGGTCAAGGAAATGCTGCATCAACAACTGATCAACAAGTACGGGACCGACCCCGTGCAACTGCCGGCCCATCCATAACAATCCCTTATCCGGACAGACAGCTTTGGTCTTATTCAGGACCGTTTTAATTTCCTACCATCGAATGAGAAAGACATTTGATAACGGTCTGCAGATTCCGCAGGCAGGGTGAAGGAGAATACGGTGAAAAAGATCAGCACAGTGGGATGGGTTTCGAATCCGACCCGCGGCACCATCAGCGCTCGAACCGGATTTCATTGTCCGCGAAATGGTTTTTGGCGGCCTTCAGGCGGAATTGGCGAACCCTTGTTCGTCTTCGAAGGCAGCATGATGCCGGCCCATGCCGGCAACAGCATCGAATGGCACTTGGTGGACACGCGCCCGGGGCACTCCGGCCTCGACTGAGCAGGCCAATCGCCCGCCGGACCAAGCCACCTCCGCACAAGCCGCAGCCCCGCAAACCCGGCCACCCGCCGTCGACCATCAACACCCGTCGTCGTCCATCAATAGCCGACGTCGACCAACAACCGCCGTCGACCAACAACAGTCGTCGTTCACCGCCCACAGTTGCACGCACCAAAGGCGCTTTGCCACCGGCAAGGCGCCTTTCCTGTGCCCAATCCCAAACCCAAGAAACCAAACCCCAACCCCCGCACGCCCACACCCCCCGCCCACCCAGGAAGCAAACAGCACGCCAAAGGGCCGGCCGCCGTCCAGGACGGTGGCCGGCCCCGGAGCGGCCCTAGTCCTCGACCAGGAGGCCCTTCTCCTTCAGCTTCTCCGTCAGTCCGCACAACTCAATGGTGTTGCCGCCGTCGTGGTAGAGCTTGATGAGTTCGCGCTCGTGGTCGTCGCGGGCCTGTGAGAGGGCAATGACTTCCTCGGCTTCTTCGCGGCGGACCACCACCACACCGTCGGCGTCGCCGCGGAGGATGTCGCCGGGGTAGATGATCTCGTCGCCAAAGATGATCGGGTGGTTGATGGGCCCGAGCGTTTCCTTCACGGTGCCCTTGATGCTGACGCTGCCGGAGAACACGGGCAGGCCAAGTTCAATCAGGTCCTGGGTGTCCCGGACCCCGGAGTCGGTGACCATCGCTGCGATGCCCTTGGCTTTCATGGCGTTGCCCAGGACGTCGCCGAACGTGCCGGCCTCGGCCATTTCCTGCGCACCGACCAACACCACGTCACCGGCTTGTGCGTAGTGGATGGCCACCTGGAGCATGAGGTTGTCCTGCGGGGCACAGGCTACGGTGACGGCCGGGCCGCAGAAGGACATGGAACGGTCGATCGGCTTGATCTTCGAGCTTAGTGCGCCGCGGCGGCCTTGGGCCTCGTGGATCGTGGCGGAGGAAAAGGCGGCGAGGCGACTGACGACGTCGGCGTCCGGGCGTTCGAATTTGGTCTTGACGTGAATCATGGTGGGAATCTTTCTGTGGGGCTTAGGACAGGGCGTTGACGGCGTCGCGGATGGAGTCCACGCCGGCATTGATGGTCTCCAGCGAGGTGGCGAAGGAGATCCGGAAGTAGGGACCCAGGCCGTAAGCCGAGCCCTGGATGACAGCGACGCGGGCAGCGTCCAGCAGGTAAAGCGTGAAGTCCTGGTCATTGCTGATGACGGTGCCGTCAGGTGTGGTTTTGCCGATCACGCCGCTGCAGTTCACGTAGGCATAAAAGGCGCCTTCCGCCGGCGCAACGGACAGTCCATTGATGGCGTTCAAACCCTCGACGGCGGCGTCCCGGCGTTTGCGGTACACCTCCACGCTGTCCCGGACGAAGGATTGGTCGCCGTTCAGTGCCGCGACGGCGGCGGCTTGGCTGATGGACGACGGGCACGACGAGGTTTGCGACTGCAATTTGTTCATGGCCGCGATCAGGGGGACCGGTCCCACGCCATAGCCGAGCCGCCAGCCGGTCATGGCGTAGGCCTTGGAGACACCGTTGACCAGCAGGATGCGGTCTTTGAGCGCCGGCACGGCGGCGACCAGGCTGGTGACCCGGCCATCCCCGAAGTGGATTTCGTCGTAGATCTCGTCGGTGAGGATGTACACCTGCGGATGCTGCTCCAGGACTGCGCCAAGGGCTTGGAGTTCCTCGCGGGTGTACACCGCGCCGGTCGGGTTGGACGGGGCATTGAGGATGAGCCACTTGGTCCGGGGCGTGATGGCCTTGTCCAGGGCGTCCGGGGTGAGCTTGAAGCCTGTGTCCTCACCGCACGGGACGATCACCGGGGTGCCGTCGTTGGCGAGCACCATGTCCGGGTACGAAACCCAATACGGCGCCGGGACAATGACCTCATCGCCTTGGTTGAGCGAGGCCATCAGAGCGACGTAGAGGACTTGCTTGGCGCCGCCGCCAATGGTGAGCTGGTTGCGCTCATAGTGGTGTCCGGTATGACCCTCGATTTTGCGGAGGACGGCGGTCTGCAGCTCAGGCGTACCCGTGACCGAGGTGTACTTGGTCTCGCCATCTCTGATGGCAGCGACTGCTGCTTCCTTGATATGGTCCGGGGTGTCGAAGTCCGGCTCGCCAACGGTCAGGTCGATGATCGGGATGCCTTCAGCCTTAAGTTCACGGACGCGGGCGGCCGCGGCGACGCTCGCTGAGGACTTGATGCGGGTGACCCTCGACGCCGGCAGGTAGTCGGACATGTCTCCTCCAGGAATGTGGAACTCAGGACGCGCGGATTCGCGTATCCCCTTTTTCGAGACTAGGGATCCGTGGGCGCTGTGGATAAGACCTAATGTGCGTGGATCTATAAGGGGGTCTTATGACGCGGACCCCTTAGTGGGATTTCAGCACCCCTTCGACGCCCAGAAAGCGCATGGACACGCTCTGGGGCACTTCTTCCATGCACTTTGCTTATGGGTTCACGCGGTATTGGTATTTCCTTGGACCGCTGAACACTGCCTAGATTCGAGGGATCAGAAGTGCTGTTCCGAAACTGAAAGGGAGCCAATGACAGCCCAGGCAGGGTCAGCCCCCACTGTTTCACTCCAAGCCCGCTCGGCCACCGGACGGTATACCTACCGGGCCAAGGCTCCGCGACCGCAGCCCACGGATCGTCCGCAGCCCAAGGACCGCACGGATCATGCCAAGTTGGCGCATGCCCTCGGAGTGCACCGGCAACTGCTGTCCCACGCAACGAGCGCCATCCGTACCCTGACCGCTGCCAGGAACGAGCTGATTGCGCAGGCGATTGAGGATGGGCTCACCATCGCCACTGTTTCGGCGGCTACAGGGGAGAACATGAAGGCGGTCAGGACCATCGCTTTGGCTTATGACGATCTCCACCCGAGCGGGCTCCCCCGCAGCGTCCACTTGTCCGCCGTAAAGAAGAAGAGCGACGAACTCAGGGCCGCCGAACGTCATCGGACCCAGATCACCGAACGACGCGAAGCCCTGATTGTCATGGCCGTCCGTAACCACGTCTGCGACGACCTGGAGCTCGCCTCACTGACCGGCCTCACCCCGGACCACATCCGCCGGTCATCGCGGGGAATCGCCCGTCCGGCCTGATCTGCCCCGCCCCCAAACTGCACAGCCCTCCCCGCCAGCGTTCCTGCCCACTTACCCACTCCCTGGAACCGACCCGGCCCCCGCGAAACGCAGCAAACAGCGGAAACCAGCCGGCCGTCGTCGTACATTCCGACCGGCAACTGGGAAGGAACGCAGGACGCCCGCACACCAACTGGGGAGGAACGTTCGGTGAAAGCAGCAAGCCCACCGTTGAACCCACCCGCCCCGGAGGGTAGAACGGAGGAATGAGCGATGTGAACTCCTGGATGGACAAGTACGAACGAGCGTGGACCTCGAATGAGCCCGACGACGTCCGCGCACTCTTCACCGAGGATGCCGTCTACTACGACAAACCCAACACGGATAAACCATGGAAAGGCCACGAAGAGATCGTCACAGCGTGGTCCGACGCCGGCGACAAGCCCGAGGACTGGACGTTCGAATGGACCCTCTTGGGCCAGGACGGTGACACTGCATTCGTCCAGGGCCTCACCACGTACCTGAACGGCGAGCCCACCTACGACAACCTCTGGGTGATCCGCTTCGCCGAAGACGGACGCGCCCGCGAATTCACGGAGTGGTATATGGCTCGCAAGAACACCGCGCCCTCGCCCAACTGAGTCACAGCTGGGTCCGTCAGTAGCTTTCGCGGTCCGCCGTTTCAGACACAGGAATGAACGTGGAGGCGAACCCTTCGGAGGCGCGGGCCAGCACAGCAACGTCTGCGCCGACCAGCACAAAGGAGGCACCGGCGTCGAGATAGGCGCGGGCGGTTGACTCGTTGAAGGCGTTCACGCCGGCGGGCTTTCCGGCCGCTTTGGCGGCAGCGAGGCAATGTTCGACGACGGCCCTCACCAGCGGATTTTCCTGCTGTCCCAGCAGGCCCATCGAGGCGGCAAGGTCCGAAGGACCGAGGAAAATGCCGTCCACGCCATCGACGGCCAGGATCTCCTCCACAGCCGAGGCCGCAGCCTCGGATTCGATCTGCACCGTGAGGCTGATGGATTCCGATGCGGACGCCAGGTAGTCCGGAACCCGGTTCCAGCGCGAGGCCCGGGCAAGCGCCGAACCCACACCCCGGACCCCGTGGGGTGGGTATCGGACAGCCGCCACGGCCGATGCTGCCTCGAAGGCCGAGTTCACCATGGGAATGAGCAGGTTCTGCACTCCAAGGTCCAGGTATTGCTTGATGACCACGGTGTCATTCACGGGTGGCCGGACCATGGCCTGGACCGGATAGCCGCTCACCGCATGAAGCTGGGCCAGGATGGATTCCAGCCCGTTGGGACTGTGTTCGGCGTCGATCAGGACCCAGTCCAGCCCCGAGCCGGCGCAGATTTCCGCCACCAGCGGGCTGCCGGAACACACCCACATGCCCGCCAACGGCCTTCCGGCCTCTCCCAACGCCGAGTAGAAAGTGGGGCCTAGCTGAAGTGGCATGTCACAACTCCCAACGGTCCGTAGTCAGCGTGCACGGTATCACCTTTGTACACCCAGAGGGGGCGGGTAAACGAGCCCGCCAGGATGATATCTCCGGCCTTCATGGAGTCCCCGTGCGCGGCGATTTTGTTGGCCAGCCAGTGCACGCCATTTGCGGGATGATCCAGCACTCCGGCGGCCACTCCGGTCTCTTCCACGGTCTGGTTTTTGTACAGGATGGCCGATACCCAGCGGAGGTCGACGGCGTCCGGCCGCACTGGACGGCCGCCCACCACCATGGCGCCCATCGCGGCGTTGTCCGAGATGGTGTCCACGATGGTCCGGCCCTCCATTTCGATCCTGGAGTCCAGGATTTCGAGGGCCGGAACCACGTAGTCGGTGGCGTTGAGGACGTCGAAAATGGTGCAGCCGGGCCCCTTGAGGCCTGACTTCAGCACGAAGGCCAACTCCACTTCAACCCGGGGGTGCGTGTACTTATCCCACTCCACGGAGCAGCCGGTTTCGAGGACCATGTCATCAAAAATGGCGCCATAGTCCGGCTCGGTGATGCCCGTGGCGGCCTGCATGGCCTTGGACGTGAGGCCGATCTTGCGCCCCACCAACGTGCGGCCGGCTTCCTCGTTCCGCCGCATCCACAACTGCTGCACGGCGTAGGAATCCTCCACCGTCATCCCTGGATAGCGGGCAGTCAGCCGAGGAACGGGCGTACGGGAACGTCCGGCCTCAAGGAGCTCGTCGGCAATGGCTTCGATCGTCTTCGCGTCCAGCATGGCTTAGACCTGCGCTCCGAGCTTGAAGCCCTCGGCCGCTTCATCCGAGTCGCCCGAGGGGCGGGTGTAGGAGAAGCCGTCGGCGCCCACGGTGACTGCCATTTCGGACTTGTCCTCGCGCTCGATGATCGGCTGCGGGTTGCCGTCGAGGTCCAGGACAAGAGAAGCCTCGGTGTACCAGGACGGGACAACGGGGTTTCCCCACCAGTCGCGGCGCTGGTTGTCGTGGACGTCCCAGGTGACTGTGGGGTTGTCCGGATCGCCGGTGTAGTAGTCCTGGGTGTAGATCTCCACGCGGTGGCCATCCGGGTCAAGGATGTAGAGGTAGAACGCGTTGGACACACCGTGGCGTCCGGGGCCACGCTCAATCCGGTCCGAGATGCGCAGGGCACCCATCTTGTCGCAGATCTGGATGATGTTGTGCTTCTCGTGGGTGGAGAAGGCGATGTGGTGCAGGCGCGGGCCGTTGCCACCGGTCAGGGCGGTATCGTGCACAGTCTGTTTCCGGTGCATCCACGCCGCGTACGTGACGCCGTCGGAATCCTTGATGTCCTCGGAGACGCGGAAGCCGAGGTCCTCCAGGTACTTGCGGCCGCGGGGGACGTCCGGGGTGACCTGGTTGAAGTGGTCCAGGCGGACCAGTTCGCCGGCGGAGTAGAGGTCGTAGCGCTGGGTGAGGCGTTCGACGTGCTCAACGTCGTAGAAGAACTCGTACGGGAAACCCAACGGGTCTTCCACGCGGACGGAGTCGCCCACGCCCTTGGTGAAGCCTTCCTTGCGGCGCTCCACCCGGCAGCCCAGTTCGCGGTAATAGGCCTCGGCGGCATCGACCTCTGCCGGGGACTTCACCCGGTAGGCGAACGCGGCAGCAGCGGCTACCGGGCCCTTGCGGAGGACCAGGTTGTGGTGGATGAACTCCTCGAAGGAGCGCAGGTAGATGGTGTTCTCATCTTCCTCGGTAACGTGCAGGCCCAGGAGGTCAACGTAGAACGCGCGGGACTTGGCCAGGTCCGTGACCACCAGTTCCAGGTAGGCGCAGCGGACGATGTCCGGCGCCGGGACTGTGGGAGTAGGGATGGGGCCGGTGAAGGGGGTGCTCATGGGATTCTCTCTTCGTTGAAAGGGTCAGTGGGAAGCTCTAGGCGCCGAATTTGGGCGTGTGGACCGAGCCCAGCGTGATGTGCACGGCCTGCTGGTCGGTGTAGAAATCGATGGAACGGTAACCGCCCTCATGGCCCAGTCCAGAGGCCTTGACGCCACCGAACGGGGTGCGAAGATCACGGACGTTGTGGCTGTTGAGCCACACCATGCCGGCCTCCACGTTCTGGGAGAAGTTGTGGGCCCGGGTCAGGTTCTGGGTCCAGATGTAGGCCGCCAGGCCGTACTTGGTGTTGTTGGCCAAGGCGAGGGCTTCGTCGTCGTTCTCGAAGGGCGTGATGGCCACGACGGGACCGAAGATTTCCTCCTGGAAGATCCGCGCGTCAGGCGCGACGTCGGCAAACACCGTGGGTGCGATGTAGTTGCCTTCGGGAAGGTGGTCGGGTCGGCCGCCGCCGGCCAGGAGCCGGCCTTCGGACTTGCCGATCTCCACGTAGGAAGCCACCTTGTTGTAGTGCTCCGGATGGACCAGGGCACCCACCTGGGTCTTGGGATCGTGGGGATCGCCCACCACGATGTTCTTGGCGCGGGCGGCATACTTTTCGCAGAATTCGTCGTAGATAGCCCGCTCCACCAGGATGCGGGATCCGGCGGTGCATCGTTCGCCGTTGAGGGAGAACACACCGAACAGCGCGGAGTCGATCGCGGCATCCAGGTCGGCGTCGGCGAACACGACGCACGGGGACTTGCCGCCGAGCTCCATGGACAGGCCCTTGAGGTTGGCTGCGGCGTTGCGGAAGATGGTCTGGCCTGTGGTGGTCTCGCCGGTGAAGGAGATCAGCGGCACGTCCGGGTGCTTCACCAGCGCGTCACCGGCTTCCTCACCCAAGCCGTTCACCAGGTTGAACACGCCGTCGGGCAGCCCTGCGTCCTTGAAGATCTGCGCCCAGAGCGAGGCAGAGAGCGGGGTGAACTCGGCCGGCTTCAGTACTACGGTGTTGCCGGTGGCCAGGGCGGGGGCGAGCTTCCAGGACTCCAGCATGAACGGGGTGTTCCACGGGGTAATCAGGCCTGCGACGCCGATCGGCTTGCGGTTCACGTAGTTGATCTGTGAGCCAGGGACCTTCATGGCGTCATCGAACTGGGCCACGATCAGGTCCGCGAAGAAGCGGAAGTTCTCTGCAGCCCGGAGCGCCTGGCCCTTGGCCTGGGTGATCGGCAGGCCGGTATCGAACGTTTCCAGCTCGGCAAGGCGGGCTTCCTGTGCTTCGACGGCGTCGGCGATCTTGTTCAGCACCCGGGCACGTTCGCGCGGCTTCATCTTCGGCCAGGGACCGTTGACGAATGCTTCGCGGGCTGCGGCGACGGCGAGGTCGATGTCTTCCTTCTGGCCGGCCGCAGCGGTGGCGTAGTTGCCGTTGGATACCGGGTCCAGGACATCGAAGGTCTTGCCCGAGATGGAGTCAACGAACTCGCCGTTGATGAAGTGCTGGATGTGGGAGGGCAGGTTCTCGGGGATGTAGTGCTTGGTGGTCTCTACTGAGGTCGTCATCGTTGTCTTCCTTTTCTTCCAAAGCTTTAGTTGGTAGTGGAGAGGTACGCGTCCAGGGTTGCGGCGCGGTGTTGGCGGGCTGCTTTTTCAATGGTGTCGGCGTCTGCTGCATTCTCGATCAGCTGCAGCAGGGCCTCATGTTCGCGCACCGATTCCTGTGCCCGGCCGGGAACGAACCGGAACGTGGAGGACCGGATGGAGGCCAGCCGGTTCCAGCCCCGGTGAACCAGGTCCAGGATGTGCGGATTGGGGCAGTGTTCAAACAGGACGCTGTGGAAGTCCTGGTTCAGCGCGGTGAAACGCACGGGATCAAAGTGCTCAAGGCACTCGCGCATCTCTTCGTTCACAGCACGGGCCCGGGCAATGGAGATTGAATCGATCAGCGGGGCGGACAACGCTGTAGCGGCGCCTTCCACAATGCTCAGGGTCTGCATGGTGTACAGGTACTCGGTGGGGTCGATCCCGGACACCGTGGCGCCCACGTTCCGCTCGAACTTCACCAGCCCTTCGGCTTCCAGGCGGCGGATCGCTTCGCGGACCGGGACCACGCTGAAGCCCAGGTCCTCGGCGATCTTGGCCAGCACCAGCCGGTAACCCGGCGTGTAGGTGCCTTCAACGATCCTTGCCTTCACCGCGGCATAGGCCTGCTGGGACTTGCTTTGGGCACCGGCGTTGTCGACGGCGGCACTTCCGACGGCGGTTTCACTCACCTGAGGCTCCCTGCTTGCTCTGCCACTCCGCTGTTACCCACTCCGCGTAGCGGGCCTGCCATTCCTTGTTCATGGGGTACAGCCCGTCCACGCTGTTGCCTTCCTGGACCATCCGGAAAATGAACGTCTCTTCTTTTTCCTGCTGAATGCAGTCATCCACGAGTTCTTCGGCGATGGCCGGGGGGATCACCAGGATGCCGTCGGAGTCGGCCACGATGATGTCGCCGGGCTGAACGGTTGCTCCCCCGCAGGCGATGGTGATGTCGGTGTCCCACGGAATGTGGCGGCGGCCCAGCACTGCCGGGTGCGGGTTGGCGAAGTAGGTGGGCATCTCCAGGTCGGCCACTGCAGAGTAGTCGCGGACGCCGCCGTCGGTAATGATGGCCGCTGCCCCGCGGACCTGGGCACGCAGCGCGAGGATGTCCCCCACCGTGCCTGTGCCCTTCTCGCCGCGGGCTTCCATGACCAGGATTTCGCCTTCGTTCACGGAATCGATGGCCTGCTTTTGGGCGTTGAAGCCGCCGCCGTGGGTCTTGAAGAGGTCTTCACGGTTGGGAACGTAGCGGAGGGTCCGGGCCAGGCCTACTACCTTGCGGTCCGGGCGGGTGGCCTGCAAGCCGTCAATGCTCACGTTGTTGAGCCCGCGCTTGCGGAGCTGGGACGAGAGTGTGGCGGTAGCGACGGACTCAAGCTTCGCCTTCAGCTCAGGAGTCAGCACGCTCGCGGCAGCCTCCTGTCCTGCAGGCAGCCCGGCGGCCTCCCGGGAACCGTAGGCCTCTTCCCGCTGGGTGTCATCTGTCTTGGGCCGGGCACCGAAGTCCGCGAACGGCGTCGTGCCTTCCGTTACTTTGGTGACCAGGCGGCCGCTGCTGAATCCACCTCCGGTGACCTCAATCTCGACGACGTCACCTGGCTTGGCAACGGAGGCTCCGGCGGGGGTGCCGGTGAGGATGATGTCACCCTCTTCGAGCGTGAGCAGCTGGGAGAGGTCCGCGACGAGTTGGGCGAAGGGGAAGAGCAGGTCCTCGGTGGTGTCGTCCTGGACGAGGTCTCCGTTGTGCCAGGTACGGATCCTTAGGGCAGCGGGGTCAACGGCATCGGCGGGAATGAGCGCGGGACCCACGGGAGTGAAACCGTCGCCGCCCTTGGACCGGACGTTGGAGCCCTTGTCTGCGTAGCGGAGGTCGTACACACCGAGGTCGTTGGACGCCGTGACCCATTCGACGTGGCTCCAGGCGTCCTCAAGACTGACGCGGCGGGCTGACTTGCCGATGACCAGAGCGATCTCGCCCTCGTAGCCGAGGAGTTCACAGCCGGCGGGGCGTTCCACCGATCCGGGGGCGTCCGTGGAGCCGAGTGCCAGCGACGAGGAAGGCTTCAGGAAGTAGGACGGCTGCCCGGGAGTGCGTCCGCGCTGGGCCGCCCGGCTGGGGTAGTTGATGTGGACGGCAATGACTTTGCGCGTCCGGGCCAGCATGTCCTGGCTGATCTCCTGGGTCCGGAACTCCAGTGTCACGGCGCCTCCTCTTCGTCCAACTGCATCAAGTACGAAATCGTATACGATAACTATGGACTGGGAACGTGACCTGCGTCAACCCCTTTCCGGGACCCAAATCCTCGCCTACGTGGGTAGCAGTCGACGTGGTTGCCGGCACTGAAAACAGCGCCAATTGCTCCTAACTTGGGGGATGCTGGGAGGAAGGCGAAGGGCAACGGAGGGAGGAGCGGCTGTGGAGCACGATGACGCACGGGAATTGCTGCGGTTTGCCGGCGGCACGGAATGGGAACAGTGGCTCGCCGCGAACCACGACACCAAGACCGAGGCGTGGCTGGTAATCGGCAAGAAGAACGCGGGGACCGGCCTCACCGACATCCAGGACGCCTTGGACGGCGCACTGTGTTTCGGCTGGATTGATGGCCAACGCAAGGGCCATGACCACAAGACCTTCCTGCAAAGGTATTCGCGGCGTCGGCCCGGAAGTTCCTGGTCGCAGGTGAACGTGGGCAAAGTGGCCCGGCTCATCGAGGCCGGACGCATGCACCCTGCAGGCATAGCCGAAATTGAGTCAGCCAAAGCCGACGGCCGCTGGGAATCGGCATACGTTTCGCAGGCCAAGGCCGAGGTTCCCGAGGACCTTGAAGCCGCCCTGGCAGGAAACAGTGGAGCCCGGGAAGCCTTTGAACAGCTGGGCAAGACTGACCGGTACCTCCTCATCCTGCCGATACTCAAAGCCCGGACAACCGGGTCGCGCGCCGGGATTCTGGCAAAGACGGTGCAGAAGTTGGCCGAAGGAAACCAGCCACTCCTACAAACTGTCGGCGGGCTCCCGTAGGGTACCCGCATGGACATCATCCTCGTACCCGGTTTCTGGTTGGACGCCTCATCGTGGGAGGAGGTGACTCCCCCGCTGGTGGCGGCCGGACATACGGTGCACCCGTTGACCTTGCCTGGATTGGAATCAGCCGATGCACCCCGCGCCGGCATAGGACTTCGCACGCACATCGACGCCGTGGTTGCCGCGGTGGATGCCCTGGAAGGCAAGGTGGTCCTGGTGGGCCACTCGGGCGGCGGCGCCATCATCCACGGAGTGGCAGACGCCCGGCCGGACCGGGTGGCCCGCGCTATATACGTCGACAGCGGTCCGCTCGGTGAGGGCGGGGTCATCAATGATGAACTGCCCGACGACGGCGATGAGATCCCACTGCCGCCGTGGGAATTGTTCGAGGACGAGGACCTTGTTGACCTGACGGATGAAATGAAGGACGACTTCCGCGCCCGCGCCATCCCCGAACCAAAGGGAGTGGCCTGCGACCAGCAGCATTTGGGCGACGTCCGCCGCTACGACGTTCCGGCCACCATCATCGCGTGCCAGTTCCCGTCCTCGCTCCTTAAGGAATGGATGGACGCCGGGCACCCCTTCACCGCTGAGCTCGCGCGGATCCGGGATGTCGATTACATCGACCTCCCCACAGGCCACTGGCCACAATTCACTAGGCCCACAGAGTTGGGCGAGGCAATTGTGGCCAGCGTGGAACGCGGAAAATAGAGCCCGACGCCGGCACTTGCCGGCGTCGGGTCAGCTTAGGTCAGGCCTTGGGCGGCGTATTGGTGGCCGGCCCTTCCGGCGCTGCGCCGCCCTCGTCCGTCCAGTCGCTTCCGGTGGTGTCATCCCGGGCAGGGTCCGACACGACATCGGATTCGACGCCGGTCGCTGCGGGAACGGGGGTGACAGTGGGAACGGTGGTGACGGTCGGCCCGCTTGTTGAGGTTCTGCTGGTTGAGCTACCACTGTTTGAGGCACCGCTGTTTGAGGCACCGGGCTTCTGCTCCGACTTCGGCGAGGTGATGCCCGGCAGGACGGCTTCGGCCTTCTCCAGCAGTTTCTTGCCGGCCTCATAGAGGTTATCCAGGATGTCCGGGACTGATTCCTGGACAGCTTCGGCGGCATGATGGACGTTGTCCTGGACCTCCGGGTTCTTGAGCACCTTTTCGGTGCCCCCGCGGAGTCGCTTGTACACCTCCGGCCAGGATTTTGATCCCCATACGTAGCCGACGGCCACTCCAACGGCGAACAATGCTTTCCCTTTCACAGGAATCACTCCTTTCGAGGCGTTATTCCTCGACACTAGCCCCGCGGGCCTTGCGCTGTCACCTGCATATTACAATCCTTGCGTTTATGGATCATTTGCATGCCAGGCGTCATGGACTAAACTGTCATGCCATCCAAGGGACGCCCGCAGGAAATATACCCGTCGGGAAGTTCCGTAAAGCACAGTTTCATGAGCCGAGGAGTGATAACCATGGCACCGGACCACGGAAGCCGGAACGCTGCTGAAGGGGTAGTCGACGGGCCGGGAAGGGCCCGCCATTGCACCCCTGGAGCAGTTCGAACCCTCGAATCACCGTGATAACGCGCCGGCGGCCGAGGCAGGTAGATAGTCAGGTTACTTGCTACTAGTCCCTCGAACGGCTAGCGTTGCAGTTGTAGTACTGAGCCCGACCCCCCATCGGGAGGAGTGCTGTATTGAACGCAATGACAATTTCATCGGGGTTTTACCACTGTTCCACTCCCCGTATTCCATTTGCCTCTCAGGGGCAACATATCGGTGCCTAAAATCGGGAACAGGCACCCGATGAAGTGAACCGCTTCACCACGTTCATGGAATTTCCATCAACAAGAAAGTAGGAGCAAAAATGGGTTTCTTTGGTTTTCTTTTGCTCGGTCTCCTGGCCGGTGCCATCGCCAAGCTTATTCTTCCGGGCCGTCAGGGTGGCGGCTGGTTCGTGACCCTCCTGTTGGGCGTCGTCGGCGCACTTCTGGGCGGCTGGATCGGTGGCCTCATCTTCGGCACCGGACTTCAGGAATTCTTCTCGCTGACCACGTGGCTCCTCGCTATCGGTGGCTCCATCATCGTGCTGCTGATCTACGGCCTGGTCACCAGCCGCAGGACCCACCATGGCTGACACCCAGAACCACGACGCCAACGGCGAGGAACTCGAGGGCCAGTACTCCGAGGGCGACTACGGTGATTCCGGAGTATCCCCCGAGACCCTGAAGGAGGACGCCGGAGGAGACTACACCGCTGGCGACTACGCCGAAAAAACGGTGCCTTCGGCCGATGCCGAACTGGACGAGAACAATACGGAAGACACCCCTCGGGACCGGCCCTTCTCATCGGAACCCGATGAAGAAGCATCCGGCTCCAGTCGGCCGTAATGAGTGACCGGTAGAAACCGAACCGGTATCAACTGAAACACCAAGGACCCGGAGTGCTGCAGCCGCAGCCTCCGGGTCCTTGCGTTGTGTCCAGCCCCGGAGCCGGTCCTGCCCGGCTCGGGCCCCGGCCCCGCCCCCCGCCCCGGCACCTGAACATTTCCGAGGATTGGCAGGTAATGCCCCGCGGGGTACGCCCCAACCCGCCGGGTATGCGCCAACCCGCGGGCGTGCGCGGGTGGGCCTGATACTTTCGGGCAAGGATAGGTGGGGCGTCGGTCCCAAACCCTGCGTAGCGTCAGAGGCAGGAACGAAGACACAGCAGGCCGAACAAGGCGGCACGAGGGAGCGCAAACAGCATGCAGGAATGGAACCGGGCCATCGAGGCAATCGAGGCGGACCTCACGGCAGAGATCGACGTGGGGACTTTGGCCCGGATCGCCCTGACATCCGAATATCACTTCCGGCGGATGTTCTCCTCCCTGGCCGGACTGCCGGTTTCGGAGTACATCCGGAGGCGCCGCCTGACGGCAGCCACAGCGGAAATCATCGACGGCGGCACTGTCCTGGCCGTTGCTGTCCGATACGGCTACGCCTCCGCCGAGGCGTTCACCCGGGCATTCAAGGCCATGCACGGCCTTACTCCCTCTGAAGCAAGGCAAGCCGGGGCTGTTCTTCATTCCCAACCTCAATTGAGGTTCCACCTACGAGTCGAAGGGAACACCGACATGAAGCACCGTATTGAAGACAAGCCCGCTTTCCGCCTTATTGGCCTGAAAGCCCGCGTCCCCCTGGTCCACGAAGGCCCGAACCAGGCCATCATCGATTTCCAGCGGAGCCTGGACCCCGCTCACACCCAGCGCTTACTGAAACTGGCAGATATGGAACCGGCAGGACCGCTATCCGTCACCGACAACATCGATGAGCAGCGCAGCGAAGGAAGCGGGCTCGACTACTGGCATGCGGTGGCATCCAGCCAACCGGCACCGGAGGAATTCGCGGCCATGGACGTTCCAGCAGGCCTATGGGTGGTTTTCGAAACTGAAGGGAAGTTCCCGGAAGTCCTGCAAAGCATGTGGGCGGACGCAGCCACCGAGTGGTTCCCGGCCAACCCATACCGGTGGGCACCCGGCCCTGAAATGCTCAGCGTCCAAGTGGAGGCCGGTGGCACGCATGGCCGCGGGCAGCTGTGGATTCCGGTGGAACGGGAAGAACCCGGCACGCGGTAAGGACCCGGGGCGCAGCAAGCCCGGCGAGCGGGCTAAGCTGACCGCTCCGATTCCAGGAACAGCAGGATCCCTTCCAGCGGCAGCACGGCCTGGCGGTATTCGCGGGTGAAGACCCGCAGCACCGATTCGGCAGCTTCAGCGTTTTCGGTACCGATGGCCTCGGCCGCGTAGACCACCCTGATGTTGTGGGCAAAAGCGTCGGCTGCGGTCTGCGCGATGCAGTTGTGGGCCGAAATCCCTGCCAGCACTACAGTGTCCACACCCCAATTCCTGAGGCGCATGGCGAGGTCGGTGCCGAAAAAAGCGCTGTCACGGGTCTTGATGAGCCGGGGAAAATCGGCAGTGAGCAGGCCGGGGACGAACTCTGCCTGCTCACTGCCCCTGAAGATGAAGCCTTGATCGTCGTCGAGCATGTTCAGGGACCAGGTGGATTTGTCCCGTTCATGCACGGTTCCCACCAGGAGGACTTTGGCGCCGGCTTCGCTCGCTGCGCTGGTCAAGGAGTTGCAGGCAGCAACAACCTCGTCCTGGCGGGACTTCAAGGCAGGATCCTCGAAGTAGGCATTCTGCATGTCGATGACCAGTACTGCGATCATGACAGACCTCCGATCATGACAGACCTCCGATCACGCGGTTCACAGTCCTTTGCCTCCCGTCACAGGAAGCACGGCTCCGGAAATGTAGGACCCTTCATCCGAGGCGAGCAACACATAGGCCGGAGCCAGCTCGGCCGGCTGACCTGCCCTGCCCAGCGGCGTGTCCTGGCCAAAGGTGGGGAGCTTGTCCGGCCATTCCGTGGCGGGAATCAACGGGGTCCACACGGGCCCGGGAGCCACGGCATTGACCCGGATTCCCTTGGGTCCCAGTTCTTCGGCCATGGCCTTGGTGAAGGCCACCTGGGCTGCCTTGGTCATGGCGTAATCCACCAACTGGGCCGAAGGGTTGAAGGCCTGGATGGAGGCCGTAACAATAATCGATGCGCCTGGCCGGAGATGTGGAATGGCTGCCTGGGCTGTCCAGATGAGTGAGTAGAGGTTGGTCTTGAAGACGCGATCGAATTCTTCGGTGGGGATTGTTTCCAGGCCTTCGCGGTTCTTCTGGTAAGCCGCGTTCAGCACCACCACATGGAGACCGCCCAGTTCCTGCACTGTCCGTTCCACGATTTCATTGGCGAAAGCCTCGTCCCGCGCGTCCCCTGGCATCAGGAGTGCCTGCGAACCGCATTCGCGGATCCATTCCGCCGTCGACCTCGCGTCTTCTTCTTCCTCCGGAAGATAGCTGATGGCCACATTGGCACCTTCGCGGGCATAGGCGATGGCCACAGCAGCGCCGATGCCAGAGTCTCCACCCGTGATCAGGGCCGTCTTGCCTTGCAGCCGGCCGTGTCCCACGTAGCTTTTCTCGCCGTGGTCCGGTTGGGGATCCAGGGGCGCGGTCAGGCCGGGCTGCTGCTGCTCCTGTTGCGGGAAGGTGCCGGAGTGGTACCCGCTGCGGGGATCCGTGGGCGGTGAGGTCAACGGTGTCTTTGACTGGCCGGAGTTGTTCGGGTCGTGGTGGGTCATGGTTGTTCCTTACCCGTATTCGCCGCCGCCTAACCCTCCGGGCCGCCTTATTGGAAATCCAAGCGCGCCTTTTCGTACAACTACGTCCGCAGGGTACGTGCCTTGACCATCAGGAACAGCCCGTACGCCATCAGGCCCACGGCCACAGCGGCCAGCAGGTACACCCCGTAGGGCTGCTCCCTGAGTGCCTTCAAACTGCCGTCGAGCCCGGTGGACTGTTCAGGCTGGGCGCGCACCGAGGCAATGATTACCAGCAGGCCCACCAGGAAGAGGGCAATCCCCTTGGCGATGTAACCCACTATGCCTACGCCCAGTTGGAATTTCCGTACGGAGTTGTTGGAGGACAAGGTGAGGTCCTTGGTGAATTTCTGCCGGAAGCCGCGCACTGCGAAGACGATGCCCGTGATCGCGATGCCGGCCCCCACAGCCACCAGCAAAAACACGCCAAACGGTGCTTTAAGGAGTGTGACAGTGAAGTCGCTGCTGGACTCCCGGCTGTTCTGGCCCTTGCCTGCAATGAAGGAGACGATGGTGGAGGCGAGTGCGGCGAAGACGATCGCCTGTCCTATTGCGGAGAGTTTCTTGGTGATTTTGTCCGAGCCGTTCCGGTGGCCAAGGATGGCGTTTCCCAGTTGCCACAGCGCCAGTGCTGCGCAGGCGCCGAAGCAGGCCCAGAGCAGGAGCGGGCCGTACGGCTGGCTGGCCAGGGACGTCACGGCCCCGCTGACATCGGCTTCGCCGCTGCTTCCGAACGCCACTTGGAGGGCGATGACCCCAATGAGCACGTGCAGGAGCCCGCTGACCACGTAGCCGCCGCGCGCGACAGCGGCGAAAGCCTGCGAATTCGACGCTTCCTCGGCCACATCGGCGGCCTTCCTCATCTCTTCCTTGATGACAAGTCTCCTTATTTATTGAGCTGTCTCCATCGTCCCTTAAATGAAGCGGGGCAGGTACCTCCCCGATGCTGGAGGTACTGCCCGTTTCAAAACTCCGTGGCTCCCGGGATCAGTAAACCTAGAACCCGACCACTGACTGCGGCCAAATACTGCGCAGGCCCACACCCAGCGGATTGAACTGCTCGCGGACGGCCACCCGCGTCTGGCTGAGGACCTCGCCGGCGTGGCGGACGGCTTCGGCAGAGCCGGATACTGCGTCGTGGACGGCGGTGATGCTCGAGGACTGGGTGGAAATCTGGTCCGTCATTTCGGTGGTCCTTCCTGGAAGCTCCAACAGCTGCGGTGGCTGATGTTTCAACCATCGGATGGAGTCCTCAAGAAGGGCGCCGCCTCATCTCAAGATTTGCTCAAGAATCCTGGCCAGTCCTTAGAAGGCGAACGCCACCTCCAGCGCTTGGCCCGTACCCAGGGTGAGGCGGGCACTGACACGCGTGCCGTCGTCGAACACGTCAAAAGCGGTTGAACGCCCGACGCCGGAAGGCACCCAGGCGGGCGGCTCACCGCCGAGGTACACCAGGGAGACGAAGCAGCTGCGCTCCCCGGTAAGCCGCCCCTCCAGGTAGCCGCAGGCAGCGAAGGCGCCAAATGGCGATTCCCCCTCGCCCTGGTAGACGCCGCTGTCCGTGTATCCATGGAGGGGCCAAATCGCGGTGTGCAGCCTGCCATCGGTGAGGACATGGGCGCCATTTCTCCGGGGCAAAGGTGGGTCGGCGGGCAGCGGGTGGTGGTCGGCGAGCGCATATCCGCCGTCGCGGACGACGCCACCCCAATCAGAGCCGCCCAAACCGGCGGGGGCCGAAACGATGTGGACCCTCAATTCGTAACCGCCTGCCGCTGCGGTTCCTGTCGCTACCCGCCACGGAGAGCCGGCGGGATCCTGGGAGTCGCTCCACACCGGAGCGTGCCAGCTCGCGGCCTGTCCCTGTCCTGTTGTGAGCCGGTGGATCCGCGAGCGCCGGCTGGGCGTCGCGGCATCGTCGAGGACGGCGAAGTGGTTGTCAACGGGGTGCTCGGTGAAAAGCGGAGCGGTATGGCTTGAATACGCGAGCCTGCGGTAGAGGGGGTCGTCCGGTCCGGGGGCATAGAATTTGTCGCTGCCGTGGTTCAGGAGGCGGGCAATGCCGTCCCGGGCGGTGGAGTGAAGCAGGTAGTTGGGCGCTTCGGCATGCTTCAGCCCGTCCACCTCTTCCAACGGCGAGGGCTCCTCAACCGCCGTCCACACCGGGTGGTCAGCGGGCAGGAGCAGCCCCACGAAGGCTTTGGACGTCCAGTAGGGCGACGCCGGGCCGGAGTATTCCTGGGTCATCGGTTCAAAAGCGCCGAGCCACCCCAGGGACGGCAGGCCGCCGTCGTAAGCCCCGGCGTCCAGGAAGTACTTGGCGGCGCCGCTGGCGATCCTGCGGGTCTGGCCCGGGGTGAGCGGCGTGGCGCAGATCGCCTCGCCCATGAAGAGGGGCGCGATGGCTGCGTAGCGGTAGATCAGGGAGCGGCCCTGGAACACCGGGGCGCCGTTGGCGCCGAAGAACCTGACGTGGTCTTCCAGGAAAGCGGCGAGCCGGCTGCGGGAAATGTCCAGGCGGTGATCGGCTTGTGGATGGCGGCCGGCAGCAAATTCCGCCCACAGGATGGGGTACAGGTGCATGGCCCAGCCACAGTAGTAATCGAAGAAATCTCCGGTGCCCCCGTTGTCTCCGTCCCTGTACCAGCCCCCGCCGGCGTACCAGTCATCCAGCCTGTCGAGGCCGTGGTCGATGTGGGTTGCGTTGTGTTCGAACCCTGCACCGGCCAGGAACTCGGCAATCATGGCCTGGAAGAGCACCCAGTTGTTGTCCACGCAGGAGCTGCGGGAAGAACCCTGCAGCCAGCCGGCCACCTGCTCCTGCTGCCCTGCGGTAAGGGTGTCCCACAGCCAGGGCTTGGTCAGTTGGAGTCCAAGGACTATCGACGCCGCTTCCACCATGGGCTGGGATCGGTCGGTGATGGGCAGCCACGCTTCACGCCCGTCTTTCCGCGTGCCGTGGAGGAGTCCCTCGCGGTAAAGGTCGAGGTGGCCGAAGGGATCCCCGCCCTGCTCCCCCGCCACGCGGAACGCGGCCAGCAGGAACGTCCGGGCGAAGCCCTCCAGGCCGTCGGACTCAACGCCCGACGACGACGGGCGGCCGCCCAGCCGGATGGCCGCCTTCAGCGGGGAGAAGTATGGGCGCACCGCAAGGAGTTGCTGATCGGCGAAGGAAAGCCAGTGTTCCCGTGTCCAGCCAGTGATGGGGCTGAGGTTGAAATCCGGGGCGGGCATGGTGAAGCCGATGGACATGGGTCTCCTGCGGGGTAGTTCCAGCGTCACCACCCTAGGGGTGCCTGACACGGCCAGGGGCGAGCTGAACAATACTGAACACGCCCTGTGATGCAGTTCACATAAAGGGGACCGTGAGGAATCGTCGGCTGGCTGCGTCTTCTTCATGACGGCGAAACACACGCCGCAGCGAACCAAGCCGCAATGATCCATCGCAGCTTCCAACCGACAGGACTGATTGCCATGACGACCCAGACGCACACCCCCGCAGACGTTCCGGCCAAGAACACCACGGCAGCGGCCACCAACACTTCCGCACCTGGTGCCGGCACTCTTGAACTGAACGGCGCCCCGGCAGCGAACGGCGCCCCGGCGAACAAAGGCAAGGACGGCCGTGGAGCCACCACCGTTGCCGACGGTGTCGTGGCCAAGATCGCCGGCATCGCCATCCAGGAAATCCCGGGCGTCCATGCCCTTGGCGGCGGCGCTGCCCGTGCCATTGGCAACCTGCGCGAAAAGGTGGGCCAGAAGGATCTCACCCAGGGCGTCAGCGTCGAGGTCGGCCAGACCCAGGTGGCCGTGGACGTGACCCTGGTTGTTGAGTACCCGCACCCGCTCCAGGAAGTTGCGGACAACGCCCGCGATGCCGTTTACAACGCCATCGAGGACCTGGTGGGCATGGAAGTCACCGAGGTCAACATCACCATCACGGACATCCACGTTCCCTCCGAGGACGCTGAAGCGGACGACGCCGGCCGTGAGCCGAGGGTCGCATGAACCCCACGATCGCCGGCATAGCCATCGGAGCGGTCCTGGCCCTGGCAGGGTTGGCCTTTGGTTTCTGGGGCCTGCTGCTTACGGCTCTGTTCATGGGTGTCGGGGCTGTCCTGGGACGCTCCGCTGAGGGAAAGCTTGACCTGCGCGGCGTACTGGATGCGTTGCGGGGCAAGCGCTCCTCATCATGACGCGGGCCGGGAAGGGCAGCGTCAACACGGACAGTGCCAACAAGGGCAGCGTCAGCAAGGACAGTGCCGGAATGACACGGGCCGGAATGACACGGGCCGGGCATACCCGCATCACCCAGCAGGCCATCCGGAAGACCTTGGAATCCGTCACAGCCCAGGCGTTCCGGGTGGGGGCGGGCAACGTGGCCGCTGAACTGGAAGACGACGCCGGCAAGCTCGGGGTCAAGGTTTCAGTCAAGCTGTCGCTGCCGTCGCTCCTGGGACCGCGGACCACCACAAGCACTGTCTTCGAACAGGCCCGCGCGGCACGGACACAACTGGTGTCCCGCGGCCTGGAGCTCACTGGTTTGGAAATCGGCAGGGTCGACATCCGGCTCGCCGGAGCCAAGGGACAAGCCGGAAGCAAAGGCCAAGCCGTAGCCACGGGCAAAACCGAAACCAAGCGACAAGCCGGGGCCAAGAACCAACCCGGAACCAAGGGACAGATCCCGGAACAGCTGAGGGAAAGGAGAGTGCAATGAGCCAGGACCGAACCGTGCGCCGGATGATCCGCCGGGAAACGCACTCGTCGAGGGCTGTCCCGTCGATCATTTCCGCCTGCATCCTGCTGGTCGTTTTCCTGTGGCTCGCGGTCGAAGCCGTGCTGTGGATCCTCAAGGACCAGCCACTGCTGGCGAGTCCCGCACAAATGTTCCAGTGGCTGATCGACCTCCCGTCCACCACGCTCCCGGTCGGAATGGCAGCAGCCGGAGCGGGCCTCGGGATCCTGGGACTGGTGCTCCTCGGCGCAGGACTGGGCCGGGGCCGTAAGCCCCGACGTGCCTTGGAAAGCCAGCGCGCAGCAGTGGTGGTGGACGACGACGTGATTGCCGCCGCCGTTTCCAGCACCACCCGGCTTGCCGCCGGCCTCGCCCCAGGACAGGTGACCACCACCGTCGGTGGGCGGTCCGTACGCGTCCAGGCCCGTCCGACGTCGGGCGTTCCCCTGGACCTCGGGGCTGTTGCAACAGTGGTCGACGACGAACTGGCCGCCTTCGCGCTGGATCGCCGGGTCACGTCGAGTGTCAGGGTGATGAACCAAGGAGCCGTGGGGCAATGAGGCAGACAAACCGTGCACTGAACCGCATCATTCTTGCCCTCCTGGGTGTTGCTCTCCTGGGCGCCGGTGCCGCAGTCTTCGCGGCCGGAACCCTGTCGGGAGCAGCGGATACGTGGACAACGGTGGCGACATCGGGCCGCGACTACCTCAGGACCCTGGCGGGCACAGCTCCCCTTCCAGACCCCCTCCAGAGCTGGTGGCTGGTGGCAGGAATTGCTGTGCTGCTGGCCGGTGCGGCCTTCAGCGCAGCCTGGCTCGCCACCCAAGGTGGAGGACGAACTCCGCGCCTCGCAGAACAACTGGACGGACCTTCCGAAGCCGGCGGAGCCCTGGAAAACGCCGAAGCCAAAGGGGCCAACAACCTTGGCGGGTCCCGCGGCCGGACAGTAGTGGACGTAGGACTGGTTGCGGCAGCCATCCGGGAAGCCCTCAGCACGAACAGGGATGTCCTGGCCACGTCCGTCTCTGCCTGGGAATCACGGCGGGGAACCGCACTCCGGCTCCGCATCGAAGCCCGCAAGGGAAGTTCACCACGGGACCTTGCCAATACCGCAGAAGAACTCATCCGGGAAATAGATGCCCTGCTGGGACATCCAATGCCCGTCCTGGTCCGAATCACCAGCGGCGCCCGAACCCAGGTGTCTGGACCGCGACGAGCCCGGTAAACGAATGGAACGCACTTCTCTCCAACCGAACCATGCGCGGCACCACAGAGCACGCGCACCTCAAAGAAAAGGGAACACCATGGGAATCAACGACAAGATCAACAACGCCGCCACCGAGCACCTTGGCGCTGCCAAGGAAGGCGCCGGGAAACTGACCGGTGACGAGTCGTTGGAGCGCGAAGGCCAGCACGACCAGGCCCAGGCGAAGCTCCAGCAGGCAGGCGAGAAGGTCAAGGACGCTGCCGCCGACATCGGCGACAACATCAAGGAAGCAGCCCAGAAACTCAAAGAGGGTTTCACCAAGAAATAGGCATTTCCAGGGCCGGCTCCGCTACGCTTGCGGGGCCGGCCCCTTTCCACCCTTACTCCGACTCCCTGGGAAGGCAGAACGTGACTGGTTCACCCACGGCACAGCACCAACTGGACCTCGTTCCCGATGCCTTGCTGGCAGGCCGGGCCGCAGATGGTGACACGGCAGCTTTCGAAGCCTTGGCACGCCGGCATGGCCCCTTGATGCGTGCCACCGCCCGCCGATTGACCGGTAGCCTGGCGGACGCCGATGATGTGGTCCAGGAAACGTTGGTGCAGGCCTGGAAGCAGTTGGACACCCTTCGGGAGCCCGCGGCCGTCAAAGGCTGGCTGTTGAGGATCGTGGGCAGCCGCAGCATCGACCACCTCCGGAAACGACGCAATCATGTGGAGCTGGACACTGCGGAAAACCAACTCGACGACACGCCCCGGACGAAGGCCCAGGATCCCGAAAACAACGCTGTCAATGCCTCGCGGGTAGAGGCCCTCAAAGCCGCGCTCGCCGCACTCCCCGAGGAGCAACGGCGCTGTTGGGTCCTCAAGGAATTCAATGACCAGAGCTATGAGGAGATTGCGCTGACGTTGAACATCAGCCCAGCCAGTGTCCGCGGCCGGTTGGCCCGGGCACGGATCACGCTTGCACGCACTATGGAGGAATGGCGATGAACACCCCCAGCGACACCCTCGAATGCGGGCATAGCCTTGCCGATCTCAGCGCCTACCTGGACACAGGACAGATTGACGATCCCGCCCACCTGGAGATGTGCCCCGAATGCCAGTCCGCGTTGGCGTCCCTGCGCCGGCTCACTGAGCTCGGCGGCGACCTGCTCCGGTCCGATGTGGCAGACGCGGGCTCAGGCACGGACGACTGGATGCAGTCCATCCTGGACAATTTGCACTTGGAACTGCGGCCGGGACGGAACATCCCTTTAAGGGCCGAACACCCTGATGACACGCTGTGGGAAACCGAAGGAGCTGTTTCAGCCCTGATCCGGTCCGTGGCGGACGCACTTCCAGGGACAGCAGCGGGCAAATGCCGCCTGCAGGGAGATGTCACCACAGTGGGCGCCCCGATCACCGCGGAAGTGGAAATTGCCGTGGTGTACGGCCACTCCATGGAAGAACGCGCCGCCACCCTTCGCGACGAGTTGGCAAAGACCCTGGCCGTCCAGACTGAACTGAACATCCAGGCAATCGACATCACGGTCACTGATGTCCTTGAACCACTCAGCACCACAGACCAGCTGAACACGGAGGACCAGCCATGACGGAGTTTTTGGAAGCTGCGGACATGCCGCCCACAACCGGCCCGGGATCCCGGCCGGCAGCAGGGCAGGAATCCCACAAGGCCGCAGGGCCGGAATCCCAAAAGGCCGCAGGGCCCGTAACCGCGCCCACAACCGCACCCACGGCGTCTGCAATCCCCGCACCGGCCACGGTTACGGTCCTGGCTGAGGAACTGCTCGGTGTAGTCCAGGCCGTGGACGGTGTCCATGCGGTATATCCGGCCCAGCCACTGTGGCAGTCCATAGCCGGCGCGGCCATAGCCGCCGTCACAGGTGAGGCACTTCCCCTGATCGGGCTGGCCGAAACCGCCGAGGTCCTGGCGGTGAAAGTCCGGATCGGCGTGGATGCGTCGCGCCCGGCTCCGGTCGTAACGCGTGAAGCAGCCGCGGCAATCCGCCAGCACCTGCTCCCCCGGGCCGCCGTCGTCGAGATTTCCGTGGTGAAACTGGACAGTTAGGCGTTGGGGGTCCACGCCGCCGGGTTCTGGTTCATAATGAACAAACTGAACACAAGTGAACTTGATAGGCGGACATCTGCATGCTGACCGAGGATCGTCAACAGCTCATCCTGAGGGAACTGGCCTTGAACGGCTCCCTCAACGCCAGCGAATTCGCGGCGAAACTGGGCACCTCGGGGATGACCGTTCGCCGCGACCTCGCTGTTCTCGCCGGGCAAGGACTGCTGGAACGCGTCCATGGCGGCGCCGTCGCGGCGAACGGCAAGACTCCGGCAGGGCAGGCACCCCGGCCCGCATCGTCCTGGCGGCCGGGCGGGAGGAGGCCTTTGGCGACCATCGGGATGATCGTACCGTCGGCGTCGTACTACTTCCCGGGCGTCATCCGCGGCGCAGAAGCGGCGGCGCAGGAAGCCGGCGTCCGGCTGGTGCTGGGTGTCACCAACTATTCAGATGCCGAGGAGCGACGACAACTGCGGCGGCTGTACGAACACGGCGTGGACGGCATCCTCATCACACCCAGTGCACAATCCTTGGCCGGAACCGAAACGCTGGACCTGCTGGCAGAGGCCGGGGTGCCGGTGGTTGTAGTGGAGCGGTCCATTGACGACGCGCTGGATCACGGCAGGCTCGAAGCGGTGCGGAGCGACCACGTCCGCGGTGCGGAGATCGCCGTGAACCACCTGCTGGGCCTTGGCCACCAAAAGATTGCCATTTGCTTGCGTGAAAACAGTCCTACGGCTCCGCAGCTCATCGACGGCTTCCACCTTGCCATGCAGCGCGCCGGGCACACCCGGGACGAGACGATGGTACGGGCCATGTCCCGCGCCCAAAACGATCCCCAAGCCCACAGGGAACTGGTGGACCGCATCCTGGATTGGTGCGCTTCAGCGCAAGTGACGGCAGCTGTTGTCCACACAGACGAGGACGCACTCCAGTTCGTCAGCGCCTGCCTTGAGCGGCAGATCCGAGTGCCTGAGGACTTCGCAATCGTCTCCTACGACGACGAGATTGCAGCCCTCGGCGCCGTGCCGCTCACCGCCGTGGCACCGCCCAAATACGACGTCGGCCACCAGGCTTTGGTGATGTGCCTGAGCCGGATCGGGGCGCGGCGCGGAAGCACCTCGGCGTTGCAACGGGTAAACCTGTCCCCGGCCCTGGAAGTCCGCGGCTCCACGCAGCCCTAGTTCCTGCCGGGCTCCTCCCCAAGCCCCACACCCCCGAGCCAACTCCGCCCACCGGCACGCCGAGATGGCAGTTAATCCCAATGTTGGGCGCCAACATTGTCTTTAAGTGCCACCTCGGCGGGGGCCGATCTGTTTACTTCTGTTCAGTTTGTTGATGATGTTCACTTTTGTGGATTTCATAGTGCCTAGTCCGTAAGTGCCCCGGAGCACACCACGACTTTCGCATCGTGAACTTCAAAGGAGAACAGAATGAAGCGTCGCCAGCTTCTGCTTGGAGCAGCCAGCCTCATGGCCAGTGCTGCACTCGTCACCGGCTGTGGCAGTACCCCGGCCGCCACGCCAAACCCCACCCCCGTGGAAGACCCCATCGGCAACATCACGTTCTGGTCCTCCATGGCCGGCATGGACAAAGTGGCAGAGGCCTTCAACGCCAGCCAGGACAAGATCAAGGTCACCTTCGAAACCATTCCCAACGGCGGCGCCGGCGGTTATGCGAAGCTCTCCACTGCCATCACCGCAGGCAACGGTCCGGACGTTGCCACCATCGAATACCCGCAGTTGCCCCAGTTCGTGAGCAACGGCCAGCTCCAGCCGCTGGACGGTTACATCAACAAGGCTGAAACCGTGGACAAGCTCACGGACGAAACCAAAGCTTTGGTGCAGTTCGGCGAGCAGACCTACGCACTTCCCTACGATGCTGCGCCGATGATCATGTGGTACCGCAAGGACATGCTGGACAAGGCCGGCGTTTCCACGCCCAAGACCTGGCAGGAATTCGAGGAGGCCGGCAGGAAGCTCAAGGCCGTTGCCCCCGAAGCACACCTGGCCAGTTTCAACCCGAACGAGGCCGCGCTCACCGCCGCACTGTCCTGGCAGGCCGGCGGCAAGTGGTTCGGCACCGAAGGCGACAGCTGGAAGGTGGGTGTCAATGACGAGCCCACCAAGAAGGTCGCCACCTACTGGCAGAAGCTGATCGACCAGAAGATCGTCAAGGTCCAGCAGTCCTTCAGCGACGAGTGGTCCGCAGACCTGGCGAGCGGCGCCGTCGTCGGAGTCCTGGGCGCCAATTGGAGCGCCACCGGTATCCAGAAGCGGACCGAGGCCAGCGGCCAGAAGGGGCAGTGGATCGCCGCCGAAGTCCCGAACTGGGGCACTCCCGCTGACGCGTTCTACGGCGGTTCCAGTTTCAACATCACCAAGAGCAGCAAGAATCCGGCTGCAGCGGCCAAGTTCATCGAGTTCCTCGCCACCAGCAAGGAGGCCGTCACTGCCCGCGGCAACACCGGCTCCGCCTTCCTCGCCTTCCCGGGCCTGACCCCCGTGGCGCAGAAAGCCTTCGATGCCAGCTACTTCGGCAACGACATCTATGAAGTCTTCGGCAAGGCCTATTCCACCATCACCCCGGGTTGGCAGTGGGGCCCCAACTGGGACATCACCAACACCGCACTCAAGGACGCCTACGGCACGCTGACCAGCGGCGGCAAGGTACTCGACGCCGTCGATACCGCCCAGGACGCAACAGTGGCCGGACTCAAGCAGAACGGCCTCTCCGTCAAGGAGTAGGCCCGCAAGGCAGGGCGGCCCAACCAAAGGCCGCCCTGCCAGCGAGGAGAATCATCATGGCCAACCCGTCCACAACACCAGCGATGTCCGCAGAAGCCACCGACGTCGGACTTCCGTTCCCCCGCAAGCCCCGGGCCATGTCCGGAACCGGCGGCCGCACCGCTGCCCTCTTCCTGACCCCCTTCTTCACGATCTTCGCTCTCGCCATGGTGGCACCGGTGATCTACGCCATCGTGCTCAGCTTCTTCGCCCAGCAGAAATCCGGACTCGGCTTCGGTGAGGCCAAGACCGCGTTCGTAGGCCTGGAAAACTACCTCCAGGTCCTGCAGTCCGAGAGCTTCGTGGGCGGTATCGGACGCCTCGCCCTGTACTGCCTGATCTACATTCCCTGCATGGTGGGCGGCGCCCTGGTGTTCGCGCTTTTGCTCGACGCTGCGGTGGCACGGGCCAGGAAGCTGTTCCAGTTGCTCGTCTTCCTCCCCCACGCGGTCCCCGGAGTTATTGCAGCGCTGGTCTGGGCCTACCTCTACACACCCGGCGTGAGTCCGATCGTCTCCGTCCTGGAAACCGGTGGAATCTCGCTGAACTTCCTGGACAACCAGCTGATCCTGCCGTCCATCGTGAACATCGCCGTCTGGGAATGGACGGGCTACAACGTGATCGTGCTGTTCACCGCGCTCCAAGCCGTACCGCGGGAAACCCTGGAAGCCGCGCGCGTGGACGGGGCAGGCGAAATCCGGGCGGCCGTCAGCATCAAGCTCCCCCTGATCCTGCCCGCGTTGAGCGTCATCATGCTCTTCACGGTGATCGGCACGCTCCAACTCTTCACGGAGCCTTCCATCATCTCCAAGGCCACAGCCTCGGTCACCAGCACGTGGGTGCCCAACATGTGGGCCTACGACGCCGCGTTCAACCGTCACAACCTCAACCAGGCCGCGGCGGCCTCCATCATCATCGCGCTCATGGCGGCAGTCCTTTCATGGGCCGTGACGCGCTTCAGTTCAAGGAACACAGCATGAGCACCGCCACGATCTCCCGTACCGGCAGCGAAACTCCCATGCCGTCACAAAGCAGGCGCCGGCGCGCCCGTAACGGCAGCTTCGCAAGCACGTTCACCGTGAACGCGCTGCTGATCCTGGGCTGCGCCTACATGGTGCTTCCCGTGGTGTGGCTGTTCTTCGCCTCAACCAAGAACACCGCGGACCTGTATGGAACAGCCGCCTACGCTTTTGGCGAACCGGCCTTCTTCGAGAACGTCATGGCAGTCCTGAACCAGGACGGCGGGATGTTCCTCCGGTGGATGGCGAACTCCATGTTCTACGCCGCTTTCGGAGCAATCCTTGGCGGCCTCATCTCCGTGATGGCTGGCTACGCGTTCGACAAATTCCAGTTCCGCGGTAAGGACTCGTTCTTCGGAATTGTCCTGGTGGGGGTGCTGATTCCCAACACCGCCACAGTGCTCCCCATGTATCTGTTGGCCTCCGTTTTCGGCATCACCAACACCATCTGGGCCATCCTCATTCCGGTGCTCTGCAACCCGTTCGGCGTCTACCTGGCCAGGGTGTACTCGGCAGCCTACGTTCCCGCCGAGACCCTGGAAGCTGCCCGCGTTGATGGAGCCGGACCCATCCGGTCCTTCTTCTCCTTGGGCCTTCCCATGATGATGCCCGGGTACATCACCATCGCACTGTTCCAGTTTGTGGGCGTGTGGAACAACTTCATGCTGCCCTTGGTGATGCTGCAAGACCAGAAGTTGCTGCCGGTCAGCGTCGGCATCTCCATCTGGCAGGGGTATTCCATCCCTCAACCGGAGTTCACGCCCATGGTCATTACGGGCTCGCTGCTTTCGATCATTCCGTTGCTGCTGGCGTTCATCATGCTGCAGCGCTTCTGGAAATCGGGTCTCACGGCAGGGAGCGTCAAGTGAGGTTGAATGTTGCCCTGGCCATGCCGGCCCACACCGCGCGGGCGGTGTTTCCCTCCAGGAGCCTGGATCCCCTGGAGCCGGCGCTGACGCTGCTGAGCCGGGACCCCATCGAGGACTTCACGACGCCGGATGGCCGCGCCGTGTTGTCAGAGGCGGACATCCTCATCACCGGCTGGGGCTGTCCGATGATCGACCACGCTGTCCTGGACGCTGCACCCCGGCTCAGCTATGTACTCCATGCCGCCGGCAGCGTGAAACACCACGTCGGAGATGCCTGCTGGGAACGCGGCCTCCAAGTCAGCTCCGCTGCAGACGCCAACGCCGTCCCGGTTGCCGAGTACACCGTGGCCATGATCATCCTTGCCAACAAACGGGTCCTGCAGATCGCCCGTGCCCTGCACACCACCCGGACCGACGTCCTGGCCGAGCAACTTTTCCCGGACATGGGCAACTACCGCAAGCGTGTAGGAATCATCGGAGCCTCGAAGATCGGCAGGCACGTGATCAGGTTGCTGGCACCCTACGACCTGGAAGTGGTGGTTGCCGACCCCTATCTTTCCCCCGAGGAAGCGGAAGTCCTCGGCGTCGGACTCGTCAGCCTGGAGGAGTTGGTAGCTCACAGTGATGTGGTCAGCCTCCATGCGCCGTCGCTGCCGTCCACCAGGAACCTCATGGACGCCGGGTTGATCGAGCGGATGCGGCCGGGCGCTACCTTCATCAACACCTCCCGCGGCGAACTCGTGGACCAGGATGCGCTGCTCGCCAGGGTGGAACGCGGCGACCTCTACGCGATCCTTGACGTGACCACCCCGTGGGTGCTGCCTGCCGGCTCCCGCTTCTACACGCACCCCAACGTACTGCTCACCCCGCACGTGGCGGGGTCGCTGGGCAATGAGTTGGAGCGCATGGCGGCGAGCGCAGTGAATGAGGCGCTGCGGTTGTCCCGCGGGGAGGCCCTGCAGTACCCGGTGAAACTGGAGGACCTGGCGATTATGGCGTGAGCGCCGTACACGTACTGCCAGCAGCGAAGCCAGCAGCGCAAAGCGACAAACCGTAAAGGCGAACAAGCGCACGACGGCGACCTGCCGCCGTCGTGCGCTTGTTGCCTTTTAGCTGTTGCTTCCTTAGCGGGCGTCCTTCTTGGCTTGTCGCTGGGCGCCTTGGGACTGGCTGGAGGCGTCGCGCTTCACGCCGCCGGTGGTCTTTTGGTGGGAACGGGCGCGGCCCGAATCCGTGGCTGACTTGGCGCCTCCCCCCGAGGACCCAGGTCCAGTGGACTTGCCCGCGCTGGCTCGTTCCAGCCGTTCGTCCTTCAAGGCCTCGGCAGCTTCATGGGCCTGGCGCGCCAGTTCCGTGCTGACAATCGAGAGTGCCTCTTCGAACACGAATGCACGGGCACGTGCCTTGTCTGACTTGTTCGATGCAGCTCCGCGGCCGCCGGCTTCCAGGACCTCGTCAGCGGCTTTGCGTCGATAGTTGGTGGTGTATTTGTTGCGGGCCCGCCGAACCCGTTTGTGAAGTTGCAGCAGGCCTTCCTCATCGAGGAGCTCAAGCCTGGCTGGCTCCAATTCGCGAATCAAATCAAGTTGATCTTGCTTCAACACCCACAGATATTGGTCCATTTGCCGATACTTGCACACCTCCCTGACGAGGGGTAGGGGGTTTGGGAGTTCTCATCCGAAGCGGGGGATGGCATTGGATCACTCGAAGAGTTCCGGGGCCGCGGTGAGGGCAACGTAAGCCCACACGTCCAGGCCCAAAGGCTCCAATGCTTCAGCAACAGCCCTGCGGACGGCGTCTTCCTCGCCCACGTTCCACTCGGATCCGGACACCACAAAATCAACCTCAACGTACAGCTTCCGCCCTACCTTCCCGGACCGGATGAGCGGTTCCTGCAGCCCGTATTCCGCCCGGACGCCCTGTATCGCTTGGGTGATGGCGGCGTCCAACTCTTTGGACGGCGCACCTTCGAGGAGCTCGTTCAACCCGGTCCGGATCAATCCGATAGGGATGTACGCCAGGATCAGGCAGGCCAGCAGGACCAAAACCGGGTCAACGTAGAGGGCAACATCGTTCAGCCCAAGGCCCTGCAGAACCAATGCCACCCCCGCGCCCAGGAGCATCATGACGCTGAGGATGGCCCCCGCCCGCCATTGCGCGATTTCAGCCACCACCAGGTCCGAGTCCGGTGCCGCCCGCCGCATCCACGCGGCCACCCCGAATCCAATAGCCGCTGTGGCAGCCCCATAGATGGCGATGATCGCGGCGCTGACCGGAGAACCGCCGTCGCGTATGACCACCACGGCATCGCCCGCTGCCACCAGCAACGTCCCCGCCACCGCCAGGCCCTGGATGAGCACTACCAGCGGCGTCAGGGCGTCACGGCCAAAGGGGAAGCGGCGCGTGGGGCCACCGGCAGAAGCGGAAGATGCCTTGAGGGAGATCGCGGTGAGCACCAGCCCAATGCCCATGTAGGCGCCGTCGAACACAATGATTCTTGTCCCGCTGAGCACCCCCAACACCAGGGCCCCTGCGGCAGACACAGCGGAGACCCACAAAGAAGCCCGCAAAGCGCGCCGCTCGGCCCCCAACTGCACGGTAGGCATCAGTCGTTCCGGGTGGCGAGGGCGTCCAGCAAGCGGATGAAGACAGCGATCCAGCCATAGATGATCACGAACGCAATGAGCTCGAATGCCGTGAGGTTGAAGTAACCCACCGGGTAGAACAGCACCAGCGACACGATCAGGGCCGCGAGGAAACTGCCGCACACCAGGAAAAACCGGCGGGGCAGGCCACGGAGGATGAAGGGCGAGGCAAGGAGCAGCAAGATGAACACCACCGCCATCCCGGAGGCGAACAAGGTATGGATCAGGAAGCTGACGGACAACGGGACCACGCCCACCCCGGCCAGCAACAACCCCATGGCCACGAACGCACCCGAGCAAAGTCCTGCGCTCCAAGGCTTGACCAGCACGCCCTGGGCGATGAGGGAACGCAAATCACGGTCCAAATAGACGGCGAAGGTGGTGATGAAGAATCCGGCCACGATCAGCGACAGATTAAAGAGTCCACTGGACGCCCCGCCCACAGTGCCGAGCTGGCTGAAGTGGTACTCCCACCATTTGGGATCCTGCGACGTCGCCATGCTGGCCACGATGCTCATCACCATGAACAGGACCAGGAGACCGGACAGTTTGCGGGTGCTGATGTCGTACACCGACAGGTAAATCCAGTAGGCAGCCAGGCCTGACACGACTGCCATCCCCACGGTGGCCGCATAGATATCCACGGTGAGCCCCTGGAAGCTGCGCTGCAGAAGAAGGAAAACCGCGACAGTTGCGATCGCTGCGATCAGGGCATGGACCAAGGCCACCGTTGAGGCGTCCACAATGAATTTCCAGGCCGGCAGGCCAAGCCGCCAGTGCTGATCCGGCTGATACCGCGAACGCCAGTACCCGATATACGCCGAGGCCAACCCCAGCACCAGAACAGCGCCCGCAGACACCAAGCCCAAGGAGACACCGCCCCATAAGGGAGGGGTACGGCCAAAGAAAATGAGCAATCCTGCGAGCCCGGCCACCACTGCGGCGGAAGAAGCAGCCAGGAGTGCCTCGGACTCGTTCGCCAGGCGGCGGTGCTGGGAACCGGGAAGTGTTGAGCCGGGCTGTGCTGAACCGGGCTGTGCTGAACCGGGCTGTATTGAACCGGGCTGTGCTGAACCGGGCTGTGCTGAACCCGGCTGTGCTGAACCCAGCGGTGCTGAACCCAGCGGTGTTGAATCCGGCGGTGTTGGACCCTGGCTGGGCGGGCCTGCCAGCGCTGGCGGGTCCGCGGGTACTGTCGCCGAAGCGGCAGGGATGCCCGACGCCGGTTCGGTCACGGCGCGGTTCTTCCGACGGAGCCGCTCCGGTCCTCGTGCGGGTTCCCTCGCGCTTCCTGCTGCGCGCCCCGGCCATCTTCCTCCGGAGAGAGCCGAAGCCAGGCTCTCGCTTCAGCAGCAGAAGTGAAGAATTGGGTGGGGCAAGGTGGCTCTTGGACCGCCAATTGGTAGTCGGCGAGCATGCGGTCCACTGGGTTGTTTCCCAGGAGGGCAATCCTGGAGGCAGCACAGGGCTCAACAAAAACATCGCGGGCCGCGCGGCTGAGGTGGGCAGTCTCGGCCATGGTCACCAAGAGCGGATACCTGCTGCCGGCAGCGAGATCATTGACGGCCTCGACGGCGGCACGGGCGTTGGCGGCCTCGATCCGCACGCCAGGTTTCCACGCCAGGAACATGATGTCTTCCGGTTCGAATCCGATGACGTAATCGCAATGGTCCTGCTGAGCCATGGAAGCATCTCCCTCTCTGCGGCCCTGGCCAGGGCGACACGATCTGACTCAACCCTGCACCCCGGGACAATCACCCTGTCTCATCCAAAAAGAATGATCTTTGGGTGCGCTGACGGTTGGAGTCCCGTCGGCGCTGCCCGGCCACTCAGCCCGCAGCGGATTCTCCCGCCGCCGATCCCGCCGACTCTTCCGCCGCCGTCGTCGCATACGAGGCCGAGACGCGTCGGTAAACCGGAGTCAGGAAGGCGAGCAGCGCCACGGCAATCATGATGAGGCCCGCGGCCAGGAAGACCAAGGCGATGCCACGGGAAATCCCTTCTCCCAGCAGCGGTTCCAGTTGTGCTGCGCCCTCGGATGACCGTGCGTAGGGGATGATCCAGAACTGGGCGATCGGAGCGATGAGGAAGGCGGTGATGGGTGCAGCCGCGGACTCGAACGCCATGGCGAAGCCGAACACCCGCCCTTGCCGGGGCAAGGGAACTACCTTTTGGATGACGGTTTGTTCGGCCGCCTCCACTACGGGGACCAAGGCCATGTACAGCCAGATCCCTGCGATGTAGAGCCAGGCCCACTCCCGCACGGTGAACAGTGCACCGATCAAGCCCATGAGCATCACTGCGATCAACATGGTGCGCAAGGGGTTGGAGCCGAGTCCGAACTTGCCAATCAAGGCGCCGCCAACAACAAACCCGGTGGCTCCCACGGCAAAGACCGTTCCCCACATTTCCACGGAGAACATTTCCAGTCCGTAAGGATCCATCAGGGCCATGTAGACCCCGCCAATGAAGTTGTTGAACGTTGAGAAGAGGATCAGGGCAAACAGTCCGGATATCGCCATGACTGCAGCCCACGAACCTCGCAGGTCGAATCCGCCTTCCGCGTCGGAGGCCGCTGCCCGTACTTCCTCGGGCATCCGCAGTGTGAGGAGATGCGCGAAGGCCACTGCGGTGAGCACCAGGGCCACAACCACGGTCCACCCCATGCCCAGCAGCCCCACGGACAACCCCGATAGCACCGAGGTCACAATGAACATGAGCCCTTGCACCATGCCCACCAGACCGTTTGCGTTGGGCCGGCGGTCGGGTTCGATCAGGATGGTGACCGTGGTGGACAGCGCGATGTTGCGCATGTTCTCCACCACAGCACCTATCAGGATGATCATGGTGAAGATCCAGAACCAGGGCTGCGTCAGGTCCAGCAGCGCTTCTTCGGGCGTCAGCAGGAACATGATCCCGGACAGGACGAACATCACCAGGGTGAACATGGCCGCGAAGCGCATCACGGCCAGTTTCCGATACCGGTCCACGAAGGTGCCGAAGCTGATGCTGGAGAGCGCGATCAACAACATGTACGCACCGCCGATCACCCCTGTGGCGATCACATTGCGGGATTCCAGATACACCCAAAAGGTCAACGCGAACCAGAGATAGCTCGTGGTGATATTGGCGATCGCCGTGTTGATCAGGATCCCGGTGAAGGTGCGGGACCTTTGTGCCGGGGTTCGTACGGAGAGATCGATGGTGTCAGTAGACGCGGCGGCGGACGGTTCCTGCTCGGTCATGCGATCCAGTAAACCACCGGGTCCAACGGCCCGGTAGTATCGGCAGGTAATTGACGAAACTCTTGGGGGATTGTTTTTTATGACGGAAATTCAGGGGCAGCTGTCTTTCACGAAGGACGCAGCCCGGGACTTGGAACTCCAGGAGTATGGGCTTGATCCCGCCGTGGATTCCACGCTCCTTCCCAACGCCGCCGTTATGAGCGCCCTGCAGAACCTTGTGAGGCTCGCCACGGAGCTGTGCGGTGCGCCGTTTGGCGTGGTCAACATCATCAGTGCGGAGTACCAGCACCAGATTGGCGCCTGGGGAGTGGACCCGGGGGTGTGCTCCCGTGAAGACTCCATGTGCGCCAAGGTTTTCCTCTCCCGCGAGAGGACCGTGGTGGCGGATGCGTCCAAGGACCCCCGCTTCGCAGACAATCCTTTTGTTACCGGCGAGATCGGCGATGTCCGCTTTTACGCCTCAGTTCCCCTGCAAACCGAGTCCGGGTTCGTCCCCGGAACCCTGTGCGTTTTCTCGGACAAGACCAAGGAATTGACCCCTGAACAGGTCAGCATGCTGGAAGTCCTGGCCAAGCAGGTAGTGGAGTTGCTTGAACTCCAGCACCGCACCGTCCAGTTGGACCGTACCTATTCCGAGTTGCGGGAAAGCAACGCGAAACTCGCCGGCTTTGCGGGCCGCGTCAGCCATGATCTCCGCATCCCCCTGACCACCATCCTCGGCTACGTGGAACTGGTTGAGGACGACCCCGACGTCGAACCCCAAAGCACCGCTGCACAGTACCTGGACCGGATAGGTGCCAGCGGCCGCCGAATGCTGGGCATGCTCGAGGACGTCCTGAGCTACTCCCGCGTGGGTGGCGGCATCCAGCCGGTCACGGTGTCACTGCGCGAGGTAGCCCAGGAGGTTGCCCGTGACCTCGGCATTGAGAACGACGACGTCGTGGAGGTCCAGGAGCTCCGGTTCCAGGCAGACCGCGGCCAGCTCCGCACCCTGCTGCAGAACCTCGTTTCCAACGCCATGAACTACCGCAGCCCGGAGCGTGAGCTGCGGGTCCGGATCAGCGGGGTGTCGAACTATCACGGTGCCACCGTTTTCGTAGCGGACAACGGCAAGGGCATCGCCCCGGAGGACCTCGCAAAGGTACTGGAACCCTTGGTACGCCTGCGCAGGCAAGGCGACGGCCCCGGCTCAGGTCTCGGCCTGGCTACCTGCAGCAGCATCGCGAAAGCACACGGCGGCGACCTCACCCTGGCAGAAACTCCCGGCGGCGGTACAACAGTGGCCGTCAGTTTCCCCTCCGGAAGCTGACCCCGGCCAGCGCGTTCAGGGTCGCCGAACTGACAGGGCCGCCGAACTGACAGAACGTAACCCACGACGGCGGCAGGTCGCCGTCGTGCGTTAATCAACGGTGATTGGGCTACTTGCCGTTGCCCTTGCCGCTTTCGGACTTCTTGCCGCTCTTGCCCTCGCTCTTTTGAGCTGCGAGTTCCTTGCCGCTTAGTGGCGCTTGTTCGACGACCGGCTGACCGGCTGGCACCGTGCCAAGTTCCGGCTGGGTGGTCTCGGGAAGGTTGACGACCTCGGCCGGGCCCGGATCCGCGGCTTTTGGAGCGGCGGGGGCGGTTGCCGAGGGCCCAGGTCCTTCGGGCGCATCCGGGGCGGTTCCCGCGGGGTCCCGCGTCACTTCGGGTGTGGCGGGTTGGGGGTCGGCCTGGGAGATTCCGGGGTCGGCAGGTTGTGACGGATCGGGCGTATTGCCTGCCAATCCAATGCCCTGGGCCAGCAGCAACAGGGCGATTGGAATGGTCACAGCTGCCGCCGCCACGCCCCGCACCGTCTTGGGACGACGTTTGCTGAAGCTCTGGATGCTGGTGATGGTGGCTTGCTTCCGGGTCGCTGAGCGCAGCGGGCCCTGAGGGGGCACCGCCGTCAGCACTGCAGTCCTGCGCCCGGTTTGAATCCCGTCCGCGGCAAGCGACTGTTCCACCTCTTGAGCGGCCGGGCGCTTTTCGGGATCCATGTCGGTCATGGCTTCCAGGAGCGAGCGCAACGGGGCGGGCAGATCCAGGGGTATTTGGGGCGCGCGGTGGAGGCGGGCCGACGCTGTTTCGATGGGAGTCCCAGGGTATTCCGCCCTACCCGTAAGGCATTCGAGCAGAACCAGGCCCAACGAGTAGATGTCGCTCGCCGGGGTCAGATGCAGGCCCTGGGCCTGTTCGGGGCTCAGGTACTGGGCCGTACCGACGGTGAACCCGGTAGCAGTCAGGCGGTGGTCGTTCATCACCAGTGCAACACCGAAGTCCGCCAGCTTTACAGACCCACCCAGCACGTCGTCGTCGGAGACCAGGATGTTGGCCGGCTTGATGTCGCGGTGGATGACACCTTTGGCGTGGACTTGGGACAGGGCCCCGGCCAGCCGGGTTCCGATGCGTGCGGTCTCCGGAATGGTGAGGGGTCCCTCGGAGAGCATGGCACGCAGATCGCGGCCTTCGGCCAGTTCCATGACCAGGTAGGCGCGCTCTTCGTCATTCCTCGTGTCCACCCCGGCATCCAACGCTGCCACCAGCCCGGGGTGGTCGAAGGCGGCCAGCAACCGCATTTCGTTTTCCTGCCGGGCCCGGAATGAGTCGTCGCCGGAGCCGGGGAGGAAGATCTTGATGGCTACATCGCGGCCGAGCAGCAGGTCTGTTGCCTTGTAAACGGCAGACATGGCGCCTCGGCCCAGCACGGGTCCCAACTGGTAGCGGCCGTCCAGTGTGTCGTCGATGGAATCGGGGACACGGGAGTCCACGGCCTCGTCATTGTTGCCCACGAAATGTCACGTCCTTCAGGCATACCTGGAGCCACGGACCCAACCACTGTCCTTGTGTCACCCAGCAATGCCGTCAATCAAACTTTCACGATGGCCGCGCGGCCAATCTGCTTTAGCCACGTGCGGCCCAGGCAAGGAGCCCAAACAGCATCATCCGGTTTCACCAGATAAGTTATCAGGATACTGATTAAATCGCTGGAAGAACAATGGGGCCAGCTGCATTGCGGCGGATGTCAGGCCTCGCGCAACTGATCCACCGCCGCCCGCAACTTGCCTGCGGGCACGCCCAGGGCCCATTCGGCAACATCGGTAACGAACCGCGTAAACGCTTCATAATCAAAGGAGCCGGGGTTGTTGGCGTAGGAGCCGACGCCGTCGATCGCCACCCAGATCCGGATGCAGGCAGCGAATGGATCGTCCACGGCGAAGTCACCCGACGCCCGGCCATCTTCAATAAGCGCGGTCAGCCGGGTTCGGTCCAGATGCTCCTGCGCCAGCATGGCCTCGGCCAACGCGGGAATAAAGCGGCAGAGGTGCCTCGCGTTGAGCCATAGCCGGGTCAACGCAAAGGCCCCGTTGCCTTCGATGCGTGAAACCAAATGGGCCATGCGGTGCAGGGGAGTTCCGTCATCGGGAAACAACTCTTCCCGCTCCTCCGAAACGGCGAGGACAAAGGCTGCAACCACCAGGTCTTCGGCGGCCGGATAGTAATGGCTGATCAGGCCGGGCCGGACACCCAGCCGGTCCGCGACGGCGCGGAGGGTAATCCGCTCGAGCCCCTCAGCCAAGGCAATGGACGCGGCCTCGGAAAGGATTTCTGCGCGGCGCTCGTCAGGTAATTTCCGGACACGTTGGGGCGGGGGGCTTGACACCATGATCGACAGTCTATTGGATTAGTGACCAATAGCACGTTGGTCACGCGACCAATAGCATCACCGGGCCGGTATCCCATCGTCGTGAGCCGGTCTTTGCCCGAGAGGAACAGCGTTGTCCCAGCCCCATGTCACTGATCCGGTCAGCTATCCGGAACCCCTTGCCCACCCCGAAACCCGCGGCATCGAACTCATCGAGGCCTCGGAACGGCACGGCCGCGCCCGCGATCTCTTCCCCGTATGGGCGGCCCCCAACGTCAGCGTCCTGAATTTCACAGTCGGCGCCTCACTGATCCTGCTCGGCTTGGAACTGTGGCAGGCCCTTCTTGTCATCGTCGCCGGCAGCCTCCCATGGATCCTCACCGGAATCGTTGCCACCAGCGGCCCGGCCGCGGGAACATCCGGCTCGGTCATCACCCGCGCGATCTACGGGATCCGCGGCAACAGGGTGGTGGTCGCTTTCTTTGGCTGGTTCATTTCCGCCGTCTTCCTGGCCCTGAACTGGCTGGCGTCCTCCTTCATGGGCGCTGAACTCCTGGCACAGCTTGGCTTCACGGATCCCGTAGCCGGCCCGGTGATCGTCACCATCGTCGTGGCCGCGATTACCGTCGTGGTGGCAGTGTTCGGCCACAGCCTGATCCTCCGCAGCTACCCCGTGGTGGCCTCCGTGCTGCTGGCCATCTTCCTGCTGGTGACGGCGTTCGTCCTGCCCCATGTGCAATGGGATTATGCCGCCCCGGCACCGCTTGAAGGTGCTGGGCTGTGGTCTGCCGCGACCATTGGCTTCGCCATTCTGGCCTCCACTCCCCTGTCCTACAGCAACAGCCCGGACCTGGCCCGCTACCTCCCCGCGAACACCAAGCGCTCGCACATCATCGCGGCCACGGCCTTCGGAGGGGCGTTGCCGTGCATGTTCTTCACGGCCGTGGGCGCATTGCTGGCCACCGGCATCAACCCGGCAGCCATGGACCTCGGCATCGAGTCTGCACTCCTGTCCCTGCTCCCGGCCTGGCTGGGACCGATCTTCGTAGTGGGGGTCATCATCAACACGATCTCGCTGAACGGCATGACCACCTACACCGCCAGCATGGCGTTCCAGTCCATCGGCGTCCCGATCCGGCGCATCCCATCAGCCATTGTGGTCGGGGGCATCGGCGCGGCGCTGACCATCTACCTCGTCATGTCCACCAGCCTCCTGGACGCCGTCAACCTGATGCTTCAACTTCTGGTCCTGATTTCCGGGCCCACCATGACCATCTTCGCCGTGGACGTCATCCTTCGCCGCAACAGCTACAAGGGCGAGGAACTCTTCAATGAGAAACCGGGCGGCCCGTTCTGGTACAGCCGCGGCTGGCACATCCCGGGCATGCTCGCGGTGGTCCTCGGCGCCGCCGTGGCCTCACTCTTCCTCACCAACGCCGTATGGACCGGACCAGTCTCGGCTGCCATGGGCTTCCTGGATCTCTCCGTACCCGTCTCCATGATCGTCACCGCCGGCGTGTACATCGCATTGACCCCTTCCCTGCGCCGCAGCACCACCACACCATCCGTCACCCAAGGAGCGCATGCATGAACGCCCCCACCGGCCACCACCCATCCCGCTATCCCGGCGCCACCGGCCAGCCAACGCTGGACACCTGGCAGGAAGGGCCGCACAACCGTTGGACGTTCGCGCACCTTGGCGAGATCGTCCCGACGGCGACAGTTTCCCGCCGCCTCCCTGACGCCTCCGCTGCGGCTGCTGGCAGCTTGAACAGCCTGGGGCTCCCGGACCTGTTGCACCGGCTCGAAGAGACTTATACCGATGCCTTCCTGGTCCTGCACCACAACCAGGTCATCGCAGAGTACTACCGCCCCGGCTTCGCACCCGATGACCTGCACTTGGTGATGAGCGTTTCAAAGTCCATGTGCGGGCTGGTAGTGGGGGCCTTGATCGATTCGGGAGAGATTGTCCCCACTGCGCGCGTGGTGGACTACATCCCGGAGCTCGCCGGCTCCGCCTACGACGGTCCCACCATCCAGAACGTGCTGGATATGGCCATCCATCTCGACTACAGCGAGGACTATGTGGATCCAGCATCCGAGGTCCAGACCCATGACCGTTCCGCAGGGTGGCGCACCCGCCGCCCCGGAGACCCCCAAGACACCTACGCATTCCTGACCACGCTGACCGGGAACGGCACCGCGTCCGAATTCCAGTACTGCTCGGCCAACACCGATGTTCTTGCCTGGGTCATCGAGCGCGTCACCGGGCTGCGCTACTCCGAGGCCCTGTCCACGTATCTGTGGTCCAAACTCGGTGCAGACAGGGACGCCACCATTACCGTGGATTCCGCCGGCTTCGGCTTCGCGAACGGCGGGGTTTCCTGCACCGCCCGGGACCTCGCCCGGGTGGGGCAGCTAATGCTCGACGACGGCGAAGCTCCCCTTGGCAGGGTGGTTTCCCCGGAGTGGGTTGGGAACATCCTCAATGGCGGGGATCGCGAGGCCATGGTGGACTCCTCTTTCACCGCCATCCACCCCGGCGGTTCCTATACCCGGCAGTGGTGGTGCACGGGCAACGAAAGAGGCAACGTCACGGGAATCGGCATTTACGGCCAGTACCTGTGGATAGACCCACCCACCCAGACCGTGATGGTGAAACTGTCCACCTGGCCGGAGCCGGAAAGCGAACACCTCCACCAACTCCAAAACCAGCTGCTCCTGGACGTGAGCCGCTCCCTGGACAGCCTGGTCGCGGCAGATGCAGCCGCCGCGGCAGCAGAAGACGAAGATGCAGCAGCAGACGAAGCCACCCCCAAAAGCAAGGACAAAGCAGCGTGACCACCCAGCTCTACACCAACGCCCGAATCTTCACCTCCGATACCCGCCGCTGGGCCGAGGCCATCCTCGTCCAGGGCGAATGCATCCTGTACGTCGGCGACGCCGATACCGCCGAGCGGCTCAGGCCCGACGCCGAACGGGTTGACCTCGAAGGCCGCCTGGTGGTCCCCGGGTTCGTGGATGGCCACGCCCACGTCGTCGGCACCGGGGAAGCTTTGGGACAGGTCAGCCTATGGGGAGCCAAATCCGTGGAGGAGATCCAGCACCGCATCAAGGCACGGGCCGCAGAACGCCCGAACGCTGACCGGATCCTGGCCACCGGCTGGCTGCACGGCGCCATTCCCGGTGGTGTGCCTGATGCGGCGATGCTCGACGCCGTAGTTCAAGACAGGCCAGTGTATGCCTTCGCCTACGACTTCCACTCCGTGTGGGTGAACACTGCGGCGTTGGCTGAACTCGGCATTGATCACCACACGCAGAACCCGCACGGCGGCACCATCAAGCGGGATTCGCACGGGCACGCCACCGGCTACATCGACGAGAACGCCTTCTACGACATAGTGCTCCCCTACCTCGATGCTCAGGTCAGTAAAAGCGAACACGAGGCCAGCATCGCCGCCGTCCAACATGCCTACCGCGAAACCGGCGTGACCACCGCCTGCGACATGGGTTTCAACGAGACCGACCTTGAGGCCTTTATCCGGGCCGACAAAGACGGCACCCTGACCAGCCGGCTCATCGCCTACTGGAGGGTCAACAACGCTGGATCGGCGGAGGAAAACATTGCCCAGGTTCAGCGGGCGGCCGCGCTCGCCGTCGAACATGTTTCGCCTTTCCTGCGGGTGGTGGGCATCAAGGTCATCATTGACGGCACAATCGACGGCTGCACCGCCACCCTCGGCATGCCGTACGCCGATGGTTCGAATGCGGAGCCGATCTGGAGCCTCGAGGAACTCGCACCCGTGGTTGCAGCGGCAGATGCTGCCGGGTTGAAGGTTGCCATGCACGCGATCGGCGATGAATCGGTCCGGATCGCGATCGGAGCGGTGGAGCACGCCGTGGCGGAGAACGGCCCCCGCGAACGCCGCCACCGCATTGAGCATCTGGAGTTGGTGGACAGGGCCGACGTCGATCGCCTCGCCTCCCTGGGGATTACCGCGAGTATGCAGCCGGTCCACGCTGATCCTGCCATTAGCGGGAACTGGTGCGCCAAGCTGGGCGACGACCGCGTGGAACGCGGCTTCCCGTGGCCGTGGATCACTGCCGCCGGCGCCCGCTTGGCCTTTGGTACGGACTCGCCCACTTCCCCGCACGCACCATTGCCCAACATGTACGTAGCCACCACGCGCGCGTCCGCCTTGGATCCCTCAGCGGGCACCAACGTCCCGGAATTCGCCCTGCCACTGGCCGAGTCGATCGAACACGCCACCCGCGATTCAGCCTGGACGTGTGGGGCAGAACATCACATCGGCCGCCTGGCTGCCGGGTTGTACGCAGACTTCTTGGTCCTGGACACCGACGCCTTCGCCGCAGACGCGCCACAGGTGCTGCTGGAAGCAAAGGTCCTGCGGACAGTGGTCGGCGGGCGCACGGTGTACGCAGCTGACCCAACCGAGCGGCACTAGCCGCAGCAAGGCGCCCGACGGCGACCTCCCGCCGTCGGGCGCTTCCTTACGTGACGTACGGAACTGCGGCCGCCGTGCCCGCAAGGCACAATGGAAGGCATGACCCTCACGACTTTCGCCCTCGTCCGCCACGGCCAGACCGACTGGAACGCGGAGCGGCGGTTGCAGGGTTCCACCGATATTCCCCTCAACGACGTCGGCCGGGAACAGGCGCGCGAAGCCGTCGCGTTCCTCTCGGATCAGCCGTGGGACACCGTGGTGTCCTCGCCGCTGAGCCGCGCGGCCGAAACGGCGGAAATCATCGCAGACGGGCTCGGACTGAAGGTGGCCCGGCTTGTTCCCGAGCTCACCGAACGCAGCTTTGGCCCCGCGGAAGGCCTGCAGGCAGGCCCTGAGCTTGAGGCATTGCGCATCCCTGGCGGATTCCGCGGCGGCGAAAGCGATGAAGCTGCCGCAGACCGGGGCATCGCAGCCCTGGAAGAGCTGGCCCGTGAATTCGCCGGCAAACGGGTCCTGGTGGTCGCGCATGGCACCTTGATCAGGCTGACCCTGAGCCGTGCCATCGGCCGCACCTTGGACAGCGTCCAGAACGCGGTCCTGAACCTGGCACACCACCACGTGTCGGACGGCTGGCAGTTGGAGTACTTCAACGGCGAGCGCGTCCGGGTGGACATCGAAGCCTGAGTTCAGCGGCTACCGACGGTTTCCCGCTGCAGGTTTGAGGGCGGCATCCAACAAACGGTCAAAGCTGGATACTCCGCTCCGGGGCGGAACTGCCGTGATCACTGCCCGCCACTTCACCGGGGCGTCCTCGTCCTGGGCAAGGACCCGCTGAACCTGTACCCGCAATCCGGCCACGCCGCTGACCAGGAGCGGCCATGGCTCGCCAGTCCTGGCCAGATGATGAAGTTGCTTCACTGATAGCGCCTCGCTGGCGTTCCCCGTCACCTCGGCAATGGTGTCATTCACTCTTGCGGTGACTCCCCGCATGAAGTTCCTGCGCGCTGCCATGACAGGAAGCGTAAGGATTCCTGCGAAGACCACCGAGAACACGGCGACGGCGCCGATGCTTCTGAAGGCTGGCAGGAAGACCGTCAGAAGCAGGCCGATAAGCACCCCCAGCACGCCAAAGATGACGAACTTCACGGCGGGTTCATCGCCGGTTCTCCTTTCCCACTGAACCACCGTGACCGTGCCTTTGATGGAAAGCCGCTGCTCCGGATTTTTCATGGCTGGGGCCCCTTCACTTCCATGAGCGCTTCGGCGAGGATGACTGCCTCGCGGGCTTGCCTCAGATCGCCGGGCAATCCAAGGTCCGGTATCGATGCGCCGGCACCCTTGGCCCCGGCGAGTTCATAAAGGACTGTGTTGAGGTTGCGCCGGTCTTGCTGCACCGCACGGGACGCCTTCAGTTTGGCCGCGGCGGTTTCAAGCTCTGCCAGCGACTTTTGGATAGCGTCGCGCCGGCCTCGTAGCTGGTGCATCTTTTCATTGATGCGTGTTGTCTGCGCATGGTGGAGTGCCACCATTTTCACAGCGGTGTCGTGGAGTTCACCAAGGGCGGCGTACTTCTCCGGCCCACCAGTGTGGCGGTCCAATTCCATCGACACACGGGCCCTGCGATGTTCCCACTTCAAGGAAGCGGCCTGGTACTTTTCCAGCAGCACTGAGACTGCGCCGAGTGCCTTGAGGACGGACCGGAGCCGGGATCCGAGGTGGGCAGCGGCGTCGTCCAGCCTCTGGATAAAGGCTGCATAATTGTCCGGAGGCGAAGCGTTGTCCGGCGGCGAAGCGTTGTCCGGCGGCCTCATGGGCCAGCCACCCTGGTGGATGGGCATGCTGCACGCGCCCGCTGCGGGGTCCGACCCCGCCCACAAAAGCGGGAGCCCGGCAAGGAAAACGCTCCCCACACGCCCATGCAAAGAGGATAGTGGGTCCGGCGCGGTTGTCATAGGCCTCGTGCTGACACCTCGCACGGGATGCCTGGCACGAAAGCCAATCACCGATAGTGTTGTCTCGACTGAGGACCACTCAGCCTGGACATGAAGCACCCTTGGGGGAATGAAGTGAAAAAGTTTGCGCTGCATAGCGTCGGAATTTCGGCACTGGTGATGATGGCATTGACCGGATGCGGCGGGTCCACGGGATCCACGGGGTCCACTGGGTCGGCCACGCAGGAGGCGTCCCCATCGCAGGCTCCCGCCACAGCCAAGCAGTACACCAATGACGAGCTCATGGCACTGGTCAAGCAGGTCAAGAGCCCTTCGGGCAAGGAATTGACCGTTGCCTCCAGTGATGAGCTCTCCCAGGAAAATCCCATGAAGGCACTCCTGAGCATGTTCACTGTGGAACCGGCCGAATGTAAGGACCTTGGAACCCTGGGCGGATCAGAGGTCCTTGAGGGGTCAACAACGGCTGCCGGCGCAGACCTCGACGCTGAGTCCGGAGTAATGACCATGGTGACCCTGACCTCAGGCGTTGACGTCCAGAAGCTGCAGGAGAGCATCGAGAAGAGCAGCGCCCAAGCCAACAAGTGCGCCAAGATGACCCTGTCCATGTCCGGCCAATCCATGAACGTGGCCACCGAAAAATTTGAGGGCATCAGCACGGTCCCGGGAACGGTCGGATACAAGACGGCCATGTCATCGGCCAGCGGTGCGTCGCAGACCACCTACATGGCCTACGCCATCAAAGACGGCGTCCTGATCTCCGCTACTGCATCCGGCAAGGGCGCCGAGGCCACGGGCGTCGCCAATGCCGGCGCAATGATGGACCAAGCCGCTGCCCTGATCAAGTAGGCGGCGCTTCAGTGAGCTTCAGTAAATAGCGACTGGGTTCGCTAAGCCACAGGCAAGGGCCGTGATCCTCGAGGAGGTTCACGGCCCTTGCTGTTTGTGTGCGGCCCTTTTCAGCGGCGCGGGGATGCCTCCAGCACCATTGCCGCCAATTCTTTCGCTACGGAAACCGCCTGGGGCTGTGCGTCGAGGTTGGAGCCGGCGACTGCCCCGTCATAGAGGAGGCAAAGCCGGGCGGAGACATCCTCCGGGCGCGCGAAGGCTTCCTCCTCGCAGAGCGAGACCATGGCATTGGCCAGCCAATCGCGGAAGGTGCGCAACGCGGTGGACTCAACACTGCCCGGACGGGCTTCTGCGTTGGCATTGGCGAATGGGCAACCCTTGTAGCCTGGCTCGGCAACGGCTTCCTCGAGTGCCTCGAAAATGGCCAGCAGCTTATCCACCGGCTTGTCCAACCCTTGCTGGAACCGGGCAATTCGGTCCCGCCGGCGCTGGTCCCGGCCCGCCAAGTAAGCGGCTATGAGCTCGTCCTTGCCGGAAAAGTTGTAGAACAGCGAACCCTTGGCCACACCGGCTTCTTCGATGACCCGGTCAATCCCCACAGTGTGGACGCCCTCGGAGTAGAACAACTTGTCTGCGGCATCGAGGAGTCGTTGTCGTGCTGGAACCTTGGTTGCGGACATGCAAACAGCCTATCAGACAGATCTGTCTAAAACTTCTTGACTTTATTGAACAGACCTGTCTAACTGAGGTGATTAGACCGTCCTGTCCAAGGAGTCCCCCGTTGCCTCGTTCCACCCCTTCAAAATCCTCGTTCGTCGGGCTCGCAGCAGTGTTTGCAGCATTCTTTTTCGCAGCAGGAGCACCGACGCCGCTGCTCTCCCTGCGCCAACAGGAGTGGGGCTTTTCGGCCTCCGCACTGACCATCGCCTTCTCCATCTACGCGATCGGGCTCTTGGTTGCCCTCCCCATCGGGGGCACATTGTCGGATCATCTTGGAAGGCGTCCGGTGATGCTGATCGCCCTCTCCGGCGAACTGCTTTCCATGATCGTCTTCATCATGGCCCCCAACATCACGTGGGTGATCATCGCTCGAGCGGCTCAGGGCCTTGCCACCGGACTGGCCACTTCCGCTTTCAACGCAGCCATCACTGAACACGCTCCGGCGAACCGCAAGAAGATCGCCGGGGGGCTTGCAGCCGCATCCGTGGCAGGCGGACTGGGCCTGGGAGCCCTCGTCACCGGCGCCGCCGTCCAATTCACGCCGGACGCCAATACCTTGATCTTCGCTATCCTTGCGGTCATCATGGCCGCGGCCATCGCATACGTGAGCTTCACCGCGGAAACAGTGGCTGCCAAACCGGGTGCTTTGCGTTCACTCGTCCCCCGACTCAGCCTGCCGGCGTCGATTCGCCGCGAATTTGGCGCAGGCCTTCCGGTGCACATCGCGGGCTGGATGTTCCCGGCCCTGTTTTTGGGACTCTCCCCGGCATTGCTCCGGCTCCAATTCGGGCTGGACGGAGGCCTCGTGGCAGGCTTCACGGCGTTCCTGGGTCCGTTCACTGCCGCTGCTGCGGGCTTCTACTTCACCCGGCATCCCGCCCGGCACAGCACCCTGGCAGGAGTGTCCCTGATCCTCGCCGGAATCGTCGTGGTCCTGATCGGGATCAGCGCCCCATGGCTGCCTGCCATCTGGATTGGCGCCGTGCTTGGAGGCGTTGGTTTTGGCGGCTCCTTCGGCGGCCAACTTCGCTTGATTGCACCCTTGGTTGAACCCCGGCAACGTGCCGGTGTTTTCGCAGGCATCTACACCGCCGCCTACCTTGCCTTCAGCATCCCGGTTGTCATCGCAGGCTTGCTGGTACCCGCATGGGGGCTCGTCCCGACACTCCAGGCTTACGGCGGAACTCTCCTGGTTTTCGCCGCCTTGGGCGTCGTGATTCAGGCTGTCCGCTTGCGGCAACAACCCGCTGCTGAGCACAATCCACTGCCGGTGAGGGTGGGCGCCTGAATCCGGACGCCCCCACCTCAGGAAGGGAAGTTAGCTGGCTTCCAAGCGCGCCTTCAACTGCTCGGCGTAGTCCGTGTAAGCCGCAGCAATTTCTTCCAAGTCAACCGTCTGGGGGAAGTCGATCACGGGCTGGTGCTCCGCCAGGAATGACGTAGTTTCTTCAACCACACGCTGCTCGTCGAAGCCACCCAGGCCTGCCTCGGACAGGAAATCCGGGTTGGTGTGGACCAGGGATTCCCCGGTTTGGCCTTCCGAGGCCCACCGGACCAGGTACTCGTTCTGATTGACAAGTTCAATGTCGAATGACTTCTCCATAGCAGCAGCCTAACGCCCGACGCGCCGTTCGCCGGCAGGAAGCCCGGGCCGAAGCGGACGCCTTCGGACCATCCCGTCACGCAAGGGGCCCGGAACTTACGCAATGACCCCTTAACGCAAGAAAGCGCACGACGGCGGCCACCCGGCGTCGTGCGCTTTCTTGCGTTTTGCGGCGGCTGCTTAGACCTCCGGGCGACGTTCGACGACGGTGTGGGGGTCGCCTCGGCGTTCAACAACAGTGCGACGCGTCCTGTTGGACATGGCGATGGAGATGATGAGGCCGATAACACCGACCACCATCAGGATGTAACCCACCAGGACCTGGTCCAGGAAGGGGATGAGTCCGGGGGCGAGCGCGAAAGCCAGAATAGCTCCGATGGCGATCAGGGCAATGGAAGAACCAATTCTCATAACGTGCTCCTCGTATACGTTCGGCGCGTGGTCAGGGGTCTTCGGCCGAATCTATACAGTCAGCATACTTATGAATGGGTACTCCTGCCAGCAATTTAAACTCTTCCGGCGGGCCGCCCGTCGGCGACGGAAGCGACCGTCAGCAGGGAAAACGCCCGTCGGCAGCGGGAGCGCCCGTCAGTGGCGGGCTGCCCGTCAGTGACCGTAACGCGCGGCCACCCTGCCGATCGCATCCTCCGGCGTTGGCGCAGGCCCGAAGACCTGCTCCTGGCGGCTGGTGTCCGCAACGTACTTCCCGGTCTCGAACCACGCCACCATACTTGCCATGTCCCCCACCAAGGGGAGGACTTTTGCCGTGACTTTGCCCAGCCCGGCAATGGCGCCCGCGGGAACGGTCATCACTTTGACCGGCTTGCCGGCCCGCTGGGAGGCGATGCCTGCAGCTTCCTGGATACTGACGGGCCGGCTCCAGCCGATGTCGATGCGCTCACCCTCAACGATGTCGGCGTCGACGGCCTCGGCCAGGTATCGGGCCACGTCACTGGCCAGGACAAAGGTCAGCCGGGCCTCCTTGGAACCGAGCCATACAAAGCGCCCCTTCGCGAAAGGGTCACCACCCATGCCCACCGCTTGGTCAAAGAAGGCGCCAGGCCGGAGCGCCACGAAGGGAACGCCGAGCTCCTGGAGCTTGTCCTCAGCCAGTTTTTTGTTCCAAAAGTGGGGGATCTGCGGGGTCTGGTCACTGGTGACAATGCTGGTCAGCACAAAGCGGGGGACGCCTGCAGACTTGGCGGCGACTGCAAGGTTGCTGTTGCCGAAGGTGTCGATTTCCTTGGCGTTCTTGTCGTTCCTCGTATATCCGGCCGCTGTCGAGATGACCGCGGAAACACCGGTCATGGCCGCGATCAAGGAGGCGGTGTCAAGCATGTCTCCCCGGGCGATCGCGACACCTTTGGCCTCGAGCTTGGCGGCATTGGACTTGGGCCTCACCAAGGCGCGGACGCTCTTTCCCCGCTTGAGGAGCTCGTCCACCACCTGGCCGCCCAGGAACCCGGTGGCACCAACAACAAGGACAGGCAGGTCTTGGGCCACGGTTTCTCCTCGGGGGTTTGGTCCTATGGTCAGTGGTAGCACGCCGCGGGAGCCTCGGGCTAGGGTACATTTCCCATCACGGCAATAGTGCACCCTCAGTGCAGTCTTTGCACTAATGGATGAAAGCACCAGCATTCTGTCCCTGGCCATCGGCGCCCGGGTGAAACAAGAGCGCCAAACCCGCGGATGGACACTCGATCAACTGGCCGAAGCCGCCGGCGTGAGTCGCCGCATGAAATCAACGTGGAACAGGGGGCCGCGAATCCCAGCGTCGGAACCCTGCTGCGCACGAGCGTGTCCTTGACCCTGGTTCCGGCTTTGGTGCCGAACAGCGTTCGGTCCGGACCGCATCCCGGACTGCCTCAGCCGTCCGGCGGGTGAGGCCGACTAGGATCTGATCCATGGCCAGGATTGAGGACTACGCGATTATCGGGGACCTGAACACCGCTGCTTTGGTGGGGCGAAGCGGATCCATTGACTGGATGTGCTTGCCACGGTTCGACTCCCCGGCCTGCTTCGCGTCCTTGCTGCACAATCCCGACGCCGGCCGCTGGCTCCTCGCCCCCGCAGGAATCCCCGAGGGAGCCACCTGCACCCGGCGCCAATACCGCGAAGACACACTGATCCTGGAGACCGAATGGGAAGTGGACGGCGGGGCGGTCCGGGTCATCGACTTCATGCCGGTCCGGGACGACGCCGTGGACCTGGTGCGGATCGTGGAAGGTATTTCGGGCGAAGTGGCCATGCAGATGGAGCTTGTCCTGCGCTTCGACTACGGCCGGGTGGTGCCATGGGTCAGGCACAGCAAGCACGGCATCAGCGCCGTAGCCGGCCCCGACTCGGCCTATCTGACCACCCATGCGCCCCTCCAAGGACGGGACAAACGTACTTACAGCGAATTCACGGTCAAGGCAGGCGAGCGCGTTCCGTTCGTGCTGCGATGGGCACCGAGCCATGAGCGGGAACCGCGACGGATCGACCCCTTCCGGGCCCTGACCGTCACGGAATCATTCTGGCTGGAGTGGATCGGCCGCAGTGAGATAGCAGGCAAATACAAGGAGCCGGTGGAGCGGTCCCTGATTACCCTCAAGGCCCTCACCTATGCGCCAACAGGCGGCATCGTGGCGGCGGCCACCACGTCCCTGCCGGAACAGGTCGGCGGCCCGCGAAACTGGGACTACCGTTACTGCTGGCTGCGCGATGCCACCTTGACCCTGCAATCGTTGCTCGCCGCCGGGTACACCGAAGAAGCCTCTGCGTGGCGGGACTGGCTGCTGCGCGCTATCGCCGGCGACCCGTCGGAACTTCAGATTGTGTACGGGCTCGACGGCGCCCGGAGACTTCCCGAGGCAGACATCCCGTGGCTTTCCGGTTATGAAGGGTCACTTCCCGTACGCACGGGAAATGCGGCAGCTCCCCAGCTGCAACTCGATGTGTGGGGCGAGGTCCTGGACGGGCTGTCCCTGACCCGGGCCGCTTTTCACGACGGTACGGTGGATAATTCCTGGGACATCCAGGTGGCCCTCATGGAGTACCTCGAAGGGGCATGGGACCAGCCCGACAACGGGCTCTGGGAGATGCGTGGACCGAGGCAGCATTTCACCCACTCAAAGGTCATGGCCTGGGTGGCTGCGGACCGCATGGTCAAGGGAGTGCGGAGCTCCGGGCTGCCCGGCCCGCATGACCGCTGGGCGGCACTCCGCAGCGAAATCCACAACGACGTCATGACCAAGGGGTTCGATGAGGACCTCAACACATTCGTGCAGGCATACGGCAGCAAGGAACTGGACGCCAGCCTGCTCCTGATCCCCCGCGTGGGCTTCCTTCCGCACAAGCACCCCCGGGTTTCCGGGACTGTGGATGCCATCCAGGATGCCCTCACCGATGACGGCCTGGTGCTGCGCTACCGGACCCAATCCGGGCACGACGGCCTGCCGGGCGATGAAGGCGTCTTCCTGGCGTGCTCGTTCTGGCTGGTGGATGCGCTGCTCGGCATCGGGCGTTCCCAGGAAGCAACCGAGCTCTTTGAGCGGCTGCTCACGCTGCGCAACGACGTCGGTTTGCTGAGCGAGGAATGGGACCCGCGGGCACAGCGGCAACTGGGCAACACGCCCCAGGCCTTCAGCCATTTCCCCCTCATTCACAGCGCGCTGCAGCTGCATCAGGGAGAGGCGCACAAGAGCGACACCCCGCTGGCTCACGGCAAACACCCCGGGCACTCCAGCGGCGCTACCCTCCGGAGTGATCCCCGCCTGCGCTAGCGGGCAGGTACTCCTTTTCACCTTTGTGGCGCGCTTCTTCCAAGTGGAGGTCCAACTTCCGTTCGGCCTCCCGACGGCGCTGCCCCACAGTCCTGAGCTGCTGGGTTGTGGGGTCTCCCCTGTCCTCTGTCGCTGCTGCGGAGGCCATATCGGGCCAGTCCTTCTCTTGTTCGGCCATAAGGAAATCGTCCCATCGCCAGTGCTTTTGCGATAGGAGAATCTGCGGTGCGCGGCCCGCCCTGCGTCCGGGCGCCTGGGTCACAGGGCGCCTGGGTCACAGGGCGCCTGGGTCACAGGGCGGGCTCCGCCTGCGCTAGCGGCGGGTGTCGTCCACTCCGGTGCCCTCGGTTTCGATGCGCTCCTTCCGGACCTCCTCGTCCACCCGGACATCATCGGTCACAGTGTCCTTTTCGAGGCGGACCCGCTCCACCGGAACGGTTTCCTTGTCCACCACCGGCTTTTCCTCGTGGAGGGTGACTTCGTGCTCACTCTCGGTCAGGTCCGGGCCGGACATGGCGTCCCCTGCATTCGCATCCGTAATGGGCTCGCGCTCCAAGCGGACTTCCTCGCGCTGCACGGGGACCGTGGTGGTGACGTTCTCAGTGGTGATGTACTTGCGCAGGCGGGCCCGGCCGGCGGCCTGCTTCTCGGTGCCTACGTTGAGCCTCTCTTCCGAGCGGGTCATGGCGTCGTCGTCGTTCCTGCCACCCTCGCCGCGATAGCTGCCGCCAGTGTCCATCGCGTCCCTGGTGCCGAGGGTGTCCTGGGTGCCCACTTGGTCCCGCGTGCCTACCGTGCCCGCGAAATTCGGGTCGCGATCAGTAGTTGTGTTGGTGCGCGCGTCTTCCCCGTGGCCGCTGAACCCGCGGCCGCCCTCGAGGCTGTAGTGCTGGTAGAGGCGGCTTTCCTCCCCCGGATCAAGGTGGCCGTCCTCGGCAACGCGCGGAGCGTCCTTGATGTGGTCCTTGCTGAACGGAACCACCACGTCGTCGCCTTCCACGGCGGCGTCCTGGAGCGGTATGAACGATTCCGAACTGCCAAAAAGTCCGGTCTTGACGGTCACCCAAGTGGGTTCGCCAGTGTCGTCGTCGGTGTAGAACGTGCCAATGGAGCCCACCTTGTCACCTTCTGTGGTGCGGACGTTCCCATTGAGGCCCATTAGACGGTCGATGTTTTCCCTCGCGAGCATGATGTCTCCTTGGAATGCGGTTCTCTTACTGTGGATTGCCGAGCGGGCTGCATCACCAGGCATGGTTTCCGGTCGCCGGAACAGGGAACGTTTTCAACCTGCCGGCTTTAAGGAACATCAATAAAGTAAGCATGCTTAGTGTTTGCTGGCAAGCCCTCATCTGCGGATGACGAAGCAGAAAGCGCTCGACGGCGACCTGCCGCCGTCGAGCGCTTTTCTTGAGTCTTTTCAGAAATCGCTTTCTTCACGCCCGGTGATGCATTACATTTATCTCCAGCGGTTTTCGGGATGTCATCCCGATAATCGGAATATCTGAAAGACATCCCCACTCGTGGCCGCAGCCACCACCCGCTTGGAGAGAAGATTGACTAAGAACAGCGTTGTTCAGAATGCCGGCCGGCAAGGTACCGGCACCCCGCCAGAAGTGAAAAACGTCCGCCGGGCCGCATGGGCCGGCCTGATCGGCACGGCCCTGGAGCAGTACGACTTTGTGATCTACGGAACCGCATCCGCGATCATTTTCAACACGATCTTCTTCCCCAACGTCGACCCCGCCATCGGCATCCTCGCCGCATTCGGCGCCTACGCCGTCGGCTTTGGAGCGCGGCCCCTGGGCGGGCTCTTCTTCTCCAAGTACGGCGATCGCCTGGGCCGGAAATGGGTATTGGTGGCCACCCTCTTCCTGATGGGCATTGCCACATTCGCCATAGGACTGTTGCCCACTTATGAGCAAGCCGGGCTATGGGCGCCGGCGCTCCTGGTGGCTTGCCGCTTCCTGCAGGGCTTCGGAGCCGGAGCTGAGCAGGCCGGGGGCGTGGTCCTCATTGCTGAGACCGCGCCCAAGGGCCAACGTGGCAAGTACGCCTCCCTGGTCTTCGTGGGGGCAGCCGCCGGAACCGCGCTTGGAGCGGTGGTCTGGATCCTCGTGCAGATGATGCCCAAGGAAGCCCTGGAATCCTTCGGATGGCGGCTGGTCTTTTTCTCATCGATCTTCGTAACGATCGCTGCTTACGTCATCCGCCGCAGACTCAAGGAATCCCCCGTATTCCAGGAACTCCAGGAGGAAGGCGCCATCGGGAAGCGGGACACCCCCGTAGCCGATGTGGTCAAAAACGGCCGTACCAATCTCTTCCGCGTGTTCTTCATGAACGTAGGTGCCAACGCCCACTCCTACCTCTTCCAGGTGTTCCTGGGCTCGTACCTCATAAGCCAGCTCAAGATCGACGCAACGTTCGTTCCCAAGGTCCTGCTGGTGGGTGCCTTGTTCGCCTGCGTGTCCGCGTACGTCTTCGGCAACCTTTCGGACAAGTTTGGCCGGCGTTCCATGTACCTGGTGGTAACCACCTTCCTGTTCGTTTTCCCCATCCCCGCGTTCCTGCTGATCAGTACGGGCAACCTGTTCCTGATCTCGCTGGTCATTGTCCTGGGCTTCATTTTTGCCGCCCAGGGATCCGTAGGCGTCCAGGCTGCATACTTCCCTGAACTCTTCGGCGCACGCTACCGCTACGCCGGCGTGGCACTTGGCCGGGAATTCTCCTCCGTTTTCGGCGGCGGGATCGCCCCGCTGATCTGCTCCGCACTGGTCACGGCCTTCAGCGGATCCTGGGTCCCGGTTGCCATCTACATGATGGCCATCATGGGCATCAGTTTGTTCACCACCATCAAATCCCCGGAGACGGTCGATCGCGACCTTCTCCTTGAAGAGGACGCCAAGTAATGCAGAACCCCGCTACCCCCACCAAAATAGTCATCACCGATTGCGACCACGACTCAATTGACATCGAGCGGGCGGTTGCCCGGGATGCCGGCGTGGAGCTGATTTTGGCCCAGTGCCACACGGAGGAAGAGGTGATCGCTGCCGCGGCCGGGGCAGACGCAATCGTTGTCCAGTACGCACCCATCACCGCTAAGGTTTTGGACGCCCTGCCGGGGCTGAAAGCGATCGGCCGCTACGGCGTCGGCGTTGACACGCTCGACGTCGAAGCCGCCACTGCGCGCGGCGTCGCGGTCTGCAATGTCCCCGATTACGGCACCGAAGACGTCAGTGATCACGCGATTGCTTTGGCTGTGAGCCTGGCCCGGGGAATCGCCCAGCTGGATCGTGGTGTGCGGCGCGGGGACTATTCGCTGGGTCCGGTGCAGCCGTTGCACCGGATCAGCGGGCGGGTGTTCGGGGTGGTGGGCCTGGGTTTGATTGGTGCAGCCACGGGCCGGAAAGCGAAAGGGCTGGGGTACCAAGTCATTGGCTCCGATCCCCTGCTGGCCCCGGGGTCTGTCACCGCGGACGGGATCACGGTGGTCAGCTTCGAGGATCTTGTTGCCCGTGCTGACGTGATTTCCTTGCATGTGCCGCTGAACCAGCACACACATCACCTGATCAACGCTGATGTCCTGGACCGGGTGAAGCCGGGGGCTGTGCTGGTTAATACCTGCCGCGGAGGCGTGGTGGACACGGACGCAGTAGCCGCGGCATTGAAGGACGGGCGCCTGCAAGCCGCCGGCCTGGACGTTTTTGAGGTGGAGCCGTTGCCGCGTACCAGTGCCTTGCTGGAACTGGAAAATGCGGTCCTCACGCCGCATGCGGCCTGGTATTCGGAGGAGTCGTATGCCGAGCTGAAGCGGCGCACGGTGGAGAACGTGGTGGAGGTCTGTGCCGGCCGGACGCCGCGGAACATCCTCAACGGTGAGGTGCTGTTGGGGAGCGTGGCCCGATGAGCACCGAAACCATCGCAGGAACAGCAGTCACCACCATGCGCGCAGCAGTGTGGACGGGCCCGGACACCATCGAGTACCGGAACGTGCCCCTCCCCGAGGTGCCCGAGGGCTGGGCCTTGGTCAAATCGGAACTGACCGGGATTTGCGGGACGGACTTCTCCATCCTCCACGGAAGCCACCCCCGCGCCGAAGCTCCCGTGGTGATGGGTCATGAAATCACCGGAATCGTCGAAGTTGCCGCGGCGTCGGGCCCGGCGGCGGGAACGCGGGTGACAGTGGAGCCACTGATTCACTGCGGGAAATGCCATCCGTGCCGGAAGGGGAACACGCATGTGTGCCGGAACCTGAAGCTGTATGGGATTGACGTCGCCGGGTCCTTGGCCGAGTACGTGGCTTTGCCCGCGGAAACCCTGATCCCGATCAGCTCTGCTGTTCCGCTGCACGAGGCTGCATTGGCTGAGCCGTTGGCCGTGGCGGTGCATGCCGTTACCCGGTCCGGGCTCCGGGGCGGTGAGCGGGTGGTGGTTTTCGGTGCCGGCCCCATCGGCATCCTGACCGCCCTTGTTGCCCGGCATGAAGGTGCCGGCAGCGTGCTGATTTCCGAACCCTCCGAAGAACGCCGCAAGGTGGCCGGGGAACTGGGCTTCGACACTGTTCCGTCCGGCATGGAACCAATCGATGCCGTCATGGAGGCAACCGGCGGGGACGGCGCGGACATCGTCTTCGATTCAGCAGCCCACCCCTCCGTAGCGGCGCTCCTGCCCAAAGCCGTCCGCGTCCTGGGCACCATCGTTCTGGTGGGCGTCTACAAAAAACCGGTGGAGGTGGATCTGCAGGCTTTGACCTTCGCGGAGAACACGGTGGTGGGAGTCCGCGTTTACACCCGCGCCGACGTCGAACAAGCCGTGAAACTCATCGAAGCCGGCGTCCTCGGGCTTGGACGCATCCCCGTGCAGGTCTTCCCCCTGGAAGAAACCGCGGCCGCGTTCACCCAGGCCATGACCGCCGGAGCGGTCCTCAAAGTACTCGTCGGCCCCGCAACACCAGCGGCTACGGCAGCGACGAACGGCAAGGAAAAACCATGACTGACACACACACAACAAACACCACACCGGGCGCCGCAGCGGACGCCGCGGCGGGCACCGCAGCGGGTTCCGGGCCGGCGTCGGAAGCGTCTTTTGACCTGGATGGTTCGGTTTTTGACCTGACGGGCTCGACGGCGGCCATCACCGGGGCTTCCCGGGGCATCGGGCTGGGCATCGCCTTGGGCCTGGTCCGGGCGGGTGCGAACATTGTTGCGCTCCAGCGCGGTCCGCTCGCCCCGGAATTGGCCGGCGCCGCTGCGAAAGCCGGTGTTTGGGCCGAAGCGGTAGCGGTCGACTTGTCCAGCCAGGACTCCATCGCCCAAGCGATTGACACCACGTTGGGCAGGCACCGGATCGACATCCTGGTCAATAACGCCGGCACGCAGATCCGCCACGACTCCGTGGAGTTCCCGCTCGAAGACTTCGACACGGTCATGAACATCAATACCCGGGCCGTGTTCCAGCTCTGTCAGGGCTTCGGCACCGCGATGGTGGAGCGCGGACACGGCAAGATCATCAACCTGGCCTCCCTGCTGAGCTTCCAAGGGGGACTGCGGGTCCCGGCCTATGCGGCATCCAAGGGAGCAGTAGCCCAACTGACCAAAGCCCTGTGCAACGAGTGGGCCCCACATGGGGTGAACGTCAACGCCGTCGCCCCGGGCTACATCGCCACGGACATGAACGAAGCATTGCTGGCCGACTCCGCCCGGCACGAGCAGATCTCCAACCGGATCCCGGCCGCGAGATGGGGCACAGGGAACGATCTCGCCGGGGCTGTGGCGTTCCTGGCATCCCCGGCCGCGGACTACATCCACGGCGTGGTCCTCCCGGTCGACGGCGGGTGGCTGGCCCGATGAACAACCCCCAACCCCTGACCAATGCCCGCACCCGAAGCAACGTCCAACGGCCGGCGCCTTCGTCCGTCCTGACAGCCAACCCAGTGGTGGCCGTCATGCGGGCCCGCCACGCCCGCGAATACGCCCCCGTGATCGAAGCCCTCATCCGCGGAGGAGTGCGCTCCATCGAGCTGACCCTCAGCACCGATGGGGTATTCCAGGAACTGCCCCGGCTCAAGGAACGCTTCGGCACGGACGCAGAAATCGGCGTCGGTACCATCACCACGGCGGACCAAGCCCGGCAAGCCCTCGACGGCGGAGCGGACTACCTGGTCACCCCGGCGATCGTCACCGCAGTGGTGAGCGCCGCCGTCGAACGCGGCATCCCGGTGCTCCCGGGCGGCCTGACCCCCACCGAACTACTCGCAGGCTGGGACGCAGGAGCCACCGCCGTGAAACTCTTCCCTGCCTCGGCCGTGGGGCCGGGTTACCTCGCCCAGCTCCGCGGACCCTTCCCGCAGATGCGGATAGTTCCCTCCGGCGGCATCGGGATCGACGACGCACCAGCATGGATCGCCGCGGGGGCCTTGGCCGTCAGCCTCGGCGGGCCTCTGCTGCGGGACGCCTTCTCCGGCGGGAACCTGGCAGACCTGACCGCAAGGGCAGAAAAGCTCAGCCGGCTCGTCGCCGAAGCCGTCGAAGCGAGGGCGGCGAAATGAGTGCTCTCACCGAGGCGTCGGTCCCTACCGATGTGATCACCATGGGCGAAACCATGGCCCTGATGAAAGCCGCTACGCCAGGGCCACTGGCCCACGCAGGCTCCCTGGGACTGGGCATGGGCGGGGCCGAAAGCAACTTTGCCATCGCGCTCAAGCGCCTGGGAACCAGCGTGACCTGGCTCGGGCGGGTAGGGCAGGACAGCCTCGGTGACCTTGTCCTGCGGGAGATAGCCGCCGAAGGCATCGCGACGCTGGGCATCCGCGACCCCGGCGCGCCCACAGCCCTGATGATCAAGGAACGCCGCACCCTGGAGCACCTCAAAGTCTGGTACTACCGCGCAGGAAGTGCCGGCTCGAGACTGTCGCCCGAAGACGTCCCGGTCCGCACCATCCAAAACGCGAAGCTGCTGCACCTGACCGGAATCACCCCGGCCCTTTCCGAATCAGCGTCTGAAGCTGCACTGTATGCGGTGTCCGTGGCGCGGGCCGCCGGGGTCAGCGTCTCCTTCGACCTGAACTACCGTGCAGCACTATGGACCCACGACGAGGCCGGACCGGTTTTCCGCACCTTCATTGAACAAGCCGACATCGTTTTCGCCGGCGACGACGAGGCCGGCATCGCCGTAGGTGCGGGAGGAGATTCCCTTGGCCTCGCACATAAAATCGCAGCCCTCGGACCCCGGCAGGTCATCATCAAAAACGGTCCCCGAGGCTGCACAGCTCTCATCAACGGCGCCGAATACCGCCAAGAAGCAGTACCCATCAACGCAGTGGACACCGTCGGCGCCGGAGACGCCTTCGTCGCCGGATACATCGCGGACCTCCTCGCCGGAGCCCCCATCGAAGACCGGCTCCGCACCGCCGTCAGAACAGGTGCCTTCGCCTGCCTGGTCCCCGGCGACTGGGAAGGAATGCCACGACGCCACGAACTCGGACTACTCGACACCACAGAACCCGTGACGCGGTAGCAGCGTTGCAGATTCGCCGAGGGCCGGGATTAAGCGGTCGAACCTACTGGACCCCTAGATCCAGGCCCTTTCAAATCCGGGCGGAAGGCAGCTGGTGAGCTCCGGCTGGAACTTCTGCAGCAACGCCACCAGGGATTGGATGCGCTCTGAATTCATGTGGACGCTGGGGGCCGAGACCGACACAGCAGCAGCCATGGATCCGCTCAAATCGGGTATGCCAATGGCAACACACGTGATCCCGAGCTCGTTCTCCTGATCGTCCAACGCATAGCCGTTGTTCCTGGCCTTGTGCAATGCGGACAGGAAGTCTTCGGTTGTCCTGATGGAGAGCGGTGTAGGGGTGATGGTGTGGTCGAAGGCCTTGATCGCGGCATTGTCGTCTTTTTCTGCCAGCAGCACTTTGCCCAGTGCCGTGGTCTGGGCCTTCCGGCGAACGCCCGGATAGGAGGTCATCTCGAAGCCGCGGTGCCCGCGTGCCTTGGCCAGGTAGATGACTTCATCACCGGACAATATCCCCAAGTGGGTTGCGTCCATGGTGATGCGGGCAATATCGGAGAGGATCTGCTGCACGGTGCCGGGCAAATCAATGCTTCCCTGGGCTTGCGTTCCCAGCTCCAGGAGTTTCACGCCCAGATGGTAGCTGCGGTCCTCCGACTGGCTCAGATACCTCGCTCCTACTAAGGAGGTCAGCATTCTGTGGGTGGCCGATCGGCTGAGTCCCGCGGCTTTGGTGATGTCCTCAAGCCGGTGGTTGCCTGCCGCTACGCAGTCGATCAGGCTGAGTCCTCGTTCGAGGGTCCGGGCTCCGGCAGTGGTGGGTTCCATACCTCCAACTCTCCCACAAAACAGCCGCCCGTCCCTATATATGGGAAGCCTTGGGAAGCTGGCCCGTCCCGGGTAGCGTGAGCCGAGGACAGTTGCCCCCGCCACGAGCGGACGATCCGCAAGGAGTTGCCCCATGAGCAGATCCCACAGAACGTCACAGCATGAGCCGGACACCGCCGTCGAACTTAATCCCCTGTTCAGCCGGCCGGGAGAGTCCACCATCTTTCCGCGCTTTACCCTGCCGGAAGCCGAATCGCTGCCGGCTACGGCGTACCAGGTAGTCCACGACGAAGCCATGCTGGACGGCAACTCGCGCCTGAATTTGGCGACATTCGTCGGTACGTGGATGGAGACCGAAGCATCCACGCTCTACGCCGAAACGTTCGATAAGAACATGATCGACAAAGATGAGTACCCACAAACGGCGCTGATTGAGACCCGGTGCTGGCGGATGCTCGCAGACCTGTGGAACGCGCCGGATCCGGAGAAGAGCATCGGAACCTCCACCATCGGATCCTCGGAGGCCTGCATGCTGGGCGGCCTGGCGTTGAAGCGACGATGGCAGCATGCCCGGCGGGCCGCCGGGCAATCCACGGAGAAGCCCAATCTGATCCTCAGTTCGGCAGTGCAGGTGTGCTGGGAGAAATTCTGCAATTACTGGGACGTCGAACCCCGGTTCGTGCCGGTCTCCACCGATCACCCCACTCTGGATGGCCACGATCTGGACAAGTACGTGGACGAAAACACCATCGGGGTCGTAGCCATCCTGGGAGTGACCTATACGGGCAAGTACGAGCCCGTGCAGCTGATTTCGGAGGCGTTGGATGATATTCAAGCCCGCCGCGGCCTGGACATTCCCATCCACGTGGACGGAGCCTCGGGAGCGATGGTGGCCCCGTTCCTTCAACCGGAGATCATGTGGGACTTCCGGCTGCCCCGCGTGGCTTCGATCAACACATCCGGCCACAAGTATGGGCTCGTGTATCCCGGCCTCGGGTGGGTGGTCTGGCGGGACGCTGCCGCCCTTCCCGACGACCTGATCTTCCACGTCAGCTATCTCGGCGGGGATATGCCCACGTTTGCCTTGAACTTCTCCCGGCCCGGCGCCCAGGTTTTGCTGCAGTACTACCTTTTCCTGCGTCTCGGCTTTGCCGGCTACAGGTCCGTCCAAGCCACCTCACGCGATGTGGCCCTGTACCTTTCCCATGAAATCGGAGCCATGGACGCCTTCACCCTGTGGAGCGATGGGTCCGACATTCCGGTGTTTGCCTGGCAACTCAGCGACGGCTACACAAAGCATTGGAACCTCCATCACTTGTCCGAGCGGCTGCGGATGAACGGCTGGCTGGTCCCCGCCTACCCTCTGCCTGACGGGCTAAGTGATGTGACCGTGCAGAGGATCGTGGTCCGCAACGGTTTCACACGGGATCTTGCCTCCAGTTTCCTGGCCGACCTCAAAAAGGAAGTGGACTACCTCGACAGCCTCACAGCACCAATGCCCACGGACAAACAGTCTGAAGGCTTCCACCACTAGCCCCGGGAAGGGCAGTTGCCCATGTGCCGTCTCTTCGGTCTCCACGCCGGCCCCCGGCCCGTGCGGGCCACTTTCTGGTTGTTGGACGCCCCGGACAGCCTCTCGGTGCAAAGCCAGCGGGAGCCCGACGGCGCCGGGATCGGCACCTTCGACGCCGAGGGCAAGGCCCACGTAGCCAAGCAGCCCTTGGCCGCTTGGGAGGATCACGCTTTCGCGCGCGAAGCACGGGACCTGAAAAGCACCACATTCCTGGCCCACGTGCGGTATGCCAGTACGGGCGCGCTGACCATGGTCAACACCCATCCCTTCGAGCAGGACGGCCGCCTGTTTGCGCATAACGGCGTCCTTCACGGCCTCCCTCACCTCGAGCAGCGCCTTGCGGAACTCGGCGTGTCCAACCTCGTGCAGGGACAATCGGACAGCGAACGCCTCTTTGCGCTGATCACAGCGGAGACACGCCGTGCCGGGGGTAACGTAGGCGCGGGCATCACGGAGGCCATTGCTTGGGTGGCCCGCGAGTTGCCGGTCTTCAGCCTCAACTTCATCCTCACCACGGCAACGGACATGTGGGCCCTCAGATACCCGGAAACCCACCCGTTGTATGTACTGGAACGTGGCCCCGCAGCATCACCACTGGACGCACGGAGCAAGCGGATCCACTCTCGCAGCACTGACCTCTCCCGGTCCCCGCACGTCCTCTTCGCCACGGAGCCAATGGACGGCAATCCTGGCTGGCGTCCTATGGAATCCGGCGAACTGATTCACGTCGGGCCGGATTTGGCACTGGTCTCCACGGCACCGTTCCCCGAAGCCCCGGGTCATCTGCTCACCCTTGCCGACCTCGAACCGACCGCGGCGGCGTCGCAACAGCCCTGACCTCAACTGCGGCGGTCCGCGCCATAGGTGACGAGCGCACGACGGCGACCTTCCGCCGTCGTGCGCTTGTCGCGTTTCCGGCGTAGCAAGCGGCAGTTGGCCTCGTTCGCGGGCTGCCGCATCGACATTCTTTTGCCGGTCCAGGAATTTAGTAAGCATCCTTGCTTTCTGCTGGAAGGAGGTGTTTTGCTTGATGTACCAAAGTTCAGGCACCCGGACCAGGAGCTGACATGGCTGACGCATACGACACCGGATCAAGCACCCCCAAAGCCCGCAGGAACGACGTCGTCCAAGCGGAAAAAGAACGCTTTGGTGGCATCAAATGGGGCTCCGCCTTCTTTGGCTGGCTTACGGCGATTGGGATGACCGTCCTGCTCAGCGCCCTGGCTGCGGCGATAGGAGTAGGCGTAGGAGCGGCGAACCCGTCAGGTGCCGAGCAAGCAGCGGACCAAGCACGGCAGAACCCCGAATCCCTCGGCGTGGCCAGTGGAATCGTACTGGCCATAGTCCTGTTCCTGGCCTACTACTGCGGCGGCTACGTTGCTGGTCGCATGGCGCCCTTTGACGGAGCGAAGCAAGGGCTCGCCGTCTGGTTGTGGGGCATTATCGTCGCCATAATCGTGGCGATCCTCGCAGCAGTGGCGGGCAGCCGGTTCAACATCCTCGACGACCTCAACGGCGCACCCCAAATTCCCCTCGACGGAAGCCTGATGACAGCGAGTGGCATTATCGGATTGGTCATTGCCCTGCTCGTCCCCCTCGTCGGTGCCATCCTCGGCGGAAAGGCGGGCATGCGCTTCCACCGGAAGGTCGACCAAGCGGGCATCAACCATCGAACGGGCGTCGGTGGCTGAGTCCGGTTTGGGTCCGGCTATGGCGGGGAGTTGGAGGCCGGTTGGGTCCGACTGAGTCCGGCTATGCCGGGTTGAGTCCGGCTATTGCCGGGGTTCGAGCTCCTGAAACACAGTTACTTGAAGCCCTTCAGGTGCTTCGAGCCGGGAGTTCAGCGACTTCCACGGGGTTTCCCTGGGTTCCGCAATCAAGGTACCTCCTGCTTCGACCAGCTCTTTGGTGGTCGCGGCTGAATCATCCACTTCGAAAGCGATGCGGAGCTTGGCGCTGGGCAAGCCGTCGGCCTCAACCTGGTCGATCATCCGCACCTGTGCACGGTTGGCGATCTCCAAAGTTGCACGACCCGCATCCAAAATGGTGACCCTGGCGTCCCCATCCCCCTCGAAGGCAGCCTGCTCGGTGAGGCCAAGGCCGTCCCGGAAAAATGCCAAAGCCGCTTGGTAGTCATCAGCCTCCACGACAAGGCGCAACTGACGGACGGGTGGTTTTGGACTTGGTTCTACAGTCATGTTGCTACGGTAGGTCCTCGCACTCCTCCCTCCCTCAAACAACATGGGTAGTGGTGCGGTTTTCCACATAGCGCGAATGGGGGATTCAGGCTGTTGGGCTGCCGTGACAGGCTTGATTTATGGAGGACACAGGGCAGATCGTGGAGCGACGGGCAGGTTCGCCCGGCGGCGACGAGGCGCCCCCGCTCATTCCGCCGTTCTCCTTCGACACGACTACCCGAACTACAGCACGCCAACGCCCGACGCCGATGGTCACCCAAGTGGATACCTCCCGCAATACCGGGCTGCTTCCGCCACTTGAGCCGCTGCCCGCGACTGGGAGACCGGCGCCCGAGGCGCCCATGCGCGGAGAAGTGCAGGACCCAATGCCCGGGAAAGTACCCGCGGGGTCGCCGTGGACTGATGTTCCGGCATGGGAAGCAACACTTCTTGAAGGTGCTGCCGCCGCGGATGCTTTGCGTTCCATGGCAGTCGATGAGTCACGGCTGTTTGGGTTTACTGAAGCCGCTGACTTCGCTGGCAGGGTGGAGGAGATCGCCCGCGTCCTGGAGTATGTCCAAGTTATCGCCGCCCATGCCGTGGAGCGGACACGGACGGCAGCACAGCAGTCGAGTCCGGGGACGTTGTCGGCAGCGACGGAATGGCGGACGGGCTGGGTCGAGCCGGTCCCGGTGACGGAGCAGAGGCCTGAGGGCGCAGCAACTTCCCAGTCCTGGACAGGAACCAGCAGCGCTCAGGCTGGCAGCATTCAGACCGGAGCGAAAACAGGGTCCGAGGCAGGTGTTGCGGGATCGGGCGGTGTCTTGGATGACGGGTACCGGAACGCGGCTGAGTTCTTGCGGGCACGGTTGCGGATCGGGATCGGCGAGGCCCGGCGCAGGCTTGCCCTCGCCCCGGATGTCCTCCCCCAACCCGGCATGACCGGCCAGGACATCCCGGCCCGACGCGGGATCCTGGCCGAAGCCCTGGCCACCGGAGAACTGCCGTCCCGGTCAGCGACCATCATCAGCAGCGCCCTGGACAAAGTCCGGAACCTCACCGACGACGCCACCATCACCCGGATGGAACACGCCCTGACCAATACCGCAGTCGAGTCCGACCCCGACTTCGTCACCAAAATAGCCAAACGCTGGACCGACCGCATCGACCAAGACGGACCCGAACCTACCGAAGAAGTCCTCCGCCAACACCAAGGCGCGTTCCTGCGCCGCCGACGCCGCTACGGCCTGCACCACATCGAAATCTTCGCCACCACCGAACAATACGAAACCCTCACCACCACCATGAACACCGCCACCAACCCACGCCTGACCACCACGGGCGTGGACACTGTCATGGGCGCTGATGCTGGCCCCGGTGTTAGTGCTGGCGCCGGTGTTAGTGCGGGCTTGGGTGCTGATGCTGGCTTCGGCGCTGATGCTGGCCCTGATGCCGGCGACGGCCCTGACCTTGACCGGCGCTCCCGGGCGCAGAAACTCCTGGACGGCCTCACCGGCGCCTGCAACCTCGCAATGACCACCGCGAAACTACCCTCCAACGGCGGACTCAGACCCCAACTCACCGTCACCATCGACTACAACGAACTCTTCGATCAACTCACCCAACACACCAGCACCAGCACCGGTTTAGGCGCGGGTACAGGCACCAGCCCAGACACAGGCACAGGCACAGCGACGTTCGCCGGCCCCATCCACCCCAACACCATCCGCAAAATAGCCTGCGACGCCGACATCATCCCCGTCCTGCTCGGCAGCGAAGGACGCATCCTGGACATCGGTCGCACCACCCGGATCTTCCCACCCCACATCCGCAAAGCCATCACCGCCCGCGACGGCGGCTGCGCCTTCCCCGACTGCACCATTCCAGCACCCTGGTGCGAAGCCCACCACACCACCTACTGGTCCCACGGCGGCACCACCTCAACACACAACGGCACCCTCCTCTGCAGCCACCACCACCACCTCATCCACAAAGAACAATGGCGGATCGACATGAAAACCGGCGTCCCCTGGTTCATCCCCCCACCCCACATCGACCCCCAACAAAAACCCCGACGCAACCACCACCACACACCCCAACGAACATAAACACCCATAGAACAACCACCAGCAGCGGCAATAGCACTCGGCACTGGCGCTGACGCTGTTAGCGGTACTGATACTGGCACTAGCGCTGGCGCTGTTAGCGGTACTGATACTGGCACTAGCGCTGGCGCTGTTAGCGGTACTGATACTGGCACTAGCGCTGGCGCTGGCGCTGGCGCTGCTAGCGGTACTGATACTGGCACTGGCACTGGCGGGGAATCATGGTGGCCGGCATGCACCGCGGCGCGGCGCGATGACCCAACTGCCGGCTTAGCGCGAGGCCGGCCAGCCCGTGTAGGACTCCGCGAGGTATGCCTTGGCATTCTCGGACGTGACCACGGAGTGCAGTTCGCCGAGTTGGCGGGCCCGGTCGAAGTCGTCGGCACCCGGCACCGTGTGCAGCATGGACGTCATCCAGTATGAGAAGTGCTGGGCCTTCCACACCCGGTCCAACGCGCGGTCGCTGTAAGAGTCAAGCAAAGCGGTGGAACCGTTGGAGTAGAAGGAATCGAGGCCCTCGAAAAGCATCTTGACGTCGTGGATGGCCAGGTTGAGTCCCTTGGCTCCCGTGGGCGGAACAGTGTGGGCTGCGTCGCCGGCCAGGAAGAGGTTGCCGTGCCGCATCGGAGTGTGGACGAAGCTGCGGAAGGGCAGGACCATCTTCTCCAGGACGGGACCTTCCTTAAGTTCGAACCCATTGCCGTTGACGCGTTTGCGGAACTCAGTCCAGATGCGCTCGTCGTCCCAGTCAGCCACGTTTTCCTTGGGGTCGCACTGGAAATACATGCGCTGCACGGTTTCGGTGCGCTGGCTGATCAGGGCAAAGCCGTTTTCGGAGTTGGCGTAGATCAGTTCATCGGCACTGCGGGGGGCCTCGGCGAGGATCCCGAACCACGCGAATGGGTATTCGTGAAAGTACCACTTGCGGTTGGCTTCCGGGATCTGGAAGCGGCAGTGGCTGCGGGATCCGTCGGCACCCACGAGGAAGTCCGCCTGGATCTCGAATTCCTGGCCGTCCTCGTCCGTGAACCAAACCTTCGGTTTCCCTTCAAGGTCGTGAACTGTGGTGTCCGTGACGCTGTACCGGACGTCGCCGCCGTCGGCCTCCCGCTTTGCGGCGAGATCCATGAACACGTCAGTTTGCGGGTACAACCAGACGGATTCGCCCACGAGTTCCTTGAAATTGATGCGATGGCTCTCACCGTTGAAGCGCAGCTCGATGCCGTCGTGGCGGTCGCCTTCGCGCAGCACCCGGTCCGAAACCCCGGAATCAACCAGCAGGTTTACGGTGCCGTGCTCAAGGATTCCGGCGCGGACCGTTTCCTGGATGTCCTTGCGGCTGCGGATTTCCACCACTACCGATTCAATGCCTTGTTGGGCCAGCAAATGGGAGAGCATGAGGCCTGCAGGGCCTGCGCCCATGATGGCCACTTGGGTTGTGATGGGTGTGCGTGCCATGGTTGTTCCTCGCTTCGTTGCGTATCCCGGCTTGCTCGGAAGCGGGATGAGTCTGGGATCAGTGTGGCCCGCATCGGGTGACTGGCGTTACATTGATTCCGTTGAACGGAATCGGGATCACTCGCCGAGTCGCCGTCCGATTCCGCGGGCTGCCGTTTGGAGCGCGGGGACCAGCGCCTGGAGCCGCATCTCTGCCAGCGGGACAACAACACCAAGGGCCGCTACCGTGCGACGCTTCCCGTCCATGACCGGAACGGCAATGCCCCACGTATCGGGATCTACCACGCCCGCGAGTTGCGCATACCCCTGTTGGGCCGCTTCGGCCAGGAAGTGACGCACGACGTCGGCCGTCACCTTTCCGGAAGGGTCCTGGAACTGCTCGAGGTACTCCGCCTGAAGCTCGCGGGTCTGGTGCGACATCAGGGCGAGTCCTGCCGAGGAGATGTGGACAGGCATCCTTCCCGCAATTTTCGCCCGGTTGGCAACCGATCCTCGCCGTGAGAGCCGTTCCACGAAGAGCGCTTCCCAGCCGTCGAGCACTGCCAGGTTTACGTTCTGGTTCAGAACCTGCTGGATATCCTCCATGAAGGGCATTGCGGCTTGGCGCAGGGCCAAGGTGGGCGAATTCCTGTTGACCAGTTCCCATAAACGGAGGCCAAGGCGCACCGTCCCGCCAGCACCAAGGTCCAACAGCCTGTGCTCGGAGAGTTGGCGGACCAGCCGATGAGCCGAGGACAGTGGGAGCCCGGACCGTTCGGCCAGCTCGGTTAATTGCAGCGAGGTCACTCCCTCCGGGAAAGCCTCGATCACCCGCACTACGCGGTCAACCACGGAATCTCCCGATGCTGAGTTGGCCACGACGCGCTCCTTTGCTTCCCGACCAGTGCTACAGCGCACCGGTGGACACCTTCCATTCAATGGTAGAACGTGTGCCACGCAACATCGCGCGGTGATACAACTCTCATAACCGACCGAACGTTCTTTGGCCAGGAAACAACAAGCCAGAGTGAACAAAGAAGTACTGAGGACGCTATGCCAACGATGCCATCTGCCCGCCGTTCCCAATGGCCTGTTTGGCTTTGCTGGCTTGCCATGGTGCTGGACGGCTTCGACCTCGTGGTCCTCGGAACCGTGATCCCCACACTCATCAAGACAGGCGAGCTGGGTTTCGACGCGGTTGGAGCAACCTTCGCCGCCACCATCTCCTTGGTCGGTGTGGGTCTTGGAGCACTCTTTATCGCCCCGCTGTCGGATAAGCTCGGGCGCCGCAAGCTCCTGATCGCCTGTGTGGCCGGCTTCTCGGTGTTCACCATCGGCGTCGCCTTCGCGCCGAATGTTGCCGTGTTCTCCCTGCTCCGGTTGCTCGCCGGCCTGGGATTGGGCGCATGCCTTCCGGCGGCCTTGGCCTACATGAACGACTACGCCCCGGCGGGCTCGGCAGGAAAATCAACAACCCGCACCATGACCGGCTACCACGTCGGTGCTGTAGCAACTGCCCTGCTGGCCATCTTTATTGTTCCCAATTGGCGGCTCATGTTCATCATCGGCGGCGTGGCTGGGCTTGTACTGTTGCCCTTCCTGTGGGCCAAGCTGCCGGAATCGCTCCCGGAAGCAGCTCCCGCCAAGGCGGACGCGGACCCGAAGGCAGCAGCCGCCGTCGAACATTCAGCGGGCCCCAAGCCAAAGACCGGTTTCCGCGACCTCTTGCAGAAGCCCTATCCACTGGTGGCGGTCGGCATTGGCATCGCATCGTTCATGGGGCTTCTGCTGGTCTACGGGCTCAATACGTGGTTGCCGCAACTGATGGCCGCTGCCGGGTATCCCGTGAGCACCGGCCTGACGCTGTTGTTGGTCCTGAATGTGGGCGCAGTCGCCGGACTTTTCCTCGCCGGATTCCTGGCCGACAAGCATGGGACCAAGAAGATCGTGCTGGTGTGGTTCGGGTTGTCGGCTGTACTGCTGGCCATCCTCAGCGTGAAGATCCAGAACGAATTCCTGCTCAACACCGCCGTCTTCGTAACAGGGGTCTTCGTCTTCAGCTCCCAAGTGCTGGTGTATGCCTGGGTCAGCCAACTGTTTCCTGCAAGGCTCCGAGGGACTGCCTTGGGCTTCGCGGCAGGAGTCGGCAGGTTGGGAGCAATCGTTGGTCCGGCAGTGACGGGGACACTGGTGGCCGCGAACATCGCCTACCCTGCAGGTTTCTATGTGTTTGCTGCCGCCGGCCTGCTCGCGGTGGCAGCACTCTTCCTGGTGCCGCATGAAATCAAGGCCGCCGACAACTCCGTACCGGCCCGCCACTAGCCCCTCTCATCCCGGGGATTACCCCCGGCTCAAGTTCCCAGGACCTTTGCACAAAGACTCCTGCACCTTCACGAGCAATTTCGGACCTGCCGCGAAGCAGTGGTCCGTGGAGTTCTGAAGGGCCGGGAGTGCCAGAACCGCTGAATCAAAGTGATCGTCACGGATCATCGACTCAATGGCACGGCACTGGTTTTCTGTCTCCACAGCCCCCACCATGGCGGAGGAAATCTTAAGGCTCAGCACCGCGTCCATGCTGGCATCGGCATCATGCAGGCACAGTCCGTTGGAAATTCTGAGGATCCTGCCGGGCAGCATGCTCAGGTATGTGGAGAGGAAACTGACGGCCGGCGCGGAGTCGCCCAATTCCTCAGCCAAAGCTTGCAATTTGCAGGTCTCCAGGAGAGATTCCGACGACGTCCGGCCCTGTTCACCGTGTCTCCCCGTCAGGTCACTCACTACTTGCTGCCTTGGGCTCTGCAGCACCTTCCGGTGCTGTCTTGGTGGGGTTTTTGGTCCAGATGGAGGCGAGCATTCCGATGACCAGGATGCTGGGTGCGCCGTACATCAGGATGTTCATGACGATGGGTTGGCGCAGGGTGCGGATGGCGTTGCCGACGCCGGGGATGGTGGCGACGTGTTTGTCCACGGTGGTTCCTTGGAGGGTGGCGATCCAGGGGTCGATGCCGTTGTTGGCGTCGCCTTTGGTTTGGACTGCTGTGCCGCCGTCGGCGGTGGGGGTGATTTCGGTGATGCGGTGGGTTTCCACGCGTTGGTCTTCGACCGGGATGTGGTAGGTGATGACGTCGCCTACTTT
>NZ_FMWE01000009.1:0-115571 GCF_900102805.1 Arthrobacter sp. UNCCL28
CCAACGGCCCGGTCATCACAGCGAACAAGGTCCTGAACAACCTGACCTCCCTGACCTCCACCAAAACCGACAACCTCAAAGTCACCACCACCCTGCCCGCCACCGCAGACAACACCTTCCAAGGCGCCACCTCCACCCTCGCCTTCTCCTTCACCGGCACCCAACGCACCGAAACCACCAAATAACACCCAAGCAGTAACACCAAGAACACCCGGCAGCACCCGGCAAACCCCAGCTCTACCACCACCAAGCACAGGCAAGGAGAACGATCACCATGACACCGCGGAAAGGCTTCCTGCGCACCCTGGTGATCGCCGCCGCCGTCGTCCTGGGCCTGGCAGCGGCACCCACAGCCGCATTCGCTGCGTTCACTGGTACAGCACAGTCCGCCCCGCAGTTCAGCACCGCCAGCCTGGCGGCTCCGGCCGCAGCCAACGTATCCATGGCATGCTCGTTCGGTATCCGCGCCACCATCACGGTCAATTCCTTCAGCACCGTGACCAACGCGAACTACCACGATGTCAGGATCTTCGACCGCTCCGGGAACCTCGAATTCACGGGTGATTTGAGCAAGGCCGCCGGCAAGACCTACACATCGGGTTACGAGATCATCGGAACGTGGAGCTACGAGATCCGCGGTTACTACAAAGTCCCCGGCACCACCAACACCTGGACGGGCAAAGTCCTCAAAGGCAGCCTGAGCTGCTGAACCGCCCTGGGACACCAAAAACTCCAACGGCCCCGACACGCTTATGCAGATGGCGTATCGGGGCCGTTGGCCTGTTTGGGAAGCGCCTGGGAGAAGCCCGCCTAGGAGAAGCGCCCCGGCCGGAATGTGGCCAGCATCGGGTGTTTTTCACCGCTGAGGATCTCACCGGACAACAGTTCACCGGCAATCAGGCCCAGCGTGGCTCCCGAGTGTGTGAACGCAACAAAACAGCCAGGCACCTGGCCGAGCTCACCGAATACCGGTTCGCCGTCACCGGGAATGGGCTTGTAGCCGATCTTCCATGAGGCCGGCTTCAGCTCGGGGTTGCCCGCAATCAGCTTGGAGGACTCGTCCGCCAATTCCTGGACAATGTCATCGGGAATCGTGAAGGACCCGTCAGCGTGTTCGGTGATGCTCTCTTCGTACCAGTCGTGGTCCAAGGCAAACGTGTTGCCGGGGTTGGGGCGGACGGCGGCACGCGGCGTGTTCATCACGGCGGTGACGTGGTGTTCCACCGGTTTGGTGACCACCAGCATGGACACGGGGGAACCGTTGGGGATCTCCACTCCCAAGGGCTTCACGACGGCGGGCGTTGCAGCACCGCAGGCAACCAATACGGCGTCCGCGGGGTACGTTTCACCGCCGGCAGTTTCGACGCCGGTGGCGCGTCCGCCGTCGACCATCACTGAGGCTTTTCCGGCGTTGAGGACCAGTTGGCCGCCCAGGGCGTGGAATTCCTCCATCAGGAAGTTCACCAGGTCCGGCAGGCTGACCCACCCTTCGCCGGGATTGAAGATGGCCTTCCCGGGGACTGCGCCGGAGTCGATGCCCGGGGTGACGCTGGCGATCTCTTCGGGGGCCAAGAGCTTGGAATCGTAGCCAATGGATTTCTCGTAAGCGTGGCGGGCTTCGGTGGCTTGGTCCTGGCCGGACGCGTTCCACATGAGCCCGCCACCGAACTGGAGCCATTCACGGCTTGGGTCCGCGGCGAACAGCGTGCGGTACCGGTCAACCCCGGCGACGCGCAGCTGGTGGTAGGGCGTGGAACGTTCCCCGGCTGAATTGAGCCAGGACAGGGACCGGCCGGTGGCTTCGCTGGCCAGGCCCTGCTCCGTCAGCAAAGTGACGGAAGCTCCTTGGCGGAGCAGGTGGACGGCAGTGGATACGCCCAGGATGCCGCCTCCGATGACGGCAACGTGCTTGGTGGAGGACATGGTTCTCCCTTTCTTTGGTGTTGAAGCTGTGAAATGCGCCTAGGCGAAGGCGTGGATGTTTTCGATGACTTTGAGGGTTTCCAGCGCTTCGGCCGGCTGCACGGGAAGGGGCCTTTGGCCGCGGAGCGAGGCGGCAAGCTCCCGGTAGAACTGTGGGTAGGCGCCCTTTTCCGCCGGGACCGGCGTTGCTGTTCCGTCCACACCCAGCAGCCCCCAAGACTCCTGGGGTTCGCGGCCGTAAGAGGCGTCCGACGGCGTGATGCCGGCGGCGAGGGCGGGTTCCTGGCTGTCCAGTCCCCACTTGGTGTACGCGGCTTTGGAGCCGAGGACGTGGAAGCGCGGGCCAACCTGGGCGGCCATGCCGTTCATCCACAACCGCGAGCGGACACCGGATTCGTGGCGCAACGACACAAAAGCTTCAGTGTCCGCGGCATCAGGATGGGGGCCATGGTTGGCGGTTTCGCCGTAGCTCTCCTCCACAGGCCCGAACAGCTGGATGGCCTGGTCGATCAGGTGGGCGCCGAGGTCGTGGAGGATGCCTCCTCCTTCGGCCAGGGTGGCCGAATCGCGCCAGTTCCCGAAGCCTTCCGGACGCCACCATTCAAAGCGTGATTCAAAGGTTCGCACCTCGCCAAGGGCGCCGTCCTTCAGCAGCTTTGACAGCGTCAGGAAATCGGCGTCCCACCGGCGGTTCTGGAAGACCGTCAGCTGCACACCGGCGTCGGACGCCCGCCCTGCCAGTTCCTCACCATGGGCGACTGTAGTGACGAAAGGCTTGTCCACCACAACGTTCAGGCCATGGGCGATCGCCGTGGCACCGAGCTCAAGGTGCGTCAGCGGCGGTGTTCCCAGCACCACGAGGTCCAGGTTGCCTGAAAGGGCGAACATGTCTTCCGGCGTGGGGACAATCCTTGCCTGCGGGTAGAGGCGTTCCGCTTCGGCTTTTCGTCGTGGATCCGCGGTCACAATGACGTCCAGGGAGTAGTCCGGGTCCGCTTCGATGAGCGGCGCGTGGAACACCTTGCCCGAGACGCCGAACCCGACGACGGCGGTCCGGATGGGTGCCGCTGTTACCTCCCCCATCACAGGACCTCCGAGAGAAAGCGCTGCAGGCGTTCGCTGCGGGGGTTGTCGAAGAGTTCTGTGGGAGTACCGATTTCCACTACTTCGCCCTCATCCATGAACACCACCTGGTCAGCTACCTTCCGGGCAAAGCCCATCTCGTGCGTGACAACCAGCATGGTCATGCCGCGTCGGCCAAGGCCTGCCATGAGGTTAAGGACGCCTTTGACCAGCTCCGGGTCCAGGGCGCTGGTGGCCTCGTCGAAGAGCATCACTTCGGGCTCCATGGCCAGTGCCCGGGCGATCGCGACGCGTTGCTGCTGGCCGCCGGAGAGGTCGCGTGGCCGGTGGTCGGCCCGTTCGGCGAGCCCGACTTCGGCGAGACGGCGCCGGGCACGTTCCCGGGCTTCGGCCTTGGACATCCCCTTGACGCTCCATAGGGCCAGCGCCACGTTCTCAAGGGCAGTGTGGTCCGGGAAGAGGTTGAAGTGCTGGAAGACCATGCCGATCCGGGCGCGGAGGATGTCCGGCTTGACCTTGAGGGCACTTTCACCGGCCAGGAGGACGTCCCCGCTCTTGGGTTCGTGCAGGCGGTTGACGCCGCGCAGGAGCGTGGACTTCCCTGATCCCGAAGGCCCGATGATGCAGGTGGTGGTCCCCGGGGCGACGTTGAGGCTGACGTTCCGGAGCACCTCGACGTCGCCGTAGGCCATGGTCAGGTTCTGGAGTTCGAGGCTCGAGCCGTTGAACTTCTCAATATCCTGTGCTGAATTCTTGGTGCTGGTGGCGCTGCTGCTGGTGAGGTTCACGTGTTGCTCCCGGTGATGAGCGGCGAGGCCGCGTCGAGTTCCTTGACTTCCTTCAGTCCGCTGGTGGGTGCCGTGGGACGACGGCGGCCGGTGCGGAACTTGTTGTCGAAGTAGTTGACCAAGTGGGTCAGCGGCACGGTGATCACCAGGTAGAAGATGCCGGCCATGACCAACGGCGAGAGATTGCCGGACAACACTGCTGCGTCCTGGCCCACCCGGAACAGTTCGCGTTCACTGACGAGGAGTCCCAGGAAGTAGACCAGGGAGGAGTCCTTGACGATGGCGATGAACTGGTTGACCAGGGCCGGAAGCACCCGGCGTACACCCTGCGGGACTACCACCAGGGACATGGACTTGGCGTAGCTCATGCCCAGTGCGCGGCAGGCTTCTCCCTGGCCCTTGTCCACGCTGAGGATGCCGGCGCGGAAGATCTCTCCGATGTAGGCACTGGCGATCAGGCTCAGCGCGATGATGCCCAAGGGATAAGGAGAGGGGCCAAAGACCGACTGGCTCAACCGGGCAAAACCCTGGCCGATCAGCAGGATGGTCAAGATGGCGGGCAGCCCGCGGAAGAGGTCGGTGTAGATCCTTGCAGGGATACGCAGCCACCTGGAGCGGGAGATGCCCATGACGGCCACCACCATTCCCATCACTACGCCGAGGATGGTTGCTGCGATGGAGATGATGAGGGTGTTCAGGAGGCCAACTCCGAGGAGTTGGGGCAGTACTTCGATCATGGCGTCAAAATCGAAGAACGTGCGGCTGATGGTGTTGAGCCAATCCATTGAGTGCTCTCAGACGTTGGTTGTTTGGTGCGGTTACTTGCTGGCGGTCGGGGCCGGGCTTGAGGTCTGCTCGGCTTTGGGGAGGTACTGCTCCGGCATCGGCGAGCCCGGGAACCACTTCTGGTAGAGCGTCTTCCACGTGCCGTCTTCCATTGCTTCGGCCAGGCCCTTGTTCAAGGCCTCTTTGAAAGCGGTCTTGTCCTTGGCAATGGCGAATCCGGCGGGGGCGTCGAACGACGGAATGTCCGCGGCGCTGACCAGTCCAAACTGCTCCTGGTATTCCTTGGCTGCCTCGTAATCGAGGAAGTGGGCGTCCACGGCCCCGCTGTTGACTGCGGAGATTGCCGTGTTGTTGTCCGGGAAGCGGACCAGCTGCGCGGAGGTGAAGTTCTTCACTGCGTAGGCTTCCTGCAGGGTTCCCTGGACAACTCCAAGCCGCTTGCCGTTGAGTGCGTCCGCGTCCTTGATGCCGGAGTCCTTGGTGGTGATGACCGTCAGGTAGCCGGCGAGGTAGCCATCGGAAAAGTCAACGGTTTCCTTGCGCTTGTCCGTGATGCCGATGGCAGCGACACCGACGTCGAACTGTCCGTTGGCCACGGCCGCGAGGAGCCCTGAGAAGTCCTGTCCGGTGAAGACCACGTTGTCTACGCCGGCGCGGTGGGCCACGTCCTTGAAGAGTTCCACGTCAAAGCCGGTGAAGTTTCCCGAGCCGTCGGTGAAGGTGTACGGCTTGGAGTCGCCCAGGCTGGCCACGCGGATGGTGCCGGGCTGGATCAGGCCATAAGGGTTTTCGGCGGACGGGGAGTTGGCGGCGGGCGACCCGCCGCAGCCCGAAAGGGCGAGGAGAGCCGCCACTGCTGCGGCTGCGAGCGCTGCCGGGCGGAAGTTCAGTTTAATCACAGCGTTGTCCAATCGTGGGAGGTCTAAGCGGTGCTGTCAGGAGCCGCTGGAAGTTATTTGCTCGATGCGGGGTCTTGTTGAGTCCGGTCTCAGCCCCTAAGATTGAGACCGGACTCACATCGATTGATAAGAAATGTAGCGGAACTCACAAAGCCGCGTCAACACCCCACTGAAAGGTGAACATGAGCACTGACGGATCCCGACGGCGGGACGTAACGGTTGCCGACGTCGCCAAAGCCGCAAAAGTGTCCAAGGCGCAAGCCGCCCGCGCGTTGGGCAACTACGGAGCAGTCAGCGACGACGTCCGGGAGCGTGTCCTGGCCGCGGCGGAAGAGCTCGAATACCGGCCCAACGAGCTGGCGCGGAGCATGAACACTGGAAGGTCCAACACCATTGGCGTGGTGGTGGGCGATATCGAAAACCCGCACTTTGGCCTCGCCATGAGGGGCATTACTGACACCGCCAAGAAGAGCGGCTACAACGTCATCCTCATCAATACCGACGAGGAAAGGGCTGCCGAGGTCGACGCCGTCCGCGTGCTGCTGGACAAGCGCGTGGACGGACTCATCGTGGCCCCGGCATCATCCGTGGAGACCTCGCATCTGCAGCAGGTCCAGGATTCGGGCCGCCCCCTGGTGCTTCTGGACCGCGCCGCCCAAGGGCTGGACGCAGAAACCTTCGCCGTGGACATGGGCGGCATTTCCTATGAGTCAACCAAGTACCTGATCGAGTCCGGGCATCAGCGGATCGCGTTCGTTTCCACTCTGAAAACAGACAGGCCTTACGAGGAAGGGATGGTGCTGGACTCCTCCCAGATTTCGGACCGCCTGGAGGGGATCCGCCGCGCGTTCAAGGACGAGGGACTCGCTTTACCCGCCGATCTGGTCCGCCTTAACGCCGGTGACTCCGAATCCGTGAAAGCCATTACCCGGGGGCTGCTCGAAGGGCCGGACCCGGCCACCGCCATCATCGCTTCCGACGGCCTGATCGCCTTGGGCGTGGTGGAAGCCATCCAGGAGGCCGGACTTGCCATCCCCGCCGACGTCTCTTTCCTGATGTACGACGACTTCGCCTGGACACGCCTCACCACTCCCCCGCTCACCGTCATCGCACAGCCCGTCTATGACATGGGGATCGCGGCGGCAACCGCCCTGATCCGTCGGATCGAAGGCAGGAAAGCCGCAGCGCCAACACCGGAGCTGGCGGCACGCTTAATCCAGCGCGGCTCGGTGGGAGCGCCTCAGCGGACGGCGGTCAGGGCGTCGTCGTAAATCGCCAGCGCCTGGCGTACTTCTTCGGGGGTCACGACGGCGGGAGGCACCACATGCACGCGGTTGTCCGCCATGAAGGGCAACAGTCCACGGTGGAGCAGTTCCGCTTTAAGCTTGCCCATGAAGGCGGCGCTGACCGGTGTGCGGCCTTGGCGGTCTTCGACGAGTTCCAAAGCCCAGAACACGCCGCGCCCGCGCACTTCGCCGATGACGTCGTGCTTGGCAGCGAGGGCTTTCAGGCCCGGTTCCAGGTGGTTGGCGCCAATGCGTGCGGCGTTCCGGACGATGCCCTCCTCCTCGAAGGCTTCGATGGAGGCAACGATCGAAGCTGCCGCGAGGGGATGGCCTGAATAGGTAAGCCCGCCCGGGAAGACGCGCTCATCAAAGGTCCGGGAGATTTCTTCGGAGATGATGACGCCGCCTACCGGGACGTAGCCGGAGTTGACGCCCTTGGCGAAGGTGACCAGGTCCGGCCGGACGTTGAAGGCGTCAAGGGCCAACCAATCACCTGTGCGTCCAAAGCCGCACATGACTTCGTCCAGGATCAGGACGATTCCGTGCTGGTCGCAGAGCGCGCGGACACCTTCAAGGTATCCCGGCGGCGGAAGCAGTATCCCGGCGGTACCGGGAACGGTTTCCAGCAGCACGGCAGCAACGGAGTGCGGACCTTCGAGTTCGATGGTCCGGCGCAGGTGTTGCAGTGCCCGTTCTGCTTCCTGCTCCGGGGTTTCGGCCCAGAATTCGGAACGGTAAAGGTACGGCCCAAACACGTGGACGTGGCCGCGGGAGTATTCGTTGGGAATGCGGCGCCAGTCCCCGGTCGCCACGATCGCTACCCCGGTGTTGCCGTGGTAGGAACGGTAGCGGGAGATGACCTTGTCCCGGCCAGTGTGGAGCCGGGCCATCCGGATGGCGTTTTCGTTGGCGTCCGCGCCGCCATTGGTGAAGAACACCTTGTCCATGGTCTCCGGCGCATGGGAGAGGATCTTCTCGGCCGCCATCGCGCGCGTACGGTTGGCGTGCGCGGGAGCAACGGTGGTGAGCGTGTCCAGCTGTTCCTTGATGGCTTCGATAAGCCGCGGGTGCTGGTGGCCGATGTTGGTGTTGACCAGTTGGCTTGAGAAGTCCAGGTAGGTCCTGCCCTCATGATCCCAAACCGTGCTGCCGGAACCGCCGGCGATCGCCAGTGGTTTCAACGAACCCTGGGCAGACCACGAATGGAACACGCTGGCGGTATCCCTTTCTGCGACCTCGGAGTTGCTTGCTGCCAAGGAAGCAGCCGGGGCGGTGCGGGTGGGTGACATGGGAGGGTCCTCTCTCTGGCGGGGCTGGATGTCCCTTCATCATGCGCCGGTGATAGCCGCAGTCCCTCTCGACATTTGTATAGTGAACTCCTGACGGAACTACGTTTTTCCAAGGAGCCACGAGTATGCCACCGACCCTCAACGCCATCGTCCGCGACAGCACTTTGAACCTGCGGCTGGTAACGCCGGAGGCGGGGGATGCTGCTGCGGAGGTGCCGGTATCCTGGGTCCACAGTTCCGATCTTGGGGACCCCACTCCGTTCCTCGATCCAGGGCAGTTGCTCCTGACGGATGGGACACAATTTCCGGTGGGCGATGCTCCTGCTGCGCTCTATGGCGACTACGTGGAGCGGCTGGTGGCCCATGGGATCAGCGGCCTTGGTTTTGCCACCCAGGTGATCCATGGGGTGCTGCCTGCAGGGCTGGTCGAAGCCTGCAGGACCCGGGGTTTGCCGTTGCTTGAGGTTCCGGACAGGACTCCGTTCATCGCCGTCATCCGTTTCGTGGCCGATTGGCTCGCAACCGAACAGCATGCGCGCTCCGAGTGGTCGCTCCAGGCCCAGCGCGCCATCGCACGGGCTGCACTTCGTCCCGATGGCCTCAGGTCCATCCTGGCCGAACTCGAGCGCCAACTGCACGGCTGGGTTGCCCTCTTTGACGCCGCGGGCAACCACATCCTGATGCCCAACAACCGTCCCGTGCCATCGGCCCTGATGCCGGGTGTGGAAGAAGCCGTCCGAAAATCGCTGGACAAGGGATCGCGGTCGGTATCGCAACTGACCATCGACGGCGGACACGTCACCTTGCAGACGCTGGGCCGCAGGCACCATCTGCGTGGCGTCCTGGTCTTGGGCGCCATCGAGCCATTGGACCCGGCCCGCACCGACATCATCAACAGCGTTATCGCCTTGGCCAGCCTCGCCCTGGAGCAAACCCGGACCCTGGATACTGCCCGCCGCCATCTGCGTGCCGGGGTCTTGGAGCAGTTGCTGGCCGGCAGCTTCGATGTTGCCGAACGTACCGGACGCCAGGTTTGGGGCCGGCTGCCGGCACAGCCCCTGCTGGTGACCCTGGCGCAGCCTCCCGGACAGGGACAGAACCTGCTCGAAGCGCTCGAGCTGCTGTCCGATGACCATCGGGGTGCCATCTTCTACGCCCAGCGGAACGAAAACATCGTGGTGCTGGCCGGACCCGCCCTCCAGCCGAAAGTCAGCACCCTCCTGGACAAGTACGGCGCAAAGGCGGGGGTTTCGGCAGAAACGGACTTCGCCCACCTGCCCAAGGCATTGGCGGAAGCCGAGCGGGCGCTGAAACGCGCCACGGAGCTGAGCCGGCCCCTGGTGGCTTTCGAGGACATCTCCCAAGGCGGGATGCTCGGGCTGCTCCGACGTGACGAAGCTGCCTCCGTTGCCCGCCGGCTCCTTGAGCCCTTGGCCAGGCATGACGACACCGAACAGACGCAGCTGCTGCCCACGGTTACGGCCTGGCTGGCCAACAACTGCGTCTGGGACCGCACGGCGAGGGAGCTGGGGATCCACCGGCACACCCTCCGGAACCGGATCGACGCCGCCGGGAACGTCCTGGGCCTCAACCTCGACAACCTGCGCGACAGGCTGGAACTGTTCGCCGCCGTCGAGTTTGTGGAAGAGCGCCCGCAGACATCGTCCTAGTTTTGCGGGAAGCCCAGGTTGATGCCGCCGTGGCTGGGGTCCAGCCAGCGTGAGGTGATGGCTTTTTCGCGGGTGAAGAACTGGAAGCCCTGCAAGCCGTACGCTTTGGAGCTGCCGAAAATGGAGTCCTTGAAACCGCCAAAGGAGTAATACGCCACCGGCACGGGAATGGGCACGTTGATGCCCACCATCCCCACCTCAACCTCGGTCTGGAAGCGGCGGGCCGCACCGCCGTCGTTCGTGAAAATCGCCGTGCCGTTGCCAAAAGCGCCGGAGTTGATCAGGTGCAGGCCTTCTTCGTAGCTCTTGACGCGCACCACTGCCAGGACCGGTCCAAAGATTTCCTCGGTGTACACACGGGAGGTGACCGGGACGTCGTCGATCAGCGTAGGCCCAAGCCAGAAGCCGTTTGCATCCCCGTCCACCTCGATGCCGCGGCCATCGACCACAACCTTGGCACCGTCCTCGAGGGCAACGTCGATGTAGGACGCCACCTTGTCGCGGTGCTGGCGGGTGACCAGTGGGCCCATGTCGCAGTTGCGGCGGCCGTCGCCGATCTTCAGGGTGGACATCCGGGCGGTGATCTTTTGGATCAACGCGTCGGCGACAGGTTCCACGGCCACCACCACACTGATGGCCATGCACCGCTCCCCCGCCGAACCGAAGCCCGCGTTGATGGCGGCATCGGCGGTCAGCTCGAGGTCTGCGTCGGGCAGGACCAGCATGTGGTTCTTCGCACCGCCAAGGGCCTGGACGCGCTTGCCCTTGCGGGCCGCGGTCTCGTAGATGTACTGGGCAATCGGAGTGGAGCCGACGAAGGAAATGGCCTTCACATCGGGATGTTCCAGCAGGCCGTCCACTGCTTCCTTGTCGCCGTGCAGGACGTTGAAGACTCCGTCCGGAAGGCCCGCCTCAGTGAACAGGGCAGCGAGCCAGTTGGCCGCCGTCGGGTCCTTCTCGCTCGGCTTGAGGACCACAGTGTTGCCGGCCGCGATGGCGATCGGCAGGAACCACAACGGCACCATGGCAGGGAAGTTGAACGGGCTGATGATGCCCACCACGCCCAGCGGCGCTTTGGTGGAGTAAACGTCGACGCCGGTGGAGACGTTTTCTGAATGCTCGCCTTTGATCAGGTGAGGGAAGCCGGTAGCCAGTTCCACGACTTCCTGGCCCCGGGTGATTTCACCGAGGGCATCGGAGACTACCTTGCCGTGCTCGGAGGTGATGATCTCCGCGAGCTCGCCCTTGCGCTCGTTCAGCAGCTCCCGGAAGCGGAAAATGATCTGCTGGCGTTTGGTGATGGACATATCCCGCCAGGCAGGAAATGCCTTGTGGGCCGATGCGATGGCCGACTCGATGTCCTCGGCGTTGCCAAGGTTGACCAGCTTGGTTTCACGGCCGAGGGCGGGATCGAACACGGGGGCGGTGCGGTCGCCGGCCGATGGCGAGCCGGCGCCTCCGATCCAGTGCGGGACCACGGGAAGCTGGTTGATGTCAGACACTGCGTTCTCTTCTCTTACGGGGGATGGATGTGTTCCACCGTAAGTTCGCAGGCTCGCCCACGTGTCAGTACATTGAGCGAAAGACAACGAGCTTGTTGGACATATGTCTATGGGGCGACTTCGCCTTCCTCGGGATCATCGGCGGAACGGACTTCGTTCCGGATAATGCCGAGTTCCTCAAGCTGTGCGGACATCCCCGCTCCATCCGGTGCGTAGATCCACGGGACACCCGGGGTTGGTTGACCCCCGGACTTTGAACGACCACCCGCCAGCACTGCTTCCCCTGCCGAGAGTTGGCGGATGGCGATTGCCCGGACGTTTTCCGGATGACGCTGGGCGAATTCGGAGTAGATGGCTTCATCGTGCTGGCCGTCGTCGCCCACCAACAGCCATTTCATGGTGGGAAACTCCTCCGCCAGGCGTTCCAGGGAGTTCCGCTTGTGCTCCTGGCCGCTGCGGAACCAGCGGTCGGGAGTAGGACCCCAGTCGGTCAGGAGCTTGGGCCCGGCCGGGTACAAGTTGCGGGACAGGAAGCGGGACAGGGTTGGGGCAACGTTCCAGGCCCCAGTGGACAGATACAGCACAGGGGCAGAGGGCGCCGTCCTGGCAATCCGCTCATACAGCACAGCCATCCCCGGGGTGGGAGTCCTGGCGTGCTCGTTGAGGACGAAAGTGTTCCAGGCCGCCAGGAACGGACGCGGCAGCGCGGTCACCATCACGGTGTCGTCGATGTCGGACACGACGCCGAAGTCAGCGTCGTCCGCGACGATCTCCACAGGAGCCTCCACAGTTTCCGACTCCCCGGATTGCAGCGTGATGGTGTGCCAGCCGGCATCCAGGGCCACCGGAATACGGGCATCCACTACGCCGCCGCGGTCCGCCCGCACAGTGAAAACGGTACCGGCGACGGTCACATTGACATCGGCGTGAGCCACGGGAGCACTCGTGAAATTCCGCCACCCGCGCATGCTCTCCTGCAACGGCTTTGCATGCCCTGCCGCATCCCGGGGGTCACTGCGGACAACGCGCGCCAGCACCCGCACCCACTTGGTACTTCCATAGCCGGTGTAGGGAATCACCGTTTCCACCCGGCCACGCCGGATGGCTAGCTGCGTCTGGAAACCTAGCCACGCGTCGTCGAGCCTCAACGCGAGGTGGCGGCGGGTTTTGCCGGGCTGCCTGGTGCCGCCGTTATCAACGGCGTCGGATGTGGGGCGCGGTTTCAGGGGACGGGAAGCCATGCGTCCAGTCTTCCACGACGACACAGCGGAGCGTCACAACCGCGCGTCACACGGCAGTGGTCGGCGCCCTGCCTTCGTCACCGTGCAGCTTGCGCGCTTCAGCCAGGCGAAGGCGGTCCAACCGGTTCATCAGGGGTGCCGTGGTGGCGCCGTGCACCACAATGGACAACGCAATCACCAAACCGATGAAGGCCCAAAGTTGGTGCGCCTCGGCGTCAAAGTTGCCGTGGGTCAGCGCATAGCCGACGTAATAGATTGAGCCGATCCCGCGGATGCCGAAGTAGGAGATGGCCAGCCGTTCGCGCGGTCCGGTCTTGCCGCCCATCAACCCGAGCCATCCGGCCAGGGGCCTGACCAGGAGGAGGAATGCCAAGGCCACCACAAGCTCCGCCCAACCGATCCCCTCCAGGAGTCCACGGGCTATGGCTCCGCCAAGGAGCACCAGGATCACCACCGTCATCAAACGCTCGAGCTGCTCCACGTAGCCATGGAGAACCTGGTGGTAGCTGTGGTGGCGCTCGGCGGAACGGATGGTCAGAGCACAGACGAAGACCGCTACGAACCCGTAGCCTTCCAGCATTTCCGCAGCGCCGTACGCCAGGAATGTTGCTGCGAGTGCCACGAAACCCTCAGCGTGTTCGGACAGGCGGAAGCTCTTGCCTTTGGCGGCAAAGAAGATCAGGCTCAGGAGCTTGCCCGTTCCGAAGCCGAGCAAAATACCGACGCCCATACGCCAGAAGACATCCAACCCCACCCATTCCCCAAACCAGGCGCCCGGTGATGCGCCCACCACGCTGATGAGGATGGCAAGGTACACAAAGGGGAAGGCGAGCCCGTCATTCAGGCCGGCCTCGGAGGTCAGGGCGAACCGGACCTCGTCCTCGTCCGGGTCCTCTTCGGTGTCCGCCGGCCTGCCCACTTGGACCTCGGAGGCCAGGACGGGGTCGGTGGGGGCAATGGCAGCGGCCACCAGGATGGCGGCGGCGAGCCCCAGGCCCAACACCCACAACCCCAGCAGGGTCATCACCAGGATGCACAGTGGCATCACGATGCCGAGCAGGCGCCAGGTGGTGGACCATCCGCGCCAGCGGAAGGGCCTGTCCAAGGCCAGACCGGCGCCCATGAGGGAGATGATGACGCAGACCTCGGTGAGGTGGGTCGTGAAGTCCGCATGCAGGATGGGATCCGGGTCCGGAAGATCGGGCAGGAGGGTGAACGCCAGCATTCCACTGCCGAGGAAAACCATCGGCATGGAGAGTGGCGTTTGCCGCAACAGTTTCGGCAGGACCGCTGCGGCCAACACGGCAACTCCTGCCGCGAGAAACAGGATGCTGGGGGCTTCAAACAAAATGGTCTTCTTCCTGCCTGCCGTTGGGCGGTGTCAGAAAGCCTAGTCCGCAGACGGGGCTGCGTCGATCATGGCTGCCTCGATGAGGACCTGGGCGGCTTGGCGCGCGTGTCCGGCAGCCTCCGCTGTTCCTGCGATGGCGGCTGTGGTCTGGGCTCCTTCGGCGAGGATTGCCAGTTGGGGTGCAAGGTAGGCCGGGGCGCCGGCATCGAGGGCGAGCCGGGCCACGTATTCCTGGAACGATTCCTTGTGCCTGCGTGCGTACTCGGCCACCTCCGGGCTGACCGCTCCGAGTTCGGCGAAGCTGTTGATGAATCCGCACCCCCGGAAGGAGTCCTGGCAGAACCATCCTGCGAGGTAGTCGAAGATGGCGAGGAGCCGTTCCTTGGGGGTCGCGGCTTGTTGGACGGTGGCGTCCAACCCCTCGGTCCAGGACTGGTGCCGGTGTTCCATCACCGCCATGACGATGCTGCTCTTTGACGGGAATTCCCCGTAGAGCTTCTTCAGCGAGACCCCCGCCGCGGAACGGAGTTCATCCATGCCCACGGCTTGGATGCCCTTGGCGTTGTAGAGCTCGTCGGCAGTGGCAACGATTCGTTGGCGGACCTCGGAAATATCCATGTACCCATACTACTTGCATTGAGAACGAACGTTCTCTACTATGGAGAACACAGAGGGAGAACGATCGTTCTCCACTTCGAGAAAAGGGACACATCATGGGTTTCATCAAGGTCGGCACCGAGAACACCACGGACATTGAGCTCTACTACGAAGACCACGGAACGGGTCAGCCCGTAGTCCTGATCCACGGCTACCCGCTGGACGGCGGCTCCTGGGAAAAGCAGACCGCAGCCCTCCTCAACGCCGGCTACCGGGTCATCACCTACGATCGCCGCGGATTCGGCAAGTCCAGCAAGCCGACCATCGGCTACGACTACGACACCTTTGCAGCCGACCTCAACACGGTCCTTGAAACCCTGGACCTGCAGGATGTAGTGCTGGTTGGCTTCTCGATGGGCACCGGCGAAGTCGGACGCTACCTCGGCACCTACGGCGAAGCCCGCGTAGCCAAGGCCGCGTTCCTGGCATCCCTCGAGCCGTTCCTCCTCCAGACGGACGACAACCCCACCGGCGTTCCGTCATCAGTGTTCGACGGCATCCGCAACGCCGCCATTGAGGACCGCTACGCCTGGTTCACCAACTTCTACAACGACTTCTTCAACACCGATAACTTCCTGGGCAACCGCCTCAGCGAAGAAGCGCTGCGCAATTCCTGGAACGTCGCCGCCGGCTCTTCCTGGTACGCATCCTTCGCAGTAGTGGATTCCTGGCTCACCGACTTCCGCTCCGACATCGAGAAGGTCACGGTCCCGTCCCTGATTGTCCATGGCACCGATGACCGCATCCTGCCGATCGATGCCACCGGCCGCGAGTTCACCAAGCGCCTGCCCTCCGCCGAATACGTGGAGATCGAAGACGCGCCGCACGGCATGCTGTGGACGCACGGGGCTGAAATCAACGAGATCCTGTTGCGCTTCCTGGCCAAGTAGGCCAACACCGGACAAGACCTCAATAACGACGGCGGCAGCCCGCCTTTGGTTCCAACCGAACCAGAGGCGGGCTGCCGCCGTCGTGCGTTGACGTAGCGCACGTCACGACCTATGATTTATGAATCGATTCAAGATGTAACCTTCCTCACGCTGAATGACCACTTTGTTCAGTCCTGGATGGGAAGAGTTCTTGTTCCTTGCCAACGACGCCAGAGGAGTACAGCGACGTGACAGTCACGCACCGGAGGGATCTCAGCACCTCCCCCGAACCCATCACAGGTCCGGAATCCAGCACCGGCGGGAAAGATCCGAAGAAGGCCGCCATGAGCGGCTGGATCGGAAGCGCGCTGGAGTACTACGACTTCGCGCTGTATTCCCTGGCAGCAACGCTCCTGTTTCCCACCATCTTCTTTCCCACGGAAAACCCCACGGTGGGCATCATCGCCTCGCTGGCAACCTACGCCGTGGGCTACGTTTCCCGCCCGCTCGGTGCCGTGATCCTGGGCGCCTACGGAGACCGGCACGGGCGCAAGAAAGTCCTTGTCTTCGCCATGCTGCTCATGGGCTTCGCCACGTTTGCGGTCGGCCTCCTGCCGACCTACGGACAGGTGGGCCTCCTGGCTCCCGTCCTCCTGGTAATCCTCCGCCTGATCCAGGGCTTCGCCGTGGCAGGTGAACTCGGAGGTGCCAGCGCCATGATCGTGGAGCACTCCCCCGACGCCAAGCGCGGCTTCTTCGCGAGCTTCAGCCTCCAAGGCACGCAGGTGGGTTCAATCCTTGCAACCGCCGTCCTGATTCCGCTCGCCGCCTTCCTCCCTGACGAGCAATTCCACGCCTGGGGCTGGCGCCTGCCGTTCCTGCTCAGCGCAGTAGTGATCCTGGCCGGGTACGTCATCCGCCGCCGCGTGGACGAGCCGCCGGCCTATCTGGCCCAGTCCGGGGACGCCGGCGCCAAGCGCCGCTTCCCGCTGGTGGACCTCCTGCGTACCCACCCCTGGGTTCTGGTCCGGTGCGTCATCATGACCTTTACCAACGTGATCGGCATGGCCACCCTCATCTTCGGGGTCTCCTTCGCCACCCAAAAGGGCTACGGCATCGGCTTCTCCAGCAGCGAGTTCCTCTGGGTTACCTTGGCGGCCAACGTCGCAGCAGTGCTGACCATCCCGCTGTTCGGTGCGCTTTCCGACAAGATCGGCCGGCGTTCCCTGATGGTCGCCGGTGGCCTTGCGGGCGGACTGCTCACCGTGGGCTACCTGTGGGCCATCGAACAGCGCAGCCTGCCCTTGGTATTCGTCTGCGTCGTGATTGTCCAAGGCATCCTCTTCCAGATGTGGAACGCCACCTTCGCTACGTTCTTCCAGGAACAGTTCCCCATGCGGATGAGGGTCACCGGCTTCGCGGTCTCCCAGAACATCGGCCTCATGATCGCCTCGTTCTTCCCGAGCCTGTTCACCGCCATTGCTCCCCCGGGCTCAGCCAACATTCCCCTGGTTATTGGCCTGACCACCCTGGGAATCTGTGCTGTGTCCGCTGTGGCAACGCTCTTGTCCTCTGACACCCGGGGCAAGTCGCTCGAGGACCTTGAAGCGCGCTGACGCCGAAATCGCCCCTTGTGCACCGAGATCGCCGGAACGGCTCCAGCTCGCTGGTCCCTTCCGGCGATTTCGCGCGGTTCCGGCGATTTCGCGCGTTTCCGGCGATCCCGTAGCTAGTCGCTGACCAGCCCTGTGGCACGATGACATACAGCTTGCAAAGCCCAACGGGTACCCCGGATCAGCAAGGAGAACGTGACATGAGCACACCCATCAAGATCGCTGTGACCGGCGCGGCCGGCCAGATCGGCTACAGCCTCCTCTTCCGGATCGCCAGTGGCGCCTTGTTCGGCGCCGATACTCCGGTGCAACTGAGGCTCCTGGAAATCACGCCGGCGTTGAAGGCACTTGAGGGTGTGGTGATGGAGCTCGATGACTGTGCGTTTCCCGCGCTCGACTCCGTGGAAATCGGCGACGACGCCGATCACATTTTCGACGGCGTGAACCTCGCCTTGCTCGTTGGCGCCCGTCCGCGCACCAAGGGCATGGAGCGCGGCGACCTGCTCAGTGCAAATGGCGCAATTTTCACAGCACAAGGCAAGGCACTGAACCGGGTCGCGGCCGACGATGTCCGCATTGGAGTGACAGGCAACCCGGCCAACACCAACGCCTTGATTGCGATGAGCAACGCCCCTGACATCCCCGCTGAGCGGTTCAGCGCCCTGACCCGGCTGGACCACAACCGCGCCCTTGGACAGCTTGCCAAAAAGCTCCAGATCCCCGTAGGGGATATCCGCAAAATGACGGTCTGGGGCAATCATTCCGCAACGCAGTATCCGGACATCTTTAATGCAGAGGTCGCCGGCCGGAACGCGGCCGAGGCGGTGAACGACCAGGACTGGATAGAGAACGAATTCATCCCCACGGTTGCCCGGCGGGGTGCGGCGATCATCGATGCCCGGGGTGCGTCCTCCGCGGCATCGGCAGCGTCGGCGACCATCGACGCAGCCCGCGACTGGCTGCTCGGCACGCCGGAGGGCGATTGGGTTTCCATGGCTGTTGCCTCTGACGGATCATATGGAGTGCCCGAAGGCCTCATCTATTCGTACCCGGTGACTACCTCAGGCGGGAACTGGGAAATTGTTCAAGGGCTGGAAGTGAACGACTTCAGCCGCAAAAGGATGGATGCGACAGCCGCCGAGCTTTCTGAGGAGCGGGCCGCCGTGGCTGAACTCGGCTTGATCTGAACCCGGCTTGATCTGATCTCCGTCAGTGACGTGCCGTTGGCGTGACCAGCCGGGCAAGCTCGGTGCCCGGCGCCGCCAGCCGGTCAACAGTGCTGAAGATGAACTCCTGCATTGCTGCGGTGGCTGCTGAAGGACCAATGTCATTGCGCCGGGCCAGATTGACGGTCCTTCTCAGCGAGGGGTTGACCAGGCGGGCACTGCGCAGCCCGGGCCTGCCGATGACAACCATGGCCGGCACCACGGCCACGCCCAAGCCACGGTCGACGAACCTCAACACTGCGTCCATCTCGGCGCCCTCGACGGCGATCACCGGTTCCAGCCCCTTGGCGGCGAACGCGGCTTCCGTGGCCACCCGCAGGTCATAGCTTCGATTGAAGGCCACCTGGGGAATGTCGGCCAATTCCTCCAAGGTGAGTTCTTCCCGCCACCCTGATCCGGCGGCGGAGACAACCACCAGCTCTTCGGTCAGCAGCGGAACCAGTTCGGTGCCCTGTACTGCGGGATCTGTTCCGCGGGTGACCACCAGGGCCAGGTCCAGGGCGCTTTCGTTCAGGGCATCGACCAGGAAACGCGAGCCGCCTTCAGTGATATGCAGTTCCACTCCGGGATGCGCGCTGCGGAAAGCAGCCAGTACATCAGCCACCAGTGAGACGCACAGCGTGGGCGGGGCGCCCAGGCGGACGCGGCCCCGGCGCAAACCCGCCAGCTCATTCATCTGCTCCCGGGCGGTCTCCGCGTCACCGAGCATGCGCCGGGCGATGGGCAGAAGCAGTTCTCCCGCATGCGTCAGCGTGGCTCCGGCGGGTCCACGGTGGAACAGTGCCGTTCCCAGATCTGCTTCCAGCGCAGCGATCTGCCTGCTCAGGGATGGCTGCGCCACGTAGAGTTGCTCGGCCGCACGTGTGAAATGCCCCACCCTGGCAAGGGCCTCGAATGAGCGCAACTGCTCCAACTTCATCTTCATAGCATAAACGCATCAGGTTGAGCCAAATAATTCATTGGATACATGAAGAGGACCGTCCTAGCGTTGATGCCATGAACTTCAACGCCACTCCAGAACGACTCATGTCCACTTCGGTGCTTGTCATCGGCACCGGCGGCGCAGGCCTGCGCGCCTCCATTGAACTCGCCCAGCGGGGTGTGGAGGTACTGGCGGTAGGCAAGCGACGCAAACACGACGCCCACACCAGCCTGGCCGCCGGGGGCATCAACGCGGCCCTGGGAACGATGGATCCCGAAGACAGCTGGCAGCAGCACGCAGCCGACACCTTGCGGGAGTCGTACTTCCTTGCCGACCCGTCCATCGTCGAGACGGTAGCCCGGAACGCCGCCCAAGGCATTGAGGACCTTGAACGGTGGGGAATGCCCTTCGCCCGGGAGGATGATGGACGCATCTCCCAGCGTTTCTTCGGGGCACACAAGTATCGCCGCACCGCCTACGCCGGGGACTACACCGGGTTGGAGATCCAGCGAACGCTGATGCGCCGGGCCGCAGAGTTGAACGTGCCCATCATCGACACCGTCTACATCACGCGGTTGCTCGTGGCCGACGGCACCGTCTTCGGCGCTTATGGATTCGACGTCGTGGACGGCACTCCCGTTCAGATCCACGCCGATGCGGTCATCCTGGCCGCAGGCGGACATACCCGTATCTGGCGGCATACCTCCTCCCGGCGCGATGAGAACACCGGGGATTCCTTCCGGTTGGCAGCCCTGGCCGGGGCGAGCATCCGCGACGCCGAGCTGGTCCAGTTCCACCCCTCCGGCTTGTTGGAGCCCGACGACGCTGCCGGAACCTTGGTCTCCGAGGCCGCCCGTGGAGAAGGAGGCATCCTCACCAACGCCCTCGGCGAGCGCTTCATGGCACGTTACGACCCCGAGCGCATGGAACTTTCCACCCGGGATCGGGTCGCGCTGGCCGCATATACCGAGGTGGCCGAGGGACGCGGCACGGAGAAGGGCGGCGTCTACCTGGACGTTTCGCACCTGCCGCGGGAAACCGTCATGGAAAAGCTGCCACGGGTCTACCGCACCCTGATCGACCTGCAGATGCTGGACATCACCACCACCAAAATCGAAATCGCTCCCACAGCGCACTACTCCATGGGCGGGGTCTGGGTGGCACCGGAGGACCACGGAACAGGAGTGAACGGCCTTTACGCAATCGGCGAAGCCTCTTCCGGGCTTCACGGTGCCAACCGTTTGGGCGGCAATTCACTCATTGAGCTGCTGGTTTACGGCCGGATCACCGGTGGGCACGTGGCTGACTACGTCCATTCACGCACGCACATCTTCCGGGATACTGCCGCCGTCGAGATCGCCCGCCGGGAAATGCAGACCCTGCTCAGCGAACGCGGAACAGAGTCCGCACGGCGGCTGCAGCGTGAACTCCGCAACCTCATGACCGAGCACGCAGGGGCAGCGAGCACCGAGAAAGGGCTGGAGCTGGGACTTGAGAAGTTGACCGCGTTGGAGGAACGCGCCCAACTGGTCACAGCCCATCCGGACATCGCAGGGTTTGATGACCTGGCCCACGCCTACGACCTCCTGGGCTCCCTGCTCGCGGCACGGGCCACCCTGGAGTGCGCGCTGGAACGCCGCGAAACCCGCGGAGCCCACAACCGTGCCGACTTTCCAACGGCAGATCCGGCATTGCAGGGGAACTTCATCTGGTCCACCGATGAGGGGGTCAGGTTCGAAAGCCTGCCCCCTGCTCCGGATTCGTTCCGGGCACTGGCCGAGGCCAATGCCGACGACTCCGTTGCCGGCAAGCTCGTGGAGTAATCCTTAGGGAACGGTGACCACGATCTTCCCGCGGGTGTGGCCCTCCATGTTGAGCCGGAAAGCATCAGCTGCCTCGGACAGGGGCAGCGCGGTGGCTACTTCCACCCGGATCTTGTGCTCGTCCACCAGGTCAGCGAGTTGTTGGAGCTCGGCGCCCACGGGATTGACCCACATCCAGGTACCGCCGTGGGCCTCCACCTCGTTGTCGGCAATGGAGGCGTGGCGCCCGTTTTCGGCCAGGACCTCAAGCGTGGCTTCAAGGTTGCCGCCCACGAAGTCGGCCACCACGTCCACGCCTTCGGGACGCAGGGCCTTCACCCTGGCGGCAAGGCCTTCACCGTAGGCAACAGGTTCGGCACCCAGGGACCGCAGGAAGTCGTGGTTCTTTTCAGATGCCGTGGCGATCACCTTCGCGCCGCGCGCCACGGCGATCTGAATACCGAGGGAGCCCACCCCGCCGGCCCCGCCGTGGATCAGGACTGTCTCGCCCGACTGAAGGCCCAGGCGGTTGAGCACCTGGTACGCGGTGAGTCCGGCCAGGGGCAGCCCGGCCGACTCATTCCAGTCCAACGATTCCGGTTTGCGGGCAAGCAGCCGCTCCGGCAGGGCGATGTACTCGGCGAAACTGCCGCCGTGGACATAGTCCTTCCGGCCGTAGGAGATCACTTCGTCGCCGGGCTTGAAGTGGGGAGCGTCAATACCAACAGCTTCCACAACGCCCGCGACGTCCCACCCGGGGATCGCCGGAAATTGGAGGTCCATGAGCGGATCAAGGTGGCCTCCCATGATTTTCCAGTCCACCGGATTGACGGAGGATGCCTTCACTTTGACCAGGACCATTCCCGGCCCCACCTTGGGCATTGGTTGCTCTGTCAGTTCAAGGACGTCGGGGTTTCCGTATTTGCTGTAAGTCATTGCCTTCATATGAGCGACAACTCCCGTTTAGCGCAGCGTATTCCTAATCGAAGAAGCCAACGATGTAGCCGATGAAGTACAGCAGCGAGAGCAGGACTCCGGCGCCGATGGCGGCAAGCCATAAGGCCTGGGTTCCCTTCCGGGGGCCGCCCTCGTCATGGCCTTGGGGGCCTGCGGTGGAGGATTCGCCCGGAGGCGTTTCTCCCGGTGGCACTCCGCCGCCGGGCTCAAGGCCGGTGATCTTGTCCTCATACGGATCGGGATTGGGTCCTGACACGCTCACTCCCCTTGTAGCAGTGGTGACGCTTTGACCCAGCGTATCGAACCGGCACGGCCAGAACCACAGCAACCTTACAAATCCGGTGAAACTCTCAGCGACCCCACACTGTGTCACGCGTCGCCGTCCGCACACGATACAGGGATGTGGTGGCCGTGATGTAGAGGTCATGCCCGTCGACTCCGCCGAAACAGAGATTGGACACCCTTTCCGGAAGTTCGACGGCGGCCACCAGCCCGCCGTCGGGCGCGTAAACCCGCACCGAGGCCCCGGCCGAAGTCCACACCCTGCCCTCGACGTCAACGCGGAAACCGTCGGAGGCCCGGTCCTCTTCAAGTTCCACAAAGGTGGTTCCGGCCCCACACCCGCCATCCTCAACCGGATAGGCGGCAATACGGAACGGGACTCCATGGGACGCGCCGGCGGTATCGGAGACGTACAGCCGCGATTCATCCGGTGAAAAAGCCAAACCGTTCGGATGGACCAGATCGGTAATCACCGGCGTCAGGTCATTGGTTGCGGGGTTGAACCGAAACACGTAGCAGCCGCCGTACTCCTGCTCGCCCTCGTGGCCTTCCACCGTCCCGGGCAGGATTCCGTAGGGCGGATCCGTGAACCACACCGTTCCATCGGCGGCCACCACAACGTCGTTGGGCGAGTTGAGCCGATGCCCACCGAACGCTTCAACGATCGGTGACACCACGCCGTCGTGGTCCCGTTCCACCCGCCTGCGGCCGTGGCTGCACTGCACCACGCTGCCGTCATGGTCCAGCGTCCGGCCATTGGTGTATTCGACGCCGGTGGCGTACTCACGGGTTGCACCGGTTGCCGGGTTGAACTCCAGGATGCGGTTGTTGGGGATGTCGCTCCAGCGGACTGTTTGCGATTCCGGTATCCAGGCCGGCCCTTCTGCCCACACGGTTCCTTCGAAGAGCTTTTCCAGAGTGCCGGTGATCAGTTCGTCCATGCGTTAGAGACTAGTCCTCCACAGGTCCCGCTGCGGCCTTTGCGTCCGACGGGGTGTTGCTGTCCGCCCGCTGGGCAGCAGGCATGGCGATCACGGCCACAACAGTGAGAACGGCACTGACCAGCACGGCGAGGAACACCGCTGCGGAGGCGTTCACAGTTGTTTGGGGATCGACACCGCCGCTTGGACCACCGGCGTAAATGGCGTTGGCTATTGCACCGAAGACCGCCACACCCAAGGCGCTGCCGATCGAACGGGCAAACAGGTTTGTGCCCGTGACCACGCCGCGCTCGTTCCACTCCACGCTCGACTGGGCGGCAATGAGGCTGGGGGTAGCAACCAGCCCGAGCCCCAGGCCCACAATGAAGCAGGCCAGTGCCACCAACACCACGTTGGGCGAGGACGCCGTGAAGGCAAGCACTGCCGCGCCCGCCACGGAGATGACGATTCCAATCAAGGCGGTGCGTTTGAAACCGATCCGGAGATAAAACCGTCCGGCCTGGGATGCGCTGATCGGCCAGCCCAGCGTCAGGGCGGCCAGGGCAAGGCCGGCGAGGATGGGAGAAGTCTTCAGGGCCCCCTCAAGGAACGTTGGAACATAGGACGTCAGGCCCAGCATGACCGCACCAACACCAAAGGAAATCAACGCCGTTGTTGCCAGGAGCCGCCGGGAGAGCACCCATGCGGGCAGGATCGGCTCCGCCGCCCTCCGCTCGGCCAGGACGAAGGCTGCAAACAACAAGCCACCCACCGCGAAGACAGTAATGCTGACCGGAGAGTTCCACGCCCACGCCTGGCCACCTTCCAAAGCCCCGAGAATCAGCAGGCTCAAGGAAACCGTGAGGAGACCGGCGCCCAGGTAGTCGATCCTGTGCTTGGCGCGCTCAATGTTCTCGTGGAACGTCCTTATCAGCATCCAGCCCGCAAGGAAGCACAACGGAACGTTGATGAAGAAGATCCAGCGCCAAATTTCCAGGGAAGCGAAAACCCCTCCCAAAGTTGGCCCCACTACGGAAGAAATGGCCCACACGCTGGCCAGATAGCCCTGCACCTTCGCCCGCTCGGCAAGGGTATAGATATCCCCTGCGATGGTAATAGCCACCGGCTGCACCGCCCCCGCGCCCAAGCCCTGAAGGACGCGGAAGGCAATGAGCGCCGGCATGCTCCAGGCGAACCCACACAGGATCGATCCCAGCAGGAACAATCCGATGCCGCTGAGGATGATGGGCTTCCGGCCTACGACGTCCGAAAGCTTGGCGTAAATCGGCACCGACACAGCTTGTGCCAACAAGTACGCGGAGAAAAGCCAGGGGAAGGAACTGAATCCGCCGATGTCTTCCACAATGGACGGAACCGCCGTGGCCACAATCGTCGAGTCGATGGCCACCAGTCCGGTAGCCAGCATCAGCGCGATCAGGATCGGTCCGCGCCGGGACCGGAATCCGACTCCTTCGGTGGTTTCCGTTGTCATGGTGCCCTCATTCCGTCGTCATCACTGGTTTCGCTCCGAAAGGAGTAACCCCACGGGCCTGGAGATTAGTCCCTGGAAGGAAAGACCTGTGCGAACTGCTTCACTCGATGTAATTTAGCCAATAATTAGGCTAGTTTCTGGCCTGAAGTTTGGCTAAAATACAGCTATGAGAACAGTGCCACTGAGTGAAGCCAAGGACAAGCTGTCCGCCTTGGTCGAAGAAGCAGACGCAACGCACGAGATCATTCAAATTACGCGACACGGCCATCCATCTGCCGTTCTCATGTCCGCGGACGACCTGGAATCTTTGCAGGAAACCATCCACTGGCTCTCGCAGCCAGGTATCCGTGAAGACCTGGACCAGGCTAAACGCGACATCGCCGCGGGCAACACCACCAGCGGGGACGATCTCCGCCGGGAGTTTGGACTCCCGGCCCGGTGACCGATTCGGCCGGCACCAGTCCAAGTCCATGGACGATCGAAGTCACAAGCCCGGCGTTGCGCGGCTTCAGGCGCTTACCGGAAAAGGCCGCTACCGCGATCATTGAGTTCGTCACCGGACCCCTGGCGGAGAATCCGCATCGGCTCAGCAAGCCTTTGACGAACGAACTCCTCGGACTCCGCACCGCTCGGCGAGGCGATTATCGGGTGCTCTTCACTCTGGACCTTGAAGAACATGTCCTTTTTGTCCACCGCATCGAACATCGATCTGATCTTTACAAACCCCGATAAGCTCCACGCAGGATTATCGGCAGTCGCACCGCCCGAACCGGGATAAGAACGACGACGGCGGGTCACCTCCGGCTCCGTGAGGAACCAAGGTGACCCGCCGTCGTCGTGAATGGGCTGGTGTCAGTCGTTGATGAGGTCGTGGACCACGATCGTCTGGTCGCGGTCCGGGCCGACGCCGATGGCCGAGAAACGGGTGCCGGAGAGCTTTTCCAGGGCCAGCACATAGTTCCGCGCGTTCTCCGGGAGGTCTTCCAGGGTGCGGGCACCGGTGATGTCCTCTGTCCAACCGTCGAAGTACTCGAAGATGGGCACTGCGTGGTGGAACTCGGTCTGGGTCATGGGCATTTCGTCATGGCGCACGCCGTCGACGTCGTAGGCAACGCAGACCGGGATCTGCTCGATGCCCGTGAGGACGTCCAGCTTGGTGACGAAGTAGTCCGTGAAACCGTTCACGCGGGAAGCGTGGCGGGCCAGGACGGCGTCGTACCAACCGCAGCGGCGGGGGCGCCCGGTGTTAACGCCGAACTCGCCGCCGGTCTTCTGCAGGTACACGCCCATGTCATCGAACAGTTCCGTGGGGAACGGACCGGCGCCAACACGCGTGGTGTACGCCTTGATGATGCCGATGGACCGGGAAATGCGGGTGGGGCCAATGCCCGAGCCAACCGAAGCGCCGCCGGCGGTGGGGTTGGAAGAGGTGACGAACGGGTAGGTACCGTGATCGACGTCCAGGAACGTTGCCTGGCCACCTTCCATGAGCACAACCTTGCCCTCGTCCAAGGCGTTGTTGAGGACCAGTGTGCTGTCGATGACCAGCGGGCGGAGCCGCTCGGCGAAGGAAAGGAAGTACTCCACGATTTCGTCCGCAACGATATCGCGGCGGTTGTAGACCTTGACCAGGAGTTCGTTCTTCTGACGCAGCGAGCCTTCCACCTTCTGGCGGAGGATGGACTCGTCAAAGACGTCCTGGACACGGATACCCAGGCGGGCCACCTTGTCCATGTAGGCCGGGCCAATGCCGCGGCCCGTGGTACCGATGGCGCGGCTGCCAAGGAAGCGCTCCGTCACTTTGTCCAGGACCTGGTGGTACGGGGCAACCAGGTGGGCGTTGGCCGAAACGCGCAGGCGCGAGGTGTCCGCGCCACGGGCTTCAAGGCCGTCGATCTCCTGGAACAGGGCCTCGAGGTTCACCACGCAGCCGTTGCCAATAATGGGAATGGCGTTGGGGCTCAGGATGCCCGCGGGAAGGAGCTTCAGCTCATACTTCTCACCGCCAACAACCACGGTGTGCCCGGCGTTGTTGCCGCCGTTGGGCTTGACGACGTAGTCAACGCGGCCACCGAGCAGATCGGTTGCTTTGCCTTTGCCTTCGTCGCCCCACTGGGCTCCGACGATCACGATAGCGGGCATGGGATCCTCCCCCATTCTTTCGGGCGAGACACTGACCGGATGACCAGGACTCGACGCCGTACATGAGAATGCCCCGACGATACCGGTGCAGCCTGCCACGACGGCCGGCATACGCAAGAGTTCGGGGCTCTTACCAGCCAAGTTTAGCCGATGGGACCGCTTTCTCTGGTGTCAAGGTGTCTTGAACGGCAGCCTGGTGAAGTTTTCCCCAGGGAAACCCGGGCGCGCCGGCATCAGGCCGCGGGCAGATTGCGGCAGCTTCCGCCAAGACCGGCCACCAACCCTGCATTTGACGCCACGGAAGCAGCCTTCGACGTCCATCCTGACACCGGGTCCTTGACCGTAATCGCAATCTGGAGCTCGGTTCCCAGCCCCAGGAGCCCGCCCAGCAGGTTTGCCTGGACTTCGGTGCTGTACCCCGAAGCGGCATTTCCCGTGGTGTTGGCCGCCAGGTTGTACCCCGTCAGCGGGGCCAACGCCGAGCCCAATCCGCTGGTGGACACCTGCAGTTCAGCATTCGCCAAGGAATACCCCGCCGGCGCTTTCCACAGGATGCGGACATACGCCCCCAGGCCAAGAACGCCCGGGTTGTAGGTGCACTGGCCATTGAGTGTGGGAGCCGGAATGGTCACCGTCCCGAAGCTCCCCGACGCAAACTGATCGCGCTGCCACGCCGCCTCCGTGGCAGCCGGCGGGTTCACCACGGAAAGCACCACGGCGAGTGGCACAGCCAGCACCAGCCCCGACCGCACTTTGGCCCATACCCTCACCGGCCACCACCCCGCAGGCGCGCCAGCCCGAAACCTGCCATGACCGCCACACTGCCGAGCAGCGCAAACCCGCCCAGCCTGAAACCCGTGTGGGCAAGAGCGTCCGACGGCGGTTCCGCCGGGTTTCCGGGTGAGCCTCCGGAACCAGCACCGTCACCAGAACCAGCGCCGCCACCAGAACCGTGAAAGCCCAGCACCATTTGTGTCCGGCTCCCCCGCACTTCAGGCGGAACATCCTCGGCCAGTGTTGCCCTCACCAAAACGTGGGCATGGGTGGATTCCAAAGCTCCTGGGCTCATGAGGTCCACCCGCACGCCGTCGGCCCTGTTCAGGGGCGTCCGCTTCATCAGAACACGGGGACCTTGGGCGCAGGAACTTCCCGTCCAGGGTTCGGAGCAGCCCTGGAGCTCCACGCTCAGGAAGTCTCGCAGGGCCTCCGCATCCGCGGGACCGGGCTCCATGCCCACCTTCAGGGATGAGGCGGGTTCACCACGAACCTGGACATCCACCACCCAATCCGCGCTTCCACCAGGGGTGAGGCGATGCACCTGGCCGGTGGGTCCGGCGTCGAGCTCCAACCAGCCGGGCGGGTAACCGTCGGTGGCAACAGCCGGTGCGACTGCCGGTGCAGCGGGCACGGCGCCAAGCATCAATACGCCAGGAAGCAGCACGCCCAGCAGCCCCGCCGCGCTACGCCGCCACATGTTGTCCGGTCCTGCGTCGGCGAGTGCTCCTCGGCCACAGCACCCACGTCACCAATGCGGACACGGCAACCGTGGTGGCGCCGAGGACCACCGGGTTGGCCGCAGCCGCCAGCGGGTGTGCGAGCCCCGGCGCGGACCAGATCACCAGCCGGACTTTCTCCACCACGTAAGGGGCGGGATCGGCTTCAGTGTTGGCGTCGCCTTTCATGGTGATGGTCCGTGCGGCTCCCTCCGCAGGCTCCACGGATTGGACCCGGTGCGTGATGGGCAGCTTGCCGGGCCTGTCCACGGTGACTACATCCCCGATGCCGATATCAGCTGCCGGGATTTGGCGGACCACGGCCAGTGATCCGGCCGGAATGGCCGGGGACATGGACCCCGTTTTGAACATGACCAAGGTGATATTGAAGAGCAGGGCGCACACCACCGCCAGGATGCAGACGGCGCCGCCCACGGCAGCAAGGTTCAGCAATGTTTCACGCAGCCTGCTGCAGAATCGGCGGCCGCTCATGAGCTCGAGGTGGCAGTGAACTGCCAGGTCGCAGTAGCAGTCTGGCCTTGGAGCGCGTTGTTGGCACCAGCCGGCAGCGTGACCTCAAAGCAGAACTGCGTGGGCGTTCCAGGCAGCGTCGCCGACGCTGCCGACAAGGGATTGACGACGCCGGCCGCCTGCCCTTGCGTCAATGGCTTGGTACCGTCGCTGCCCACCACGAAGGTGGGTGTCCCGCTGAAGGACGCAGCATCGCAGGTAGCCGAGCGGACCACCCTGTAGCGCAGGGCGGCGCCCAGGTCAGCGGTTCCCGTCCCGCTGCTGGTTACGGCCGGAATCCCGAGCACCACCTCACCTGCCACCGAGTTTGCCTTGGTTCGGAGGGCGAAGGGAGCATAGACCACGCTGCCTGGGCTCATGGAAGTGGCCGTGAACACCAACGCTGCACCGGGTGCAACGTCGTTGGCACTCCACGTCCCTGACGCGTTGTACGGTTTGGTGACGTTGGACTCGGTGACGAATACGCTCGCGCCAAAGGCACCGCTGGCAAAGTCGCTGTCAGTCCACGAAGCAAGGGTCACGGAACTGCCCAGCCCCAGCACCAAGGCCCCTGCCAGCAGTGCGCGAATGCGGATCAGCGCCGCACCGCGCTTGGTTTCGGCTTCTCGTCTGCCCATGGGTTACTGCGATTGTGCGGCGAATTCCCAGGTGGTGGTCCCGGATTGGGATTGGACGAGGCCATCATCTGCGGTAATCCGGAAGCAGAGGTTCACGGCGGTGCCATTGGCCGTGCCGCTTCCCTGCACCAGGTCGAAGGTGACACTGGCCGGTGTGGTGCCCAGGGCCTGCCCGGCTGCCACCAACGTTTCCGTGACGGGTTCTCCACACCCGAAACCAGCGGACTGCGTCAGCGAGTAGGTCAGGCCGGTGAGGGCTCCGGTGGAGGTCTCCGTAGTAACTGTGACGGTGGCGTCGTTGCTCGTGGTGTCGTCCAACCTGACTGCGAAAGGCGCCGTGACGACGTCGCCGGGTGCCAGATTGGCCGGCGCGGCAGTAAAGCCGAGCGTTGCCGGGTCGTCGACGGGGTTCTCTCCGAACGAGGTCCCGTCCGTGCTGCCCTCGAGGTTGAAGGCACCTGCCGTGAAAGTTCCCTGGGCAAATTCGGAGTCATTCCAAGCTGCCAAGGTGATGGCCGCGCCTACCCCCAGGACCAGTCCGCCGGCAAGGATGGCACGGACTTTCGGTGACTTTCGGGACCCGATGTCACGCTGGCCCGGGTCCGTTTCCGGCGACGCTGTTGATGCAACCACTATTACCCCCACGATTGTTGTTGCTGACGAACAAGGGATCGTCAGTCCGGAGGTGGGGGTCCCCAGTTGGTTTCCCCCAAAACCTTGGTTCCAACTGATCATTCCCGTGAAGGTATGTCAACGCTTTGACGTGGACAAATGCTTTTAGGTCCCCTGCTCCCCCGCGACGAACTCCAGGGCGGCTTCGGCGAAAGCAGGCCAATCTTCATGCTCGGCGAAGGGCAGCTCCACCCAGTCCTTGAACGGACGGCCCATGCGTGAAGGGTCGAAGAGGACGGCTCCGGGAAGGGACAGTGCGCGGGCATGCTCCGCGGTGTCACGGCCCAATTTGAAGACCACTTTGTCGCCGTTCAAGCAGGCCAGCGCCTTCTTGTTGAGCATGAGGGAGGTGGCGCCGAACATCTTTCCCATCACCACACCTGCCGGCGCCAAGTCCTCCCCCAGCCCCTCGAATGCGGCAACGGCAGCAGCCGACGATTCCTGTTTCTCCATAGGGCGCATCATGTACCATGCCGCGGGCCTTCGTCGAGATCCGGCTCCGGCTCCGGCTCCGGCTCCGGCTCCTGCAAGGTGTTGGCCCCGCCGTCCGAGACGCCGGACACGTTTCCGGGCAACACGCCGCGTCGCATTTAAAGGGCGCGCCGGAGCAGGACCCGTTAACCCCCATAGTCCGGTAAGGTTAGTTAGCCCCCAACAGCACCCTTTGAGGTTCGGCCGCGGCATGCCCGCGGCCCCTTGGAACGGTGCGCTGTAACACCTAGGAGACCTAACCCCTGATGCAAGAACTGGCGACTGAATCACCCGAAGAAATCCTCTGGAACCGCCGCTACGAACCGCACATTGCCGAGGTCAACGAGCTGTGCGACTCCATCAAGGAGCAGAAGCCGGGCAGCGAGGTCCTTTACATCGACCCCGCCCACAGCATGGATGACTGCCGCATCGTCAGCCTTTTCTCCAACCAGCGCACCACCACCGGCGAGGGCTTCATCACCCCCGGCGACGAGGAAGCCGCCACCCGTATGCTCGGTATGCAGTGGCAGCTGGGCCTCCGTCCCGAGCTCATGATGCCCTGGAACGCGTACCCCTGGATCGAACCCAACGAGGAACCGGGCAAGCTCACACCTGCCAACATCACCGAGGGCTTGAAGCCGCTCCTGCGCCTCCTCCAGCTCCTGCCGCGCACCTCCGCCCTGGTGGCACACGGCAACGAGGCACACCGTCTGGCCGACCAGCTCATGAAGGCCGCACCGGCAAGCATCGCCCGCCGTGGCTTCAAGACCTTCAAGGTCCGCTCGCTCGGTGGCCGCTCCTTCGCCGGCACCCCGGCCCGCCAGCAGGAATACCTGGATGCCATCCACGGCGCCTACGCCGAGGCCATGGCCCGCACGGGCATCCCCCGCAAGGCGTAATTTCCTTCGTTGCGTGGCCCGCTTTGCGCCCCAAACCTCCGGGTAAGCGCGTAGACCAGGCCTCACAACGCACGCACCCTTCGTTGCGTGGCCCGCTTTGCGCCCCAAACCTCCGGGTAAGCGCGTAGACCAGGCCTCACAACGCACGCACCCTTCGTTGCGTGGCCCGCTATGCGCCCCAAACCTCCGGGTAAGCGCGCAGACCAGGCCTCACAACGCACGCACCCCTCGTTGCGTGGCCCGCTATGCGCCCTAAACCTCCGGGTAAGCGCGTAGACCAGGCCTCACAACGCACATACGACGGCGGCCCCCACCTTTTGGTGAGGGCCGCCGTCGTCGTTGGGGTGCTTGTTGTTGGGCGGCGTTAGCCGGCCAGCATGCTGCGGAGGTCCTTGAGGATCAGCTGCGCGCCGGTGGGGCCGAGCCCCAGGAACCAGACGTCGTCGCTGACGGCCTTGGCCTGGCCGGCTTTGACTGCGCCGAGCTTGGGCCAGACAGCGCCTTCAACCACGGAGGTTTCGCCCGTGGCCGCGGGGTCGCCGTAGCTGCTGTAGAAGATCCAGTCGGCATCGCCCTGCTCGATGTTCTCGGCCGAGATCTCGGCTGCGAGTTCATCGATGTCCTGGTTCTCCGGACGGGCCAGCCCGGCGTCCTTGAGGATCACGCCGATCAGCGACTTGTTCGCGTACAAACGGATCTTGCCCGGGAGGAAGCGCACCAGGGAGATCTTGGGATCGCCCTTCACGTCAGCCTTGAGCGCATCGGCTTCGGCCTGGTAGTCATTGAGTGCCTTGACGGCTTTGTCTTCCTCGCCCAGGGACTTGCCCACCAGCAGGAAGTTTTCCTTCCAAGGGAAGCCGGGGCGGATGCTGAACACCGTGGGAGCAATGGTGGAGAGCTGCTTGTAGAGTTTGTCGGCCCTGAGTTGGCTACCCAAAATGAGATCCGGCTTCAGCGCAGCGATGGCCTCAAGGTTGAGGTCCTGGATGGTGCCTACCGACGCCACATCCTTGACCTTGTCGGCCAGGTAGGTGGGGACCGGGTTGGCACCTTCGGTGGTTGCCATGCCCACCGGAGTGATGCCAAGCGTTACGACGTCGTCCAGTTCACCGGTGTCCAGAACCACTACGCGGGTGGGCTTCTTCTCCAACGTGGTTTCACCGTTGGCGTGCTTGAGCGTGCGGGGAAAGACACCGGGAGCGGCGTCGGTGCCCAATTTGGCCGTCTCCTGGTCCGCGGTGGTGAACTTGGAGCCGCCCGTGGCAACATCGGCGTTGCCGGCAGCAGACCCTGAGCCACCACTGGTGCCGCAGCCCGCGATCAGGCCAACCGCCAGGACGGCACCTGCCGCCTTCAGCACAAGCTTGCGCACTGCCATCCGGCGCTGGGGGGAAGCCTTGCCCGGCTGCACTTCAAAATCGTCATTTTTCACTGGGTAAGGCTAACCTAATTAAGGCACACTTCTGTGACGTTGTGACGACAGTCACCACAATGCCCGTCTTATTACCGCCCCTCTGCGAAATGGTCCCTGCTGTGTCCCGATCGACGGTGTCATGTCCCCGGTAGCCGCTCCTGCCCTTCCGGCTGTCAGCGCGGCTGCCGGTTCCGGCGTCGTCAATAAGTCCCGGTGGAGGGTCCTCTTCCTCGCCCTGGCAGCGGCCGCCCTGGTGGGTGCGGTGTTGCTCAGCCTGGGCATTGGAGCCAAGTTCATCCCGGCATCCACGGTCCTTGAGGCCTTCACCAACCCACAGGACTCCGCCGATCACGCCATCATCCTGCAGAATCGGCTCCCGCGCACCCTGATGGGCATCGCCGTCGGAGTTTCGCTGGGTGTGGCCGGTGCGCTCATCCAGGCGATAACGCGCAATCCCTTGGCTGATCCGGGCATCCTGGGCGTCAACGCCGGCGCGTCGTTTGCCATTGTGATTGCCATTGGCGTCTTCGGGATTGGCTCACTGAGCGGCTATATCTGGTTTGCGTTCGCGGGCGCCATCCTCACCACGGCTGCCGTGTACCTGATTGGCACCTCCGGCAGGAACGTGGTGAATCCCATCAGGCTCACCTTGGCCGGTGTTGCCTTGGGCGCCGTCCTCACCGGCATCGGCTCAGGGCTGACGCTCCTGAATCCCAAGGCTTTTGACCACCTGCGCTCGTGGAGCATCGGCTCGTTGGACACCCGCACCATGGAATCGGTCCTGACTGTGGCGCCGTTCATGGGCCTGGGCTTGGTGATCGCCGTGTTCTGCGTGGGCGGGCTCAACGCCATGGCGCTGGGCGACGACCTCGCCACTTCCTTGGGCGCCAACGTCAACCGCACCCGCATCCTGGGCGTCGTGGCCATCACCCTCCTCAGCGGAGCGGCAACAGCCGGTGCAGGTGCCATCGGTTTTGTGGGCCTCATGATTCCGCACGTAGCCCGCTGGATTGTGGGCCCGGACCAGCGGTGGATCCTTGCCACCACTGTGGTGCTCTCCCCCATCCTGCTGCTGGTGTCGGACGTAGTGGGCCGGATCGCTGCTCCCGGGGAACTCCAAGTGGGCGTGGTGACCGCATTCATTGGCGCGCCGGTGCTGATTGCCCTTGCACGGCGGCGGAAAGTGAGTGGGCTGTGACGCGCCTGGACCAGAGCAACCGCACCGACTTTGGCCGGTCCACCGCTGTGGTCCGAAACCGTTGGCTGAGCTTCCGTGTCGACATCCGCAGCATCCTTGTCTGCATCCCGTTGATTCTGGCCGCGCTGGCCGTGGCGGTGGCCAGCCTGGCAACCGGTGATTACGACGTTTCAGTGCCGCAAGTACTCCAGGCCTTCGCCGGTGACGCACCGGGTCTTGCCCAAACCATCGTCATGGAGTGGCGGCTCCCGCGCGTCCTGGCAGCACTGGTCTTTGGTGCAGCACTTGGCATGAGCGGCGGAATCTTCCAATCCATGACCCGCAACCCACTGGGCAGCCCGGACATCATCGGCTTCAACACCGGCGCCTACACCGGAGCGCTGATCGTGATGCTGACCATCGGCGGCGGATATTCAGGCATCGCTGCAGGGGCCTTGGTTGGCGGAATCCTCACCGCGTTGGCCGTCTACTTGCTCGCCTACCGCCGCGGCTCCCAAGGTTTCCGGCTCATCATTGTGGGCATCGGCATCAGTGCGATGCTGGCCGCCTTCAACCACTGGCTGATCCTGCGGGCCGAGCTTGAGGCCGCGCTGGCGGCCGCCGTCTGGGGAGCCGGGTCCCTCAACGGCATCACCTGGGAGCAAGCGGCGCCCGCCGCCGTCGTGGTTGCAGTGGTTGGCTTGGGCACGCTGGCAGCCGCGCGCCGGATGCAGTTGCTGGAAATGGGCGACGACGCCGCACGCGCCTTGGGCGTCCGGGCCGAACACACCCGCTTGCTGCTGCTGGTCCTCGGCGTCGCACTGACGGCTGCTGTCACCGCGGTTGCCGGTCCCATCGCTTTCGTTGCCCTCGCGGCACCGCAACTTGCGCGGCGGCTCACTCGAAGCGCGGGCATCATGTTGGTTCCCTCTGCCGTGATGGGAGCCTTCCTGCTGGCAGCGAGCGACCTCGCGGCCCAACGCCTCTTTGCCCCGATCCAGCTGCCAGTGGGCGTTGTGACGGTATGCATCGGCGGAATCTACCTCGTTTGGCTGCTGGCCAGGGAAGCAAGGAAATCATGAACCTCACCACCGCTGCCCCGCAGCTCCACGCCGAAGCACTCACCATCGGCTACGAGCAACGCGTCATTTCCGAGAACCTCAACGTCCGCATTCCGGAGGGGCAGTTCACGGTGATTGTCGGGCCCAATGCGTGCGGCAAATCAACGCTGTTGCGCGCCCTCGCCCGGCTCATCAAGCCCCGGAGCGGCCAGGTGCTGCTGGACGGGAAATCCGTGACCGCGCTTCCCGCGAAAGAACTTGCCCGGCGCCTCGGGCTGTTGCCGCAGTCGTCCATAGCCCCCGATGGCATCACCGTGGCGGACCTCGTGGCCCGTGGACGGTACCCGCACCAGAAGCTGCTGCGCCAGTGGTCCGAGGCTGACGAGAAGGCCGTTGTCGACGCCATGGAGGCCACCGGCGTCGCAGCCTTGTCCGGCCGGCTCGTGGACGAACTCTCCGGCGGCCAGCGGCAGCGCGTCTGGGTGGCCATGGTCCTGGCCCAGCAAACACCGCTGATGCTGCTCGACGAGCCCACCACTTTCCTGGACATCGCCCACCAGATCGAGCTGCTGGAACTCTTCCGCGAGCTCAACCTGGACAAGGGCCACACCCTGGTGGCCGTGCTCCACGACCTCAACCATGCCAGCCGCTACGCGGACCACATCATCGCCATGAAGGACGGAGTGGTGGTGGCCGAGGGCGCTCCCGCTGACGTGATCACCGAGTCCCTGGTGGAGGAAGTGTTCGGCATGGCCTGCCGGATTATTGACGATCCCGTGACGCACACGCCGCTGGTGGTTCCGCTGGGGAGGCCGCGGCACTCCGCTGTTACTGACTGAGCGCTGTTACTGACTGAGCGCTGTTACTGACTGAGCGCTGTTCGACTAACACCCTTAACGACGACGGCGACCCTCGCCTTTCGGTGAGGGTCGCCGTCGTCGTGTGCTTTGTTGAGTCCGCTTTAGCGGGCTTCGAGCGCTGCCTTGGCCTTGGGGTCCGAGTCGTTCAGGAACTTCTCGATCCGCTCCGGCTCTTCAGCCTCGCCGATAGCCGATGCTGCCCGGCCCAACGCGTAGAGGGCACGCAGGAAGCCCTGATTGGGCTCGTGCTCCCACGGGATGGGTCCAACTCCGCGCCAACCATTACGGCGCAGGGAGTCCAGTCCGCGGTGGTAGCCCACGCGGGCGTAGGCGTAGGACTCGATGGTCCGGCCTTCGGCCCAGGCTTCCTCGGCGAGGATGGCCCACAGCAGGGACGACGTAGGGTTTTTGGCCACCAGGTCCAGCGCTTCGTTGCCGAGCGCCAGGTGCTGGTAGATCTCGGTTTCAGCGGGCAGGAGCGTGGGCTCCGGCCCCATCAGGTTCTTGCGGAATTCGTCAGACATTAGAAGGTCTTGCCCACCGAACCGAGCTGCTGTGCGGCTTCGACGATGCGCGCGGCCATGCCGGCTTCGGCCGAAGCACCCCAGACGCGGGGGTCGTAGGTCTTCTTGTTGCCCATTTCGCCGTCGACCTTCAGGACGCCGTCGTAGTTGGAGAACATGTGGCCGGCAACCGGGCGGGTGAAGGCGTACTGGGTGTCGGTGTCGATGTTCATCTTGATGACACCGTAGGAAACGGCGTCAGCGATTTCCTGCTCGGTGGAGCCTGAACCGCCGTGGAAGACGAGGTCGAACGGGTTTTCCTTGCCGATCTTGGCGCCAACCTCGGACTGGATCTGCTTGAGCAGTTCCGGGCGGAGCTTGACGTTGCCCGGCTTGTAGACGCCGTGCACGTTGCCGAAGGTGAGCGCGGTGAGGTAGCGGCCGTGCTCGCCGGCGCCGAGTGCCTCGATCGTGGCGAGTGCGTCCTCGGTGGTGGTGTAGAGCTTCTCGTTGATTTCGTTCTCAACGCCGTCTTCTTCGCCACCAACGGTGCCGATTTCAACTTCGAGGATGATCTTTGCAGCAGCTGCACGTTCCAGCAGCTCGCGGCCGATGCGCAGGTTCTCCGGGAGGGTCTCGTGCGAGCCGTCCCACATGTGCGAGTTGAAGATGGGGTCGTTGCCGGCCTTGACGGCTTCCTCGGAAGCGGCGAGCAGCGGCAGGACGAAGTCCGCCAGCTTGTCCTGCGGGCAGTGGTCCGTGTGCAGGGCGATGTTGACGTTGTAGTTCTTGGCAACTTCGCGGGCGAACGCGGCGAAACCGAGCGAGCCGGCAACCATGTCCTTGATCGAAGCGCCGGACCAGTAGGCTGCGCCACCGGTGGAAACCTGGATGATGCCGTCCGATTCGGCCTCAGCGAAACCGCGGATCGCAGCGTTCAGAGTCTGCGACGACGTCACGTTGACCGCGGGGAAAGCGAATCCGCCTGCCTTTGCGCGGTCGATCATCTCGGAGTAAATCTCTGGGGTTGCAATGGGCATGGTGACTCCTATGCTGAATTCGTCTGTGGGTTGGTAACCCTGGAGTAGACCGCTTACGGCTAGCACCCATCCTAGCGATATCCGCCGGGACGCCGTGTTTCGGGTCACTGGGGCTCTTAACACTTCCGCCGGGTTCACAATCCGCCAGCTACCCCTGATTCATCGAGACGGTGGATATACTGCCGGAATGGAGTTCCCCCCGAGCGCAAACCATCAGCCCCGCCCAACGCCACCCCTGCCGCCCCAGGGCGGTACTTTTCCGGAAGCGCACCCCGGGCGGAAGCGGAAGATGATTATTGCCATTACAGCTGGCGCGGCGGTAGTCCTCACCGCAGCCATCGTTGCTCTGGTTCTCCTGGTTTTACCGCTGTTCTCACCGGACCGGGGCATGAGCGCCACAGCAAAAACATACTTCCAGGCCCTGATCGATGGTGACGGCGAGAAAGCCCTCAGCGTATCGGACCCCGGCGTCCCGGAGAATGAACGGGCTCTCCTCCAAAACAACGTGTACAAAAATGCAAAGCAGCACATTGACGGTTACCGGATCCTGGAGGCAAGGTCGGAGTTCGTCACTGCCGAAGTCACCCAGAACGGCCGCAAGCAGGAAATCATTCTGAGGATGACCAAGTCACGTGAAGGCGAGTGGAAGGTTGGGCCCAAAAACTTCCAGAAAATCCGGATCAGTTCCAACCGTCCCGTGGGGTTGTTCACCGTGAACGGCGTGGTTGTTGCCGCCCCTGACTCCGGAACCGCTGCCAGTGATTCCCTGCTGATGCCGGCCTTCCCCGGCGAGTACACCCTCGGCATTTCCGGAGACAAGTACACAATGGCAGAAGAGCAGAAGGCCTTGATCAGCATTGACCGGGCGATTTCCAAGAACACCGAACGTTTGAAAGTGTTACCCACCCAGCTGCTCCTGGACGAGACCCGGACACTTCTTGAGAACAAACGGACTGAATGCACTGCCTCCGCTCTGGCTAGTACCGCCGAAGCGACGCGTCGTGGCTGTTCCGGGTTTGCGATCTCCGAATACCGACCTACCCGCAACGTGAAATGGACCATCGAGAAGGAGCCCACCTTCACTCTCCTTCGCGGCGAGGACAGTTGGATCATTCAGTCGGCGCAATCGGGCGCGGCTTCGGTGAGCTACGAAGTGAACAGCGGCCGTGACGACGCCCCACAATGGGAGCCGAAGGTTGAGCTTGTAATACCCAGAGCCTCTGGTGAGATCCACATCGTCGACGGAAAAGCGACTCTCAAAGACCAATAGAACGGGCAGCTGCCCGGGGTGATACTGACAGCTCGCCTAGCTCACGGGCTGTTGGAACACGTGGCGGCGGACCCAGGCGTGCATGGCGATGGCGGCCGCGGAAGCAGCATTCATGGACCGGGTGGAGCCGAACTGCTCGATGGAAAGCGTAGCGACGGCGGCATCGTGCACCTCGGGTGTCAGGCCGGGGCCTTCCTGCCCGAACACCAGCACGCAGTTCTTCGGGAGGTCGTACGTCTCCAGGGGCACGGAATCCGGGAAGATATCGATGCCGATCACGGCAAGCCCCTCCCCCTCGGCCCACTGCACGAAGTCCTCGACCGTGGGGTGGTGGCGGACGTGCTGGTAGCGGTCGGTGACCATGGCCCCGCGACGGTTCCACCGCCGTCGTCCAATGATGTGGACCTCCTTGGCGAGGAAAGCGTTGGCTGTCCGCACCACCGTGCCGATGTTGAGGTCGTGCTGCCAGTTCTCTATGGCGATGTGGAAATCGTGCCGCTTGGAATCAAGGTCCGCGACGATCGCCTCGTGCTTCCAGTACCTGTACTGGTCCACCACGTTGCGGCGGTCACCATCCCTCAACAGGTCAGGGTCCCAGTGGTCACCAACGGGCCACTCACCTTCCCAGGGCCCGACGCCGACCTCAGGTTTCGCTTCCGCCTCGCCGTCCCCTGTGGTGTCGGCCGAGGACAGGGCAGGGGTGGGCAGGGCTGTAGTGGGGGGAAGGTCAGTCACCCCTCAACTTTAGCCCTGCCGCTTGGACCCGCCGGGACTAGCCCATCTTCCACTTGTTGATGCGGTACGAGTTCGCCAGCTGCTCAAAGAGCCCCGGGTGCGCGTCCCAGTATTCCTTGTGGCCGCTGACACCAAGCATCTGCGGTGTGCCCCAGGGAGTTACGGAGAACAGGTTGACGGCCTGGATGGCTTCACCACGGGCGTTGGCGCAGGTGAAGCCGACAACAACTGCTGCACCGCGGCGGAACTCACGGATTTCCGGCATTGAGGTCTTGAAGTTCGAAGCGCACTTGTGGCCCACCAGGTTCTGCGGCAACTCGGTGGCCGACATGCCCTTGTAGCGGGCTTCAATGTCCTGGATGGCTTTCTTGACCTCAACAGGATCCTTGCCGAACTTGCCCTCCTCCGACTCGGCGAAGAACGCATAGGCGAGCGCGATGCCGTCACCGTCGGTCTCCACCGTGCCCTGGGCCTTCTTCTGGATTTCTTCACCCGTGGTGGGGTCCTTGGTGATTCCGAACGACTCGTCGTGGGTCCATTCGGCCAAGTACTGGAAGGAGGATTCGCCCGTCACCCACCTGTTGAACAACGGATCACCGTCGGCGGGTACGTTGCTGGGGCCGGCGAGTTGCTCCCACACCGACGGCAGCGGGATGGCACCGGCGGGCATGGTGGAGGACGCCGAAGACTCCCCCGAAGGTTCGGAGGATGGTTCAGCGGACGGTTCAGCGGCTGCTTCCGAGGCTTCATCCGAGGACGTCACCGACGGCGACGGGGACTCCACTGCGGTGGGCTTGGTCATGGACGGGATCAGCCACGTGAACGCCACCACCAGGGCAATAATCACGACGACGGCGACACCACCCAGGATGAGGAACAGGGACTTCCGGTTGTGGTCGCCCGGGTTCTGGCCGGGTCCGCCGGGCTGGCCGGGGTAGCCGGGCTGGCCCGGGTAGCCTGCTCCGGGTCCGCCGGGCTGCGCCGGGTAGCCTGAGCCCGGGTAGCCGGGCTGGTCCTGCTGCGCTGATGGACCCTGCTGGGCCTCGGGGTAGCGGTGCACGGTCTCGGCATACTCGCCGTCGGGGTGGCCCGGCTGGTTCGCCTGCTGCGCGGGATACGCCTGCGTCGGCGGCTGCTGGGTGGGATACGCCTGCGTCGGATAGGGCTGGGCCGGATAGGCCTGCGTCGGCGGCTGCTGGGTGGGGAATACCTCGGTCTGGCCCTCGCCCGGCTGGCCCTCACCTGGCTGGTATTGGCCGGGCTGGCCCTGCCCTGGCTTGTACTGTCCGTACTGGCCTTGGCCGGTGTCGTAGCGGGGCTGCGGCACGCCGTCGGGGTTGTAGGGAGGCTGCGGCGCTCCGTTGTTGTTGCTCATGACAGGCCCTTTCGAAAGCAGTGGGTCACCGGGATGTTTCTGGGACATCCGGTGGATAAACCGTAAGAGGGGACCTGCTGAAGCGTGGACGACGCATAAAAACCACCATGTCGATCCCCCGACCCACGGTGGTGGCACGCCTGCGCCGCCACAAGCGTAATCGAGTTCGAGGCGCCGGGCGCAAGTCACAGCCGTTATCCACATGGGCAGAACTACCCACATAAGCGGGCTTCCAGGATGTTCGGGCCGCGGATTGATGGAAGACTGGTGGAAGTGCATGAACAACCCCAGCCGGAGGCAAATATGGCAGAAGAAACCACGTCCACATCGGTTTATCGGAACGGCCACGAAATCGAGTGCTGGCTCACGGACATGGACGGCGTCCTGGTCCATGAGAACCAGGCAATCCCCGGCGCGGCTGAACTCATCCAGCGCTGGGTAGATACGTCCAAGCGGTTCCTGGTCCTGACCAACAACTCCATCTTCACTCCCCGCGACCTCGCAGCCCGCCTGCGTGCGTCCGGCCTGGAGGTACCGGAAGAGAACATTTGGACGTCGGCACTGGCCACGGCCCAGTTCCTCAAGGACCAGGTCCAGTCCTCGGATTCGGGCAACCGCGCCTACACCATCGGTGAAGCCGGGCTCACAACCGCGCTGCACGAGGCCGGATTCATCCTCACGGACACCGATCCTGACTTCGTGGTGCTGGGTGAAACCCGCACCTACTCCTTCGAAGCGATCACCATGGCCGTCCGCCACATCCTGGCCGGTGCCCGGTTCATCGCCACCAACCCGGATGCCACCGGCCCTTCCAAGGACGGTCCCATGCCCGCCACCGGAGCCATAGCGGCCATGATCACCAAGGCCACGGGCCGCGAACCGTACATCGTAGGCAAGCCGAACCCCATGATGTTCCGTTCCGCCATGAACCAGATCGACGCCCATTCCGAGACCACTGCCATGATCGGTGACCGCATGGACACGGACATCGTTGCCGGCATGGAAGCGGGCCTGCACACGGTCCTGGTCCTCAGCGGAATCACCCAGCGTGAAGAAATCGTGTCCTTCCCGTTCCGGCCCAACCAGATCCTGAACTCTGTGGCCGACCTCAAGAGCCAGATTTAGGAACAAGAGATGGCTGTGCTCAATCTGCGTCCTCTGGCCGGTGGCCGGATACTCAGGGGGAGCCAGCCGTTCGGCTTGGATGCCGCTGCGACGTCGGCTTTCCTTGCGGAGCACGGCATCCAGGCGATCATGGACCTGCGCAGCGAGTTGGAGCGCTCATTGGTTCCCTGGCTGATCAATAGCGACGGTTCGACGGACGGCACCAGCTCAGCAGGCTCCGCCATGCCCGGCGTCGAACTCGTGAACAACCCGCTGGATCCCAACGCAATCGCCGGCTCGCTCCATGCTGTGGAGACCCCCGAAGACCTGGGCGGGCTCTACCTTGGCTGGATCAAGCTACGGCCGGAGTGGGTTGCTGATGCTCTCCGTCCCGCCGCCCGCGGTAAGCGCACGCTGGTTCATTGCTCCCTGGGCAAGGACCGGACGGGCGTGGTGTCGGCCATCGCGCTCCTAGCGGCGGGGGCCGCCGAGGACTCCATAGTGGAGGATTACACCGCCACTACCCTCAACCTTCCCACCATGCTGGACATCATGGCTGAAACATGGCGGTTGCATGTCCCTTCCACTCCTGCGGCATACTTCAGCCCCGAACTGATGGTCCTGCAGAGCCCTGAAGCTGCCATGCGGCACTTCCTGGCCGCTTTCGCAGAGGAGTTCGGTGACGCACGGAGCTTCCTGCGCGAGGCGGGCCTGACCGCCGTCGAGGTTCAATCACTGGCTCCGTAGCCTAGGCCGGACGGATGATTTTGCCATTCGGCTGCTCGTAGGAGGGTTCCTCGGGCTCCGGTGGGAGCGGCTGGAGCTCGTTCTGGATCCGTTCCAGCAAGGGCCGGTACACGCCGCCGTTCCATTGCGGGCTCGCGTGGGCCGGCCGGGCACCCTCTGTGCTGAGCGTGGGAAGGGCCATGTTGGCTCCGAAGACTTTGCTCCAGCCGGCCCGCGCCGACTCGTAGTCCACGGTGCCATCTTTGGCGTTGCCCATGAACGCCATCTTGGCGCCACCGATCTTTCCCGCCAACCTGAGCCCGTCGAAATGGTAGATGTACGCCGACTCGGTCTGGATGAGCACGCTGGAAGGGGCGATCGGAGAAAGCTGCTCCAGGCTTTGATCCAGGATTTGGCGCCATGTCCGCTCATCCTTGTGCGCCACACGCTCCCCCAGCTCATAGCCACCGCGCAGCACCGATGGGATCCGGAAACCGTTCTCGTACAGGAACACCACACCGTCGAACCAGCTCTGGTCCAGGACGTCGGCGCGGCTGAACGGGCTCGAATCCAGGACGATCAATTGTGTTTCCACCCCGTGCAGTTCCAGCAGGCGGGCGGCCACCTGCGTGGCGAGCATGCCGCCGAAACTATGACCATAAAAGTAGAGCTTCTCCAGTTCCAGTTCGCGGACATGGAGGATGATTTCACGAACGATCTCGTCAACGTCCAGTCCCAGGTTGGAATAGCCGACGGCGGCAAGGCGGCCGCGCTGGTGCATGGCTGGGCGCAGTGAGTTGAGGATCCATTGGGCCTCTTCCCAGCTGGTTTTATACCCCGGGAACAGGATCCAGCTGGCTTTGGGGAAGTACAGGTCCGAGTACGGATCCGGAACCCGGAGGATCTTGGTGGCTCGCCGTTCGGCCTGGACACGGCGGGTGAAAAGCATGTCCCCTGCCAGCGCTGCGGACGCTCCGGCGCTGATGAGGAAGTTGCGGCGGGATCTCTTCTTGACGCGGGCAGCGTAAGGCAGGATCCGGGCCCAGTCACCCGGATCCTCTGCTTCCTCCGGCTCGGGAGGGGCCGGCACGGCGGGGTTTTCTTCCACCTCCGCCGGTGCCGGGAACTTCCCTACTTGAACGTCCACGCAGCAAGCATAGGCTTCGGAAGGCGGTGACTCACAGCCCCGTAGTTTGTGTACAGCTGATGCCCTTAAGATGCGCCTTTAAGGTCAAGTGCTGTACAAAAACTCCTTAGTCGAGGCCCAGCTCGCCCTTGCCGAAAGCGAAGAGGTACGGCACACCGGTTTCGGCTTCGATCTTCTCTTTGGCGCCGGTATCGCGGTCAACGATCACAGCCACGGCCACAACATTGCCGCCGGCCTTACGGACACCTTCGACGGCGGTCAGCGCAGACCCGCCGGTGGTGGACGTGTCTTCCAGGACCACAACGTTACGGCCCTCAACGGAGGGGCCTTCCACCTGGCGGCCCATGCCGTAGGACTTCTGGGCCTTGCGGACAACGAACGCGTCCACTGCGCGGCCGGCATCGGCGGCAGCGTGCATCACGGCGGTACCTACGGGGTCGGCGCCCATGGTGAGGCCGCCGGCGCACTCAACGGAAACGCCGGCGTCGTCGATCATGCCCAACATGACCTGGCCCACCAGCTTGGAGGCCTCGTGGTGCAAAGTGATGCGGCGGAGGTCGATGTAGTAGTCCGCTTCCTTGCCGCTGGAGAGGATGACCTTGCCGCGGACCACCGCCAGTTCTTTGATGAGTTCAAGAAGGCGGGCGCGGGCAGCTGCAGTGTCAGGCGAGGAAGTCATGGCTCCTAGTTTAGTAGGAGCGGAGTTCAGCGCGGCGCAGGGGCAGCCGTGGTGGAACGGATCACCAAGCGCGGGTTGACCATCTGTTCGTCACTTGCCGGTTCTCCGTCCAATTGCTGAAGGACAGCTTCCATGCAGCGGCGGCCGAGTTCTTCGAAATCCTGTTTAACGGAGGTCAAGGGCGGCATGAAAAATTCAGCTTCGGGTTGGTCGTCATAGCCCACCACACTGATGTCGCCTGGCACGTGGCGTCCCGCTTCCTGGACGGCGCGAAGGACCCCCACGGCCATCTGGTCATTGGCGACGAAGACGGCAGTGATGCTGCGGTGATCCAACAGATCGCGTCCGGCCCGATACCCCGACGCGGCATCCCAGCCACCCTCCAGAAGGACCCCGGCATCCAGCCCGGCCGTGCCCAGCGCCTCCTGCCAGCCTTTGATACGTTCGGCGGCGTCGATCCAGTGCGGCGGACCGGAAATGTGGGCAATATTGCGGTGCCCCAAACCGATCAGGTGCTCGACGGCAAGGCGGGCTCCCAAGCGTTGATCCAAGGAGGCCCCCGTTAATTGGTTGCCGGCCCCTGCGCCCACCGCCACGATCGGCACAGGCACGGAAACATCGCCCAGTACAGCCAGGACATCGGGATGGGGCACCAGGATGACGATCCCGTCCACCGACTGGTTGCGGAAATGGGCAATGGCGTCGTTGATGCTCTCGCCGGTCACTTCACGGAGGTTGGCGATACTGACGAAGTACCCTGCTTCCCTTCCCGCTTGTTCTACTCCCAGCAGTGTGTTCGCCGGGCCGAACTGTCCCGTTTCGCACGCCAGCACGCCGATGGTCCGGGACCGCCGCGTTACCAGGCTGCGGGCTGCGGTGTTGCGTCGATAGCCAAGCTGGGCGATGGCCGATTCCACGCGCTCCCTGGTTTTCCCGCTGACGTTCGGATGGTTGTTCAGGACGCGGGAAACAGTTTGATGCGAGACGCCCGCCATCTTCGCGACGTCGCCCATGACCGGAGGCCTCACCGGCTGGGCCGCTGAGCCCAGCGGGGCCCCGGACAATGCCCGGGACCCCGCTGGTGGCGGTTGATCGCCGCGTGACATCCGTTCCTACTTCGCGTCCACGCCCACAGGCTCCACCTTGGCAGCCGGAGCTGCCTCGGTTGCCGGAGGCGTGGTCTTCCACTTGAAGCGGCGGCCCATGCCGGATCCGCCACCGGCACCGGTCCGGTTCTTGTTGAAGATGTCGAACCCGACGGCGAGCAGGAGCACCAGGCCCTTGATGAGCTGCTGGTAGTCCGTGCCGAGGCCGAGGATGGACATGCCGTTGTTCAGCACGCCCATGATCAGGCCACCGATCATGGCACCGGCCACGGTGCCAATGCCACCCTGGACTGCAGCACCGCCGATGAAGGCCGCGGCAATGGAGTCCAGCTCGAACCCGGTACCGCCGGCAGGCTGCGCCGAGTTCAGGCGGGCCGTAAACACCAGGCCTGCCAGTGCGGCCAGGACGCCCATGTTGACGAACAGGCGGAAAGTGACCTTCTTGGTCTTGATGCCGGAGAGCTCGGCGGCGTGGAGGTTGCCGCCGATGGCGTAGGTGTGGCGGCCGAAAATGCTGTTGTTCATCAGCGCCGAGTAGAGGATTACCAGGACGGCCAGGACGATCAGGACAATCGGGGTTCCGCGGTAGCTGGCCAGAAGGAAGGTGATGATGAGCATCAGCACAGCGATGAAGCCGTTCTTGACGGCGAACCAGGCCATCGGCTCGTTCTCGAGGTTGAACTTGCGGCGGACACGGCGTTCTTTCATGGCCTGGAAGAGGATGGCGGCCGTACCGCCGACGCCGAGAATGACCGTCAGCCACTCAAGGACGGACGTGCCACCGGTGAGGTCCGGAAGGAAGCCGCCGCCGAGGGCCCTGAGCTCGCTGGGGAACGGGGTGATCTGCTGGTTCTTGAGGGTGATGAGGGTCAGCCCGCGGAAGATCAGCATGCCGGCCAGGGTGACAATGAACGCCGGGATGCCCACGTAAGCGATCCAGTAACCCTGCCAGGCACCCACCAACGCTCCGACCAGGAGGCAAGCGGGGATGGCGAGCCACCAGGCCCAGCCCCAGTGCACGATCATTACACCGGCTACGGCCCCGATGAAGCCTGCAATGGAGCCGACGGAGAGGTCGATGTGGCCGGCGATGATGACCATGACCATGCCGATGGCCAGGATCAGGATGTAGCTGTTCTGGACCACCAGGTTGGTGACGTTCTGGGGTTCGAGCAGGATGCCGTTGGTCAGCACCTGGAAAAGGATCACGATGAGGATCAGGGCGACGAAGATGCCAACCTGGCGGAGGCGGCTTGTGAGGAAGCCAAGGGATTCTCGTAGGGCGGACATGTTCGCTATTCCTTCTCTTTGGTCATGTAGTGCATGAGGGTTTCCTGGGTGGCTTCGGCGATGGGGACCTCGCCGGTGATGTGGCCTGCGGACAGTGTGTAGATCCGGTCGCAGATACCCAGGAGCTCCGGCAGCTCAGAGGAGATCACAATGACTGCTTTCCCCGCCGCTGCGAGTTCAGCGATGATCGTGTAGATCTCGAATTTGGCGCCGACGTCGATTCCACGGGTGGGTTCGTCCAGGATCAGGACGTCGGGGTCCGAGAACATCCATTTACTCAGCACCACTTTTTGCTGGTTTCCACCGGAGAGCTTGCCGGTGATGGCAGCAACGGAGGGTGCTTTGATGTTCATGCTTTGGCGGTAGTGGTTGGCTATGGTGGTTTCCTTGTTGCCGTCCACCCAACCGCGTTTGGCCAGCTTGTTCAGCGCAGCCATGGAAATGTTCCGCTTGATGTCCTCGATCAGGTTCAGGCCGTAGTGCTTCCGGTCTTCGGTGGCGTAGGCGATTCCGTGTTCAATGGCGTCGGAGACGGTGGACGTGTTGATTTCCTGGCCGTATTTGTAGACCTTGCCTGAGACGGCGCGCCCGTAGGTCCGGCCGAAAACGCTCATGGCGAGCTCGGTCCTGCCTGCGCCCATGAGCCCGGCCAGGCCAACTACTTCACCCTTGCGGACGTTGAGGCTGGCGTTGTTCACCACCATGCGGGAATGGTCCTGGGGGTGCTGGACAGTCCAATCCTCGATGCGGAGGACTTCCTCGCCGATGTTGGGGGTCCGGTCAGGGTAGAGGCTTTCGAGGTCGCGCCCCACCATTCCGCGGATGATGCGTTCCTGGGTGATTTGGCCCTGGTCCAGGCGGAGGGTCTCAATGGACTTGCCATCGCGGATGATGGTGACGGCGTCAGCCACTTTGCGGATCTCGTTGAGCTTGTGGCTGATGATGATGCTGGTAACGCCTTGGCCCTTCAGGTGCAGGATGAGGTCCAGCAGGTGGTCTGAGTCTTCGTCGTTCAGCGCCGCCGTGGGCTCGTCCAGGATCAGGAGCTTCACTTCCTTGGACAGCGCTTTGGCGATCTCCACCAGCTGTTGCTTTCCCACGCTGATGTGCTGGATGGGGGTGACCGGGTTTTCGCTGAGGCCCACCCTGGCCAGCAGCTTGGCTGCTTCCAGATTGGTTTTCCGCCAGTCCACCCAGCCGTTGTTGGCCAGCTCGTTTCCGAGGTAGATGTTCTCGGCAATGGACAGGTACGGGCTCAGCGCCAGCTCCTGGTGGATGATCACGATGCCGCGCTTCTCGCTGTCCGTGATGCTGGAAAATTCGCAGGGTTCGTTCTCGAAGAGGATGTCGCCGTCGAAGGTGTTGTGGGCGTAGACGCCGGACAGCACTTTCATCAGGGTGGACTTCCCGGCGCCGTTCTCACCACAGATGGCATGAACCTCACCGCGGTTGACGTCCAGGGTGACGTCCTGCAGGGCTTTTACCCCGGGGAAGGTCTTGGTGATTCCTCGCATTTGAAGAATGGGTACGTTCATCGTCAATTCCCGCTGACTGGTTGAAACTTGGCCGGGCCGAGGACTCGACAGGCTCTAGGGGGAGGCTGTGGCCCCACCGCTGCGCATTTCGGCACAGGACGGTGGGGCCACAGGCCAAGGAGTTACTTGACGTCGGCATCCTTGTAGTAGCCGGAGTCGATGAGTTCCTTCTTGTAGTTGTCCTTGGTGATGATGACGGACTTCAGGAGGTAAGCCGGAACAACCTTGACCTTGTTGTTGTAGGTCTTGGTGTCGTTGGTTTCCGGCTCGTTGCCCTTGAGCACGGCGTCTACCATTTTCACGGCCTGAGCGCCGAGCTGGCGGGTGTCCTTGAAGATGGTGGAGTACTGCTCGCCGGCGATGATGGACTTCACGGAGCCCTTCTCCGCATCCTGCCCGGTCACTACGGGCAGCTTGCCGGTGGAGTAGCCGCCGGTGCTGGTCAGTGCCGAGATGATGCCGATGGACAGGCCGTCGTACGGGGACAGGACGCCGTCGAGCTTGGTGCCGGAGCTGTAAGCCGAGGTGAGGATGTCTTCCATGCGCTTCTGGGCTACGGGTGCCTGCCAGCGAAGGATTGCTGCCTGCTCAAACTTGGTCTGGCCGCTGGGGACCTTCAGGGTGCCTGCGTCCATGTACGGCTTGAGGGTGTCCATGGCGCCGGTCCAGAAGAAGTTGGCGTTGTTGTCATCCGGGCTGCCCGCGAACAGCTCTACGTTGAACGGGCCTTTGCCTTCAACCTTCTTGCCGCTGGCGTCAACCAGGCCCAGGCCGGTCAGCAGCGAGGTGGCCTGCTGGACGCCCACGGTGTAGTTGTCGAACGTGGTGTAGTAGTCCACGTTCGGCGTTCCGTTGATGAGGCGGTCATAAGCGATGACCTTGACGTTCTGCTCCTTGGCCTTGGCCAGGACATCGGTCAGGGTGGTGCCGTCAATCGCAGCGATGATCAGGGCCTTTGCACCCTTGGTCAGCATGTTCTCAATCTGGGAAACCTGCGTGGGAATGTCATCGTTGGCGAACTGGAGGTCAGTCTTGTAGCCAAGGTCCTTCAGCGACTTCTCTACGTTGGCGCCATCTGCGATCCAACGCTCGGAGGTCTGGGTGGGCATCGAAATGCCTACCAGGGAATCGCTGGGATTGGCGCTGCTGGTGGATTCGGCGGTGCCACCGCGGCTGCCGCAGCCTGTGGCTCCCACCGTCAAGGTAAGGACAACCGCGACGGCGCCCAGGAGTTTCTTCAATCTCACGATGCTCTCCTTCCGCGGCAGCATTGCCGCGAACTCTGATGCAGCCGGAGCATCTGCGCGTCCGGCACGGTAAAGCGATGTGGGCTGCGCCTGCTGGGGGCAACACGAGCCACTGAAAGGTAATGCGAATGCCATTGTGAACGCTAACATTACCGTTGGTCAAGTGCCGTGGATCACGAAATGGTTGCAGCCTTCCAGCACCCTTGAGGGTATTGACTTGAAACGTTGTTAGCGTTCACAATTGGCGCTCCAGCCGGAAGCCCGAAAGCCGGGATGCAGGAAACAGAAAAGCCCGGCACCGCCTTGTGGGCAGTGCCGGGCTGACGCCCCAGCCTGGTTTCTGAAGTCAGAGGCGGGTGTCGAACGAATCGCAGAACACGTTCTGGTTGAACGTTCCCTGGAACCCGGACTTGCCTTGGATCTTTTGGATGGTTGCGCGGATGGCCTCGCGGGTGGCTGCGTGCGCATGGATGGCCGTCTTGACCATGGGCACGTCGATCAGGTGGTTCGGCTGGTTCAGGGAAACAAACACCGTGGGAACTTCCGTGGCGTACCAGGGAATTTCGGCGGCCATGGGCGAGGACCACTTGATCCTGATGGAAGCCTCCTGCGCGAAACCCTTCACGTTGGCGAACACGAAGGCGGCGTCATACCGTTCCGCATAGTCCCCCGTAGCTTCCTCGGACACGACCCTCATGAAGTTCACGCCGGTCTCCCCCGCGGCTTCGCGCTGCTCGGCGGTCTTGAACACGCTGGCCTCAAAACCTGCCGCTTCCAGCTCTTCCCGGACAATGTCCAGGTAGGCCAGGGGATCCGCACGGGTAAAGTCGGCGCCGCCCGAGATTCCGTAGAGACGGATCCGCTGATGCGTTTCAGGCGTGATGGGCAAGTTGGCTGCGGTGTCCTTGACCAGCGTCACGGTCTTGTCAGCAATGTCCGAGGCAATAGCCCGATGAGCCTCACTGCCGATAACAGCCAAGGCCCCAGCCGCCGGAACCAACGATTCCCGGGAAGCACGGTGCAGCCCCAGGCTGGCTTTCAACCCAAGAATCCGCCGCACAGCATCCTGCAAACGTCCCTCACTGATGATCCCGGACTTGTAGCCATCCAGCATGTAGCCGAAGTCCTCCTCCGGATTCCGGAAGAACAGGAACATGTCGCAGCCGGCCGCGATGGTGGCGGGAACCAGGTCGCGCCGCTTCATGGTTTGCGTCAGGCCAACCATCAAGGAAGCATCCGTGAGGACCAGCCCGTTGAAGCCAAGCTCACCCCGGAGCAGGTCCTGCAACAACTCAGGCGCCAGCGTCGCGGGGCGAATCTCAGCATCCGTCAAACCCGACCGGAAATGCCGGGACACCTCAGGCGCTCCGATGTGGCCCACCATGATGGACTGCACGCCGTGCCCGATCATTTCGCGGTACACATGCCCATAGCTGGCATTCCACTCCTGGTAGCCAAGGGTGTTGTAGGAGGTCACCACATGCTGATCGCGCTCATCAATGCCATCGCCGGGAAAGTGCTTCATGGCGCAAACCGTGGGCGATTCGCTGATGCCGTCGAAGTACTCCTTGGCCCGTTCCACCACGATCTCGGGAGTGTTGCCGAAGGCCCGTGTGGAGATGACCGTGTTCCGCCAGTTGTAGTGGATGTCCACGATAGGCGCGAAGGCCCAGTTGCAGCCCAGTGCAGCAGTTTCGACACCGGCCACCTGCCCCATCTGCCGCGCAATGGACTTATCCGGATGCGAACCTGCCTGGAGATGCGTGGACACGAACGTGCCGTCGTCGCAGCTGCCCGCCCCACCCATCTCGGGATTGGACGCGATCAGGAGCGGGATTCGCGTTTTGGACTGCGCGTAGCGAATGTGCTCCTGCACCGCCGCCGAAGGGCCGGGCCGGTACCGCATGCCGCCCACATGGAAGTTCTCCAGAATGTCATCCAGGTACGCCGGGGAGTAGTCATTGTTGTGGTTGATGAACAGCTGGCCGATCTTCTCTTCCAACGTCATGGAGCCGAGGGTGCTCTCCACCCATTCCACGGCGGCGTCATCAAGGTTGTATGGAGCCGCTTTGAGGTCCACGAGGTACGCTCCATCGGGCGCCTGGGCCGAGCCGTTCAGCCCAGCATGTACGTCCTTCACTATGTCCTCCACAGTCAGTGCAATGTCCACAACGATCCCGGCTTCGTCATCCTGCAACGGTTCCAGCGTGGCCAGTTGCGAGTCCAGCAGCGAGGCAGGCATGAAGTGTCCGGGCCGGGCAGTCATGCGCGCGTTCAGCAGCTCGCGGCTGCCGTGCAGGTGAACAAACACCACTGACGGATCGGCGCTGCGGATGATGTCCCGGTAAGAGCGTTTGAGCGCGCTGCACGCGATGACAAGGGCAGAGTTCGACGCCGGGAACCGCCTGCCGATTTCGGCCAGCCATGGTGCGCGGTCGTCGTCGTTCAGCGGCGTACCGGAGGCCATCTTGTCGATGTTCGCCTGCGGGTGCAGCGAGTCGCCGTCGAGAAATCCAGCGCCGATGCGCTCGGCGAGGGCGGCACCAACAGTGCTCTTGCCGCAACCGGCCACGCCCATCACCACGATGTGGTGACGGGGCGCAACTCCAGCGGCAGCAGCCTCACCAGTCATGAACAGTGCCGTCCACGAGGCGGTTGTAGGGCAGGTAGGCCTGCTGGTACGGGAAAGCGGCTGCGGCTTCTTCGTTGAATTCGACGCCGATGCCGGGGTTGTCGCCCGGGTGCAGGTAGCCGTCCTTGAAGGTCATGGATTGCTGGAAGACCTCGTTGGTCTTGTCCGAGTGCTGCATGTATTCCTGGATGCCGTAGTTGTGGATGGCCAGGCCGACGTGCAGCTGGGCGGCGAATCCCACCGGGGAGATGTCCGTGGGGCCGTGGAAGCCGGACTTGATCTGGTACTGCGCGGCGAAGTCCATGACCTTTTTCAGCGGTGAGATGCCGCCGAAGTGGGTGGAGGCTGCGCGGACGTAGTCGATCAGCTGTTCCTTGATGAGGGTCTGGAAGTCGAACACGGTGTTGAAGATTTCGCCGATGGCCAGCGGGGTGGTGGTGTGCTGGCGGACCAGGCGCAGCCCTTCCTGGTTCTCGGCCGGGGTGCAGTCCTCGAGCCAGAAGAGGTCGTACGGTTCCAGCGCCTTGCCCAGCTTGGCAGCCTGGATGGGGGTCATGCGGTGGTGGCCATCATGCAGCAGGGGGATTTCGGGGCCGAACTCGTTGCGTACGGCTTCAAAGACGGTGGGCAGGTGGCGAAGGTAAGCGCGGGTGTCCCAGTCTTCTTCCAGGGGGAAGTTGCCGCGGCCGGCGGGCTCGTAGTCATAGCGTTCACCCGAAGCCTGGGCCTGGGCGGCCACCCCATAGACAGCCTTGATGCCGGGGACTGCCGTTTGGATCCTGATGGACTTGTAGCCCAGCTCCAGGTGCTCCCGCACGGAGTCGAACAAGGACGGAATGTCGGCACCGGACGCGTGCCCGTAGGCGCGCAGCCCGTTCCGGGATGCACCGCCGAGCAGCTGGTACACCGGCATCCCGGCAACCTTGCCCTTGATGTCCCACAGCGCCATGTCGACGGCGGCAATGGCCGCCATGGTGACTGGGCCGCGGCGCCAGTAGGAGCTGCGGTACAGGAACTGCCAGGTGTCCTCGATCCTGTGCGGGTCCTTCCCGATCAGCAGCTGCGCCACGTGTTCTTTGAGGTACGCGGCGACGGCGAGTTCACGGCCGTTGAGGGTCGCGTCACCAATGCCTGTCACACCGTCCTCCGTGGTGATGCGCAGAGTGACGAAGTTACGGGACGGGCTGGTCACAAAGACTTCAGCGGCAATGATTTTCACAGCTTTCCTTCCGGGATGTGGCTGGTGGTTAGGTTGTTAGTTCGGATTGCCGCTGGTGGCAACCGCTTGCATGCGGGGTGCGAACGACTCGCTGAGGCGATGGACCAGCTCCACTACGGAGGGGTCCCCCGCGAGCCCTGTATCCAGCAGCGACACCAGTGCTGCTAGGCGGTCAACCCCGGCCAGCTTGTTGGCCTGCTCCACGCCTGCAGCTTGGGGATCCTGAAGGCCCGGGTTGGACTCCACATAGGCAGCCCACACGGCGATCATCCGGGCTGCGGCTTCACCACTCCGGCCGGCCTCACGCTCAGCCCGCAGCACGGGAACTGCCCGCATTCGCAATTTGGTGCTGGCGTCCATGGCAATCTGGGCCAAGTGGTGGGCGATCCGGGAGTTGCCGAAGCGCTCCAGGAGTGCGGCCCTGTACTCGGGAATGTGGAGATCGTCACCGGAGAGGTGCCTGGACGCTTCGTCCCAGAAGTCCTCCACAGCCTGCAGGCACACCGGGTCGGCCAGTGCTTCGGCCACCGTGGAGTGTCCGCGCAGCTGGCCGGCATAGGCCAGGATGGAGTGCGCGCCGTTGAGCAGCCACAGCTTGCGGTTCTCGTAAGGCTCGATCCCGCCCACAAACACAGCCCCTGCGTCTTCCCAGCGGGGTCGCCCGGCAGGGAAATCACCGCTGAGCACCCAGTTGCGGAACGGCTCGGCAACCACGGGCGCCTCATCCCGGTAGCCGCACTCGCGGGCCACCAGCGCAATGTCGTCAGGGGTGGTGCGAGGCGTAATCCGGTCAACGGAGGTGCTCACGAAGCTGACGTTCGCCTCGATCCAGGCGGCCAGGCCGCCGTCGAGGTCCCGGGCGATACCCAGCACCCCTTCCTTGGCCACGTTGCCGTTGTCCGAGAGGTTGTCGCAGGAAACGACGGCGAGGGGTCCGGCGTCGGCGTCCTTGCGTGCGGTGAGGCCCAAGACCAAGCGGCCCAACGGCGTCGTGGGTTCCTGACCAGAGACCAGCAGCCGGGCGTCGCCGGCACCGAGGCCGTACGCTGCCTCCGTGATGGTCAGGGTGACCACCGATGTCTGCGGCGCGGCGAGCAATTCAACCAGCCGGCCAATGTTGGCGCCATCCACGGCCTCCACAATGCTGCCCACAACCTCAAACGTGTCGCCCGAGTCCGAGCGCTCCACCACGGTGAACAAACCGTCCTGCGCGGCCAGGACCTCGGCTGCGTCCGGGCGTCGACCAGTGAAGGAGGCGATGCCCCACTCCCCTGCGTCGCCGGCGTGCTGGGTGAACCAGGCCTGGTGGGAACGGTGGAAGGCGCCAAGGCCCAGGTGAACGATGCGCACTGGCGCTTTGGGGCGGGGCGCAACGTCGCGGCCAAGGCGCGGAAGTCCGGCGGTCATAGCTTGAACACCCGTCGGGGCGAGGAATCGACGACGTCGAGGATCAGCTCATGCGCGCGGTCTTCAGTCACGCGGTGCTCGGCTACGAGACGCGCGAGGAAGGCGGCTTCGATCCTGCGGGAGGCGTCGTGCCGTGCCGGGATGGAGCAGAAGGCCCGGGTGTCGTCAATGAACCCCGAGGAGCGCGAGAATCCGGCGGTTTCAGTGACGGCCGAACGGAAGCGCAACATGGCGTCCGGTGCGTCGAGGAACCACCAGGGGGCACCGATGTAGACGGATGGGTAGAAGCCGGCCAGAGGCGCCAGTTCGCGGGAGAACACCGTCTCATCCAGGGTGAAGAGCACCAGGTGGAAATCCTTGGCCGTGCCGAAGTCCTGCAGCAGCGGACGGACGGCCTCGGTGTAGTTCACGGCAAACGGAATATCGTGCCCGGTGTCCGCGCCAAAGTTCTCGAAGGTGGGCCCGTGGTGGTTCCGGTACGAGCCTGGGTGGATGGTCATGACCAGTCCGTCCTCTACGGACATCCGGGCCATCTGGTACATCATGTGGGCCTCGAACGCATCGCGGTCTGCGGCCGTTGCCTTGCCGGCGCGGGCCCGTTCGAAGAGCGCTTCAGCGTCGGCAGGGTCCAGCTTGAGCGTGGCCGGGGTGCGGACGCCGTGGTCGGCGGAGACAGCGCCATGCTCCACGAAATAACGACGCCGGTTTTCCAGCGCTGCGATGTAGCCGGCGTAGCCGGTGGCGCCGTCGGCAGCGGCCTCGATGAGCCGGTCCACGTTGGAGCTCCAGCTGGGGTGGGCCACGTTCAGGTAGGCGTCCGGGCGGAAGGTGGGCAGGACGCGGCCGTTGAAGCTCGGGTCCTCGGACAGGGCTTTGTGGCTGGCCAGGTTGTCCAGGGGATCATCCGTGGTGGCCAGGACCTCGATGTTGAAGTCCTTGAAGAGTTGCCGCGGGCGGAAGTCCGGTTCCACCAGCTTGGCGGCAATGGCGTCGTAGCTTGCATCGGCAGGAAGCTCGCTGAGGTCGGCGCCGAGCTTGAAGACGTTGTCGAACTGCGTGCGCAGCCAGTATCCGGAAGCTGTTCCCTCGAACAGGGGCCAGGCCTCCACGAAGGTGCGCCAGATCTGCCGGGACTCCGGTGCGGACGCGGTGCCGGCAAGCAGCTGATCCATCGGAACACCGTTGGCGTGGATCAGGCGGGTGACGTAGTGGTCCGGGCTGACCAGGAGGGCAGCGGGATCGGGGAACGGCGTGTTCTGCTCGATGACTGCGGCGTCAACGTGGCCGTGCGGGGAAATGATGGGCAGGTCCTGGACGCGCTCCAGCAAGGACCGCGCGATGCTGCGCGTCCCGGGATCTGCGGGCAGGAGCCGGTCAGGGTGTGCTGCGATGGACTGTGACATAGATCAATCTTGGCGGCCCTGTCCAACTTTTGTCAACCGGTTGCCAAAAATTGCCAACTAGTTGCGACGGGGCTGTTCACACCACAGCAACTGTTGGGGAAACTACGCCAGCAGGCGCCCACTGGAGCCGCGCACCACGAGCTCCGTTTCCACCCGGACTGCTTCACCGGGAGCGTCATGGCCTTGGAGCATGTCCAGGAGGATGGTCACGGCGCGGGTGCCGCACTCCCCCAACGGCGAACGGACCGTAGTGAGGGCGGGAGTGGTGAAATCGGCGCCAAAGATGTCATCAAAGCCAACAATGCTGATCTGGTCCGGAACGCGCATGCCGCCGGCCTGCAGTTCCTGCATCAGGCCGATGGCCAGGAGGTCGTTGTAGGTGATCACCGCCGTCGCCCCGCTTTCCAGGACGTCGCGCGCAACCTGCCGGCCGCCGTCGACCGTTGGTTTGGACGACTCAAGGCGCACCGCGCTGAGCTTGGACCACTCGGCGGCGGCTTTGACGCCGTCCCAGCGGCGGGCCGTCATCCAGGACTGCTTGGGGCCGGCCACGTACGCGAGCTTTTCATGGCCATTGGCGGCCAGGCTGCGCACGGCCTCGCTGATGCCCTTGTTGACGTCCGGAACCACGCACGGAACGCCTTGGATCTCGCGGTTGATGACGGCGACGGGTTTGTCCGCAGCCAAAGCACGGATGTGGTCGTCGTCCATGCGCGGGCTGGCCAGGATCAGTCCGTCCACCGTGCTCAGGAGCCGGCGGGCCGCGGTCACTTCCGTTTCCGGCGACTCCGCTGACTCAGCCAGGACCAGAGTGTAGTCCCGGGCCGAACCGGTGGTTTCAGCGCCGCGGATGATGTCGAAGAACGTGGGGTTGGTGATGTCCGCAACGATCAAGCCGATGGTCTGTGTACGGCCTGTAGGCAGGGCACGTGCAAAAGGGTTCACCTGGTAGTTCAGCTCAGCGGCAGCATCCTCAATGATCTTCTGCGTCTTGGCGCTGACACGGCCGGGCTTGCTCAGGGCACGCGAGACGGTGGAGGGATTCACCCCCGCCAGCTTGGCGATGTCATAGATCGTGGCAGAAGACTTCTCCCCCCGCCCTCTTTTGGCAGGGGCGGGTGCTGCTCCGTTGCTCGTCACGTCAGTCACCGCTCCATCGTAGACCGCATGGCAACAAAAACAGGCCGGTTGCCATCCATTTGTTGGCAACCGGCCCCGCCCTCTGTGAAACGTCCCGCTTAGGATCGTTCGGCGAACTTGCCCTCTTCGGCGATTCGCTTGTTCAGTTCATGCAGGAACTCGTCCTCGTCAAAGTCCAGCGCCACTTCCTTGCCCGTCCAGGCCGAGAGGTGGATGGCGTTGGCCAAACGGACACCGTTGATGCCATCGGAGCCCGGGGCCAGCAGCGGAGTACCGTCCAGGATGTTGGCAGCAAAGTTCTCCAGGACCCCTGCATGCTGGCCGCCCCAGACGGACTCGAATTCAATGACTTCCGTGCTGTAGAGCTCTTCCCGGTTCAGCTGGCCCATGAAGAGCTTGCGGACATCGTCCATGCCCATCGAGTCGCTGATTTCCCTCTCCGGCTTGACCAGGCGGGTAACCGTGGCCACTTTGCTGTCTTCCACCACGATCTTGCCTTGGTCGCCCAGGATTTCGAACCTGTCGGTTCCCACGATGTCGTGGGTGGCCGTGACGAAAACGCCGGTGGCGCCGTCGCCATAATCCACGACGGCGGTCACTTCATCCTCGACGGCGATGTCACGGCGGAAGCCGAACGCCACCTTCGAGTACACCGACTTCGGGACGCCACAGATCCACTGCCAGAGGTCCAGCTGGTGCGGGGCCTGGTTGACCAGGACGCCGCCGCCCTCGCCGCCCCACGTGGCGCGCCATTCGCTGGAGTTGTAGTAGCCCTGCGGACGCCACCAGTTGGTGATGATCCAGTTGGTGCGGCGAATGCTGCCGATCTCGCCGTTATCGACGATCTCCTTGAGCTTCTTGTACAACGGGTTGTTGCGCTGGTTGAACATGATGCCGAAGGAGAGCTCCGGCTTGGAGGCCGCGAACTCGTTGAGCTCCTTCACCTGCTTGGTGTAAACGCCGGCAGGTTTCTCCACGAGTGCGTGGATGTTGCGCTTGAGGGTTTCTATGGCCATTTCCGGGTGGAGGAAGTGCGGCACGCAGGTGACTATCGCATCCACCGCACCGCTCTCCAGCATGGCGATGTAGTCCTCAAAGAACGGGACACCCGGGTACTGGGAGGCTGCGAGCTCCTTCTTCGCGGGATCGATGTCGCAAATAGCGGCGATCTCCATGTTCGGGACCAGCCCATCATTGATGAACCGGGCATAGGCGCCGCCCTGCTGGCCAAGGCCGATGATGCCGAGGCGTACTTTTTTGCTCATGAACGGAATCTCCTGTGTGGGAATCTAGAAAAGGTCGGCGTGGCCCATGGCCACCAGGTTGTCGTACGAGGTCTGGAGGGCATCCCACACAGTGCGTCCGTACAGTTCGTCCTGCTCCACCAGGAGGTACTGCGCGCCTGCGGCGACGGCAGCAGGAATGATCGAGGGGAAGTCCAGGTTGCCTTCGCCCACTTCGGCGAACTGCACGACGTTCCGGAACTCGGCCATGAAACCGGCGAAATCGCCCTTTTCCAAGAGCCCGAAGGATGCTTCCGGCAGTTGGCCGATCCTGTAGTCCTTCAGGTGCACCATGGCAGTCTTGCCGGCATACTTTTCCAGGGTCCGCACAGGATCCAGGCCACCACGCTGCACCCAATGGACGTCAATCTCCATGCCCATCGCCGGGGAGTTCTCCGCGATGATGTCCAGCATGTACTTGCCGTCGAACTTCGCGAACTCAATGTGGTGGTTGTGGTAGTAAAGGCTGATGCCCTGTTCCTGCAGCCGTTCCGCATAGCCGTTGGCTTGCTTGGCGAATTCAATCACTGAGTCCAGGGATTTCATGGCTCCAAAAGGAAGCATGCCGATCCGCAGCAAGGAGCTGTCCAGGCGCTTGGCGTCATCCACGATCTTGTCGAAGTTGTCCGCCAGTGATTCCACGGGCATGCCCTTGCGGCCTTCAATGTTGACCGACAGCGCCGCGATGTCCATTCCCAGTTCCGTGCGGGAGCGGTCCAGCTCGTCCACGTTCTCAGGGGTCATGGGAATCTGGGAAATTTCGACGGCGTTGTAGCCGATTGCGCTGACTTTGCGGAGCGTTTCGAACGCTCCTATGTCAGCAAAACTGTCCTTCAGCATCATGGCTTGGACGCCTATTGTGGCCACTTTTTCCTCCGGGGTTCTTGGGCCCTTCCGGACCCGGGGTCGCTGTTTGGGGTGCCTGGCTGTTCAGGCCACGGCACCTTGCTGTTCGATTTGGCTGTGCTGGTTCGCGAGCAGCCGGTGGCGGTCTGCCCGGCGTTGTTCCTGCCGGTCGGGATCGGGTACGGGCGAGGCCAGCAAGAGCCGCTGGGTGTAGGGGTGTTCGGGATCGCGGGTGACTACCTCGGCGGGGCCCTGCTCCACGATTTCGCCGTGGTACATGACGGCCACGCGGTGGCTGATGTGCCGGACCACGTCAAGATCGTGGGACACGAACAAGTACGAAACGCCGGTGTCCTTCTGGATTTGCAGGAAGAGATCCAGCACGCGGGCCTGGGTGGAGAGGTCCAGCGCACTCACCGGCTCGTCGCAAACGATCAGCTTTGGGGACAGGGCAAGCGCCCGCGCAATCGCAACGCGCTGGCGCTGGCCACCGCTGAACTCGCGCGGCAGCCGGTGGATGGCGTCGGTGGGCAGGCCCACCTGGTCCAGGAGTTCCTTGACACGCTTTTTCGCAGCGCCCGTCTCCATGCCCTGAACGCCCAGCGGCTCAGCGAGAATGTCGCCAATTTCCAGCGCCGGGTTCAGCGAGGTGTACGGGTCCTGGAAAACTACTTGCAGGTCACGGCTCAGCGTGCGGCGTTCCTTGCGGGAAGCGTTGCTGATGTCGTTGCCTTCGAAAATCACCTTGCCGGCGGTGACCGGGGCCAGGCCCAGGACGGCGCGGCCAAGCGTGGTCTTGCCCGAACCGGACTCCCCCACCAAACCCAGGGTCTCCCCCTGGCCGATGGTGATGTTGATGTCCGTCAGGGCGCGGAAAGGCTTGGCCCGGAACCGCTTGCTGGGGTACTCCACCACCAGGTTCTCCACGGACAGCAGCGGGGACTTGCCTGTTGACTCAAGAGAGGCACTCATGCGACAGGCTCCTTCTGTGCTGCTGATCCAGGCTGTGCTGCTGATCCAGGCTGTGACACAAGCATGGTCATGGGGGTCTTTCCTTCGAGCATGGACCCCAGCAGGGTCTGCGTGTAGGGCTCTTTGGGGTTCCTGAGGATCTCGCGGACCGTTCCTTCTTCCACGAGCCTGCCGTTCTGCATAACCGCTACGCGATCACAGAGATCGGCAACGACGCCGAAGTTGTGGGTCACCAGGATCACGCCGATATTCAGGCGCTGCTGCAGTTCGCGCAGCAGGTCCAGCACATCTGCCTGGACGGTGACGTCCAGCGCCGTGGTGGGTTCGTCAGCGATCACCAGGTCCGGTTCGCAGCTGATGGCACCGGCGATCAGCACACGCTGGGCCATGCCGCCGGAGACCTCATGCGGGTAGGCGTTGAAAGTGCGTTCCGGGTTGGTAATTCCGACGTCGGTGAGCAGCTTGAGCGCACGCTGGCGGGCTTCTGCCTTGGAGATTCCCAGCACGCGGACCATGGGCGTGACCAGTTGGTAGCCGATGGTGAAGGCCGGGTCCAGGTTGCTCATGGGTTCCTGCGGGATGTAGGAGATCCGCTTGCCGCGCAGTTTGGACAACCGCTCCTGGCTGACGCGGTCCTCGCCCGGCGCAACGGTGTAGTTGCCGTCGAACTGGATGGAACCGCCCACAATCCGGGCGTTGTCCGGCAGCAAGCCCAGGATGGAGAACGCGGTCTGGGACTTGCCCGAACCCGATTCCCCCACGATGCCCAGGATTTCGCCGCGGTCAACATGGAAGGAAACGTCGTCCACTACCTTCTTGATGGACCCATCTGCCTGCGGATAGCCGACGCCGAGGTTGGTCACCTTGACCAGGTGGTGTTCGGTTCCGGCGTCGACGGCGGCCACGGACTTCCGTGACTGGCGCGCCTTGGCGGGGTCCGCCGTCGTGCTTGCAGAAGAACTCGTGCTTTCTGCCGTTGCAACCGCGCGTGTTTTGCGGTGCTTGATCTTTTCGCCGTCTTCGAGGGCGTCGCGGATGGCGTTGCCCAGCAGGACCAGGCCGCCGATGGTCAGTGCCATGGCAAGTGCCGGCCAGAGCAGCAAAATCGGGGTGAGGTAGACGTTCTTGAAGCCTTCGGAGAGCATGACGCCCCACGTGGCTTTGGTGGGATCGCCCAGGCCCAGGAACTCGAGTCCGGACTGGATGGCGATGGCAACTCCGGCGATGGCGGCGGTTTGGATGATGATGGGTGCGCGGACTACGGAGAAGATGTGGCGGGCGATGATGCTGAGGTCGGACAGGCCCGAAACCCGGGCGGCGTCGACGTAGAGCTCGTTCCGGACCGACTGCACGGCGGTGCGGGTGAGCCGGAAGTAGGAAGGACTGATCAGCACACCAAAGGCGATCATGGAGATCCATACCGAGGGGCCGAAGGCTGCACGGATGGTGAGCAGGACGATCAGGCCGGGCAGGCTCATGAGGATGCTGACTACCCAGTTGGAGACGGCTTCGAATTTGCCTGCGTAATAGCCGGCGATCAGGCCTGCCGGGAGCCCGATGGCAATGGCGACGCCGGCACACAGGAGCGCGGACAACAACGTCAACTGTGCGCCGAAAAGCAGCCGGCTCCAGGTATCGCGCCCCGCGCTGTCCGTGCCCATGATGTTGACCGAATCCGGGGCAGCCAGGGTTTTGGAGATGTTGGCGAAGTTCTCTTCGAAAGGCGCGATCACCGGCGCCAGGATGGCCAGGGCCGCGATGGTCAGCAGGATCACCAGCGAAGCGATGCCCATGGGGTTCTTCAGGAGCCGGCGCATCACGGTGGACCGGACCACCGTGCCGCTCTGGCCTGATCCCTGCTTCGCCGCGAGGTCGGTACTGGCCGTTGTTACTGCAGCTGAATCTACGGAGTCGCTCATGAGACACGTACTTTCGGGTTGAGCCAACCATTGAGGATGTCCACCAGGAGGTTCACGACGATGACAACCACCACGGTGTACATCACCACTCCCATGACCACGGGAAGATCGGTTTGGGTGGTAGCGGCAACAGCCAGCGGACCCATTCCGGGGAGGGCGAAGATCTGCTCGATGATCACCACGCCTCCCAGCATGCCGATCAGCTGGAGGCTCAAGACGGTCAAGCCTGCCGGTGCGGCGCTGCGGAGCACGTGCTTGAAGAGGATTTCACGCTCTCCAATGCCTCGGCTGCGCAGCGTCCGGACGTAGTCGCGCTCGAGCTGCTTGATCACGGCGGAGCGGATCTGCTGGGCACCACCGGTCACGCCGTTGATCAGCAAGGCAATGACGGGAAGGGTCATGGAATAAACCCAGGCCTCCGGCCCCACCTCCGGGGAGATGGTGCTGGTGGCGGGGAAGAAGCCGAGCTGGATGGCCAGGATGGTTACCAGGAACACGCCGATCACGTAGCCGGGGATGGAGTCCCCCACGATCGCGCCGATCTGGACCACCCTGTCCACCCAGCCGCGCTTCACGGCTGCGGCAACACCGATCAGTGCTGCACAAATGGCGATCAGGATCATTGCGGTGAAAACCATGGTCATGGTGACCGGGATGCGGGTGGCCAGGGAGTTGGCCACCGGCTCCGAGGTGAACCAGGAGGCTCCAAGGTTGCCTGTCAGGGCGTCGCCCAACCAGGCGAAGTAGCGGACAAAGAGGGGCTGGTCGAGTCCGAGCTCCTGTTCCTTCAGGGCCACCTGTTCAGGCGTGGCCTGATCACCCAGGATGTTCTGGGCAATACTTCCGCTGGAGGTATACAGCAGGGTGAAGGTGAGGACCGAGACGACGAACAACACCACCAGACCACTGCCCAGTCTTTTCGCAATGAACTTGATCATGGGGTCCTACTTGGCGGGCGAGTAGTTGTAGATGGACGGCACGGCCTGCTGGACCTGCGGCGTGACGTTCACTTTGTCGTTGTGGTAGTACATCTGGTTCACACGGAACAGCGGGGCGAACCAGGCTTGTTCCACCACGTATTTGTTCACTTCCTGGGCCAGCTTGCCGGCATCGGCTCCACCCGTGCGCACGGCCGCGATCTTGGCCTCCAGCTCGGGGCTGGTGGTCTTGAACGGGTTGTAGAGGGCCTTGGTGGAGACGATCTGGTCGATCGCCACTGTGGGCTGTCCCTGGAAGAGGTTGTAGAAGAGTGCCGGGTACTTCTGGGCGGCAACATCGGAGGTGAAGGTGTTGGTGATTGCCGCACCCGGGTTCAGGGTGATGCCAACATCTGCCAGTTGCTGCTTCATGACCGAGATGAGGGTTTCACCACCGGGGAGGGTGGGAACGTCGATGCTGACCTTGCCCTCGAAGCCGGACTCCTTCAGGAGCTGCTTGGCCTTTTCGGGATCGTAGCTGTAGTAGTTCTCCAGCTCCTCGGTCCAGGCACCACTGTCCTTACCGAAGGGCTGCGAGGTGGGAGTGCCCTGTCCCAGCATGACCTGGTCCAGGATGGTCTTACGGTCAAAGGCGTGGTTGATGGCCTGGCGGACCTTGACGTTGGCCAGTGCCGGGTTTTTGGTACCGTCACGGTCCAGCAGAAGCAGGCCGGACCAGTCAACCTGGTTGGTTTCAAGCTTCATTTTGGCGCCCTCGGCCTGCTTGCCGTTCTTGGGATCCAGCAGGGTGGCGTCAATCTGGCCGGACACCAAGGCGTTGGTGCGGGCCGTGGGATCGAGGAGGATCTTGAGCGTGAGCTTCTTGAACTTCTGGAGGTCCTTGTTCCAGTAATCCTCGCGGGCGGTGAACACGGACTGGGAGTCCTTCACCGAGGCTGCCTTGTCCATCACGTAAGGGCCGGAACCTACGGGAACGGTCTTGATGGCGTCGGTTCCCAGTGCGGCTGGGCTTCCCATCAGGCCTGCAGCCTGGCTGAGGAAGAATTCCAGGGCGGGCTCAGGTGCGGTGAGGTTGATGTCGATCGTGTCGGCATCCACCACGGCAACGTCCGAGACTGAGCTCAGCTGGGCCATCTGCGGACCGTTGGCCTTCTTGAAGTGGTCCATGTTCGCCTTGGCCGCAGCGGCGTCGAACTTGGCTCCGTCGCTGAAAGTAACGTCCGTGCGGAGGTCAACGGTGAGCTTGGTGTTGGTGTCGTTGTACTTCCACGCGGTGGCGAGCATGGGGCTGAGCTTGCCGTCCGGTTCGCGGAGGATCAGGGAATCGTAAGCTGCCTGGTAGGGCTGGAGTGCGTGGCCGACGTGGGCCTGTGCCGGATCCCATGAGGTGAGGTCCCGAAGGGTGCCCAGGGTCAGGGCCGTGACGGTTTTGCTGCCGGCAGTGGAGCCATTTCCGGCGCCGGCACCCCCGCCACCACATGCGGTGAGCGCCAGGGAGGCGCTAAGGACGATGGCGGCTGCTGCCGCCTTGGGACCTAACTTCATTGTCGGCTCCTACTGAGTCTTTGCCTGATGCGAGTCAGAGCTTGGAGTGTGTGGCCTGGACCACATTTTTATTGGGTGTGGGATTTACAGTACGGACTTTGCCTGGTCTTGGCAACCGATTGTCAAAAGTTTCTTATATTGTTGCCAAACGTCGGGGCGGGACGTCTGGATTCATCACCGTGGTGGGGTGAAAACGGCGCGAAATCCTTGGATTTCAGGCGTTTTCACGCCGTGTTTTCTGGGTTGGCTGGGTTGGCTGCGGTTGCCTCAGCCGACCCGGTCCAGCATGTCCGGGTAGCTTTGCGCATAAATGTCCTTGATGATGCCCAAGGACTTGCCTGCCTCGGCAGGGTTGATCCAGAACTGGCCCGGCTCCCCCAGCGTTGCGTAGAAGTCGGCGATCAGCAGCTGATGGGATACGCCCCAGTACGACCTTCCGCCGGTTTCCGCCACCCGCTCCTGGATGACGTCAACCCTTCCGTCCGCATAGGTCACAGTGAGGTCGCCCCGCAGGCTGAGCGTCGCCTTCTCGGTAACGATGTCCAAGGTCACCGGAGCGTTGGCGGCGTTGGCCAGGGTCGCGTAGAAAACGCTGCGCGCACCGTTGACGTGCTCGGCAACGAACTCGGCAGTGTCTTCCACTTCGATCACTCCACCCAGCGAGCGCGTAGAGGCGTGGCCCTCCACTTTGGCTACATCACCCACCAGCCATTGGAGCAGGTCTACGGTATGGATGGCCTGGTTCATCATCAGGCCACCCCCGCCTTCAGCCCAGGTGCCGCGCCATGGGCGGCTGCGGTAGTAGCTGCCGTCCCGGTGCCACATCACGGTTGCCGAGGCGCCGACCACCCGTCCCAACGTGCCGCCGTCGAGCAGTTCATGCATTGCTTGCGACGTCGCGTTGTAGCGGTTCTGGAAGCAGACGCCGATCCTCGCCGGACTGCGTTCGGCCACCTCGACCAGCCGCCGCCCCTCCTCCAGCGTATGGGCCAGCGGCTTTTCGACGATCACGTTGACGCCGCGCTCCAGGCAGTCAGCCGCCACCGAGGCATGGAGGTGGTGCGGCGTACAGACATGGACGACGTCGGGACGCACCTTCTGGATCATGTCCAGGTAGTCCGCGTAGCCGGGGACGCCGTGGGTGGCTGCCGCCGCTTCCAGCCTTTCGGGGTCGGTGTCGCAAACGGCCACCAACTCCACGTCCCCCAACGTCGATAGTGCCTGGAAATGGACGGTCGAGATGTCACCGCAACCGATAACTGCCGCTGTAGGCATGTCCTGCTCCTTCGAAGGATGATGCTGAGTTGTTGGGGGCGGCCGTCAGGCCAGGGTCACGCCGTTCTTGCTTGCCAGGCCGGCAAAGGCCCGGGCTGCGATGCCGAACGCTACCGGGCCGGAGTATCCGCCGAGTTCGTGGGCGCTGGCCAGATGAGGCTCCAGGGACGCGAAGCCGGTGTAGCCATCGGCTGCGAGGGCAGCAATGGTGGCGTCCAGTTCGCCGTCGCCTTCGCCGGAGGGAACAACTTCGCCTGTAGTGGCGATCGCATCCTTGACCTGCAGGTATTCAAGGTAGGGGCGGAGCAGTGCATAGCCCTCGGTGTACGGCTTGACGCCTACCTGGACGAAGTTGGCGTTGTCCCAAGCGACCCGCAACGCCGGCGAACCAACTGTTTCCATGATGTCCAGGACTCGCTCAGGGGTATCGCCGTAGATGCCCTTTTCGTTTTCGTGCAGCAGAACCACGCCGCTGGCTTCTGCTTCAGAGGCCAAGGCGGTCATCCGTTCCATCACGGCATCCCGGATCTCTTCCTGGCTCTGGTCCTCACCGCGGTAGAAGGAGAAGATGCGGACGTACTTGGTGTCCAGGGCTTGGGCGACGGAGATGATCTGGCGGAGCCGGGTGAGTTCGTGCTCCACCGGCAGGCCGACGTCCACTTTGCCGATGGGGCTGGCCACGGCCGAGACCTTGAGTCCGTTCTGGTCCAGTATTTCCTTGAGCCGGTGGACAGCATCGGGCTCCAGCTCGGACACATTGGTGCCCCAGGCGCTGCGGACTTCGATGTGACCTGCGCCGAGGGCCAGCAGCACGGCGGCCTGGACAGAGGGATCTGGATCTACTTCGTCGCCGAAACCGGACAGGCTCCACACGGCTTGGGGGTGGGTCACGAATTCTCCTAGGTAGCCCGTGATGCCACCGGCCGGAGCACGGTGACGCAGTTCACAGGAGTGTCTTGTCCCCACGAGTTTAGCCATCTTGGCACGAAGTTGACAACCGATTGCCATATCCGCCCAAGCTATGGCATTCTTGACCCACGGTGTGGCAGTGGTCACAGCCGGATGATCTTTCGTCGTTCCGGAAGGAACGCCCATGTTTGCTGTTCAGAGAGGAACGCCCATGGCGACGCAACCCATGGCGACAGGCCGGCCTGCCACCATCCATGACATCGCTGCGCTGTGCGGCGTTGCGGCGTCCACTGTTTCACGGGCCCTCGCCAATCCTGAGCGCGTCAATATCCGCACCCGGGAGCGGATCCAGGCTGCCGCCGTCGAACTCAACTACACGCCGAACTCCCAGGCGAAAGCCTTGAGTTCGGGGAAGACCGGAGCTGTTGGCGTCCTGGTTCCGGATATCACCAACCCCTTCTACTTCGACCTCATCCGCGGTACCCAGTTGCAGCTCAAGGCCGCCGGTTACACGCAGTTGCTGGTGGATACCGAGGAATCGGACGAAGTTGAGGCGAGCACGCTGGAGCAGCTGCGCAAGAGTGCCGACGGCGTCATTGTGGCAGCATCGCGACTCAACGACGACTCGCTTGCCGCTGCCGCCGCCCTGATGCCGATGGTCACCGTCAACCGCGACGTCGACGGCGTCCCGGCAGTCATCATCGACACCCCCTCGGCCATGCCGCAAGCCCTGGACCACCTGATTTCCTGGGGCCACACATCCGTTGCCTATGTCTCCGGTCCGGCCGTGTCCCAGTCCAGCGCCCGGCGATGGGACGCACTCTCCGCAGCCGCGGAGGAACGCGGAGTCGAGGTCCGCCGGCTTGGACCGTTCGCGCCCAAGACCCAATCAGGCGCAGCCGCGGCCGACGCCGCCGTCCACAGCGGGGTCACGGCATGCATCGTCTTCAACGACCTCGTTGCCATTGGCATGCTGCAACGGCTCCGCGAACGCGGCCTCCGGGTGCCCGAGGACATGAGCATCGTGGGCTGTGACGACATCTTCGGGGCAGATTTCTGCAATCCGCCGCTGACCACCATGAGCTCGCCCATCGAACAGGCCGGCAGGGTGGCCGTATCCATGCTGCTGGCCCAGTTGAATCCACTCGCCGGGGGCGGGAACCGGAACCGCTCCGTCATGCCCACCCACCTCACGGTCCGGGGCTCAACGGGCCCTGCGCCCACCACTTAGGGTGAATCGCCGCCCGTCTCCTCCACCTAGGGTGAATCACCGCCTGAGCCGAATCACCAGCGCAACATGGTTGAGCGTTCGTGACACGGCTGACTAGTGTTGGACCATGCGCGAACTCCAGGAAAAGATCATTGAAGAAATGGGCGTCCAGCCCCGGATCGATCCTGCGGAGGAGATCCGGCAACGGGTTGCCTTCCTGAAGGATTACGTCAAGGCAACCGGCACCAAGGGCTTTGTCCTGGGTATCTCCGGAGGCCTTGATTCAACCCTTGCCGGGCGCCTGGCCCAGCTGGCAGTCGAGGAGCTCCAGGCCGACGGCGTGGAAGCGAACTTCGTGGCTGTCCGGCTCCCCTACGGCGTCCAGCACGACGAAGACGACGCCCAGGCCGCTCTGGACTTCATCAAAGCCAAGACTGAGTGGACCTTCAACATCGCCCCCGCCGTTGACGGTTTCGAGGACGAATTCCAGAAGACCACCGGCGCCGAAATTTCAGACTTCCACAAGGGCAACACCAAGGCCCGTGCCCGCATGATCGCGCAGTACGCTTTGGCCGGCGAACACAATTACCTGGTGATCGGTACCGATCACGGCGCCGAGTCCGTCACGGGCTTCTTCACCAAGTACGGCGACGGCGGTGCCGACATCCTTCCGCTGTTCGGCCTGAACAAGCGCCAGAACCGGACACTCCTTGCCGAATTGGGCGCTCCCGCCCGCCTGTGGCAGAAGGTTCCCACCGCCGACCTCTTGGACGACAAGCCCGGCCGCACCGACGAAGACGAGCTCGGCATCACCTACGACCAGATCGACGACTACCTCGAAGGGCGCGACGTCACCGACGGAGTGGCCGAACTCATCGAACAGAAGTACCTCCGGACGCGCCACAAGCGCACCGTGCCGGTGACCATCTTCGATACCTGGTGGAAATAAGCGCACCAAAACCCCCGCATTCAGAACTACCGCGTTCAGAACCACCGCGCTGACAAACCACGACGGCGGGTGCCGGCTTCCGTACGGAAGTCCGCACCCGCCGTCGTGCTTTAACAAACCCTCTCGCACATCCCCCACCCCTCCGGCCAACCCTCTCGCACATCCCCCACCCACTTCCCCACGCTCAGCTCTTGACGTCCCGATAGTTACCGATATATCGTTAGCTATCGCCGATACTTCTTCGGTGATTCACACAACCGAAAGGACGATGCTGCTATGAAAGGCATCAACGAAAACAACAACTCATTCCCTGAGCACGACCACGGTCATCCCGAACACGGGCATGGCAGAGGCCGCTTCAATCGAGGCAAAGGCCGGCGTGGTCCGGGCGGTCACGGTGGTGGCGGATTTGGTCCAGGCTTCGGTACGGGCGGTTTCGGCCCAGGTTTTGGCCCCGGCTTCGGACCAAGGGGCTTCGGTCCCGGCGGTTCACGTCGAGCCAACCGTGGCGACGTCCGGGCAGCGATCCTCTCGCTCCTGGCAGAGGCCCCGTCCAACGGCTACGGCCTGATCAAGACCATCGCGGAGAAGACATCCGGTGCCTGGCGTCCCAGCCCCGGCTCGGTCTACCCCACGCTGCAGCAGCTGGTGGACGAGGAACTGATCGTCGCCGTCGGCGAAGGCCGCCGCACCGAGTTCACGCTTACTGACGACGGCAAGGCATACGTCGCCGAGCACGAGGAAGAACTTGCCAACGCCTGGAACACCGAGGCCGATGGAACAGGGGCGGCCTTCCACCAAAGCGTCGGCAAGCTCATGGGAGTCATCCACCAGTTCCGCTCAGCGGCTACTGAGGAACAGCGCCAGGCAGCGATCGAAAAGCTCGACGAAACCCGCCGGGCGCTCTACCTGATCCTGGCCGACTAGTGCCTGCTGAAATCCTCTTGACCTTGACGTAACGTCAACCTCTACTGTCGAAGTACAAGCACAGAACGGGGGACGCATGGACTGGTCAATCCAGGAAATCGCCAGGATCGCAGGAACAACCAGCCGCACGCTGCGTCACTACGACGACATCGGGCTGCTGAAACCAAGCCGGACCGGTCATAACGGCTATCGCTACTATGACGGTCCGGCGCTGGTTCAGCTCCAGCGCATCCTCCTGCTCCGGGAACTCGGACTTGGCTTGCCGGCCATCGCCGAAGTACTGGATCGCGAGACGGACACCGTCAAAGCGCTGAGCAGCCATCTGGAGTGGCTCGCACAGGAGCAGGACAGGCTGACCCGGCAGATCGCCTCCGTTCGGCAAACCATCGACACAATGAAAGGGGATGGAAAGTACATGGCACAGGACATGTTTGACGGCTTCGACCACACTCAGTACAAAGACGAGGTGGAGGAGCGCTGGGGCAAGGACGCCTATGCCGCCAGTGATTCATGGTGGCGCGGGATGAGCGCAGACCAAAAGCAGGAATGGAAGGACCGCGTCCAGAGGCTTGGTACGGACTGGATGTCCGCAGCAGAGTCCGGAGTTGCACCTGACAGTACCGAAGCGCAGGACCTGGCTCGCCGCCACGTCGAGTGGCTCAGCGGCATCCCGGGAACCCCGACGGCGGTACCTGGCGGAGACGTCAAAGGTTACGTCACGGGACTCGGTGAAATGTATGTAGCGGACCCCCGGTTTGCGGCCAATTACGGCGGGGAAACGGGAGCGTCATTCGTCAGGGATGCCCTGCGGATCTATGCCGAAAAGAACCTCTAGGCGCTCAGGATGCGGTGACCGGGGTTAGGCAATAGTGTGGCGGAATGGGTACAAGCACCGCGAAGTCCGGCCAACAGGTAGACAGACAGAAGCGCATTCTCGAAGCGGCACTGGAGCTGCTGTCCCGCCACGGCATTTCGGGCATCAACATGCGGGCTGTGGCACGCGAAGCCGGCGTCGCACTAGGGCTGGTCAATTACTACTACGAAGACAAATCGAGTTTGATCCGCGCGGTGCTCCACCAGATCGAAGAGCATGACCTCCTGCTGGTGGAGCCGTCGCCTACCTCAACCCCGGACGAACAACTCCGCGGCTCCCTTCGTCGCGTTGCCGACCCGGGGCTCCTGACCACGCCATATCTTTCACTTCGCCTCCACTTGTGGGCCCTCGCCCAAGCCGACGAGGAGTTTGCCCGGATCAACGCCGCAGCCTTTGACAGGTATCTGCAAGGGCTTGCGGCATTGATCGGCAATGCCATTCCCGGGCTGTCCCCTGATGAGGGCCGGGAGCGGGCGGCCGACATCGTGGTGGTGCAGAACGGGATGTGGCTCACCACCCTCCTGGGGATCGACAAGGCAGCAATCGAGCGCGGAATTGCCCGCACCGAAGAGATTGCTTTCGCGCCTTCGCAGCACCAGCCCGGGTCCTAGCCCTCCGGAAGAAACGACGACGGCGGCAGCACCGCCGTCGTCGTCTGCCTTCCAAGGCGCGCCCATGGGCAATTCCGAGGTGACAACGCTGTCCAACTCGTTCTATTTCTTGGCATCAAATTCGAATGCCGCCCAGACCGTTGACTTGTCCAATGGACATATCGTAGCTTTCCTAGCACTGACAACGTTGTCTATTTGGGGATAGGCACGCGCGATGAAGGGCGCCTGGAAGACCATGACTAAATCAACGATGAATAGGGTGCGGGCAGCGACGTCTGCGCTAACGCTGGCGGGCCTGACGCTTTCGGGCATCATGGCCGGTGTTGCTCCGGCCTCTGCGGCATCGGAAGTGGGAAGCGAAGAGTTTCGACCTGCTTACCACTACACCCCCGCGAAGAATTGGATGAACGACCCCAACGGGATGGTTTTCCATAAGGGCGTTTACCACCTGTTCTACCAGCACAACCCTTCCGGGAACACATGGGGAAATATGTCATGGGGGCATGCGACCTCGAAGGACCTGGTGCACTGGGAGGAGCAGCCCCTTGCCCTCTCCACGGATGCGCAGGAGGACGTCTTCTCCGGCAGCATAGTGGTTGATAAAGACAACACATCGGGCTTCGGGACCAAGGAAAACCCGGCACTGGTAGCCATCTACACCAGCGCCTATAAGGAACCTTCCCCGTACCGCGGCCTGCAGGCCCAGTCCCTGGCCTACAGCGTCGATGATGGCCGGACGTGGACCAAGTACTCGGGAAACCCTGTGCTGAACCGCAATTCAGCCAACTTCCGGGACCCGAAGGTGTTCTGGTACGACAACCCGTCCGGCGGCGGCTACTGGGTCATGACGGCTGTCGAATCACAGGATCACAAGGTTGTCCTCTATAAGTCCAGCAACCTCAAGGACTGGACTGCCCTGAGCGAATTCGGGCCCGCCAACGCCAACGGCGGGCAGTGGGAATGCCCGGATCTGTTCCCGCTGGCGGTGGATGGGGACAAGAACAACATCAAGTGGGTCATGGTGGTCAATATCAACCCTGGCGGCGTCGCCGGAGGCTCGGCCGGTCAGTACTTCGTGGGGAACTTTGACGGCACCACCTTCACTTCCGAAACCACCGAGCCAGCGGCCGAGGCACCGGCCGGCACGCCCCTGGCAGGCTTCAACGACGGCACCTATAACGGCTGGGCCCTCAACAACGAGGCAGGCAACTGGAAGAACGGGCCTTTCGCTGACACTCCCGCTGGGGGCTCCCTGCCCGGGCAGAGTCCAGTGACCGGATTCGCCGGACCAGGGCTGATCAACTCATTCAACGACGGCGATTGGCCCATGGGTTCCATGCAGTCACCAACGTTTACGGTCACCGACGACTACCTGAACTTCCTCGTCGGCGGCGGCAAGCACCCCCGCGTCTCGGACAAACTGGACAACACCCCGCCCCCGGGAGAGTTGAAGTTTGACGGCTTCGAGGTTCCCGACGGCACAACGCTGGCCACTGCCGGCTGGACCGGAACAGGCGATCTGACCCCCAATTTCCAGCCAGCCACCAGCGGCGGGGATTACTACATCGGCGCCAAGAGAATCAACACGTTCGAAACCGGCGCCGTGCCCGGCGACGACCGCCAGGGCACCCTTACCTCCCCCACCTTCCCGATCACAAAGAACTTCATGTCCATGCTGGTGGGAGGCGGCAACCGTGCGGCGGACTCCGGCCAGACCCTGGCCGTTCAGCTGCTCGTCAACGGCAATGTGGTCCGCTCCCTGGCGGGTGACAATGCGGGATTGCTGAACTGGAAAGGCTGGGACGTCTCGGAGTTCGCGGGACAGAATGCCCAACTGCGGATCGTTGACGAAGCTACGGGCGGGTGGGGCCACCTGACCCTTGACCACGTCATGCTTACGGACACCGCCGCGGTCCTCCGGTCCGACGAGGAGACGGTGAACTTGGTGGTCAACGGACAAGTTGTCCGTAGCACCACCGGCAACGACAGTGAAAGCCTGGATTGGGCCTCATGGGATGTGAAGGAATTCGTCGGCCAACAGGCACACATCAAGGTGGTCGACAACAACAGATTCGGGTGGGGGCACATTCTCGCTGACGAGTTCACGGCCAGCTCCACGGCAGCCAAGTCCCGGCTGGAGTCCTACGACTGGCTGGACTACGGCCGTGACTACTACGCGGCAGTGTCCTTCTCCAACATGCCCGATAACAAGCGGGTCATGCTCGGCTGGATGAACAACTGGGATTACGCCAACAACATCCCCACCAACCCTTGGCGCAGTGCGATGTCGCTGCCCCGGGAGGTGCAGTTGACCCAGACACCTGACGGGCCACGCCTGGCCCAAAACGTGGTCAAGCAAGTGGACAAGCTCGCGAAAAAGCCCAGCTACACGGACAAGAAGGGCGGCGCCATCAAGGCCGGAACAACCCCGCTGCCCGCGTCCGCATCAGGTCAGGTACAACGCGTCGACATCACTTTTGCGCCCGGCACGGCGAAAAAGTCAGGCATCACAGTACTGGGCGACGGCAACTCCTCCACCGTCATCGGCTACGACTCCAGCACCGGGAAGGTCTTTGTTGACCGCACAAAGTCCGGAAACACCACTTTCCATCCGGCCTTCCCTTCGATTGAGGACGCCCCTGTCACCCTGGATAAGAAGGGCAATGTCACCCTGCAGGTGTATGTGGACCGCTCATCGGTGGAAGTATTCGCTGGTGACGGCCTCCGGACCATCACCGATCAAGTATTCCCCAACCCCGGAGCGGACAAGATGGCGCTCTTCGCGGAGGGTGGAACTGCGCAGCTGAAGTCCCTCACCGTGACCCCCATGGAAGGGTCAATGTTCCTTCCGGGAAAGAAGTAACACTCCCCGCATGACAAAGAAGGCGGCCGGCATTTGCCGGCCGCATTCCTTTGCATCATGGCTATGCCAGTGGTTTCAACCAGGTCAGCTCAGAGCCATTGCCTTCGATGTGTTCGGCCAGTTCCGCATTGAACTCCCGGCCGTAATCGGCACCGATGTGCTCCTGGAATGCTTGCTCGTCCTTGTAGACCTCAAAGACAAAGTACTCGCGCGGGTTGGTTTCCCGCGTGTAAGGCAGGAACATCACGTTCCCCGGTTCGTTCCGAACGTGCTCCGTGAGCGTAGCCATCATTTCCGCGACGCGGGATTCACTGCCTTCCTTGACGGTGAACTCTGCATACAGTGTTTTGGTCATAGCCAGTCCTTTACTTGGTTGCTGTGGGATTGTTTTTCTTGCCTGGAGGAGTATCTGTCCGGATCAGCTGAGGGGACGGATTTCACCGGAGCCACGTTGTATCAATTCGGTGGGGATGACATAGGTCCGGGCGGGGTTCGCGTCGCCGTCGATCCGTGCAAGGATCCGCTCAGCTGCAAGCTTGCCGATGCGTTCAGGGTGCTGGGCGATCACGGTGATCCCGGGGTCCATCATGTCGGCCAGCGTGAAATCATCGAACCCGATGAGGGCAATCCTGTGATGCAGTCCAAGGGCTTTAAGGGCCCGCATTGCGCCAAAGGTCACCAGGTTCTGACTGGAGAAAATCGCCGTCGGAGGGTTTTCCGAGGTGAGTAGTTCGTGAGCGGCCCGAAAGGCGGTTTCCTCATCGTGAAGGTTCTCCCGAACTGCGACACCGGAGGTGGAAATGCCTGCACGCCCGACGCCGTCCAGGAATCCCGTCCGGCGCTTCCCGGCAGTCTGGATATCCGTCCGGTCACCAAGGTAGGCCAGCTGGGTATGTCCGTGCTCGATGAGGTGGGCCGCCGCGTTTGCCGCACCGACTTCGTTGTCAGTGACTACCGCGTCAGCTTCGATACCCGCCGGCTCACGGTCAATGAATACCAGTGGCAGGTCCCGGGAGTGCTCCGGGATCATGTAGGCCTGGCTCTTGGCAATGGTGGTCAGGACAAGCCCGTCAACCCTGCGGCCCAGGAAAGCTGAAATAAGCTTCTTCTCCCGCTCGGGATCGTCATCCAGGCTGGCGGCGAAGACGGCAATTCCGCGCACAGCCAGGGCGTCTTCCATGGCCCTGTGGATTTCTCCACTGAACGGGTTGGACACGCTCGGGAGCAGCAGGCCTATGGACTGGGTCTTGCGTCCGGAGCGCTTGAGGCTGCCCGCGGTGATGTCCAGTTGGTACTGCAGTTGTTCGGTGGCCCGGATGACGCGCTGCCGCGTGGCCTCGGAGACCCCCGGCTCGTCGTTGACTACGCGGGAGACCGTCTTGATCCCAACGCCGGCAAGATCCGCCACGTTCTTCATCGTTGGGCGCTTGCGCCCGGAATCCGGTTGGTAACGATTAGACACCGTTGTCAACTTGCTGCTCCTCACCTTGATTTAATACTTGACTCTATCGTGTGAGCTTGCTTACATGTTACCTGACAACGTTGTCAGCCGCAGAAGATGCGCCGCCAACAGCCACAAAAACAGGAGTTTCAATGTTGAGTTCCACAGTCAAGCAGTCCGCCCGGACCCGCCTTCTTGCCGCCGGCGCAGTCCTGACGCTCGGCGCACTTAGCCTCACAGCCTGCGGAGGCGGCTCCACCCCTTCAGCCAGTGGGGGCTCCGATGAAAAGATCGGCGTTTCGCTGATCGTCAAGACCACGTCCAACCCGTTCTTCGTTTCCATGCAGGATGGCGCGAAGAAGGCTGCAGAGGCCGACGGCGTCGACCTCAAGCTTGCTGCCGGCAAGGCCGACGGCGACGAGGACACCCAGATCCAGGCTATTGAAAATGCTATTTCCAAGGGTGACAAGGGAATCCTCATCACCCCCAACGGCCCGTCCGTCGTCGATGCCCTGAAGAAGGCCAAGGACGCCGGCCTGTTCGTTATTGCGCTTGACACTCCCCCGGACCCGGCCGACGCCGCGGACATCACCTTCGCCACGGACAACTTCAACGCCGGCGAGCTGATCGGCAAGTGGACCGCTCAGCAACTGGCGGGCAAGAAAGCCGTCATCGCCCTCATTGACCTCTTTGACGACAAGGTGGTCTCGGTGGATTACAACCGCGACCAAGGCTTCCTGACCGGACTGGGCATCGACACCGCGGATAAGAAGAAGAACGGCGACGAAGCCAAGACCGGAAAATACACCGGCGGCAAGGGCGGCGAGTACGAGATCGTCGGCAGCCAGGCATCCCAGGGCGCCGAAGACGGTGGACGTACGGCAATGGAAACCCTGCTGGCCAAGAACCCCAATGTCAACGTTGTCTACACGATCAATGAGCCGGCTGCAGCTGGCGCCTTCGAGGCCCTGAAGTCCGCCGGCAAGGAAAAGGATGTCCTGATCGTCTCCATTGACGGCGGCTGCACCGGCGTAAACAACGTCAAGTCCGGCGTGATCGGCGCAACTGCGCAGCAGTACCCGGTCAAGATGGCCGAGCTGGGCGTAAAGGCAATTGTTGACCTGGCAAAGACGGGTAAAAAGCCGGCCAACTCCGAGGGCCTGGACTTCTTCAACACCGGGGTGGAGCTGGTCACTGACAAGCCCGCCGATGGCGTCAAGAGCATCACCACCACCGAAGCATCCCAGATCTGCTGGGGCAAGTAACCCCATTCCACCCCGGGGAGGCGCACCAAGCAGCGCCTAAAGCAGCGCACCAAGCAGCGCCTCCCCGGGTACCAGCAGTTACAGAACATGGAAGTTCAGGAGCAACCTAAAGTGACCCAGCAACAGACCGCCGGCCCCCCGAGCGCCGGGCATGCTGACTTGGCCGAGGAATTCCTTGACCGACAGACCCCCCTCAGCAAAATCCGCAACATCCTCCACCGCTACCCGGCCCTCAGCCCGGCCATTGTCCTGCTGATCGCCGTGGTTGTCTTCGGGCTCCTCAATGACCGCTTCCTCCGCGTTGAGAACCTTTCCCTGATCACCCAGCAGGTTGCCGTGGTCGGCACCCTGGCAATCGCCCAGACCTTGATCATCCTGACAGCGGGAATCGACCTCTCCGTGGGCGCAGTGATGATCTTGTCGTCCATGGTGATCGCGCAGCTTGCCGTCAGCAACGGCCTCCCGGGTCCCATTGCGCTGTTGGCCGGCCTCGTCGTCGGGCTCGGTTCCGGTGCCCTGAACGGGTTCCTGGTAACAAGGTTCCGGCTGCCCCCGTTCATCGTCACGCTGGGAACACTGAACATCTTCATCGCTTTGACGCTGCTTTACTCCGGCGGGAGCACCGTGCGTGGCTCGGCAATGCCGGACATGCTCACCTGGCTCGGAAGCACCTTGCCGATCGGGCCAGTCCGGATCTCAACCGGCGTGGTCATGATGCTGCTCCTGTATGTGGCCGTTGCCTTCATCCTGGGCAAGACCGCCTGGGGACGGCACGTCTACGCTGTGGGTGATGACAAGGAAGCGGCCCGCCTCGCCGGCATTCCCGTCAACCGGGTCCTGATGAGCGTCTACCTTGCCGCGGGTGCAGTCCTGGCTGTCGGTGCCTGGATCCAGATCGGCCGCACCAACGCTGCCAGCCCGAACGCCGGCGTCGATTTGAACCTGGACTCCATCACCGCCGTCGTGATTGGCGGCACCAGCCTCTTCGGCGGGCGCGGCTCGATCTGGGGCTCGTTGCTCGGAGCGCTGATTGTTGGTGTATTCCGCAACGGCCTGTCCCTCGCCGGCCTGGACGTCCTCTATCAGACCCTCGCTGTAGGCATCCTGATCATCATTGCCGTTTCCGTCGATCAGTGGATCCGAAAGGTCAAGTCATGACCACCACAGAATTTGAAGCTCCCCGCACCGAAACCCGCGAGCCCATCCTCAAAGCCAGGAACCTCGTCAAGACGTTCGGCCGCGTTGTAGGTCTCGACGGCGTCAGCCTGGACCTCTACCCCGGCGAAGTCCTGGCCGTCATCGGCGACAACGGCGCCGGTAAGTCCACGCTCATCAAATGCCTTACGGGCGCCGAAGTTCCCGACACCGGGGAGCTTTTCGTCTCCGGTCAGCAGGTCCACTTCAAACGGCCCCAGGACGCCCGCGTCCACGGCATCGAGACCGTCTACCAGAACCTTGCCGTTTCACCGGCCCTGGACGTTGCCTCGAACCTGTTCCTCGGCCGCGAAGAGCGTCTCCCCGGACCACTGGGAAGCCTGTTCCGGATGCTCGACACCAAGGGCATGCGACGGAAAGCCAAGGAAGAACTGACACGGCTGGGCATCTCCACCCTGCAGGATGTCACCGTACCGGTGGAGAACCTTTCCGGTGGCCAGCGTCAGGCCGTTGCGGTGGCCCGTGCAGCGGCGTTCGGATCCAAAGTGGTGGTTCTCGATGAGCCGACAGCCGCTTTGGGTGTCCGTGAATCCAACCAGGTGCTCCAACTGGTCCGGGACCTCCGCGACCGCGGCCTGCCGGTTATCCTGATCAGCCACAACATGCCGCATGTGTTCGATGTTGCAGACCGCATCCACATTCAGCGCCTGGGCAAATGCGCGGCGACCATCACCCCGCAATCCCACACCATGACCGACGCCGTCGCCATCATGACAGGTGCGGCAAAAGCCTGACGGCCGCACCGGGCTTTCCGTTCCACACGGAACCCCTGTCCCCGTCCGCGGACCTGCCACCAGGTCCGCGGACGGATCCATCCCTGCCGCCCCACCGATCAGGCGGCAACCCGACGAAAGAACCAAGATGCACAACCCTTACCCGGGCGGATCAGCCCAAAACCCACTGGACGTCCTCGTTATCGGCGAGGCCTTGGTGGACATTGTGAATACCCGGGAAGGACGCATCAGCTACCCTGGCGGGTCACCCGCCAACGTCGCCTACGGCCTGGGCCGCCTCGGGGTGCCCACCGGGCTGCTCACAGCGATCGGCGAGGACGAACACGGCGCCGCCATCACGTCCCACCTTCACAGCGCCGGTGTCCAACTGCTTCCCGGATCTACTTCCCTCACGCGCACCGCCACAGCCACCGCCACCCTCGCAGCGGACGGCTCGGCCAGCTACGAGTTCGACATCTTGTGGGAACTCCCACCCGTGGCACCAGCCATGATCCCGAAAGTCCTGCACACCGGATCCATCGCCACGTTCCTCGCCCCGGGAGCGGCCAGCGTACGAACCCTCCTTGAGCAGAGCCACGACTCATGCCTGGTCACTTACGACCCCAACATCCGTCCAGCGCTCCTTGGCAGCCATGCTGAGGCACAGCAGACATTTGAGGACCTGCTCCCCCTCATTGACGTCATCAAACTCAGCGACGAGGACGCGCAGTGGCTCTATCCCGAGTCCTCGCCGGACGACGTCGCTTCCCGCCTGCTCAACCACGGCGCCCGGATGGCCGTCATCACCCGTGGTGCCGAAGGTGCACTCCTTGCCACTCCGGGGGCGCGCGCCACCATTCCCTCTGTGAAGACCAACGTCGCGGACACCATCGGTGCCGGTGACTCCTACATGGCCGCCCTCATCTTTGAGCTGCTGGCCCGGGGTGAAAAGGCGTTTGCACCAACAGCCCTCGGCGACATCGGACAAACAGCAGCCGTGGCCGCAGCGATCACCGTCAGCAGGCCCGGCGCCAATCCTCCTACCTCCGCTGAACTTCAAGCGCGTTTGGAAGGGCTTAAACAGCAGCCGCTGGCCGTCGTCTAAGCCGGGGCAGAACTCCCCATGGCACTGCTGCGGGCCGACGCCTACGATGTCAGTGGACCACTCGGTCCCCTTTAGTCACTTTTTTGGGGAAAAGGACCATACCCATGCCGTTGCAGCGACGTGCCGCCCACCATCCGATTCGAAGTACGCGGCAGGGGGTGTGGGCCATCCTGACGGCAGTCGTCCTGGTGGCTGCGGGCCTCTTCGCCGGCGCTGCGCCCGCTTCGGCCGCGACGTACACCTTCAAGGGAGTCGTCAAGGGAAAACTGACAGCCACCGCAACGGCAACTCCGCTGGGCGACGTCTGGGTGGGTGCATACACCAACGACGAACGGGCCTCCTACGTGGCCGGCGCCTGGTCCGCTGCCGATGGCTCGTACAGTTTCACCGTGCCTGCGGCCGGCAGCTACAAGATCTGGACAACCTGCAGCACCGGGCCCTGTTCGGCCACCTACGCGGATGAGTGGAACGGCAACCAGTCCAGTTCCTACGGTTCGACGCCGGTTGCCGTCACCGACGCTGCCCCCACCACCACTTTCAACCCGCAGTTGGAAGCCTTCGGCAGCATGACCGGCCGGGTCACCAATAAGGCCGGCCAGCCACTGACTGCTGTGTCCGTTTCAGCCTCGCCCAACAACGGCGGACAGATCAGCAGCACCAAGCCCGATGCCAACGGCAACTTCACCCTGACAAAGATCCCGCCCAACCAGGCATACATCAGCGTCCGGGACGAGTCCGGCCAGCGCCTCTACCTGGAGCAATACTGGACCGGCACGGCAATGGTGGATACCTACACCGTTGCCACCGTCCCCGCGGGGGTCAAATGGACCAACGTGAACTTCGTCCTCAAGGATGAAACCGTCATGGAGGCCACCGTCGTCGATCCCGCGGGTGCGCCGATTGCCGACGTCGGCTACAGCCCGTACGTCTACAACGACGCAACTGCAGCATGGGAAGGTCCCCAAATGGGACCGCTGACCTCGGACGCGCAGGGCAAGATCTACTGGCGCATGACAGTAGGCAGGAAGTACAAGCTCTGCGTCTCGGACACTTTCTACGAGGGCGCACCCCGCGAAAAGCGATACAAGGCCGAGTGCTATGACAACACTGCCACGCTGGACACGGCCACCGTCCTGACGGCAACTGCTGCCGGACAGCGCATCAAGCTGACCATGCAGCTGGACGTTGCAGGGTTGTCGCTGACACCTGACAGGCCGTTTGTTTACGGTTCAGCCCAGGCCGGACAGAAACTGACGGTCGATCCCGGCGTTTGGGGTCCGGCTCCGGTGACGCTCGCCTACCAATGGCAGCGTTCCAAGGACGGCGTAGTCGCCCAAGACATTCCCGGCGCCACCACCACTGTCTACATTCCCACTGCCGCCGATGCCGGCTACGACATCTGGGCCAAAGTCACCGGGACCAAGACCGGCTATGCCTCCTACACCACCTCGGTTCATGGCGGTAAATCCGGTGCCGAGGCTGTCACGGCTTCGAAGCCCTTCACCCTTCTGGGTACGCCGGTCGCTGGGAACACCCTGACCGTTGACCACGGAACCTTGACCCCTGCACCTGATTTTGGCCCCTACTACGACTGGTTCGTCAACGGCGTGCAGGACCATAGGACCAATGGCCCCACGTTCCTTCTCCAGGCTTCCGACGCCGGCAAGAAAGTCACGGTACGGCTCAGCGTCCACGACTGGCCGTTGCAGCCCTACTATGGCCAGGCCAGCGTCACTGTCGCCGCAGGGACCCTGACTGCTCCTGTTCCCACCGTTTCCGGAACAGCGAAAGTTGGCTCGACGCTCACCGCTGTTCCCGGGACATGGGGATCTGCCCCGGTGACGCTGGCCTACCAGTGGTTCCGCAGCGGTGTCGCCATCACAGGTGCCACGTCAGCTACTTACGCCTTGGCTGCCGCGGATCTGGGCAAGACCATGACCGTCAGGGTCACCGGAACCAAGACGGGATTCACGACGACGGCGAAGACTTCCGCTGCGACCGCAGCCGTCGCGGCGGGCACGTTGACCGCACCGGTGCCGACCGTATCCGGAACAGCGAAAGTTGGCTCGACGCTCACCGCTGTTCCCGGCGCATGGGGACCTGCCCCGGTGACGCTGGCCTACCAGTGGTTCCGCAGTGGCGTTGCGATCACAGGTGCCACATCGGCCACCTACGCATTGACTGCCGCCGACTTGGGCAAGACCATGACCGTTCAGGTCACTGGCACCAAGGCCGGATTCACCACCGCGGCCAAAACCTCCACTGCCACTGCTGCCGTGGCGGTAGGCACACTGACCGCTCCCACCCCGACGATCTCCGGGACGGCAAAGGTGGGCTCTGCCCTCACAGCTGTTCCAGGGGCGTGGGGACCGGCTCCCGTAACGTTGGCTTACCAGTGGTACCGGACTGGTGTTGCCATTACCGGGGCTACGTCAGCCAGCTACACATTGACTGCCACCGATCTTGGTAAAACCATGAGCGTCCGGGTCACCGGCACCAAGGCAGGGTTCACGACGGCGGCCAAAACCTCCGCGGTCACCGCGGCCGTGGCGGTGGGAACCCTGACCGCGCCGACGCCGACGATCTCCGGGACGGTGAAGGTGGGCTCGACGCTCACGGCAGTGCCAGGAGCCTGGGGCCCAGCCCCCGTGACTCTGGCCTATCAGTGGTTCCGGAGTGGCGTCGCGATCACGGGTGCCACCTCAGCTACTTACGCATTGACTGCCACCGATCTCGGCAAGACCATCACTGTCCGGGTCACGGGAAGCAAGACCGGATTCACGACGGCGGCCAAGACCTCCGCGGCGACTGCGGCCGTGGCGGCGGGCACGCTGACCGGGCCCAGCCCCACCATCGCTGGTACCGCGACCGTGGGTAGCACGCTCACCGCGACCCCCGGTGTGTGGGGTCCGGCGCCTGTCACCCTGACGTACCAGTGGTTCCGGGGCAGCACTGCGATCACCGGCGCCACCGCCCAGACGTACAAACTGGTTGCCGCGGACAAGGGGAGCGCCATCAAAGTACGCGTGACCGGGACCAAAACTGCTTACACCGCATTGGCCCGCTACTCTGCGGCCACTGCCCTGATCGGCTGATGTTGTCAATCTCCGGAAATTGAAAGGTCTACCAATGAAAATCATCAAGCGAATGACCGGGACCGTGTCATTGCTTGGATTGGCAGCAGGGGCGTTCCTTGCCGGCGCACCCGCGGCTCAAGCCGGCTCAACGTGCCCCTACGAGAGGCTGCGCTTGTACTTCAACAGCAACTACGAAGGGGCGCGCGCCGACACCCAGTACTCGGACGGTTGGCTGGGTGACGAACTGTTCAACAACGGCCCCGCCGGCGCGAACGGATGGAACGTCCAGGTCAACAACAACGCCGCCTCGATCATCAACAACACCAGCGAAACTGTCTGGGTCTACGACGATTCCCATTGCGGCGGAAACCCACTCAGCATCGGACCCGGCGGACGATGGAACCTCGAGGCCCTGGGATTGAAGAACAAGGTGTCCTCGTTCTTCATCGACAACAGAGGCAACTGCGCAAACCGATGAGTACCACAGCGAGAGGCCTCGAGCCGATGACCGCCTGGAACCTGGCCTTTCGCTGTGGCAATGGCGTCGGCAACGCGCCAGGACGAACTGCCGTTGCTGCACTGCCAAGCCAGCCGCCTTCAGGGTGGACAGGCGGCCATGGTCCGGGCGTTCGTTGGGAACACTGGCCGCGCAGCCTCAACACCGGGTTGCCGATGATGCATGTGCTGACTCTCTGGCTGCCCGCAGACTTCCTACGGCGCGGGCCACAGTTCCCTGGGATAGCCATCTTTGCCGGCGAGGGCCAGTTTGCAGTGGAAGACACATCTGCCATTCCCAGCGCGGAATCAGCCGATCCTTTCCTGCGTGACCTTGCAGCAGCCCAGGACCATCCCGGCCTGCTGAGGCGAAGAGACGTGATCGACGGGGAATTCGCGATCCTTTGGCTCACCCACGATGAATTGGCGGCCGGACCAACAGCGCCCCGCCCGGATCTTCGTGCCGGGGGTGGCCATGCGGATGAGTCAGAAGGTACAAACGCCTGGGACAACGTTGAGCCAACCACAGACATTTGGCTGATCCCGCGCGCCGATCCCAATGCCGGCAAGGCCCCCGTCGAACTCTGGGGAGATGAAGTTGGCCCGGATGGATATGTCAGTCCCTCAACAGGCGACGGACTCACAGACTGGGCAGAACCCCTGTTTGCCATGAGCCACCTGGGCGGGACGGCCTTTCCCATCCAAGCAATGCCTGACGGGCTTACTCCTTGGTACCTCGAATTGGAAGAAATTTCAGGGCTCAACTTTGGCGGTGGCGGCAATGCCCAATTCGACCTGGAATCCGATACGTTCGACTGGGCTTGCGGATAGTACAAAGGTGGACGCTTACCCCTTGAGGCAGAAGTACGCCATCCCGAGTACGCCCCGGTAGCCCTCTTCATAGGCAGCGCGCTGTTCCTCGTATTGCCGACGGACCTGATCTGCGGCGGGATGGTCGGCATCATGTGCCTCCAGCCAGCGGGTAAACCGGTTACGAAATCCGGCTTCGAAAACGTCCCACTCCTGAATGCTCGCCTGGTCCTCATCCACCACCTCGAAACCGGCGGCGCGGATCTGCTCGCGTAACGCCTCGGTTGTCAGGTACTCGTCATCACGGCCAGCCAGAGGGGCGGTAGCAGCCGGGTGCGGTGTTGCTGACCAGATCGCTTCTCCGTAGACGAGCCGGCCGCCAGGAAGAACCAGAGTTCGAAGGGCACGGAGTGCTGCGGCGTAGTCGAGGGGCTGCGCGTCCTCTACCGGCGGTCCCCAGATCTGGCTCGCGCCGATGCAGATGACAGCGTCTGCGGGGCGGTGCTGGCCTTCTGCCCCAGTATTCGAATCGAACGTCGCCCTATCCAGCAGTCCACGGATGGATGCCTGCTGCGTCGCCCGGTCGATGAATGCGGAGGCACGGTCCACTCCGCGTCCCCGAGCCTGCGGGGCCGACGTTAAAACCCGAAGAAGGAGTTCGCCCCATCCGCACCCCATGTCCAGAACCTCAGCCGGCGCCGGGTTGGACAGGAACGCCACGAGGTGGGCGGCACGTTCCTCGGAAAGCGGGGTGAGCCAGGTGAGGGACTCATGCAGGGGCGGCAGTTTAAGCGAGGTGTCGTCGGTCACTCCATGATGCTCTCACGACTCATGGATGCGAAAACCTACTCCACCGTCACCATCACCGACGGCCAGCCCGAGGCTCCATCGGGCACGGGATCGGCGAGCTTGTCGGTCTGGGTTTCGCCGGTGCCGTCGGTGGCGCGGGCTTTGACGTAGTGAAGGCCGGGTGTTGCGTCCCATTCATAGGACCACTGGCGCCAGGTGATGGTGGAGGCTTCGTCGGAGAGGGTTGCTTCCACCCATTCGCCGTCGTCGATCTGTACTTCCACTTTGGTGATGCCGCGGGTCTGGGCCCAGGCTGTGCCGCCCACGGCGACCTTTCCGGGAGGGAACTTGGCAAAGGATTTGGGTACGTCCACGCGTGCCATCGTCTTGATGGGGCCACGCTCGGACCAGCCGCGTTCGGTCCAGTAGGCCTTGCTGTCAGCGAAGCGGGTGACCTCCAGTTCCACTACCCATTTGGTGGCGGAAACGAAGCCGTACAGCCCGGGAACCACCATGCGCACGGGGTAACCATGCTCCACCGGAAGTGGCTCACCGTTCATGCCAATGGCCAGCATGGCATCACGGTCATCCTGCAGGACGTCCAGCGGAGTGGAGGCGCTGAAACCGTCGATGGAGCGTGAGAGCACCATGTCCGCACCGTCCTTCGGCTTGGCCCGTTTCAGGACTTCGCGGATGGGAAGGCCCAGCCATTTGGCGTTTCCGGCGAGCTTTCCACCCACCGGGTTGGAGACGCAGGTGAGGGTGACGTGCGACTCGATGAGGTCGGCGTCGAGCAGGTCCTGGAAGGTGAGGGTGACCTCTTCCTCGACCATTCCGTGTACACGCAGCGACCAATCGTTGACGTTGATTTCGGGGACGCTCAGGGCCGTATCAATGCGGTAGAACTCGTTGTTCGGCGTCAACCAGGGGAAGACTCCTGCCACCGGGGACTGGACGCCCGCCGGCACGGGAGCTGCCGCCTTGATCGGAGCCGGCAGCCGCAGCGCATCACGGGCCTGGGCAACGTTGTTCCGTGCTGCGCCCAACAGCCGCCCACCGGTGGCCGCAATTCCGGCAGCAACGGCGGTGACTCCGGCAGCGGCGAAGAAGCGACGACGGCTGGTTCCGGCCCCGTCAACCTGCTTGTCGGCGTCGGCCGCCACGTCAGCGGGAGCTTCCGGCCATGCTTTCAGCCTCCACAGCGGCACTATGAGTCGGCGGAGGGCGACCAGGCCGGCGATGGTTCCCAGGACGGAAGGGATGGCGTCGACCAAGCCGACGCCTGCGCGGGTCAGAACGGCGGCCACAATCACGGCACCCATGAACAGCACGCCCAGGACGCCCAGCGCCCACTTCTTGTAGGCCACTATGCCCAGGACACAGGCCAGCAGAGCGATCGTCAAGCCCATGCCCACGAAGAGCGCGGCTTTGTCGTTGGTGCCGAACGTGGCAATCGCAAAGTCCTTCATCCACGGTGGAGTGAAGTCGATGAACGTTGATCCCAGGGCGAATACGGGGGTCGCCCTGGCGGTGAAGAAGGCACCGATCAGCTCGGCGACGGCCAGCACGACGGCGGCAGACACCACGCCTGCCAACGCTGCCATGGTTTCGGGGCCTTTGGTCCGGAGTCCGAGCTTTTTCATGCCAGTAGTTCGTAGCGCGCGGGAGCAGGGATGGGTGCAGCCAACTGGTAGATTAATCCAGTCGATAGATATTCTCCCGAAGTAAATAACTTGCCTCGGGGTAAGCGCACAGGAAAAGGAACCATATGACCACGCCAAGCCCATCCCGCACGCAGTTCTTTGCACTGTTCTCGTCCATTCTTGCCATCACGGCACTGGCAGGCTGCAGCATCGGAGCGCCGGCTCCAATCAACACTTCCACCCCCGTTGCAACAAACTCCGCCGGGTCGCAGAGTCCGGACCCAAGCGCGGCTTCAGCCAGCGGGGAGGCAGAGACTGACAGCGACACCGCCGCCGGGAGGCTCGATCCGGCGACCGAAGATCTTTCCTGGACCAACGGCAACAGGATCATCGGCGATGAAAATGGTGGACACACCCCCGATATCGCCAGCTCACTGACGGACCCAACTGCCGGCTGGGAAGCCGACTACAGCCGCATGGCAACGGACGGCATGATGACCTTCAGCTCCGGCAACACGCGCTGCAAGGTACGAACGGTCCAGGCACGCAACAATCCCGCCGAGCTCGTTGCCGGCGACGACAAGGCATCAACCCAGGAGATCCTCGCCATCCTCTTCCCCGGCAAGACGGACCTCATTGCCAATGCCAAGGACGCGACGCTGGGCTATGGCATCGGCGGCAGCCATGAAGTGGACATGCTGGCCGTGACATACACATCTGGCGACGCTTATGGATACACCGCGGTAAGGACCTTCAACAAGCCGGCGGTCACAGTCAGGGTTGAAGCCCTCTGCCCCACCCTCGACACCCTCAAGGCCACCCTTCCCGAGATCCGAAAGAGCATTTCCATCAATGCCCGTTGAGGCCTGCATGGCCGCGTCACTTTGAACATTTGTTCATAATTTTCCTTGAACAGATGTTCAAGATGCACTAGCCTGCTTCGTATGACCCAAGCCACATTTTCCGATTCCGCCTCCACGCTTTTCATCAACGGCGCGTGGGAACCGGCCGCTTCCGGTGCGGTGCGCGCGATTCACAACCCGGCCGACGGCGAACTGGTCGCCACAGTGTCCGAGGCAGGCCGCGAGGACACCGAGCGTGCCATTTCCGCCGCCCGGGCAGCCTTCGATTCCGGCGTCTGGTCGAACGTTCCTGCCCCCGAAAGGGGTGCGTTCCTGCTCAAGGTCGCCGCTGAACTGCGCGAACGCCGGGAGAAGTTCGCCCGCGCCGAATCGCTGGACACCGGCAAGCGGATCATCGAGAGCCGCATCGACATGGACGACATCGCTGCCTGCTTCGAATACTTCGGACGCCTCGCCGGGCAGTCAGCGGGCCGCGTAGTGGACGCCGGGGACCCCGCCGTCGTGAGCAAAATCGTTTACGAACCCGTGGGCGTGTGCGGCCTGATCACACCATGGAACTACCCGCTGCTGCAGGCCGCGTGGAAGATCGCACCCGCACTGGCCGCCGGCTGCACCTTCATCCTGAAGCCTGCCGAACTGACCCCCTCCACCGCAATCCTCGCCATGCAGTTGCTCCAGGATCTCGGCCTGCCGAACGGCGTCGCCAACCTGGTGACCGGCCCCGGTCCGCAAGCGGGCGCACCGCTGTCCGATCACCCCGACATCGACCTGGTTTCCTTCACCGGCGGCTTGGAAACCGGCAAGCGCATCGCGGCTGCCGCAGCGGGCACCGTGAAAAAGGTGGCGCTGGAACTTGGCGGCAAGAACCCCAACGTGGTGTTCGCTGACGCTGACTTCGACGCCGCCGTCGACAATGCGCTGAATGGCGCCTTTGTACATTCCGGTCAGGTCTGCTCCGCGGGGGCACGGCTGGTGGTGGAGGAATCCATCGCCGGGCGCTTCGTTGATGAACTTGTCCGCAAGGCCAAGGACATCCGCCTCGGCGGTCCTTTCGATGAGTCCGCCGAAACCGGTCCGCTGATTTCCGCTGCGCATCGGGAGAAGGTGGACGCCTACGTCCAGCGCGGCGTGGCCGAAGGCGCGCGGCTGCGGTGCGGCGGCGCGGCCCCGGAAGGCGAAAAGTTCGACGCCGGGTTCTACTACCAGCCCACCGTCCTGGACCGCGTCCAACGGGGAATGTCGGTAGTCATCGACGAAGCCTTTGGCCCGGTGGTAACGGTGGAAACCTTCCGCACGGAAGACGAAGCCGTAGCCACAGCGAACGACACCATCTACGGGCTTGCGGGCGCCGTGTGGACCCAGGATGCCGGCAAAGCCCAGCGGGTAGCGGGCCGGTTGCGGCATGGCACGGTCTGGATCAACGACTACCACCCCTACCTTCCGCAGGCCGAGTGGGGTGGCTTCGGCCAGTCCGGCGTCGGCCGTGAACTCGGCCCCACCGGACTGGGCGAATACCAGGAAGCCAAGCACATCTACCAGAACACCAACCCCCAGGTGACCGGCTGGTTCGCAGATCACGGCAAGGAGAACTAAATGCACGTGGACAACATTGAGAACCTCAGCGAGCGCGGGTTCGATTACGTCGTCATCGGCGGAGGATCCGCTGGAGCTGCCGTCGCCGCCCGGCTCAGCGAAGATCCTGCCGTCACCGTGGCCCTGGTGGAAGCCGGCCCGGATGACCGGAACCTGCCCGAAATCCTGCAGTTGGACCGCTGGATGGAACTGCTGGAGTCCGGCTACGACTGGGACTACCCCGTGGAACCGCAGGAAAACGGCAACTCCTTCATGCGTCACGCCCGCGCCAAGGTGATGGGTGGCTGCTCCAGCCACAACTCCTGCATCGCGTTCTGGGCTCCCCGCGAAGACCTGGATGAATGGGAGTCGAAATACGGCGCTACCGGCTGGAACGCTGCTGCTGCCTGGCCTGTCTACCAGCGTCTGGAAAGCAACGAAGACGCCGGTCCGGACGCTCCCCACCATGGCGATTCCGGTCCCGTGCATTTGATGAACGTTCCCCCGAACGATCCCGCCGGTGTCGCGCTCCTTAACGCCTGTGAGCAGACCGGCATCCCCCGCGCAAAGTTCAATGACGGCACCACCGTGATCAACGGCGCCAACTTCTTCCAGATCAACCGACGTTCGGACGGCACCCGGTCCTCCAGTTCCGTCTCCTACATCCACCCCATCATGGACCGGGAGAACTTCACGCTGCTGACCGGCCTGCGCGCCCGCCAACTGGTATTCGACGCGGACAAGCGCTGCACCGGCGTCGACGTCGTGGATTCGGCTTTCGGCCGGACGCACAGGCTGGACGCGCATCGCGAAGTCATCCTGTCCACCGGCGCCATCGACTCCCCCAAGCTGCTCATGCTTTCCGGCATCGGCCCGGCCGCCCACCTGGCGGCGCATGGCATTGAGGTGTTGGTGGACTCACCGGGTGTCGGCGAGCACCTGCAGGACCACCCGGAAGGCGTGGTGCAGTTCGAGGCCAAGCAGCCCATGGTCCAGACCTCCACCCAGTGGTGGGAGATCGGTATCTTCACTCCCACCGAAGATGGCCTGGACCGCCCGGACCTCATGATGCATTACGGTTCGGTCCCGTTCGACATGAACACCCTGCGCTACGGCTATCCCACTACGGAGAACGGCTTCAGCCTCACTCCCAACGTCACCCACGCACGTTCCCGTGGAACGGTCCGGCTCCGCAGCCGGGACTTCCGCGACAAGCCCATGGTGGATCCCCGGTACTTCACCGATACCGAGGGCCACGACATGCGAGTGATGGTCGCGGGCATCCGCAAGGCGCGGGAAATCGCCGCGCAACCTGCCATGGCTGAATGGACCGGACGGGAGCTCTCCCCCGGCATCGAAGCCCAGAGCGACGAGGAACTGCAGGACTACATCCGCAAAACCCACAACACTGTGTACCACCCCGTAGGCACCGTGCGCATGGGGCCGGTGGAGGACGATATGTCGCCGCTGGATCCTGAGCTGAGGGTCAAGGGCGTCACTGGGCTGCGCGTGGCCGATGCCTCCGTCATGCCGGAGCACGTCACCGTAAACCCCAATATCACCGTGATGATGATCGGCGAGCGCTGCGCTGATTTCATCAAGGCCGACCTCCTCCGGGCCCACGGGACGGAGGAAACCACGACGGCGGAAGCCGGCTTCAGCTTGTCCCTTGCCTGAACAGGGACCCTGCTTTTAGACCCACGCAACAAAAAATGGGGGAAACAGCCGTTGGCACACCGTGGTGCCCGGCTTTTGATATACACCGCGTCCAATGACGGCCGCGGGCTATCACCATTCATGCATGTCTGAACTAGGAGTTCGAATGTCAGAACCCAGCAAATCAGGACCCTGCAAGAGCGATGCGAGCGGTATGGACGAGTTTGGCTATGCCCAGACCCTGGACCGCAGCATCGGCAAGTTTGCCAGTTTTGCCGCCGGCGTCAGTTACATCTCCATCCTCACCGGCGTTTTTCAACTGTTTTACTTCGGATTTTCGACGGCGGGACCCGCCTATGCGTGGTCGTGGCCCATTGTCTTCGTTGGCCAATTGATGGTGGCTTTGTGTTTTGCGGAATTGGCCGGGCGTTATCCGGTGGCCGGATCGGTCTACAACTGGGCGAAGAGGCTTTCGACAGGAACGTGGGCTTGGCTGGCGGGATGGCTGCTGCTGCTTTCCTCCATCATGGCCCTGGGTTCGGTTGCCTTGGCCCTCCAGATCACGTTGCCCCAGATCTGGGACGGCTTCCAGCTGGTGGGCGATGGCACGGGTCCCTACGACTTTGCCGTCAACGGGGTGATCCTGGCGAGCATCATGATCGGCATTTCCACCCTTATCAATGCGTTCGGCGTGAAGCTCATGACCATGATCAACAGTGTTGGCGTGTTCGTGGAGTTGGTGGCGGCCGTCCTGCTCATCATTGCGCTCATTTGGCACTCGGTCCGAGGGCCGGAAGTCCTCCTCGATACCGCCGGCTTCGGCGAAGATCATCCGCTGGGGTTCTTCGGGGTCTTCCTCATTGCCGCCATGGCATCCGGGTATGTCATGTACGGCTTCGATACCGCCAGCTCCCTGGGAGAAGAAACCAAAGACCCCAAACGCACCGCTCCCAAAGCGATCCTGCGTGCGGTCACGGCGTCATTCCTTTTGGGAGGGCTGCTTCTCCTGGGCGGAATCCTGGCGGCGCCGGATCTTTCCGATCCCAAGCTTGGAGCCGCTGACGGCGGTCTGCAGTACATCGTGTTGTCGGTGCTCGGTGGCCCGTTCGGCAAGGCTTTCCTGGCGTGCATCGTTGTGGCCGTGGTGGTCTGCACCCTGGCCGTCCACGCAGCTGCCATCCGAATGATGTTTGCCATGGCCAGGGACAACAACCTTCCCTTCAGCCGTCAGCTCAGCAAGGTGCACCCCACCCGGAAGACCCCCACAGTGGCTGCGATCGTCATCGGCATAGTGGCCGTCATTCCCTTGATCGTGAACATCTCCCAGCCGGCCATCTTCACCATTCTCTCCAGCATCAGCATTGTCCTGATCTACCTGTCATACCTGCTGGTGACGGTGCCCCTGCTGCGGCGGCGCTTCCTGAAGAAGTGGCCCTTGAAGGACGACGGATCGGAACCGGGATTCAGCCTGGGCAAATGGGGGCTGCCCGTGAACATCCTGGCCGTGCTGTGGGGAGGCGCCATGACGCTGAACCTGGTGTGGCCACGGCCCGAAATCTACAACTCCGTGCCGCCGTTCGAGTGGTACCTGCAATGGGGTGGCGTGATCTTCGTCGGCACAGTCATCATTGGCGGAACGCTCCTCTACCGTCTCCGCATCAGGCACCGCACCGGAGTCCTGGCCGAGCACGCCGCCGTCAGTGCACCATCCGGCGCGGGGCCGGACGCCGATCCGAACACAGACCCGGACGCCGATCCGGCCTTGGTGGCGGCACAGAACTCCTAGTCAGCCCATCCCCCAACCATGGAGCATCCCCTCGCCTGTATTGATCCGGCGAAGGGATGCTCCTTTCGTTTCAACTGAACCGGCGTCACTAGACGAATCGCCGCGTCTAGACGAACGCAGACTTCCCCGTCACTGCACGGGCCACGATCATCGAGTTGATCTCGTAGCTGCCCTCATAGGTGTAGAGGATCTCGGCGTCGCCAAACAACTTGGCCATCTCGTAATCCGTGGTGATCCCGTTACCGCCCAACAGCGACCTGCCCATGGCAACGGAGGAACGCGCCAACCGGGTAGTGGTGGCTTTGCACATTGCTGCCTGCACCATTTCGAGCTTCCCTGCCTGCTGGATCCGCGCGAGCTCCACCATCATGGACAGTGAGGCGTTGGCATTGCCCAGGATGTCTGCCAGCTGCTGCTGCACCAACTGGAAACGGGCCAGCTCCTTGCCGAACTGTTTGCGTTCCAGAGCGTAGGAACGGGCAATATCGAAGGCCGCCAGCTGGATTCCTGCCGCTTGCCATCCCACCCAAGCCCGGGAATCACGCAGGAGTTCATTGGCCCGCGAGAACTCCGTAGCCCCCGGCAGGAGGTTTTCCACGGGGATGCGGACCTCGTCCAACACGATGTCAGCATTTTGCATGATGCGCAGGCCGATCTTATGGGAGATCTTGGTAGCGGAGTACCCGGGGCGGTCACTCTCCACAATGAAGCCTTTGATGTGTCCGTCGGATTCGTCACGGGCCCAGACCAACGCGAAGTCGGCAATCGTCCCTGCCCCGATCCAGCGCTTGGCACCGTTGATGACCCATTCGCCGCCGTCGCGCCGCGCCGTCGTCGAGAGTCCTCCGGCGATGTCCGAACCGTGGTCCGGTTCGGTCAGGGCGAAGGCGCCCAGTTGGGTAAATGCCTCCAACCCCGGCAGCCATTTACGCTTCTGCTCCGGTGATCCGAGCTCGTCAATCATGCCGACGATCAACTCATTGTGGATCCCTACCAATGCCGAAAGTGAGACGTCCGCCCGGGCCACTTCGGTGTACATGAGGCCCTTGAACAGCATGGAGGAGCCGTCGGTCTGCAACCCGCCCAGGCCGAACTTGGCCATGTCAGCCAACAGCCCGAACGGGAACTCCTCCCGGTTCCAGTAGTCGATGCTCGCAGCCCGGATCTGCGCCTGCAGGAATTCCCTGATCTCCAGGTACCGCAAGCGCTCCTCCGTGGGGAGCAGGTCAATGACGTGCATCAAGTCCGCCTCCGGATAAGGAGGCAGGACGTGTTCTGGTGCCGCACCGCTGGTAACGGTGCCGGCAGCTTTGTGATCGAGCATTTGACCCCTTCGTCATGTCCCGCGCAGGCTCTTCCAAACCCTTGGATGTCCTAGTATATTGCAAGGTGATGTGGATCACTAGGCGGGGTGCTGAGGCAAGGGTGCCGGCATTACCCGAAGGCGAAAGGCGGACTATGACAGTCACAGAAGACTTCCGTGCGGCCCGCGACCGGCTGCTGGAACTACGCGAGGACTACAAGCAGGCGCACGCCGGGTTCCAATGGCCTCGCTTTGAGGAGTTCAACTTCGCCCTCGACTGGTTCGATCACATCGCGGCGGACCCGGCCCGGGGCGACCAGCCGGCCCTGGTGATCGTGGAACAGGACGGCAGCTCCATCCGCCGCACTTTCAAGGACCTCTCGCGCAGGTCTTCACAAGTGGCCAACTGGCTGCGCGGCCAAGGCGTCCAGCGTGGCGACCACATGATCATCATGCTCGGCAACCAGGTGGAACTCTGGGAACTCATGCTCGCCGGCATCAAGCTGGGCATCGTCATGATCCCCACCACCACACTCATGGGCGCCCGCGATCTCCAGGACCGCGTGGAGCGTGGAGGGGCTGCCTGGGTGACCGTAGGAAGCGCCAACATCGGCAAATTTGCCGACGTCGAGGGTAAATACACCCTGATTGAGGTCGGTTCCGAGCGCGCCAATGCGGACGCCATGCAGTACTCAGACTCGAACGACGCCGGCACGGACTTTACGCCCGACGCCCCCACCAAAGCCGACGAGACCCTCCTGCTCTACTTCACGTCCGGCACCACCTCCCGGGCCAAACTGGTGGAGCACACCCACACCTCCTACCCCGTGGGCCACCTGTCCACCATGTACTGGATCGGCCTGGAACCCGGCGACGTCCACCTCAACGTCGCCTCGCCCGGCTGGGCCAAGCACGCCTGGTCCAACGTCTTCACCCCCTGGATCGCCGAGGCTACCGTCTTCATCTACAACTACCAGCGCTTCGACGCCGCCGCCCTGATGGACCAGATGGGCCGGGAAGGAGTCACCAGTTTCTGCGCCCCGCCCACCGTGTGGCGCATGCTCATCCAAGCCGACCTCACTCAGCTCACCAGCCCGCCGTCGAAAGTGGTTTCGGCCGGCGAACCGCTCAACGCCGAGGTCATCGGCCAAGTGGAGGATGCCTGGGGCGTCACCATCCGCGACGGCTTCGGACAGACTGAATCCACCGTCCAGATCGCCAACACCCCTGCCCAGCCGGTGAAGATCGGCTCCATGGGACGGCCGCTGCCAGGGTACGACGTCGTTCTGGTGGACCCGCTCACCGGACAGGAAGCCGACGACGGCGAACTCTGCTTGCGCTTGGACCCCCGGCCCGTGGGGCTCATGAAAAGCTACTTCGGCGACGAAGCCAAAACGGCCGAGGCTTTCCGCGATGGCTACTATCACACCGGGGACATGGCGAGCCGGGATTCCGACGGCGTCATCACCTACGTCGGCCGGGATGACGATGTCTTCAAGTCCTCCGATTACCGTTTGTCGCCTTTTGAACTCGAGAGCGTCCTGATCGAACACCCCGCAGTGGCGGAGGCCGCCGTCGTGCCTTCACCAGATGCCGTGAAGCTGTCGGTGCCTAAGGCCTTTGTGGTGTTGGCCGCCGGATATGAAGCCGGACCGGCTGTTGCGGAGGACATTCTCAGATATTGCCGCGAGCATCTGGCACCGTTCAAGCGCATCCGCCGCCTGGAGTTCGGCGAGCTGCCCAAGACCATTTCGGGCAAGATCAGGCGTGTTGAACTGCGCGGGACGGAAGTCGCCCGGCATGGCGATGGTCCATTGCCCGCTGGTTTGGGCGTGGAATACACCGAGGAAGAGTTCCCGAATCTGAAAGACTAGCCAACAGTAGGCCAAGCAAGCAGTAGAACTTGCAAGCGGTAGGCCAAGCAAGCAAACAAAGGAGGCCCATGGGCACGCCACTCCCCCGCGACCCCATCGCCGATGCCCAACGCAACTGGGAACGGCATGGCTGGGGTGATGTCGCCGCGCCCATGGCCGCCATTACCGCCATCATGCGAACCCAGCAGATCCTGCTTGCGCGTATTGAGACGGTCCTTAAGCCGTTCGGGCTGACCTTTGCACGCTACGAACTGCTCGCACTCCTGAGTTTCGCCCGCAGCGGCGCGCTGCCCATGAACAAAGCCAGCGCGCTCCTGCAGGTGCATCCCACCTCGGTGACCAACGCCGTCGACCGCTTGGAAAAGGCAGCCCTGGTTGCCCGGTCACCGCACCCCACCGATGGGCGCACCACCCTGATCGAGCTCACCCCTGAAGGCCGAACGCTCGCCAAAAAAGCGACGGCGGCCCTCAATGCCGAGGTCTTCGGACAGTCGGGATTCGGGCCCGACGACGTGGACCACCTCATCCGCGTGCTGGGCAGCTTCCGGAGGGACGCCGGAGATTTCACCGAGGAATAGGGCTTACGCCTGTCTACGTTCTGAAGGGATGGTGGCCGGGCAGTGGTGGAGCCTTTGATTGGTATGTGTGACCGGTAGGGGTGCTGATTTCCAGGGCGTGAACGTCCCCGGGCATGACCTTGGTGCTCCAACCGGCGTTTTCCTTGGTGTGGTTGCACGCTTCGCATAGACCGGCGCCGTTAGCCAGGCTGGTCCCTCCTCCGGAACGCCACGGAACCACATGGTCAATATGCCGTATGGGCGCATCGCAATAAGGAGTCCGGCAACTATCGTCGCGGGTTTCAATGAAGCGCCGAAGCCCACCCGTGAAGAGCCGGGCCTTGGAATCGGTAGCAAGCAGTTCCCCTGTGCCCGGCGCAGTGTAGAGCCGGCGAAGCCATACAGTGAACTCTGCGTTCAGCCCTGCCGCGGGACCCTGGCTGGGGTGCCCTGCTCTAGAGGCTGGGTTCACGCCCGCCTGACCCACGGCTGAGGCTTGCCCCAACGCGAGCAGTTCCCTTCCCCATTCAGCGGGGACGATTCCGTAGCCTTTGAGCCTTGCTGGTTCGCTGTCGCCTTGGAAAAGGGTGCGGTCAGTCATGACGAGGTCCAGGTTGATCCCCGAAATCCCGCCCGGGGTGCCCGTAATGCGTGCGGTGAGGGTGTCGGCCATGAGCTGGCCCCGACCCCGGGTATCCCCGCTGGAACGGGCAGAATCAGCCGCTCGAGTCAATGCGGCGTAGACCGCTACGCCCTGGGCTACCGGAAGCAAGGCCGTCAGGTATGTCATAGTGTCCGGGGCCGGACGGAGGCTGACGGTCCGCTCGGCCGCAGCACGGCTGGCACGCCCCACCACTGACCGCGGATCCCGTCGATATGCGGCAGCTTTCGCGGCGGCAATGATCGCCTTATCGCCTTTGCCGTCAAAGGTCCCGGTGTCGGGGGCGAGCTCCTCGTCGACCGCACAACGGTCCTCGACAGACAGGCAGGCCGTTTCCTTAACAAGAAGCGTGGCGCGCCATTCATTCAAGTTCCCCGATTTCAGGGCCGCCAAGGTGCGGGGCATCTCCGTGACAAGGGCTTTCGCCAAGCCCAGGAGACGCGACCCACGGTTCGGTGACTCGCGCCGGGCCAACGCAACCTGGGCTCCCACACCTTGTCCACGCTCGGCCGCAGGAACGCCTGCCTCGGCTTGCTCGGCGCGCTGGGCAAGATCAAAGGCCACGGCTATCCGCGCCTGCAAAGCGGAGATGGCAGACTTCATCTCCTCCAGGACCCGCAACTGTTCAATGAGGTCGCTACTGACGGTGCTGGCGGGTGCAGTGTCGGGCTGAACTGGGCTGGGCGGAACTCCGCCCAGAGAGTGGGCGGACGTGGCAGCAGCAAGCGGACCCGCCACCCCGGCGGCCGCTCGATTCTCCCCAATTCGCTCCATGCCCTAACTCTGGCAGCAGCCACCGACAAAATAACGTCGGTGACCGCACGTGGAGCGCAGTGGGCGGGACGCTCAGGGAGGGAGTCCCTCGGAGGACCTCCCTTAAGCGGGACTCCCTCCCAGTCCATAACCCTGATGTTCTGGAGTCATGACCACAACTCTCCCCAGTACCAAGACCCGGCGCTTGCCACTAGTGACCTACGTTCTGGCGGCAGGCGTGTTCCTGATGGGAACCACCGAGTTCATTGTTGCGGGCATCCTGCCGGAGATCGCCACTGATCTTGGCACGTCCGTAGCCGATGCTGGCCTCATGATCACGGTCTTCGCGGTGGGGATGATCGTGGGCACGCCCACCATGTCCATCTTGACGCTCAAGCTGCCACGCCGCCTGACGCTGAGCCTCGCACTGGTGGTCTTCGCCGTGGGCCACGTCATCGTGGCGCTAACCTCCGATTTCACCCTCATTCTTGGCGCACGTTTCCTCACTGCTTTGGCGACTGGCGCATTCTGGGCGGTAGCCGCCGTCGTGGGTGCCAAAGCGGCGGGCGCGGCTTCAGCGTCCCGGGCGCTGGGCGTTGTCCTCGGCGGTGGCATGCTCGCCAACGTGGTGGGTGTACCCCTTGGATCGTTTGCCGGGCAGGTGGTGGGCTGGCGGGGGCCGTTTTGGGCGTTGGCTGTCCTCGCGTTGGCGGCCTCCGGTGTTGTGTACCGGCTGGTACCGGCCAGCCAGGAGTCCGGCGCTGCTCCGTCAGTGCGGGCCGAGCTTGCCAGCATGCGTGATACCCGGGTCTGGCTTGTCCTGGCCGGCTGCGCGATCGTGTGCGGATCGTCCTTGGCCGCCTACAGTTTCATCTCGCCCTTGCTGACGGTAAACACCGGACTTGCCGCTTCCGTGGTGCCATTGGTGCTGGTGGCCTACGGCGTCGGGGCGTTCATAGGCTCGAATTTGGGAGGCCGCTTCGGCGCCCGCCACCCCTATCCGGCGCTCTTCATCCCGGCCGGCATGACATTCCTGGTGCTGGGTGCCCTTGCACTGTTCTCCCGCTACGCGCTGGTCACCGTGGTGCTGATCTTCCTGCTGGGGCTTTTCGGCATGGCTACCAATCCGATCCTGATCAGCAAAGCCGTTGGTTATGCAGGCAACGCACCGACTTTGGCGTCGGCGTTGAGCACCTCAGCATTCAACTTCGGTACGGCAGTGGGCTCGTGGATCGCTGGTTACGCCTTGGAGTCGGCGCTTGGTGTCACAGGTCCTGTGGTGGTGGGAACAGTGATCGCCGCACTGTACTTAGTGCCCCTTACCTTGCTGATGCTCAAGGATCGAAAGGCAGGTGATTCGGCATGAGGCGCTCCATTCCTGGGCTGCAGGTGCCGGCAATAACGGTTACATTTGCCCTTGCCCTGCTTCTGGCACTGCCCGGTTGCAGCCCGGCACCAAAGGACGGGCCAGCTCCGGGACCAGACGATGGGACAGCACGACCCCGGGAAACAGCCACCACCGCAGGGACATCAGGACCCTGGGAGTCACCCACCACCGCCGTGGACAGCGTGGCAGGTACCGTGGTCCGCTTCAGCACCCATTCGGAAACACTGAATGTGACCATCGACGAGGACAGCCCCGCCACCCGGGACTTCCTGAGCATGCTGCCCCTCACCCTCACCATGGAAGAGTTCGCCGGCCGGGAGAAGATCGCCGACCTGCCCAGGCCTCTCCGCCACGAAGGCTCACCCGGATCCGACCCCGGGGACGGCGACCTCATCTACTTCATCCCTTGGGGAAACCTGGGGTTCTACTACAACGCATCGGGCATCGAATTCTCGGACCAAACCGTGCACCTGGGACGCTACGACGCCACCCCGCAAGAGCTCGCGCGTTTTGAGGGCCAGGAAGTGCACGTGGAAGTCGTGCGCTGACCCTCGCAGGCACCGCAGCCTGCGGCAGCGCGACGGGGCGGCAGCACCGCCGTCGCACGCACCGCCGTCGCACGCACCGCCGTCGCACGCTGTCCGGCGGTCAGCTGTCCGTTCGAGTCTTTTCCGACGCCGGGTGGGCGCCTTGCCCGTATTCGCTGGCCGCCCATGATGCCAACAGTTGCAGGCGCTCGGCCGACGGCGATCCGGGTTCCGCCGCGTAGATGGTGAGGGTCAATCCAGGTTCTGCTGCCATCTCCAGGCCCTCAAACGCGAGCGTCATCTCGCCGACAACCGGGTGGTTGAACGTCTTGAACCCGGTGCCGTGATGGCGGACGTTGTGGGCTCCCCAGCGAGTGCGGAATTCCTCGCTGCGGGTGCTGAGCTCGCCAATGAGGTCGTGAAGTTCTTTGTTGTGCGGGTCGCGGCCAGCCTCAGTGCGCAGGATGGAAACAGTCACCTCGGCAAAGGCGTCCCAGTCCGGATAGAACTGACATGCACGCTGGTCGAGGAAGGTGAACCTGGCGATGTTGGGTGACTGGCCGGGCATGTCGTAGCAGTCCTTATAGAACGCCCGGGCCAAGGGGTTAACAGCAAGCAGGTCCATCCGGCCGTTCCTGACGAAGGCGGGGCCGGCCGTGACGGCGTCCAGTGCCCATTGCAGGCTCTGGTGGGGAACATAGGACGTGGAGTTCCGGCGCCTCGGGGGCCGCGCTACGGGACTGGCGGCGTGGGCGAGATCGAACAGGTGCGCCCGCTCGGCGTCGTCCAGGTTCAGTGCCCTGGCCAGGCTCTCCAGTACTTGCGGCGAAGCGCCACTGATGGCGCCGCGCTCCAAACGCGTGTAATACTCCACGCTCAGCCCCGCAAGCGTGGCAACTTCGCTGCGACGCAATCCCTTGACCCGACGGTTGGATCCCGTGGGCAAGCCAACCTGTTCCGGTGCCACCTGTGCCCGCCGGGAAATCAGGAATTCGCGTACTTCTGCCCTGTTGTCCATGCCCTCCATGCTAGGGCGGGTCTTTCATGGGAGGGAGTCCCTGAGAGGGCCTCCACCACGGCAACGCCGGAAGGGGATGGTTACGTCTCCTCGGAGGCGGCTTTGCGGCGTGAAACCAGCACGGGACTGTGGGCGTGGTGGAGCACGGCGTGGGCGGTTGAGCCGATGGTGCCTTTGATGAGGCCATGTCCTTTGGTCCCCACCACCGTGAGCCGAGCACCTTGTGAAGCTTTGACCACGGCACGGGAGAAGGATGAGTCCACCAGCAACTCGCCGGACACTTTGATCCCGGGGGCTTTGTGCCGGGCATGGCTCAGCACGGAGTCGAGCATCGCTTCAGCGTCCGGGTATGCCTCCACGGGCTCGCGCAACCGCCTGTAGCCCTCGGGCTCGTGCAGCACGTGGACGATCATGAGTTCGGCACCTGTTGCTGCCGCAAACAGGCATGCGTCCTCGAGTGCTGCCGGCGAACCTGTCTCATCCACCGCCAGCAGGACAGGACCGTTGGGATGGTCGTCGGCGCGGATCACAGCCACCGGGCATTCAGCGGTTGCCGCCATCTCCAAACTCACGGACCCCACCAGCAAGCCCATGAATCCGCCAAGGCCCCGGCTTCCGAGCACCAACATCCCGGTTCCGGACGAAACGTGGACCAGATGATCGCGGGGCATCCCGTGCAGCAAGGTGCCGCGAACATCCAGTTCGGGGACGGTCTCCTTGGCCAGGGCTACCCCTTCTTCCAGGACTTTGTGCGCCGCGCGTTCCAAACCGCTGTCGGCCACTCCAGGGACCGGACCCCGGTTCTGGGACAGCAGTACCCACAACGAGCAGTGGACAATCTGCAGCGAACAACCCCGCAAGACCGCATGCCCGGCCGCCCATCGGACCGCCCGGTTGGCCTCTTCAGAGCCGTCATAGCCAGCCACGATCGTCTTTGATGCGTGCTCGTTCATCATGGCCAGAGCCTACGCCGGCCACCGATGAGGCACCAGAGCGTCATGTTCGCTTCCAAACCACGGCACGCTGCTAGGCTCCGATGCTGACACTTCAGGAGGAAACATCGTGGGCTTTGCCGAAGAACTCAGGAACCAGTCGGCCATTGATTGGGACGCAGCAGTGAACCATCCGTTCGTGGACCAGCTGCTGGACGGATCCCTTCCTGATGAGCGGCTGCGCCAGTACCTGGTGCAGGATTACCAGTTCTGCGATGCCTTCACCGCCCTGCTGGGACAGGCCGTTGCCTCAGCACCTTCGCTCCCTTCACGCCTGGTGTTTGCCCGGGTTCTGGGGGCTTTCGCCTCTGACGAGAACACGTATTTCCAGGACTGCTTCGATGAACTGGACGTCCCGGAAACGGAGCGGACATCGCCTGCCCTCGGAAGTGCCACCCAGGCCTTCGACGCCCTCATGCGGGAAGCCCTGGCGAGCCGCTCCTACCCAGAGGTCCTCGCTGTGCTGCTGGTCGCTGAGTGGCTTTACGGAGAGTGGGCCGGCCGCGCCGGAGGTCCCGCGCAGTGGCCCTCCGAACCCAAGCACTCCGAATGGATCCGGCTCCACAACAACCCTGAGTACAACGCGTGGGTGACGTGGCTGCGAGACGAGTTCGACGCCGTCGAGCCTTCACGCCCGCAGGAGCGGCAACGCGTTGCCGTGGTCTTCGCCGAGGCCGTGCGGCTGGAGCGGGCGTTCTTCGACGCGGCGCTTGTCCCGGACGAGGCCTACGCCGCGAAGTAGGAGCGGACGGGCCCCTGCTCAGCGGCCCCGTGTTCATCAGAACCACGGCAGGCCTCGGAACTTCCCGTCAGGTCAGTCCAGTGCCAGCTCCCGGGGCAGTAATCGTTGTCGCAAAATTGCCAGGTCATGGGTCCCTCAGTCCGCTTGCTTCGTGTCTCCCTCAGTAGGAGGCGCAATCAGATGGAACATGACGGAGGACGGACCGTGAGCTGCGCCGCAATCTACGGACCAATGCAGCGGACAAATGCAGCGGAACTCCCGGCACTACCCGGTAAACGCGAAGATCAGCGCCGAGCCCAGGGACAAGAGACCTATCCCGTAGCCCACCACCAAAGCGGCGATGGCAAAGCCCCGTCCACGTTCACCGCGCTGCTCGATCTGGTTCAGTGCCACGTGCCCCGCCCCCACTACGAAGACCGCGATTACTGCCATGCCCGCGAAGAACAGCCCCGCGAGGGCAAGGACGGCCATGGCCGCAGCCACCAGGGCCTGCCGGTTGATCGGCTGGGTGGATGCTTCAGTGTGGTTAGCCTGAACGATCTCCGTTGACATGTTCTCTCCCCATTTGTAAGTGCCCCGAGTCTATCCCCCGGCACGCCCCAAAACCTGCGCGAATTACCGGTGTTTGAACTCCGGTTGGCGCTTCTCGCTGAACGCGGCCATGCCTTCCTTTTGGTCCTCGGTGGCGAAGAGCGAATGGAACACGCGCCGTTCGAAGACCACCCCCTGGGACAGGCCCATTTCGAAGGCCGCGTTGACGGCTTCCTTGGCCACCATGGCGGCGGGTTTGGACTTGGAGGCGATGACTTCCGCTGCCTTGACCGCTTCGTCGATGACCTCAGCAGCAGGAACCACCCTGGAGACCAGGCCGGAGCGTTCGGCTTCATCAGCGTCCATGAACCTGCCGGTCAGGACCATGTCCATGGCCTTGGCCTTGCCGACGGCGCGGGTCAGCCGCTGGGAGCCTCCCATTCCAGGGATCACGCCCAGGTTGATCTCCGGCTGGCCGAACTTGGCGTTGTCGCCGGCGATGATGAAATCGGCCATCATGGCCAGCTCACACCCACCGCCCAAAGCAAAGCCGGAAACAGCCGCAACAACAGGGATCCGGAGGCGGGTGAGGTCCTCCCAGCGCCGGAACCAGTCCGCCGCGTACATGTCCATGTAGCTGTTGGAGGACATTTCCTTGATGTCGGCACCGGCAGCAAACGCCTTGGCCGATCCCGTGATTACTACTGCGCCCACGTCGGGATCGGTGTCCATTGAAGTGACGGCATCCACGAGTTCATTCATCAGTGCAGTGTTCAGCGCGTTCAACGCCTCCGGCCGGTTCAGGGTCACCAGGCCAACGCGTCCCCGACGCTCCACCACAATGTTCTGGTACTGCTCCGTCATACTCTCCCTCTCGCCAAGCTCCATCAATCCCTTACCCTTTCAAACCTCTCACGCGGACTTGTCGCGGATCTCCGTAATGATGCCGGAGAAGTCCCTTCCCGCGCCTTCGCCTGCAGCAAAGGCATCGTAAATCCGTGATGCCAGCGGCCCCATCTCCGCCGCGACACCCGTGCTTTCCAACGCGTTCAGGGCCAGGCGCAGGTCCTTGGCCATCAAAGCTCCGGCAAAACCAGGCTGGTAATCGCGGTTGGCCGGGCTGGTGGGCACAGGTCCCGGAACGGGGCAGTTGGTGGTCAACGCCCAGCATTGCCCCGAGGCGTTGGAAGCGACGTCGAACAACGCCTGATGTGTGAGGCCCAACTTTTCACCGAGAACAAACGCTTCGGCCACCGCAATCATGGACACTCCCAGGATCATGTTGTTGCACACCTTGGCAGCCTGCCCTGCGCCGTGGTCTCCGCAGTGGACGATCCTCTTCCCCATCAATTCCAGGATGGGCTTCACGGTCTCGAAGTCCTCCGGCAAAGCACCCACCATGAACGTCAACGTGCCGGCTTCGGCCCCCACCACACCGCCGGAAACCGGGGCGTCCACCGAGCGGTGCCCGGCTTCAAGGGCAACGGCGGCAGCTTCCCGGGCTTCGTCCACATTGATGGTGGAACAGTCCAGGAAGAGTGTGTTTGGCCGCGCAATGGAAAGCAGCCCCGGGCCGTCCACCCCACGATAGGCATCCAGGACGTGCTTGCCGCTGGGCAACATGGTCAGCACCACTGCCGCCTCCGCAGCAGCTTCATGCGCCGTGGCGGCCATCGGAATCCCATGGGCCACCGCTGCCTCGACGGCTGCCGGAACGGGATCATAGCCAATGACGTTGTGCCCGGCCTTGATCAGGTTGGCCGCCATCGGCCCACCCATATGTCCGAGTCCAAGGAACGCGATGAGTCCCGTTTCCGATCCTTGGATATCTGCCATGGCTGCATTCTCTGTCATACCGTCTCCTTCGACTCGCTGCCCAGTGTGGCCAAACCCAGTTCCCGTTCCCCGAGCGGCGCAAAGTAGCCCTCGACGTCGGACGGGCGGACGTCTGCCAGGATGGGCGGCTTCCATTGCGGATTCCTGTCCTTGTCCACCACCTGCGCCCGGATGCCCTCACGGAAGTCAGGACCGGCCAGGCAGCGAAGCCCCACGCGGTATTCCTGATCCAGCGCTTCCTCGAGCGGGAGTCCTCGGACCCGTCGCAACGACGCCAGAGCGACCTTCACGGACGTCGGTGACTTCGCCTCGATCGTGTCCGCCGCAGCGATCGCCTGATCGCCCAAAGAGCGAAGGCTCCGCACAATTTCTTCGGCGTCGTCATGCACGTATGCGGCGTCGATCCACTCGCGCTGTGCCGCCAAAGCTGACTCCGGCGCGGCTTGGGCAAAGCGCCCGACGGCGGCTTCCGGCGTCGAGCTTTCCAGCGCTTCGGCCAGTGCGGGCAGGTTTTCGGACGGCACGAAGTAATCGGCGAGCCCCATGAACAGGGCGTCGGCCCCCGAGAGGTGGGCGCCGGTCAGGGCTGCGTGGGTTCCCGTCTCCCCCGGCGAGCGGGACAGCAGCAGCGTGCCGCCGACGTCGGGCACAAAACCAATGGTGGTCTCGGGCATCCCGGTGCGGGTCCGTTCGGTGACAATCCGGACCGAGCCGTGGGCAGAGATTCCGACGCCGCCACCCAGCACCAGGCCGTCCATGAACGCCACATATGGTTTGGGGTACTGCGAAATGAGCAGGTTCAGGCGGTACTCCTCAGCCCAGAACTCCGCAGTTTCAGTGCCGCCGTGCAGCATGTCCTTGTAAATGGCCACGATGTCACCGCCTGCGCACAGCCCACGGTCACCGGCGCCGCGCACCAAAACCGTGGCAACGGCGTCGTCGCCGGCCCAATCGGTCAGCTGCCGGAGCATGGCTTCCACCATTCCCGCGTTCAGCGCGTTGACCGCCTTGGGGCGGTTCAGGGTGACGATCCCCAGGTGGCCGCGACGCTCAAAGAGGACTTCTTCCCCTGCCGCTTCGGACCCCATCAGCTGCCTGCCGGCATGATGAAGCTGGCGCCCTGGCGGATGCCGGAGGGCCACCGCGACGTCACCGTCTTGGTCTTGGTGTAGAAGCGGAAGGCGTCTGCGCCGTGCTGGTTGAGGTCGCCGAAACCGGAGGCCTTCCAGCCACCGAACGTGTAATACGCGATCGGCACCGGAATCGGCACGTTGATGCCCACCATCCCCACCTCCACGCGGCTGGCGAAGTCGCGGGCGGAGTCGCCGTCGCGGGTGAAAATGGCGACGCCGTTGCCAAACTCGTGCTCGCTGCAGAGCCGCAGCGCTTCGTCGTAGTCAGCTGCACGCAGCACACTGAGGACCGGTCCGAAGATCTCTTCCTTGTAGATCTTCATGTCCTTGGTGACGTTGTCGAAGAGGGTGGGGCCCACCCAGAAGCCGCCGTCGTAACCGTCCACGGTCAGCCCGCGGCCATCGGCCACCAGGGTTGCGCCTTCGTCCACGCCGGACTGGATGTAGCCCTCAATCCGCTCCTTTGCAGAGGCTGCCACCACGGGACCGAAGTCTGAATCCTTATCCAGGCTGTGGCCTACCTTCAGGTCCTTGACGCGCTCGGTCAGCTTGGCCACCAACGCATCGGCAGTTTCCTGGCCCACGGGTACGGCCACGGAGATCGCCATGCAGCGTTCGCCGGCGGAACCGTACCCGGCACCAATCAGGGCGTCGGCTGCCATGTCCAGATCGGCGTCGGGCATGATCACCATGTGGTTCTTTGCCCCGCCGAAGCACTGCGCCCGCTTGCCGTGCGCGGCTGCTGTGGCGTAGATGTACTGGGCAATGGGCGTGGAGCCAACAAAGCCGATGGCCTTGACCCGTGGATCCTCGAGCAGTGCATCCACGGCTTCCTTGTCGCCGTTGATGACGTTGAAGACGCCGTTCGGAACTCCTGCCTCGCTGTAAAGCTCAGCAAGGCGAAGCGGCACTGAGGGATCCCGTTCGGAAGGCTTGAGGATAAAGGCGTTACCGGCGGCGAGCGCGGGACCGGACTTCCAGAGGGGAATCATGGCGGGGAAGTTGAATGGCGTAATACCTGCCACCACGCCCAGGGGCTGGCGAAGCGAGTGGACGTCGATCCCCTGGCCTGCGTTGTCCGAGAACTCGCCTTTGAGTAAGTGCGGCGCACCGGCCGAGAACTCCACAACCTCGATGCCGCGTTGGATATCGCCCTTGGCGTCGGCGAAGGTCTTGCCGTGCTCAGATGACAGGAGTTTTGCCAGTTCATCCATGTTCTCGTTGACCAGGTCCACGAACTTGAGCAGGATGCGTCCGCGGCGTTGCGGGTTCATGGCCGCCCATTCGAGCTGGCCCTTCTCGGCATTTGCGACGGCGGTGCGGACCTCGTCCGCGCTGGCCAGCGGAAGCCGGGCCTGGACTTCGCCTGTGCAGGGATCGTAGACGTCACTGAAACGGCCGGACGTGCCGTCCACCCTCTGGCCGTCCATGTAGTGGGAAAGTTCGCGCACCATGGTGAAATGCTCCTTTGCATCGTGAATGACTGCCGTGCCGCTGGTTCTGGAACCACTGCGGGGAACACGTGACCAACTGTGATCCAGGTCATCTCTGAACCTGAATATACTCGGACTTCCTACTAATTTCCAGAGGGTGCCGTGAAGGTGGTCAGTGGACCTCCTTCATCCCCTTATACGCCTCCAGGGCATCGGCCCGGGTAGCTTTCAGGTCAACGATTTCCTCCGGATAATCGGGCGTTCCGAACTCGGGAAGCCAGTGGGCAATGTACTTTCCCTGCGGATCGAACCTGGTCCGCTGGGCCTCAGGGTTAAAGATCCGGAAGAAGGGCGAGGCATCCGCCCCGGAGCCCGCCACCCACTGCCAGTTGGCAGGATTCGACGCCGGATCGGCATCCACCAGGGTGTCCCAGAACCACTGCTCACCGAGCTGCCAATGGATGCCCAGGTTCTTGACGAGGAAGCTGGCAGCCACCATGCGGACACGGTTATGCATCCAGCCGGTGTGCCACAGCTGGCGTTGCCCGGCGTCCACCATGGGGAAGCCGGTACGGCCCTGCTGCCATGCGCGGAACTCTTCCGGCGCGCCCTCATGCCCGGGGTGTTTCCCGTTTGCTCCGTTACTACCGGGCCAAGCCCACGGGAACCGGTCAAACTCGGGGCGAAGGTTGGCTGTGGCGATCTCCGGGTTGTGGAAATACTGATGCCAGCAGAATTCGCGCCAGCCGAGCTCGGAGGCATAGATGCTTGCACTTTCGGAACGTTTGGATCCCAGCGCATGCCACACTTCAAAGGGGCTCAGCTCGCCCCACCGCAGGTAGGGAGACAAGCAACTGCTGCCATCAGTGTCCGGGCGGTTCCTGCCCTCGCTGTAGTTATCCAGTCCGTCCGCCACGAACGCAGCGAGCCGCTTGTGCCCGGCAGCTGACCCAGGGGTCCACATCTCCGCCAATCCACCGGACCAGTCCGGGGTGGTGGGCAGCAGCTGCCAGGAATCCAGGTCATCGTACGCCGGCAACTTTCCGGTGAATCCGTGGCCTTTTGCCGGGACGGCCAGCGGTTCACGGAATTCCTGGGCTGACACTGTCCGCCAGAAAGGCGTAAAAACCTTGTATTGTCCGCCCGTTTTGGTGGTGACATTCCACGGTTCATGAAGGAGGGAGGCCTGGAAACTAGCCACATGCAGGCCGGCCTCGCCCGCCCAAGCCTTGAGTCCGGCGTCGACCGTCCGCTCGGCCGCACCGTAGCGACGGTTCCAGTACAGCGCGCCCGCGCCCAGCGTCGTCGCCGTTTTCTGCACGATGTCCGCGGCAGGACCGCGGCGGAGCAGCAGCGGGATGCCGAGTTTGTCCAGGTCCTCACGCAGCGCCGTCAGCGAATGGTGGAGCCACCAGCGTGCGGCGCCCCCGTGGGCCCGGATGCCCGGCGACTCTTCGTCGAGGACGAACAAAGCCACGGCTTCGCCGTCGTCGACGGCGGCCCGCAAGGCCGGATTGTCGGCGACCCTCAGGTCGTCCCGGAACCATACGATGGACGGTTTCATCAATTCCTTTCAGCGCACACTCCGGAAACGGGAACAGCCCGAGCCCCCTATGAAATCCTAGGGGCACGGGCTGGACGCTGGCTGTTGAATGAAATCAGGCGATGGACGGAACTGCTTCCTCCGCCATATCCGAAAGGGCGGCGGTGCTGGCCTCAGTCTCATGCCACATGGGAACGCTGTTCACCACATAGTCCCTGGCGGCCGGGCCTACCATGCTCATCCCGGCGTAGATCCTGTGGCCATTTTCTTTAGTGGGCCTGAGCCCCTCAAGTTCCAGGGCTGTCTTGAAAGCGGAGTCGGGAATGGGAATCTTACGTCCAAGAACGCACCAGCTGATGTACAGGCCGTAGAAAGTGTCAAAATCCAAGCCGTTCTCAGTGTCGTCCTCAAACACCACACAGTCGCGAATAAAGCTGCCAATTTGGGTGTCGGTCATTACGGGCCTCCGGCGTCGGAAGAAAAAGCGGGCCGCCGGGCTGCATCAGCGAATGTCCTATCCCTCACTATAGACCCGTTCGGGTTACCCGGACGACGAAATGAGGTTAACTCTGGGTTGGGGGTGGAAAATCCCGTGTCGTGGCGGGAGATTATTGAATAGCTGCCTTAAGCTCTTTCGCCGCCAGTTCCGGGTCGGCCGCGCTGTAGATCGCGCTGCCGGCAACTGCCACGTCCGCACCGGCCAACTGCACGGCTCCAATGGTTGAGGCAAAGCCCTGGTGGGGCTGCGGACCCTCAGTGACCACACCAACAATCTGGTGGAGGAGCCTGTGGCCAAAGCGTTCGAACGGCTCCGGGAAGACCTCCGGCCACTCATGCACTTCAGCAACATCGACATCCAGTTCATCGAACCACCGGCGAACGGCAGGGCACTGCCCGGAGAGGTGGCCCACGCAGCCAGGGCTGTGGTTCGGGGCTTGGTCCTGGCGATCGCAGAGCAGTCGGAGGTTCATCGGGTCCGGGCCCAGTGGGACTGCGACGGCGAGAACCTGCTGATCAACGTCAGGGACGACGGCGGCGGTGAGCTTTCCCCTCAGGGACCCAACCTGGAACGGTTGCTTCAACGCGTGCAGGCTGTGGACGGGACCATGAACGTGGAGATCATGCCGGGATGGGGAGCCGACATCTCCGTGGTCCTGCCGCTCGATCCGCCATCAACTCCGGCAGGGGATGCAGCCGGATGGGGGCTGGCCGCCCGGGAACTTGAAGTTCTTCAACTGCTGGCCGCGGGCCAGCGTAACCGGACGATCGCGACGGACCTCGGCATCAGCGAAAATACCGTGAAATTCCATCTCCGGAACCTCTTCCGAAAACTGGACGTCCGGTCCCGCACTGAGGCCATTGCGCTGGCCCACAGTGCGGGACTCCGGTAGCCGTACTAGGCGTCGATCACCATGTCGGTGAGCGCGGTGGAACAGCAGGGCAGGAATTTTCCGGCGTCGATTTCCCGGGCGCGGATGCCGCCTTGGTGGTTCATCTCCACATCCCCTGAAAGCTTGACGACTTTGCAGGAGCCGCACATGCCTTCCTTGCAGTTGGCGCCGATCCTGACGCCCGCACGCTGGGCCGGGCCGAGGATGTGCTCGGTGGGGTCGACGCGCACGTTAATGCCCGTCCGCAGGAAGGACAGGGTGAGGCTTCCCGTTCCCACAGTGTCAAAGCTCGACGAGTCAGGGGCAGCGGCCTCCTGCCCGGCGTGAGGACCGGCGTCGGAAGCTTCAGTACCTGCCGCCTCCGGATCGGTGGTTTCCAGCGGCAGGCCGGTGGCTTTCAACGTTCCTTCAGCGTCGTAACCCGGCTCGTAGAGTCCAAACGCCGTGGGTTGGCTTTCGTAGTAGTCCTCGGCGGAATCGGCGATTTCCTCGGCGATTTCCTCCGCAATGTCCGCTGCAAGGGCCAGCTCCGCCTGGTATTCGAGGATGGTCTGGCGATCACCCGTGAAGAACTCCATGTGGATGGAGGTATCGTCCACGCCCACCTTCCCCAGGAGCTCCGTGGCAGTGTTCAAGTAGCCTTCAGGACCGCAGGCATAGACCTGGCGGCCGTTGGCATCGGGTGCCACTTCCTCGAGCATGGCGGCCGTCAGCCGTCCCGTCAGGCCCTCCCAGTCCTCGGGCTTGCCTCGGTCACCCAGGGAATAGAAGACCTTGATGCGCGAGTCCACCGAGGCAATGTAGGCAAGCTCCTTATTAAAGGCAAAGCCTTCGGCTGCCGCGCCGTGATACAGCACCACCACATCGGCCTGTCCGGGCAAGGAGTGGATGGTCCGCACCATGGACATGATGGGCGTGATGCCTGCACCGGCGGCCAGCAGGAGGTACCGCGCCCGCCTGTCTGCATCAGGGAGGTGGAAGGCGCCCACCGGCCCCAGCATCTCAAGGACCGTGCCGGGTTTGATGTTCTCGTGCACCCACGGCGAAACCAGCCCGGTGGGATCCCGTTTGACCGTAATGTCAAAGGTCCACGGCTTGGTGGGCGCACTGGACAGCGAGTAGCTGCGGTCCGCAGGGTCCTGGTCCCCGCCGTTCACCGGGAAGGCAACATTGACGTACTGGCCGGCACGGAAGGCCAGGGGTGCGCCGTCGGAACGGCGGAACACGAAGGTCATCATGCCGCCCACTTCGGGAACAACTTCCACGCATTCGGCCATGAACTCCTGCGGATGCCAGGGACCCAGGGCACGGGCGGCACTGGCTGGCCCCTCGGTGCTGCCCATGACCCTGTTCCATGGCATTTCAAGACCACGGATGCGATGGGGCTCCTGGACCACTGTCTCGGTGAGGACTTCGGTCATGCCAAGTGCTCCTGGACACGCTGGACGTACCAGTTGATGAAGGCCTCCACCTGGTACTCGCTCTTCATGTACGGGCCGGGCTCGTAGGCAGGGCTGCCGGCACCGGTCTGGCACAGCTCCACGAACGCCTTGTCCTGCAGGTTGGTCTGCTTCCAGGTGTAGGTGAGCTTCTCGAGGTCATAGTCCACGCCTTCCACGGCGTCATCGGCAACCAGCCAGGTGGTGCGCACCAAGGACTGGTGTTCATTGATGGGGAAGACGCCGAAGGTGATGACGTGGTCGCTCTGGAAATGGAACCAGCTGTTGGGCTGCAGGTGCATCGAGCAGCGGCCCAGGCGGAAGTCCCGCAAGTCGCCGAGCAGCTTCTTGGAGAGCCTGCGGCCATCGGGCGAGAACGACTCGCCTTCGCCGTCGAGCGATTCGCGTGAAATGCGGATGCCGGCGATCCTGGTGTCGAGCTCCTCCACAACCTCGTACGGAAGGCCGTAGCGGCGGCAACGCTCCTCGAGGGAGGACTGTGCTTCCTTGTTGCGGTCCCACACTTCTTCAAGGTGGGCTGGAATCAGGCCCTCGGTCAGTCCCCACGTGGGGAAGAGCGAGCACGCGAGCTCCGGGTGGCCGTCGCAGTGGTAGCACTCACGGTTGTTTTCCATGACGAGCTTCCAGTTGCCCTCTTCGATGATGTTCTGCTGGTAGGCAATCTTCGTCTTGGACAGATCGTGGGGTGCGAGGTAGGGCTCGAAGATCTTGGAGGTCTCATCAAAATCGGTGGGGGGCTCGTCCGCTACGCAGACGAAGATGAGTCCGGCCACTACCCGGCTGTGGGCACGCTTGAGGCCGAAGCAGCTCTTGTCGAACTTGGTCTCGCCCGGCGCCGAAGCGTGGATCAGGTTCCCTTCCGGTGAGTACGTCCAGGAGTGGTAGCCGCACACCAGGTTTCCCGTGGAGCCTGCTGTTTCGGTCAGGACGCGGGCACCGCGGTGGCGGCAGACGTTGTGCAGGACGTTCACGCCGCCGTCGTCATTGCGCAGCACGATCAGGGAGTAGGGACCATAGTCGACGGTGACGTAGTCGCCCGGCTCCGGCAGTTCGGCGATGCTGGCGGCGAAGATCCAATGCTGGCCGAAGATGGCCTCCATGTCGATCTTGAAGATCGTGGAATCGGTGTAGAAGGGCGCGTCCAGGGAAAATCCCTTACGCCGGAACTCGAACAAACCGCTGATCTCTGCCAGCTGCTCTGCAGGCAAGGATGAAGCGAGTTTTCCACGTGAGTTGAGGGGCAAGACTGGTGCAGACATATGTTTCCTCCCGGGAGGCGTGGGTCAGAGTGTGTTTCGTGGGGAGCACGGCTGCGTTGGGGGCGAGCGGCGTTGTCGAAAACCTTATAGTCATGAGATTAGGGACGATTGAACCGCAACAAAAGCGCAAGATTCAGAAGATAACCGTGCACAATAGGTGCATGATCGATGCGAGGCTCATCACACTCCGGGTGTTCGCCCGCTGCGGCACTATTGGCGCCACAGCGGAGCTCACCGGCTACTCCCCCTCCGCCGTCTCCGCGCAACTCCGCGAGCTCCAGCGCATGCTGGGAATGCAGCTGCTGACCAAAGACGGCCGGGGCGTTCGATTGACTGCCACGGGACGCTTTTTGGTGACAGGCTCGGACGCCCTGATTGCCGAATGGGAGAGTTTGCGGGCAGCGGCCATGGAGGCCGGCGACCAAGTGCAGTCACATTTCGGGCTCGGCGGATTCTCGACGGCGGCCGCACAGTTGCTGGCACCGCTCGCCGCCACGCTGCGCTCGACGCGTCCCCTGCTGGAAGTCCAAGTGCTGGAGGCCAACCCGGCCCGTTGTTTCGACTTGCTGGTGGCAGAACGAATCGACCTCGCCGTAATCGTCGCCATGCAGTCCGAAACCTACGGTGAGGACGATCCCCGGTTCGAGCAGACCGTGCTGTTGGACGATCCCCTGGACGTGATCATTCCCGCGGACCATCCACTGGCAGCGCAGGAATCGGTAACGCTCGAAGAGCTTGCCTCCGAACCTTGGATCACCGAGGCCGCCGGCTCCACGTACCACTCCCTCTTCACAGCCGCCTTTACAGCCGTGGGGGTGACACCCCGGGTGGCGCACGAGGCAGTGGAATGGGAAACCCAGATAGCGTTCGTGGGCGCAGGCCTGGGCGTCGGCCTGCTTCCAAGGTTGGCACCCCTGAACAACGCGGAGAATGTTGTCCGGCTGCGCATCACGGGAAAGGGCAAGCCCACCCGACGCATTGTGGCTGCGGCACGGCGGGGCAGCATCGCCTCACCACTGATCCAGGAATCGCTCAGCATTTTGCAGGAGAGCGCTCAAAGGATCCTTACGGCCCGGCCGGAAGACGAGCGCTGAACCCAAGAGCCGCCTAAGCCCACACCTGGTAGCCCGTGGACTTATCGAAGAGCTTCCGGGTGGACAGCCCCTCGCGCCCAACACACCAAAAACGGGACGGTGGGCGCTGATCCGGCAGTGTGCGTAAAAGGGCCCCCGCCCCAACCACCGCGAAAGTGGCGGCAGCGGTTGCGGGGAATAGCACACAGAGGATCAGCGCCCACCGGGCGCAGCGGAAACTTACCATCCACGTTCTGCGAGGCGGTGGGGCTGCGGGATGTCGTCCACGTTGATGCCCACCATGGCTTCGCCGAGGCCGCGGGAGACCTTGGCGATGACATCGGGGTCGTCGTAGTAGGCGGTGGCGTTGACGACGGCGGCGGCGCGCTCTGCCGGGTTGCCGGACTTGAAGATGCCCGAACCAACGAACACACCGTCGGCGCCGAGCTGCATCATCATCGCGGCATCAGCCGGAGTAGCGATGCCACCGGCAGTGAACAGCACGACGGGGAGCTTGCCGGTAGCGGCAACTTCCTTGACCAGTTCGTACGGGGCCTGCAGTTCCTTGGCCGCAACGTACAGCTCGTCCTCGGGAAGGGCTGCGAGCTTGGCGATCTCGGAACGGATCTTGCGCATGTGCCCGGTGGCGTTGGAAACATCGCCGGTGCCGGCCTCGCCCTTGGAACGGATCATCGCTGCGCCCTCGTTGATGCGGCGCAGCGCCTCACCAAGGTTGGTGGCACCGCAAACGAAGGGGACGGTGAAGTTCCACTTGTCGATGTGGTTGATGTAGTCGGCCGGGGTCAGGACCTCGGACTCGTCGATGTAGTCAACACCGAGGGACTGCAGGACCTGGGCTTCAACGAAGTGGCCAATGCGGGCCTTCGCAATGACCGGGATGGACACCGCGGCGATGATCGCATCGATCATGTCCGGGTCCGACATGCGGGACACGCCGCCCTGGGCGCGGATATCGGCAGGCACTCGCTCGAGCGCCATGACAGCCACGGCACCGGCATCCTCGGCGATGCGGGCCTGCTCGACGTTAACGACGTCCATGATGACGCCGCCCTTGAGCATCTCCGCCATGCCCC